>CAWKIW010000003.1:0-791932 GCA_963849675.1 uncultured Solirubrobacterales bacterium | reverse complement strand
GCGTCGAGAAGCGCGGCCGTGTCGCTGCTGTGCGCGATCGCTCCCAGCATCGGGTTCCTGATCGCGTGCCGGGCGCTGCAGGGCGCGTTCGGGGCGCTGCTGATGCCGAGTTCGCTGGCGGTGATCGTGGACGCGTTTCCGCAGGAGGAGCGCGGCGGCGCGATCGGCTCGTGGACGGCGTGGTCGGGCATCGCGACGGTGCTCGGGCCGCTCGCGGGCGGGTATCTCGTCGACGCCGTGTCGTGGCGGTGGATCTTCGCAGTGAACATCCCGTTCGTGATCGCCACGCTCGCGATCGTGTCGATCGCAGTGCCGCCCGACCGCCGGGGGTGGCGCACGCCAGGGTCGACTGGCTCGGCGCGGCGCTCACGTTCTTCGGCCTCGCCGGGCCGGTGCTGGCGCTGATCCGTCAGCCCGTGGTCGGTTGGACCAGCCCGCAGGTGTGGATCCCGGGGCTTGGAGGTCTGCTCCTGCTCGGCGTGTTCGTCGAGCACGAACGACGGACCCCGGCGCCAATGCTCCCGCTCGGCCTGTTCAAACGGCGCAACTTCGCCGTCGGCAACGTCGAGACGTTCACGATGTACGGCGGGCTCGGCATCACGTTCTTCCTGCTCGTGATCTTCCTCCAGGAGGTCGCGGGCTACAGCGCGCTTGCGTCCGGATTCGCGACTCTGCCGTCCACGATCGTGATGTTCCTGCTGTCCAAGCGGATGGGGCGGCTCGCCGACCGTTACGGCCCGAAGCTGTTCATGGGCCTCGGCCCGTTGACGGCGGCGGCGGGGCTGGCATTGATGACGACACTCGGCGCTGACGTCGACTACTTCACGGATCTGTTCCCGGCGTTGCTGTTGTTCTCGCTCGGGCTCGCAGCCACGGTGGCGCCGCTGACCGCGACCGTGCTGGCCGACGCCGACGAGGGCAACGCGGGCATTGCCTCGGGCGTCAACAACGCAGTTGCCCGGGTGGCAGGCCTGATCGCGATCGCGGCAATCGGAGCGGTGGTCTCGTCGCAGTTCAACTCGACGCTCGACCAGAAACTGGCGGGCGTCCCGATGTCGCCGGCGGCGCGAACCGCGGTGGCGCAGGCGCGCAAGTCGACGCTCGCCAGCGTCGATCCGGCCGTCGCGGGCGTACCGGTCGCGCACGCCGTGCAGTCGGCGTCCGTCGAGGCGTTTCGCGTTGCAATCGGTATCTCGGCGGCGCTGGTCGCGCTCGGCGGCGTGCTCGGGCTGGTCGGGATTCAAAACCCACGACGCGTCGTCCACTGCGAGGACTGCGCCGGCGGTCAGTTCGCCGGTCAGCCGCTCGATGCCGCGCGCGATCCGGCGCCGGCCGTCGCCTCCGTGCCAGTAGCTACGGCGACCAGCGGCTCGCCCACCTGACGCTCACGATCGCCGGCGGGCGACGGCCTCACCCGGCGAACCGGACGCACGTCCATCGTCACGAGCTCGGAGCCCGCATAGGCGCGCGCGTCGAGGGTCGCGCAGTCCTCGATCACGACCAGGATCGAGCCGTCGTTGATGAACCTAGCGGCCACCCGGAACAACCGGCGGCCGTCGGTGAGGTAGCGGTCGGGAGCCAGGTCCCTCACGCGGAGCCGGCCACGACGGCGGCGTGATCCAAACATCGGCATGAGATGACGAGTCTCGTCTCCCGGCCGTCGCGTTGCAACTACGCAAACGGTCAGAAGTGCAGATGCCAGCCTCTATACGTCGCGCTCGGCCTCGACGACGCGCGCCTGGTCGCCGTCCATCCAGATCTCCCAGCGGCGCGACGCCGCGTGACTGGGGTCGTGGAAGTGGTATGGCCGGCGCCCGGCGAACTCCATGCGGCGTAGATGACAGACACCCCCGAGTACCGATGCGATACGTCGTCTCGGCCATCCGATCGCGTCCTCGATCTCCGGAAACGGACGCGGTTGATCAGGCGCCGCGGCGAGCCCGTCGAGCAGCTCGCGCATCAGATCGCTACAGCGGTCGTAGAAGCGCGCGATCTCGTCGGGGTCGGACATCGCGTTCTCGGGGATGCACTCCCCGAGCGTCGAGTTCGTGGTCGTGGCCATCCGAGTGAAGCTCAAGCGTAGTGACTCGCACAGCCATGCCGGCCCGCGCCGCGCGGTTAGACTCGCTCCCTGGCGATGAGCCACGTCCGAGCCTGCCGGGACGACGAGCGCGAGGCGATCCTGCGGATCGTCAACCTGGCCGCGGAGGCGTACCGGGGCGTGATCCCAGCCGACCGGTGGCGTGACCCGTATATGCCGGCGAGCGAGCTCGACGAGGAGATCGCCGCGGGCGTCGCGTTCTGGGGCTGTGAGTCCGGAGGCGAGCTGCTGGGCGTGATGGGGATTCAAGAAGTGCGGGACGTCGATCTGATCCGGCACGCCTATGTCCTGCCGGGGCGGCAGCGCGGCGGGGTCGGAAGCGCGTTGCTAGAGCACCTGATCGACGTGAGCACGCGGCGCATGCTGGTCGGGACCTGGGCCGCGGCGGAGTGGGCGATCCGCTTCTATCGGCGCCACGGCTTCGAGCTGGTGACGCCGGAGCAGAAGACCGAACTGCTCCGGAGCTACTGGACGATTCCCGACCGCCAGATCGAGACTATCGGTCGTGCTCGCCAAGCCTCCACGGTGAGGCTGAAGGTCCCGGGCCGCTTGCCGATCACGGGGATGAAGTCTCCCTCGACGGAACGCCAGAACTCTCGTGGACATCCAGCCAGTGAGCGGCCTCGCCGCGAACGCCGCCATCGTCGCCGCCGCCGGCGGCGTGACGCCAGGTGCGTCGATCACCGAGCTCGCCCAGCAGCACGGCGTCTCGCGCGAGTCGCTGATGCAGTTCGTTCAGTCGAAGATCCAGCAGTCGCGCGAGGCGAACGGGCAGCCTCCGCTCGACCAATCGACGCTCGACGAGCTCGTCGATCACGCCATGGATCAGAATCGCCAGCGCGGTGCCGGCGCGGACGGCTCGGCGAGCGACGAACCGGCGTCCGCCGCCTACACCGCCGCCGCAAAGCGCACTGCGGCCCGGGCGGGCGTGCCGGGGAGCATCTCGATCTTCGCCTAGGCTCCCGGGGACTGTCCCTCGACGAAGGAGGCGATAGATGATCGCCCGGGTCTGGCGCGGCGCCGTCGCGAAAGCCGACGGGGACGCGTACGCGGAGTACATAGACGAGACCGGCATGGCCGGCTACACGAAGCACGCCAGGAAACCGCGGTGCGTGGATGCTGCGGCGCGACGTCGACGGCAAGACCGAGTTCCTGATGTTCACGCTGTGGGACTCGATGGACTCGATCAAGGCGTTCGCCGGCGAGAACCCCGAGGTCGCGGTGTTCTATCCGGAGGACGACCGCTACCTGGTCGAGCGCGAGGAGACCGTCTCGCACTACGAGGTCGATCGATACGTGTGGCCGTGACCCGGCGGGTGGTCGCGATGGGCGGCGGCTGGTTCTCGATGGAGCCGGAGAATCCGCTGTTCGCCCCGCTCGACTGCCGTCCCGGGGATGCAGCTGTTGCGCGGACGGTCGGCGACCTCGAGTCGTTCGTGCTCGAGCACGACGTCACCGACTCGTTCGGTCTCGAGCAGCTCGCGCCGCTCCACGACGGCCTCGGCCTGCTCCCCGGCAGCGCATGCCCTCACTACGACGGCGAGGACCAGCGCCGGCCCGCGTTCACACGGCTCGTCGCCGCCGGCGAGCTCGTCGACGGCTGGGCGGCGGACGACGGGGCGGCGCTCGTGTTCGCCGGCACGGAGCTCGAAGAGGTCGTCGCCTCGCGGCCGCACGCCGGCGCCTACCGAGTGGAGCGCACCGCCGGCGACGGCGTCAATGAGCGGCGCCTTCCAACCAGGTACTCGGAGTAGCGCCGACTGCCGACCTCCGCGGCTGATACAACTGCGCGAGATGCCTCGCGCAGTGCGGTTTGATCGATACGGCGACATCGACGTCCTGAATGTGGTGGATGTCCCGCGCCCGGTTCCGGGGCTCGGGCAGGTGCTCGTCAGAGTGAAAGCGGCCGGGATCAACCCGGGCGAGGCGTCGATCCGCAAGGGGCTCATGCACGACCTCTGGCCCGCGACGTTCCCGTCCGGCGAGGGCAGCGACCTCGCCGGCGTCGATCGAGGAGCTCGGCCCCGGAGTCGAAGGGTTCGAGGTCGACGAGCCGGTGATCGGGTGGACCGACCAGCGGGCGAGCCACGCGGAGCTCGTGGTCGTGCCCGGCGAGCATTTGACGCCGAAGCCCGCGGGGGTCTCGTGGGAGGCCGCGGGGGGCCTGTTCGTCGCCGGCACGACCGCCTACGCCGCCGTCCGCGCCGTCGGGGCATCGTCGGGCGACACGGTCCTCGTGTCGGGAGCCGCCGGCGGCGTCGGGTCGCTGGCCGTGCAGCTGGCCGTGCGGGCGGGCGCCACCGTGATCGGCCTGGCCAGCGAGAGCAACCACCAGTGGCTGCTCGAGCACGGCGTGATCCCGGTCGCATACGGCGAGGGCGTGGCCGGCCGAGTCCGCGAGGTCTCCGACGGTCACGTCGACGCGTTGATCGACACGTTCGGCTCGGGCTACGTCGCGCTCGCGGTCGACGAGCTCGGCGTCGCGCCGAACCGGGTCGACACGATCATCGACCGGGAGGCCGGGCAGCAGTACGGCGTCAAGATGGAGGGAACGGCCGCCGCGTCCAGCGCCGCCGTTCTCGCCGAGCTGGCGCACCTGATCGACGAGGGCCGGCTCGAGGTGCCGATCGCGAAGGTGTATCGGCTGGAGGCCGTCCGCGACGCCTATCGCGAGCTCGAGCAGCGGCACACCCGAGGGAAGATCGTGCTGAGGCCGTAGCGCGGCTCTGGGACGCCGCGCCGGCGCGCGCGCAACCACACCAGAGGAGAGACAAACCCATGTACAAGAAGGTGATGTGGGCAACCGACGGCTCCGACACCGCCGACCGGGCGCTCGCCCATGCCAAGGTGCTGGCGGCCGATGGAGGCGGACCATTGACCGTCGTGTACTGCGAGGAGTTCACGCTGCCCGGCAAGGGCGGCGGAAGCCTGCCGGTCCACGCCAACGAGGAGGACGTCCAGACAAAGATCGAGCGGCAGGTCGCGGAGCTCTCGAGCGACGGGCCGGGTGCGACGCTCCAGAAAACGACCACGAAGGTCGGTGGCGCCGCTCACGCGATCGCCGAGATCGCCACTCAGGACCACACGGACGTGATCGTCGTGGGGACGCGCGGCCACACGGCGCTGTCCGGGCTACTGCTCGGAGGGGTGACCCAGCGCCTGCTGCACATCGCCCCGTGCCCGGTGCTCGCGGTTCCCTCGGAGCACAACAGGCACGGCTAAGCGACAGCCGCCGGCCTTGACTTGCGCCCGGCCCCGGCCGCGCGCCTACCCGGTGGATCCACCCGGAGGCACGACGAGAACCGGACAGGGCGCGATGTGGAGCAGCCGGTGGGTCGTGCTTCCGAGGAGCAGCCCGCTGATCGCGCTGCGACCGCGGGTCCCCGCGACGATCAGATCCGCCTTCTCCTCTTTCGCGGCTCTCACGACCTCGTGCGCCGGCCGGACGCCGACGTCTCCGCTGATCTTCAAGGTCGCGTCGATGCCCGCCGCCTTCAGCTGGTCGGTCACGTCCCGGAAGTGCTGCTGGAGCTCCTCCTCGTCCACCCGCCGGGGTTGTCCGATCCCTCCGCTGCCCTCCAGCCGCTCCACGACGTGCACGATCGTCACCGTCGCGCCGTCTTCCTTTGCAAGCTCCTGCACGAGCGACAACGCTTGGTCGGCGACTTCGGAGCCGTCGGTAGCCCAAACGATCGACTTGAACATCTGACCCTCCTCTCCTCTCGGGTTCGATAGACGATCGCCTGGCCTCGCATCTCCTCCAGACCGGCGATCAAGCTCCCGCTGTCCGCGGGCATTATCGCGCCAGAGCGACCCGCTGCGAGCGATCAGTACGGAACGGCGCCGTGGCTCCGCCACGCGGCGAGCGCCGTCAGCGTGGAGAGCGGGACGTCGACGCCCGAGAGCACGCACGTGTGGCCGCGCCGTAACCAGGTCACGATCAGCCGGCGGTTGTCGGTCGAGACGTGAACGGCGACCCCGCTGCGGATGATGGTCTTCGCCCCGGGAGCGGCGGGCAGCTGGGTGCCGGGGACGATGGTGTACGCGAGCCGCCGGCCATCGCTGCGGTAGAACACGGTGGTCAGGGCCCTGCCGTCGATGTCATCGTCGCGGACGCCGGCGGCTTTCCAGCCGAAGCGATCCTCCCAGTAGGGGAACGGGAGTCCCGGCGGCGCGGAGGGTCGGAAGCGTCGCGTGGCCGTCGGGCGGCTCGGCTACAGCCGCGGTCGCGGGTCGGGCGGCGAGCGTCGCCGCGTCGGCGACCGTGGGGCCGCCCTGGCCGCCTCCAAGCGCCGCGAGCGCCCAGACGAGCGCGCCGACGGCGCCGGTCAGCGCGAGGGCGAAGAGGCGTGAGCGACCGCGCCGGTCGACCCGAGTCAGCGCCCGACGGCGGAGCCGCAGCGCCAGCGGCGCCCGTTCGCGCGTGTGCGCGCGGACCGCTTCGATCGCTCGGCGCTGGTCGCGCAGCCGCGACTGCAGCTCGTCCGACGCGGCCACAGACCGCTCCACGGCGTCCCGCCGGGCGGGCGCGAGCGTGCCGTCGGCAAGGCGGGCAAGATCGCGCTCGGTGGCGCGTGGGTGCGGGCCGGGCGTGCGCATCGTCTAGCCCGACGTGCCGGCGGACGCCGACCGTTCGTCCCCGAGCGAGCGCGCGAGCCGCTGTCTGGCTCGGTACAGCCGCGTCGTGATCGTCGCCTCGCGCACGCGCAGGGCGCGAGCCGCCTCGCGGTAGGACAGCCCGACGACGTCGATCGCGACCAGCGCCTCGCGGAACGGGTCGGGCAGCTCGGCGATCACGGCGTACAGCTCAGAGGCGTCGAGCGCAGCTTCGGGCGCGCTCGCCGAACGATCCTCGACCCGATCGAGTTCGTCTGGAAGCGGTTCCGCTCGCGGGCGACGGGCGGCGGCACGAAGCCCGGAGAAGTACGTGTTTCGCAGCACGCGCAACAGGTATCCGAGGTCCTCGTCGGAGCGGAGCATGCGCGGCTTCTGGAGGACGCGCGCGTACGTGTCCTGGACGAGGTCCTCGGCGTCCTCGCGCGAGCCGCACAGCGCCCAGGCCGCGCGGTAGAGCCGGTCGAGGTGGTCGCCGAGGTGGTTGGGATCGAGGCCGGCGTGCTGGCGACGACGCTTCGGCCGCCCCCGACAGGGCGTGATCGGCGGCGATCGGCAAGGTTCAGCTGGGGTCGTTGGTCATCTGCGGTTTGCGCCCTTTGGCATAACGACTCCGCGGCAGCGGAAGTCCTTCCCGAGATCCGTCCGGCCGGGCCGGCGCGGCCGGTTAGGCGGTTACGTCGCGGCCGGAAGGCTGAACCGCACGCGGGTGCCGACCGGCGCCTCGGCCAGCCAGATGCGGCCGCCGTGCGCTTCGACGATCGCGCGCGAGACCGCGAGCCCGAGGCCCGCGCCCGGGTTGGTCCGGGCCCGGTCGCTGCCGCCGCGGTAGAACGCCGTGAACACGTGCTCGCGCTCCTCGGGGCGGATCCCGTCGCCCGTGTCGGCGACCTCGAACTCGATCCCGGCGCCCGCAGGCTGCGCACGCACGACCACGCTGCCGTCCGCCGGCGTGTGCCGGATCGCGTTCTGGATCAGGTTGAACAGAACCCGCTGGAGCTTCTCGGGATTCGCGTGCGCGGGACACAGCGTGTCGGGAACCTCCGCCACGACCGCCACGCCCTTCCGCTCCGCCTGCACCCGCATCGCCTCGACCGTCTCGCCCACCAGCTCCCGCAGCGGCACCTGCTCGATCGACCAGCTGATGTCCCCGGCCTCGAGCCGCGAGAGCTCGAACAGATCGTCGATCAGGACACTCAGCGCGTCGATGTGGGTCGTCATGCGGCGCAGGTACAGCAGGCGCGTCTCCGGGTCGTCGATGATGTCGTCGCCGATCGCCTCGGCGAGCAGCCGCAGCGACGTGATCGGCGTCCGGAGGTCGTGCGACACCGCCGCGATCAAGTCCCGGCGCGCGGCATCGGACTGATCGCGGCGCGCCTCCTCGTCCCGCAGCTGCATGATCATCGAGTTGGCCGCGGCGGCCAACTGCGCCAGCTCATCGTTGGCGGAGGTCTCGATGCGCACGTCGCGGTGGCCACGACCGACGGCCATCAACCCGTCGCGGATCGCCTGGACGTCGCGCAGGATGCTGCCCGCGACAAGCCTGGCCGCGAGGATCGCGACGAGTCCCGCGGCCGCGACGATCGCCGCCAGCAGCGCCGCCCCGTGCTGCGAGACGACCATCAACGCTCCGACAACCGCGAGCGCGATCAGCACCGGCGCCACCACGATGGCCACGACCAGCGCAAATTGGCGCGGGAGCGACCCGGCCCGAGCCCGGGACCAGGCGGCGATCTTGCCCACGGTCACGGCTGGAACCGGTATCCGACCCCCCACACCGTCTGGATGTGCTGGGGCTGCGCGGGGTCGGCTTCGATCTTCGAGCGCAGCCGGCGGATGTGGACGGTGACGGTCGAGGTGTCGGTGTAGAACGAGTACTGCCAGATCGCGTCCATCAGCTGGTTGCGCGAGAACGCCTGACCGGGATGGCGGGCCAGGTACAGCAGCACGTCGAACTCGCGGTGGGTGAGCTGGGCCTCCTCGCCCCGGACGAACACCCGGCGGGCGGTCGGGTCGATCGTCATGTCGCTCAGCTCGATCGGCGCCTCCTGCGTCTTGGAGGTGTCGAATCTCCGCAGCACCGCGTCGACGCGCGCGACCAGCTCGGCGGGCGAGAACGGCTTCACGACGTAGTCGTCGGCGCCGAGACGCAGCCCGATCACACGATCGGATTCCTCGCCCTTGGCGGTCAGCAGGATCACCGCCACGCGGTCGCGATCCTGGTCGCGGAGCCGGCGCATGACCTCGAGCCCGTCGATCCCGGGAAGCATCAGGTCGAGCACGACGAGATCGGGACGCTCGGCGGCGGCCGCGTCGAGCGCCTCGCGCCCGTTGGCGGCAACCCGCGTCGCGTAACCCGCACGGTTCAGGTAGCGGGCAACCACCTCGGCGATCGTCGGCTCGTCGTCGACGACGAGTACCGAGCCCCGGACGTGGTCCTCCATGATGAGGATTGTCGCAGCGCCGGCCTGCCGAATCGACCACGCGGCCGGCGCATTCACCGGTTGTTCAGATCCGACCCGCGGAATCGCAAGCGGCTTTCCATCCTTGGTTCACCTCTCGCAGTATCCTGCCCGCTGCCGATGATCGGGGACATCCTGTGGACGCCACCCGCGGATTGGCGGGACACGACGGAGATCGGCCGGTTCGTGAACTGGCTACGCGACGAACGCGGACGGGAGTTCGGCGGCTTTGACGACGTGTACCGCTGGTCGGTCGACGACCTCGAGGGCTTCTGGGGCGGGCTGTGGGACTTCTACGGCATCCGCGCGACGCCGTACGAGCGCGTGCTCGGCAACCGCACAATGCCCGGTGCGGAGTGGTTCACCGGCGCCCGCCTGAACTACGCCGAGCACCTGGTGGGCCTCGAGGAAGACCGCAATCGAGTCGCGGTCGTCGCGCGGTCGCAGACGCGCGGACCGATGGAGCTGACATTCGGCGAGCTGATCGAGCGGGCCGGCCGGGTCCGGGCGGGGCTGCAGCGCCTCGGGGTGGAGCGCGGCGATCGTGTCGTGGCGTATATGCCGAACATCCCCGAGACGCTGATCGGCTTCATCGCGACGGCGAGCCTCGGCGCGATCTGGGCCACGTGTGCGCCCGAGTTCGGCGCCCGCAGCGTCGTCGACCGGTTCGCGCAGATCGAGCCGCGCGTGCTGATGGCCGTCGGCGGCTACGGCTACCGCAACCGGTACGTCGACCGCCGCGCCGAGGTCGAGGCGATCCGGGGCCGGATCCCGTCGATCGAGCATGTGATCTGGGTCCCGTTCGGCGAGGCGCGTCTTGAAGACGCGGTCTCGTGGGACGAGCTGACAGCCGAGGCCGCGCCGCTCGAGTTTGAGCAGGTCGCGTTCGACCACCCGATCTACGTGCTGTTCTCGTCCGGCACCACCGGGCTGCCGAAGCCGATCGTCCACGGCCACGGCGGCCAACTGATCGAGCACCGGAAGAACCTGGGACTCGGCTGGGACCTCAAGCCCGGCGGCCGGCTCCTGTGGTTCTCGACGACCGCGTGGATGATGTGGAACGCGCTGGTCGCGGGGCTCCAGCTTCGCTCGTCGATCGTGATGCTCGACGGCGACCCGGCCTGGCCGGACCTGCTCGAACAGTGGCGACTGGCCGAGGAGCTGAAGCCGTCGGTGATGGGCGTCGCGCCCGCGTACCTGATGGCGTGCCGCAAGGCCGGGATCCAGCCGGGGCGCGAGTGCGACCTCTCGAGCATCCGCATGCTGTGCACGGCGGGATCGCCGCTGCCTTCCGAGGGCTACCTGTACGCGTACGAGCAGCTCGGCCCACGGCTGCTGCTGAACAACGGCTCCGGTGGGACCGACGTGTGCACCGGGCTCGTGTCGGGCAGCTTCGCGCAGCCGGTGTACGAGGGCGAGATCACCGGCCCGTGCCTCGCCGTCGACGCGCACGCATTTGACGCTGACGGTAACGACGTGATCGGCGAGCTGGGAGAGCTCGTGATCACCCAGCCGATGCCGTCGATGCCGGTGGCGTTCTGGGGAGACGAGGACGGCGAGCGTTACCGATCCTCGTACTTCGACGTGTACCCGGGCGTGTGGCGTCAAGGCGACTGGATCAAGTTCACCGAGCGCGGCAGCTGCATCATCACCGGTCGCTCCGACGCGACGCTCAACCGCGGCGGCGTGCGCCTCGGCACCGGCGAGTTCTACGCGGTCGTCGAGGACGTGCCCGAGGTCATCGACGCGCTCGTCGTCCACCTCGAGGACGCCGGCGGCGGCGCCGGCGAGCTGCTGCTGTTCGTGGTCCCGGCCGACGGGGCCGATCTCGATGACGCGCTCCGCGACCGGATCGCCGGCGCGCTGCGCAGCGAGCTGTCGCCGAGACACGTCCCAGACGAGATCGTGTCGGTCCCGGCGATCCCGCGAACCCTGACGGGAAAGAAGCTCGAGGCGCCGGTCAAGCGGATCCTGCGCGGCGAGTCCTCCGAGCGGGTCGCGAGCCGCGACTCGTTGCTCGACCCGGCGGCGCTCGACGCGTTCGTGACCCTCGCCCGAGAACGATCGCCGCGATAGCATCGATCCGTGGTGCAGGCGCTGGCAACGGACGTGCCGTCAGGGCCGCCGGTTCGGGAACCGGAGCGGTGGCGAGTCGCGGCAGGCGACCTCAAGCACCGGCTGGACTCGTGGTCGGAGATCCTGGCCGCGACGCACCTTGCGTTCGAGGTGCACGCCACCGACCGCACGCCGGGCGACTTCCGCGGTACGGTCACCCGCCGGCCGATCGGCGACCTGATGCTGGTCGACTGTGCGGCGTCGCCGTTCCTCGGCCATCGCAGCCGGGCGGTCATGAGCTCGGACGCCGAGCACGAGGACATCCTCGGGTTCCAGCTCGTGTGCAAGGGGATCGAGACGGTCAGGGAGGGCGCCCGCGGACTCGCGCTGCGGCCGGGCGACGTCGTCGTGTGGGACGGCGAGACGCCGACCGACGTCGAGATCGTCGAGGCGTTCCACAAACGGACGCTGCTGTTCCCGCGCGACCGTGTGCTCGCGGTCTGCCCCCGTCTGGCCGAGCTGAGGGCGCTCCCGCCGCTCGCGGACAACGGGCCGGCGCGGCTGCTCATGCGATACATGAACGCGCTCGCGCTCGAGCAGCCAAAGCTCGAGGCGGCGGCCGCGTTCGCCGCCGCCAACGCCGCGCTCGAACTGTTGCGGGCGGCCGTCGAGCCATCCGTGCCGACCAGCCGAGCCGCCGCGCGCGAGGCGATGCGGGCTGAGATCCGGCGCTACGTGCGCAACCACCTACAGGACCCGGAGCTCGGGCCCGCCTCGATCGCGCGCGCGTATTCGATCTCGGTGCGCGCGCTGCACGCGCTGTTCGAGGACGTCGACGCATCGGTGGCCGGGCTTGTGCGCAGCGAGCGGCTCGCTCGTTGCCTCGAGGACCTGCGGCGCCCCAACGGCGGCTCGGTGACCGACATCGCGTTCCGCTGGGGGTTCTGCGACGCCGCGCACTTCTCGCGGGTGTTCAAGCGCGCGTTCGGGGTGACGCCGAGCGACGTGCGCCACGGGGCGCTCCAGAACGGCCGCTCACTGACGCCGGTCGACGACCCGGACCGCCTTTCCCTCGCTGCGGGGCACGGACCCGGGCTCGACCACAGAGACGGTGATCCGGACGCCGGTGCCTTCTTTTAGATTTTTTTCGAGCGTTTGTCGCAAGCGATCGCGGTCGCCGTCGAGCGCGCTCGGCTCGCACTCGAGCGTGAGCTCGTCCATCGCGCCGGGACGCTCGAGGATCAGCCGCCAGTGGGGCGCGACGCCGTGCACGCCCATCACGATCTGCTCGACGTGCGAGGGGTACAGGTTCACGCCGCGGATGATCATCATGTCGTCGCGGCGGCCGCCGAGCCGGATCAGCCGCGCGGTCGTCCGTCCACACGCGCACGGCTCGAGCGTGAGCGCGCCGAGGTCGCCGGTGCGGTAGCGGATCAGCGGCAGCGCCTCCTTGGTCAGCGTCGTGAACACCAGCTCGCCGTCGGCACCGGGCGGAAGCGGAGTGCCGTCGGCCGGGTCGATCACCTCGACCAGGAAGTGGTCCTCCTGGACGTGGAGCCCGTCGCGTGCGGCCAGGCACTCTGTCGCGACCCCGGGACCGCACATCTCCGACAGGCCGTAGAAATTGATCGCCTTGATCCCCAGCGCGCTGTCGATCTTGGTCCTGAGGCCCTCGGTCCACGGCTCGCCGCCGAACAGTCCGAGCTCGAGCGCGTTGTCCTCCGGGGCGGTGCCCGCATCTTGCAGCGCCTGCGCGATCACGAGCGAATACGAGGGAGTGGCGACGAGGACGTGCGCGCCGAAGTCGCGTACGAGCATCGCCTGGCGGGCGGTCTGGCCGCCGGACACGGGAACCACGGTCGCGCCGATCCGCTCACCGCCCTGGTGGAACCCGAGACCGCCCGTGAACAGGCCGTAGCCATTCGCGTTGTGGATCAGCATCCCGGGGCGGACGCCCGCCATCGTCATCGAGCGCGCCATCAGCTCGGTCCAGGTCTCGAGGTCCGCGCGCGTGTAACCGACGACGGTCGGCTTGCCGTGGCTGCCGCTCGAGGCCTGGACGCGGACGATCTCCTCGCGCGGGACCGCCAGCAGACCGAACGGATAGTTCTCGCGCAGGTCGGTCTTGTGCGTGAACGGGAGCTTCGGCAGATCGTCAAGAGTTCTGGCGTCCTCCGGGCGCGCTTATTCCCGCCTCCGCGAGCCGCTGCGCCCCGAGCGGCTGACCACCCAGCACGCGCGCGATGGTCGCGCGCAGGCGCTCGAGCTGGATCGTGGCGAGCTGCTCGCGCGGCATCGTCTCCGCGGCGTCGTCCCAGATCAGCGGGTCAGATGCGGCGGCGGTCAGCATTCCAGTGCTCCTCGAGGTTGCGTACGAGGGCAGGGCTGAGCTGACAGTAGGCCTGCTCTCGGGCGTAGGTGGCCATGTACTCCCGGAACAGATCGAGCGGCTCCTCGCCGGTGCGCATCGCCGCTCGATTGGCCGCGGCGTTCACCAGCCCGGAGCTCGTGAGGGCCTCGATCCGGTTGTCGATGGCGGCGTCGATTTCTCCCGCTTCCACGATCTCGTCGCAGATCAGGTCCGCGTCGGGATCGCCCGCGGTCCATTCGCGGCCCGACAGGATCGCCTGACGCGCGGCCCGGTCGCCGACGAATCGGGGCAGGCGCAGGTTGGACGCGCCGGGGATGATCCCCTCCTTGCGCGCCGGCAAGTACAGGCGCGAGCCGCGGACAGCGATCACGTGATCCATCACGTGCAGGAGCTGGCAGGCGCCGCCGATCGCGTACCGCTCGACCGAGGCGATCCAGAGCTTCTCGATGTTCCTTGCGCCGGCGCCGCCCGCCAGACCGCGGTAGATCTTGTTGACGTAGCCCATGTCGCGGACCACGTAGAACAGGTAGTCGATCTGGCCCATGTAAAGGAGCGTGAGGTTGATGCCTGCCCCGAAGATGCGCTCGCCCGCGTAGCGAGGGTGATCGACGACCCCACCGCGGAACAGCCCGACCTCGATCTCGGGATCGAGCAGGACCAGATCGACCGCGGCCTCGGTCTCGTTCAGCGTGTTCCCATCCTCGGCGTTCAGATGACGGGGGTTGCGCAGCTCTACTAAGCCGGCGCGGCCGCGGCGGGTGACGCGGGCGTGGCCGAGGTCGACGGTTCCGTTCGCGCGGAGCTCGTCGAGGTGGTCGAGCGCGAGCTGGGTCGGGTACAGCATCGACTCGACGAGGTGGCGACCGGTGCGCGGAATCTGAAGGAACTCCGCGATCAGCAGCCCCTGCGCCAGCTCGAGGCCCTTTTTGTCCGAGAGCCTGCGCGCGTGCTCGGGCTCCATCTCGGCGCGCGTCGGGACCAGGCCCGGCACCCGTTCGGCCGCCCCGTAGACGAGCTCCTCGAGCCTGACCGGCCTCGTGCAGCGGTCGGTCAGCTCGTCGTAGAGCTGTTCCACGGACAGCCCAGCCTGCTCGAGGATCGCCGTCGGCGGCTGTTGCTGGGTCGTCGCCATCGGTTCAGCCTCTCAGATTACGGTCACGCAAGCGCGTCCAGCAGATCGGCAACGCGATCGATCACGGCGTGGGGGCGTTTGTTCTCGGGCAGCTTGTCGAGTGGGGTCGCCCCCGTGATGCCGCTGCGGACGAGGACGGTCTTCGAGCCGCCCATGCGACCGAGCGCGATGTCCATACCGACGTCGTCGCCGATCACCGCGACCTGGTCGGTGGGGATGCCGAGCCGGGTCCGGATCTCCGCGACGGCGGCGCGCGACGGCTTGCCGACGATCCTCGGGCGCTTCGCCGTGACCTTGGCGATCGCCGCGGTCACCATCGCACCGCGGCTGAAGATGATCCCGTTCGCGCCGGCATAGCCCCGCGCCCAGCTGCCGGTCAAGAGCGGCGCGCCCCGCTCGACCGCGCGCGCCGCGCGCTCCATAGCCGGCATATCGGCCTCGTCGACGTGGGCGACGAACACGACCTCCGCCTCCTCGCCGCGCGCCTCGGGGATTCCCGCCTCGACCATCCGCTGCCGGACGACCTCGGAGGCGAACAGGAGCGCCGGCCGGCCGCGGTGGCGCCGGCGGATGTAGGTGATCGCGCTATCGACCGGCGTCAGCATCTCCTGGTCTGCGATCGGCAGACCGTCTTCCCGCAGGGCTTGCGCCATCGTCTCCGAGCGGATGTGGCTGCCGTTCGTGAACAGCACGAGCTTCCGACCCGACGCGCGGATCCGCTCGAGCACCTCGACCGCGCCGGGCTGGGGCTCGGCGCGACCGTCGGGACCGCGGTGCGCCAGCGTGCCGTCGACGTCGAACACGAACCCGCGGACCTGGTCGAGGCCCAGGCCCTCGATCCCGTCAAGCACGGCGCCACACCACCGTCTCGCCTCCGCTGTGCGTGAGCTCGAACTGGGTGATCGCGGGGCGGCGTTTTAGCTCGTGTAGAAGCGTGACGAGCGGGCTGCGTCCGGGGCGAGCCGCGGGTGCCGGCGGACTTTGGCCGCGCGCCGCGATCATCGCGTCGACTTGCTCCTGCGGCATCGTCAGACGGAGCAGGAGCTCTTCCTCGGAGATCCGCGTGCCGAACCGCTCGCGCGCGCCGTCGAGGCTGATCGGCGTCAGGTCGCGGAGCTTGTTGGCTTGAGGGCGTTCCAGGACGCGCTCGGCGATCTCTGGGTCGACCGGCGCGGCCGGGTCGCCGTAGTGCCCGAGGAAGTAGCGGATCGTCTCGTCGGACACGTTCATCCAGCGCTCGCCGTCGATGACGTTGCGCGCCGCCTGGCTGGCGACGAACTGCGAGACCGGCGTGACCAGGATCGGATAGCCCATCTCGGCGCGGACGCGCGTGACCTCGTCGAGCACGGCGTCGAACAGCTCGGGTCGGCGCAGCTCCTCGAGCATCCGCCGGGTGGTCGTCACCATTCCGCCCGGGAGCTGGTGGGTGTAGTAGACCGCGTCGAACTCGCGCGGCCTACCGGGGGGGAGTCCCTTGGCCTTCGCGATTTGATCGAAATGCTCGGAGACCGCGGTTTGCGCGTCAAGATCGAGATGCGGTCTCGTAGCCGATCGCGTCGAGGTTGCGGACCGTGCTGAACACCTCGGGCTGCGAGGTGCCGCGCGACAGCGCGCCCGACGCCGTGTGCACGACCCGGAAGCCGGCTCGGACGCCCTCGAGGTAGACAAGCGGGGCGAGCCCGATGGTGCAGTGGCTGTGGAGCTCGACTACTCGTTCGCCGGCGGCATTCGCAAAGTGAGGCGCGAGCTCTCTCACGGCGTCCGGCGTCAGCAGGCCGCCCGGGTCCTTCAGGTACAGCCGGTCCATGTCATCGCAGTCGGCGAGGACCGCGGCTCGCTCGGCGTAGTACTCGTGGGTGTGGACCGGGCTGATCGAGTAGGTGAGGCCGATCACCACCTCCTCGATGCCCTCTTTGCGAGCCATCGTGGCGAGGCGCTTCAGCCGATCCGGGTCGTTCGAGGGATCGGCGATCTGCATGCGTCGGAGGCCGTTGCGGGCGACCAGCCGGAACGCGAGAGCGATCACGTCCTGGTCCGCCGGCACCCACGAGATGAATCGCATCCCGGTGGTGATGATGCTGAGCGGCGTGTTCGGCATCGCCGCGCTCATCAGCCGGATTCGCTCCCACGGGTCCTCGCGGTGGAACCTGACCGACACCGCCATGTGCGTGCTCGAGGTGAAGTCGAGCGCGTGGTAGCCGACCCTGTCCATCGTCGGCGCGATCGCCAGCACGTCGGGCGTGGTGAGTCCGGTGGCGCTCCACAGGCTCTGGTTGCCGTCGCGGGTCGTGGTGTCGACGAACTCGATCGTTCGCGCGCCAGCCGGGCTCATACGATCGCGCGCTCCAGCCAGTCCGTACTGATCGCCCCGCGACGGAAGTCGTCGTGAGCGAGCACGCTGATCAGCAGCGCGCGGTTCGTCTCGACGCCCTCGACGTCGACATCCTCGAGCGCTTCGAGCAGCACGTCGATCGTGGCGTCGCGACCTTCGGCGTGCGCGATCAGCTTCGCCATCAGCGAGTCGTAATAGGGCGGGATCGTGGCGCCGGCGCACAGGGCGGTGTCGACGCGGAGATGCGAGTGGTCGGGCACCGCGAACAGCGACAGCGTCCCGGGGCTCGGGATGAATCCGCGCGCGACGTCCTCGGCGTTGAGGCGGCATTCGATCGCGTGACCATCGAACACGACGTCTTGTTGCGCGAAGCCAAGTGGCTCGCCGTCAGCGATGCGGAGTTGCATGGCAACGAGGTCGCGTCCGGTTATTGCCTCGGTGACCGGATGCTCCACCTGGATGCGACAGTTGATCTCGAGGAAGAAGTGCTCGCCGGTGTCGACGTCGAGGACGAACTCCACGGTGCCCAGATTGCGGTACCCGATCGCCCTGGCGAAGGCGACCGCTTCGGCGGTGAGGGCGTTGCGCGTGGCTGGGTCGAGGTTCGGCGCGGGCGCCTCCTCGATCACCTTCTGGTAGCGGCGCTGGACCGAGCAGTCGCGCTCGCCGAGGTGGACGACCGCATCGTGCTCGTCGGCGGCGATCTGGACCTCGATGTGGCGGGCAGTCGACACGAACCGCTCGAGGTACACGCGCTCGTCCCCGAACGCCGCCCCCGCCTCGCTGCGCGCGAGGCTGAGGAGGCCGTCCAGCTCGTCGCGGTCGCGCGCGAGCTTGATCCCCCGGCCGCCACCGCCGCCGGCGGCCTTGACCAGCAGCGGGTACCCGATCTCCTCAGCGAGTTTGTGGGCGTCTTCGCTCGGGTGCGATCTCCTCGCCGGGGAGGACCGGGACCCCGGCGCGGGCCGCCTCCTCGCGTGCGCGCAGCTTGTCGCCGCTCAGCTCGATGACCTCGGGCGGCGGGCCGATGAAGACGAGCCCGTTCTCCCTTGCCCGCGCGGCCAGCTTCGGGCTCTCGGACAGGAATCCGTAGCCGGGGTGGATCGCGTCGCACCCAGTGCCGAGCGCGGCCTGCACGACCAGGTCGTCGCGCAGGTAGCTCTCCGTTGCCGGCGCCGGCCCGATGCACACCGCCCGGTCCGCGCGGCGCGCCGCCAGACCGTCGCGGTCCGCTTCGGAGGTGCCGACCACCGTCTCGAGCCCCAGCTCCTCGCAGGCGTTCACGATCCGCAGCGCAATCTCGCCGCGGTTCGCGACGAATACGCGCTTGATTCGCTTCACGCGGGCTCCACCCGGAATAGCGGCTGCCCGTACTCGACCAGCTCCGCGTTCTCCGGAACGATCGCGGCAATCGTTCCCGACACGCCGGCGGTCACCGAGTTCATCATCTTCATGACCTCGATGATGCACACAATCGTGTCGGGCTCGACCGGCTGTCCGACGTCGACGAACGGCGGCTTGCCGGGGGCTTCAGCGCGGTAGAACGTCCCGAGCATCGGGGCGGTGATCGTGGCCAGGCCGTCTTGCGGTTCGGCGGCCGGGGCGGGCTGGGATGCAGACGCCGCCAGCCCGCCCCGTGGGCCGCCCGCCGCGTCGCGCTGCGAAACCTCTCGAGCCCGAGGGCGGCCGGACGCCTCTGCATCCCCCCCACCCTTCCGCACGTGAAGCGAGAAGCCTTCGGTCTCAATCTGAAGTTCGGTCAGCGCTGACTCATCGATGATCCGCAGGATCTCGCGGACGTCTTCGTCGCTGAGCGCCATCTCTATTCCTTTGGCGGCCCGGCGCCGAACGTGCTCATGATCAGCGACATCGCCGATGCCGGCTGGGGCTGCTCCGGCTTCTTGGCGAGCCCCGTGACCGGTCTCGCCTGGACGACGAACAGCTCGCCGGCCTTCCCGCGTGCCCTCGCCCACTCGACGTCTTGATGTCCACCGAAGTGCCGCTCGACGCGCTTGCCGACCTCGATCAGTTGGGCGAGCGCGGACCGGTCCAGGCAGGCGACATCTCGACGCTCATTTGGAACCTCAACGCGGACCGCCCCGCCACCGCCCGGCACGTACTCGACCTCCTTGGCGTGCACGTGCTCGCGCACCACCTCGCCGGTGACCTTGCTCACGAGATAGTCGTCGGGAGTGACCTCGCCGCCGACCACCGCGAGCCCGAGTCCCCAGCTGGCGTTGATCGCGACCATGCTCGGGTCGCCACTGACCGGGTTGCACGTGAACATCACGCCCGAGACCTCGGCGTCGACCATCACCTGGACCGTGACTCCCATCACGGGCGCATGTGCGGCGTCGCCGAGCCGCACCCGGTACGCGATCGCGGTCGGGCTGTAGAGGCTCGCCCAGCAGTCCCGCACGGCGTCGCACACGCTATCCGCGCCACGAACCCACAGGTAGGTCTCCTGTTGTCCAGCGAACGTCGCCTCCGCGCTGTCCTCGCCGACCGCGCTCGAGCGCACCGCGACTGGGACGTCGTCGCCAAGTCGCGCGTACTGCTCGGACACCTGTGCCCGTACCTCGTCGGGCATCGGGGCGGCTCGCATCGCGTCGCCGGTCGCCGGTGACGCGGCCGCGATCGTCTCCTCCAGCCCCGCCTCACGTACGAACGCCTCGTACGCAGCGGTCGAGATCGCGAACCCCGGCGGCACCAGGATGTCCGCGGCCAGCAGATCTCCGAGGTTCGCGCTCTTGCCGCCGAAAGTCGCGCTCGTCGGTGCGGGAGAGTTGCTGGAGCGGCCGTGTGTAGTCGGTCACAGCAATGTGACCGTCCCCTCGGACCCGTCCACCCGGATCGTCTGCCCGGTACGGATCGCGGCGGTGGCACGGCCGGTGCCGACGACCGCCGGCAGCCCGTACTCGCGCGCGACGATCGCCGCGTGGGACATCACGCCGCCGACGTCGGTGACGGTCGCCTTGATCTTGGAGAAGATCGGCGCCCACGCCGGCGAGGTGCTGCCGCACACGAGGATCTCGCCGTTGCGGACATCGCCGATCTGGTCGACCGACCTGACCACGCGCGCGAGGCCCTCGATCACGCCGGGCGACGCCGCCGCACCGTTCAGCACCGAGCCGCCGTCCTGCTGCCGGGCCCACTCCTGCACGCGCTCGGTCGTCACCCCCCACAGCATGATCGTCATCGGATCGGTGACCGCCTCCGGGGTCACGCCGATCGCGGGCGGCGGGTTCCACTCGCCGAGCTTCTCGAGGATCTCCTTGCGACGGGTGACGATCGGCGGCCAGTGCTTGGGACCAAGCGGCAGGCCGCCGGTGGCCCACGTCAGCACAAGCTCGTCGAGCGCCGTGGCGACCTCGTAGCGCGAGAGCTGGAACACGTCCTCTGAGTCCTCCAGGAACCCGTTGCGCTCAAGCAGCGCGCCGAACTCGCGGATCTTGTTCCACCACCGGGTGAGGAACCAGTAGTCGCAGAAGAACTTGTGCTCCTCGACGTACGGGAACACGGTCCGGGACAGGTTCAGCAAGTCGTTGAAGCTGGTCCGCGGCCCCTCGTCGAGCAGTGCGGCGTACTCGGTGGCGAGGCGATCTCGCTCACGCTGGATCTCCTCGGTCGGGCGGTCGATCGGCTCGCCCGAGTTGAGCGCGCTGATGTGGCCGATCAGCGCGGCGTACGGGATGCTCGGATCGTCGAGCCAGCTGCGGTAATAGTGGTAGAGGCCGTCGCCGGTGGCCATGTTGAACCACGGGTCCTTGACCTCCTCGAGCTCGGCGAGCCAGCTCTTGCCGGCGTCGCTCTGGGCGAGCTCGGCGTCGATCTCGCCTGGCGAGCGACCCTGCTGGAACGCTTGGTCGACGCCGGTCTCGATCGCGAGGCGCGCGAGCCGGCGCAGCTCGGCGTCGGGACGGAACAGGAGCACGTCGATGCCGGCGACCATCTGCGCGATGTGCTGGTCGGGGATGTCGGGCAGATGGCCCTTGCAGAACTCCACGAACGTTCCGTAGGCGCCGTAGCCGAGCAGCAGGAACTCGAAGTGGTGCTGCCACATCATGTCGCCCAGCCGCAGCGCGCGAGGGTAGGCGTCGAGGACTTCGTAGAACGCGGTGTTGCGGTTCTCGCCGAACGCGACCTCGTCGGGCTCGTACTCGGGGAGGTCGGGAACGGTGAGCTCGCCCAACTCGCGGATCAGCGCCTCCATCTTCGCTCGCCACTTGCCGTACAGCTCGCTCCAGTTCTGGAAGTAGTAGCCGGCGCGCTTCTGGAAGAACTCGGCCCGCTCCGCGATCTTGGCCGGGTCGGTCACCGGGTTTCCCGAGATGTAGATGTAACCGTTGACGCACCGGTAGTCGATCCCCATCGCGGGCGGCACCGCGAACACGCGGTTCTGCCACGCCCCCACGGCCTGATACGGCGAGTCGATGCAGATCACGTCGAACGCCGGCATGGGCATCGGAAAGTGCATCGAGTTCCAGAACCAGAAACGATTCTCGTCTGTCGCGCGCCGACGCTCGTCGAACAGCGCGTAGTAGGGGTACATCTCCTCCCAGCCCTCGCACCCTGCTGGGGTCTCGATCTCGTACGGGCTCGGGAATGCCCCAGCCTTCGGCGCGGTTGTAGCCATCTGCTCCCTCTCTTCAGCTCCTTGCTCGTGAACCGCCACAAGCGCTGGAGAGTCTAAACCTGCGCCAGATCGCCCCCAAGTAGGATCGCACGGCTTGACACGAGAGTTGACACTGATGATCAAGGAGCGTGCGTGATGGCTCGTATCGTGCTCGTACACGGGGCGTTCGGCCGGGCGGCATGCTGGGACCGGGTCGCTCCTGGCCTGCGCGCCGCTGGTCACACGGTCGAGGCGATCGACCTCCCAGGTCAGGGCGACGACCCCACCCCGGTCGAGGAGGTGACGCTCGATCGCTACGCACAGCGGGTGTGCGACGCACTGTCCGAAGGGCCGCCGGCCGTCCTCGTCGGACACAGCATGGGCGGGATGGTGGTCACCCAGGCGGCGGCGCGGTGTCCCGGGCAGGTCATTCGGTTGGTGTACGTGGCGGCGTTCCTGCCGTCCGATGGTCAGAGCCTGATCGAGATCACACAGCTGCCCGAGGCCGCCGGCGATCAGGTCCAGGCGAACCTCGTCGTCGAGGGAGATCCGCCGGTGGCAACGATGGCGCCCGAGGCGGTGCGCGAGGCGCTCTGCCACTGCTGCGACGATGAGCAGTTCGCCTGGTCCGCGTCGCTGCGAGGGCGCCAGCCGGTCGTGCCGTTCACCCAGCCGGTGGCCCTCGGCGGCCCCGGGGGCGAGGCGTTCGCAGCGCTCCCGCGCGCGTACGTGACGTGCCTCCAGGACCGCGCCATCAAGCCGGCGATCCAGCGCCGCATGTTCGAGACCGCCGGCTGTGACCCCGTGATCGAGATCGATACCGACCATGCCGTCTGGGCGTCACGGCCCGACGAGCTGGCGGCGGCGTTGAATCGGATCGCTGGCTAGTGCTCAGGCGGAGCGGCGAGCTCTTGCGCGACTTGGCGGCCGGCGAGCTCTTGCGCGACTTGGCGGCCGGCGAGCAGCGCGAGCTGAACGTCGAGCACCGCGTCGGCCAGCTCGGGCAACGTCTCCGCGCCGTGCTCGAGCACGTGCGCGGTGACGAGCTCGGTGACCGCGCCGACCGCGGCGCGGAACGTATAAGACGGGACCTCGGGGATCTCGGGAATGTCCTGTCTCGCGCGGCGGTGGACGTCTCTGAGCTGCGCCGCGAAGCGCTGCTGTACCGCCTCGCGCCGGGACAGCGCCTCGGGGCCCGCGCCCAGGACCTCGATCAGGAAGGCCTTGGCGAACTCTTCTCTCGCGGCCAGTGTCTCGAGGTAGGCGCTGACCGCGGCGCGGTGCGCCGCCAGCCAGTCGGGCGCGAGCGCGTCGAGCGCCGCGTCGATCGTGGCGAGCAACTCGTCGACGGTGGCGTCGTAGGCCGCCAGGAAGCATTCGTCCTTGTTCCCGAACTGCTCGTAGAACGTCTTGCGCGAGACGCCGGCGCGCTCGATCACGTCCGCCACCGCGACCCGCGCGTACCCCTTGTCGGCGACCGCCTGCACCATCGCCGCGAGCATGCGGACGCGCTGAGCCTCCCGGACGACCGGCCGAGGCGCGGCGTGGCGCCCGCGGGGCAGTACCGTGAGGATGCTCGCTCCGGGGCTGGCTTCGGTCGTCGTTGCGAGGCCGGTTTCGGGTGTCGTTCCGGGCCGCGCGGTCATGGGAACATCAGTGTACACTCAAGAACATCAGCTGTTTCTACGATAGTGTTGTGAGGCGACATGACTGACGGGCAGCAGTTTCGAGTGGCGATCGTGGGCGCCGGATTCGGCGGGCTCGGCATGGCGATCAAGCTCAAGCAATCCGGGATCGACGACTTCGTGGTGTTCGAGCGCGACGAGGACGTCGGTGGCACCTGGTGGGCCAACACCTACCCGGGCTGCCAGTGCGACATCCCCTCGCATCTGTACAGCTACTCGTTCGCCCCGAACTCTGAGTGGTCCCGGACGTATCCGCTCCAGCCAGAGATCCGCGCGTACCTGCGCGATTGCACGGATCGGTACGGGGTGCGCGCGCACATCCGGTTTTCGTGCCCGGTGCGGTCCGCCGAGTGGGACGAGGACGCCGGCGTGTGGCAGATCGACACGCCCGAGGGCCGGTTCTCGGCGCAGGTGTTGGTCGGCGCGCCGGGGCCGCTGAGCGAGCCGTCGATTCCGTCGTTGCCCGGGCTGGAGGAGTTCGAGGGCGTTGCGTTTCACACCGCCCGCTGGGACCACTCGCAGGATCTGACCGGACGCAACGTCGCCGTGATCGGCACGGGGGCGTCGGCGATTCAGACCGTCCCGCAGATCCAGCCGCTGGTCGATCGGCTGACGATCTTCCAGCGGACCGCGCCGTGGGTCGTCCCCCACCGCGACCGTCCGATCACGGAGTTCGAGCGGCGCCTGTACCGGCGGGTGCCGGCGGCACAGCGAACCGTACGAACGATGGTGTATTTCAGCCGCGAGCTGCTCGTGCCGGGGCTGGTGTTCCGCCCGCAGCTGATGAACGCGGTGCAGAAGATGGCCGAAGGACACCTGGCCAAGCAGGTCCCCGACGAGGCGCTGCGCGCCAAGCTCACGCCGAACTACGTGATCGGGTGCAAGCGCATCCTGCCGTCGAACAAGTGGTATCCGGCGATTGTCCAGCCGAACGTCGAGGTCGTGACGAGCGGGGTGACCTCGTTCACGCCTCGCGGCGTGGTCGCCGCCGACGGGAGCGTCCATGAGGTCGACACGGTGATCTTCGCCACCGGCTTCCATGTCACCGAGACCGCGTTCTCCGAGGTGATCCGCGGGCGGGACGGCGTGCTGCTGTCCGACGTCTGGAACGGCAGCCCGCAGGCGTATCGCGGCGCCGCGATGCCCGACTTCCCGAACCTGTTCCTGCTCGTCGGCCCGAACACCGGCCTCGGCCACAACTCGATCGTGTTCATGATCGAGGCCCAGCTCAACTACCTGATGGGCGCGCTCGAGGCAATGGAGCGCCGCGGCGCCACCCGGATCGAGGTCCGGCGCGACGCCTACGACGCCTACAACGAGCACGTCCAGACTCGACTCGACGGGACCGTCTGGAACACCGGTGGCTGCGCCAGCTGGTACATCGACCGCAACGGCCGCAACAGCACGATCTGGCCGGACTTCACGTGGCGGTTCTGGCAGCAGACCCGTCGGTTCGACGAGGCCGCGTACGAGCTGACCGCGCCGGCGCCGGCGTCGATTCCCGAGCCGCTCGCAGCCTGAGTGCGTCGCCGGGCGGTCGCCGGCGCGTGGTCGGTCGCCGGCATGTGTGGTCGCCGGCGCGGGTGGTCGCCGGTCGCGTGGGCGCCGCGGGCCGGGTCGCCGGGGCAGGGTCGCCGCGGGTCGCGGCGACGCGTGTGGTCGCCGGCGTCGACCCCATGGTTAAGGCCCGAAATCCACCCCCGCGCGCCCAACATCCGGGACATAAGCATCCCCAGGTGCTTATGTCCCGGAGGTTCCTGGCGGCGGGGCGATTCCGGGCGTTGTACAGGTGGGAATCCGAGTGAGTCGGTGCGTCCGGGGTGAGTCGGTGCGAATCCGAGTCAGTCGGTGCGAATCCGAGTCAGTCGGTGCGAATCCGAGTCAGTCGGTGATCGTCGTGCGAAATCCGAGTCAGTCGGTGCGAATCCGAGTGAGTTGCCGGCGAGCGCCCTACGGCGCGCAGCTCGTGCGCGACCCGGACCGCTCGCCGAGCTCCATCGCACGGACCGCGCGCAGGTGGTCGGCCAGGGCCGACCGGCCGACCGGGCCCGCCGGCAACTCGACCACGAACGCCGTCGTGCCCGGGAACGCGTGGTTCGACCACGCCGGCGCCGTCCCCGGCAGGAACGGCAGACACGTCGCCGGCAGGTGCGCGAGCTGCGCGTACCGCCGGGCCACGCCGCGGTCCCCGCCGGCCATGTCGACGAGGTCCATGTGCTGGTGGTACCAGATCGTCACCGCCGGCTTGATGCGCCGGATCAGGCTGACCGCGGCGCGGGTCTCGGGCTCGGACAGGGGATGCGGCCCCGAGTAGTAGGTCGGATCCGAGACCGGCTCCCACTGGTAGGGGAAGTTCCGGTTCAGGTCGACGCCGTCGGCGTTCTGGCGGGTGTCGGCGGCGGTGCCGTCGGGATTCATCTCGGGGACGAGCCACAGCTGGACGCCCTTGGCGACGGGCGCGCGCTCGAGCGCGGAGATGATCGCGAGGCCCGCGCACTCGTTGCCGTGGATGCAGCCGACGACGAGGATCTTGCGATGCGCGTCGTTCGGACCGCGCACGATCGCGATGATCCGCCGGCCCTTGACCGAGTGGCCGATCACGGCCGTACGCATGGGGGTGGCCGAGGGCGCGGAAGCGGGCGTTGCCGGCGCCGCAAACACGAGCGCGGCCAGCGCCACCGCGAGCGCCTTGAGCGGCCCGATCACCACCGCTCGGATCGTAGTCCGGCGCCGGCAACGATCAAAACCCGAGCAAGCCGATCGGCTTTTGATAGTTTGACCGCCCCGTCCCGCCGCCACAAGGAGAGCCATGAGCGCCACCGACGACCTCATCGCGAACAACGACGCCTACGTGGCCGAGTTCGACAAGGGCGATCTGCCGCTGCCGCCGGCGAAGAAGGCCGCGATCGTGGCGTGCATGGACGCTCGCCTCAACGTTTACGGCGCGTTGGGCCTCGAGGAAGGGGACGCGCACGTGATCCGCAACGCCGGCGGGGCCGTCACCGACGACACCATTCGCTCGCTGGCGATCTCGCAGCGCCTCTTGGGAACTGAAGAAATCATCCTCATCCATCACACCGGGTGCGGCATGCTCACTTTCACCGACGACGAGTTCAAACGCTCGATCGAGGAGGACACCGGGATCAGGCCGGAGTGGGCGGCCGAGGCGTTCGGAGACCTCGACGCCGACGTGCGCCAGTCGATCGCTCGGATCAAGGCATCGCCGTTCATCCCGCGCAAGGACGCAATCCGCGGCTTCGTCTACGAGGTCGAGACGGGCCGGCTGCGCGAAGTGACCTGACCCCCGCCGCCAGCGCGCTCATAAACAAGAACGCCTGCGCTGGTTGACTGGACTCGTTCCAACGCGCGGCGCTACCGTCGCTCTCACACGAGAGGAGTGACGATGGGCGACGTCGAGCTGATGGCTCTGTACTGGACGGTGAGCGGGCCGGTTGAAGTCCACGTCGGGCGCGAGTGGAGCCTGTTCCCCTGGCCCGACCGCTGCGCGGAGGCGGCGAAGGCCGGGTTCAAGGGCATCGGGCTGTGGCACGCGGACGTCACGCACCAGCTCGAGACCACGACTCTCGACGAGATGGCCACCATCTTCAAAGACGCCGGCCTGAAGTACCTCGAGGTCGAGTTCCTGGCCGAGTTCTGGGTGGACGAGGGCGAGCCGGCGCGCGTCGAGTCGGACCGGCTCCGCAAGCAGCTGTTCGACACGGCGGCGGCGTTCGACGCCCACCACATCAAGGTCGGCAACATCCCCGGCACGCCGTGCGAGCTCGGCAAGCTGACCGAGGCGTTCGCCGACCTGTGTCAGGATGCGGCGCAGCACACCGCCGCGAAGATCGTCTATGAGTTCATGCCGTTCGACGTCAACGTGAACACGCTCGACACGGCGCTCGCGCTCGTGCAGGGCGCCGCCCAGCCGAACGGGGCCCTGGCGATCGACACGTGGCATATGGGCAAGCTCGGGATCGCCCCGGCGGACCTCAAGCGGATCCCGCCCGAGTACCTGGGCTGGGTCGAGCTGTCCGACGGCCAGTACGAGAACCTGCCCGACCCGATCGACGAGGTGGTCAACCGTCGCAAGCTGCCCGGCGAGGGCGAGTTCCCGATCGCTGAATACGTCGAAGCGTGCCGGCAGGTCGGCTACGCCGGACCCTGGGGCGTCGAGGTCCTGTCCGAGGAGCTGCGCAACCTGCCGATCGAAGACGAGTTCAAGCGCGCATACGAGACGACCGCCGCACAGTTCCGCGCCGGCGTGACGAATCGCTGAGAGGAGACCAGATGACGGAACTGGACAACGACAAGCTCGTCTGGATGTTCACCCAGATGCTGCGGATCCGGGAGTTCGAGGAGCGGGTCAAGCGGACGTTCGAGGAGCATCCGGGCGTGATCCGCGGCCACACGCACCTCGCCGACGGGGCCGAGGCGTCGATCGTCGGCGCGCTCGCGACCCTCAAGCCCGGCGACCAGCTGATGGCCACGTACCGCTGCCACGGGTATCCGATCGCGCTCGGCACCGACACCAAGGCGATCATGGCCGAGATCTACGGCCGCAAGAACGGCCTGTGCGGCGGCTACGGGGGCTCGATGCATCTCATCGACCCCGGTCGCGGTTTCCTCGGGACGTCGGGCATCGTCGGGCAGGGCATCCCGCAGGCGACCGGCGTCGCGTTCGCCGCGCAACTGCGGGGGCAAGGACAGGTGGTGCTGTCGTTCTTCGGCGACGGCGCGTCCAAGCAGGGCGCGTTCCACGAGTCGCTCAACCTCGCCTCGCTGTGGAAGCTCCCCGTGGTCTACGTCATGGAAAACAACAACTACAACGTCGCCACGCGCTCCGAGCAGGAGGACGCGAACGCCGCCGCCGGCCAGCCCCTGTCGACCAAGGCCGCGGCGTACAGCATGCCGGGCGTGACCGTCGACGGGACCGACCCGGTCGAGGTCTACGACGCGGTGGACAAGGCCGCGGCCCGCGCCCGCGCCGGCGACGGGCCGACGCTGATCGAGTCCAAGGTCTACCGGCTGTCAGCCCACGGCAACATCATCGCCCCGCCGGGAGTCCCGCTGCACTACCCCGAGCACGAGGCGATCACGGTGTTCGGCAACCGCGAGGAGTACGAGGCCGCGCTGCGCGGCGACCCCGTGCCCGCGGTTCCGCGCTCGGCTCGTCGAGCAGGGCGTGCTCGACCCGGCGCGCGCCGACGAGATCGCTCAGCAGGTCCGCGACGAGATGGACGCCGCGGTGAAGTTCGCGCTCGACGACCCGTTCCCCGAGCCCGAAGCCGCCGCCCGCAACGACTACGTGTACGCCTAGGAGAACAGCATGGCACGAGAGATTCCCTACATCGCGGCGGTCCAGGAGGCGATCCGCGTCGAGATGGAGCGCGACCCCACGGTCGTCTTCTACGGCCAGGACGTGGCCCCCAGCGACGACGACCCGCTGGTGCAGGCGTTCGGACGCGATCGCGTCCGGGTGTCGCCGATCTCCGAAACGGCCGAGATCGGGATGGCCGTCGGCCTCGCGCTCTCCGGCTATCGACCGGTCGTCGAGCTGCTGATGGCCGAGTTCATGCTGGTGGCGATGAACCAGGTCGTCAACGAGGCGCCCCGCCTTAGGTACATGAGCGGCGGGCAGGTCAAGGTGCCGGCGGTGTTCAAGGCGGGCTACGGGTTCACCGCCGGCTGGGCCGGACAGCACACCGGCTCGATCTACGGGATGTTCATGGGCTTCCCGGGCCTGAAGATCGCTCTGCCCTCGACGCCCGCCGACGCGAAGGGCCTGATGGCGGCCGCGATCCGCGACGACAACCCGGTCTGCTACCTGATCAACTACCTGCTGGTGCTCGAGCACGGCGACGTGCCCGAGGGCGAATACGTGGTGCCGTTCGGCGAGGCGGCCATCCGCCGCGCGGGATCGGACGTGACGATTGTGGCGACGGGGTGGACCGTCGGCCGGGCGCTCGCCGCCGCCGAGACGCTGGCCGGCGAGGGCATCGAGGCCGAGGTGATCGACCCCCGCACGCTGAACCCGCTCGACACGGCGACGATCCTGTCCTCGGTCGAGAAGACCGGGCGGCTCGTGATCGCCGACCAGGGGACCCGTCACGGGGGCGCCTCGGCGGTGATCGCGGCCGAGGTCGCCGAGCACGGGTTCGGATCGCTGAAGGCGCCGATCACGCAGGTCACCGCGCTCGATGTGACCGTGCCCTACAGCGAGCCGATGGAGGCGTACGTGCTCCCCAACGAGGAGAAGATCGCCGGCGCCGTCCGCCAGGTCCTCGGCGAGGCGCCCGTCGCGGCATGACCGGTCGCGGTGGGGCGAGGATGAGGCTTTTCGGCGGTTGCAAAATGATGCTTTTCGGCGGTTGCCGCCTTTGATCGACGGTGAAACCGCGCGTCGCCTATTGGCGACGATGTGGCGGATCCGCCTGTTCGAGGAGCGGGTGGCGCAGCTCAAGCGCAACCTTCAGGTCCACGGTCTCATCCATTTGAGCATCGGCGGCGAGGGCGTCGCCGCGGCGGTGTGCGGGCAGCTGCGCGACGACGACGCGGTCTACAGCGGCCACCGCGCGCACGGGCACGCGATCGCCAAGGGCGTGCCGCTCGACGCGCTCATGGCCGAGCTCATGGGGCGCGAATCAGGAGTGTGCAAGGGCCTCGGGGGCTCGATGCATCTCGTGGACAAGGCGCACGGCTTCATGGGCGCGACCGGCGTCGTCGGCGGCAACCTGCCGCTCGCGCTCGGCACCGCGCTCACGCCAGCATCTGAACGGCACCGACCAGGTCACGGTGGTGTTCTTCGGCGACGGCGCGGTCCAGGCCGGTCACTTCAACGAGTCGATCAACCTCGCGGCGCTGTGGAAGCTGCCGGTGATCTTCGTGTGCGAGAACAACGGGATGGCCGAGTTCACCTCGCGCGAGGAGCACTCGACGATCGAGCGCGTCAGCGACGTCGTCGCTCCGTACGGGTTCGATCGCATCACCGTCAATGGCAGCGATGTCCCGGCCGTTTACGATGCGTTCGCCGAATACGTCGAGCAGGCACGCAAGGGCGCCGGGCCGTACCTCCTCGAGTGCGTCACGTACCGCCGCCGCGGCCACTACGAGGGTGACCCGGAGAAGTACCGCGACCCAGTGGCCGAGCAGGAGTGGGCCGAACGCGACCCGCTCGCGCGGCTCCAGCGCCGCGCGCTCAGCGAGGACTGGATCGACGAATCGGCCGCGGCCGCGATCGAGCAGGAGGCCGCCGCCGAGATCGAAGCGGCGGTCCGGTTCGGCCGAGACAGCCCGTTCCCGGAGCCGGAGCTCGCGACCGCCCTGGTGTACGCGACATGATCGAGACGACGTTCGTCGAGGCGATCAACCACACGCTCGCCCGCGCGATGCGCGAGGACGAGCGGGTGATCGTGCTCGGCGAGGACGTCGCCGAGGGTGGCCCCTACCTGGTCACCGCCGGGCTCGCCGACGAGTTCGGCCGCGAGCGCGTCCGCAACACGCCGATCAGCGAGGGCGCCGTGTGCGGGGTCGCGATCGGCGCCGCCCAGTCGGGCCTGAAACCCGTCGTCGAGATCATGTTCATCGACTTCATCACGCTCGCGCTCGATCAGCTCGTCAACCAGGCGGCCAAGGCGCACTTCATGTCCGGCGGCCAGCTGTCGGTGCCGCTCGTGCTGCGTACCCAGGGCGGCTCCGGGCAGCGCAACGGCGCCCAGCATTCGCAGAGCCTCGAGGCGTGGCTGACGCACGTGCCCGGATTGAAGGTCGTGATGCCCAGCTGCGCCGCCGACGCGGCCGGCCTCCTCCAGAGCGCGATCGCCGACCCGAACCCGGTGGTGTTCGTCGAGAACAAATCGCTCTACTTCCGGCGAGAGACGGTTCCGGACCCGGCGCCGGCCGTCCCGATCGGGCGCGCGAAGACGCTTCGCCAAGGCAAGGACGTCACGATCGTCGCGCTGTCTCGCCTCGTCGGCGACGCGCTAAAAGCGGCGGACAAGCTCGCCGCGGACGGCATCGAGGCCGAGGTGATCGATCCGCGCACGCTGGTCCCGCTCGACCTCGACACGCTCGCGCAGTCGCTCCGGCGCACGGGCCGCGCCATCATCGCCCACGAGGCGGTGACCGCCGGCGGGTTCGGCGCCGAGCTCGCGGCGCAGCTGCAGGCGGCCGCGTTCGACTACCTCGAGGCGCCGATCCAGCGCGTCGGCGCGCCGTACACCCCCGTGCCGGTCAGCCCGCCGCTCGAGGACGCGTACCGCCCGGGCGCGCAAGAGATCGAAGCAGCGGCGCGAGTCGCGCTGGAGTGGGGCGAGTACGACGCGGAACCGTGGGAGCACGGCGCGGTCGCCGCGCCGGACTGATTTTGGTCGGCGGCGCCTGACGGCGGCGCCTTATTGATCTTGGTCGGCGGCGCCTGACGGCGGCGCCTTAGACCGGTTCGAGCTCGTCCTCGAGCGCGAGCAACGACGCCCCCGGCACTTGCTCGAGCAGGCCGCGCCGGCTGAGCACGATCTCGAGATTGGTGAGCGACAGGCGCGCGTGCTCGCGGGCGACGTTGTCGGCCCTGGCGCCCTCTCGGTTGGCGATCGCGTCGACCAGCCACTGATGCTGGCGGTGGGCGACGATCAGGATCTCCCGCGACTCGGGCAGCTGGGCGTGCTGGAGCACGAGCGCGCTCGGCGTGGCGAACGGCAGCGACAGAACGGTGGCGAGCGTGCGCTCGAGCAGCGGGCTGTGCGCCATCTTCACCAACCGATCGTGGAATGCCGCGTTGAGCGAGACGTAACGCTCGAACGACTCGTAGTCCGCGCGGTGCACGAGCGGCTCGACCGCGTCGTTGATCTCCCGCAACGCGCGCAGATCGCGACGACTGGCTCCCTGCTCGGCCGCGAAACGGCAGGCGGTGCCCTCGAGCACGCCGCGCAGCTCGATCGCCTGCCTGATATCGGTCTGCGTGAACTCGCGGACGACGTACCCGCCGGTGGGAATCACGCGAAGCAGCCCCTCGTGCTCGAGCGAGGCGAGCGCGAGCCGCAGCGGCGTGCGCGACACCCCCAGCCGCTCGACCAGACGCAGCTCGGACATACGCTCGCCGGGCTTGAACTCGCCGCTCAGGATCTGCTCGCGCAGCGCGAAAAGCGCGCGCATCATCTGCGTCCGGTTGGCCTGGTTGACCATCGGCGGGCGAGAGTATTGCTGCCGCAATCGCTGTATGCAAGAACGCTCCCGATGAGACCCCTGCAAACGATTCTTTTGGTCTCGTTAGGCATGTGTTGCATACAGGTCCGAGCCCGAATAAGATCCTCGCCTCGCCACACCGGGGCGGTTTAACCAAATCATTTCGAGGAGGAGGACAGAGGTGAGGATGGATCACCACCGGCTGCGCGTGCGCATGGTCGCGCTGGCCGCGCTGGTCGGCGCGGCGCTGCTGCTGGCCGCGTGCGGCAGCAGCTCGAGCAGCTCGACCAGCTCGACTGCCGCTGCGAGCGGCGCATCGAGCGCGACGAGCTCGAGCACCAGCGGGAGCGCAGCGCGAGCACCGGCTCGACCAGCACGTCGGCGTGCGGCCAGAAGCCGGGCGTCAAGGCCACCGGCACGCCGATCCCGATCGGCACGATCGACACCAAGCAACCGGGCACCGACTTCAGCGACGGGCCGAACATGATCACCGCGTACTACAACTGCGTGAACGCGAACGGCGGCGTCAACGGTCATCCGGTGAAGCTGTACGTGATCTACGACCAGACGCAGCCGGCGCAGATCGCGGCGGCGGCCAAGCAGCTGATCCAGACCGATCACGTGGTCGGGATCGTCGGCGTGTTCGACCTGCTCGAGTGCACGATCGACCAGAGCTACTGGAAGCAGCTCGGCATCTATGAGATGGGCGCGGGCATCGCCCCGGAGTGCTGGTCGACTCCGAACAGCGCCGCGGTCAACATGGGGCCGCGCTACAGCTCCGACGGCGCCGTCCAGTACGGGCTCAGCCAGCACCCGTCGAAGGTCGTGTTCATCCAATCGAACGTCCCCGGCACCGGCTACATCGCCGCCGGCCCGGCGGCGCTGGCGGCGGCGGCGCACGTCCCGATCACCGAGACGACCGCGAACGTGCCGATCACCGACGCGAACTCGCTGGCCCTGAGCCTCGTCGACAAGGCCGGACCGAACGGCTGGGTCGTGCTCAACTTCACCCCGCCCGAGGCGCTGGTGATCCTCCAGGCCGCCCAGAAGCTCGGACTCGAGGACCGGGTCAAGGGCTGGGGCTGCTCGACGCCGTGCAACACCGACTTCCTGGCCAAGGCGCTGGGACCGAAGTGGAACCACAAGCTGTTCGTCAACGCCGAGCTGACCTCGCCTGACGACCACAACGGTCCGGAGATGCAGCTGTACAAGGCATCCTCTCCCAGTACGGCCAGGCGGTCGCGGGCGGCCTCGGCTCGTTCAGCGAGATGGGGTACCTGCTGGGAAGTTCACCGTCGGCGCGCTGGACACGGTCAACGCCCCGTACACGATCGCGAACGTCAACGCGGCGTTCAAGAACATCAAGGACCAGAAGAACGAGTTCCAGTGCCAGCCGTGGGTGTACGGCAACTACCCGCTGCACATCCCGAACAACTCGGACTTCACCACGACGCCGGACAACGGGAAGATGGTGACCGCCCAGGGATGCACGCCGATCTCCTCGCCGGACCCGCAGATCGCGGCGTACCGCACGGCCGCGGGAGACGGCGCCCTCGACGAACCCGCCGACGGGCTAGGAGAACGGGCCGCATCAGGAGCAAGTGACGCACATGCGATCAGGGCAGCCAGGGGTATGGACGCCCTGGTCGCTGGCGTCCGACCGGCCGTCAGACCTGCTCGAGCCGGGCGCGTCCCGACCGCTCGAGCCGGCCGTCGTCGACCGCCCGTGTCGGCCGTCGCGGGCCCGCTCGAGCTCGGGGCGGGCGAGCAGCGACGCGCCGGGCATCCGCTCGAGCACCTCGGGATGGTCGAGCACGACCTCGAGATTGGTCCGCGCCAGCAGCGCGTGCTCGCGGCCGAGGCTCTCGGCGCGCGTGCCCTGGCTGCGCTCGATCGCGTCGATCAGGCCGAGGTGGTGGCGGTGAGCCATAAGCAGGATGTCGCGCGACTCGGGCAACACGGCCTGCGCCATCACGAACGCGCTGGGGCTGGCGAACGGCAGCGCGATGATCCCGTCGAGCGCGCGCTCGAGCATCGGGCTTCCAGCCATCCGGAGGATGCCGGCGTGGAAGCGCTCGTTGAGATCGACGAACCGCTCGAACGACTCGTAGTCGGCGCGGTGCACCACCTCCTCGATCGTGTCGCAGATCTCGCGCAGCTCGGCCACGGCCTCCGGCGTGGCGCCGCGCTCGGCGGCGAACCGGGCCGCGGTGCCCTCGAGCACGCCGCGGAGCTCGATCGCGTCGCTGATGTCGGCCTGGCTGAACTCGCGCACGACGTACCCGCGCGAGCTCAGGCCGAGCAACAGGCCCTCGTGCTCGAGCGCGGCCAGCGCCAGCCGCAGCGGCGTCCGCGACACGCCCAGCGTCTTCACCAACCGCAGCTCCGACATGCGCTCCCCGGGCGCGAACTCGCCGCGCAGGATCAGCTCGCGCAGGCGCAGCAGCGCTCGCGTCATCTGGGTCCTGCTGGCTCGACCGGACACCTCTCACCTCCCTCCTCACGCCGCGGACGCGGCGTGGCGGCAGTCTAGTCCGGGTGCGCGATTGCATGCAAAACGTACAATCGAACCTCGTAGAACTCTCATTCTTCAGGTCGTGTTAGGAGCTATTGCATGCAACTAGGCCACGCACTAGTATCGCCCGGCTCGCCAAACCCCTGGGGCGGGTTACACACACAAATCCTCGAGGAGGAGGAGATCGGTGAGGATGTTCCACGACGTACCGCGCGTGCGGCTTGGCCTGTCGTTCGTCGCGGTCCTCGGAGTGCTGTTCCTGGCTGGCTGCGGCAAGCAGCAAGAGCAGCAGCACCAGCAGTGCCGCGGCTCCCGCGGCTTCGTCGTCGACGTCGGCCACCAGCACGGCGGCCGCGACGAGCAGCGTCGACGAGTACCTCGTCCTGCGGACCCAAGCCCGGCACCGCCGCCAGCGGCACCCCGATCACGCTGGGTGCGATCAACACCAAGCAGCCCGGGACGGACTTCACGGACATCGAGAACATGGAGGGCGCGTACTTCGCGTGCGTCAACGCGAACGGCGGAGTCAACGGCCATCCGATCAAGCTGTACAAGCTGACCGAGCCCACGCAGCCCGCGCAGATCGCCGCGGACGCGACCCAGCTGGTCCAGACCGACAAGGTGGTCGGCGATTCGGGCAGCTCGAGCATCCTCGAGTGCACGATCAACCACGCGTACTGGGAGAAGCACCACTACTACGTGATCGCCGCGGGGATCGCGCCGGAGTGCTACTCGACCCCGAACATCGCCGACGTGAACATGGGGCCGCGCTACAGCTCCGACGGAGCCGTTCAGTACGTGCTGACGCTGCATCCCAGTCAAGATCGTGTTCGACCAGTCCAACGTCCCGGGCACGGGCTACATCGCCGCGGGCCCGGCGGCGCTGGCGAAGAACGCGAACGTGCCGATCACCCAGCTGACCGAGAACGTGCCGATCAACGACGCGAACTCGGTGGCGCTGAAGGAGGTCGACGACGCCGGCCCGAACGGCGCGGTGGTGCTGAACTTCACCCCGCCCGAGGCGCTGGTGATCCTGCAGGCCGCCCAGAAGCTCGGACTGGAGAACCGGGTCAAGGCGTGGGCCTGCTCGACGCCATGCAACACCGACTTCCTGGCCAAGTCGCTCGGGACCGAAGTGGGACGGCAAGTTCTTCGTGAACGCCGAGCTCGCCGACCCCGACGACACCACAACACCCCGACGATGAACCTGTACAAGGCGATCCTCAAGCAGTACGGCACCGACGTCTCGGGCGGCATCGGCAGCTTCAGCCAGATCGGCTTCGCCATGGGCGAGATCGCCATGCATGCGCTGGAGTCCGTCAAGGGTCCGTACACGGCACAGAGCGTCAACAAGGCGTTCCAGAGCGTGAAGGACTACGACACCGGGCTGCTGTGCCAGCTGTGGACGTTCGGCAACTATCCCGCTGCACATCCCCAACAACCAGGACTACACGGTCACGCCGAGCAACGGCAAGATGGTGCTCAAGCAGGGCTGCACGAACATCTCCTCGATCGACCCGCAGATCGCCCAATACCGCAAGGCGGCCGGTACGGCGGCGGCCGCACCGGGACAGCCGGCGGGGTGAGCGAGACCAGTACACTGAGTAAGTAGGATCCACAACGATCAGGGCGCCCAGCTAGCGCAAGAATGCTCATCACCTCCGGCATCCTCGGCCTGCCGAGCTGGCAGGACTTCCAGCCGTTCCTCGTCACCGGGCTGTCGCTCGGCGCCGTGTACGCGCTGTCGGGGGTCGGGATGGTGGTCCTGTACCGGGCCACCGGGGTGCTGAACCTGGCCTTCGGGGCGGTGGGCGCGATGGGCGCCCTGATCGCGTGGCAGTTGATCAACCATGCGGGCTGGAACGAGTGGCTCGCGTATCTGATCTGCGTGCTGTTCGGCGGCGTGCTGACGCTGTTCTACGGGATGGTGTTCGGGCCGGCGCTGGCCAAACGCGACCCGCTCGTCAAGGCGACGGCCACGCTCGGGCTGACGCTGATCCTGCTCGGGGTGATGGACCTGTTGTGGACCTCGAGCGGAGGCGCGTCGCGCTCGATCTCGTTCCCGACCGACAACGACACGTTCACGGTCGCGGGGATCCTGGTCGAGTGGACGAACGTGATCGCGCTGATCCTGGGCCTCGTGATCACGGTCGCGACGGCCGCGTTCCTGCGCTATCACGAAGCTCGGGACGGCGATGCGGGCGATGGCCAACGACCGCGAGATCACGGCCACCTTGGGCGTGCCGGTGCGGCGGGTGGAGGCGGCGGCATGGTTCGGCTGCGGCATCCTCTCCGGCCTCGCCGGGATCCTGCTCGCCGACCTGGTGGCGCTCGACGCCACCACGCTCACGTTCCTCGTGCTCTCGTCGCTGGCCGCGACGCTGATCGCGAGACTCAGGTCGATCCCGATCACGTTCATCGCCGCGCTCGTCGTCGGGACGGTCGACGCGCTGATCACTCCGATCCAGTCGCTCACCAACTACCGTGACATGACGCCGTTCGTGTTCGCCGCAATCGCGCTGCTGTTCCAGAACCGCCGGCGCGTGATCACGGTCGGCCGGCAGGGGGTGTAGGCGATCGAGCCCACCGGCGTGAAAACCGACGAGACCCCGGCGCCGGCGCAAGAGGCGGGCGCGTCGGCGGTCTCGGCCGGATCTCCGCGGTCGATGCGCAGGCTCGACCCGCGGGCGATGGCCCAGCCGGCCGTGGCGCTGGTTCTGCTGCTGTTCGTGCTGCTCGTCCTGCCGTCGCTGTTCAGCACGTACTACATCGACGCGAGCACCCAGGTGGCGATCTACGCGATCGTCGCGCTCGGCCTCGGCGTGCTCGTCGGACGGGTCGGCCTGGTCTCGCTCGGCCAGGCGGCGGTGCTGGCGATCGGTGCGTGGGTGGCGGCGCGGATCCTGTTCGCGAGCTCGCTGCCGTTCCCGCTCGTGCTGCTCGGCTCGGGCCTGATCACGATGGTGCTGGGAACGCTCGTCGGGCTGCCGGCGCTGCGGCTCAGCGGCCTGTACCTGGCGCTGATCACGCTGATGCTGGCCGGCGCGATCACGGTCGTGCTGGCCACGACGAACTTCCCCAACGGCGGCCACGGCTTCCTCGGCTACAACGGCAGCTCGGTCCACATCCCGCCGATCCGCCGGCCGAGCATCGCGACCGGCGAGACCGCGTACTTCCGCTACACGGTGATCGTCGCCGTGCTGATGTTCCTGCTGGTGTGGGCGCATATCCGGAGTCGGCCCGGACGCGCGTGGGCGGCGATCCGCCAGAGCGAGGCCGCGGCGCTCGCCGGCGGGATCAACACCACGCTTTACAAGCTATGGGCGTTCGCGCTGGCGTCGTTCGTGACGGGTGTCGCCGGCGGGTTGCTCGCGGGCGCGCTGCACTATCTGTACTCGATCGACTTCCAGACCCAGGACTCGATCACGCTGCTCGCGGTGGTCCTGATGGGCGGCGCGTACAGCATGTGGGGGGCGGTCGCTGGCCGGGATCCTGCAGCAGTTCCTCCCTGCGCTGTTCACGAACTGGGGCATCTCCCCCGACTGGCTCGACGATCCTGTTCGGGGTCGGCGTGCTCCAGGTGCTGACCACGGCGCCGCGCGGGATCGTCGATCAGTTCCCCAAGGACATGGCCCGGTTGGGCCGGCTGATCGGCCGGCTGTTCAAGGGCCGCTCCTCGGCCCCGGCAGGCGGTGAGCCATGATCGAGGTCTCCGATCTGACGGTCCGCTTCGGCGGCGTGACGCCGCTCGACAAGATGAGCGTCACGTTCGACAAGGGGACGTGCGGGCTGATCGGCCCCAACGGCGCCGGCAAGACCACGTTCTTCAACGTGCTGAGCGGATTCGTCAAGCCGGTCGCGGGGAGCGTGGCGGCGTTCGGCGACGACCTGCTGTCGATCACCCACTTCCGCCGGGCCCGCTGGGGAGTGCGCCGGACCTTCCAGACCGAGCAGGCGATCGAGGAGCTGTCGGTGTTCGACAACGTGGCGATGATCTCCGAGCACTCCAAGATGAGCGGTTCGTCGCGCCGCCAGGATGTGCTCGACGCGATCGCGTTCGTCGGCATGGACATCGATCCGGCCGCTCGCGTCGGCACGCTCGGCGCGGCCCAGCGCCGTCTGGTCGAGCTCGCCCGAGCGGTCGTGGGACGACCGAGGCTGGTCCTGCTCGACGAGCCCGCCGCGGGGCTCCCCGACGAGGAGACCGGCCACATGGGCGAGGTCATCCGCAGGATCCCTGAGCAGACCGGCGCGATGACGATCCTCGTCGACCACGACATGAGCCTCGTGTCGGCGTGCTGCGAGGTGACCGCGGTGCTCGACTTCGGCAAGATGATCGCGTCGGGTCCGACCGCGGAGGTGCTCCGCGACGAGCGCGTGATCCGCGCCTATCTGGGGACCGAGGAGGTCATATGAGCACCTCGGGCGAGATGCTCCGGGTCGAGGACTTCGTCGTCGCGCGCGGTGGGCGCAACGTCGTGCGCGGGGTCTCGCTCGAGATCCCCTCGGGCGAGATCACCGCGCTGCTCGGCCCCAACGGCGCGGGCAAGTCGAGCATGGTGCTCGCTATGGGCGGGGTGCTGAAGCCGGTCGCCGGCAAGGTGATGCTCGACGACCACGACTTCGCCGGCAAGCGTCCGGAGCGGATCCGCGCGGCGGGGCTCGCGATCGTCCCCGAGGGCCGGCGGCTGCTCCCGGAGCTGACCGTGGCGGAGAACCTGCGCGTCGCGACCTACACGATGCACAGGCGCCGATGCCGGCGCCGGCTACAAGCGCGCGCTCGAGCTGTTCCCGGAGCTCGAGAAGCGGCTCGACTACCCGGCGCGTTCGCTGTCGGGCGGCGAGCAGCAGATGGTCGTGCTGGCCCAGGCGCTCGTGTCGCACCCGCGGTTCGTGGTCATCGACGAGCTGTCGCTCGGCCTCGCGCCGGTGGTCGTCAACCGGCTGGTGCCGACGATCCGGTCGGTGGCCGAGGCCGGGGCCGGCGTGCTGTTGATCGAGCAATTCGCGGCGCTCGCGCTGGGGCTGGCGAACCGTGCCTACATCATGGAAGGCGGCCGGATCCAGTTCTCGGGGATGGCCAACGAGCTGCGCGAGAAGCCAGAGCTGCTCCAGTCCGCGTACCTGCTGCGCGGCAGCAACGGCGCGGCCGCCGCTCAGGCGGTGGCCGGCGCCGAGCCGCGCCCCAAATGACGGTCACCGCGATCGAGCACGTGCTCGTGCTCAGCGACGACGTCGAGCGCACCCGCGACTTCTACTGCGACGTGCTCGGCCTCGAGACCGGCGACCGCCCTCCGCTCGAGTTCCCCGGCTACTGGCTGTATGCCGGGGCGACGGCGGCTGTCCACGTCGCCGACCGCCGCTCGTACGCGGCGCATGCCGCGGGGCTCGGGATGAGCGTCCCCGAGCGGGATCCGGGCGTCGGGCCGCTCGACCACATCGCTTTCAGCGCTGACGACTACGACGCCGTGATGGAGCGAGTCGAGCGCAATGGCCTCGCCGCGGTCACCCTTGCGGGCGCGGGGCGACCGCGCCAGGTGTTCGTCCAGGATCCCAACGGCGTTCGCGTCGAGATCAACGTGAGGAGCTGAGTGCTTTGACGCGAACCCGCCCGCCGTTCCGCGCCGACCACGTCGGCAGCCTGCTCCGTCCGCCCGAGCTGCTCGACGCGCGCGAGGCGTTCGAGGCGGGCCGGATCGACGCGGGTCAGCTCCGTGCTGTCGAGGACGAGGCGATCCGGGAGGTGGTCGAGCTGCAACGCGCCGCTGGGCTTCGGTCGGCCACGGACGGGGAGTTCCGGCGGGCCACCTGGCACATGGACTTCATCTACCAGCTCGGCGGGATCGAGCACGCGCCCGGCGACATCAAGGTCCAGTTCCACAACGAGCAGGGAACCGTCGAGTGGACGCCGGCGGCGATCCGCGTCGCCGAGAAGATCCATCTCGATCACACGATCTTCGGCGACGCGTTCGAGTTCCTGAAGTCAACGGTCAACGGCGGCGCGACGCCGAAGCTCACGATCCCGTCGCCGAACATGGTCCACTACCGCGGCGGCCGTCTCGCTGTCGACGAACGCATCTATCCCGACATGGAGGAGTTCTGGAGCGATCTGAGCGCGACCTACGCTGACGAACTCCGCGCGCTCGGCGAGCTCGGGTGCACGTACGTCCAGTTCGACGACACCTCGCTCGCCTACCTCAACGATCCACGCCAGCGCGAGCAGATCAAGCAGCGCGGGACCGACGACGTCGAGCATCTCCACGAGCAGTACGTGCGCAACATCAACCGCGCGCTCGAGGGCAAGCCCGAGGGAATGGCGGTCACCACCCACCTGTGCCGGGGCAACTTCCGCTCCTCGTGGGCGGCCGAGGGCAGCTATGACTTCGTCGCCGAGGCGCTGTTCGGCGGCCTCGGCGTCGACGGCTTCTTCCTCGAGTTCGACGACACCCGGAGCGGTGGGTTCGAGCCGCTGCGGTTCGTTCCCTCTGGCAAGCAGGTGGTGCTCGGGCTGGTCACGACCAAGCACGGCGAGCTCGAGTCCAAGGACCTGCTCAAGCGCCGGATCGAGGAAGCGTCTCGGTACGTGCCGATCGAGCAGCTGTGCCTGTCGCCGCAGTGCGGCTTCTCCTCGACGGTCGAGGGCAACGTGCTGACCCGCGAGCAGGAGATCGCGAAGCTCGAGCTGGTCGTCGAGACGGCGGCCGAGGTTTGGGGGGACTGAATGCGCGCCGCGGTCACCGAGGGCGTCGAGGCGATGAGCTTAGTCGAGCGCCCCGAGCCGTCGGATCCCGGGCCAGGCGAGGTCGTGGTCACGCCCGAAGCGGTCGGGATCTGCGGCTCGGACTACCACTTCTTCCTGGGCGAGCTATCCGCCGAAGCCGGCGGATCCCAGTTCCCGCGCGTCCAGGGCCACGAGATCGGAGCCACGATCGCGGCCGTCGGCCCTGATTGCCGCGAGGACCTGGTCGTCGGACAGCGAGTCGCGGTGTGGCCGCTGCAGGCGTGCGGGAACTGCTACCCGTGCAGCGTCGGCCGTCCGAACACATGCGACTTCTTCGAGCTGATCGGGATCCACACCGACGGCGGCCTGCAGGAGCGGCTCGCGCTCGGTGCCGAGCAGGTGTACCCGATCGCGGCCGACGACCCCGCCGTGGCCGCGCTGGCCGAGCCGGTGTCGATCGCGGTGCGGGCGGTCAACCGCGCCGGCATCGTGCCCGGCGAGCGGGTCGTGGTGCTCGGCGCCGGACCGATCGGCCAGTGCATCTGCCTGGTGGCGCGCGAGCGCGGCGCGGACGTGCTGGTGGTCGACCTGCAGGACACCCGCCTGGCGCTCACCCGTGACATGGGCGCGGAGGCGCTGGTGTGGACCGGCCGCGACGAGGTCGTCGCGTTCGCCCGAAAATGGGCTGGGCCGGCGGGGCCACCGGTATCGATCGACGCGACTGGGGCGCCGGCGGCGGTGCGGGCGATGGTCGATATGGTGGCGTCGGCCGGGCGCGCCGTGCAGGTCGGGATGTCCGGCGAGGAGGTCGTGCTTCGCTTGGGCAGCCTTACCGAGAAGGAACTCGACTTGCTCGGGGTGAGCTGCTGCGGCGCGGACGAGTTCGGCGAGGCGGTGGCGGTGGTGGAGCGCAACACGCCGCTGCTGGCGCCGCTGATCAGCCACCGCTTCGCGCTCGACCAGGCGCCCGAGGCGATCCGGTTCGCGATCGAGAACCCGACAGACGTGATGAAGGTCGTGATCGGCGATGAGTGAGGCCTATGACTACGTGATCGTCGGCGCCGGCTCGGCGGGGTGCGTGCTCGCGGCGCGATTGTCCGAGAGCGGAGATGCGCGGGTCGCGCTGATCGAGGCCGGCGCCGAGGACACTCAGCCCGAGATCCACATCCCCGCGGCGTTCCCGGCGCTGTTCAAGTCGAGCTGGGACTGGGACCTCCTCGGCGAGCCCGAGCCGGGACTCGGCAATCGGCGGCTGTACCTGCCGCGCGGCCGCATGCTCGGCGGCTGCAGCTCGATCAACGCGATGATCTACATCCGCGGCAATCGCGCCGACTACGACGGCTGGGCGCGGTACGGAGTCGAGGGGTGGAGCTACGACGACGTCCTTCCGTACTTCAAGCGAGCCGAGGACAACGAGCGCGGCGAGGACGCGTTCCACGGGGTCGGCGGGCCGCTGCGCGTGTCCGACAGTCGCTCCATGCACCCACTCGTCGACACGATGCTCGAGGCGGCCCGCCAGGCCGGTCACGAGCACAACCCCGACTTCAACGGCGCGCGCCAGGAGGGCGTCGGCCGCTTCCAGCTCACGCAGTCCGACGGCCTGCGGTGGAGCACCGCCGACGCCTACTTGCGCCCCGCCGGCGACCGCCCCACCCTCGAGGTGATCACGCACGTCTTTGCGTTGCGAATCGTGTTCGATGGCGACCGTGCTGTCGGCGTCGAGGTCTCGCGCGACGGTCGAGTCGAGGTCATTCGCGCCGAGCGCGAGGTGATCCTGGCCGCCGGCGCGTACCAATCGCCGCTGCTGCTGATGCTGTCCGGGATCGGGCCCGAGGACCAGCTAGCGCCGTTCGGGATCGAGATTCGCGAGGCGCTTCCCGTCGGCCATGGGCTGCAGGACCACTGCATGGCGCAGGTCAACTACCTGACCGACGAGCCGTCGCTGTTCGGAGTGGTGAATCCGGAGAACATCGCGCTGCTCGAGAACGAGGGCCGCGGGCCGCTGACCTCGAACATCCCCGAGGCGGCCGGCTTCTTCCGCGCCCGCCCCGGCGTCGACGCGCCGGACGTCGAGTTCCACTTCGCGCCCTCGCTCTTCTTCGACGAGGGACTCACGGCGCCGTCGGACAGCGGCTACTGCTTCGGCCCGGTCGTGATCCACCCCAGCAGCCGCGGGCGGGTGATGCTGCGCGCGCCGCTGCCCGACTCCAAGCCGCGGATTCTGTGCAACTTCCTGACGACCGAGGAGGACCGCGGGAGCATGCTCGCGGGGATGCGGATCGCGCTCGAGATCGCCGCCCAGGCGCCGCTCCGCGCGGTCGAGCGGGCCCCGTTCAGCGTGCCCGACTCCGATTCCGACGCGGACGTGATGAGGTTCGTCGAACGCGCCGGACAGAGCGTCTACCACCCCACCTCGACGTGTGCCATGGGCTCGGTGGTCGACTCCGAACTGCGGGTCTACGGGGTCGAAGGCCTGCGCATCGTGGACGCCTCGGTTCTGCCCGAAGTCACGCGCGGCAACACGAATGCGCCGGTGATCATGGTCGCCGAGCGCGCCGCTGACCTGATACGAGTTGGCGCGGGCGCGGCGGCCGCTGCGGGTTCCGCGTAGCCATTGCGGAACTGCTCCGTTAAGGCGTGTTAGCGCCTGCGCATGGGGCGGTTAAGCGTGCGGTCGCGGGGCGTTTACGGGGTAATGGCCTCCGTATGCTCGGCCGATAGGGTCGTTAGGGCCACCAGGCAGATCGATTCGACGGGAGGGAGCCCAGGTGCGACGCGTGATGCTTACCGAGGGCGGTGCCCGCCCGCGGCGGCGGTGGGTTGCGCTGCTCGTCTGCGGCATTGCGGCGGTCGCCCTTCTCGTCTCGGGGATCGCGCTGGCATTGCCCGGCAGCGACGGCGCCGGCGGCGCGTCCTCCGATCCTCAGCATCCCGCCGAGTTCGCCTCCGCCCAGGTGACGACGCCCGCACGCCGGCGCGCGGCCCGCCCGGCGCCGGTGACGCAGGCGGTTCTGACGATCGGGCCGAACGCGAGCACGACGCCGATTCCCGCCTCCTACTTCGGCCTGTCGACCGAGTATTGGGCGCTGCCGCTGTTTGAGCGCAACATGCCGGTGTTCGAGCGCGTGCTGTCGCTCCTGCACGTGCCGGGCAACGGGCCGCTCGTGCTGCGGATCGGCGGCGACTCGGCCGACCATTCGTTCTGGATGCCGAAGAAGACGAGTCGCAAGATTCCGGCGTGGGCGTTTGCGGTGACGCCCACGTTTCTGTCGCAGCTGCGAAGCCTCGTCGAGCGCGACCACGTCAAGCTGATCGTTGACCTCAACCTGGTCACGGACACGCCGCTCACCGCTGCCACCTGGGCGCGGGCCGCCGAGACCTCGCTCCCGCGCGGAAGCATCATCGGGTTCGAGGTCGGCAACGAGCCCGACCTGTACACCCACTCATACTGGGCCGCCACGATCGCGCGCTCGCCGCTCGACGCCCGGCCGCTTCCGATCGAGCTCACCCCCGACAGTTACGTCAACGACTTCTACGCGTACGCTCGTGTGCTCGGCGAAGGTGCGCCCGACATCCCGCTGATCGGGCCCGCGGTGGCCCACCCCAAGCTCAGCTTGAAGTGGATCAAAACGCTGATTGCATCTGAGCGTCCGGAGCTCGGAACCGTGAGCGCGCACCTGTATCCGTACTCCGCGTGCGTCAAGCACCCTTCCAGCTCGAGCTATCCGACGGTTGACCGCCTGCTCAGCTGGCAGGCGGTCGGCGCGCTGGCCAAGGACGTCGCTGGCGCCGTACGGGTCGCGCACGACGCCGGCCTCAATCTCCGCCTGACCGAGCTCAACTCGGTCACGTGCGGCGGAAAGGCTGGGGTCAGCAATACGTTTGCGACCGCCCTATGGGCTCCCGACGCGCTGTTCACGCTGATGCGGGCCGGGGTCGACGGCGTCAACCTGCACGTCCGGGCCTACGCGATCAACGCGCCATTCTCGCTGACGCGCGACCGGGGCCTGCAGCCACGGCCGCTGCTGTACGGGCTGATCATGTTCGCGCGGACACTCGGCGCCGACGCTCGACTCGTACGCCTCCAGACGTCGCACCCACGGTCGCTGAACCTGAGCGCCTGGGCTGTGCGGGTCCGCGGGGACATGCTGCATGTGCTCCTGATCGACAAAAGCGACCGAACGGTCCGGGTCGACTTGCACCTTCCCGCCACGGGCCCGGCCACGGTCCAGCGGCTGCTCGCCCCGTCGGCGAATTCGACCACCGGCGAGACGCTTGATGGCCAGCGTCTCGGACGGGACGGGACCTGGGTCGGGACGCGCCGCACCAAGACGATCACCGCCGGCGCGCGCGGATACCTGCTGACCGTGCCCGGCCGCAGCGCCGCGCTCGTGGGCGTGCGGATCACGCGTCGAGTCTCGGCGACGTCGGGGCCGGCGCCGACGCCGACGACGCGCCGGCACCGCACGAAGGTCCGGCACCGATCTCAGTCGAGGGCGACGATCGTGGCCGAGCAGCCCGGCCGCCGCGGCGTCCGGCGCGCCTGAGCCGACGCGCTCAGGGTGTCTCGAGCGGCGCCGGCGAATGTTCGAACTGCGTGATGCGCCGGAGCTCCTCGACCCGCGCGTCGACCTCGCCGTACGTGAGCCGCTCGACGCGCTCGGTCCCGAACTCCTCGACGTTGAACGACGCGAGCGCCGTCCCGTACGCCATCGCTAGACGCACGAGGGGCTGCGCGAACGGCTTGTCGCGATGACTGGCGAGATAGCCGACGAACCCGCCGGCAAACGTGTCGCCGGCCCCGGTCGGGTCGACGACCGTCTCCAGGGGATAGGCGGGAAGCGCGAAGAACTGGTCTTCGGTGATCAGCGCGGCGCCGTATTCGCCCTGCTTGGACACGACCAGCGACGGTCCCATCTCGAGCACCTCGCGCGCGGCCGCGACGATGCTGGGTCGCCCCGTCAACTGCCGCAGCTCGGCGTCGTTGAGCATCACGCAGTCGACGCGGCGAATCACCTCGATGAGCGCGTCGCGCGCGATGTCGATCCACAGGTTCATCGAGTCCATCGCCACGAACTGCACCTGCCCGCACTGCTCGAGCACGCTCAGCTGGAGCTCGGGCTGGATGTTGGCCAGGAACAGGACGTCGCAGTCGCTCGACGACCCCGACAGCCGCGGTTGGAAGTCCTCGAACACGTTGAGCTGGGTGTCGAGGGTCTCGCGCGAGTTGAGATCCCAGCCGTACTCGCCGGCCCAGAAGAACGTCTTGCCGTCCGGGACGCGCTCGACGTCGTCGATGCTCGTGCCGCGGGTGGCGAGCACGTCAAGGTCCTCCTCGCCGAAGTCCGCGCCGACGCGCCCGACGACGTGAACCTGGTCGAAGAACGAGGCCGCGAGCGCGAAGTGCGTGGCAGCACCGCCCAGCATCCGCTCGCGCTCGCCGAACGGCGTCTTGACCGCGTCGAACGCGACCGACCCGACGACCGTGATGCTCACGCGCCGAGCACTCCGGCGACGGCGCCGGCGGCGCCGAGTCCGGCCGCGTCGCGGAGCGCTGCAGCCTTGTCGGTCCGCTCCCACGTGAAGTCGTTGTCCTCGCGCCCGAAGTGGCCGTAGGCGGCGGTCTTCTGATAGATGGGCCGGTGGAGCTTGAGGTACTGACGGAATGCTCCGGGGCGCAGGTCGAAGTGCTCGCTGATCAACTCGAGGATCTTCGACCGGCTGACCTTCTCGGTGCCGAACGTCTCGATCATCGTGGACACGGGATGGGCGACGCCGATCGCGTACGCGACCTGCAGCTCGGCGCGGTCGGCGAGCCCTGCCGCAACCACGTTCTTCGCGACGTAGCGGGCGGCGTAGGCGGCGCTGCGGTCGACCTTGCTCGGGTCCTTGCCGGAGAACGCGCCGCCGCCGTGTCGTGCCATCCCGCCGTAGGTGTCGACGATGATCTTGCGCCCGGTCAGGCCGCAGTCGCCCATCGGGCCGCCGATCACGAACCGGCCGGTTGGGTTGACGAGCAGGTTGCGGCGAAGCTTCTTGGGGTCGAACAGGTCGTCGGGAAGCTCGGGTTCGACCACGTGCTCCCACAGATCCTCCTTGAGCAACGACTCGGCGCCGTCACGGTGCTGGGTCGAGATCAACACCTTTTCGACCTCGACCGGGCGACCGTCGATGTAGCGAACCGTCACCTGCGTCTTCCCGTCGGGGCGGAGGTAGGGCAGGATCTCGGCGCGCCGCACGTCCGCCAGCCGCTTGGCCAGCTTGTGCGCCAGCGAGATCGGCAGCGGCATCAGCTCCTCGGTCTCGTTGGACGCGTACCCGAACATCATGCCCTGATCGCCAGCGCCCGCGATGTCGAGCTCGTCCTCGTCCTTCGTGTTCGTGCGCGTCTCGTACGCCCGGTCGACGCCCTGGGCGATGTCGGGCGACTGCTTGTCGATCGCGTTGATCACCGCGCACGTGTGGTAGTCGAACCCGAACTCGGCGTTCGTGTAACCGATCCGCTTGATCGTCTCGCGAGCCACCTCGGGAATGTCGACATACGTGGTCGTGGTGATTTCGCCGGAGACCACGACGAGGCCGGTGTTGACAAGCGTCTCGCACGCGACCCGACCGAGCGGGTCGTCGCGCATGACCGCGTCGAGCACGCCGTCGGAGATCTGATCAGCGACCTTGTCCGGGTGACCCTCGGTCACCGATTCGGAGGTGAACAGAAACTCGTTGTCGGCGTAGGTCATGGGCTTCTACTTTCCTTGTGCTTTCGTGATCTCGAGCAGATAGGCGGCCATAACATCCGTCGCGCCGAGCTTCAGGTGGTAGGCGTCCGAGAGGTCTTCCACGCGCGCGATCTGGTCGCGCGCGTCGTTGAAGAGCTCCGTGAACTCGAACAAGCCGAAGTCCACGACGCGAGCCTGATAGCCCAAGCGGTCCAGCAGCTGCGTGGTTCGCCGCTCGCCGATGATAGAGAGTTGCATCACGTATGCGGTTCCGTCGTCCGCGAGCGCCTCGGGAAGCATCCGGAGCAGGTGGTCGACCAGCCCACGCCCCCAGTAGTCGAGCGGCCGGTGCGATACGACCGGTTCGAACGGATCCACCGGAGTCTGGTAGAGGCTGGCCACGATCACGTCGTACCGCTCCTCGGGGACCCATGGGTAGAGGTCCTGCACGGCCGCGCTGACCCGGTCGGCCACTCCGTTTCGAAATGCGTTTGCCATCGTGTTCTTGACCGCCGCGGGATCGATGTCGATGCCGTGCACGTGTGCCGCGCCGTTGCGCGCCAGCTGAACGGACAGCAGCCCCGTCCCGCAGCCGATGTCCAGGCAACGCTGGTGGGCGCCGATCCCTTCGCGGTAGAAGTACTTCCACACCAGGAAGCTGCCCTGCGTCGGCGCGAACACACCCGGCTCGACGGTGATGTCCGGGAACGTCGAGCGGGTACATGAGCCGACCCCGCGTATCGGCCCAGCGCCCTGCCGGGGCGCGCTTGGTCTCGGTCGGGATGGTCGTGACGCCCTCGTTCGGGAGCGCGTCGGGCCGCGCTTGCCCGGGCTTGGTGTCGGTTAGCGCCGTTTTCGCCGCCGCGATCTGGTCGGGGCCGACGCCGCAGCATCCGCCGACGATCTGCGCCCCTTCCTCCCGCCAGCGCAGCGCGAGCTCGGCGTACTCGTCGGCGCCGACCCCGGACTCCTGGCGCCAGCCGGCGGCCGACAGATAACCGAGGTTGGGGTACACGCCGAGCGGCAGATCGGTGAAGTCGCGCAGCCACGCGAGCATGCCGGTGACGTGATCGGGGGGCAGGCAGTTGATCGCGAGCGCGCCGACCCCCATCTCCTCGAACCGCCGGGCCGCGCGTCCGAACGCATCGCCCTCGGGGCCGCCCCAGTGCTCTCCGTAGACGCCGCACACGCCGTGGCGGCACCGGCGGAAGCTCAGCCACACGGGCAGGCCGGTATCGAGCAGCGCCTCGACGGTCGCGTACGTTGAGCTGCGAATCAGCGTCAGCGTCTCCACCAAGATCAGGTCGGGCGGGTCCTGCTCGAACGCCCGGGCGAGCAGACGGATCGTCTCGCGGCCGTCCGGGGTGTCGACGTCGCCGTTGATGCTGAACGCGACCGCGACCTCGTCTTCACGGCGCGCTTCGGTGGCCGCCTCGCGGGCGAGTCGGACCCCGCGACGCGCGAGGTCCATCCAGTGGATCGGCTCGCTCGTCTCCCACAGCCTCGCCTGGCCGTTGCGGAGCGCCGTCGCGAGACCCCACGTGTCTGTGCAGATCACGTCACACCCAACGTCGACGTAGCGGCGATGGACCGTCTTGACGTCACCGGGGTTCTCCAGGATCGCGGTCAGACCCCACAGATGCTCCTCGAGCTCGGGTCGCTCGCCGCCGACGCGGATCAACTCGGTGCCGGTGGCGCCGTCCATGATCACGGGGTGGTCGGTGGCGATGAGCCGGGCGAGACGGGCGTAGCGGCTCTCGCCCTGCGCACCGTTGGCCTCGGCCTCCGGGTGGGCGGACGCCACGGAGCCTCCGGAGCCATCTGTCGGGGTCACGTGCGTGCTCACTATTGGATCTCCTCCCGTGCTGCCGCGTTATACGGCTCGCGAACCGCCACAGCTTGCCGCTAAGCCTGTCGCTACGCCACTCCCGCAGCGCCGGATTACCCTAGACTTTAGAGAGGGTCTGAAGACTAGGGTAGCTCGATGCCGGTCAAGGGACGTACGCTAGGGCCTCTCTATCGGATGGGTAATTTAGGAGTTAAGAGCAGGGCGGGTGGGAAACGGCGCCTGTACCTTCTGCGCCGTGGCCGTGACCACCGGATCTGCTGGATCTGCCGCTCCGCTCGATGTGGTCCTGCGCCGGGCGGGAGCTGTGCTGGCAATGCGCGACGGCACGTCGGTCGCGATCAACTTCGGGTCGGCGGCGGCCGAGCTCGCCGTGTGCGTGCGGGCGGTGGGCCTGGTCGACCACTCAGCGCTGTCCAAGCTCGTGCTCGAGGCACCACCGGCGCAGCTGGCAGCGCTCACCTCGCGGCTCGTCGGCGACGCCGTCGCTCCTGGCGGAGTGCTTTACGCCGGCAACGCGTGGTGGTGTGGCGACGCGCCGGGACGCGTGATCGTGCTGTCCGATCCGGAGACCGGATCCCGGCTGCGCGCTCGTCTGCACACGGACGCCCGGCGGTTCGTGACGATGGCGGTGCGCGACGCCTCCGCCGAGCTGGCTGCGATCGGCCTGTTAGGTCGCAACGCGGACCAGGTGTTGCGCGCGCTTGGAGCCTTCGGAGAGTCCGGCGACCCGCGCGCGGTGGCCCCGTTCGCGCACGGATCGCTTGCCGGCATCCCGGCTTCTTGGCTGCTCCAGTCCGACCGCCGGGCGCTGGCATTCGTGCCGCGCGAGCACGCCGGCGAGGCGTGGCTGGCGATCGAGCGCGCGGGGCGGCCATTCGGGATCAGTTGCGTCGGGCAAGAGGCGGCTTCCCGGTACGCGTTACTGGAACGTACGCGGCCAGCCGCTTTCCCTCGCGCCTGAGTCCATCTCGCTTCCCGGCGCCGGGGCGGCCCTGAAATGGCGGACGTCCAGCGGGTGCTTCTCGAGCTGCTCGCGATTGAGCGCGAGATCGTCGAGGCCGACTACGTGCGCCGGTCCGATGCGCTCGAGCGGGTCGGGGACGCGGTCCGGCGACTCGGGGAGATCGGCTCGCCGCAGGGAATCCTCGACCGCGCCGCCGAGGAGCTCGGGGCGAGTTCGGAGTTCGACCGCGTGGTGGTCGGTGAGGTCCGGGGGGACGGTCTCGTCGTGCGATCCGTTTGGAGCGATGCGGACCCCAACGACGCGGAGGTGGCTTTGGGTGAGCTTCGGAGCACGCCGATCCGGCTCGAGTATCCGCTGGTCGAGGACGAGCTGGCGCGCGGGCAGCGGACCGAGATCGTGACCGCGCCGGTGGCGCGCTCGCGTGGGGCGCGGCGGTTGATGGATGTGTTCGGTTGGGACAGCTACCTCGTGGCGGCGCTCGTCGTGCAGGGGAACACGGTCGGGCTCGTGCTCGCGGATTCGTCCGTGCGCGGTCGTCGGCTCGACGCTCTGGACGTCGAGGTCGCGTCGCTGTACGCCGAGGGGCTCGCCGGCGTGTTCGAGCGCGCGGTCCTGCGCGAGATGTTGCAGCTGCACCACCACGAGCTGCGGTCGGCGGTCGACTGGATGAGCACCCGCCTCGGGCAGCTCGCGACGGACACCGGCGAGCTGCCCGCTGATCAGTCGCTCGCGGATGCGCTGACGCCGCGCGAGGTCGAGGTCCTGCGACTGCTCGCGCGCGGTCAGACCAACCTCGAGATCGCCCGGACGCTGGTGGTCCGCGAGGGGACGATCAAATACCACGTCAAGAACATCCTGCGCAAGCTGGGCGCGACCAGCCGCGCGGACGCGGTGTCGCGCTACGCGCGCGCCGGCGGGGCGCCGGTGTGATGGGCGCCGCCTCCGAGGTGTTCTCGGGTCCGCTCGGCGAGGAGTTGGGGCGGCGGCTCGAGCGCGCGAGCGCGGAGGCGCGAGAGGTGCTCGGCCTTGCCGAGTCGGCCGGCGGCCTTGATGAGGTCGACCTCGACGCGGTCCGATCGCTGATCGCGGGGCTGCGCTCGCGGCTGTCCGAGGACGAGCTCGGGGCTGGTGCGATCTCGGAGCAGGAGCTGGCGATGGAGCGCCTACGCAGCCGGTTCGAGGCGCGCTTTACGGCGCTCGAGCGGATCGCGACCGCTTTGGGCGAGCTCCGTGAGGTGACGTCCCCACGCGAGATGCTGCTGCGAGCGCCGGCGGCGCTGTGTGCCGGGTCGGCGTTCGAGCGCGGGATCCTCAGCCTGGTCAAGGGCGGTCGGATGGTCGCCGAGGCGGTCTTCTTTGCTGGCGAGGACCGGGCCGCGGCGGCGACGCTCGCGCAGCTTCAGGCGAACCCCTTGCGGCTCGAGCACACGCTGATCGAGACCGAGCTGCTGCGCCGGCGTCGGGCTACGATCGTCGTGGACGCCGACGTGCATCCTCGGGTCGACCGCGAGACAGCGCGCCTCATGGGATGGCGGTCCTACGCGGCGGCGCCGCTCGTCGTCGGCTCGCAGGTCGCGGGCGTGATCCACGCCGACCGCGGTCCTGGGCAGCCGCTCGATGTGCTCGACCGCGACGTCCTATGGGAGTTCGCCACCGGCCTCGCCCAGGCGTACGAGAGCACGACCCTGCGCCGTACGCTGCGCGGCGAGCGCGACCAGATGCGGCAGTTCCTCGACTGGCTGGGCGCCCGGTCGAGCGAGCTCACCGACGCGCCGGTCACGCTGTCGGCCGGCGGTCACGCGCCCCTCCCTCCGCCGCCGCCGCTTCCAGTTTCGTCGCCCGGGCGGGGGCGCGACGACCGGGTGGTGTTCGAGGGACTCCTAACGCGCCGGGAACTGGACGTGCTCCGGCTGCTGGCCGAGGGCGCCACCAACCGCGCGGTCGCCGACGCGCTCGTGATCTCGAACGGGACCGTCAAGTTCCACGTCAACAGCATCCTGCGCAAGCTGCACGCGGCCAACCGGGCCGAGGCGGTGACGCGGTACCTACGGTTGATGGGAATGCGCGTGCCGTAGCCGACCCGTCCTTGGGAAGAAGCTTCAGCATGCGCCCAGTTTCTTCCCAATCGCCGGGCGGTCAACCGCGCTTGATCTCCTGAAGCGACCAGCCGTTTCCGTCGGGGTCGCTGAAGAACGCGAACCGGGAGCCCGGGCTTCCCTCGGGGCCGAGTTGCTGGACGTCGGTGATCTCGACGCCGTTTCCCGCCAGCTCGGCGCGGGCGCCGTCGATGTCTTCGACGACGAGCTGCATGCCCTTGGTCGTGCCCGCGTCGCCAAGCGGCAGGCCGCGCCCGATCACGACCGACGTGGGCGAGCCGGTCGGGGTCATCTGCACGACGCGCATCCCGGGCCCGGGCTCGATGTCGTGGTCGAGATGGAACCCGACCCGGTTGACATAGAAGTCGATTGAGTTGTCCACGTCGCTGACCGGGATGCCGATGACTTCAAGGCGGTAGTCCATGGTGTCTCCTGTTCCGAGGGTGCTCTCCCCTCAATACTATCAGAACGGAATAGTCCGTTCCGTTTGCTAGAGTCCGCAGCCGTGGCGATATCGCGTGGACCACTCGGCGGACGGCTCGCGGAGGCGGCGCGCAACGACGGCCGCATCCTGGCCGCGGCGCGTGCGGTGTTCCTCGCCGACCCGTCGGCGCCGATCTCGGACGTGGCGAAGGAAGCCGGCGTGGGGATCAGCGCGCTGTACCGCCGCTATCCCAGCAAGGAGGAGCTGCTGCGCGAGCTCGCGCGCGACGGCCTCGCGCGCTACATCGAGGACCTGCGCGTCGCGGTCGACGACGACTCCGACGACGCTTGGCAGGTCTACTCAGACTGCATGCATCGCGTGGTCGACGGCCAGAGCCAGGCGCTCGCCCAGCGGGTCGCCGGCACGTTCGCGCCCACGGAGTCGCTCGGGCGTCTCGCCGGCGAGGCCAGTGAGCTGGCTGTCGCGCTTCACCGCCGTACGCAGGAGGCGGGCGCCCTGCGCGAGGACGTCAGCCCGGCCGACGTGGTGCTGATCCTCGAGATGGTCAGCTTCGTCGACCTCCCCGGCCCCGACCGGGGACGGGAGCTCCGCCACCGTTACCTCGCGCTGGCGCTCCAGGCGCTGCGCGCCCCGGGAAGCGAGCCGTTGCCGGGCCGTGCCGCCGCCGACGCGGACCTCACGGCTCGGTGGCGCGAGCCGGGTTGGGGTAAAACCCCGATATAGGCGGGGTTTCTTCCCAAGCGGCCGCGATCAGACCGCGAAGAAGACCGTCTCGTGCGGACCCTGGAAGCGGATGTCGAACCGGTAACCGCCGTCGTGCGGTTCCGCTAGCAGGGTCGCGCGGCGCTCGACCGGCACGCGCGCCAGCACCGGATCGCCGGCGTTGGCCTGGGGCTCGTCGGCGAAGTAGATCCGGGTGACGCACCGATGGAGCATGCCGCGGGCGAACACCGACACGTCGATGTGTGGCGCCTGGGTCGTGCCGGCGAGGCCTTCTACCTGGCCGGGCTTGACGGTCAAGATGTCGAACGTCCCGTCGCCGTCCTCTACCCCGTAGCGGGCGAAGCCGCGGAAGCCCTCCAGCTCCGAAGGGCCGCCGTATTCGTACATGTCCGCGAACTTTCCGTCTGGGTCGGCCTGCCAGGTCTCGAGCAGGAAGTCAGGAATCGGCATGCCGGCGCCGTCGTAGATCGTGCCCGAGATGTGGATCGCGCCGTGAGTGCCCTCGGGAACGGCGAACGGCCCGACGTCGAACGGCAACCCGATCGCGAAGTACGGGCCGACCGTCTGGGAGGGTGTCGTCTCGAAGATCAATGCGCCTCCTCGAACGGCGTCGCCCCCGGTCCGCGGAGGTAGATGTCCCACTCGAACGCCTGCGCCCAGTTCGGCACGGTCCCGTGGATCGAGAAGCTCGAGATCATCCTCTGCCTCGCCTCACGGTCACGCACCGAATTGAAAATCGGGTCGTACGGGAAGAACGGGTCGCCGGGGAAATACATCTGGGTCACCAGCCGCTGGGTGAAGGCGCGGCCGAGCAGCGAGAAGTGGATGTGCGCCGGCCGCCACGCGTTGTAGTGGTTGCCCCATGGGTAAGGCCCGGGCCTAATCGTCGTGAACCGGTAGCGGCCCTCATCGTCGGTGACGCAGCGCCCGGCCCCGCTGAAGTTCGGATCCAGCGGCGCCGGCCAGCGATCCCAGCGGTGCTTGTAGCGCCCGGCGGCGTTCGCCTGCCAGATCTCGATGAGCGTCCCGCGCAGCGGCTTGCCCTCGGTGTCGAACACCCGGCCCGAGACGATGATCCGCTCGCCGATCGGCTCGCCGGCGTGTTGGACGGTCAGATCGTTGTCCGACGCGCCGACCTCGGGAGCGCCGAGCTGGGGCCCGGTGATCTCGGTGATGGTCTGCGGCAGGTAGACGAGCGGTTGCTTGGGATGCCGGAGCGAGGTCGACTTGTACGGCGGGTAGTCGAGCGGTGGGTGGGCGCCCTCGGGGTCGCGCAGGTAGCTCGTGGGCGTCTCGGCGATCGGATCGTAGATCTGACGCACCTCGCGCTCGTCGGCTTGAAGCTCCTCGGTCATGTGATTTCTATGCCTCCAGTACGACGGCCAGGCCTTGACCGACACCGATGCAGAGAGCGGCGACTCCGTAGCCGCCGCCGCGGCGCTTGAGCTCGTGGGCGAGCCCGCCAAGGATGCGCACGCCTGACGCACCCAGGGGGTGACCGAGCGCAATCGCTCCTCCGTTGGGGTTGACCTTGTCGGGGTCGAGCCCCTCCCATTCGCCGATATCGGCCAGGCATTGCGAGGCAAACGCCTCGTTCAATTCGACAACAGAGACGTCCTCCCAAGGGATACCGGCGCGCGCGAGCGCGATGTTGGCGGCCTTGACCGGGGCGATCCCAAACACGTCGGGATCGACCGCCGCCGCCCCACGCGAGACGATCCGCGCGATCGGCTCCCTGCCCGCAGCCTCGGCGCCCTTCTCGTCCGCGATCAAAGCCGCGCCCGCGCCGTCGTTGAGCGGTGACGAGTTGCCGGCGGTCACTGTGCCGTCCTTGACGAACGCGGGCTTCAGCTTCGCGAGCTTCTCGAGCGACGTGTCGGCCCGGATGTTCTCGTCGCGCTCGAGCTCCGTGTCAGGGACCGGGACGACCCACCCGCCGTAGAAGCCACTCTCCCACGCGGCCTGCGCGTTCTGGTGACTGCGCAACGCGAACTCGTCCTGCGCCTCGCGGGAGACCTTGTAGATATCGGCGAGCTTCTCCGCGCTGGCGCCGAGCGAGATCGTCCATTGGTCCGGCATATTCGGATTGACCATGCGCCAGCCGAGCGTGCTCGAATAGAGCTCCTGCTCCTGGGAGGGAAACGCGCGCTCGGGCTTGAGCAGGATCCACGGCGCGCGACTCATCGACTCGACCCCGCCGACGAGCACGATCGACGCCTCCCCGGTCTCGATCAGCCGGCTCGCCTGCATCGCCGCGTCGAGGCTCGAGCCGCACAGACGGTTGACCGTGGAGCCGGGAATGCTTGTCGGCAGGCCGTTCAACAGCCAGGCCATTCGGGCGACGTTGCGATTGTCCTCGCCGGCCTGATTGGCGTCGCCGAACAGGACCTCGTCGACACCCTCGGGGTCGAGGTCGGGGCTCCGGGCGAGCAGGGCCTTGACCACATGGGCGGCGAGATCGTCGGGGCGGACTTTCGCCAGACCGCCGCCGTAGCGACCGAACGGCGCGCGGACCGCGTCGAGGACGTACGCGGCGCTCATCGGTCGAGTAGCTCCCGGAGCGCTGAGAGCTCCTCCGCGGTCGGCGGCTCGGTGGTCTGAAGGTCGTTGCTGACCTTCAGATCCCAGCCCGTCTGGTCTCTGACCTGGTCGACGTCGACTCCCGGATGGATCTGGGTCAGAACGAGCTCCTTAGTCTCGGGGTCCGGCTCGAGCAGCCCGAGGTCGGTGATCACCGCGGTCGGTCCCTTGCCACGGAAACCCAAGCGCTCGCGTGCGCCCGGACCGTCGCCGTGACCGACCGTCGTGCAGAAATCGAGCTGCTCGACAAACGTGCGCTTGGCGTGCGGCGCGATCACGATCACCTCGCCGCAACTCGCCGCGATCTCCGGAGCGCCGCCGGCGCCGGGCAGCCGCGTCTTCGGGTGCTCGTAGTCGCCAATCACGGTCGAGTTGAGGTTCGCATGCGGGTCGATCTGAGCGGCGCCGAGGAACGCGACGTCGATCCGCCCCGGCCCGATCCAGTAGTTGAACATCTCCGGCACCGACACCACCGAATCGGCGGTCTGAGCGAGCTCGCCGTCGCCGATCGAGAGCGGGATGTGGAACGGCTTAGCGCCGATCGTCCCCGACTCGTACACGAGAACCAGATCGGGGTTGTGGACCATCCGCGCCAGGATCGCCGCGGTGCTCGGCCGCCCTACACCGATGAACACCGTGTTCGTCTCGCGCAGCCGCCGCGCGGCCACGATCGTCTGAATCTCGCCCGCGCTCGCAGAGGTCCCGACCGTCATTTCGCGGCCGCTCCCTGATGCAACACGTGCTCGTTCATCCAGTCGGTGAACTGGTCGCGGTCGCGGCTCAGCTTGTCCCAGAACTTGTAGAAGTCGTTGTCACGGTCGGTGATGCCAAGGCTGTACGAGGGACGCGAACCGCCCGGCGCTTCGGCGACGACACCGATCACCCATCCGGGGATCGTGATCCCGCCGGGGCGCGGCTCGAGCTCATCCACGATCCGCTCGACCGTCACCAACGATCGCTGCGAGGCCAGGACCGCTTCCTTCTGAACGCCGGGAATGCCCCACAGCTGCACGTTGCCCTCCCGGTCCGCCTCCTGGGCGTGCACGATCGCGACCTCGGGACGAAGCGCCGGTACCGCGACCAGACGCTCACCCGTAAACGGACACGTGATCGGCGCCACCGTGGTATGCGCGACCAGATCCGTACCGACATAGCCGCGCATCACCGCGCACGGCATGTCCGCCGCGCCCGCCGCGTACCGGTTCGCCATCCCCGCGTGGCTGTGCTCCTCGATCTCGACCGGCCGCGGCCACCCCTTCTCGATCGCGTCCCGAAAGCGATGCAGCCCGCCCACGCCCGGGTTCCCGCCATAGGAGAACACCAGCCGGCGCGCGACGCCCATCCCGATCATCTGGTCATACAACAGATCCGGCGTCATCCGGATCAGCTCGAGCTCGCGGCGCCCCTGTCGGATGATTTCGTGGCCCGCCTCGAACGGGATCAGGTGCGTGAACCCCTCGAGCGCCACGGAGTCACCGTCGCCGACAAGGCTCTCGACGGCATCTGACAGGGACATCACCTGCGCCACGACCGGCCCCTTCCCCTCCGGCGCTCGCGCGGCGCCGGGTCCACCCGGTTCGGCCTGCGGTCGCACCCGCATCGGTCCCACCGCGCGCCACAGCCAACCCTGCCGTGTTCGCGATGAGAACAACGGGTCACATGCCGAACTATACCAAGGGCCTCGATGCGGGGAATAGCTATCACAGAGGGTTTGAGGGGTCGGCCGTGGCGGTTGGCCGCCGGCGCGCGGGTCGGTGGCTCCGGCGCGGTCGGTGGCGCTACCCCGATAAGCCGACACTCGCCGAACCTCGTCGCTCGAGTGCGCCGATATCGGTGCCAGAGCCGACCGAATATGCATTCGGCGCGGAGGGCGGGTCGAGTGAGAGGTTTTTGGGCTAGGCCGGCACGGCGCCGGCGGGAACGACGAGCCGGTCGCGCGCCGCCGCCAGGCCGACGATCAGCTGTGGGACGAGCAGACCGAGCAGGATGAACAGCGCCGGCGTCCACGAGCCGGTGATGTCGTGAACCGCCCCGATCGCGAACGGCGCCACCGCGGCGATCATGTACCCGACCGTCTGCACGAGGGTCGAGAGGCCGGCGGTACTCGTGACCGTTCCGCCGCGTAGCACGATGAACGTCAGCGCGAGCGGGAACGCGGCGTTCTGGCCGATGCCGAGGAACACCACCCACAGATAGGGCACCGACATGGGCGCGACGATCACCCCGATCCAGCCCGCGGCGATGATCGCCACGAACACGCCCACGAGCGCCCGCTGGTCGCGCGTGCGGGCCGCCATCGGCGGCACCACGAGGGCAGGGATCAGGCCGGCGATCAGGGAGATGCTGAGCAACAGGCCCGACTTGGAGCTGCTCGCTCCGTGGCTGTGGAACACGCTCGGCAGCCAGGCGAGCGTCGTGTAGAAGCCGGCGGACTGGAGCGCGAAGAACATAGTCACCGCCCAGGCGACCTTGTCGTGGAGCAGTGTCCGGGCGCCGGCCATCTGATCCGCCGGCGACCCCCCGGCGTCGCGGCGGCGCGCGAGCTGCGGCACCCAGACGACGAGCGCCACCGCGGCGGGGATCGCCCAGATCGCCAGCCCCGGTCGCCAGCCGCCGCCGAGCGCGTCGGCGACCGGCACCGACACGCCGGCCGCCAGCGCGGCGAAGCCGATCAGCGTGATGCTGTACATGCCGGTGAGGAGGCCAACTTGCTCGGGGAAGTTCCGCCGGACCAGGACCGGCAGCAGCACGTTCTCGGTCGCGATCGCGGTGCCCGCGATCGCCGTGCCGACGAATAGAAACGCGATGCCGGGCAGCAGCCGGACGAGCAGGCCGAACAGGAGCAGGACGAGCGCGCCGGCGACGGTCGGCCGTGTTCCGAACCGCCTCGCGAGCGCCGGCGCGAGCGGCGCGAGCGCGCCGAAGCACAGCACCGGTAGCGCCACCAGCACGTCGGCCCCCGCGTTGGACAGGCCGGTGTCCGACTGGATCCGGTCGATCAGCGGGCCGATGCCGGCGGCCGCGGGGCGGAGGTTCGCCGCGACGAGCACCATGCCGGCGGCCAGCACCACCGAGGAGCGCGGCCACTGGGCGCGCGGGCGGTTCAATCGACCGTCTTCAGCGGATCGCCGAGCTCACCGCCGGCGAGCCACTCGGCCCCGCGGCGATAGAGCCGCTGGACGCCCGGGCCGACGAGACCGGGCATGTCGCGCTTGACCTCGTATCCGATCTGGGTCTGTGCGTACGCGAGGTGGCGGTACCCGACCGGGAACTGGGCGAGAACGGATGCGTCGAGTGCGAGCATCGCCGATGGGTCGACCGGGTCGAGGCGATCCTTCTCGTAGATCGGCTGCCGCAGCACGATCCCCCACCCGCCTTCACGTTTCTCGAGGAAGTCGTAGAAGCGGCCGGTGCAGACCACATCGCACGAGACTCCGTGGACGTCGGCTCGCTGGGAGATCGTCATCTTCGCCTGTGAGATCGCGCGGTCGCCCGCGAGGTCAACCGAGTTCCCGCCTAGGAAATGGAGGATGTTCACCCCGCGCTCGAAGCCCTCGCGGCTGACCCGGATGAAATCGGCGGCGGGGCCCTGGAACCAGGTGGCCATCATGAACCCCTCGGGGTGCCACACGGTGGCGAATCGATCCCAGTCGCCGGCATCGCGCCACACGACCCAGTTCTCGACCAGGTCGCGGATCAGCGCGCGGTCATCGCTCATGCGTGAACACTTTGGGACAGCATCGGGACCTGGCTCGTCGGTGGGATCGGCGGGCCGGGAGCCTTGCCGCTGAGGTCCGGGGTCCCGTACGTGTGGAACGTCTCGATCGTCTTGACCCCCCACGCCTGACCGCGGGCCCGCTCGGCCTGGGTCCATACGACGGGCGGATAGGCCGGGTCGTAGATGAAGTGGGTGCCGGTGGTGACCTCGACCCGATTGCCGCCGGGCTCGTACACGTACAGGAACATCCCCTGGGCGACCGCGTGCTTGGACGGGGCCGCTTCGATCGGGACGTCGGCGTCGAGAAACAGGTCCGCCGCCCGCAACAGCTCCTCGCGGGTGTCGACGAACCACGCGACGTGGTGAAGACGGCCGTTGCCGCCGGCGTGGTCAGCCGTATAGATCAGCTCATGCGCGGCGATCGTGAGGCTCATCCAGGCGCCCTGTTCAGAGCCGTCGTCGTTGATGACCTGCTCGTAGGTCCGGAAGGCGAGCTGCTCCTCCGCGAAGCGGCGGTTGGCGGCGACGTCGGCGGCGAGCACGTTGACGTGGTCGATCCGCTTGACCGCGGCGCCGCGGTCGACGTGGCGCTGAGGCACGTTCTTCAGGCGGGGGCGAAGGTGCTCGGGCGGCACGTAGCGATCCTGCTCGTAGAAGATCTCGAACCGGTGGCCGTCGGGATCGCGGAACTCGAACGCCGGGCCGTGTCCACGATCGCCGTCGTTCCAGCCGAGGCCCAGCCCGACAGCCTCGATCGCGGCGACCCGCCGCTCGAGTGCTTCCGGGCTCCAGGCGCGAATCGCGGTGTGGCCGAGGCCGGGCAGCGCAGACTCGGTCAGCTTGAGGCCGTACGGCTGGTACTCGCCCCACCCGCGCAGGAACACCGATTGGCCCTCGCGGTGCTCGATCTCCATCCCGAACAGGTCGACGAAGAAGTGCACGCTGTCATCGGGGTACGGCGTGAGCAGCTCGGCGTGGGCGATGTGCGCCAGGTCGTGGACTGGGGAATTATCGGCGGCGCCTGACGGCGGCGCCTTGGGCTCGGTCATGCCTCCACTTTTTCACGCAGACCGTCGAGGTCGTAGGACAGTGCGCCGTCCTTCAGCTTGGCACGCTTGACGCGCTCGCGTTCGGCGCGGTCGCGCGAGGCCTCGAGCACCTCGTCCACGCGTTCCTGTTCGACGACCGCGACTCCGTCGGCGTCGAGTACGACGACGTCGCCGTTCCGGATCGTGGCTCCGGCGACGGTCACGGGCTCACCGATCGTCCCGGACACCTCCTTGGTCGCTCCGCGAACGCGGACCCAGCGGGCCCAGATCGGCAATCCGAGCTCGGCGAGCTCCTCGACGTCACGCACCGAGGCGTCCACGAGGATCGCGACGGCGCCCTGGACCTTGGCCTGGGTCGCGAGCAGGTCGCCGACGAGCGCCACCGGCCGCGGCTCGGGCATCGTCAGCACGAGCACCTCGCCCGGCTGCACCGCCGCCATCGCGGCGTGGACCATCAGGTTGTCATCTTGGCCGCAGCTGACAGTGCGCGCCGGACCCGCTGCGCGCGAACCCGGCACGATCTGGTACAGGTCAGCGTCGACGTATCCCCGCCGGCCGCCAGCCTCATACACGGTCGCCGATCCGAGCTCGGCCAGCTCGGCGAAAACCGACGTCACAGCGAGCTCACCACGTCCGGCGTGACCCGCTGGAAGGCCTCGGCCTGCCGGATGTCCTGGTTGCCCGACGAGCGCCGGGCGTGGTTTCCCCGCTGGTCGGCCCGCTGGGCGTAGTAGGTCTGGAGATACTTCTGGGCCTTCATCTCTTCCATCGCCTTGAGCTTGGCATCCATCACGCTCGTGATGTCCACGAACGTGTTCGGGGTGAAGTTGCAGAGCTCGGGCTGGTGGGGCTCGAACAGGTAGAGGACGGGGGGCTTGATCGTCTTGAACGCGCTCGACACGCCGGCGCCGGCGGCCAGGCCCCGGGCGCGGTTCACCGCCGCGTAGGCAACCGGGTGGTCCGGGTTGAACGGGTCGGTGTCGGTGTGGGTGATGAGCACGTCGGGGGCGAACTCGCGGATCTTGTCGGAGATGAGTTTGAGCGCGTCGACGTCGATGTCGAGCGGATAGTCGCCCAGGTCCAGGGACTCGAACGGCGCCCCAAGCGCCGCGGCGGCGCGCTCGGCCTCGCCGTGGCGGATCTTCTTGACGTTCTCGATCGTCTGGCCTTCCTCCTTCCACAGCTCGCCGGACTCGCCGCGCTCGCCGTAGGACAGGGCCACCACGCTCGCGGTGCCGCCGTTCGCGGTCGTGACCGCGATTGCACCGCCGGCTCGCCACACGAAGTCCGCGGAATGGGCGCCGATCACCATCATCCGGCGCGCGCTCACCGAGCCTCAGCCCCCGCCACCAGGCGCGTGTTCACCACGGCCATCACGTATATCTCCTCCTCGCTGAAGCCGGCGTCGAGCAGCCGGTCGACCATCAAGGCCATTCCGTCCTCGACCGGCGGATTGAACACCTGACCGAGATCGGTCGACAGGACCGAACGCTCGGGTCCGGCGTCGCGAATGTTCAGGGTCCAGCGCTCCCAGGTGACCTTGCCGGTATGCGGGGTCGTGAAGCACCGCTCGAGCAAGGCGCCCTTGTCCGCGAGCGCGCTCTGATCTTCGACCGACAGGTCCTGCGACGGGAACTCGGGGTGGGTGATCACGATCGTCTCGACGCCCGCATCGACTGCCGCGTCCACGACCGCGAAGATCTCATCCCGGCCTAGATGGCCGGTGGCCAGACACATCTTGTGCCGCGCGATCATCCCGAGCACCTCGTACAGCTCGGGCACGAGCGAACCGTGCTCGTCGACCACCGGCACGGGCGGGATCTCGATCCCCTGCTCGCGCAATTCGAGCTGGAGTTTCACCCACACCGGCACCTTGGCGCCAGAAGGCGCGTCGCGCTCGTGCGATTCGTTGACTGAGTCGACCGTGGGCAGCCACACGGTCCGAGCGCCCTCGCGCGCGGCGATCTCGACCGCGAGCGGGTTGATCCCGCCCACCGCCCGATTCAACGAGATCGCGCCCAAAACATCCACACCCGGCACGGCGGCGCGCACGACCGCGGCACGTTCGGCCGTCGAGCCGTAGTGCGACTTGAGCACGAACCCATCCATCCCGAGCTCCTTGAACTTCTGCGCCAGCGAGATGTCATCGATGATCCGCTCGACCACATCCGGGGAGATGTGCATGTGCGTGTCGTAGGCCCCGCGCAACAGGTCACGGGCGCGCTCGGAGGGTGAATCGGTCATTCCGCGGCTCCCCGCAGCGCCTCGGCCACGTGGGACAGATGGGTCCGCATCGCCGCCTGCGCCGCGTCCGGATCGCCGGCGGCGACCGCGTCGACGATCGCACTGTGCTCGCCAAACGAGCGCTCGCTGCGCCCCGGCAACATGATCGTCCGGTATTGGAAGCGAACCAGCTGGTACTTGAGGGTCGCGATCAGCCGGGCGGCCGTCGCGTGACCCGAGATCTCGAGCAACGTGCGGTGGAGCACCGCGTTCTGGTCCGAGGCTCCAAGCAGGTCGCCCGCGTCGAGGCGCCGGCGCATCTCGCCGAGGATCCGTCGCAGGCCCTCAACGTCGTCGGGCGTGGCCCGGAGCGCCGCGTGCCGGGCGGCGAGCCCCTCGAGCACCGCGCGCGCCTCGAGGATCTCGACGGCCTCGCGTGCCTCCACGAGCCGCACTCGCGCGCCGCGGTGGCGCTCGTGCTCGACCAGCCCTTCGTGCTCGAGCCGCGCCAGCGCGGTGCGTACGGCCGAGCGCCCCACGCCGAGCACCTGTGTGAGATCGGTCTCGACCAGGCGCTCACTCGGCTGAAAGCGGCCGGTCACGATCGCCTCGCGGAGCCGGTCTTCCGGACGGCTGTCGGCCGAATTGTCAACAATCTTGTCAATCACAACGGGGGAATAGTAACGCGCGCCTCGCAAGCGGTTTGGAGTCGGGCTCGTAATCGACCGCTACGCCGTGCGACCAGGGTCGACGACGGCGCCACCGTCGTCGCCGGGCGCCAGCACGATGTCGTTCTCGAGCGAGACCCACTCGCCCTCGACACCCGCCGGGCGCTCGGGGTCGTCCGCCGAGCGCTCGACGAAGTCCCGCAGCAGCGATGGCTTCACGGCGAACACGGTGTCCGAGTCGAGGTACTTGCTGGTGGCGTCGAACACGTGCGTTGTCACGGTCCTGTAGCCGGGGGCGCGCACAATCATGTGGATGTGGGCCGGGCGCCACGGGTGGCGACCGGTGGCGGCGAGCATCCTCCCGACAGGACCGTCATCCGGGATCGGGTACGGGACCGGGCGAACCGCGACGAACGCATAGCTGCCGTCCTCGCGCGCGAAGTAACGGCCGCGGAGGTGATCCTCCTCTGCCTCGGGCCGCTGGACGGCGTACAGCATGTCGGCGCCGTTCTGCCACACGTCGAGCTCGGCGCCGGAGATCGGCTCTCCGGAGGTGTCGAGCACCCGACCGTAGACCCACGCCGGAACGCCGGCCCCCCTCTCGATCACCATGCTCTCGCCGAACTCGCGCCGCGGCGAATCGGGCACGTAGAACGGCCCGAGCACCGTCGACTCGGTCGCGCCCGCGGGCAGCTCGTTAGCAAGCGCGTCAACCAGCATCGACAGGCCGAGCGCGTCGGACCAGAGGATGAACTCCTGCCGGCGCTCGTCGGTGATGCTCCCGGTGTCGGTGAGCGCCGCGATCAGCTCGCGCCACTCCTCCTCGGTCAAGGCCGTCTCCACCGCGAACGAATGCAGGTGGCGGACGAGGCCCTGCATCAACTCGCGCAGGCGCGGATCGGCGCAGCTCTCGAAGCTCGCCAGCGCCGCCGCGGTGATGTCCGCCGGCGTGGTTCTGGACGACGATCCGGCCGTGGTCATCGCTACTCCGCCACTACCGCTTCGACCACGAGCGGCTCGCGCCGTCCGGCAAGACCGGGCAGCACGTCGTCGAGGACGCGGATCAAATCGTCGTGGCTCTCCACCCGTACCGCGGAGCAGCCGAGCGATCGGGCCAACCCGCTGATGTCGACCGACTCGAATCCGGGCCAGGCGGCCTCGCCGCCCCGGCGGCGCGCGAGCGCGTCCATCACCGCGTAGCGCCCGTTGGCGAGCACGACCAGCAGCACGCCGACGTCGTAGCGGGCGGCGCTCCATAGCGCCTGGATCGCGTACAGCGTCGAGCCGTCGCCGAGCACCGCGACGACCGGGCGGTCCGGCAGCCCCATCCGAAGCCCGATCGATCCGGCCAGCCCGAACCCGAGACAGCCGTTCGCCGTGCTGAGGTAGCCAAACGGGATCTTCACCGGAATCCGCTGGTAGAGCTCGGGCTGGCTGGACGGGCACTCCTCGACCAGGAGCGCGTCGTCCGGGAGCCGCTGGGCGAGGGCGTCGAGGACGTGGCCGGGGCGGAGCGGCTCGCCCGCCGCCGGCGGAGCCAGACGCGCCGGCCGGCGGACCGGCTCGGGGGGATTGCCGGCGCGCTCGGGCAGCTGTTCGACGAGCGCGCGGCAGGCCCCACCAACCGGCGCCACAACGGCGAGGTCGCATGGGCTGCGGTGGGCCTCGGCCGGATCCGCGGTGAGCACGGCGACGCGCACGTCGGGCTCCACCAGTGCAACCGGCTCGTCGAAGAGGTAGGCCCTGAACGCGTTAGTGCCCACCGTGAGCACGACGTCGTACCCCGCGAGGGCGTCGTGCATCAGCCGCCGCTGCCAGGCGAGATGCCCGGCGAACAGCGGGTGATCCTGGGGAAAGCCCACGCGCCGGGTGAACGGCTCTTGCCAGACCGGGCAGCGCAGACGTTCGGCGAGCGCGATCACCGCGTCCCAGTCGCCTTCGTCCGGAGCGCCGACCACGAGCGCCGGCGAGTCTGCGCCGGCGAGCAACTCCGCTAGCTCGGCGACCTGCGCGGCGTCCACTGAGTGCGGGCGCAGGACCTTTGCCGGCGCCCCGGCCGCGAGCTCGTCGGCTGGCTCGAGCCAGTCGCCCATCGGCACGACCAAGAGCGCCGGCCCTTTCGCGGCCTTGGCCTCGTGGTAGGCGCGCGCGATCGCGCCGGGCACGTCCTGGCTGCGGAACGGAACGTGCCTCCAGACCGGATACTCGCCGGCGAGACGCTCGAGCGCTCGCCCGGTCAGGAACGGCTCGAACGCGATCTGTCGCCGGTCCTGCTGGCCGACGAGGATCACCAGCGGCGCGCGGCAATCGCGCGCGTTGGCGATCGCGTTGACCGCGTTGCCGAGGCCGGCGGCCGTGTGGAGGTTGACGAACGCCGGCTCACCCCGGGCCAGCGCGTAGCCCGTCGCCATTCCGACGACCGATCCCTCGTGGAGGCCGAGGACGAACCGAATATCGGACGGCAGATCGGTGAGAAACGCGATCTCGGTCGATCCCGGGTTGCCGAAGATCGTGGTCAACCCGTGACGTCGCATGACGTCGAACGCGGCATCCCGGACCGTCGCGCCGTTCACTCCCCCGACGTTGCCGTTGCCCCGCACCCCGGCTGTCTGCACCGGTGTCATCGCGCGGATCCTACTGCGCGCCAGGTCCGCTAGTGTTCGCATGCCGAACGGACGGTCACGAGAGAGCAAGATGCCGGACAAACCCGCCCAGAGCTCGGACTTCGTGCAGTCGCTGGAACGCGGCCTGGCCGTGATCCGTGCGTTCGATTCCGAGCACCGCGAGCTCGCGCTCAGCGAGGTGGCGCGCTCGACCGGCCTCACCCGCGCGGCTGCCCGCAGGTTTCTGCTGACGCTCGTAAAGCTCGGATACGTGAACTTCTCCCAAGGCCGCTTCTCGCTGCGTCCGCGCGTGCTCGAACTCGGATACGCCTACCTGTCGAGCCTCAGCCTGCCCGAGGTGGCGCTGCCACACATGGAGGCGCTGGTCGCGGAGGTCAACGAGTCGTGCTCGATCTCGGTCCTCGATGAGCTTGACGTCGTGTACGTGGCGCGCGTCCCCACGCGGCGGATCATGAGCATCACGCTCGCCGTCGGCACCCGCCTGCCGGCATTCGTCACTTCGATGGGTCGCGTCCTCCTGGCGGGGCTGCCGGACGACGAGCTCGAAGAGCGGCTGGAGCGGATCGAGATCGTGCCGCTGACCCCGCATACCGTCAAGGACAAGGATGAGCTGCGCGCGATCCTCGACGCCGTGCGCCGGCAGGGCTATGCGGCCACCGACCAGGAGCTGGAAGAGGGCCTTCGCTCGCTGGCCGTCCCGCTCCACAACTCCTCGGGCGCGGTCACAGCCGCGCTGAACCTGTCGGTGCACGCGAGCCGTGCGTCGATCGCGTCACTCCGGCGCGACTTCCTGCCGCGTGCACAGGGGACGGCTGCGGCGATCGAGGAAGACCTCCGGGGGACCGGGGATCGGCACGGAGGCTCGTTCGCGCTGCCCGAGTCCTAAGGTTTCGCGACCGGTCCTCGCGGACAGAATCAAGCCACAGCCGGTTGCGTTGCGGCGACGAGCCGCATTGCTGCGGTTCAGAAAAAGCATTGGGACGGACGGACGGGTCGCTCCCGCGGCCCCTCCACGGACCTCGCGTTTGAAAGCCCCAGACGGAGGTCCAAATGTCCGCCACCGCACCGCCGCGCGATCTCGCGCGCCTCCCCGACGATGAACTCCTCGCCGCCTACCACGAGGATCGGGACCCCGATGCCCGCGACGAACTGGTCAAGCGCTTCATCCCGTTCGCCCGCAAGCTGGCGTTGCGCTACGTACACAGCCGCGAGCCGCTCGACGATCTCGTCCAGGTCGCGAGCTTAGGTTTGCTGAACGCGCTCAGCCGGTTCGAGCCCGGGCTGGGCAAAAAGTTCACGAGCTTCGCGGCCCCGACGATCATGGGCGAGCTCAAGCGCCACTTCCGTGACAAGGGATGGAGCGTCCACGTCCCTCGCGATCTCCAAGAGCGCGCGCTGGCGGTCAGCCGCCAGACCGAGCGGCTGTCGTCGCGCTTCGGTCGCTCGCCGACGGTGGACGAGCTAAGCGAGGCGCTTGAGTGTCCCAGCGAGCAGGTGATAGAGGCACTCGACGCCGCCCACAACTACCGCCCGGCCTCGCTCGACGCCCCGATTGCGTACGAAGACGGCGATCGCTCCGTGCTCGGCGAGACGCTCGGCACCGAGGACGAAGGTTTCGAGCTCGCCGAAGATCGCCAGATGCTGGCCACGGGGTGGGCTTCGCTCACCGAGGTCGAGCGCAAGGTGTTGAGCCTGCGCCTGCTGCACGATCTCACGCAGCGCGAGATCAGCCAGCGGATCGGCTGCTCGCAGATGCACGTCTCGCGGTTGCTGCGCCGATCGATGATCCGGCTCGACGCGGCCGCCGTCGCCGGCTGAGCGCCTCGGGAGATCGCCCCGAGCCGGGAGTACACACCACAGGTTCAAATTGGGGCGCTTGCAGTCCGGCGCTGTGGGTAGCCATTGCTTAACCACAGGACGCCGCTGGCGTAGACGAGGAGCATGAGAGAGATCGATCCACCGACGGTCCGCCTTGAGTTGACCAGCCGACCCGAAGCGTCGAGGCTTGTCAGGAGCATGTCGTCGGCCGCCGGGGAGGCGCTCGGGCTCGAGCCCGAGCTGATGAGCGACATAAACACGGCGGTGAGCGAGGCGTGCAACAACGTGATCCAGCACGCCTACAGCGACGAACCCGGTCCGTTCTCGGTCGACCTCGCGGCTACGGCGGGCGGCATCGAGGTACGGGTCCGCGACTACGGAGGAGGCATTCGCGAGGCCGCTCCCGATCACGACGGGCTGAAGGTCGGCCTGGCGCTGATGAGCGCCGTGGCCGACCGGGCCGAGTTCATCCGCGTCCCCGACGGCGGAACCGAGGTGCGGCTGTGCTTCCGGTACGCGGCCGGCGCTCGCTCGGCTTCGGAGGATAGGTCGCGCGAGGGAAGCGACCCACGCCAGGTCTGGCAGGCGCGGCTTCCGACCGGCCTGTCCGGCGACATCGTCCTGACGGTTTCGCCGGTCGAGTTGCTGGCGCCGGTCCTCGGCCGAATCGGGCGGGCGCTCGCGCCAAACGCCGGCTTCTCGCTCGATCGCTGTGCGGACGTCTACCTGGTCACCGATGCCCTCGGCGCGCATGCCGAGCGGGCCGCGGAGAGCACCTCGATCAGCGTCGCCCTCGGGGCCCACGACCAGCTGCTCGAGTTCGCCGTGTCCCCGTTGAGGGCAGGCACTAGCGATCGCCTCGACGGCGGCATTCGAGGCGTCAGACGGCCCGAATCGCTCGCCTCGCTGACCGACGAGCTCACCGTGAGCGACTTCAACGGTCACGAGCTGCTGCGGGTGGCGATGCGCGACCATCGCCGGTCCTCCTGACCACGCAACGCCGTGGTAGCGTTGCCCCGGGCCCGAGCGCGGGGCCTGGGGAGAACGAGGGTGCACAGCGAGTTCCGCGTAGAAACCCAAACCACCGGCCGGCTGACCACGCTGACCGTCACCGGCGAACTCGACCTGCTGTCGAGCCCGGTGCTCGAGCAAGAGCTGGAGAAGGCGTACGGCGCGGATGCCGACGTGATCCTGCTCGACCTGAGGGGGCTCGCGTTCATGGACTCGACCGGACTGCACCTCCTCGTCAAGGCGCAGCAACGCGCCGAGGAGGCCGGCCGCCGGCTCGCCCTGACCAGAGGAGGCGAACAGGTGCAGCGGCTGCTCGACCTGACGGGCGTCGCCGACCTCGTGAGAATTGTCGAGTCGCCCGAGGCGCTGGCCGAGGCCGACCGCGCGCCCGAGAGCCTGTGACGATCAGCTGGGGTCCGAACCGGGCGCGCTCGTCCAGTAGGTCGCGCTCATGTCCTCGTCGCCGTGGTCCTTGGCGCCTTCCGCCAGCCGGCGGCGGATCGTGCTGAACAGCGGCACGTCGATGTCGCGGCGCTGGGCGGACTCCTCGATCAGGCGAGCGTCCTTGGCCGCGAGCGTCAGCCGGAACGACGGCTCGAAGTTACGCTCGCTGATCGCCTTGCCCTTCAGACGCAGATACGGGAGGTCGAGCGTGCCACCATCGATCGCTTCGAACAGCAGCGCGGGATCGAGCCCAAGTCCCTCGGCGAGCGCGATCGTCTCGGCGCCGCCCTCCACGACCGTCAGCACCCAGGCGTTGGCGACGAGCTTCAGCCGCGTGCCCTCGCCTACCGCTCCCAACCACATCGTCCGCTGACCGAGGGCATCGAACATCGGCTGGACCGCGGCCCTCGCCCCGTCGTCGTCCGGGCCCGAGGCCAGGATCACCAGCTTGCCCTGCTCGGCCGGCTGTTTGGTGCCGAGCACCGGAGCATCGAACAGCGTGACGCCACATGCGTCGGCGATCTCGGCGCAACGCTCGGTGCCGATCTCGCCGATCGTGCTCATCTGGAGCCAGACGGTGCTCTCGCCGACGCTCGAGAGCGCGTGCTGCGCCGCGTCGATCACGGCGTCGGCGTCGGACAGCATGGTCAGGAGTACGTCCGCTCCGTCGGCGGCCTGCGCCGCCGAGTCGAACACCTGGACGCCGTCCTGCACCAACGGACCGGCCTTATCGCGGGTCCGGTTCCAGCCATGCACCAGGAATCCGGCGCGCGCGAGGTTACGTGCCATCGGCAGGCCCATCGTGCTGCCTGCCCCGAGCACTGCTATGAGTTTTTCGGTGGACATGAGCAGCCTCTTATACCCAATGCCCGGCGCCGACACGCTGACGGCGCACTAGGCTGACGCGCGAGATGAGCCAAACCGCTCTCCCGCCGGGGCCGCGGATGCCGCGGGCGCTGCAAACCGCGATCTGGTTCAGGCGTGCTCAGTGGATGATGGCCGAGTGCCGCAAACGCTTCGGCGAGACGTTCACGCTGAGGATCGCCCACGAGGGGACGTGGGTGATGCTCTCCAATCCCGACGACGTCAAGGCCGTATTCACCGGCGATCCCCGTCTGCTGCACGCGGGCGAGGCGAACCGAGTCCTGCTCCCGATCCTCGGTGAGCACTCGCTGCTGCTGCTCGACGGCGACGAGCACATGACACAGCGCAAGCTGATGCTCCCTCCGTTCCACGGCGCGCGGATGCAGAGCTACGGCGAGCTGATGGCGGAAATCGCCCGTGCGGAGATCGAGCGCTGGCCGAGCGGGACGCCAATCCGGGTCCGCCCGCGGATGCAGGCGGTCACGCTCGAGATCATCCTCCGCGCGGTGTTCGGGCTCACGGAAGGGGACCAGCTCACCAGGCTGCGGGTCGAACTCCGGCGCGTCCTCGACCACCTAACCGACCCTCGGTGGGTGGCGTTCCTGATCGCGCTGGGGCCCGAGCGCATCCCACGGTTCGGACCGTTCGCCCGCGAGATCGCGCGGATCGATCGGTCGATCTACGACGTGATCGCGGCGCGACGAGCCGATCGCGGCGCCGAGGCGCGGGATGACATCCTGTCGATGCTGCTATCCGCGGGGCACGAGGACGGCTCGGCGACGGGAGATCGGGAGCTGCGCGACGAGCTGCTGACGCTGCTGGTGGCCGGCCACGAGACGACCGCGACCGCGCTCGCGTGGGCAGTCGAGCGACTCGCGCGCCACCCCGACAAGCTTCGGCGTCTCGCGTCGGAGCTCCGTGCGGGCCAGGACGAGTACCTGAAGGCCGTCGTGTGCGAGACGCTGCGGCTGCGGCCGGTGATCTCGCTCGTCAACCGCACGCTGAAGGCGCCGATGGAGTTCGGCGGATACGAGCTTCCCGCCGGCGTCAAGGTCGTTCCTTCGATCTACCTCGTCCACCGCCGGCCCGACGTCTACCCCGAGCCCGAGCGGTTCCTGCCGGAGCGATTCCTGTCACGACCGCCGGGCACCTACACGTGGATCCCGTTCGGCGGCGGTGTCCGTCGCTGCCTGGGCGGGGCCTTTGCGCAGTTCGAGATGGAGGTCGTGCTGCGCGAGCTGGCGGTCCGGACAGCGATCGATCCGGCCCGCGCCAGACCCGAGCGCGTCTACCGGCGCGCGATCACCGAGACGCCGAGGCACGACGCCGAAGTGATTCTGTCGGGCTAGTGGCAAAGGACACCCGGCGACAGCCTTTGGGACTGTCGCCGAGTGAGGGAGGAGAGGAGAGGCAAGTGCGGCCGAGGCCGCTTCTCGTCAAGCGATTTGGCCACACCGGCTGCCGCGGCGATACCCGACACGAGACTTTGTAAACCCCTGCGCGCTGAAGTTGCACAACACCGGGTCCGAAAGCACCGTTTTTCTGCACTACTTGGGCGGAAAAATGGTGCTGATCGGCCGTTTCAGAGCCCGAGCAGTTTGGCGGCGTTTTGTTTGAGGACGAGCGGCCGGACTTCGTCCTTAATCGGGAGCTTTTCGAAGTCCGCGAGCCAGCGGTCGGGGGTGATCAGCGGGAAGTCCGAGCCGAACAGCATCTTGTGCCGGGCGCGGGTGTTGATGTACTGGACGAGGATGTCGGGGAAGTACTTGGGGGACCAGCCCGACAGATCGATGTACACGTTGGGTTTGTGGACGGTGATCGCGAGCGCCTCGTCCTGCCACGGGAAGGAAGGGTGGGCGAGGATGATGTCCATGCCGGGGAAGTCGGCTGCGACGTCGTCGACGCACATCGGATTTGAGTATTTGAGGTGTACGCCGCCGCCGCCGGGCATGCCGGCGCCGATGCCGGTGGTGCCGGAGTGGAACAGGGCGATCAGCCTCGCCTGGGCGATCACGTCATACAGCGGGTAGAACGCACGGTCGTTGGGCCAGAACGCTTGCGTGTTGGGGTGGAACTTGAAGCCGCGCACGCCGGCCTCGATCAGCTCGTGCGCCTCGCGAACGGCGAGCTTCCCCTTATGAGGATCGACGCTGCCAAACGGGATCAGAACGTCGGGGTTGGCCCGGGCGGCCTCGAGGACCTCGGCATTGCCGAGGCGCTTGCGGCCCATGCCGGCTTCATCGTCGACCGTGAAGATGACCGCGAGCATGTTGCGCTCGCGGTAGTAGTCGGCGACCTCGCGCGCGCTCGGCTGCGGGGGGCTGCCCCCGAAGTAGTGGGCGGCCGCGTCGAGGATCTCCGTCGTCACCGGATCCTGTGGTTCTGAGTGATTGCGCTCGGCGTGCACGTGCACGTCGATCGCCGCCAGGCTCTCGACGTCGATGATCACTGGCCGCCGTACAAGCGCACGAGCGAGTCGGCGACGCAGGCCGGTTTTTCGGAATCCTTGACCTCGATCGTCACCCGGGACTTGATCTGGACACCGCCGGGAACATCCGTCACCTCGACGATCTCCATCCCGCCGCGCCAGAGCGCTCCCACCGGGAGCGGCGCCGGGAAGCGAACCCGATCCAGGCCGTAGTTGACACCCATCACCGCGTCCGTGACCTGCATCAGCTGCTGACCGACCGGCGCCACGAGCGACAACGTCAGGAAACCGTGGGCGATCGTGCCCCCGAACGGCGTCTGCTTGGCGCGTTCGACGTCGACGTGGATGAACTGATGGTCGTCGGTCGCGTCGGCGAACTGGTCGACGCGCTCCTGCGTCATCTCCTGCCAGTCGGTGTAGCCCACGTGGGAGCCCGCGCGCTCGCGCAGCCCCGCGATGTCGGTCACCAGGCCCTGGGTGTTCGCGCTCGTCATGTGCCGCTCCAGAGGGTCGAAGGTCGAGGGACCGGACGCTATCAACGCCGGCCGCCCGTGGCTGGAAACGAGCTGGAAACGGTCGAGCGCCAAACCGGGGAGACCGTTCGTCCAGACGGCCGTGACGACGGCAGCGATCGGGTTCGCATCACCGATAGGGAGGTGATGATGCGCCCAAAGGTTCACCCGGCATCCGACGCCGATGCAGGCGACCACTTCTCGTGCTCCATGAGCGCCGTGCTGCTCGCGCGCGTGCGCGCGTACGGAGGGGACGACGCGGTCGTCGACGTGCTGCGGCTGGCCGGAAGCACGCGAACCCCCGGATACCTGTGCGACATCACGAACTGGATCGCCTATGACGAGGCCGTCGCCCTGTGGCGAGCCGGGGCGCTCGTCACACACCACCCCCAGTTCGCTCGCGCGGTCGGCGAGGACGCGGCTCGCCGACTGAGCGGATCGCAGGTCGCCTCGATGCTTCGCTCGCTCGGCTCCCCCGAGAATGTGTATGGCGCGATCGCGACGAGCACGGCCGAGTTCAGCACGGTCACGAAGCTCGACCTGTCTGCTTCCGGCCCGGGCTTCGCCGACGTCGTCGCCGTGGCGGCCCCGGGATTCCCGCGCAGCCCCGACCACTGCGCCTGGACGTGCGGGCTGCTCACCTGCGGGACGGTTCTGTTCGGGCTCGATCCCGCGGTGGTTGAGCACGAGCAATGCCAGGCGATGGGAGCGCCGGCCTGTGTCTACAAGGTGAGATGGGATTCCTCCGAGGTGGACGTGGCAGATGGCTCTCCCGACCAGATTGCCGCGCTTCAGCACCAGCTCGACGCGATGACCGAGCGCCTCCACAGCGTGTTCGCCGCCGCGTCGGACTTGATCGCGGCGGACGACCTCGACGACGTGCTGGCGCGGATCACGGCTCGGGCCGCGCTCGAGGTCAGAGCGGTCCGCTACCTCCTGGCGGTCCAGGTCGGCCCCACGGGCGAGCTGCACTGCCATCACAAAGGATTCGAGGACGAGGGCGTCGCCGAATACGTCGACGAGCTCCTGCACCGACGGCCGTCCACGCATCACGACTCCTGGCTGGTCGTGCCGGTGCGTTCCAACCGACGCGAGTATGGCCGGTTGCTGGCGCTACGGCCTGCCGGTCAGAAGTTCCTGGCGCAGGAGCGAGAGCTGTTCGAGGTATACGCCCACTACGCCGCAACCGCGCTCGACGGCGCGTCGGCGCTGATTGGAGGCGAAGCGCCGCTCGGAGCAGTCGAGCGCGCTGCTGTCGCTGGCGCGCGCGCTGGCGGCCGCCGGGACGAGCCGCGAGGTCGCCGCCCGGCTGGCCGACGCGGTACCGCTCGTGGTCGACTGCGACAGGGTGGGGGTGTGCCTGTGGGACGCCGCCCACGGCGTGCTCGTCCGGCGCGCGGTGACGACGACCCGCGACGGGACCGTCAGCGCGGAGGAAACCATGTGGGACCCGATTCCGGACACCCCTCTGCACCGGATGATCAACGACCTGAAACCCGAGCCCCTGTTCGTCGACGAGACGATCGACGATCCACAGCTGCTCGAGATGCTCACGGTCCTCGGCCTCGCCGCGACGATCCTGGTGCCATTGGTCAGCGCCGACTCGTTCCTCGGGCTCCTGATCGTGTCGGTGTTCGACCATCCCGAGCGCCTCAGGCCAACTGCGGACCTGCTCGACCGCCTGTCCGGCGTCGCCGCGCAGGCCACAACCGCCCTCCAGAACGGCCGGCTGGTCGACGAGATGACACACCAGGCGATGCATGACCAGCTGACCGGGCTCGCCAACCGGCTCCAGTTCACCGGCCAGCTACGGGATGCGCTGAGCCGCGCGCGCGAGGAGATCCATCCAGTGACGCTGCTGTACATGGATCTCGACGGCTTCAAGCCGGTCAACGACGAGTTCGGACACGACGTCGGCGACCAACTGCTCGTTGCCGTGGCTAAGCGTCTGGCCTCGTGCACGCGCGCCGAGGATACCGTCGCCCGCCTCGGCGGCGACGAGTTCGCGGTGCTGATCGACTCGAAGACCGCGCCGGCGGACGCGGAGGAAGTGTCGGATCGTCTGGCCGCCGCCGTGACGCGGCCGTTCGGGATCGACGGCCATCAGCTCCACCTCGGCATCAGCATCGGTCGCGCGGTGTACCCGATCGACGCCGACGACGCCGACGGGCTGCTGCGCTCCGCCGACGCAGCGATGTTCACCGTGAAGCGGACCTCGCGTGCCCGCGCGCTCCACACCGCCCGCGGACGCTGATTCGCGCTTTTCGCGCGCCGCGAATCGCGGGATGATCTTCTTGTGACTAAGTTGATCGCGCTCTCGGCCGCGTACGGCGCCGGCGGCAGCGTCATCGGCCCGTCGCTGGCCGAGCGGCTGGGCCTGCCGTTCCTCGACCGCGCGATTCCGCTCGCCGTCGCCGACCGCCTCGAGGTCTCCTATGACGACGCCGCGGCCCACGACGAGAAGGCCGGCGCCGGGTGGCTCGAGCGGGTGCTGACCGCCTTCGTAGGAGGCGACACCGGCGTGCCGACGCCGCTCCCGGGCGCGGCGCTGTCCGCGGATGACTTCCGGCGCGCCACCGAGGAGGTGCTGCGCCAGCAGGTCGCCACCGGCGAGGGGGTCATCCTGGGGCGCGGCGCGGTCGTCCTTCTCCGGGACCACCCGGGCGCGCTCCGGGTGCGCCTCGACGGGCCGCCCGATCGCCGTGCCCGCCAGGCGATGCGGATCCAGGGCCTCGAGCCGAGCGACGCCGAGCGCGCCCGTGCGCACTTCGACCGCGCGCACGAGGCGTATTTCCGCCAGTTCTACGGGGTGCAGATCCAGGATCCCGCGCTCTACCACGTCGTGCTCGACTCGACCTCGATCGAGTTCGAGGAGTGCGTCGAGATGATCGCGCGGGCGGCTGAGTCCCTGGCGCGGGTCGCAGCCGGTGCGTCCGCGAACGGCCCCGCCCGATAAACCGAAGCTCAACGGTTCACAAGCGTAAACGGGGGCTAAAGTATGAACATGACCGCACTAGGCGTGTCATTACTGATGGTCGGGGCGATCATGGTGCTGGTCGAGGCGCACGTGCCTACGCTCGGCGTTTTGGGAGGGCCGGGAGTGGTCGCGATCGGGGTGGGCGCCGTGCTGGCCGTGATGGGGCTTGGCGGCGGACTCGCGCTCGGCGTGCTGGCCGCGCTGCTCCTCGCGGGCACCGCCGGCGGGGTCATGCTGCTGACCGTCGGGAAGGGACTCGCGGTACGCCGGCGTCTGGTGAGGGCGGGGCCCGAGAGTCTGATCGGGCACCTGGGGGTGGTGCGCAGCTGGGCCGATCCGACCGGCTGCGTGATGGTCGACGGGGCGCTGTGGAACGCGCGCCGGTCTCTTCTGGACGACGAGGATCCGGAGGAGCTGCGCCAGGGAGATGCTGTTGTCGTCGACCAACTCGACGGCCTGACGGTCCGCGTTCGGCGGGCCGAGGAATGGGAGGTGCTCCGATGATCGTTGCGATTGCAGTCCTCTTGGCCATCTTGCTCGTGATCGGGCTCACGGTCCTCGGAGCCTCGGTCCGGGTGCTGCGGGAGTACGAGCGGGGTGTCGTGTTTCGCCTCGGGCGCGTGATGAACCTACGCGGGCCCGGGCTGATCCTGCTTGTCCCGACGATCGACCGGATGGTTCGCGTGAGCCTCCGCACCGTCACGCTGACCGTGCCTCCGCAGGAAGTCATCATGCGCGACAACATCCCGGTCCGCGTCACCGCGGTCGCTTACTACCGCGTCGTCGATCCCGACAAGGCGGTCAATCAGGTCGAGAACTTCCACCACGCGACGCTCCAGATCGCCCAGACCACGCTGCGCTCGGTGCTGGGTGGCGTCGACCTCGACCACCTGTTGTCCGAGCGCGACAAACTCAACGAGTCCCTCCAGCAGGTGATCGACGCACAAACGGAGCCGTGGGGCATCAAGGTGACCACGGTCGAGATCAAAGACGTCGAGATCCCCGAGCGGATGCAACACGCGATCGCCCGCCAGGCCGAGGCAGAGCGCGAGCGCCGCGCGAAGATCATCAATGCCGAGGGCGAGGCTCAGGCGGCCACGAGGCTGGCCGACGCCGCCGACATAATCGGGCGCAACCCGACGACGCTCCAGCTCCGCTATTTGCAGACGCTGCGCGAGATCGGCGCAACGCAGAACTCGACGGTCGTGTTCCCGATGCCGATCGACCTCGTCAAGCCCGTGCTTGATGCGATGCGCCCCCGCGAGGCGAGCCAGGAGCCGAGCCAGCCGCAGATGTCAGGTCAGGAGAACGGCGCGCTCGAGCCCGGAGAGTCCCGTGCACTGGGGCCCGGTGGCGAGGCTTCTCGGGAGGCTCCGAAGCCGACCGCGGATCCCACCCCGGTCGACGGGCTCGACTAGAGCGATCCGCCCTCCCCCGCCGGTCGGCGGAGAAGGACGGATCAGCTGCCAGTTACCTAGTGCGCCGGTAGCTTCAACGACACCGAGGTGCTGGTCTTCTTGGCGTCGGTGACCTTGAGCGTCACCGTCAGATTCTTGACCTTGTGCTTCTTGACTCCGGTCTGGAGCGACCTGGTCTCGGTCAGGACCGGTCCGCTCAGACTCACGGTCACGCTACCGGCGGCCTTCTTCAGCGTGATCACGAGCTTGCCGCTCTTCAGGGCAACCGACTTCACGCTGGCGCCGGAGACTCCGAGGCCCTTGATCTGCGTGATCGTCGTGCACTTCTTCTTGCCCTTCTTGGTGACGCAGGTCTTGTGCGTCACGAACGCCGAGCGCGAGAACTTCAGGCCGCCGGGCAGGCCGACGGCGACGGACGCGATATTCGCGGCGCCCTTGCCGTGGGTCGCCTTGAAGCGGAGCTTCGGGTGACCCGCGGCGAGCCCGCTGAGCGAGCCCGATGCGGTCGGCTTCGACGCGCAGTTGTTGAGCGTGACCGTCGCGGTCACGTTCTTCGAGACGCCGCTCTGCGAGGTGAACCTCCCGGAGGTCGTTGACGGGTGCAGCTGGTGGTGAACGCCTTCTTCCCGTTCGGTCCGGTGATCTTGAGCGTTCAGGCTCGTGAGCGGCACGTCGGGCACGTTGTTGATGGTGACCGTGTTCGCTGGCGAGACCCACGTCGCCGACGAGCGTCATCCCGAACGCCGGGAACGTGATCGTGATCGTCGGGGCGGACGCCGAGCCACCGAGGCTGATCGTGCCGTTGCTCAGGGCCGCGCTCGGGATGAGCGGTGACGTCGCGGTCGGCGGTACCGACGTTGCAGCCAGGTCCCGAGCCGGTCAGGCACAGAACGTCCGCCGACGTTGACGCCGAGGCCGCCTTGCCGAGGCTGAGCGAGATCGTCTTGCTGGCCGCTTCGTTCGCGGCCTGCGTGATCGTGAACACCAGCGTCGCGCCCTGTGTCCTTGGCGTCCTTCGTCTCCGTGGCAGTCAGCGACGGTGCGTAGGGAAGGCTCGCGCAGCCCGTCGGTGAACGAACCGGACGCAGAACCCGTGGGCGTGGCCCCGTCAGTCGTAGCGTGAACGTGCTCGTCGCCGCGCTACAGCTGCTCGGGTAGCCGCGTGAACGGCTGGCCGTTCAGGGTCGTGAAGTTCGCCGTGAACCCAGTGACCTGGGCCGGCAGGTTCGGGAACGCGATGTTCAGGTTCAGTCCGCCGGGCGCGCTTCGGATTTGCCGTGACGTCCGATGTACTGGTTGGTCAGCGGTCGGGCTGGCCCGGGACGAACGCGATCCCGGCCGCGTCGGTGCTCGCCTGGCGCCGGGACGAGATACAGGTTCCCCGTGACAGGACCGGCGGTGCTGTCACGGTCGCCGTTGCCGACCTGGCAGCGGCCGTGGTCGCTGTGCGCCGAGACAGGCAAGCGCTGCCGCTGAGATTCGCGAGCATTCCGGGCGGCAGAGCGAACGTGACGTCGTCTTGGGCGTGCCGCCGTGGCGAGGGTCAAGCGCGACGGTCACGGTTGTCGCACCGCCGGCCTGCAGGTTCTCGGCGTGACCGTCAGCGCCTCGCCGGCCGCCGACGCGACCGCCGGCAGGCCAATACCGCGGCTGCGGTCGCGAGCCCGACAAGGGCTCGCCTTAGTCGTATTGCCACTTGGCAGATACCTCCTCTGATGATGTCCGTCTGGAGCGGGCCCTCCAGCCCCATCTCCCACCACGCCGGCCGTTTCATCTAGGCGTGGAGCGGACGCGGAGGTCGCACGAAACGGGCATGCTAGCGGCATGCCCCATTTCCTGCACAAACGTAGCTACTTCATCATGACTGTTGGGGCCGGGAGGCGACGATCGGAACCACGCCCGTGGTCAACGCCGGGCCCGACGGGCGGCTCTTCGAGGTCTGAGGCTCCGACGCCGGCGGTCCGGCCGGGGCACCGCTGCTGCGTGCCAGCCGCGTCGCCAGCAGCGCGAGCGCCGGGACCGCGACGACCGCCACCATCGCGAGGAACCACAACTGGCCGGCATCGGTCCCCTCACCGAGCGCGTGGACGAGCCCGGCGAGCCACGCCAGCGCGGTGAACCGATGGAGCTTGCGCCAGCGGACCGCCCCGACCCAGCGGCGGGCGTAATACGACAGCCCGAGCAGAATCAGGCTCCAGCCGCCGACGATCCCGAGCGTGGTCCAGAAAGTCTTGTAGCTCGATACAAACGGAATCGCGATGTCGGCGATCGACGGATGCAGGAATGAGTCGCCCAGTAGCGAGACGCCGTGGACGATGATCGCGACGATCGTTGCGAGTGCGAGCGTGTCGTGAGCCACGCGCAGATCCGCCGTCCTGCCCTTCAGCAACTTGGTGCTCATCAGCAGCCCCAGCGAGACCGCGAGACTGGCGAGCACCAGGGCGGCGAACCCGGCGGCGCGGCTGGTGATCCAGAACAGGTGAGGTGTCAGAGCCGTGGTCATGCCCACAGCATCGGTCCGCCGCGGTAGAGCCGCGTAGGGGCGGCATAAGAGGTTCCTATGGACGGGTCCGCGTTGTGGACCGCGCAGCGCTACTCGGACGGCTCATCGTCGGCGTCCGAATCGATCTCACGCATGCGAGCCACATCGGTCAGGATGCGGAGTAGCTCCTCGAGGTGGTGGTCGACTGGCCACTGGTCGTCCGCGGTCGATAGCTCAAGCTCCGCGCCGTCCTGCTCCATTCCATCTCCCTACTTCCGGTTGTCACCAGGATGTTGCGGAGCGGAATTGTTGACGAAAGCTCGGCGTTTTGACCGGAGACGGGCTCACGCAACTGCATGAGGGCCACCAGATTCCGGGCTGGCGGGTCAGTGCTCGATGTAGGCGGCACGCAACCGGCTCTGCCGCGTCGAAGAGAACTGCTCCGGCGGCGTGGCGACCTGCGAGTACGTCACGTCGAACTCGCGGCCGCCAGCCGACAGCGGCGACGGCGTCGCCGAGCCCGCGGTGTCGCTCGTCTGCCGGGCGACGATGAACCGCTGGGCGCTGGGCGTCAGCTCGATCTCCGTCCGCCACCACTTTGGAGAGATGATCGAGCCGGTGGTGCCCTTGGCCGTGGTGGCCGTAGCCGAGTCGAACGCGACCGATCCGAAGTTCGCCAGCGGGAGCGCCTGACACGCGAACTGGCTGACGCATTCCGACGGCGCCTCGACGATCCACTCCGCCGAGCTCACGTCGACGCTGGGCGCGTTCAGGCGCTTGCGAAAAGACCTGTGCGTGGTCTGGTTGCGGAGGACGACCGTGACGCGATGGCCGACGACGGTCACCGTGGCGTGCATGACGTCGCCGGGATGGACCGCCAACGAGATCGTCTTCGACGGCGCCGGTACGAGCTCGTACCAGGCGCTCGAGACGGCGTTCCCACCGGGGCTGCAGTCGACCTCGGTGCCGATCTGCTCGAGCGCGTCGGAGGTCGGCTTGAAGCCGCCGATGCCGACCCACATCGCCGAGTAACTCGCCTGGGCGGGGACGCACGAAGTCATCGGCTGCGTCCAGGTTCCAGACACCTGTCGGAACGAGACACCGGGACGGTGGACGGCGTAACCGGCCCAGTTCGAGCTCGTCGTGGTCTTGGCCAGCGCCGCCGGCGCGGAGCACAGGGCGGCGGCGGCGACCGCCGCTGCGGCGAGCGCCGCCCTCGTTGCCCCGTCGAGAATGTTCTTCAAATGCCTACTCCTTGGCGGCCTGGAGAATCGCCGTCGCGCGCCCCTGGCAGTCGTACATTTGTCCGTTTGTCCCGTTGCCACTTAACGTGACCGGGCGGCAGGTCTTTGCGATCACGTCCATCGCCGCCTCGCTGCCGGTGCGGGTGTCGCCCGGAAGCGTCGACCCCTGGGTGCTGTCGACGATCACCCAGCGCAGGCGACCCTCCCGGACCTCCATCGCGATCCAACTCACGCTCACCGAGCTCTCGCGCCCGGAGAATCCGCCGAGGCCGGCGACGTTCGTGTGGCCGTCCAGAATTGCTGCGGCGGCGGTGCTCTGACTCGAGACGCCGATCTCACCGCCACCGTGCTGCCGGACGTAGTTCACAGCGGCGTTGAGCGAGGCGGTGTCTCCGCCGAATGCTCCGCCGCCTCCGGCGAAGCCGCCGCCACCACCTCCGAACCCGCCGGCGCCACCGAGAGCGGAGCCGCCCTGTCCCGGATTCTGGAACAGCTGACCGACCGCGGGCGCGCCGCCGGAGCCGCTCGCGGTGCCGGAGCCGCCGCCGAAGCGACCCCCGGCGCCGCCCCCGAGCCCTCCGGGATGCCCGCCGCCGAACCCGCCAGGACCGCCGCCACCGCCCGGACCGCCGATCGACGCGCTGGCGGGGCCGCCGGCCGGGAACGTGCTGCTGGTCGCATGGCCGACGGTCTGGACCGCCCACGCCGACGGCGCCGCTAGCAGCGCCGCCATCGCCGCCGCGACCACGATCGCGCGATACCGGCCGGCTCCCTCGATCGCGAGCAGAACCGCGCAGCCGCCGGCGACGCCGATCAGAACGGGCTTTGTCCACGACATCGCGCCGCCGAGCTCGCCGAGGACGACGAATTCGGTGATCGCGCCGGCGGCGATCGCGAGCGGCGCGATCACGCGCATGGACCGGCCGTCGGCGGCGCCGCCGAGCGATCGCGGAAGCATCAGGCCGGCGCCGGCGCCCACCAGCATCGCCGCCCACGGCGCCAGGAACGAGACGTAGTACGGGTGGAAGATGCCCGACGCGAAGCTGAACACGACCGCCGTGGTCAGGAACGCCCCGCCGACCGCGATCAGCCAGCCGGTGCGCGGATCGCGCCGGCGCAGACGGGTGAGCACGAGCAGCGCCAGCCCGGCGACCACCGCGAACCCGAGCAGCCACCCGGCCTGATCGCCGAGCGATGACTGGAGCAGCCGGAACGGGCCGGTGGCCCCTCCGAACAGGTTGCCGCCGAAGCCTCCGCCCCCCGGTCCGCCGCCGCCCGCTGGCCCACCCGTTTGCCCGGCGACCCGGCCCAAGCCGTTATATCCAAAAATCAGTGACCAAATGCTGTTGTCGGAGGTGCCGGAGATCCACGGCCGATCCGCCGCCGGGGTCAACGTCACGAGCAATGGCCAAGCCCCTCCGACGACGATCATCGCCGCGCCGCCCGCGAGCAGTTGACGGAACGCCTTGAACCGCTCGGACCAGGTGTCGCCCCAGCGGCCCCACATCCAGGCGAGCGCGATCCCGGGCACGACGAACAGCGCCACGGCCATCTTCGTCTCGAAGCCGAGGCCCACGCACACACCGCTGAGCACGAGCCACTTGGTCCGTCCTGTCTCGAGCGCGCGCACCGCGCACCACAGGGCGGCGACGCAGCACAGGACCAGCAGCTCGTCAGGATTGTTGTGGCGCGCGATCGCGACCGTGATCGGGGTCAGCGCGAACGTGAGGCCCGCGACCGACCCGGCGACGCGGCCGAACATCCGGCGGGTCATGTCGTACACGAGCGCGACGGCCGCCACCCCCATCAGCGCTTCGGGCACGAGGATGCTCAGCGAATGGAAGCCGAACACGCGCACCGACAGCGCCTGGACCCAGAACGCGAGCGGCGGCTTGTCGACGGTCATCAGCCCGGTCTTGTCGAGCGAGGCGAACAGGAAGCCGTGCCAGCTCGTGCTCATCGACTTGACGGCGGCCGAGTAGTAGGTGTTGGCCCAGCCGTTGATGCTCAGGTCCCAGAGGTTGAGGACCGCCGTCAGCGCGACCAGCGCGAGCAGCTCGGGGTAGGCGAACAGCGACGCCAGGCGGGGCCGGCGCTCGGAGCGGGCGCGCGCACGCGCCGGATAGGCGACCGAGCTCACGGCGCAAGCATCGGTCGGCGGGGCGCGGGAAGCGCCGGGCGCCTCTCCTCGGACTCGCGGTGCAGCAGCAGCCGCGCGACCCCACGCAGGTCGGCGAGCGCGGTCGGGGCGATCTCGACGCGCGAGTCGCCGTCCTCGACCCAGTCGACCGGGACCTCGTGGATCCGCAACCGGTGGCGCTGCGCGAGCACGAGCAGCTCGGTGTCGAAGAACCACGCATCGTCCTGCACGAGCGGCAGCAACTCCGCGGCGGCGGCGGCGCGGATCGCCTTGAATCCGCACTGCGCATCGGAGAAGCGGGCGCGGAGTGCCAGGTGAAGCAGGCGGTTGTAGCAGCGCGAGATCAGCTCGCGCTTGCGGCTCCGGGTCACGCGGGCGCCGGGCGCGAGGCGCGTCCCGATCGCAACGTCGCTGTGTCCGGACATCAGCGGCGCCACCAGCGGCAGGAGCGCGTTCAGGTCCGTGGACAGATCGACGTCCATGTAGGCGAACACCTCCGCCCGGCTCACCGACCACGCGGTTCGCAGCGCCCGGCCGCGGCCCTTGGCCGGCAGATGCATCGCGCCGACCTCGGGTAGCTCGTACATCAGCCGGCGAGCGATCTGCAGCGTCCCGTCGGTGCTCGCGTTGTCGACGATCGTGATCTGCCAGGAGAACGGGAAGGTGGCCGACAGGTAGCCGTGGAGCATCCGGACCGAGCCCTCGAGTGCGAAACGCTCGTTGTGGACCGGGATGACGATCTCGACGTCGAGCAGGTTCGACCGCCGGCGCGGAAGCGTGCGATCGTGTTCCAGCGATGGCGTTGTGAGGAGCGAGGTGCCCATGGCGATCAGGGCTGATCGGGCGCGCGGTGCGCCTCCGCGTAGACGCCCGCGGCCGCCATCGCGGCGAACACGCCGGCGGCCGCGGCGACAAGGGTCCAGCTCAGGATGCTCATCATCGGTCTCCTCGATCTGTACGGGATTGACTCCGAGCAGAATCGGGGACCGGGCGAAGGTCGGATGAAGACGTCTCTAAGACCTCCGTAGGAGCCCCCGTCGCAGCCCTGGTCCTAGAGTTAGAAGAACCCTTAGATCAGGAGATCAAACCGTGATACCCAACAGCTTCGACGCCAAGGCGACGCTCACAGTCGGGGGGCGCTCGTACGAGATCTTCCGACTCGATGCGCTCCAGCCGAAGTACGACATCGCGCGGCTCCCGTTCTCGCTGAAGGTGCTGCTCGAGAACCTGCTGCGCAACGAGGACGGGGAATCGATTCGCGCCGAGGACATCGAGGCGCTGGCCAGGTGGGACGCCGGCGCCGAGCCGAGCACCGAGATCTCGTTCACGCCGGCGCGCGTGCTCATGCAGGACTTCACCGGGGTGCCGGCGGTCGTGGACCTCGCCGCGATGCGCGACGCGATGCGCGCGATGGGCGGCGATCCCGCCAAGATCAATCCGCTCGCGCCGGCCGAGCTCGTGATCGACCACTCGGTGCAGGTCGACGTGTTCGGCTCGAGCGTCGCGTTCGCGCGGAACGCCGAGCTCGAGTTCGAGCGCAACAAGGAGCGGTACGCGTTCCTCCGCTGGGGGCAAGGAGCGTTCCAGAACTTCAAGGTGGTCCCGCCCGACACCGGGATCGTCCACCAGGTCAACCTCGAGTACCTGGCGCGCGTGGTGTTCGTGAATGATGAATTTGATTCCCACCCACCCCTGGCTTACCCGGACACTTTGGTGGGGACCGACTCGCACACGACGATGGTCAACGGGCTCGGCGTCCTTGGCTGGGGCGTCGGCGGGATCGAGGCCGAGGCGGCGATGCTCGGCCAGCCGATGTCGATGCTGATCCCGCAGGTGCTCGGGTTCAAGCTGACTGGTTCTTTGCACGAGGGCGCCACGGCAACGGACCTGGTACTGACCGTCACCGAGATGCTGCGCCAGCATGGGGTCGTCGGCAAGTTCGTCGAGTTCTACGGAGCGGGCCTCGCGAGGCTGCCGCTCGCCGACCGAGCGACGATCGGCAACATGTCCCCGGAGTTCGGCTCAACCTGCGCGATCTTCCCGATCGACGCGGAGACGCTCCGGTACCTCGAGTTCTCGGGGCGCCCGCGCGAGCTGATCGAGCTCGTAGAGGCGTACGCGCGCGAGCAGGGGCTGTGGCACGACGAGCAGTCCGAGGAGCCGACGTTCACCGACAAGCTCGAGCTCGACCTGTCGACGGTGGTGCCGAGCATCGCCGGCCCGAAGCGCCCGCAGGACCGTGTTTCGCTGACGGAATCCAAGCCCGCGTTCCGGATGGCCCTCGAGGGATACCTGCCCGACGAGGACTCCGAGGACGAGGCGATCGAGGAGAGCTTCCCGGCTTCAGACCCGGTCGCCACCCATGTCCCCAACGGCGTCGGTCATGAGCCGACCGGCGGCACGGGTGGGGCTCAGGTGGCGGAGCGGCGCGCGACGCGCGTCCCCGTCACGCTGCCCGACGGCACCGAGACCTCGCTCGACCACGGACACGTCGTGATCGCCGCGATCACGAGCTGCACGAACACCTCGAACCCGTCGGTGATGCTCGGGGCGGGGTTGCTGGCGCGCAACGCCGTGCAACGGGGTCTGTCCGTGAAGCCGTGGGTGAAGACCTCGCTCGCGCCAGGCTCGAAGGTGGTCACCGAGTATCTCGAGCGCGCCGGCCTGACCGAGTACCTCGACGAGCTCGGCTATCAGCTCGTCGGCTACGGGTGCACCACCTGCATCGGCAACAGCGGTCCGCTGCCGGCGGAGATCTCGACTGCCGTGCAGGACCACGACCTCGCGGTCGTCTCCGTGCTGTCGGGCAATCGCAATTTCGAGGGCCGGATCAACCCCGACGTGAAGATGAACTACCTGGCCTCGCCGCCGCTGTGCGTCGCGTACGCGATCGCGGGGACGATGGACATCGATCTGTACGACGAGCCGCTCGGCGAGGACCGCCACGGCGAGCCCGTATTCCTGAAAGACATCTGGCCGAGCGCGGCCGAGGTGGCGTCGGTCGTGGAGGAGTCGGTGCAGTCGGACATGTTCCGCAAGAGCTACGGCGAGGTGTTCGACGGCGACGAGCGCTGGAACACGCTCGAGGTCCCCACCGGGGAGCTGTTCCAGTGGGACCCGCGCTCGACTTACGTGCGCCGCCCGCCGTTCTTCGACGAGATGCCTCGCGAGCCCGTGCCGCCGGATGACATCGAGCGGGCGCGAGTGCTGGCGGTGCTCGGCGACAGCGTGACCACCGACCACATCTCGCCGGCGGGCTCGATCAAGCGCGACGGCCCGGCGGCGCGGTATTTGAACGAGCACCATGTCGAGTCGCGGGACTTCAACTCGTACGGGGCGCGCCGCGGGAATCACGAGGTGATGATGCGCGGCACGTTCGCGAACATCCGCCTGCGCAATCGGCTGGCGGGGGTCGGTGGGCGTCCTCTGCCTGAGGGCGGCGTGACCGTCTATCTCGGCGCGGACGGCCACGGCGAGCAGATGTCGATCTACGACGCGGCGATGAGGTACATGGAGGCCGACATCCCCCTGATCGTGCTCGCCGGCAAGGAATACGGCTCCGGGTCATCGCGCGACTGGGCGGCCAAAGGGACGCGGCTGCTAGGCGTCCGGGCGGTGATCGCGGAGAGCTACGAGCGGATCCACCGCTCGAACCTGGTCGGGATGGGCGTGCTCCCGTTGCAGTTTGCGGCCGGCGAGTCGGCGGAGTCGCTCGGCCTCACCGGCACCGAGACGTACACGATCGACGGCATTGCCGGCGCCGACCCGATCCCGCGGGAGCTGACGGTACGCGCCGATGACAAGGAGTTCCGCGTGACCGTCCGGATCGACACGCCCAAGGAGCAGCGCTACTTCGCTCACGGCGGCATCCTGCAATTCGTGTTGAGGAATCTGCTGTCCGGTTAGCCCGCGTCCGGACTTTGGCGCTCAGGCCGCGTATATGTCAGCTTCATCGCCAAAGTCCGTCACTGGGCGAAGCGGATTGTCCTGCCGAGATCAGGCAGCGGGGCGGAGCGACTCGAGCTCGTGGCTCGAGGCGAGCTCGGCAAGCGCCTTGCGCTCGAGCTTCCGAACGGCGTCGGAGGAGATTCCGAGCCGCCTCCCCGCCTCGCGGAGCGGCGTCGGCTTTTCGCCGTCGATCCCGTAGCGGAGCATGACCACGTTCCGCTGGGCCTCCGGGAGGCGCTCGACGGCCCGACGCAGCGCGTCGTCCCGGGCGGCGATCTCCACCTCCTCGTGGGGGGCGGTGGCATCGCTCGCCAGGAGCGCGCCGAGCGTGGTCTCGTCCTCACCGCCGACGGGTCGGTCGAGGCTGGTCACGACGCGCGCGATGTCCCGCGTGGCGCGCACCTCGCGGATGTCGAGGTCGGCGGCGGCCGCGGTTTCTTCGTCGGTGGCCTCGCGGCCGAGCTTCGCCGCCAGCTCCACGCGCGCGCGTCCGATTCGGCGCTCGCGCTGGCCGATGTGCACCGGGACCCGGATCGGACGCGCCCGATTCGCGATCGCGCGCTGGATCGACTCGCGGATCCAGAACGTGGCGTAGGTCGAGAACTTGTATCCCTTGCGCCAGTCGAACTTCTCGGCGGCGCGGATCAGGCCGAGCATCCCCTCCTGGATCAGATCCAGCAGCGGGAGATCAAGCCCCTCGTAGCTGCGCGCGTTCGAGATCACGAGGCGCAGGTTCGAGTTGACCAGGCGCTCCTTGGCGCCGAGATCGCCCCGCTCGATCCGGCGAGCGAGCTCGACCTCCTCCCCGCGCGTGAGCAGGCGGTGCCGGCGCACCTCGGCCATGAACAGCGACATCGAGTCCATCGTCCGCTCGGCCGGCTGGCCCGCATGGTGAGCGTCCTGTGCCGACTCGCGATCTGGCTGCTCGCCGTGGATTTTTATCCCACGGTGGGCGAGCAGGTCACGGATCGACTCGAGGTCGGCCCCGCCGTCGTGAATCCTTGCCTCCGGTGGCATCCCTTCAATTTCTACCCACAGCGGCCCGGACCGACACCTGTACGTAACCGACGGTCCGCAATCGAGCGCGTCAGCGAATAGCCTTCACTCGCATGCCGATCCCGGAACTGCTCGCAAAGCTCCTGATCACCCCCGGCCCATCCGGCCACGAAACGGCCGCCGCCCAGGTGTGGCGCGAGTACTGCGTGAGCTTCGCGCAGGAGGTCGGCGGTGACCAGGTGGGATCCTCGTACGCCCGGGTTCCGGGAACCGCGGGCGGACCCACGCTCGCGATCGTCGGCCACATCGACGAGATCGGGCTGCATGTCTCGCACATCGAGGACGACGGCTATTTGCGGTTCGGCCAGGTGGGCGGCTGGGACGCCGGGGTACTGATCGGCCAGCGAGTGAAGCTGCGAACCCGGAACGGCGATGTCGTGGGGCTGATTGGACGCAAGCCGATTCACCTGCTGAAAGACGAGGACCGCAAGAAGGTCCCCGAGCTCAAGGACCTCCACATCGACATCGGCGCCAAGGACGGCGAGGAGGCCGCCGAGCTCGTCCGGATCGGCGACGTGGCCGTGATCGACGCCGATCCGCTCGACTTCCGGCACGAGCGGGTGGTGTCGCGGTCGCTCGACAACCGCGTCGGCTGTTACGTCGCCGCCGAGGCCGCGAGGCTCGTGGCGCAGGACGGCGGCGCGCCCGGCGACGTCCTGGCGATGGCGGTCACCCAGGAGGAAACCACGTTCGCGGGCTCGCGCACGAGCGCGTACGCGCACGATCCCGATCTCGCGATCGTCGTCGACCTGACGTTCGCCACCGACCAGCCGGGCGTCGAGCTCGGCCCGATCACCAAGCACCCGCTCGATTCCGGTCCGGTGATCGCCCGCGGCACCTCGCTGCACCCGCTCGTGTTCGAGCTGCTCTACGAGGCGGCCGAGGCCGAGAGCATCCCGTTCACGCTCGAGTCGCTCGGGAAGGGGACCGGCACCGACGCGGACGCGATCCATCTGACCCGCGCCGGCATTCCGAGCGGGCTCGTCTCGATCCCGTGCCGTTATATGCACTCGCCGATCGAGATGGTGTCGCTCGCGGACATCGACGCGGCCGCGCGACTGATCGCGGGGTTCGCGCGCCGGCTCAAGCCGGGCACGTCGTTCGACCGCTGAAGTAGTGCTCCTGCTGTTCGACATCGACGGCACGCTGCTGTCGGGGGCGACCGGCGCGCACAGCCAGGCCCTAGACCGGGCGATCCAAGAGGTCCACGGCGTGCACACCGATGACCTCCGATCGAAGATCGGCCCCGCGGGCCGGACCGACGGAGAGATCGCGCGGCTGATCCTGCTCGACCTCGGGGTCTCGGCGCGGCGGATCGACGAGCGGGCCGACGCGGTGCGCGAGGCGTGCTGCCGGATCTACGCCGACATCTGCCCGCCCGACCTGAGCGAGTACGTGGTGCCGGGCATCCCGGAGCTGCTGACGTGGCTGGCGGGTCGCGATGGTGTGACGCTCGGGCTGCTCACGGGGAACTTCGAGCCGGTGGCGCGGCTGAAGCTCGCGCGCGCCGGCATCGGCCGCTGGTTTCACTCGGGCAACGGCGCGTTCGGGTCCGATTCCGAGGATCGGGCAGCGCTGCCCGCGATCGCCCGCCGGCGCGCCGGGCTGGTTGGCGGCGGGCGGGCGGGCGGCCGGGTGGGCGGGCTGGCGGCCGGTCCAATTCCTCGTGAGCAGACGATCGTGATTGGCGACACCCCTCGCGACATCGCCTGCGCGCGGGCGGACGACCTGCGCTGCGTGGCGGTGGCCACCGGGCAGTACGGAGTTGACGAGCTCGCGGATGCGGACGTGGTGGCGGGTGACGCGATCGAGCTGCGAGCGAAGCTGGAGGCTTTGGGCGCGTAGGCGCTCCACGGGTAGCATTAGGACGAGGCGGTGGGGCGCCGGAATCGTTGGGGTGTCGCGCGTGGAGGGTTAGGTGTGAGCCGGGTGTCGGTGACGGGCGAAGTGGAGTCGAGTTCGTGTACGACGACGCGCTGATTCGGCCGTGGTTCGAGTCCGCGGTCGAACGCGTGCCGGGGTTGTCGTTGTTCGACGCGCACGCGCACATCGGGTTCAACGACCCGGACGGGCTCGGGCTGTCAGCGCGCGAGCTGATCGAGACGATGCAGGCGATCCACGCGCGATCTGTCGTCACTCCGCTGCACGAGCCTGACGGCTATTCCGCCGCGAACGACCGCGTGCTCGAAGTGTGCGAACGATCGGCCGGTCGGCTGGTGCCGTTCTGCCGGGTCGACCCGCACACCGATGCGACGGGCGAGGCTCGCCGGTGCGCGGAAGCCGGCGCGCGGGGGATCAAGCTGCATCCTCGCGCGGAGAGGTTCGAGCTGAGCGACCCGGAGCTCGAGGGAGTGTTTGCACTCGCGCACGAGCGTCGGATGCCCGTTTTGATCCACGCAGGTCGCGGGATTCCGACGATCGGGCGCGATGCGCTCGAGCTCGCGGGGCGGTTCCCGTCGGCGCCGTTGATCCTCGCGCACGGCGCGATCTGCGACCTCAACTGGATCTGGCGCGAGGCGCAACACCAGCCCAATCTGTTCTTCGACACGGCCTGGTGGCACTCGACCGACCTGGCCGCGCTGTTCGCGCTGATCCCGCCGGGGCAGATCCTGTACGGCAGCGACCCTCCGTACTTCACCCCCATGCTGATCGCCACGTGCGTGATCCGGACAGCGCTCCAAGCCGGCGTGGACGCGGACCGGCTGCGGGCGATCGCTGGCGGTCAGCTCGAGCGGCTGCTCGACGGGAAGGATCCGCTCGATCTCGGGCCGCCCATCGGTCCCCGCGCAGGAGGTCCGCCGATCCTGCTCGAGCGCGTCAACGCGATGTTGCTGTTAGGCGTCAGCCGGATGTTGCTCGGCGACAGTGGATATGAGCCGCTCGCGCTGGCGCGGCTGGCGTGCGACATCGGCGTCGACGACGCGCCCGAAACGCAGGTGTGCCGCAGCGTGCTCGCGCTGCTGGAGTTGCAAGGGCACAGCGCGCGCGAGGGTGAGGGATTCGCCGCCCCCGGCGCCGGCCTGGTGATGCTCGCCGCGAACCTGACCCGGACGCCCGACGTGCCGCTCCCACCGATCCCCGAGCTCGCGACCGAAGCGGCCATCCGCAGTGCCTCGGCCGTCGGCCATCGGCTGCTCGACGCCAGCGAGGTGACGCCGCGGGCCGCGGAGATCCGGCGGTTGTCGACGATCTTCCCGACCGTCGACATGGCCACCGCGTCGTCTGGAGGAGGTGACAACGGGAGTGAGCGGTCCAAGCGGCGCGGGTCTTCCCTTCCCGATCACGTGCTCGTCGACGATCTGGGCCCGCGAGAACAGGCGTGACCGATCTGGTGAGTTCCGAAGCGGAAGCCGCGTTTCGGGGCGAGCATCCCGCCTACGCGGACACGGCAGCGATCGATGACCTCCGCGCGACTGACTTTGAGCGGCTCGATCGCGACGGACACGTGTACCTCGACTACACCGGCGGTGGCATGTTCGGCAGCTCTCAGGTGGCGCAGCATCTGGAGCTGCTCGAGTCCGGCGTGTTCGGCAACCCGCACTCGATCAACCCGACGTCGGCGGCAAGCAGCGAACTCGTCGAGCGCGCACGAGCCTACGTGCTCGAGTTCTTCGGGGCATCGCCACAGGAGTACGAGGCGATCTTCACTCCGAACGCCACCGGGGCGCTACGGCTGGTCGGCGAGGCTTATCCGTTCCGTGCGGGTGATCGCTTCCTGCTCACGTTCGACAATCACAACTCGGTCAACGGCATTCGTGAGTTCGCACGAGCCCGGGGCGCCGACACGACGTACATACCGAGCGTCGCGCCCGATCTGCGTGTGGACGAGCGCATGCTCCCGCGATATCTCACCGACACGATCGGCGACCACCACAACCTATTCGCGTATCCGGCGCAGTCGAACTTCTCAGGCGTGCAGCATCCACTCGAGTGGATCGAGCAGGCGCACGCACACGGGTGGGACGTTCTCCTGGATGCCGCCGCGTACGTGCCCACGAGTACGCTCGATCTGAGCGTCTGGCATCCGGATTTCGTCGCGATCTCGTTCTACAAGATGTTCGGATGGCCGACTGGAGTGGGTTGCCTGTTGGCGCGGCGCGACGCGCTGGCGAAGCTGGAGCGGCCGTGGTTCTCGGGCGGGACGATCGTCGCGGCGTTCGTGCAGCGGGAGTATTTCCATTCAGCTCCCGGCGCCGCGCAGTTCGAGGACGGAACCGTCAACTACCTGAACCTGCCGGCCGTCGAGGTCGGGCTGAGGTATCTCGACCGCGTTGGCATCGACACGATCCATCGCCGCGTGACCGCGCTCGGCGATTGGCTGATCGCCCAGCTTGGTTCGATGCGGCACGCCGGCGGCGCGCCGGCGACGACGGTCTACGGACCGCGGTCGTGGGAGCGACGCGGCGCCACGATCGCGTTCAACTTCCTCCATCCGGACGGGAGGATCGTCGACGAGCGATACGTCGACCGCATCGCGTCCGAGCACAACGTGTCGCTTCGCACCGGCTGCTTCTGTAACCCTGGCGCGGGCGAGGTGGCGTTCACGATCTCGCGCGAGACGCTGCTCGGTGGAGAGTTCGGCGACGGCATGAGCCTCGACGACTACGTGGACGCGATCGGGCTGCCGTCCGGCGGCGCGATCCGCGCGTCGCTGGGTCTCGTCTCGAACTTCCACGACGTCGAGCGCTTCATGAACTTCGCCGCGCGGTTCATCGACGTTGCCGAGGTCCCGACCGATCTCCCGCCACGCGTCGGCTGTTGAGCTCGCGCTCAGGCCGCTGAGGTCGCGCTCGGGCTGCTGAGGTCGCGCTCAGGCGGCGAGCACGTTCGGCGAGCTCGCGTCGTATTCCGGAATCCACCCCGTGCCACGACCGTCCGGATCCCGGCCGAGACGCCGCCGCAACGCGATCGAGAGGTCTCGCCTGAACGCCGCCAACGGCGAGGAGAGATGGTTGCTGACGCCGCGCTCGCGTGAGGCCAGGACGACCTGGCTCGCCCGCGGACGGCGCGTGCGCTCATACCGGGCCAGACCCGCGACCGGATCGTCCGGCTCGGCCGCGAGCGCCGCCGCGAGCACGCAGCCGTCCTCGATCGCCTGACACGCGCCCTGCCCCAGGTACGGCAGCATCGAGTGCGCAGAATCGCCGAGCACTGTGACACGGCCCCGCGTCCACTGCGGGATCGGGTCCCGGTCGTAGAGAGCCCACTTGTACCAGACCTCTCCCGCCGAGAAGACGCGCAGCAGCGATTCGTGCCAGCCGGCGTAGCGCTCGAGCACCTCGGCGCGCTCACATCTCGACACCCAAGATTCGTGCCGGTAGCCCTCGTCGTCGTAGTGGCAGACGACGTTGATCAGCTCGTCGCGTCTGACCGGGTACAGCACGATCGTGCCGTGAGGCCCCAGCCACTGAACGTTCTCGGCCGGCGGGCGTGCGCCGGGCACGGCGTCGACGGGAACCACGCTCCGGTAGCAGATCTTGCCCGTGAAGCGCGGAGCCTCCGGACCGAACAGTGACTCTCGCACCGCCGAGTGGATCCCATCGGCGCCGATCACGACGTCGGCCTCGGCCTCGCTGCCGTCCTGGAACTTCGCGACCGCGACGCGGGCGTCCGACTCGACTCCGACGCACCGCGCTCCGAGCGTGACGATGTCGCCCGGCAACGAATGCGACAGCACGTCGAGCAGGTCGGCGCGATGGGCGGTCGCCCCGGCGCTGCCGAACAACGTGGCCTGCTGTTCCCGGCTCGTCTTCGAGATCACCCGGCCGGTCTTCCCGTGGCGCGTCACCGCCCACTCCCAGCGCCCGGCGATCGCGCGGACGTCATCCTCGAGCTCGAGCGAGCGCAGCACCTTCATCGCGTTCGGGCCGAGTGCGACCCCGGCGCCGATCTCGCGCAACTCGGGCGCCGACTCGTAGATGGCGACCTCGACGCCACGGCGGCACAGGGCTCGCGCCGCTGTCAGGCCACCGATCCCGCCGCCGATGATCGCAACACGGGTCATTCAGATCGCGACCGCCGTTCTCGCTCCTCACCAGCTCCGGCCGTCTCGTTCGCCAATTCTATTTCTCAGGCGCGCGCGAGCGCGCCGGCCTGGGCGGGTGCGGGCTCGGTGGCGGGCACCGGGCCGGGCAGGGTGCGGGCGGCAATGATCGCCCCGGTGATCGTGACGGCGGCCGCGACGAGCACGCCGCGATCCGCCGCGTGCACGAACGCGTGGTGTGCCGCGGTCGCAAGCTCCTTACCGAGCGGGTGCGGCAGGCGGTGGGCTATTTCGGTCGCCGCGCCGACCGATTGGCGGGCGGCGGCCGGAATCCCGGCGGCCACGTGGGCGGACGCGAGCGCCGTCCGGTAGGCAGAGGCCACGATGCTGCCGATCACGGCGATCCCGAGGACGCTGCCAAGGTTGCGGGTGGTGTCGTTGATCGCCGACCCGACGCCGGCCTTGGCCGGCGGCAGCGCGCTCATGATCGACTGGGTGGCCGGCGCCATCGCCAGTCCGATCCCCGTGCCGACCACGCTCATCGCCGCCATGTAGTGCAGAGCGTTCGAGCCGGCGGTGGCACTCGCGTAGAGGATGAGTCCGGCGGTCGCGACCGCCAGCCCGCCCGCGATCGGGGCGCGCGCCCCGGTCTTCTGGGCGAGGCGGGCGCCGATCGGCGACATGACGGCGACCATCAGCGCCGGCGGTAGCGCCCTCAGCCCGGCCTGCAGTGGTGATAGGCCGAGCACGAACTGGTAAACCTGCGTAAGCAGGAACGTCGCCGCGGTGAGCGCGAACAACAGCGCCATCACCCCGGCCGAGGCACCGGCGAAGCGCCGGTTCCGGAACAGCCGCAGGTCGACCATCGGCTCGGTCGCCCGCAGCTGCACGACCGCGAAGGCCGCGAGCAGCATCAGCGACATGGCGCCGGTCGCGATTGTGGTGCGCGAGGTCCAGCCGTAGCTCGGTGCCTCGATCAGCGTGTAGGTGAGGGCACCGAGACCGGCGACCGAGAGCGCGGCGCCGGGAAGGTCCAGCCGCGGCGGCCGGGGCGCGCGCGAGGCCGGGATCAATGCGCGTCCGGCGATCAGCGCGACGGCGATCACCGGCAGGTTGATGAGGAAGACCGAGCTCCACGCGAAGTGCTCGAGCAACAGCCCGCCGAGCGTCGGGCCGGCGGCGATGCCGAGGCCGCTGACGGCCGACCAGATACCGATCGCCTTCGCGCGTTCGGCCGGGTTTGGAAACACACCCGACAGGATCGAGAGCGTGGCCGGCATCACGAGAGCCGCGCCAGCCCCCATCACCGCACGGGCGGCGATCAGCTCAGGCGCACTCGAGCAGACCGCGGCCGCGATCGAGCCGAACGCGAACACGACCAGCCCCGTCGGCAGCGTCCGGTGCCGGCCGTAGCGGTCGCCGATCGCGCCGCCGAGCAGCAGCAGCCCGGCGAACAACAGCGTGTAGGAGTCCACGATCCACTCGAGCCCGCTCGAGCTGGCGTGCAGCTCGCGGGAGAGGGTCGGGAGCGCGACGTTCACGACGGTCGTGTCGAGGACCGTCATCAGCAGGCTCAGGCACAGGACCGCGAGCGTCCACCAGCGACGGCGATCGTCGGTGCCCGTACCCGAATGAGATGTTGAGGTGGTGGTGGTGGAAGACATTCTTGATCCTTAAGTCCGATTCGTTGGAGGCAAGATATCGTCAACTAACTTATCTGTCAACTAACTTATTGATATAGCGTGATGATCGTCATTGAGCTTTGCTAAGATGGCGACCGTGATGAGCGTGCAGACAGTTCGCGTGAGCCGTGGGCCGGATGCGATCGCCAGCCCCCAGCCGCCCGCGCCGATCCCGCAGTCGCTCGCCGACGAGACCGGTTATCTGCTCAGGCGCGCCTACGTCCAGGCTGGACGATGGGCGACGGCGGCGATGCCCGACGGAGTCGCCATCCGCGACTACGAGGTCCTGCAGACGCTCGCCGATCTGGGCCCCAGCTCACAGCGCCGGCTGTCGGAGCTGTTGTGGGTCAACCGCACGATCATGGTCAAGCTGATCGATGCGATCGAGTCACGCGGGCTGGTCGAGCGCCGCCGCGACGCCACCGATCGCCGCTCCTACGCGCTAGAGCTGACGCCCGCCGGCGAGCGGGCCCGGGCCGAGCTGTCGACGGCCGCCGACGCGGCCGAGGCCGGCCTCACCGCTCCGCTCTCCGCCAACGAGCGGCAGACTCTGCGCGAACTGCTCGGCGCGATCGCTCGCGCCGCCGAGGGAGCCCCGGAGCCCCCCGCCGGGCTCGGCCGCCGCGTCGGCTTCCTGCTCACGCCCGCTCATAATCGCGTACGTGAAGTCGTCAACGCCCAGCTCAAAGCGCTCGGGATCACAACCGGGCTGTACGGGACGCTCGCGACGATGGAGGCGCGAGCCCCGATCTCCCAGCGGGCGATCGCCGATCAGCTCGGGCTCACCGGCCCCGCGATCGTCCAGGCGGTCGACCGGCTCGAAGCGGCGGGGCTGGTAGAGCGCCGGCGTGACCCCGCCGACCGCCGCTCGTACGCGCTCGAGCCCAGCAGCCGCGGACGGTCCACGCTGCGCGAAGCCCGGACCGCGGTCGCACAGATCAACGATCAGCTCGACGAGGCGCTCGGCGGCGCACAACGGCGGCACGAGCTGAACCGGCTACTCCGCAAGCTCCTCGGCGCGGAATAACGACGCCGTCGACGCCACCGACCGTGTCGATCAGCCGCGGACGAGCTTCTTGTACGTGATGCGCTTGGGGCGGTCGGCGTCGGCGCCGAGCCGCTCGTGGCGGAAGCTCTCGTAGGCCTCGAAGTTGCCCTCGAACCACCGCACCTGCGAATCGCCCTCGAACGCGAGCACATGGGTGGCAATCCGGTCCAGGAACCAGCGATCGTGCGAGACGACGACCGCGCAGCCGGCGAACGCGAGCAGCGCCTCCTCGAGCGCGCGCAATGTGTCCACGTCGAGGTCGTTGGTCGGCTCGTCGAGCAGCAGCAGGTTCCCGCCGCTCCGCAGGAGCTTCGCCAGATGCAGTCGGTTGCGCTCGCCGCCCGAGAGCTTCGCGACCTTCTTCTGCTGGTCGGATCCCTTGAAGTTGAACCCGGCAACGTACGCGCGGCTGTTGACCGTGCGATCGCCGAGCTTGATCTGGTCCTGGCCGCCCGAGATCTCCTCCCACACGTTCTTGTCGGGGGCGAGCGCGTCGCGCGACTGGTCGACGTAGGCGAGCTCGACGGTCTCGCCGATCCGCAGCGTGCCGGCGTCCGGCTGCTCCTGGCCGGTGATCATTCGCAGCAGCGTGGTCTTGCCGGCGCCGTTCGGTCCGATCACGCCGACGATCCCGCCGCGAGGAAGGTTGAAGCTGAGGTCGTCGATCAGCACCCGATCCCCATACGCCTTGCGCAGCCCGGTCGCCTCGACCACGGTCTCGCCCAGGCGCGGCCCGGCTGGGACGTGGATCTGAACCTGGTCGAGCTTGACGTTGCGGTCTTGGGCGAGTAGCGCCTCGTAGGCGTTGAGGCGGGCCTTGGGCTTGTTGCGGCGCGCGCTCGCGTTGAGCCTGACCCACTCGAGCTCCTGCTCGATGGTCTTCTGGCGTGCGTTCTCCTGCTTGGATTCTTGTTGCAGGCGAGCTCGTTTCTGCTCCAACCACCCGGAGTAGTTGCCCTGATAGGGGATGCCGCGCCCCCGATCGAGCTCGAGGATCCAGCCCGCGACGTTATCCAGGAAGTACCGGTCGTGGGTGATCGCAACGACCGTGCCGCGGTAGTCCTGGAGGTGGCGCTCGAGCCACGCGACCGACTCGGCGTCGAGGTGGTTGGTCGGCTCGTCGAGCAACAACAGATCCGGCTGGCGCAGGAGCAACCGGCACAGGGCGACGCGGCGACGCTCGCCGCCCGAGAGCGTGGCTACGTCCGCGTCCCCCGGCGGGGTTCTGAGCGCATCCATCGCGATCTCGAGCGTGGTGTCGAGGTTCCAGCCGTCGACCGCGTCGATCTGCTCCTGGACGCGGGCGAACTCGTCGGCCGTCTCGTCCGAGTAGTTCATCGACAGCTCGTTGAACCGGTCGAGCAGAGCCTTCGTCTCGGCCACGCCCTCCTCGATGTTCTCGCGGACGCTCTTGCTCTCGTCGAGCGCGGGCTCCTGCTCGAGCATGCCGGCGGTCGCGCCGGCGCCGAGTTGGGCATGACCGCCGAATTCGGTGTCCTGCCCAGCCATGATCCGCAGCAGGCTCGACTTGCCGGCGCCGTTGTAGCCGATCACGCCGATCTTGGCGCCCGGCAGAAACGACAGGGAGATATCGCTCAGGACCTCGCGGTCGGGCGGGTAGCGGCGCGAGAGCTTGTAGGTGGTGAAGATGTACTGGGTCGACATGTGGTCATTCAGAGGATAGGAGCCTGTCCGTGCTGCGAGTCCTCGCCGCCGTGTTCGCGCTGATCGCAGTCGTCTTCATGACGGTGGCGATCATCGGGATGGTCACGGGACGGCCGGGAGACCGCGCCGGGTTCGTGGTCCGCGCGGCGGCGGTGCTGTGCTTCGTGACGGCGGTCGTCCTGAACATCGCCGCACACTGACGGCGCGTATCCTTGTGCGCTCAACCTACGGTCCGAGGAGGCAGCATGGCGAAGGTGGTGTACACGGCCGAGGCGACGGTGACCGGAGGTCGTGCGGAGGGTCATGGCGAGACGCCCGACGGACAGCTCGACGTGCAGCTTCGGTTGCCGAGTGAGATGGGCGGAGACGGCGGCGGCACCAACCCCGAGCAGCTGTTCGCGGTCGGCTACGCGGCGTGCTTCGAGGGCGCGCTCGGCGTCGTCGGCCGGCGCGAGCGTAAGGAGGTCGGCGACGCCTCGATCGACAGCAAGGTCAGCCTGATCACGACCGAGGAACGCGGCTTCAATGTCGCGGTCGAGCTCAACGTCACCCTCCCCCAGGTGGAAGACCCCGAGGACGCCAAGCGGATCGTCGCCGAGGCTCACAAGGTGTGCCCGTATTCGAACGCCACCCGCGGGAACGTCGAGGTCACGCTGACCGCGAACGGGCAGCCGGTTTAGCCCGGGCGAACGTTCCTAGCTCTCGGGCTGCCAGTCGCTGAGCACCCACCGGCCGCCGGGGAGTTCCTGCGCAGTGGCCAGCGCGACGTGCCACGCGGGGCGAAGCCCCTGGTAGGCGGTCGTGTTCGTGGCGGTCGTCGACTCGCGCGTGACCACGACGTACTGGTCCGGGTGACCCGACAGCGGCGCCACCGCTTCGACCACGCCGCTGTTGGCGATCCCGCCCCGGCGGAGCTCGTAGTCGTCGGCGGTCTCGGCCGCGGCGAGCGTCATCGCGGCGCGCGCCTGGCCGATGCTGTCGGCGGCCAGTATCCGCATCGTGCCCGCGACGGTCCGCGCGTTCCAGTTGATGTAGGCGGTCACGAACGCTCGGATCGCCTGGGTCGCGGTTGGGGCGGCGTTGCTCGCGCGTCTCGGGCGGCGGCGGCTTGGACGGGTATTCGTGGGTTGCGTCGGCCTGGGCGACCGCGGACGGCGGACGCCGAGCCGCGTGGCGAGCCGAGTGGCCGCACCCGGCGCACGCGAGCGCGCACAGGAGCGCGCGCGGCTTTGCGACCGCTCGTCACAGCCCGACCGGATGCCGGGCCACGAACCCGGCGTCGCTTCGGACCAGCGGGTGCCAGCCGATTCCCGCGCTCCCGTCACCCGGGCCCGCGGCGTCGTGCGTGTCCCAGCGCAGCCCGGCGACGTACATGAACACGTGGTCCGGCGCTCGCGTACAGCGTCACCCACCGTCCGGGACCTGGCTGCCCGAACGACTCGAGCGTTCCCGACGGCGCGTCGTAGTCCACCGGCAGCAGGCCCGCGCCGTACAGCAGGTGTTCGACGCTGCTCGAGCAGTCGTATGCCGGCGCGATCTCGGACAGCGGGAGCCCGTGGCCGCCGCCGTACAGGTATGGCTTGCCGACGATCTGGTTGCCGGCCGCGATGATCTCCTCGATCGCGGGGGGCGCATCGGCGGGCGCCGCGGCGAGCCCGTTCGGGAGCAGCTGCGCATGGTCGCCGCTCGCCAGTGGCACGCCCTCGGCGGCCGTCGGCGCGCACGAGGCCGGATCCTGCTGGGCGGTCGAGCTCGGAGGAGCGCCGGGCGTGCCTTGCGCGGCTCTGTCCGAGCAGGTTGCCGGCGCCGGTGTCCGGCGGGCGCTCGATCCGGACTGGTCCCGACCACAACCCGTCCTCGTACGGGATGCCGAGCCGCCCGGCAAGCTCCCACCAAAGGTCCAGCACTCGCGCTAAGCCGTCGATCGGACCTCCCCCGAGTCCGATGTCGCGCTTGTAGGCGATCGCCGAGCGGGTGCCCCAGGTGATGCGGAGCGGCGTCAGGTACGGCAGGCCGCCCATCGCGGTGGCCGTCTGGAAGGTCTCGCCGCCGAGCTCGGCATAGCTGTCGGGCTGTTCGAGCAGGTTGGCGCCGGAGGACCCGATCGACGCCGCTGCTCGGATCCCCGGGACCGCCGTACTCGGTGGCGCCGACGAGCTGGCCGGTGCCTGGCGGAGCGAGCACGACGCCGGTGGCGGTGGCGCCGGTGGCCGGTCCCCCGCACTCGTCCCCCTCCCCGAACACGCTCGTGAGGAGCGCGAGCAGGCCCGCTCCGAGACCCACGGCGATGACGGCCACGATGAGCCCAAGAACGGCGACCCCGCCACCGGTCCTCCTGCCGACCATTCGGCCAGCGTATGCCCGCCAAGTGATACTGAATCTAATTGAAGCTAATTTGTTGCAGGCGGATCGCACGGGCGGACCAGAACGTCGGCGCCCGTCACCTGGCGGCCGCCGCTAACTTAGATAGGTCATGCCTCGAATCCTCGATGTAGAGCAAGCACTGCTCCTCCTGGAGCTCGAGCCGCCGTTCGATCAGCGCGCCGTCCAGCTCGCGCGCCGGCGAATGGCCAAGCGCTGGCATCCGGACATCGCGCCTCCCGGCCGCCAGCATGAGCATCAGCGGCATCTGCAGGCGATCAACGAGGCGGCCGATCAGCTCGAGCAGCTCGCCGAGTCCGTCGCGCGGCGGTCGGGTCAGCCGCAACGCGGTCAAGGTGTCGGCGGCGGCGGCACGCAAGGCGCGCGCCGAGGAGGGCCGGCGGGCCTACGAGGCCGAGCAGCGCGAGCGCGCCCGCGAGGAGGAGCGCCAGAAGCACGACCCGTTCGGCTCGCGCGTCCCGGACCATTCGGTCGTCCACCGCTACGCGCGATGCACGTCCTATCCGGAATGGGGCGTCGGAAGCGTGACCGGGATCTACTTCTCGGGCGACGAGGAAGACGTCCAGCAGTGGGCCCGCCTGAAGTTCTCGGTGGGAATTCGGACGGTTCCCGCCGGCTCGCTCCAGTTCGTCGACTTCTCCAAGCCCGACGCCGCCGCCGACCGGGTGGAGCGGTTCATGACCGCCGCCCAGCACGCCCTAGCCGAGGGCGACGCGCTGCTGGCCGCCCAGCGCCTCGTGTACGCCCGGGACGCCGACCCGACGAACCCGGTCGTGCTCCGGTTGCTCACGAGCGCCTTCTGGCAGGCGGGCAACCTGCCCGCCGCCGCGCGCGCGGTCCGTGATTGGGCCCGTGCGGAGACCGACCGCCCGACCCCAGAGCGGTTCGCGGCCCGGATCTACGAGGACATGGGCGCAATCGACCTGGCCGCCGAGGCCGCCGAGCGCGCCGCCAACCGCGCGCCCGCCGACGCCGTCATCGTGGGAGCGCCTGGGCCGCCTGCGGCTGCGGCTGATGGACCGCGCCGGCGCGATCTCGGCGCTTGAGCAGGCCAGGCTGGCGGGACCGACGGTCGAAGGACTGTTGTCGCTGGCGCTCGCGTACCACCTCGCCGGCGACGTCGGCGCCGAGGTCTCGGCCGCCGAGGCCGCGACCCGGCTCGATCCGGAGTCACGGAGCGCGTGGGGCAGCTACGCCCACGCGCTCGCGCGCACGGACCGGATCAACGAGTGCATCGAGGCCTGTCATCGGGCGCTCGCGCTCGGCGACGACCCGGAGGTCGTCGACCTGCTGGCGCGGGTCGAGGCGTCGCGACCCCGGGCTTTGGCGGAGCCGGCCACGGACCGGCTCGGGTCCGAGCGCGACGCGCGTAGCTCACCTCGGCGCGATCCGGCTGAAAGCGAGGCTGCGGCGCGTCAGCGATAGGGCGACGCGATCGAGCCCTCGCGCCCGCACACCGGGCAGGACTCGCCGGCCGCCAACGGCCGTCCCCCGCAGCCGGGGCAGTTCTCGACGGCCTCGAGCACGCCGAGCAGCTCGCCCACGCGGCACACGAGCAGCCGCTCCTCCTCGACCTCGATCCATACGCCCGCGGAGGCCGGGAACACGACGTGATCGCCGGGCCGGACGGGCATCGCGATGCCGACGTTCTCCCACCAATCGAGCCCGGGACCGACGGCGAGCACGATGCCGTGCTGGGGCGGCGGCTCCTCGGAGCCGGGCGGCACGATCAGCCCGGAGCGGCGAACCCGATCGGGGTCGAGCTCCTTGATCACGACGCGGTCGAATAGCGGGCGAAGCTGGTTACGCATGCATGTCCCCGCCCCTGATCATAGGATGGGGCGGCGCCGTGATCTTCGCGGACCCGCGGCTATTGATCAGACGCGTCGCCGGCCCGCTTCTTGGCCCTGCCGATGATGTCGGCCGGGTCGGGCGGTCTGATCGGCTCGTCCGGGGACGGGCGGACGCTTTCGCCGCAGCCTTGACAACGCTCGCGGTCCTCGGTGTTGACCGTCCCACACGCGGGACACTGCCACTCCGAATGATTGATCCAGCGGCCTGTCGGGTCCGGCATCAAATGTTCTCCCGTCTCGTTACCGCTCTCAGGTGCGGTCGCATTCTAAATCGGTCCGGCCCGGCTCGTACGGTTATCGCTGACTATGCGCCTGATCGTCGCCCGCTGCGAAGTTCGCTATTTCGGACGCCTCAACGCGCTCCTGCCGGAGGCGCTCCGGCTGATCATCGTCAAGGCCGACGGATCCGTCCTCGTCCATGCCGACGCCGGCGGCTACAAGCCGCTCAACTGGATGACGCCGCCGACCGTGATCGAGGAGTCGCCCGATCGTATCCTCGTCCGCAAGCGCGGCCAGGCCGACGGCGATCGGCTCGAGATCTCGGTCGCCGAGGTGCTCTCCGACGTCTCGCACGACATGGGATCGCCCGACGAGGACGCCGCGCTGACCAAGGATGGCGTCGAGGCCCACCTCCAGGAGCTGCTCGCCGAGCAGCCGGCGTGGTGCGGCGAGGGATTGCGGCTGGTGCGCCGGGAGTGGCCGACCGACATCGGCCCCGTCGACCTCATGTGCCGCGACGCCGATGACGAGTGGGTCGCGGTCGAGGTCAAGCGGATCGCGGGGATCGAGGCCGTCGAGCAGCTCACGCGCTATCTCGAGCGGATCCGGCTCGATCCGGCGTTCAGCTCTTGCCGCGGCGTGCTCGTCGCGCAGACGATCAAGCCGCAGGCGTCGGTGCTCGCAAGCGCGCGTGACATCGCGTCCGTCGAGGTCGATCTCGCCGTGCTCCGCGGCGAGCGCGAGCCGGATCTGAGATTGTTCGCGGCGTGAGCGCCGAAAACGACGCGGTCCTGACCGAGCGCCGCGGCCGGGTCCGGTTGATCACGATCAACCGTCCCGACCAGCGCAACGCCGTCAACGCTGCCGTTGCCGCCGGGATCGCCGCCGCGCTCGACGAGCTCGACGCGGATCCCGAGCTGAGCGTCGGCGTCATCACCGGCGCCGGCAAGGGCTTCTGCGCCGGCATGGATCTCAAGGCGTTCGTCGCCGGCGAGCGACCGTTCATCGAGGGCCGGGGGTTCGCCGGAATCACCCAGCGCTCCGCGGACAAGCCGCTGATCGCCGCGATCGAGGGGTTCGCGGTCGCCGGCGGGCTCGAGGTGGCGCTCGCGTGCGACCTGATCGTCGCCTCGCGTGGCGCGCGGCTCGGGATCCCCGAGGTCAAGCGGGGGCTCGTGGCCGCCGGTGGCGGCCTGCTCCGTCTGCCGCGAACCCTGCCTCGCAACGTGGCGATGGAGCTTGCCCTCACCGGCGACCCGATCGAGGCCGATCGGGCTTATGAGCTCGGGCTGGTCAACAGGCTCGCCGAGCCCGGCGAGGCGCTGGCCGCGGCGCTGGACCTGGCCGAGACGATCGCGGCCAACGGACCGCTCGCGTTGGCAGCCACAAAGCAGATCCTGGTGCAGTCGGCCGATTGGCCCGATTCCGAGTTCTTCGAGCGCCAGGCGCCGTTCCGCGACTCGGCGTTCAACTCCGAGGACGCCCGCGAGGGCGCGACGGCGTTCGCGGAGCGGCGCGACCCGGTCTGGAAGGGCCGCTAAGGAAGCGGCTCGAGAAAGCGTCCTGTGTGGACGCTTTCTCGAGCCGGATCCGTTCCCGCCCCGAGCGCCTAGGCGAGCCAGGACGGGTCAGAGCCCATGATCGTCGCCACCACCGACCGCGACCCGCCGCGGTCGCGGTGTTCGCACAGGTAGATCCCCTGCCACGTCCCGAGCGCGAGCCGGCCCCGCGAGATCGGCAGCGTCAGCGACGGCCCGAGAAGCGACGCCTTGATGTGCGCCGGCATGTCGTCGGCGCCCTCGAGCGTATGCGTCCAAAAGCGCGCGTCCTCCGGAACGGCATGGTTGAAGTACGCCTCGAAGTCCCGGCGCACGTCCGGCGAGGCGTTCTCGTTCAAGGCCAGCGACGCCGAGGTGTGCTGGATCAACAGGTGCAGCAAGCCGACGGCGACGTCGCCGAGCTCGGGGAGCGCGGCGACGATCTCCCGCGTCACGAGGTGAAAGCCGCGCGGCCGGGGTTCGAGCGCGATCTCGTGCTGGGCCCACATCACAGCTCCGGGATGCGCGCAATGCGCATGTCGACTCGCGAGCCCCGAAACGGCACGCCCTCGGCGTCGAGCAGAACCCGCTGCCGAGATCCCTTGGCCAGCGAGCCGTCGGCGCGGACGATCCGATGCCACGGCACGGAAGCGTCGGCGCACCCGTGGAGCACGGCGCCGGCAACCCGCGGCGCGCCAGGCGAAATGTCCCCGTACGTGCGCACGAACCCGACGGGCACCGCGCGTACGCGGTCGAGGATCAGGCGCGTGCGGTCCTCGGTGTCCACGGCGAGGGAGCATAGGCCGGAGGACCGCGCGGGCGTCAAGTCCTGATAAGGTCCTCACGCCGAATTTCCCGCTGAGCAGCGAGAAAGCGGGGGACCCACGTTCCCTGGGGCGAATCGCGGTCTGATGACCGTGTAGCGCAAGCCGCCGCGCGAGCCCGACAGCTAACCCCGTAGGCAGCCGAATATGAACTCCAGAAGGCGCACGATCCCGACCTGGGTGGTCGCCGGCGCGGCCGCAATTGCCGCGGCGCTCGGCCTTGCCGCCATACCGGTGTCCTCGAACGCCGATCCGAGCCTCGGCCAGCTGCACTCGCAGCTCGGCGCCGTCCAGGCGCGCGAGCAGAGCCTCGCCTCGAGCATCAGCAGCCTCTCGAATCTGATCAGCTCGCTCGATTCGCAGATCGCGTTGGTCGAGTCGCGGGAGGCCGCCGTGCGCGCCGACCTCGCGCGCGACCGCGCGAAGCTGGTCCAGGTCCAGGCCGCGCTCACGCGCGAACGAAAACTGCTCGCGCTGCTGAAGGCCCGCCTGGCCCGGGCGCGCATGCTGCTCGGCCGCCAGCTCGTCTCGAACTACGAGCAGTCCAAGCCCAATCTCGTCTCAGTCGTGCTCGAGTCGAACGGGTTCACCGACCTGCTCGACAAGCTCACGTACCTGAAGGATGCGCAGCAGGAGCAGCAGGCGATCATCAAGATCACCACGCAAGCGAAAGAGCGAGCCGATGCCGCCGCGACGCGCCTGGCCGCGCTCGAGGCGAGCGTCCGCCAGATCACCGCTCGAGACCGCGCAACGGGTCCGCGCGCTGGTGGGCATGAACGTGCTCCTGCACGCAAAGCAGGCGGCGCTCGCGCAGGCGCGGAGCGCTCAGCAGGGCGCGCTCGCGGCCGAGCACTCGAAGGGAGCGGCGCTGCAGGCGCAGATCACGCAGGGTCGAGGCCGCGCAGGCCGCGGCCGAGCGTGCCGCGGCTCTGGCCGCCCAACAGCAGCAGTCGTCCGCCGGCGCTTCCGGCGCTTCCGGCGGCTCGGGCGGGCCGACTCCCGTCGGGCCGACGTATGGGCCGTCCGGAGGCTGGGCGATCCCGTACGCGATCGTCCTGTGCGAGTCGGGCGGCCAGAACCTGACTCCGAACTACGCCGGCGCCTCGGGCTACTACCAGATCATGCCCGCCACCTGGAAGCTGTTCGGCGGCACGGGACCCGCGGCGTACCTGGCGGGCAAGGCCGAGCAAGACGCGGTCGCGAGTCGCATCTGGAACGGCGGAGCCGGCGCATCCAACTGGGTGTGCGCCGGGATCGTCGGGATCCACTGACAAGCGCCCGCCACAGGGCATAACCTCCCCGCGGTGTCCCGCGCCGTGAGAGGCGGCCTGGTCGTGGCGATCCTGATCGGCGCGCTCGCGCTGCGGATCGGGGAGGTTCAGGGCACGTCGTACGTACCGCGGAACGACGCCGGCTCCTACCTGACGCTGGCGAGCTACATCGCGCACACCGGCGACTATTCGCTAAGGCGCGCTCCGGGCTCCGGGCGCCGGCGGCACCCGCGGCCCGAGCGCGTACTTCGCGCCCGGCTTTCCGTACTTCCTCGCGCTGGTCGACATCATCGACGGCCACGAGACGCGGCGCGACGGCGCGATCCATCCCGCGCGGATCTCGCAGGCGGTGCTCGGGACGATCACGGTGGCGCTGATCGGGCTGGTCGCGCTTGAGCTGTTCGGCGAGGTGGCAGGCCTGATCGCGCTGGTGCTCGCCGCGATCTATCCAGTGCTGATCGAGCTGTCGGCGACGCTCGTCGCCGAGAACCTCCTCACCGCGCTCGTCCTCGCGGCCGTGTACGCGGGGCTGCGCGTCCGCCGAGCTCGCAGCGCCCGGACGCGCTAGCCTGGGTGGCCGGGCCGGGCCTGCTCGCCGGGCTCGCGACGCTCACCCACGATGAACGGATCCTGATGACCTGATCCCGCTGCTCGTGCGCGTGTGGACGGGCCGCCCGCGCCTCAAGCTCGGATCGGTCGCCGCGCCGGCGCTGCTGATCGTCGTCACCGCGCTGACGATCCTGCCCTGGACGGTTCGCAACGCCGATCGTCATGCACCACTTCATCCCGATCTCCGACGAGACCGGAATCACGCTCGTCGGCACTTACAACGTGGCGTCCGCCGCCATGCCCGCAGCTCCGTACAAGTGGCGGATCTTCTACGGCATCCCGGGCGAGCGCGGCCTGATCCGCGAGTCGCCCACGCTCACCGAACCGCAGATCGGTTCTCGCCTCGAGAGCCAGGCGCTCCACTACATCTCAGACTCACCCGTTCTCGCCCTTCGTCGTCGCCTACCACAACATGCTGCGGATGCTCGAGGTCAGGGGCGCTTCGCCTGGCAGGCCTCGGCTTCGGCGATCTCGATCTCGGACGCGCATCGCCTGGCGGGGCATCGTCAGCTTCTGGATCCTGTGCGCGCTGGCGCTGGCCGGCGCGTTCACCAAGCTGGCCCGGATCGGCGCCGAAATGGATCTGGTGGGTCCCGATCCTGCTCGCCCTGAGCGTGGTGGTGGTGAACGTCGAGACGCCACGGTTCCGCGAGCCGGTCGACCCGTTCCTGATCCTGCTGGCGACGGCGGCCCTGGCGACGGCCGTGGGTCGGCTACGCGGTGCGCCAGTCGTAGGTGAGCGACGGGGCCCGATACCGGCTCGCCCGGCTCAGCTCGTCGAAATGGTCGAGCGCCTGGCCTGACCCGAACGCCACGCAGGTGAGCGGCGATTCGGCCGAGTACACCGGCATACCGGTCTCTTCCGCGACCATCTCCTGGAAGCCGCGGATCAGCGTCCCGCCGCCGGCGAGCAGGATCCCGTCCTTGGCGATGTCGCTGGAGAGCTCGGGCGGCGTCTCCTCGAGCGTGTCGCGGATCGCCCTGAGGATCTCGCGGGCGGGCGCCATGACCGCCGACCGGACCTCCTCGCTGCGGAGCTCGACCGCGGTCGGCAGGCCGGTGACCAGGTGCCGTCCGCGCACCTCGACCGTCTCCTCGGGATGCAGCGGGACGACCGAGCCGACCTGAATCTTGATGTGCTCGGCGGTCCTCGAGCCGATCGCGAGCTGGTGGACGACGCGCAGGTACTGGGCGATCGCCTCGTCCATCTCGTAGCCGCCGACGCGGACCGACCGCGAGACGACGATTCCCCCGAGCGAGATCACCGCCATCTCGCTCGTGCCGCCGCCGACGTCGACGACCATCCGGCCGACCGGCTCGTCGATCTCGAGGCCGGCCCCGATCGCCGCCGCGATCGGCTCCTCGATCAGGTGCACGCGACGCGCTCCAGCAGCGAGCGAGGCTTCCTCGACGGCGCGTTTCTCGACCTCGGTGACGCCCGACGGCGCGCACACGATCAGCCGGGGATGGGCCATCCGGCGGTCGATCACCTTGCGGATGAAGTAGCGCAGCATCTGCTCGGTGACCTCGAAGTCCGCGATCACCCCGTGCCGGAGCGGGCGCGTGGCGGCGATCGTCGCCGGCGTCCGGCCGATCATCCGCTCGGCGTCAGCGCCGACGGCGTGAACCTCACCCGTGTCCACGTCGGAGGCGACGACCGACGGCTCTGAGACGACGATCCCCTTACCACCCACATACACGAGCGTGTTGGCGGTGCCGAGATCGATCGCCATGTCGTGCACGCCGAGCGCCGGCGTGAGATGGCGTCTGGAGTTATCTCGTTTGGATCCGTCTCTGCGAAAGCCGATGCCGACAAGGGTGCCAGAAACCAGCGGGAAGGGTGAGAACCTGCTGCTAACTGCGACATCGCTTGCGCGAGGCTGCGCCGTCCGACCCGCGGCAGTCGCGCCCGACTCGGTTGATCCTCTGCCACCGTTGGGGCGCGCGGGGCCGCCGGACGGGTGGGCAGCCGAAGCTACCGTTCGCCGGGGAGCTTGCGCGGGTACTGGGAGACCGGGTCGCTGACGTTCAGCGCGGTCGTGATGATGCGGTTCTGCTCATTAGCGTGGGCGACCGGGTAGCCCTCGCCCGACGCGGCGCGCTCGGGACGGCCGATGTAGCCGAACTTCAGGTGCGCGGGCAGGATCTGCATCAGGCGGGGACCCATGTGGGCGCGGGCGCCCATGTTGCGCGGCTCCTCCTGGACCCACACGACCTCCTCGAGCGCCGGATAGCTCTCGGCGAGCGCGAGGATCTCGGCCTGCGGGAACGGGTACAGCAACTCGACGCGGCCGATCGCGACGTATGGGTTGTCCTTGCGCATCTCGTGGCCGGCGAGCTCGTAGTAGATCTTGCCGGTGCACAGGATCAGCCGTCTGACAGCTGAACGATCGTGATCGGCTTCCGCCAGCACCGGCTGGAAACGGCCCTCGGAGAGCTCGCTCACGGCGCTCGTCGCCTGCGGCAGGCGCAACAGGCTCTTCGGCGTCATCACGACGAGCGGACGCTGCTTGGCGACGCGCGCCTGGCGACGGAGGAGATGGAAGTACTGCGCCGGCGTCGTCGGGTTGGCGACGCGGATATTCCCCTCGGCCGCGAGCTGGAGGAACCGCTCGAGGCGCGCCGAGGAGTGCTCGGGGCCCGAGCCCTCGTAGCCGTGCGGGAGGAGGAGAGTGAGCCTCGAGGTCTGGCCCCACTTGGCCAGGCCCGAGACGATGAACTGGTCGATGATCACCTGCGCGCCGTTGGCGAAGTCGCCGAACTGCGCCTCCCACAGGACCAGCGTCTCCGGCGCCTCCTGCGAGTAGCCGTACTCGAACCCGAGGCAGCCCATCTCAGACAGCGGGCTGTTGTGGAGCTCCATCGGCGCGAGCGCGCCGGGCAGGTGCTGGATCGGACAGTGCTCCTGGCCGGTCTTCGGGTCGTGCAGCACGAGGTGGCGCTGGCTGAACGTGCCCCGCTCGGTGTCCTGGCCGGTGAGGCGGATCGGGATCCCCTCGGTCAGCAGCGACGCAAACGCGAGCGACTCCGCGTGGGCCCACACCATCCCGCCGGCATCTTGCTGACGCAAACACCTCTTGGCGCTGCTCGAGCTGCCGGACGAGCTTGGGGTGGACGGTGAAACCGTCGGGCACCGCCAGCAGCTCGTCGTTGAGTACGCGCAGGCGATCCGCCGAGACCGCGGTCTTGACCTCTGGCGAGGGCGTGCGATCGAGCTCGTACTCGCCGGTGGCGTGTTCGCGCTCCTTGCCGGCGGCGATCTTCTCCTTGAGCCGCTGGTGATCCTCGGTGAGGATCTCCCAGACCTCGTCGGTCAACTCGGTCGATTCCTGCTCGGAGACGACGCCCTTCTCGATCAGCTGCCGCGCGAACAGCTCGCGCGCCGGCGCATGCTTCTTGATCACCTGGTACATCTCCGGCTGCGTGTAGGCGGGCTCGTCCGCCTCGTTGTGACCGAACCGGCGGTAGCCGATCAGATCGATCAGAACGTCGTGGCCGAACTCCTGGCGGAACGCGAACGCGAGCCGGACCGCGCTGATGCAGGCCGGCACGTCGTCGGCGTTGACGTGGATGATCGGCACGTCGAAGCCCTTGGCGAGGTCCGACGCCCAATGGGTCGAGCGCGAGTCATCGGGGTCGGTGGTAAAGCCGACTTGATTGTTTTGAATTAGGTGGATCGTCCCGCCGACGGTGTAGCCGTCGAGCGCCTGGAGGTTGAGGGTCTCTGCGACCACACCTTGACCGGGGAACGCGGCATCGCCGTGGAGGATCACCGGCACGGCGGCGTTGGTCTCGCGGTGGGCGTGCGGACCCTGGCGCGTCGTCTGGGCGGCGCGGGTCGCGCCGGCCGCGACGGGCGCCACGAACTCGAGGTGACTTGGGTTGGACTCGAGCCGGACGATGATCGACTCGCCGCTCGGGAGCTGGTAGGAGCCCTGCGCGCCGTGGTGGTACTTGACGTCGCCGGTGCCGCCCTGCGGGATCGTGGTGATCGCCTCGAGCGTCGAGGAGCCCTCGAACTCGGCGAAGATCGAGTCGTAGGGACGGCCGAGGTTGTGGGCGAGGACGTTGAGGCGTCCCCGGTGGGCCATCCCGATCACGACTTCGCGCGCGCCCCGGGTGGCCGCGAGCTGGATCAGCTCGTCGAGCATCGGGACCGTCATATCGAGGCCCTCGATCGAGAACTGCTTCTGCCCGAGGTAAGCCTTGTGCATGAAGCGCTCGAGTGCGTCGACCTCGGTCAGGCGCCGGAGCAGGGTCTTCTGCTCCTCGGCCGCGAGCGGCGCGCGGAACTTGCCGGACTCGATCGCCTCGCGCAGCCACAGCCGCTGGCGATGCGACGCGATGTGCTCGATCTCGTACGCGATCGGCCCGCAATAGGTCTCGCGCAGGTTCGGAAGGGCGTCGGCGAGCGTCTGACCGGGAACGTACATCCGCAGGATCCGCGACGGAATCCGCTCCATCAGCTCCGGGGTGAGCCCGAGCGGCACCGGGTCGAGCGCCGGATCGCCCTCGGGTTCGCGTCCGAGCGGGTCAAGCCTGGCCGCCAGGTGTCCGTGGGTCCGGTGGGCCTTGAGCAGTGACGTCGCCGCCTGGACCGCCTGCATCAGCTCTTCGTCGACCATCGCCGGAGCGGCGGCTGCGATCGCCGGGACCTCTGCGGGCGGCGTGATCGCGCGCGCCTCCGGCGCTGGCGCTAGCGGCCCGAGCGACAGGGGTGGGTGGGCCCCCAAATCTCCGAAGACCCCTTCGTAGAAGCCCTCGTCGCCCTGGAGCAGCGCCTCGATCCGCTGGAGGAACCGTCCGGATTCGGCGCCCTGGATGATCCGGTGGTCATACGTCGAGGTCATCGTCATGACCTTCTCCGCGCCTATGGCCTCGCCGATCGCGCCGAGCCCCGGCGGATACCCGATCGCGCCGGTCGCGACGATCGTCCCCTGGCCGACCATCAGCCTCGGCACCGACGCAATCGTCCCGATGCCCCCTGGGTTGGTCAGGGTCAGGTTGCCACCGCTCAGATCGTCGGCGGTGAGCGTGTTCGTTCGCGCCTTCTCGACCAGCGCGTTGTAGGCATCCAGGAAGTCTTTGAAGCTCTTGCGGCCGGCGTCGCGGATGACCGGCACCATCAGCGTGCGGGTGCCGTCCTTCTTCTCGACGTCCACCGCCAGGCCGAGGTGGCAGGCGCCGTCGTCGATCCGGTGGGGCTTGCCGTCGACCTCAGCGAAGTGGTAGGCCATAACCGGCATGTCCTCGGTGGCGACGCGCGCGATCGCGTACGCGATCAGGTGGGTGAACGAGACCCGGTGGCCGGCTTGTTTCAGCTGTTCGCGGCGCTGGCTCAGGGCGGTGACGGTGAGCGTGCGGAACGAGGTGGCGGTCGGGATCGAGCGGCTCTCGTCCATGTAGCGGGCGAGCGCGGCCGCTCCGCCCTTGATCAGCTGGGCGCCGGCTGGTTTTTCGGCCGGAGCCGGCTGCTCCGCTGTCGCCCCGTTGCCCTTGGCGGCGAGCACGTCGGCTTTGACGATGCGGCCGCCCCGGGCGCTGCCGTGGAGCCCGGACACGTCCACGCCCTGCTCGGCCGCGATCCGACGCGCGACCGGAGAGATGTTGTGGCCGCCGTCGGTGGTGGGCGTGCTGGTGGTCGTGGGCGCCGAGGGTGCCTGCGCCGGCGCGGGGGCGCCGTTGGTGGCGCCGGCGCCGGCGGTCATCCGCGCGATCACCTGCCCCACGTTTACGGTCTCGCCGTCCTGCGCGAGGATCTCGGCGATCGTCCCGGAGGCGGGCGCGGGAAGCTCCATGTCGACCTTGTCGGTCGAGATCTCGACGACCGTGTCGCCCTCCTTGACGGCGTCGCCGACCTTCACGCTCCACTCGACGATCGTGCCCTCGGTCACGGACTCGCCGCCCGTTGGGGTGACGATGTCGATCAGCTCACCGGTCGAGGCCTTGGCGGCCGCGACACCCTCGGCCTCGGTGGTGGCCCCGGCGACGGCCTCCTCCTCCGTGACGGGAGGGGATTCGGCGGAAACCGGGGCCCCCCCACCCATGGCGGACGCACCACCGTCTCCGTTGGTCGCGATCTCGGCCAGCACAGCTCCGACCGCGACCGTCTCCCCCTCGGGGGCGTAGATCTTCACGACCGTGCCGGCGGCCGGCGAGGGGACCTCGGCGTCGACCTTGTCGGTCGAGATTTCGACGAGCGTCTCGTCGACCTCGACCGCGTCACCCTCCTGCTTGCGCCATTCCAGCACGGTGCCCTCGGCGACGGAATCCCCCATCGCCGGCATGACGACTTGGACAGTGCCGCTAGTGACTGCCATCTACTGTCAAGGGTAGCCGGGATAGCGCCTTCTGCCTACGCCGGCGCTGCTCGACCACGAACCCGATAGTGCCCGCAAACGGGCCAAGACCACCCAGCACGGCGACGTCGACTGCGAGCCAGTACGGGATGACGCGCGCGCGGGCCGCCCAGATGCAGACGAGCGACATCCCGATCCACAGCAGGCCGTGGGCCATGCCGAAGATGAACGTCTCCGGTTGGGGGCTGTGGAGCGCGAACGCGCAGATCAGCAGCGCCGTGTACACGCACGAGTGGCAGAACGAGACGACCTCGAGTCGCCCGAACGTGACCACGCGCGTCAATTCGACACCAGCTGGGCGAGCCGGCGCAACGGCTCGTCGCCCTCGGCCGGCCAGCGCTCGAGGTCGGGCGGCCACCACGCGAACTCGTCGTGCTCGTGGTCGGGCGTGACCGTCGCGCCGTCGGCCAGCCACGCCTGGCCGATCAGCAGCGCCAGCCCGCTGGGCAAGCAGCAGCAGCGCCTCGATCGCAAGCTGCTCGGGCTCGACCGACCACTCCTCGCTGCAGCTCGCGGCCCATCGTGTCGGCCGGGTTCTCGTCGACCTCGACCGAGCCGCCCGCCCCGAGCGCCCACCGGCCGGCCCATGTGGCCAGCCACTCTGCGCGGCGCCCCGCGAGCCAGCGGCCGTCGGCGTCGCGCACCATGCACAGCACCGACAGGCTCTGAGCGGCGCCGTCCGGGATCAGGCGGAGCGCCCAGCGGGCCGGCTGAAGCTCGAGCGACAGCCGGTCCGGGGCGGTCTCGAAGTCGACGAGTCGCGCCGCGAACCCGTCGTGGCTGGGCGAGCCGCGCCGGCGGAGCGCGTCGAGCGCGACGTCCGCGGCGTCGGTCGCCTCGCCCGGCGGCTCGAACGGGTCCGGGCGCCACGCGACCGCCACCTGATCGGGTTCCCAAGGGCCACGGGCGAGAACACCGGCTGTCACCGCCACGCGACACACGGTACCTAGGGTCAGTCGCTACGCGTACGCCCGCGCCTGGAGCTCGAACAGCTCGGCGTACTGGCCGCCGGCGGCGACCAGTTGCTCGTGCGAGCCGGACTCCACCACCTGGCCGTCCTCGAGCACGACGATCAGGTCGGCGGTGCGGACGGTCGAGAAGCGGTGGGAGACCGAGCAGCGTGATCGTGCCGTTGGCGGCGCCGAGCTCGCGGGCGGCTGCGGGCGTAGCGCGCGAACAGCGCCGCTTCCGTCGGCGGGTCGAGGCTCGCGGTCGGCTCGTCGAGCACGACCAGCAGCGGTGCCTGCCGCATCAGGCCGCGGGCCAGGGCGAGCCGCTGCCACTGTCCCGCCGGAGAGCTCCCGGCCGGCGGTGTAGCGGTTGCCGATGTGCGTCTCGAGGCCGTCGGGAAGCTCCGACTCGAGCTTCCCCGACCCCGCGCGCGCGAGCGCCGCGCGAACCAGGTCGGGGTCGTCGATTTGCGCCAGATCGCCGACGCCCACGCTCTCGCGCAGCCGCAGCTGAAAGCGCACGAAGTCCTGGAAGGCGGCGCTCACGCGCCCGCGCCACTCGGCGAGATCCACCTGCGCGAGGTCGACGCCGTCGATCAGGATGCGGCCATCCGACGGCCGGTACATGCCGGACAGCAGCTTGACGAGCGTGGTCTTGCCGGCGCCGTTGTGGCCGACGAGCGCGATCGCCTGGCCGGCGGGCAACTCGAGCGACAGCGGCCCGAGCACGGTCTGATCCGGGCTGCCCGGGTACGCGAACCGCAGCTCGTCGAGCACGATCCCCGACCGCAGGCGCGCGGGCGCGGCGGCGCGTCGGGCGTCGGTGACGCGCAGCGAGCGCTCGTGGTCCTCCAGCCACAGCAGCTGGCGCGCGGCGGCGAGCGAGGTGTTGAGGTTTCCGGCGGTGTCGGTCGAGCGCGAGATCTGGGTCTGCGCGCGGCGCAGCAGCGTGACCGCCATCACCACCTGGCCCGGGCTGACGTGGCCGTGCGGCGGCCCGCAGCACGAGCACGACGATCGCCGCCACCACGCCCGCGGCGAACACGAGCCAGCCGAGCGGCTTCCAGGCCGGCGCTCATGAGCGCGGCTCGCACCTGACGGCGGCGGACGCGTTCGGCGAGCGCCGCGTGGCGCGCCGCGAGCGCATCGGTGATCCCGTACGTGCGCAGCTCGCGCGCCTCACTCGGCGCTGGTGGCCAGCCCGAACAGCTCATCGAGGAGGCGGCGATCCGAGGCGAGCGCGTTGTCCGCGCGCTGCTGCACCGCGGCCGGCGGCGCGATCCGATAGCGCAGGGGCGAGCGCCAGCAGCGGCACGACCAGCACCGGCGGGTAGATCGTCGCCAGCAGCGTGACGATGCCGAGCGCCCGCGCCGCCTGCCCGGTGAGGCTGATCAGCTGTCGCGGAGCGCCCGCGAGCGTGCGGCGGTTCTGGGTCAGCTGCTCGACCCGAGCGAGCAGCTCGTGGCGCTCGAAGTGCTCGAGCGTCGGCAGGGTGGCCGCGATCCGCGCGATCCGCACGCCGAGCGCCAGGCTCGTCTTGTCGGTCAGCAGCGATCCCTCGGTCCCGGACACGAGCGCGAGCAGCCAGCTCAGCGTGAACAGTCCCGCCACCAGCGCCGCTCCGAGGATGATCTGGTCCGTGTCGCGCGCGGTCGCGCCGTCGATCATCACGCGGTAGCCGATGCTGTAGGTGACCGACGCCACCGCCGCGACCACGCTCATTACCAAGCACGCGATCGCCGTCCACCGCGCGGCGCGAAAGCCGGTGCCGACGAGGACGCCGGCGAGGCGGCGCCAGGTCGCGATCACGCGAACCGCTCCGCCTGGACGCGAAACATCTCGGCGTACGCGCCGTCGGCGGCGAGCAGCTCCTCGTGGGTGCCGAGCTCGGCGATCCTGCCTCCGTCGAGCACAGCGATTCGGTGCGCGCGGCGGACGCTGCCGAACCGATGCGAGATCACGATGCTCGTGACCCCGGCCGTCAACTCGAGGAAGCGGTCGTAGAACGCTGCCTCGGAGCGTACGTCGAGCTGGGCCGTCGGCTCATCGAGCACGAGCACGCGCGCCCCGTTCTGCACCGCGTACAGCGCCCGGGCCAGCGCGATCCGCTGCCACTGGCCGCCGGACAGGCCGACGCCTCCCTCGTAGTGGGGCGAGAGCACGGTGTCCCAGCCGCGCGGGAGCTCTGCGATCAGATCCGCGGCGCCGGCGCGCTCGGCCGCGCTGGCAAGCAGCTCCGGGTCGGGTGCCCCCTCGGCGAACAGCCCGATGTTCTCGGCCGCGCTGAACGGGAACCGCGCGAAGTCCTGGTAGACGACCGCCACCTGGCGCTGCCACCGTCGCTCGTCCAGCCGGCTCAGCGGGACGCCGTCGACCGTGACGACGCCACCGGTCGGCTCCCGCATGCGGGCGAGCAGCGTCACGAGCGTCGTCTTGCCGGCACCATTGACGCCGACCAACCCGAGCGACTCGCCGAACGGCAACTCGAGGTCGAGGTCGCGCAGCACCGGCTCCTCGCGTCCCGGGTAGGCGAACGCGACCCGCTCGAAGCGCACGCGGGTTTGCGGTAACCCGGCCGCCGGGAGCGGGTCCTGGCCACCGTGCGCTTTGCCAGGGGCTCGCAACGAGCTCGTGAGCGCGTCGAGGTCGGGAAGCGCCGCCAGCATCTGCGCGAGGCTGATGTCGGCCAGCGTGATCGACCCCACCGCCATGCTCGCCGGCAGCATCATCAGCATCGTCGCGAGCGTTCGCAACGAGATCTCGTCGTGATCGGCGGCATAGCCGATCGTGCCCGCGGCGAGCGCGTAGGCCGCGAGCACGAGGCCGCCGGCCACCCATACTTGCTTGGAGAGCCTCCGGAGCTCGTTCCAGGTGGGCATCATGCCCTGCAGCCACTCTTCGCGGTGACGGTCGGCGGTCCACTCGCCGAGACCGAAGACCCGCATCTCCTTGGCCGCCGGTGGTCGCCAGGCGAGACCGAGCAGATACCAGCTCCGCCGCAGCGGCGCGGCCGCCTGCCTGGCCCGCGTGGCCTGGAAGCGGACGCGCGCGCCGAGCGGGCGTCGGACGAGCAGCCACATCACGAGCATGGCCAGGCCGAGCCACCAGTGGAACGTCGCCAGCACGGCGCACGCCAGCACCCCGGTGAGACGGTCGCCGAGCAGCGAGATCACGGCCATCGGCGCGCCCTCGGGCTTGCCGCCGAGCAGCTCGCCGCGCGCGGAGGACAGCTGCTCGAGGACGTGCCCATCCTCCAGGTGCTCGATGCCCGCCGGCGCGGACACCGCCCTGACGAGCCGCCCCTGCATCAGCACGTCGACCCTCGCCGCGGCGGCGGCGGTGAGCGCGTCCTCGAACGGCCCGCGCATCAGTGACAGCGCGTACGCGGCGCCGGCGAACGCGAGCGTCACGATCAATCGGTGCCCCTCGGGCGAGGACAGCCCGAACGTGACCGCGTCCGGGATTGCGCCGGTCACGCGCCCCATCAGGATCAGGACGAGCACGGGGAGCACGCCCTCGGCGATGACGAACACGACCGCCAGCACGCTGAGCGTCCGGCTCGCGTGCCACAGCATCGCGAGCGCGCGCAGCCGTGTGGACGCCCGCAGACGCCTTCCCGGGGTGGCGAACACCGCCCGTCAGGCTAGGTCGCGACCGAGCTCAGTTCCAGAGCGCCGGCGCCATTGTTCGATGCACGATCCGCATCGTTGAAAACCTCGCGCGCCAGCGCTGCGATCGCCGCGACAGCCGGCGGCGCGCGGCTCGGGACGCCGGATCAGAACGAGGCGGCTCGGCGCGTCCTCGATCTCGCGATAGACGATGCCCTGGTGGGGCAGCGCGGCGCTCGACGGAAGCCGGTAGACGCCGATCCCGGCGCTGACCAGCGCCAGCGCCTCCGACGGCGAGCGCGTCTGCTGGACGATCCGCAGCCTCACCCCGCGCTCCGCCGCCGCCGCGGTCACCGCGTCGTAGGCCTTCGGCGCGAGATCGCGCTGGAGCGAAACCATCGGCAACTCGTCGAGATGGGCGAGCGTCAATGTGTCAGTGCGCGCGAGCGGATGGTCCGCGGGGAGCGCCAGCACCGACGGCTCGTGCCGGAGCGTGACCTCAACCATCTCGGACTCCTCGAACAGCGACCGCACGATTGCGAGGTCCACATCGCCCCGGCGCAGCGCGGGCCCGATCTCGACGAATCGCAGCTGGCCGACGGTCAGCTCGATCTCGGGATACCGCTCGGCGGCGGCGGCGACCAACGGTGCGACGTGGGCCCCGAGCGTGCTCCACACGAACCCCACGACCACGCGCCCAGCGGCGCTGCGCCCCGCCGCGGCGGCGCGCCGCTCGAGCCGCTCGGCGGCGTGAGCGTATCGCGCGCGTCCTCGAGCAGCCGCGCGCCCGCGTCTGTCAAGACGGTGCGGCGGGCCGTGCGCACGAACAGCTGCAGCCCGAGTTCGTCTTCGAGCCCCCGTACGCGGCGGCTCACCTGCGGCTGCGAGCACTCCAGCCGCAGCGCCGCTCGTCCGAAGTGAAGTTCCTCGGACACGGTCACGAACGCGCGCAGCTGGTCGAGATCCATGCGCCAAGCGTATGGCATACGTTCGCCGTATAAGGTCGGCTTCCGTGCGATCCGTGAGCGAAGGCAAACTGGGCATCACCGGCGCGGGACCCGAGCTGTACGACCGGATCGGTCGGACCTACACGGGCACGCGCCGCCCCGATCCGCGGATCGCCGCGGCGATCTGGGGCGCGCTCGGCGACGCCCGCACCGTGCTGAACGTCGGCGCCGGTGCGGGCGCGTACGAGCCGCCCGACCGCGAGGTGGTCGCGCTCGAGCCCTCGGAGGTGATGATCGCGCAGCGCCCGCCCGGGGCGGCGCGCGTCGTGCGGGGGCGCGCCGAGGAGCTGCCCTTCGGGGACGGATCGTTCGACGCGGTGATGGCGATCCTGTCCGACCACCACTGGACCGACCGCCGGCGGGGGTTCGCCGAGCTGCGGCGCGTGGCGCGTAGGAGAGTCGTGCTGTTCAACGCGAACCCGGGCGAGGCGGATCTGTTCTGGCTGACCACCGAGTACCTGCCGGAGTTCCTCGAGCTGATCCCGCCGCGATTCCGGCGGCGCGAGGCGTGGGCGGAGGAGCTGCGGGCGGTGCTGGGGCGCGTCGATCTTGTGCCCGTGGCGATCCCGCACGACTGCACGGACGGCTTCTATGGCGCGTTCTGGCGCCGACCCGACGCCTATCTTGACCCGAACGTGCGAGCCGGTATCTCCGTCTTTGCGCAGGTACCCTCCGCCGCGGCGGACCGCGCAATCGACGCCTTAGGCGTGGATCTTGAAACCGGTCGATGGCAACAGACCCATCGCGCGTTGCTCGAGCTGAGCGAGCTTCCCCTCGGCTACTACGTGATCGTCGCCGAGCCAGCCAGCAGAACAGGAGGAAGTACATGAAGGTGATTGGAGCGGGCCTGCCGCGCACCGGCACGCTCTCGCAGAAGGCGGCTCTTGAGATGCTGGGGTTCGGCCCCTGCTACCACATGGTCAACGTCCTCACCGATCTGCCCCTGACCGAGCAGTGGGCGGAGGCGATCGATGGACAGGCCGACTGGGACGCGATCTTCGGCGAACACGAGTCGACCGTCGACTGGCCAGGCTCGTTCTTCTACCGCGAGCTGGCCGGGGTCTACTCGGACGCGAAAGTGGTGCTGAGCGTCCGCGATCCGGAGGCGTGGGAGAAGAGCATGCTCGACACCATCTGGGACGTGATCTACGGGCACTCGCCGATGGCCCACATCTCGAAGGCCCGAGAGCAGATCGATCCCGATTGGCGGGCGTATATGGACCTGATGAAACGGATGTGGGCCGCCCAGGGGGTGTTCAGCGGCGCCGAGCTTCGGCCGGGACAGCTCGCCGAGGCCATCTCCCGCTACCAGGAGCAGGTGCAGCGGAACATCCCCGAGGACCGGCTGCTGGTGTGGAACGTCCAGGAGGGATGGGAGCCGCTGTGCCGCTTCCTCGACGCGGATGTGCCGCAGGCGCAGTTCCCCCGGCTCAACGACAGCAAGATGTTCGTCGACCGGATCATCGACGGCTCGCTGGTGGTGCTTCAGCAGTGGCGGGCCGCCGGCGGCGTGATGAAAGCGCCGACGCGGCAGCCCGCCTGAGCGCCCCGTCCCACCCGTAGCGCCGGCTGGGCTTTGAGGCCTCAGCCGGCGAGGGTGCGGTTGAACCGCCGCAGAGCCAGCGGCACGCACACGGCGATGATCACGAGGCACCACAGGGCCATCGCCAGCTCTGGATGGACGAGCTGCCACGACCCGGTCGAGTGCACGCCCTCGGTCAGCCCGCGGACGCTGCCGACCAGGGCCGAGATCGGATCCCACTGCGCGATCGCGCGCGGCACCGCGTCCATACCGGCGATCGGCACGAACGTCCCGGCCAGGAACGCGAGCGGGAAGATCACGATGAAGCCGACGCCCTGCATCGCGTCGGGCGAGCGCACGAGCATCCCGAGCAGGACGCCCATCCACGTGAAGGCGAACATGCCGAGGACCATCAGCCCGGCCAGCTCGATCGCATGCGGAGCCGTCAGGCGCGGGTTCCAGCCGAGGATCAGGCCGAACACCACGACGATCGTGAGCCCGAGCAGTTGCTCGCAGAATTGGCCCATGACCTGCGCGCTGATGATCGACAGCCGGCTGATCGGCATCGAGCGGAACCGGTCGATCACGCCCTCGGCCATGTCGTGGGACGTGGCCACGCCGGCGCCGATGATCCCGAACGCGAGCGACTGGCCGATGATCCCGGGGAACAGGTAGTCCTTGTAGCTGACCCCCGGGACGTGGATCGCCGAGCCGAACACGTACAGGAACAGGAGGATGAAGACGATCGGCTGGATCGTCACGTCGAGCAGGCGCTCGGGCACGCGCGGAATCGCTCGCAGGCTCCGGGCGGTCAGCAGGGCTGTGTCGCGGAGAAACCGCGCGGGCGCAAGGACGCCCGACCCGGGAACGGGTACGGCGGCGGGAGCTGCGATCGCACTCATGCGGCCACCTCAATCGGTTGCGAGTCGTCGACTCTCGAGTCGTCTCCTGGATCCTCGTGCGCCGTGTGACCGGTGAGCGCCAGGAACGCGTCGTCGAGCGTCGGACGCCGTAGCGCGATCTCGTCGACCTGGATGCCGGCCTGCGCGACCACGGCGGCCACCTCGGCGAGGTTCTCCGCCTCGTCGGGCGCGGCCACGGACACGGTCCGTTGCTCGGGCGACTCCGAGATGTCGAAGCGGCCGCGCAGCAGGTCGCTCACGCGTGCGAACTCGCTGCCGTCGGCCGCGATCACGTCGACCCGCTGCTCCCCGACCTGCGTCTTCAGTTGCGCCGGCGTTCCGGCCGCGACCTCGCGGCCACGGTCGATCAGGACGACGCGGTCGGCGAGCGCATCGGCCTCCTCCAGGTACTGCGTGGTCAGGAGCAGGGTCACCCCGTCATCGACGAGGCTGCGTATGGTCGACCACACGACCTGGCGGCTACGTGGGTCCAAACCCGTGGTCGGCTCGTCGAGCACGAGCACGTGCGGCGTGTCGATCAAGCCGGCGGCGAGGTCGACTCGGCGACGTTCGCCACCGGAAAGGTTCTTGACCAGCCGGTTGCGGAACTCGGCTATCGCGAACCGCTCGATCAGGCGGTCGGCCACGCGAGCCGCCTCGCGCCGTCCGCGACCGCGCAGCCGCGCCATCAGCACGAGGTTCTCGCGCGCGGTGAGGTTCTTGTCGAGCGCGGCGAACTGCCCGGTCAGGGCGATCAGCGCCCTGACCTGTGCCGCCTCACGGACAACGTCGTAGCCGGCGACGCGCGCGTGCCCGGCGTCCGGGCGCAACAACGTCGCGAGCATGCGCACGGTCGTCGTCTTGCCGGCGCCGTTGGGCCCGAGCAGCGACACGACCGTCCCCGTGTCGACCCGCAGATCGAGATCCTCGACCGCGGTGGACGTGCCGAAGCGCTTGGTCAGGCCCTCGGTTTCAATCGCGGTTATCTCACTCATGCCGAGAAGTCTACAGTCACTGAAAAAATTCTGCAACTGAACTTTTCGTCCTATATTTCGTTCTTGCGATGGACCACGACGAAGAGCTGCTCGACGATCCGTTCAGCGACGACCGCATTCACCGGGTCTTTGTCGCCGAGCTCGGCCAGGAGCTGGCGGACTCGTTGCGCCGGGTCCGGCGGTTCCAGGAGGCGGCCGAGCTGCGACGCCATCCCGACGAGGGCCTGCGCGAGCGCAAGCGCCGGCTGACCCGCCAGCGGATATCGGACGTGGCCACGATCCTGTTCGGCGCCCGCGGCTTCGACAACGTCAAGGTGTCCGAGGTCGCCGACATCGTGGGCGTCTCGGAGAAGACCGTCTACAACTACTTTCCGACCAAGGAGTCGATGGTCCTCGACTGGGCCGATGAGACCGTCGAGAGCTTGGCCCGGGTGATCCGGGAGTGCCCGCCGAGCGAGTCGCTGACCGCCGCCGTGGTGCAGGCGATGAAGGAGGATATGCAGCGCTTCGACGACGTTCCCGACGACCTCGTCGTGTTCCTGCCGCGATTCATGGAATTGATCGATTCGACGCCGGCGCTGCGCGCGGCCTGGCTCGAGATGTACGACCGGATCGTCACCGTGGCCACCGAGGCGCTCGCGGCGCGCGCCGAGGTGGACCCGCGCGACCCCGAGCCGATGATCGCCGCACGGGCGCTGAGTGGACTGGGCGGGGTGGCGCTCGCGGCGCGCGTGCGGTACATCGAGCAGGGTCTGCGGGGCACGGCGCTCCGCGACGCGGTGCTCGAGGACGTCGACCGCGCGGCCCGGCTACTCGAGACGGGCCTGTGGTCGTTCAACCTGCTGACCCATGGGCGGCGGACCAAACAGCAGGTGCTCGACGCCGCCAAGGCGGCCGAGGACGCTCGCGCCCAGGTCGTGGAGGCGCTCCGGCAGGCGCGAACCGCGTGGCGGAAGATCCGCGAGGAGACCCGCGACGCGATGCGCGAGCAGCAGACACGCAAACGCGAGGCGATGCGCGACCAGCAGATGCGCGCCCGCGAGGCCCAGCGCCGGCGCCGGCGCTAGCCGAGCTTCTGCCCGAGAGCTGAGCTAGAAGGGCGGGGTTACCCGAGGCGCGGGTCCGGGCGCCTGCAGCGGCTGCGCGAGCTCCTGCTCGGCGACCGCATCGACGACCTCTTCCTCTTCCTCGACCTCGCCCTGGTCATGCTGGCCATCGCACAGGATCCGGAACTGGCCGGTCTGCCCGCCGTCAGCCTGCAGGACGATGCCAGGGATGAGCTCTTCGCCCTCCTCGAGGTCGAGCCGCTCGATGTCGAAGTGAGCCATCCCGATCCCCCACGTGTTGTGGTCGGGGTTCTCGCGATCGTGGGCCGCGACTCCTATCGCGACCTGCTGCAACAGCTTGCCGATCTTGCTCGAGTCCGCCATCGAAGTGCTCAGGCTAGCGCGTCGGTCCGGCTAGGTCAGCTGGATCCGGTGCGCTCGATGATCTCGACCCGGTAGTTGTCGGGGTCGCGCACGAAGCACAGCCGGCTACCGCCCTTGCTTACCGTGTACGGCGGGCGCTCGGGCTCGATCCCCTGTTCCGACAGTCGCGCGAGCGTGCCGTCCATGTCGTCGGTGCTGATCGCGATGTGCCCGTAGGCGGTTCCGAGGTCGTACGAGTCGACCCCGAAGTTGTAGGTCAGCTCCAGCCGCGGCTCGGGGCCGTCGTCGGGGAGGCTCATGAACACGTTGATCGCTTCGTCGCGGATCGGCGCGCGGCGACGCTGCTCGAAGCCCAGCGCCTCGTAGAACGCGACCGAACGATCGATGTCGGTGATGCGGTAACAGGTGTGGAGGAGGCTCATGGCGCGTAAGAGTACGCTCCGGCCTGTGATCGTCGAGCGCTCGATGAACGACTCGTTCCTGTCGAACACGTACGTGGTCGCGGACGAGCCGGGCGGGCACGCGGTGATGATCGACGCCGGCGGTCCGGTCGAACCGCTGCTCGACTACCTGCGCCGCGGCCAGCTGAGCCTGTCGCACGTGCTGCTCACCCATCACCACCACGACCATGTGTCCGAGGTCGATCAGGTGCTCGGGCGCTACCCCGGGACGCCCGTGCTGATCCACGAGGTCGAGCGCGGGCAGGTCCCGACCGCCACCGGCACGATGGCGCCCGGCGAGACGATCGAGAGCGGCGCGCTCGAGATCGAGCCGATCCACACCCCGGGCCACACCGCCGGGATGCTGTCGCTGCTGGTGAACGGCACCGACGTGTTCACCGGTGACACGCTGTTCAAGGGGTCGGTGGGCGGCGTTCACGCACCTGGCAGCACCGGCTTCGCCGCGATCAAGAGCTCGATCATGGAAAAGCTGTTGAAGCTCCCGCCGGACGTTCGTATCCACCCCGGTCACACCGACCCGACGACCGTCGCCGACGAGCTCGAGCACAACCGGTTCGTCCGGCTCTGGCGCGGGCTCGACCCGGAGGGCAACGAGCCGTGCACGGCCCTCGGCGAGCCCGCGACGCTGATCCTGTGGGGCGACGACTACGACGGCGGCCACAAGGCCTGGGTCCGCTGGCCCGACGGTTCCGACGACATCGTCGCCGGATCGCGCGTTCGAGCCCGAGCACCCGCTCTACCATTTCGTAAGTGGCGAAGGACAAGATCCCCACCTCACGCGTGGGGCGTACCGCCAGGATCGGGGGGCTGGCCGCGGGACAGGCGATCCGCCAGGCGGGCACGCGCGCGGCGAACGTAACCCGCAACGACGAGCAGCGCAAGGTCGCGCTCGAGCGCCGCCAGATCGAGGCCGCCGAGCAGATCGTGACCGCGCTCGGGACGATGAAGGGCGCGGCGATGAAGCTCGGCCAGGTGCTGTCGTTCCTCGACGTCGGCATCGTCCCGGACGAGTACCGCGAGGAGTTCCAGCACAAGCTCGCCGCGCTGCGCGACGCCGCGCCGAACGTCGCCTTCAAGGACATGCGCAAGGTGATCGAGGAGGAGCTCGACGAGCCGCTCAAGGACGTCTTCGCCGAGTTCGACGAGGAGCCGGTGGCGGCCGCGTCGATCGGCCAGGTCTACCGAGCGCGACTCCAGGACGGCCGCGACGTCGCGGTCAAGGTCCAGTATCCAGGCGTCGCCGCCGCGGTGCGGTCCGACATGCAGAACCTCGGATTGATCCTGCGGCTGGCAAAGCGGATCGCGCCGGGGCTCGATCCCCAGTCGATCGGCCGCGAGATCTCCGAGCGCATCCACGACGAGCTCGACTACGAGCTCGAGGCCCAGAATCAGCGCACGCTCGCGCGGATCTTCCGCGGCCACCCGTTCATCGTGATCCCCGAGGTCGTGACCTCCCTGTCACGCGAGCGGATGCTGGTCTCGGAGTTCATCTCGGGCACCGGGTTCGAGGACCTCAAGAGCTATCCCCACGACGAGCGCGACCGGATCGGCGAGATCCTGTTCCGCTTCTACTTCGGCTGCCTGTACCGCCACCACCAGTTCTCGGGCGACCCGCACCCGGGCAACTCGATGCTGCTCGACGATGGACGCATGGTGTTCTACGACTTCGGGCTGTTCAAGCGGATGCCGCCCGGCGCCGTCGAGCTCGAGATCCGGGTCGCACGCGCGATCATCGAGAGCGACACCGACACGATCATGCGGCTGGGAGCGGATATCGGCTTCTTCCCCGAGCCCGAGAAATTCGATCCGCAGCGCGTGCTCGCGCACTTCCGCGCGGCGACGTCGTGGTACACGGTCGATCAGTACACCGAGCTGACCCCCGACTACGCCACCCAGGTGCTGATCGACATGAGCGATCCGCGCTCTGAGTATTTCGGCCAGCTTCGCCACGAATCCGCCCCACCCGACCACATCTTCGGCCGGCGGATGGAAGTCCTCACGCTCGCCGTGCTGTCGCAGCTGCACGCGCGCGGGAACTTCCACCGGATCGCGCGCGAGTGGTTCTACGACGACCCGCCGGCAACGGAGCTGGGCGAGCTCGAGGCCGAGTTCTACGCCCGCGCGGCGGCCTGAGAGGCGGTCCCGCCACCCCGATAACCGCGCACTCGACGACCCGCGGCGCTCCAGTGCCAGGGTTTCGTTGCCATGCCGGGACGAATATGCATTCGGCTCGCCCGGGGGGTCGAATGCGCGGTTATCGGGCCTCGCTTCGCTCGGCGTCCAGCCGGATGACTCCCGGCCGGCCCGGTCCTGGCGAGGCCGGATGCCGAGCGGGCCGAGCCGGGAGGCCGTTCCGCCCGGCGTCCGTGCCGGGCGGTCGTGTTCGCGACCACCCCGCAGGGCAAGGACGCCCTGCGGAACGGCCCCAGGGATGCCGCGCGCTCGACCCGCCGCTCCCGCGGCCCGCGCGACGCTGCGCGCGGCCCCGTTACACCCGCTGGATCTGCATCAAGCTGGTGGTCCCCGGGCGGCCGCTGGGAAGGCCGGCGGTGATCCCGACGCGCGCCCCCGGCTTGACCCAACCGAGCTCGACGACGCGGCGGGCGGAATCGGCGATCAGCGCCTCGGTGACCTCGTGCCGGCGCATCGACCCGGCTTGCACGCCCCACATCAGGCTGCACCGCCGCACGGTCTCCTTGCCGGGCGACAGCGCGTAGATCGGGACCTGGGGGCGGTGCGCTGAGATCAGCCGGGCCGAGCGGCCCGACAGCGTCGGCACCACGAGCGCGGCCAGGTGCAGGTCGCGCGCGGCCGCGCACATGCTGTAGGCGATGGTGTACGCGGGGTCGCGGGCGTCGCGGCGGACGCGCTCCTCGTTCCACGTCCGGTACGGGAGCGTGTGCTCGGTCCGCTCGGCCACCGAGGCCATCATCTGCACCGCGTTGACCGGCCAGGCGCCGATCGCGGTCTCCTGCGAGAGCATCACCGCATCGGTGCCGTCGAGGATCGCGTTCGCGACGTCGGCGACCTCGGCCCGCGTTGGCCGCGAGGAGTTGACCATCGAGTCGAGCATCTGCGTCGCGGTGATCGACGGGCGGGCGAGCCGGCCGGCGACCCGCAGCAGCTGCTTCTGGACGATCGGCACGTCCTCAATCGGAAGCTCGATCCCGAGGTCGCCGCGCGCGACCATCACGCAGTCGGCGGCGCGGATGATCTCCTCGGCGGCGTCGACCGCCTGGGGCTTCTCGATCTTCGCGATCAGCGGGAGGCGCGTGTGCCGGCGCACGCTGGTCACGTCCTCGGCGGTGCGCACGAACGACAGCGCGACGAGGTCCACGCCGATCGACTCGCCGAACCTCAGCATCTCGAGGTCCTCCTCGGGGACCGCCGGCAGCCCGCGCGTCGAGCCCGGGATGTTGAGGCCCTGGCGCGACGCCACCGTGCCGCCGACCTCGACGGCCGTCTCGACCTCGCCCTCCGCCTCGCGCACCTGATTGACGCGCAGCCGGATCGCGCCGTCGGCGAGGTAGATGACGTCGTCGGGATCGACCGCCCCGGCGAGCCCGCCCCAGCTCACCGACATCACCTCGCCGTCGCCGGGATCGGTCGAGCCGCAGACGAGCACGAGCTTCTCCCCCGGCTTGAGCTCGGCGATGTCGTCTTTTAGCGCTCCGATGCGGAGCTTCGGCCCGGGCAGGTCCTGGAGGATCGCAACCTGTTTACCCGCCGCGGACGCGGCCCGGCGCACCAGCTCGGCGTTCTCGGCGTGGATCTCGCGGTTGCCGTGCGAAAAGTTCAAGCGGGCCACGTCCATGCCGGCCTCGGCCATGCGCGTGAGCGTCTCGACGTCGCGCGAGGCGGGTCCGATCGTGGCGACGATCTTGGTTCGGCGCATCTCGGCCTGGAAGCTACTGCAAGCGGATATTGGACCCGACCCACCCCCGTTACGGGGCGGTGAGTGCGTCGCCCGACCAGCTGCGGATCTTCTCGTCGAGCACCGGCATCGGCAGCGACCCGCTGTCGAGGACCACCGCGTGGAAGTCGCTGAGCGCGAATCGCGGGCCGAGTCGCCGACTCGCGTCGTCTCGCATCCGGACGATCTCCCGCTTCCCGATCAGATAGGACAGCGCCTGGGCGGGCATGACGATGTACCGATCGATCTCGTTGGCCAGGAACGGCTCGGGCATCGGCACGTGAGCCACCATGAACTCGAGCGCCTGCCGGCGGGTCCAGCCGAGCGCGTGGAGCCCGGTGTCGACGACGAGGCGCGCCGCGCGCATCAGCGCCGGCGCGAGCATGCCGAGCAGGCTCTCGGTGTCGATATAGAGGCCCATCTCCTCGGCCAGTTGCTCGGCGTAGAGCGCCCACCCTTCGAGGTAGACCGTGTGGCCGCGCTGGCGCTGCATGGCGGGCAACCCGTCGAGCAACTGGAGCCGGGCAATCTGGAGATGGTGGCCCGGCACGCCCTCGTGGAAGGCCACGCCTTCCAGATCCCAACCGGTTCCCGCCGTCGGTCGCTCCAGGTTGAACCAGAACGTGCCGGGCCGGGTGCCGTCGAGCGTCGGCGCCGTGTAGTGGGGCGCCATCCCGCTCGCTGCGACCACGTCCGGCATTGGCGTCACCTCGCACGGAGGCGGCAGCGGCGGCGGCACGCACTCGCCAATGCGCGCTTCGGCACGACGGATCGCCGCGGTCGCGGCTGCCATCGCGTCCGATGGAGACCGACTCCCGGACGATGCCCGGAGCGCTTGATAGATCTCCGGCAGAGAACGCAGGTTCAGCTCCGCGCCGAGCCCGACCGCGCTGCCCTCGAGCCTTTCGATCTCGCCCAGTCCGATGCGGTGGATCTCCTCGGGAGCCAGGGGGAGCGTGGTGGCCGACTGCACGCACAGGGCGTAGTCGGTGTCGCCGTCCGGGAGATAGACAAGCCCTGGCTCGTCGCCCGAGCGGGCGCGTGGCATGAGCTCGCGCAGCAGCTCGAGCCACCGGATTAGCGCCGGCCTCACGACGTCGGCCGCCAGCGCGTCCCGCTCGTCGCGCCAGGCCGCCTCACCGCCCCATCCCGCCGGGGGCTCCGGGGTGGTGAGAGCCTCGGGAATCGCGGGCTCGAGCACGTACTCCGCCCACTCGATCGCCTCCTGGACCAGCGGCGCCACGGGAAGGCGTCCCTTGGCGGCGCCGATCTCCAGGCGCTCGGTCTGCTGGTCGATCCAGGTCCCACCCGCGCGAACGCGCTCGAGGTAGTCGGCGGCCGCCTGCTCGTCGGCGAGCAACGTACGTGCCGCGGCCGCGAGCAACTCGGGGGGACCGCTGAACGGCATCGCCGTCACCGTGTGCTCGATCAGCCGGACATCGAGGTCCCGCAGCTCGCCTACCGCGTTCTCGCGCAGGCACGCGAGCGTGATGCCGTCGGGCTCGGAGAGGCTCGCGAGCTCCAGCCGGTCCACCTCGGCCAGCGTCGACTCGAGCTCGGCCCGACGGGACGCCTCACCCGCCTCGCTGTCATCGGGCACCCGGTCGTCGTATCCGGGGACCCCAAAGACGCTGGCCGCGAACGGATGCGTCTCGAGCCACCGCTCGTGGAAGGCGTCGGCCAGCGCGCGGACCCCGGACATGCCGTTTACTCGCGCTCCAGCGTGATCGGCTCACCGTCGGCGGTTAGGCGGCCGCCGGCGCGCAGGTCGCAGACCAGATCCCAGTGCAGGGCCGAGACGTTGGTCCCGCCCGTCTCGGGATACGAGCGACCGACCGCGAGGTGGACCGTTCCGCCGATCTTCTCGTCGAGCAGGATCGAGCCGGTCGGGCGGTCGATACCGAAGTTCGTCCCGATTCCGAGCTCGCCGAGGAAGCGCGCGCCGGCATCGGTTGCGAGCGCCGCGTCGAGGTACGCCTGCCCGCGCGCCGCCGTGGCTTTGGTGACCTTTCCGTCCTCGAATGTGAGCTCGACGTCCTCGACGGCGACGCCGCGGGGGTTCGACGGGATCGTGAAGCGGATCGTGCCGTTGGCGGAGTCCTCGAGCGGCCCGGTGAACACCTCGCCGCTCGGCATGTTGCGCCGCCCGTCGGAGTTGATCCAGGTGCGGCCGTCGACGCGCAGGCGCAGGTCGGTCCCGTCGGCCTCGATCCGGATCTCGCGTGCGGTGCTGAGCCGGTCGACGATCTTGGACTGCCGGTCGCTCAGCTCACGCCAGGCCGCGACCGGGTCGGGGCGGTCGAGGAACAGGGCGCGGTTGAGGAACGCCGCGTAGTCGTCGTCGCTCATGCCGGCCTCCTGGGCGAGCGCCGGCGTTGGCCAGATGGTGCCGCACCAGCGCTTCCCGAGCCGGACCTCCTGGATCGGAGAGCGAGCGCGGGCGGCGCGGGCGATCGTGGCCGGATCGACCTCAGCCAGAGCGCGGGTGTTCTCGGGCGCGTCGATGCGGAGGTACGCGTCGATCCGTTCCATCTCGGCCAGGTCCTGCGGCGCGTAGTTGTCGAGCAGGTCGTCCGGGGCGAGGCGGTAGAAGTCCTCGGCGAGGCCGGGCAGCCCGATCCGCAGCCCCGGCGTCCACGCGCCCCGCGTGATCAGCAGCCGGTGAAAAGCGCGGATCAGCGGCGCCGCGAGGGTGGTGGTGAAGACCAGCACGTAGTCCCGCTCGCGCACGTCGAGACACCAGTCGCACAGGAGCGTGGCGAATGCGTCGGCGTCGATCACGGCGCCTGGAGCTCCGGGAAGTGCTCTGAGACATGCTCGCGCAGGGCATCGCGCACGAACTGCCGCTCATCGCCGGTCGCCATCCGATAGCGGCCGAGCAGCTCCTTCTGGCGCGTTATCTCGAGGCCCGAGATCGTCCACGAGACCGCGAGGAACTCGAACAGCAGCTCGGTCGCGCGCTGCCAGGCGTCCTCGCGCTCGAGGCCGCCCGCGAGCGTGTCGGCGTAACGGCGGCGCGAGCCGGCGGTCATCGACCCGCGCAGCGTCAGCACGTTCCCGTCGGCGTCTCGGTATTCCGAGGTCGGGGCGGCGATCTTCTCGCGCTGCTTGCGGTCGCGTTTCGCCATGGTGTTCATGCCGGCGCGTCGGCGGCGCGCTCGAGCTGCGCTCCGAAGTACCGCGTGGCGACCTCTGCGCTGGACATGCGGCCGTCGAGTCTAGGGTCGCGGCGATTATCGTGCGGGCATGCCGCGCAGACAGGAGCTTGGCCGCGGAGAGCGGGTAGTACCGGGGCTGTGGCGACTACGGCTGCCGCTTCCGCTCCCGGGAGTACCCCACTGCAACGCGTGGGCGATCGCGGCCGGGGACGGCGTGGTGCTGGTCGACACCGGCATGCACGAGCCGGGGTCGATGACCGAGCTCGAACGGTCGATGGCTCAGGTGGGGCTGAGCGTCGACCAGGTGCGGCTGCTCGTATGCACCCATGCGCATATCGACCACTGGGGACAGGCGGCGACGATCCGCGACCGGGCGGGATGCGAGTTCTGGCTGCATCCCAACCATCAGCACGGTTTTTCGACCGCCGCTGATCCGGAGCTCGCCCTCGCGCGCCGGCTCGAGATCGGTCGCCAGAGCGGGGTGCCGGAAGCGGTGCTGCGGCGATATGCGGACCGGACGCGGGGAATGGCCTCCGGGATCGCCCGGGTGATCGAACCCGACCGGCCCCTGGTGGACGGCGTCGAGATCGAGACCGACCTGGGCGGCTGGCGCGCGTTCGAGACGCCGGGGCACGCCCCGTCGCACGTCTGCCTGTTCCAGGCCGAACGGCGACTGCTGATCTCCGGGGACCACCTGCTCGGGCGCATCTCGTTGTACTTCGACTACGGCTGGACGCCCGACCCGATCGGCGAGTTTCTGGGCTCGCTGGACGTGACCGACGACCTCGGGGCCCGGCTGGCGCTGTCCGGCCACGGCAAGCCGTTCATCGACGTCCACGGCCACATCGAGGCCAATCGCAAGCTCGTGCGCGAACGGCTCGAGTCCGTGCTCGCGGCGGTGTTGCACGAGCCGAAGACGGCCGTGGAGGTCGCCCCGAGCGTTTACGGCGAGGGATTGACCGAGACTAATACGGGATGGAGGCTGCAGGAGACGCTCTGCTACCTGCGCCACCTGGAGCTGGCGGGGCGCGTTTCGCGCGAGTCGGAGGGGAAGCTGGCTACCTGGGGAGTGATTTCGCACTAAACCTTGACACAGTCTTGTCAAGGTTGGTATCGTGCCCGCACCATGCGGATCGATCACATCCTGGCCCAGGCCGACGAGCCGGTCTTCTCGTTCGAGTTCTTCCCGCCCAAGACCTACGAAGGCGAGCAGAACCTGCGCGCGACCCTCGGGGCGCTGCGCGAGCTCGCGCCCGATTTCGTGTCGGTTACCTACGGAGCCGCTGGCTCGACGCGCGGCCTGACGCTCGAGCTCACCAAGTGGATCAAGCAGGAACTCGGTATCGAGGCGATGGCGCATCTGAGCTGCGTCGGCGCGACCCGCGACGAGCTGTGCGTGATCCTTGACAGCCTGGCCGACGCCGGGATCGAGAACGTGCTCGCGCTGCGGGGCGATCCGCCGCGGGGCGAGACGGAGTGGAGGTCGCACCCGGGTGGCCTTAGCTATTCGAGCGAGCTCGCCGCGCTGATCGAAGCCCGGTATTCGATGAGCATCGGCGCCGCCTGCTTCCCTGAGGTCCATCCTGAGGCGCCCGACAAGGCGAGCGACCTGCGTTTCCTCAAGCGGAAGGTCGAGGCCGGCGCCTCGTTCCTGATCACCCAGCTGTTCTTCGACAACGACGTCTACTTCCAGTTCGTCGACGACGCGCGGGCGGCCGGGATCGACGTCCCGATCATCCCCGGGATCATGCCGATCACGGACGTGGCGCAGATCAAGACGATCACTCGACTGTGCGGCGCGTGCATCCCGGAGACGCTGCTCCGCCAGCTCGAGGCCCGGGCTCCGTTCCCCGGTGAAGTGCTCCAGCTCGGCGTCTCCTACGCCACGCTCCAGTGCGCCGAGCTGCTCGCGCGCGGCGCGCCCGGCATCCACTTCTACACGCTGAATCGCTCGCCGGCGACTCGCGCGATCCTGGCCGCGCTGCGGCTGCTGCGGCCGTGGGTGCGCCGCGAGGTCGTCAGGACGTCGACGGGGGAATGACGTCGAGCGCGTGTGCCAGCCGCGGCTGGCCGTCGACCTCGTAGCGCACGTCGACTTCGTCGTTGCGCTTGTAGGTTCCGATTCCCCAGAAGCCGAGAAACCACGCCCACCCGCTCAGCTTCTGGCGGACCAGCTCGCGCTCGAACAGCAGCTCGCCGGATGAGATCCGGTAGTCGACGCCCAGCTCCTGGGGCACGCCGTTGACATAGACCTCGAACGGCGAGCGGACGCCGGACGGGAGCTTCACACGCCAGTACGCCACCGCGGTCACACGTCACCGGGGATGAGGGACATGATCACGACGTCGACTCCCTTGCCGCGCTTGCGCAGATATTCGCGCAGGATGCCCTCGCGGACGAACCCGGCCGCCTCCGCGGCGCGAACCATCGGGGCGTTGTCGGGCTCGGTGAACAGCTCGACGCGGGCGAGACCGCAGGGCCCGAGCAGCCATTCGCCGGCGAGCCTGAGCGCCCGACGCCCGAGGCCGCGGTCCCGTACCTGCGGCGCCAGCCAGATCCCGACCTCGGCGCGAGACTGGTCCCAGTCGACCGGATGAACGCGGACCTGGCCCCGGCAGGTGTCGGAGCTTGGCTCCAGGATCGTCAGCGTGGCGCGTTCCCCGACCGCGCGGCCCGCCGCCTCGAGTTCGGCGGCGCGCCCCAGCTCGGCTCCGCTAGGAGGGCGGTCGTCGCCCGTGAGCACGTGCAGCCGAGCGTCGTCCTGGTGGGCGATCAGGATCTCGGGGATGTCGCGATCGGAGTAGTCGCGCAGAACGACGGTTTCGTCGGTCAGCGGCTCGGTCAGGAGCGGGAAGGAGCTCATCAGGGCGGGAGGCGGTTTCGGCGGCGGTCGCCGGCGGGAGTGGTCCAGCCGTCGGGAACGGACCGTACCCTGTCACGCCGTGGAACCGGTCGTCTACCAGGTACGTCGCTCGGATCGGGCGCGGCGCGTGCGGGTGACCGTCGATCTCACGCGCGGGATCGAGGTGGTGCTGCCGCGCCGCGCTCCCGAGCGCGAAGCGGCGGCCGCGATCCGAGAGCTTCGCCCGTGGATCGAGCGGCGAGTCGCCGAGCTCGAGGGGGCGCGCGCCGCGGTCGCGGCGCGCGGCGACACGGTGCCGTATCTCGGACGCACGCTCGCCCTGCTGGTCCAGAACGGACGGTCGCGGGTCACGCGCCGCGGCGACGTGCTGCTCGTGCCGGAAGGGGAGGGGCGGACGCCCGCGCTAGAGCGTTGGTACCGCCGGGCGGCGCGGTCCGAGATCGAGCCGCGTCTGCAGCGGGCCTGCGCGCTCGCCGGGACCTCGTACTCGGGGCTCACGATCCGTGGCCAGCGGACGCGCTGGGCGAGCTGCTCACGGTCCGGGACGATGAGCTTCAACTGGCGGCTCCTGCTGGCGCCGGAGCCCGTCCTCGACTATGTCGTCTGGCACGAGGTGTGCCACCTCGAGGTGATGGACCACTCAGCGCGGTTCTGGCGCTTGCTGGCGGCGCGCAACCCCGGGTATCGGGAGCACCTGCGCTGGCTGCGCGCTAACGGCGCGACACTCGTGTTGTAACGGCAGGCCAATGTAAAGCCGTTGTCCGACCTGACAAGCGCTGGTAGGCTCGCGCCTCGCCGTGGAAGCGCCTCGTGGGCCACGCGCGCACGTGGGCGGTCGGCTGACGCATGCGAGGGCGAGCGAGCACGTTGTTGCGGATCGACGACATATACCGGACCGAGGACCTCGCTCAGACGCTTTGCGTCCGTGACCCCCTGCGAGGTCTGAGGTCTCGGTCCGGTAGCCCCTCACGCCTGCCTGCCGGTCTATCGCCTGCGCGAGGGGGAGCGCCGCTCGACACCTTGAGGCTTGCCTGCGGCGGCAGTGTTAGGTAACCTACCAAGCCATTGGCGCCGCTGTCAAGTTTGACACGGTAATGACAGTCTGGGGAGGGCGGTACCCTCCGCAGTAGAAGAGGACATTCGATGACACGTCCAAGCACGAAACCGTTCGGAGAGTCGCTTCGGGCTCTGATGGACGAGCGCTCGCTCACCTATCGGGGACTGGCCGAGGCGACCCGCAAGCTCGATGGCAAGGGCATCACCCACGCCCACATCAACATGCTTGCGAACGGGCACGACAAGCCGTCAATGCGCGCGATGGAGCTGATCGCGGCGGCGTGCGGCGTCGATCCCGACTACTTTGCCGAGTACCGTCTGGCGGCGGCGATGCGCGAACTGGACCCGGCGGAAGTCGGGCTCGAGCAGGCGCTCGAGAACCTCAACGCTCGGCTCGGCGCCCGCCGACAGTCCGGCGCCAGAGGACGGCCATCGCAACTGCCCCAAGCGCAACCTCGTCCCACGGGGTAGACAGCGGGTCGAGCGGCGGCAGCGCGATCAGGAACGCGAGCAGCCACACGACCCACGCGATCTGAACGCCCCGCCGCGTCACCTCGGGGTACCGCCAGAGCATGTCGGCCAGGCGTCCCGTGAAGAACCCGAGCTCGTCCTTCTCGCCGAGGAGCTTGGCCGCGACCGACAACGAGGCCAACGCGAGCACGAACGCGAGATAGCCAAGCGGTCGGACGAGGAAGCGGATCGGAACCATGGGATCAAGCTTCGTCATCGACGTTAAACGATATCTCACGGACCTTTGAGGTCCCGGTTCAGCATCGGTCGTACGCCGCCGCTAGTCCGCAAGCGCGTGGCGGAGCGCTGAGAGCACGTCCTCATCGGCGGCAGTCTCGAGGCGCCTTCGCCGGACTCGTCCGACATACGGCTCCGACGAGCCGTCCCCGTGGACGTCGACCCCAGCGTGGCGGCTGGCGAGCCGTCGCTGGGGACCGGCGAGCTCGGCCCTGGCCACGACCTGATCCGCGGGTGAATAGCGCTTCAGCTCGGTTTTCTGGGGACGGCGCGAGGCGTCGTCGGCGAGTACGTCAACTCGGGCCTTGAGCGCGTCGAGCGCCGGCTCGAGCGCGTCGAACCTCACGTGCTCGACGCGCGCGCCGGCGCGGACCGTCAGCGTCCAGGTCTCGGTTGGCGACGTGCTCTACCGCTGGTTCATCGGGACGTAGTCCCGGCCGCGCGAGCCGGTATAGATCTGGCGCGGCCGCGCGATCTTCTGCTCTGAGTCGTCGATCATCTCGAGCCACTGCGCGATCCAGCCGCTGGTGCGCCCGATCGCGAACAGGACCGGGAACATCTCCATCGGCATCCCGAGTGCCTCGTAGATCAGGCCCGAGTAGAAGTCGACGTTCGGATAGAGCTTGCGGTTGATGAAGTACTCGTCCTCGAGCGCGATCTTCTCGAGCTCGAGCGCGATGTCGAGGAGCGGGTTGGTCCCGGTGACCTCGAGCACGTCGTCGACGGCCTTCTTGATGATCTTCGCGCGCGGGTCGTAGTTCTTGTAGACCCGGTGGCCGAAGCCCATCAGCCGCTCGTCGCCGTTCTTCACGCCCTTGATGAAGTCGGGAATGTTGTCCTTGCTCTCGATCCGGCGCAGCATCCGCAGCGCGGCCTCGTTCGCGCCCCCGTGGAGCGGTCCGTACAGGGCGGCCACGCCCGCGGCGACCGCGGAGTACGGGTCGACCTGGGACGAGCCCACGCTCCGCACCGCGCTGGTCGAGCAGTTCTGCTCGTGGTCGGCGTGGAGGATGAACAGCACGTCGAGCGCGTGCTCGAGGCGCGGGTCCGGCTCGTAGCGGATCTCGGTCATCTTGTAGATCATCGAGAGGAAGTTGCCGGGATACGACAGCTCGTTATCCGGATACACGTACGGCTTGCCCTGGTTGTGGCGGAACGAGAACGCCGCCAGCGTCGGCATCTTGGCCAGCAGCCGGATCACCTGGATGTAGCGGATCTCCTCGTCCTTGATCGAGCTCGCCTCGGGATAGAACGTTGACAGGGCTCCGACCGAGGCAAGCAGCATCCCCATCGGATGGGCGTCGTAGCGGAAGCCCTGCATGAACTCCTTGACGTTCTCGTGTACGAACGTGTGGATCGTGATCTGGTGGGTCCACTCGTCGAGCTGCTCTTGAGACGGAAGCTCGCCGTGGACCAGGAGGTAGGCGACCTCGAGGTAGCTCGACTGCTCCGCGAGCTGCTCGATCGGATACCCGCGGTACTCGAGGATCCCCTTCTCGCCGTCGATGTAAGTGATCGCGGACCGGCACGACGCAGTCGCCATGTAGGCGGGGTCGTAGCTCATCAGGCCAAAGTCGTCTTCGTCGGTCTTGATCTTCCGAAGTTCGGTGGCGCGGATCGTTCCGTCCTCGATCGGAATCTCGTACTGCTTCCCGGTACGGTTGTCGGTAACGGTCAGGGTCTCTGCCGCCGTCGCTGCGCCGGCGCCGTCTTGTTGCTGTGTCTCAGTGGTCATGGCGCTCCTCTCGCGCGGTATGGCCGGGGGCGGTTGTTCCGGGCCGTAGCCGAGCGGAATACCAACAATCAATTTAGTACCCGCGCAGCGCGGAGCGAACGCTAGCCCTGACCGTGTACGAACGACGTCTGGTTCGGGGCGGTCGGTGGTTGGTCGCGGGGGCGGTCGGTCGCCGCGTGTGGGGTTCCGCGGCGAAGGCTACTTCGGGAAGGCGCTCGTGAGGACGGCGGTCGCCATTGCGGCGACCATCAGCACGAAGCTGACCGCCATCACGCCGCGCGCACCGCGCTCGCTGCCCGGGAAAGCCGGGCGCGTGAGACCGACGGCGGCGAGAGCGAGCGCCCAGATCACGAGCAGCCCCCCGGCGATGTAGAACGGAACCTTCGAAGGCTCGCCGGCGGCAAAGATCAGCGTCACCACGGGCGCGAGCCTACTCGATGCGGCTGGGGGGTGTGGCGCCGGCGCGCCTGCCCTCGTAGCGGCTCTCGGTGGCGGCGCGTTGGCCCTGGTAATGGCTGCCGAGCTCGGGGCTGCCGTAGGGCCGAAGCGCCGGCCTGTCGAGGGCCATGAACGACAGCTGCGCGATCGGCAGCCCCGGGTAGAGCTTGATCGGAATTCGGGTCAGGTTGTTGAGCTCGAGCGTCAGCGTGCCCTTCCAGCCGGGGTCGCAGAAGCCGGCGGTGGCGTGGACGATCAGCCCGAGTCGGCCAATGCTGCTCTTGCCCTCGATGCGGGCGACGATGTCGTCGGGCAGCTCGACCCACTCGAGCGTGCGACCGAGGCAGAACTCGCCGGGGTGGATCACGAACGACTCGTCCGGGCCTAGCACGACCTCCTCGGTCAGGCCCGCGGGCGGCTCGCGCAGGTCGATCGCCGACGCGCGGTGATTGTGGAACACGCGGAACGAGTCGCCGAGGCGCAGATCGACGCTCGCCGGCTGGACCAGGCCCGGATCCCAGGGCTCGATTCTGATCCGGCCGTCGTTCACCAGCTCGAGGATCGTCGCGTCGGACAGGACAGACACCAGCGCGCTCATCGTCGAAAGTCTGTCAGCGAGCGGGGATGGCGGGGGCGCCGGGGGATTGCGGTTCGGCCTGCCGGAGGACGGCTGCCGAGCGTGCGCGCCGGCATGGGGCCAAAACTACCTGCATATCACGCCATTCGGCACGGTCCGGCCGGGTCGTGGCGTGTGATGCGTGTGGAGCATGCGCGATCGGCCACGGTCGCCCGCGCGGCGCTCGGTTGGCGCGTTTTGCAGGTCTTGCGGGGCGGCTCTACCGCTCGACCGTGCGCGTCCGCGCTCGGACCGTCCGCACTCGCGCCGGCGAGGGCGGCGCTGGGTCGCCGTGCGGACCCCGGCGGGGGTGGCGTGGGAACGGCTTGCGCGGGTGCGGCGGATACCGCTTGATCCCGCCGTCGTCGTCGTGCGACGACGTCTCGTCGGGCTCTTGCTTGATCGCCCACCAGACGATGTAGATCAGTCCGGCGAGAGGGATCTTCAGGGCGAACATCAACCAGATGAGTCCCCAAGTCACGGCCGTCGATCCTACCGAGAACGGCCCGGGATGTCACCCCCGGCGTCAGCGTGCTGCCCGAACGAACGGACGTGGAGTGCGCCGGCGCCCTCGGGGCGAAGTCTGGACGCCAACCGTCAGCGCCGGCGACCGTCCAAACCGAGATCAAACACAGCACGTATTACTGTGCGCAAGACGTGTCGCTTCGCCGACTTCGCCTGATTTCGTTGATTGGGATGGTGGCCGTACTGGCGCTGCTGGTGGTGCTGGCGCTGCTGGCCCGGCTCGACATCAAACCGGCCCCCACCGCGAGCGCGGAGGTGCCCGCTCCGCTGGCGATCGGGACCCAACTCCAGAAGCCTCGCCCGGTCCCGTCGGTACCGCTGATCGACGAGCACGGCACGCCGTTCTCGCTGAGCCAATGGCGGGGAAAGTGGGTGATCCTCGCCCCCTCGATGACCCTCTGCCACGAGGTCTGCCCGCTGACCACGGGGGCCCTGATGGAACTGGTCAACGACGTGCGCCTCGCTGGCCTGTCCAAGCAGGTGGTCATCGCCGAGGCGACCGTCGATCCGTGGCGCGACAGCCCGTACCGGTTGCGCGCGTACGAGAAGCTGACCGGCGCCGACTTCGAGATGCTCACGGGCACCCAGTCGGAGATCAAGCGGCTGTGGAAGTTCTTCGGGGTCTACTACACCCGCGTACGGCAGGGCAAGCCGCCCGACGTCGACTGGCTCACCCACAAGCCCGAGACGTTTGACGTCCAGCACACCGACGCGATCTTCTTCATCGATCCGGCCGGGCAGGAGCGCATCGTCGACGAGGGGATGGCCGACGTCGACGGACAACTGGAACCGGCGCTGAAGAAACTGCTGAGCGATCAGGGAGTTCAGAACCTCCAGCATCCGCAGTTCCCGTGGACCCCGACGCAGGCCCTCGACGACCTGTACTTCCTGATGAACCGGACCGTCCCCGCGAGCGCGGTCCCGAAGGTCGCGGCGCCGAGCGCCGCGGACGCGCGGCGCGTGCTGGCCGGCTCGCCGGGGTCGCTCGCGTCGCTCCACGCGCAGGCCGGCCAGCTCATCACCTCGGGCGGCACGCTGTCCGACCGCCTCAGTTCGCTACGCGGCTATCCGGTCGTGCTCAACGCATGGGCCGCGTGGTGCCCGCCGTGCCGAGAGGAGTTCCCGCTGTTGGCGGCGGCTTCGGCGCAGTACGGCCGCAAGGTCGCGTTCATCGGCGCCGACACGAACGACTCGACCGGCGACGCGCGCTCGTTCCTCGCGGGGCACCCCGTCAGCTATCCGAGCTATCCGGTCGCGTCGAGCGACCTGTCGTCGCTGGCGGTCCTCGAGGGCTTCCCGACCACCATCTTCTTGAACCCCGCGGGCGAGGTCATGTTTGTCCACACCGGCCAGTACCAGTCCGAAGCCGCCCTCGACAACGACATCCAGCACTACGCCCTCGGGGTCCAGCAGCGGCAGTAGCCGCGCCCTTTTGGGGGAACGGGCTCGAGAAAGCGCCCCCACAGTTCGCTTTTTCGAGCCGGATCTAGGAGGAGCGCGCTCGGCTACGCGAGCTGTTGCTGAAGCTCGCGCTCGCCAGCGGCGAGCTCATTTTCCCTCCCGGCCGAGTCCGCCGGAGGCCGCACCGCGAGGGCCGCCCCGATCGCCAGGAGCGTCCACGTGATCGGGTCCTCGAGGAAGTCGGCGTACAAGAGGGTGTGGAACAGCAGGGCGATGAACGCCGCCGCAACCGCGACTCGCGCCGGCTGGGCGCGGCACCGCCGGACCAGCACGACGAGCGCGGCGAGCACGAGCGCGATATAGACGAGCTCCCCGATCAGCCCTTGCTCGGCCGCGATCGTGATCGGGATCGTGTGCGAGGCCGACAGCGTCTGGCCGATCTGATGATGGTGCGCGCTGTACTCGGTCTCGAACGACCCCGATCCGTATCCCCAGAGCGGGCGTGCCGCGAACAGATCGATCCCGCCCGAGACCAGACCCGGACGGCCGCTCGAAGCCCCGTTCAAGCCCTGGTTCAGCCCGAACGTCGTCGGAGAGGCAGCGATCGCCGCGGCCGCGATGGCGACGACGCCCGCGGCGATGAACACGGCCCTCCCGACCCTCCATCGAAGCGCCGCTAGCGCCCCCAGACCGACGAGCAGCGCGCCGAGGGACGAGCGCGACAGCGTCAGCACGAGTGCCGCCCACAGGATCGCGAGCACGACAATCGTCAGCACCTGCGTGCGTTGCCGGCGCGCATACAGGATCACCGCGCCCAGCAGGATCATCACCAGCGCGAGGAACCGGCCGAAGATGTTCGGATCGAAGAACACCGAGTTGACCGTGAAGTACGCGTGCACCTGGTTGGCGGCGATCAGCTTGGGGTTCAGGAAGATCGTCTTGGTCTCGTACTCGACGAACCCGACCAGCGCGAACACCACGGCGAGCCCGGCGACGAGCGCCAGGCAGGTCCGGGTCAGCCGCTGAGTCCAGTCGAGCCTGCGCAGCAGGCAGTAGGCGAGCGCGAACGGCACGTAGAAGAACACGACCTGCTGCAACGCGGTCGTGAACTTCGGCGAGTAGGCAGCCTGGAGCGCATACAGGACGACGTATCCCGCCAGCAGCCACTCGAGCCACCGGGCGGGCCCGTGCCGGGCGGGCAGCCGGGAGTCGGCGGCCGGCGTGGCGTTGCCGGCGGCCGGTCCATTGCCGGCGGGCGGCGCGGCGTTGCCGGCGGCCGGTCCATTGCCGGCGGGCGGCGGTCCGCTGCTCGGCGGAGACCTTCCCCGGAGACCCGTGACGATGAACGCGACTGACCCGGCAGCCACCACGAAGTAGAGCGGCACGAGCAGGTTCGAGGTGACGCCGCCGGCCTCGATCGGGATTCGGAACGGGAGGGCCACGATCACCGCGCACGCGAGCAGTTGCGGCCACCGGACGATCGCGAGCCCCGCCGCCACCACCACCGCCACCGCGATCACCGCGCCCGCCCCGGCCCACAACGGATGGTGATGGACGATGTGCAGCTGCGGGGAATGCCAGATGTCAGCGAGAAGCAGGACCGGGGCGAGCACGAGCGCCCCCAGCGTCGCGAGGGCCTGGACCCGCACGTCGGGATGCAGCATGACCACGGCCGCGAGCGCCGCGGCCACGACGATCCCGATCTCCGGCAGCGGCCCACTGAGGGCTCCGTACACGAGCACGGTCAGAATGATCCTCTACCTTTGTCTGGCGCATGTCCTCTAAGAAGCTTCCAACCGCTCGCCGCGCGGCCCTAGGGTCGGCCGTCGGCGCCCTGTTGCTGGCGCTGGCCGGTTGCGGTGGCGCGGTAAAGGTCCAGCCGACCGCTGCCGCCGGCTCGACGACGCTGGCCAGCCACGGCAAGATCGACAGCCCACTGACCGACATGCACAACCATCTCGACTGCCTGCGCGATGACGACCACCTCGCGGTCCAGGTCCTCAGCCCCACGAAGCTCCAGGTCGGTCCGGCACCGACCGGCCCGACGATCGTGTTCACGCCCACCGCGGGCGCGGCTCAGGCGCGGCAGATCGACGGGACCGCGCAGGCCGCCGAGGTGATCGGCACCGCCCTGCTGTACCCCAACCAGGCCTCGGACTCGGAGTTGACCGGTATCGAGGACTGTCTGGCTCAGGGCGTGCAGGGTTAGGCGCCGACTAGAATGCCGCGGGACGCCGGCGCCCGGTGCGCAGGCTCACGAATGCGTCTGCCGCTGCCGTGCGTAACTTGGCAAGCGCGGCAACAATCAGATTTTCCCGGTCCCTTTGTCCGTTCCAACTGCTGAGCTGACTGCGCCGGCGCCGTCGACCGATGTCACGGCGCGAGCACGCGCGCTGGCAACCCGACTGTCCGGCCCCCGGCTCTACCTCGGGTTGGGCGTCGCCGCGCTCATCATCGCCGCGCTGTCACTGCTGATCCCGTCGACCCCGAGCTACGACCCGTGGGCCTGGCTCGTGTGGGGACACGAGATCATCCACCTTGACCTCCACACCACCGGCGGCCCGTCCTGGAAGCCGCTGCCGATGCTGTTCACGACGGCTTTCGCGTTGTTCGGCAAGGCTCAGCCCGATCTGTGGCTGATCGTTGCGCGTGCGGGCGCGGTGATGTCGGTGGCGATGGTGTTCAAGCTCGCCTGGCGACTGACTCGCGATCTCGTCGCCGGCATTGCCGAGCCGGGTGGCGCGCAGCGTTGGATGCGGCTAGTCGCGCCGCTGATCGCCGGCGTGATCGCCGCCGGCAGCCTCGTGAACTCGGGCGGGTTCATCTCCGACAACGCGCTCGGTTACTCGGAGGGCTTCGCCACCGCGTTCGCGCTGATCGCGGTCGACAGCTACATGGACGGGGCGCGCCAGCGCGCGTTCGTGTTCGGCTTCTTCGCCGCTCTCGACCGTCCTGAGCTGTGGTTCTTCTGGGGCCCGTACGGCCTCTATCTGTTCTGGCGCGATCCGGGCGCGCGCAAGCTCGTCGTGGGCCTGTTCGCGCTGATCCCGGTGCTCTGGTTCCTCCCTGAGCTGTGGGGCTCCGGACACCTCCTACGGGGCGTCACGCGCGCCCAGCACCCTCGCTCGAACAGCGCCGCATTCGCGAAGTGCCCAGTCTGCACGGTGTTCAAGAAGGAGGCTTGGCCGACCGTACTCAACCGGGTCAAGATCCCGGGCATCATCGCGCTGTTCGTCGCCGCGTTCGGCCTGTGGCGGACTCGCGCGTCGTGGTGGCGCCACAGCGGGTCCGTCGACCGGGGCATCGTGGCGCGGGCGTGGCTGCTCGGGCTCGGGCTGTTCGGCTTGGTTTGGTGGCTGGGCATTGCCTTCGAGACGCAGGCCGGCTTCTCGGGCAACAACCGATACCTGGTCCTCGGCACCGCGCCGGTCGCGATCGCCGGAGGGGTCGCCTGGGGCTGGTTCTCGCGCGCGCTCGCCGATTGGATTCGCCGCCTGGCTGGCGTGCTTGGCTCAGCTGCCCGGCGGCTGACCGCCCCGGCGTTCACCGTCGGTGTCGGCCTCGTCGTCGCAGTCGCGCTCTTCCTCGCGGTGCCACCGTGGATCGGCACGAACATCATCAGCCTCCCGCGTACCCACCACGCGCTCGTCTACCAGGCACATCTGCGCGAGGACCTGAACGCCGCCGTACGCGAGGCCGGCGGCGCCAACGCGCTCCTCAAATGCGGGCCGGTGATGACAGAGGGCTTCCAGGTCCCGATGGTCGCGTGGACGCTCGGCGTCCGCACGCTGCGGGTCGAGGCGGAGCCCAGCCAACTCGCCGGGCCGCCGTGGCCGGCCGTGATCCTCCAGACTCGCGCGCAGTCGAAGTCGACGCTGCTGCCGACGCCGGCGCAGATCATCGCTTGGGAGCACGCGGGCGCCAATTACAAGCTGATCGCGCACGTGCGAACGTTCCGGGTGTTCTCGACGTGCGCCAGTAAGGTGACCGGCTAGCGAATGGCCGTCAGCGCCCCTCCGCGCGGGATCCCCCGAGTTCTCGACGTACGCGAGCCGAAGCTGCTCCAGCGCGTGCCGGTCTGGGCGAGCACGGCGGCGATCCTGGTAGTCCTCACGGCGATCTCCGCGTACCTCCGTACCAAGTACGTCACGGGGCAGTTCTGGGAGGACGAGGCGATCACGACCGGGATCGCCTCGCACTCGCTGAGCGCGATTCCCGGGGTTCTCCGTCACGACGGGTCGCCGCCGCTGTTCTACTTGCTGTTGCACGTGTGGATGAGCGTGTTCGGCGCCAGCGAGACGGCGACGCACTCGCTGTCGGTCGTGTTCGGGCTCCTGTGCATTCCGGCGGGCACCTGGGCCGCCTGGAGCCTGTTCGGGCGGCGCGCGGGCCTGTACGCGGCGGTGCTGTTCGCGTTCAGCACGTTCCTGACCGCGTACGCCACCGAGACACGGATGTACGAGCTGATGGCGTTGCTCGGGATTCTCGAGACGGCGGCGTTCCTGCACGCGTTCGTCTACCGGCGCCGGGGCTACCTGATCATGTTCGCGATTTGCCAGGCACTGATGCTGTACACGCACGGCTGGGGCATCTTCTTCGGCGTCGGAACGGTGCTGGCGCTGATCCCGATATGGCGCGTCAGCGACGACCGCCGGGGGATCGTCAAGGACGCGGTGATGGCTTACGTCGGCGCCGGCATCCTGTTCCTGCCCTGGCTGCCGAACTTCATCTACCAGGCCACCCACACGGGCGCCCCGTGGGCGCCGACGATCCGCTTCGGCGTCCCGGTCCTGCTGTCGCGCGACCTGCTCGGCAGCGACCGCATCACGGTGGCCTTGCTGGTGGCGATCGTCATCGGGCTCGCCCCCCTGTTCACCAAGCGCTACCGCCGCAGTCGCGACGGGACCGTGATGTGGTCGCTGATCGTGCTGATCGCCGGCACGCTGATCGTGGCCTGGCTGGCCTCGCAGATTACGCCGGCGTTCGTCGCCCGATACATGGCCCCGATCCTCGCGGGAATCCTGCTACTGGCGGCCTGGGGCGCCGCCCGCTCGGGCATCGTCGGCCTGGTGGCGATCGCGCTGTGCGTCGTGTTCGTGGTGCACCTGTCGTCGTATTCGCCGCAGTTCAAGAGCGACATGCGCGACATCAGCGGCGAGATGACGCCGCTTCTGCACAAGGGCGATCTGGTCGTGAACGCCCAGCCTGACTCCACGCCGCTCGCCTGGTACTACCTACCGGCGGGCCTCCAGTACGCGACCTCGCTCGGCCCGGTGAAGGACCCGAGCTATATGGACTGGGTCGACGCGCTGAAGCGGCTGCAAAGCGCCCAACCCGCGGCGAAGCTGGATCCGCTGGTTGCTAGCCTCAAGCCCGGCCAGCAGTTGCTGTACGTGCGACCGCTGACCGAGGGCTCGACCAACTGGAAGGCGCCCTGGACGCGACTGGCCCGCCGCCGTGCCGCGGAGCTGGGCCAGATCCTCCAGGACGACGTCAACAGCGGAGTGCTCAAACAGATAGCCACGGCGCCGCACAACTACCGTGGCGCCAGCATCCTTGCCTACAGCGCCGTGCTCTACGAAAAGGCTTCATGACTGATTCGACTCCCAACCCCACGGTCTCACCCGCTGCGGGCTCGGACATCACGCCCGAGCGTCCGGTGGTGGCGCTCGGAGGCGGCCCCGCGGGGCTCACGGCCGGGTACCTGCTGGCAAAGCAGGGCAAGCCCGTGATCGTGCTCGAGTCGACCGATCAGGTCGGCGGCATCGCGCGGACCGATGTGAGGGAGGGCTACCGCTTCGACCTCGGCGGCCATCGCTTCTTCACCAAGGCCAAGGAGGTCGACGCCCTCTGGCACGAGATCCTCGCGGACGAGTTTCTCAGGCGGCCGCGCCAGAGCCGGATCTACTGGAACCATAAGTTCCTCGAATATCCGCTGCAGGGGATGGACGTGATCAAGAAGCTCGGGCCGGTCGACCTGACCAAGGCGCTCGTCTCCTACATGTGGGCCGCGGTTACGCCCAAAGGGCGCGAGGACACGTTCGAGCAGTGGGTCACCAACCGCTTCGGCCGCTGGCTCTTCAACCAGTTCTTCAAGTCCTACACGGAGAAGGTGTGGGGGGTCTCGACGTCCGAGATCCGGGGCGAGTGGGCGGCGCAGCGGATCAAGGGGCTGTCGTTCTTCGCCGCAGCCAAGAACGCCTTCTTCGGCAACAGGGGCAACCAGATCAAGTCGCTGATCTCGGAGTTCAACTACCCGCGCTATGGACCAGGACAGATGTGGGAGAAGATGCGCGACGAGATTCGCGCCCACGGTGGCGAGGTCCGTCTGAACGCGCCGGTGACGCGGATCCGCTTCGACGGCGACCGCGTGGCCGAGGTCATCGCGGGCGGGGAGACGCTGACGCCCTCGTACGTGATCTCGTCTCTGCCGCTGCGCACGACGGTTGGGATCGCCGAGCCCGAGGCGCCAGGCGAGGTCCGGGACGCGGCGCGCGGGCTGCGCTACCGCGACTTCCTCACGGTGCTGCTCGTGATCGAGAACGAGGACGTGTTCCCCGACAACTGGATCTACATCCACGACCCGTCGGTGAAGGTTGGGCGAATCCAGAATTTCCGCTCGTGGAGCCCCTTCATGGTCCCCAACGACAAGGACGCGTCGATCGGCATGGAGTACTTCTGCTTCGAGGGGGATGAGCTCTGGAGCATGGACGACGACAAGCTCGTGGCGATGGCGACGCGCGAGATTCAGCAGCTCGGCCTAGCGCGGGCCGACAAGGTGAAGATGGGCTTCGTCGTGCGCGTGCACAAGGCATATCCGATGTACGACGCCGAGTACGCCGAGCGGGTGAAGACGATCCGCGGGTGGCTCGATCGGATCCCGAACCTGACTCAGGTCGGACGCAACGGGCTGCACCGGTACAACAACTCAGACCATTCCATGCTCACCGCCATGCGCGCCGTGGACAACATCCTGAGGGGGTCGCACCACGACATCTGGGCGGTCAACGCCGAGAGCGTGTACCACGAGGAAGACGTCGAGGACGAGCAGCCGTACGTCGACGCGCCCGAGACGCCGGCGATGGAAAAGCCGCTCGCATAAAGGGTTCGTCGATGAATCAGCGCGCAGTTGAGGCGTCCGAGGAGCGAGCATGGCAAGGACGCAGGGGCGAAGGCGTAGCGGCGCTACGTCAAGCCCCGAGGACGCAGCCATGCGACGCTCATTCGGACGCGTCAACAAGTGATTATTCATCGACGAGCCCGAAGGCCGGATGTTGAGAGCCGCGGTCCGGATCGTGCCGGCGCTCCTCGTGGGGGCGGCGCTCGCGCTGCCGTCGGTGGCCGGCGCCCAGACAACAAGTCCGCTATCCCCGGGATTCCCGCAGCCGTCGGTCTCGACGCCGACCACGACGACCGCCGCCCCCACGATCCAGACGACGCCAACCGGGGGCAGCGGCAGCGGGCTCAGCGGGAACTCGGCGATCTTCATCGCGATCGGGGCGATCGTCGTGCTCGGCGGGATCTCCTTCTTCATTTGGCGCGACGCGCGGAGACACGCCCCGAAGGGCCACCGCCTCGCCGCTTCGATCGACGCCGAGGGGCGGCGGGCAGGCTCCAAGCCACGGCCGAAGCCGCGCAAGCTGAGCCAAGCGGAGAAGCGCCGACGCAAGCGCGGCCGCGCGCGATGACGACTCAGCCGAGCTCGGGACTCTGACCTCTGAGCGCTGTCCTGGCGCGCAGAAGCTGGCGTTCCACCGTCCGGCGCGTACAGCCTTCGTGCGCCGCCATCTCGGCGTAGCTAAGCCCGAAGGCATGTAGCCACACGACACGCTGCTGTCGTGGCGGCAGCCCCCGCGACTGACCTATCCGCTCGCGGCACTCCAGTAGCTGCTGGGGTGTCACCGGGTCGATTGCCCACGCCGGCTCGTCGCCGTCCCCGAGCGCAACGCTCAGCGAGAGCTCACGCCGGTCGCGGCGGAGGAGCTTCAACGCCTCGTGGACGGCGGTCCGGGCCAGCCAAGCCATGACCGTCTCGCGATGAACCCGGTGGCTGTGGTGGAGCAGCCGGCACCAGGCGAACTGACAGGCGTCCTCGATCACGGCGTCGGACGCCCGGACGTCGAGCCGCACGATCTGCTCGAGCCGGCGCGCGAGCGATGCATACAGCTCCCCGACGTCGCCGACGCCACTGGGCGGCGTTTGTTCTATGAGGGTCATATTCAGTCTAATTGAGACGAAATTGAGGCGGGTGAGACTAGCAGGAGCCAATTAGTATTGCTAGGGTGCATTTGGACTCAATTGGCTCAATTAGACTGAAAGGGGTTAGAGATGTTGCAGTTGCTGGCCGACGTCACCGCCAAACCCGACCCGACCGGCCTTCCGGGGAGCAACGTGTTGCAGCAGCTCGTGAACGGCGCCGAGGCGTGGGCGCTCGCGATCGCTTTGATCGGGGCGTTCGTGGGCGCCGCGCTGTGGGCGCTTGCTTCGCACGCGCACAACCCCCACTACGCCGCCCGCGGTCGGATGGCCGCGGTCGTCTCGGCGGCTTCGGCGCTCGTGATCGGGTCGGGTCCGGGGCTCGTGAACTTCTTCCAGCACCTGGGGACGACCGCGAAATGAGGCGATCGGCGAGCATTGCCGCGATCGGCCTCGTCATCGTCGCCTGCGCGTCCGCGTCCGCGTCCGCGTTCACGGTCGGGTCGGCGGCGGCCGCGGTCAGCCCGGACAACCCGGTGTGCGGTGCCACCGGGGTACTGGGTGGGCCGACGGCATCGGGATGCGAGACCATCTCGAACGGCGGGCGGCTGCTTCAGGGCGGCAAGCAGCTGATCACCGGGAACGTCGGCGGCGCGGTCAACACCGCAGTGGGTGGCGCCGCCCAGGCGGTCGCCTCGACGGCGAGCACCGCGCTCGGCATCGCGGCGATCGGAGCTTGGGTTCTCGGTGGAGCCGTCGTCTTGAAGGAGGCCGCGTCGGCGATCGGCCAGACCACCGCTCCTCAGCTCCACACGACCTGGTTCTCCTCGACCTACTGGCGCATGGCGGCGATCGGGGCCGTGCTGACGTTGCCATTCCTGTTCGCGGCCGCAGTGCAGGCGCTGATCCGATCCGACCTCGCGCTGCTGGCCAGGGCCGCGCTCGGCTATCTGCCGCTGGCGATGCTCGCCGTCGCTATCGCAGCGCCGGTGACGACGCTGCTGCTCGCCGCCTCGGATCAACTGTGCGCATTCATCTCCTCGGCCGCCGGCAACGAGAGCGCCCACTTCCTCGCGAACGCGGCCGTCGTAGTGGCCGGGTTGACCGCGTTCACACAGTCCCCGTTCCTCGCCTTCCTCGTGGGCCTGTTCATGATCGCCGCGGCGTTCGCGCTGTGGGTAGAGCTGCTGATGCGGGAGGCGGCCGTGTACGTGATCGTGCTGATGCTGCCGCTCGCGTTCGCCGCGATGGTTTGGCCGGCGCGCCGCATCTGGGCCGTCCGCGCGGTCGAGCTGCTGGTGGCGCTGATCCTGTCGAAGTTCGCGATCGTGGCGGTCCTGTCGCTCGGCGGCGCCGCGATCAGCACGAGCGCCGGCCACGCGAGCATCGGCGGGATCATGGCCGGAGCCGTGCTGGTCACGCTCGCGACGTTCTCGCCGTGGGCGATGCTGCGTTTGGTGCCGCTCGCGGAGCTGGCGACCGGGGCCGCCGGCGCGCTGCGGACCGAGCTTCGGCCCGCTCACGCGGCCCTTGACGCCGCCGGGGCGCGCGCCGACGACTGGAGCGCATTCGCCACGGCAGCGATGAGACGTGCGGCCGAGGACCGGGCGCCGACTCCGCCCCGGGGTTCAGCGCCCGCGCCCTCGGATGGAGGGACGGACCCGGGTGGCCCGCACGGCGGTGGTCTTGACGGCGGATCCAATGACGGTGGCGACGAGCCGCCCGGCGACGAGCCCACCGGCGACGAGTCGCCCCCCGACCCCGGCTTCGACTGGGCCGCGATGCCCGAGCTCGAGCTCGGGCCGGGCGGCGTTGGCTCGACGCCGGCGTCGCCGCACCGAGGACGCTTCGTGAGCGACGAGCGGCTCACCTACCGCTTCGGGCCACTCGAGCGGCGCGGCATCCTCGGGCAGATCCGCGGCGGCCAGGCGGTCGCGGTGGGTGCCGGGGCGGTGACGGCGATCGTCGTGCTCGACCGCGCACCGACGGCCGCCGGAGCGTTTCTCGGCATCCTGCTCCTCGCCGCCTCGCTGGTCGTCGCGTTCGCGCCGGTCGGCCGCCGCACCACCGACGAATGGTTCCCGGTCGTCGTCTCGTTCGGCATTCGGCGCGCGCTGGGACGGCTGCGCTTCCGCTCGAGCGCCCCCGCCGACGGGATGCACGCGGCCGAGCACGCCTGGCCGCTGCGACGATTGCTCACCCATCCCCGCCCGGATGCTCCCGCCGCACTCAAGGGCGTCCGCATCATCGACGCCCCGTACCGCGACCGCCCGATCGGGGTCCTCAACGAACTTCGAGGCCGCCGGCTGACCGCGGTCATCGCCTGCCGCGTGCTGGCGTTCTCGCTGCTCGACGCCGAGGCGCAGGAACGGCGCCTGGCGGGCTGGGGCCTCGTCCTCGCCGGCGCCGCCGCAGGCTCGGTCAGGAGGATCCAGTGGATCGAGCGGACCGCCCCCGCCCAGGGGGACGAGCTCGCGCGGTGGCTCCACGACGAACGGGATCCGGGCGTCCCGCTGCGGGGAACGCCGATGATCGAGTCCTACCTCGAGCTGATCGGCACGACGACGAAGGCCACCCAGGAGCACGAGGTCCTGATCGCGGTCCAGGTCGATGCCCGCCGGGTCGCCGGACACGCAGCCGGCGGCAAGAGCGCTGGTCGAGCAGACCGAGCGGGTCGCGCAGGGGCTCGAGGCGGCCGAGTTAACCGTGCTCGGCGCGCTCGGGGGCGGACAGGTGGCGCGGACCCTGAGGACGGCCTTCGATCCCTACGCCCGCGCAGAGCTCGCGGCGCTCGAGGCCGCCGAGCCGGGACGGGACGGCCTCGCCGAGGCCAACGCGTGGCCGCTTGGCGCGCGCGAGCACTGGGAGCATTACCGCAGCGACGGCGCCATGCACGCGACCTTCTGGATCGGGGGATGGCCGCGGGTCGACGTCTCGCCGATGTTCATGGACGCGCTGCTCGGGCGCTCGAACGTCGTCCGGACGGTCGCGGTCACGTTCGAGCCGATCGCTCCCGAGCGCTCGACCAGGGATGCGGAGGCCGCGGTCACCCGGGACCGCGCCGACCGCGAGCTGCGCCACCGCTTCGGACAGGCCGAGACCGCCCGTCAGCGCCAGGCCCAGGAGGCGGCGATGCGGCGGGAGGCCGAGCTCGCCGCCGGGCACGCCGAGGTCCGGCTGGCGGGGTTCGTGACGGTCTCGGGACGTGACCGCGACGATCTGCGCCACGCCTGCGCGGAGATTCATGGGCAGGCCGCCCGCGCCCGTCTCGAGCTGCACCGGATGTACGGCCAGCAGGCCGAGGCGTTCGCGTTCACGCTTGCCGCTGTGTCGAGGGCTGCGATGACCGCGGAGCGGCCCGGCCACCGGTGCACGACCCGCCACGCCCAGGCGATCTACCCGTTCGTCAGCACCGGCGGCCTGGGCGGCCGTGGCGTGTTCGTCGGCCGCGACTCGAGTGGCGGCGCGTTCTGTTACGACCCGTGGGTCCTGTACGGCGATGGGACGCTCGATGACCCGAACGCGATCGTGCTCGGCAAGCTCGGGCAGGGCAAGAGCGCGCTGGTCAAGACGCTCCTGTGGCGAATGCTGCTGTTCGGCCGGCGCGCGCTCGTGCTCGATGTCAAGCGCGAGTACGGACCGTTGTGCGCGGCGGTCGGCGTGACGCCGGTGTCGCTCGAGCCCGGCGGCGGGATCCGGCTGAACCCACTGGCCTCGCGCCCGGAGGAGCACGCCCAGCTGGAGCTTCTGCGCGCCGTGACGACTACCGCGGTCGGCGGGCCACTGAGCCAGATCGAGGCGGCCGCGCTCCGCGAGGCGCTACACGCGATGAGGGTATGCGGCGTGGCCGAGCCGACGCTCCCGCAGATCGCGAGGCTCCTGTTCGACCCCGTGGCGGACATGGCGGCGCGCCTGCGCACCACCTGCGGCCGGCTGGCGCACGACGCGCGTCGGGCGGCGCTTGCGATCCAGGATCTCTGCGAGGGCCCCTTGCGAGGGATGTTCGACGGCCCGACGACGCCGGGTATCGACCTCGACGCGCGCCTGCTCGTGCTCGATCTGGCCGCGGTCAAGGATTCGCCGGCCGTGGGCATCCTGATGGCGTGCGCCACCGCATGGATGAGCGCGCTGCTCGCGCGGATGGCCGAGCGGCCCGGCCGCGACCGCCTCATCAACGTCGCCGACGAGTCCTGGAAGATCGTCCAGCACACGGGCCTCGGCGAGTGGTTCCAGTCGAACTTCAAGCTCGCGAGGCAGTTCGGCGTGATGAACCTCGTCGTGCTGCACAAGCTCGCGGACCTCCGAGCCGCCGGCGATGCCGGATCACGCTCGGCGAGGATCGCCGAGGGCCTGATCGCCGATGCCTCGACGCGGATCGTCTACCACCAGGACGAGAGCCAGATCCCCCTGACGCGCTCGCTGCTCGGACTGTCCGAGACCGAGTCCCGGCTGATCTCGATGCTGTCGGCGGGGCAGGCGCTGTGGCGCGTCGGCAGCCGTTCGTTCGTGGTCCAGCATTACCGGTCGCGACTCGAGGCCAAGCTGACGAACACCGACACCGGGATGCGGGTGAGCGACGAGAGACTGGGGCGGGGATGAGTTCGCGCGGCGGCGAGGGGATCTCCGACGGCGCCGTGCTCGCCGCGATCGGCGCGGTGGCGGCGGTCGCAGGGACGCTATGGGTGTGGGGCGGGATCGCCGGGGCCGTGTTCGGCTCGGGCTGGCCGAGCGTCGGGGTCGGACAGCTGCTCGGGGTGCTGATCCGGCTGCCCTCCCGCCTGTCGGACCCCGCCGGCGCGTGGCCCGCCGCCGTCCGCCCGGATCTGCCCGGCGCCGGCGGCTTCTACGCGGCGCTGGCTATTGTGGCCGGCGCGGGCGCCGGGATTGTCACCCTGGGCGGTCGGATCGGTGGACGACTGGGCGGTCGGGTCGGTGGACGACTGGGCGGCGCGGGTGGGGCGCGCTGGGCGCGGACGCCGGAGCTGCGCCCGCTGCACAGCTTCGCGCGGTCTCGCCGCGCGGGGCGGCTGGTCATCGGGCGCCACGGAGGGAGGCTGCTGTGCGCCGAGCACCGACATGCACTGATCGCGTTCGGTCCGCCGCAGTCGGGCAAGTCCGCCGGAATCGCGGTCCCCGCACTGCTCGAGTGGGAAGGTCCTGCGGTCGCGAGCTCGATCAAGACCGACCTGCTCGGCGGCCACGATCGCGCGCCGGCGCGCCCTTGGCGAGGTGTTCGTGTTCGACCCGTTCGGACTCTCCGGCGTCCACGCTCACACGTGGTCGCCGCTCGAACGCGCGCACACATGGGATGGCGCACTCGAGGTCGCCTGGCGCCTCGCGTCCGCCGGCGAGCTCGACCGCCGGAGCGTGGAGGGAGGCGACTTCTGGGCGGTCGCCGCCGAGCAGCGGCTCGCGCCGCTGCTGTACGCCGCCGCGGTCAGCGGGGCGGGCATGGAAACCGTGGTGCGTTGGATTCACGGCCAGGGGCTCCGTGAGCTCGACCAAGCGCTGTTGTGCGCCGGCGAGGGCGGCCATGCCGCCTACGATGGGGTCCGCGCGTTCGAGTCCCAGGCGGACCGGACGCGGACCTCGATCGAGGCGACCGCGCAGACGCTACTCCGGGCGTACCGGTTCGGGCGAGTCGTCCGCTCCGCCAGCTCGTGCGAGATCACGCCCGATCGCCTCCTCGACGGCCCCGCCACGCTCTACCTGATCGGCGACGCCAAGGCGTCGAAGCTGCTGCGGCCGATCTTCCTCTCGCTGCTCGGCGAGGTTGTCGACCGCGCGTACGAGCGCGCCACGCTGGCGGGTGGACGCCTGGACAGGCCTCTCCTCCTGTGTCTCGACGAGGCGGGCAACGTCGCGCCGCTTGCCGAACCTGGCCGAGATCGCGTCGACCGCGCCGAGCCACAACATCCAGCTGGTCACGATCTTCCACGATCTCGCGCAGGCCCGCTCGCGATATGGACAGCAAGCCGAGACAGTCGTGAACAGCCACAGAGCCCGGATGCTGCTGCCCGGCGTCGCCGACCTCGAGACCCTGCGCTATTTCGCCGGGCTGACCGGCGAGGAGGAGGCGCGCGACCGGACGCATACGACGGGCGCAGGCGGGACGACGCGCTCGACGTCGCGCCGGCGCCGGCCGCTGATCGCGCCCGAGGCGCTGCGACAGCTTCCCGACCGACACGCGTTGCTTCTCTATGGCCGCATCGCCCCGACGCAGCTGCGCCTCCGGCTGTGGTTCGAGGACCGGCGACTGCGACGGCTCGCGAACGCGTCATGAGTTTGCCCGAGCCCGACGACTGGCAGGAGCCCGAGAACGACTGGGAGGAGCCGGTCTCCCCACGGTGGCCGCTGTGCGGCGAGGGTCTGTATCCGCGGGAGCGGTGGATGTGGTTCGAGCGGCTGTGGTCGGACGTGTGCGCGCTCCGAGTTCGCTACCGCCTGGCGCTGCGAAGCGGATGGTGGGAGGACCGGGTGCAGGTCGAGGCGCTGGCCGCCCTGTCCGCGTGGGTCGAACGCTACGACTCGGGCGAGTGGGACGACCCGCCGGGCAAGCTGGCGCTGCTGTACGACCTAGAGCGCGTGGCGGCGCTGCTGCGGGACGGCGGCGAGCCGTTTCATCCCGATCGCGACCGGCTCGCGTTCGCCCGCTACCTGATCGAGCTCGGGTGCCGGCCGCCCCCAGACCGCTCAGCGGAGTAGTGGTGGCACCGGGCGAGTAGTGGTGAGCGCCCGTCCACGCGCGGACGGCGGCTCGGGCATGATCCCCAGTACAAGCCCTGCCGATGAAGGAGCCTAGATGCCGCTAGCCAAGCAGCGCCCGCGCATGGAGTATCCCGAAGCCGTCAAGCGCATGGAGGCGGCGGCGGCGACGCTACCGATCCACGAGATCGGCGACAACGGCCTCGACAGCGAAATGGCGTACGAGCTGATCTCGAGCGAGCTGCTGCTCGACGGCCAGGCGCGCTTGAACCTGGCGACGTTCGTGACCACGTACATGCCGTCGATCGCGGCCAGGCTGATGTCCGAGACCGCGGACAAGAACATGATCGATAAGGACGAGTATCCGCAGACGGCGGAGCTCGAGGCCCGGTGCGTGAGCATCCTCGCCGAGATGTGGAACTCGCCCGAGCATGAGCAGGCGACGGGCTGCTCGACGACGGGGTCGAGCGAGGCCGCGATGCTCGGCGGAATGGCACTGAAGTGGCGATGGCGGGAGCGGATGCGCAAGGCCGGCAAACCGACCGACCGACCCAACATGGTGATGGGCGCCAACGTCCAGGTCTGCTGGGAGAAGTTCTGCCGCTACTGGGACGTGGAGCCCAAGCTGGTGCCGATGGAGGGCAACCGGTTCCACCTCGAGGCTCCACAGGCGGTGGCGGCCTGCGACGAGAACACGATCGGCGTCGTGGCGATCCTCGGCTCTACATTCGACGGCAGCTACGAGCCGGTCAAGGAGATCGCGGCCGCGCTCGACAAGCTCGAAGAGGACACCGGGTGCTACGTGCCCGTCCATGTTGACGCGGCCTCAGGGGGCTTCGTCGCGCCGGCGCTCCAGCCCGACCTCGAGTGGGACTTCCGGATCCCGCGCGTGCAGTCGATCAACGCCTCGGGCCACAAGTACGGCCTCGTCTACCCGGGAGTCGGTTGGGCGATCTGGCGCAACGAGGACGCGCTGCCGCGCGATCTGGTGTTCGACGTCAACTACCTGGGCGGTCACATGCCGACGTTCGCGCTGAACTTCTCGCGTCCGGGCAGCGAGGTCGTCGCGCAGTACTTCATGTTCACGACCCTCGGTCGCGAGGGGTACCGCCGGGTCATGGAGGGTGCGCAGACCGTGGCCACCCATATCTCGGGCGAGATCGCAAAGCTGGGTCCCTACCAGCTGATCTCCGAAGGCACGGAGCTTCCAGTGTTCGCGTTCGCGCTGAACCCGGACGTGAGCAATTACACCGTGTTCGACGTCTCCGACAAACTGCGCCAGGCCGGGTGGCTCGTGCCGGCCTACAGCTTCCCCGAGAACCGCCAGGACCTGAGCGTGCTGCGGATCGTCGTGCGAGCCGGCATGACGATGGGGATGGCAGACAACCTGCTGGAGCATCTGCGCGAGATCACCGAGTTCTTCGAGTCGCTGGACGCGCCGCTGCCCGGTCCGGACATCGACAAGCGCACCGCGTTCGCTCATTAAGAAAACGCTCAAGGTCCGGCCTCGCGGAGCCGATGAGTCGGGTAAGCGCGCCGGCCGAATCAGTTCTTAGCGGCCGGCACCTGACCGACAGCAGGCCTGTGGCGGCGGCGAGAGCTCCCTAGAGCAGCTCAGCCAGCCGCCGCGCCGCTGCGCCTATCTGCCGAGGCGGTACTCGCCTCGAGCACCGCCTGGAGGTCGAGCACGCGCACGCCGAACGAGTCGAGCTCGCGCGTCCCGACGATCGCATGGCAGGGCACGCCGGCCTGGCGCGCCCGCGTCGAGACCTCGGAGACGACCTTGCCGGCGAGGCTCTGCTGATCGAGTTTCCCCTCCCCGGTCACGACCGCACGGGCGGCGCGCATGCGCCGGTCGAAGTCGACCGCGTCGAGCACGAACTGCGCGCCGGGCACGAGCTGAGCTCCGAACTCGCCCCACAGCCCGCCGGACAGCCCGCCCGCGGCGCCGGTCATGGGGACCCCGCGCGGGTCACGCGCCATTCGCCTGGCCTGGTCGTTCAGGCGCCTGGTCAGGCGCCTGACTTGATCCTCGCCGGCCCCCTTCTGCGGACCGAACACCCGGGCCGCATGCTCGAACGGCGTGCGCACATCGGTGAGCACCGTGATGCGTGCGCCGCCGAGGCCGCCTGCCTCCTGGATCGCGCGGATCGCGCCCGCGCCACCGTCGGTGGTGGCGCTCCCGCCGACGCCCAGGTACACGAGGTCGGCGCCCGCCTCGATCGCCGCCACGATCAGCTGCCCGGTACCGAATGTGCTCGCCTCGAACGGATCACGCTCGGAGGGATCGACAAGGCCCAGGCCGCTCGCCGCCGCCGTCTCGACCACCGCGACCCCGTCGCCGAGCGCGAAGGCGGCCTCGATCGGCCGTCCTAGCGGATCGGACACGGACACCGTGCGCAACTCGGCGCCAACCGCGTCGACAAGCGCGTCGAGCGTCCCCTCGCCGCCGTCGGCGACCGGGCAGAGGTCGACCGGCCGGCCGGCGGCCTCGAGACCGCGGCCGATCGCGTCCGCGACCTCGACGGCGGACAGTGTCCCCTTGAAGGAGTCGGGGGCGACGAGGATCGTCGTGGGGACACCCGGGATCATGCCGGCAGTATCTTCGGTGATCGGTGCACGAGACGCCCGACGACATCCGCGCGCTCCAACAACTCCTCGATCGGAGCTACGAGAGCGCCGGACCGCACCTGCGGAGTATCACGACGCCCGAGCGGCGGGTGGACGCCGCGGCGCTGGCTGGTCGCCTCACCGGCATGTGCCTGCTCGTCGTCGCCACCGTGACCGCCGACTGCCGCCCGATCGCTGGACCGCTCGACGGGATCTTCTATCGCGGCGCCTTTCATTTCGGCACCGCGCCCGACTCGGTCCGCTACCGCCACCTGCTTGCCCGCCCGCAGGTCAGCGCGACGCACCTCCCGCGCGAGGAGTTCGCCGTCAACGTGCACGGGCGGGCGGTGCCGGTGAAGATCGCCGGCGGGTTTCGCGAGACGCTGCTCGAGGTGTACGTGCCGAGGTATGGCCCGGACTGGGAGAAGTTCCTCGACAGCGGTCCGGTGTACATGCGGATCGACGCCGACCGCATGTACACGTTCCAGGCGGGTTAAGTCCACACTCGGCGGGTCGCCGGCGCCGAGCGTGGACTTAGCCACGCAATAGGTGGCTGAATCCGAATTCACCGCCGGCGGGGGTGGCGAGTGTGGGGTTGTCCCGGTTGGGCCTCGCTGCGCTCGGCCCACAATCTCAACCCACGGCTTGCGCCACCGCTCGCCCCGCGGTTCGCCCGCTGAATAGGCAGCCGCCGAGGAACGTCCCCTCGAGCGAGCGGTAGCCGTGCACGCCGCCGCCGCCGAAGCCCGCCACCTCGCCGGCGGCGTAAAGACCGGACAGTAGCTCGCCACCGGGCTGCAGAACACGGGCCGAGAGGTCGGTCTCGAGGCCGCCGAGCGTCTTGCGGGTAAGGATCCACAGGCGGACCGCGATCAGAGGCCCCGCGCCCGGGTCGAGGATCCGGTGGGGGCTCGCGACCCGGCTCAGCCGGTCCGGGATGTACCTGCGGGCTCCGTGGATCGCGGTGATCTGGAGGTCCTTGGTGTACGGGTTGGCGATCTCGCGGTCACGCGCGCGGATCTCCCGCTCGAGGTCGCCGGCGTCGATCAGGTCGTCGCCCGCCAACGCGTTCATGCGGCGGACGAGGTCGCGCAGGTCGTGCTCGACGATGAAGTCGACGCCGTGGCGCTTGAACGCCTCGACGGGCCCGGGCGCGCCCTTGCCGACCCTGCTCGCGAGCACCTGGCGCAGGCTCTTGGAGGTCAGGTCGGGGTTCTGCTCGGATCCTGACAGGGCAAACTCGCGCTCGATGATCTTCTGGGTGAGCACGAACCAGGAGTAGTCGTAGCCGGTCTTCATCAGGTGCTCGAGCGTCCCCAGCGTGTCGAAACCCGGGAACAGCGGTACCGGCAGACGGCGGCCTCGCGCGTCGAGCCACAGTGGCGACGGGCCGGGCAGGATCCGGATCCCGTGGCGGCTCCAGATCGGGCTCCAGTTCTCGATCCCCTCGGTGTAGTGCCACATGCGGTCGGGGTTGATGATGCTGGCGCCGGCGGTTTCAGTGATCTTCAGCATCCGGCCGTCGACGTGGTCGGGCACGCCGGAGAGCATCCGTTCCGGGGGGCCGCCCAGAGCCGACGGCCACGACTCGCGCACGAGGTCGTGGTTGGCGCCGATCCCGCCCGAGGTCACGATCACCGCCTGCGCGCCCAGCTCGAACTCCCCGACCGCGGTACGCGAGCTTGGCTGACCGCGCTGGGCGGAGCTCGGCTCGAGCACGGTGCCTGCGACGCCCGCGAGCGCGCCGCCGTTCGTGGTCAGTGAGTCGACCTGGTGGCGGAAGCTAAGGTCGACGAGCCCCCGGTGTACGCCGTCGCGCACCCGGCGCTCGAACGGCTCGACCACCCCCGGGCCGGCGCCCCAGGTCACGTGGAAGCGCGGCACCGAGTTGCCGTGCTCGGTGGCGAGGTAGCCGCCGCGCTCAGCCCACCCCGGCGTGGGGACGAAGCGCACGCCCTGGTCGTACAGCCACTGGCGCTTCTCGCCGGCGGCGAACTCGACGTACGCCTCCGCCCACCGGCGCGGCCATGCGTCCTCGGGACGATCGAAGCCGGCGCTCCCGAGCCAATCCTGAAGCGCGAGCTCGGGCGAGTCGTGGATGCGCACCCGCCGCTGCTCGGGACTGTCGACCAGGAACAGGCCGCCGAGCGACCAGAACGCCTGGCCTCCGAGCGAGGCCTCGGATTCCTGGTCGAGCAGGATCACCCGCCGGCCGGCGTCGGCGAGCTCGGCCGTTGCCACCAGACCCGCCAGCCCGGCGCCGACGACGATGACGTCGGCGTCGGTCACTGGGTCATCTGTTCGAGCTTGCACTCCAGCGGTAGCTTGTCATCGCGCCAGCGCAGGATCTTCGTCCCGTGGCGGATGCGGCCGCCGCTGGCGTGATCGAACGTGACCTCGACGACGAGTTCGGGGCGGAGCGCGATCCATTCGAGCTCCTTCTCGCTCTTCCAGCGGCTCGGATCGCCGTGACCCCGTTGGCCGGTTTCGTACGGCGTGAGCTTGCCCACGAGCGCGCGCTTTTCGGCGGCCTTGAGCCCCGACGAGTGCCCGACCCCGTGCAACTTCCCGTCGTCGTCGTAGAGCCCGAGGATCAGCGAGCCGACGGTGTCCGGCTCCTTGCCCGGGCGATAGCCCATCACCACCGCGTCGATCGTCCGCACCCGCTTGATCTTCATCATCCCGGTCCGCTCGCCGGGGCGATACGGCGCCCGCACGTCCTTGGCCACGACGCCCTCGCCGCTCCGCAGCCACGGCTCGGCTTCGTCGGGCGCCTTCGTGAGGGGCGTGCAAGCGATTCCGGTCGAGCACAGTGCCTCGAGCTGCGCGCGACGTTCGGAGAATGGCTTCTCCAGCCACGACTCGTCCCCGACCGCGAGCAGGTCGAACGCGACGTAGTGCGCCGGGGTCTCCTTCGCAAGCATGTCGATCCGCGACTTGGCCGGATGGATCCGCTGCTGGAGCGCATCGAAGTCCTGGCCTCCCTCGGGATCGTCGATCACGATCTCGCCGTCGACCACGTACCGGCCCTTCGGGAAGGTCAGCTCGGGGAAATACCGCGCGAGTGGCTTGCCGCTGCGCGATTGGATCACGCTGTCGTCGCCGTCGACGAACACGATCGCGCGGAATCCGTCGTACTTGGGCTCATACGACCACTGCTCGCCGACCGGCAGGCCGGCGCGGGAGCGGGCAAGCTGAGGCTCGATCGGTGGATTCAGGGGCAGCGCGGGCACGGCCTCGATGCTATGCCATGGGGGGTCGGTACGATCAGTCGCGTGGCTACCGCCCGTGGGACCGTCGCCGAGCAGGAATACCTGGAGATGCTGTTCTGGCTGTTCGAGGCCGGCCTGCCGATGACCGGCGCGAACCTCGCCCGGGCGATGCAGCTGTCCGCGCCGACCGTCCACGAGATGCTCGGTCGGCTCGAACGCGACGGCTACATCCAGCGCAACGCCGAGCGAACGGTCGAGTTCACCCCGTCCGGGCGCGAGCACGCCGAACAGATCGTCAGCCGGCACCGGATGATCGAGCGGTTCCTGACCGACACCGTCGGGGTGCCGTGGGACGACGTGCACGAGGAAGCCGAGAAGCTCGAGCACGCGATGACGCCACGATTCGAGGCGTACGTGCGCGCTTCCGTGGGCGACGCCAAAACCTGCCCGCACGGCCACCCGATCCGGGTCGGGGAGCGCGTCGACGGCGTCCCGCTCGCCGACTGCGAGCCCGGCGCGAGCGTCACGATCCTGCGGCTCGAGAACGAGGCCGAGGATCTGCTCCACTATCTCAAGGAGTCCGGAGTCGAACCGGGGCTACGGGGCGAGGTCGATACGAACGACGGCGAATCGGTGTCGGTCCGCTTCGACGGCGCGGTCGCGACGGTCACCGCGAGCGTCGCCGAGACGGTCTCGGTGCTCGCGGATCCCTCGCCCCCGCCGCGCACGGCGCTCCCCGAGCAGCTCGTGCTCGGGCGCGAGCGCTACGGGCGCTGAGTCGCACGGTCAGCGCGAACGGGCGCCGGCAACGCGCGCTGGCTCTGCAAGCAACGGCGGATCTGAGCGTAGATCGCCGGGTGGTTGAGCAGGTCGAAGTGGTTGGCGCCGCCGAGGTGAAAGTAATGCTCGATCGGGAAGCGCATCCGCGTGCCCCGCCCGGGGTGGGCCCATGCGCTCGGCCGGAGCACGAGCAGGTCGCCGATGATCCGGCCGATCGCGGCGTCCGGCTCGCGGGTCAGCGTGGCGCAGATGAAGTAGTGCCGCGCGCTCGGCAGAAACGGGATCTCGCCCGACGTGTCGCGCAAATACGCGTCGCAATCCTGATCCAGCCAGCACTCGTCGACCAGGTAGCCGTAGCGGAGATCCTTGATCCCCGAGCTCCGGATATTGAGCGCCTTGGCGAGCGGGCGCGTCTCCGGGAGCCGCGCCAGCGCCGCGCTCGCGGCGTTCGTGACCTGCTCGAGCGGCGCGCCGCGGTGGGGCGTCCCGAGCGTGACCACGTGGCGGACCTTGCGGATGGAGTCGCTGTCGGCGCCGTAGTGGCAGGCGCTGCGCGCGACCAGCCCGCCCATCGAGTGGCCGATCAGCACGACCTCGTCCACGGGTACCGGCCACGCCGCGATCAGTCGTTCGACTTGCCCGGCGAACTCGCGGCCGTTCTCGGAGACGTGCCGGCCGGTGTTGTAGCGGAGGTACAGCGTGCTGAAGCCGAGCTCGATCTCCATCCGGTGGCCGTAGGGGATGTGACGCGCGGGGCGGGCGGGTATCCCGTTCCATGCCTCGTCGGTCTCGCACAGGCCGTGTACGAACACCGCCAGACGCGCCTTCGCGTTCGGGTAGGCGGCGGCGAGCTCGTGTGGCGTCAGCTCCAGCTCGCGGCCGCGCCGGCGGAATGCCATCGGCAGCGCCAGCGGGTTGCCGCGACGGACGAGCGTGTCGCCGAAGGCGCCGTTGAGCGCGCTGACCAACACCCGCCCGGCCGGGCTTGTCTGCACCGAGGGGGAATCGGGCGGTTGCGCCGCGGTCACGGCCTGCGCGCCCGCGCGAACGATCGTCCGGGTGAGCTCGCCGGCCGCGGAGTACGCGGATCGAGCGATCCTGTCGTGGGCGATCCTGACCGGGATCGAGGCGGGCCCGACCCGGCGCCACACGCGGCGAGCGATACCGGTGTGCACCTCGCGGATCTGCTCGGTGGCGCCGGCGACCGCGTCGCCGGCGAGGTCGCCGAGGGCGGCGATCTCGTCAGGCCGCATCCACGGTCTCGACGCCGGCCAGTGCGTGGTAGGCCTCGGCGAGGCGCTTCACGCCCTCCTCGATCTCCTCAGGGGTGACGCCCGAGTAGGCCAGCCGCAGGCTCGACTCGCCGCCGTCGAGCACGAAGTCCGAGCCCTTGACGAACTGCACCCCGCGCTCGGCCGCCGCCCCGAACAGCGCCCCGACGTCCGTGCCGCGAGGGAGGTCGAGCCACAGGAAGTAGCCGCCGAGGGGCTTTACGAACCGGGCGTCGGGAAGCTCGCGCTCGAGCGCCTCGCACAGCGTGTCCGCGCGCTCGTGGAGGGCCTTGCGGACGACCTCGATCGATTCGTCGATCGCGCCCGAGACGCAGAACTGGTGGACGATCGCCTGCGAGACCATGCTCGGCGAGATATACGTCTGGGTGGCGATCTTGACCACCTTCGCGATCAGCTCCGGTGGCCCTACGAGGTAGCCGACCCGGATCCCGGGACAGACGGTCTTCGAGAACGACGACGCGTACACGACGGTCTCGCCCGAGTCCATCGAGAGCATGGTCGGGAGCGGAGCGCCCTCGAACCGCAGCGCGACATACGGGTCGTCCTCGAAGATCGTGAACTCGTGGTTTTGGGCAAGCTCGAGGAGCCGCTCGCGCTTCTCGGCCGACAGCGTGTAGCCGGCGGGGTTCTGGAAGTTCGGGATGATGTGGGCGAGCTTGGGCCTCGCGCCGGCCGCGAGCACGCGCTCGAGCGCGGCCACGTCGATCCCGTCGGGCTCGAGCTCGACCATCCGCACGTCGGCGCCGCGGTTGCGTAGCGATAGCAGCGTCCGGTCGTACGTGGGCCGCTCGACGATCACCGAGTCGCCGGACTCGACGAGCGCATCGAACAGGAACGCATCGGCCTGCATCGACCCGTTCGTGACCACGACCTGCTCGGGGGCGACCTGGTGGCGCTCGGCGATCCAGTCGCGCAGCGGTGGGTATCCGATCGCGGTTCCGTACGCGGTCATGCCACCGGGGTCGGCGTCGAATGCCGCGGCGGCGGCGGCACGCAGACCGTCGACGTCGATGATGTCGAGCGACGGCGCGCCCCTGGCGAATGAGATCGGCTTGGCCATTCTCTGCAGCTTACGCGAGCCGCACGTCGATGATCGCCCGGTCGGTTCCCTCGTACCCGCGGACGGCGACGTCGCGCACGCCGGGCATACGCGAGAGGGCCTCCTCGAACTCGTGGAGCGCCTCGATGTCGGCGAACGGCCCGGCTGAGAGGGTCACGGGGGCGGCGGGCTCCGGTTGCCGGCGCGACGCGGGAGCCAGCACGCGCTCGTAGCCGGCGAGCAGCTCGCGCATCGACGCCACCAGGCGCTCGGCGAGCTCAGTAAGCGCCTGGATCTGGGGGGTGGCGTCGAGGGCCGGGTCGGGCGGCGGTGGTGGTGGCGGTGCCTCCGGGATCGGAGGAGGCGGTGGCGGCTCGGGAATCGGCGGCGGCTCGGGCGGAACCGGTGGCGGCGGCGCGGGCGGCGGTGGGTCAGGGATCGCCGCGGTGACGAGCGCGGGCCGCGGCTCCCGGTCGGGGACGAGCTCCGCCTGGACGTCGTACAGGAGCCGGTCCAACTCCTCGAGATGCGCCCCCAGAGTGCTCGCTCGCTCGCTCGACACGGCCTACGCCAGCCTAGCGAGAAGGACGGCGGCGACTACGCCGTAGCGCCCAGCAGCGAGACCGCGATCTCGGCGACCTCGGTCGGAGTGCGCCCGACGCGCACGCCCTTGCTCTCGAGCGCCTCGGCCTTGGCCTTGGCGGTGCCGCGCGACCCGGACACGATCGCGCCGGCGTGGCCCATCGTCTTCCCCGGTGGCGCGGTGAAGCCGGCGATGTAGCCGACGACCGGCTTGGTGACGTCCGCGGCGATGAACTCCGCGGCGCGCTCCTCGGCGTCGCCACCGATCTCCCCGCACATCACGATCAGCTCGGTCTCAGGGTCCGCCTGGAACATCCCGAGTACGTCGATGAAGTCGGTGCCCGGGACGGGATCCCCGCCGATGCCGACAATCGAGGAGTTGCCGAACCCGCTCTGGGCGAGCACGTTGCCGATCTGATAGGTCAAAGTCCCCGACCTCGAAACAACCCCGACATGGCCCTGCTTGAAGAACGAGGCCGGGATGATGCCGACGCTGGCCTTGCCCGGCGACAGGATGCCCGGGCAATTGGGCCCGATCAGCCGGGAGCGGCCGTTCTTCTTGAGCACGTTGTAGACGCGCAACTCGTCGTGGGCCGGAATCCCTTCGGTGATGCAGATGATCAGCTCGATGCCGGCGTCCTCGGCCTCCAGGATCGAGTCTGCCGCGAACCGCGGCGGCACGAAGATCATCGCCGTGTTGGCTCCCTCCTTTTCCACCGCCTCCCGGAAGGTGTTGAAGACGGGAACGCCATCGACGTCCTGGCCGCCCTTGCCGGGGGTCACCCCGGCCACGACCTGGGTGCCGTAGTCCCGGTTGCGCAGTGAGTGGAACGTGCCCTCGCGGCCGGTGATGCCGGAGGTGCACAGCCGGGTCTTCTCGTCGACGAGGATGCTCATGAGCTTTGCTGGGCGGCGGTGGGGGTGGGTGGGTGGGAGGCAAGCTCCACGACCTTGGCGGCCGCGCCGTCCATGGTCGATTCGGTGTACACGTTGGGCAGCTGGGCCTCGGCCAGCATGGCGCGGCCCTCCTCGCCGTTAGTCCCGTCCAGACGCACGACGAACGGAATTGATTTCCCGCCCGCCCCGATCTGCTTGAACGCCTCGATCAGTCCCTTGGCTACCTCGTCGCCGCGGGTGATGCCGCCGAAGATGTTGAACAGCACGGCCTTGACCTTGGGATCGGAGAGGATGACCTCGACCGCGCTGGTGATCGCGTCGGCGCGCGATCCGCCGCCGGCATCAAGGAAGTTCGCGGGCTTGCCGCCGGCCTCGGCGACGACGTCGAGCGTCGACATCGACAGCCCGGCTCCGTTAGCCAGAATGCCCACGTTGCCGTCGAGCTTGACGTAGGTCAGGCCGCGCTCCTTAGCCATCCGCTCCTGGGGATCCTCACCCGAAAGGTCGCGCAGGTCGGCGTTGTCGCCGTGGCGAAACAGCGCGTTGTCATCCAGCGTGACCTTCGCATCGAGCGCCTTGACGTCGCGCTCGGGGGTGATGATGAGCGGGTTGACCTCCACCAGCGTCGCCTCCTCGCTGGTGAACACGTCATAGAGCTTGGCGAGCATTGCCCCCACCGGCCGCACCACGTCGTCGTCGACGCCGGCTTCGAAGGCCAGCCGGCGGCCGTGGAAGTCCTGGAAGCCGAGCAGCGGGTCGACATGGAGGAGAGCGATGGCGTCCGGGTCCTCATCGGCCACCTGCTCGATGTCCATGCCCCCCTTGGTGGACAGCATGACCAAGGGGGCCTTTGCGGACCGGTCGAAGACAACCGAGGCGTAGTACTCCGAGGCGATCTGCGAGGCGCCCTCGATCCAGAGCTCGTGGACCGTCAGACCTCGGATGTCCATCCCGAGGATGGCGCGTGCGTACTCCTCGGCCTCGGCGCGGTCGTTGGCGATCTTGATCCCGCCCAATTTGCCGCGGCCGCCGATCTGCACCTGCGCCTTGACCGCGCACGGATACCCGACCGCCTCCGCGGCGGCCACCGCGTCCTCGACCGTGCGGGCCGGCTGCCCGGCGGGCACCGGGACGCCGTGCCGCGCGAATAGCTGCTTACCCTGGTACTCGAGGAGATCCATGCGCCGGTGCACTCTAGTGAATGGCCCGAGCACTCGGGGTGCCGACGAGGGAGCGCGAAGCCTCGTCGCCATGGCATCATGGCCCGCGCGATGGCGATCCCGAAGGACATCTCGTTCGTCACGTTCGACGTGTACGGGACTCTGATCGACTGGGAGACTGGCGTGTACGACGCGTTCAAGTCCGAGGCCGACCGAGACGGGTTCACGATCGAGCGCGACGAGCTCATCCCCCTCTTCTACGAGGTTCAAAAGCAGATCCAGGCGGGCTCGTACGAGCTCTACGCGGAGGTGCTGCGCCGCACCGCGGTGCAGATCGCGAAAACGCTGGGGTGGCCGCTCGAGCCGTCTCGCGCCGGATTCCTGCCCGACTCGGTGCAACGGTGGCCGGCGTTCAAGGAGACCAACCCCGTCCTCCACAAGATCGCCAAGAAGTACAAGGTCGGGTTGATTGCAAACATCGACGACAAGCTGCTCGGTCAGACCCGGCGCCACATCCCGCTCGACTTCGACCTCGTCGTCACCGCCCAGCAGGTCCGCTCCTACAAACCCGACCCGGCGCACTTCACCGAGTGCGAGCGGCGGATCGGCGGCAAGAAGGGCTGGGTCCACGTCGCGGCCAGCTACTACTACGACATCGAGCCGTGCATCAAGCGCAAGATCCCGGTGGTCTGGGTCAATCGCAACAAGGACGCGCTCGAGTCAAACCAGAAGAAGCCGGACGCCGAGGTCAGCAATCTGCGCGAGGCGATGAAGGTCATCGGCGTCTCGTAGGACGGCCGGGCACGCTATGAAGGTGCTGGCGGTGAACGCCGACCTGATCGTCCTGATCAGCCGTTTCTGGCAGACCACCTGCACCGCGGTCCGCGCCGGCGATGAGGGATTCGTGATCGACTCGCCCGTATATCCGGACGAGCTCGAGGCGCTCGTCGGCGTGCTCGAGCAGGCCGGCTTTCCGGTCTCGGGGCTGCTCGCCACCCACGCGGACTGGGATCACCTGCTCGGCCGTATCGCCTTCCCGCAGGCCTCGCTCGGCGTCGGCGAGAGCACCGCGCGGCGCCTCGCGGCCGAGCCCGGTCAGGCCCAGCGCGAGCTCAGGGAGTTCGACGAGGAACAGTATGTCGACGACCGAGAGCCGCTGGCGCTCGCCGGCATTCAGTCGCTGCCCGTTCCCGGGCGGCTCGCGCTCGGACCGGGCGACCGCGAGATCGAGCTGCATCCGGCGGACGGCCACACCGCGGACGGGACCGCGTTCTTAATTCCGTGGCTGCACGCGCTCGTTTGCGGCGACTACCTGTCGCCGGTCGAGATCCCGTGGATCTCGCCGGACGGGTCGGCCGAGGCTTATCTGGCGACGCTCGAGCGCCTGCGGGCGCTGGTGGCGCGCGCGGACACGATCGTGCCCGGGCACGGCCGTCCGCTCGAGCGAGCGGCCGCGATCCGGCTGCTCGACGAGGACGTCGCCTATCTCGAGGCCCTCTCGGCCGCCGCGCCCGACGCGCAACTCCCCCCCGGCCGCCGAACGGGCGCGCAACGGCGCATTCACGAGGAGAATGTGGAGCGGCTACAAAGGAGCGGTTCTCAGTAGCCTCGAACAACTGAACGCCCCGTCCGGATCCGGAAGAGGCGTCCTGCCTGCCTGCCGAACATGACCTATTCCGGCATTGCCACCGCTGCGATCGGTCTTGCCTTGCTGGCCGTCGCCGTCGCCGCCGCCGCCGGCGTCCTGCTTTGCCTGCGACGACGCCGGCTGGCCGAGCGACTGCTGCCCGTGTTCCTGGCGCTCCTCGTCAGCGGCGCGCTGGTGTCTCTCCTGGCGGTTGCGCAGGGCCCGGACGATCTCCAGCGCCAAGCACAACGGACGCTGATGCTCGCCTCGACGGCCGAGCGAGCCGAGCTCCACCGGTTCGGTCACTACACGACCTCCGTCGCCCGCCTCGCTCGGCTCAACCGAAGTCTCGAAGCCGAGCTCAAGGTCGACGGGGCCGTGGTGCAGGTCTCACGCGGCCCGGGAGCCCGCAGCGTGACCATTTCGACCTCGCTCGGCCCCGGAACCCGCGCCCAGGCGCTGCTGTACACCGACGGCCGGCTGGAGCAGATCGCCGCGCGGCCCGCGCCGCCGTCCCGGCACCGCGTGGCGCTCGCCGACCAGGAGCGGAGGACCTCGTGAGCGCAACGGGCGCCGGCGCCGGAATCTCTCCCCGGCTCGCCGCTCCAGGCGGCCCGGTCACCGCCCGAGGGCCGGGCGCCGGCGCGCGCCGGCTCGGCAGCGTCAGGCGGTGGGCGTGGTGGGCCGCGGTGCCGCTCGGCGTGATCTACCTGATCCTGCTGGCACACCAGCTCGACGCGGCGATCCGCGCCACGAACCTGGACGCCGACGCCGCATCTGGGCCGGTCATCAGCGAGCTGTTCGGCGCCGCGCCCGCGCACGCGAACGTCGTCCTGGGTGAGTTCGGCTGGTACGGGACACTGCTGTTCGATCTGGCCACGAAGTGGCTGCCGGCCCACCGGCAGATCTGGGTGGCGGCGCCGTACGCGATGGCGCTGGCGGCGGCCGGCCTTACAGCATGGTCGGTGTGGCAGGTCGCCGGAAGGTGGGCGGCCGGGCTGACCGCGGTGCTGCTCGTCTGCGCGTCGCCGGCGACGCTGCGTCTCGACCTCTCGACCACGCAGCACGCGCCGGCGTGGTTCTGCCTGGCGCTGTTGGGGGCGTTCGCGGTCTGGCTCGAGCGGCACGCCGACGACGGCCGGCGGCTCGTCCTGGTGGTGCTGGCGCTGGTGATCGGGACGATCGTGGGGGTCAACGCCAAGTCGGATCCGCTCGTGATCATCGGCGCGCTCGTGCCGTTCGCACTGGCGCTGGCCGTCGCTCGCGGCCGCGGCAACGCCCGCACGCTCGTGACCGGTTTCGGCACGCTGGCGACGGCAGTCGTCACGTGGGTAATTACACGCGCGGTGATGCATGCGCTGTCGGTCGCGCCGGAGCCCGGGCTGCACACGACGAAGATCGTCGCCGGCGCTAAGACCGTTCACAACGCGAAGCTGTGGGTGCGATCGATCGCGGTGCTCGGCAACGGCGCCATGTCCGGCGGCTCGGTGACGCCGCGGGTGGCGCTGGCCGCTGTGTGTGCGGCGGTGAGCATCGCGGCGGTCGTCCTGTTGCCATGGCTCGCCTGGCGCCAGCTGCGCCGCCCGATCTCGTCCCGGGCCGATCGGGCTCGCCACGTGTTCTTCGCGTTCTGGTGCTCGTCGGCGATCCTGCTCTCGCTCGCGTTCCTGCTCAGCGCTGCCCCGGTTGACATCCACGCCGACCGGTACCTGGTTGGGCTGCTGTACGCCGCTTCCGCCGTGGTTCCGGCGGCCGTCGCCCTGACGCCCGCGAGCGGCGCCCACCGCGGGCGCGCCGCGGCGGTCGTGCTGACCGGGACGTGCGTGTTCGCGCTGGGGGCGATCGTGTCGATAGCGCGAGGCATCTCGACCGAGGGGACCGAGTTCCACACCCCGGTCAGCACTGGGGTCGCCGACCAGATCGCCCGGATCGCCGGGCGCGAGCACCTCACGGTCGGATACGCCGGCTATTGGGACGCCGCTCCCGTGACGTGGGCGACCGGCTTCCGCGTGCACGTATATCCCGTAGCCGTCTGTGACCAGAACGCCCATCTGTGTCGCTTCGACCTGCACTACATCAGCAGCTGGTACTCGCGGCGTCCGGGCGGGGGCAGCTTCCTGCTGACCGACAACCGCTCGAATGAGAGCGTCACGGTGCCCACGCCCGACCTCGGACGCCCCATCTCGGTCTACCGGATCGGTCCAATCAAGATGTACACCTACTCGTACGATCTCGCCGCGAGGATCGTGTCGTGACGCCCGCCCGACAGCCTAAGGACCCGTTCGTCGAGCTTGCCGGCACCTCCGTGACGGTGCCGGCAGGCCGTGCGCGGTACGTGCCGTCGGACCCACAGCGGACCCTGCTGGCGGTCGGGTTGGCCGCGACCGGGTTCGTGGTCGCCTGGTACCTGATCCACCACGGCTGGTACCGCCTCGACAGGCAATGGGACACGCCCGAGTACGCGAAGTACGCGCGGAACATCCTCGTGCGGGGGCTCGTCCCGTATCGGGACTTCCCGGTCGAGTACCCGCCACTCGCGCTGCCGATCTTCCTGATCCCGCGGCTCCTGGCCGGCAACGGCTTCTCGGGCTACATGGTCGTGTTCGAGCTGATGATGGCCGCGTGCGGGGCGGTCTCGGCCGGCCTCGCCGCGTTCGTGCTCGCGGCGCAGCGCGTCGACACGCGCCACCTCGTCTGTGGCGTCGCGGTGCTCGCGGCCTCGCCGCTGCTGCTCGGAGCCGTGCTGCTGTCGCGCTACGACCTGTTCCCGACGATGCTCACAATCGCCGCCTTGACGGCGATGTACTTCGACCGGAGGCGGACCGGGTTCGCGCTGCTCGCGCTCGGTACCGCCGCGAAGGCATTCCCGGTCGTGGTCGTTCCGATCGCGGTGGTGTACGTGTGGCGCCGCGAGGGACGGCGCGCCGCGCTCGGCTGTCTGGCGGTGTTCAGCGTGGTGCTGCTCCTCTGCTTCCTGCCGTTCCTGGTGATCGCTCCCCACGGGGTGTGGTGGGCGATCCACGGACAAGAGAACCGGCCGCTGCAGCTCGAGAGCGTCGGCGCCGCGCTGTTCCTCGCGGCGCACCAGTTGTTCGGACTGCACCTCACGTACTACTTCACCCACAGCTCCGACAATCTCGACGGCCATGCGACGCTCGCGTTCGCCGGTCTGATGAGCGTGCTCCAGATCGTGGCGCTGGTCGGGGTGTGGGGGTTGTACGCGCTCGGTTCGGCAACCCGTCAGCGGCTGCTGACGGCGGCCGCGGCAGCGGTGTGCGCGTTCATCGTGTTCGACCGCGTGCTGTCGCCGCAGTACCTGATCTGGCTGGTGCCGCTGGTCGCCACCGTGAACGGCCGGCGCGGACTGGTGGCGCTGGCGCTGCTCGCGTGCGCGATGGCGATGACCCAGGTCTATTACCCGCTCCACTTCGCGCCGCTCAAGAGCTTCGAGCCGCTCGAGTCGTGGGCGGTCGTGGCACGCGATCTGCTGCTCGTCTCGCTGTTCGCCACGCTGGCATGGCCCGACCGGACGGTGGCTATTCGCCGGGCGTGGCTCCCCTGGCGACTCGCCGGCGCTACTCGCCTGCCGAGCTGATCACGGCGAGCGTGTCGCCGGTGGCGACCGATGCACCGACGGCGATCGGCAACTCCGCGACCGTGCCCGACTTGTGCGCGGTGATCTCGTTTTCCATCTTCATCGCCTCGATCACGCACACGAGCGCGCCCTCCTCGACGCCGGCGCCCTTCTCGACGGCGACCTTGAGCACGGTCCCCTGGAGCGGCGAGGCCAGCGTGTCCCCTCCACCCCCGCCGCCCCCGCCGGAGCGTTCGGGGCGGCGCGGCGCCCGCCGGGCGGCGACCGCGCCTTCGGCGACCGGGACCGCTCCGTTGACACCTGCACCGACGGGCGGCGGTCCGATCACCTTGACGTCGAAGCGCTTGCCGGAGACCTCGACCGTATAGCTCTGCTCGACCTGCTCGGCCGCTTCCCCGTCGCCTTCACGCGCCGGCTTGTCAGGCTTGGGGAACGCCAGCTGCTTGAGCCAGGCGCGGTCCTCGATCAGGTCGCGGCACGTCTCGGCGTCGTGCCATTGGCGCGTCTGGAGGATCGCGGTGTGAAACGGGATGAGCGTTTTGAGGTTTTCGATCTCGTACTCGCTGAGCGCCCGCAGCATCCGGGCCGTGGCCTGCTCGCGATCGACGTCCCAAACGATCAGCTTGGCGACCATCGGGTCGTACATCGGCGAAATCTCGGAGCCGGGGCCGACGCCGGAGTCGACCCTCACGCCCGGTCCCGCCGGCTCGCTGTACGCGCCGATCGTCCCGGGGGCCGGGGCGAAGTTCTTGCTCGCGTCCTCGGCGTTTATGCGGCACTCGATCGCATGACCTCGCAGCACGACGTCGTCCTGGGAGATCGAGAGCGGTTCGCCGGCGGCGACGCGGATGCCCTCCTTGACGATGTCGATCCCGGTGACCATCTCGGTCACGCAGTGCTCGACCTGCACCCGGGTGTTCATCTCGAGAAAGAAGTACTCGCCGTCCTGGAGCAGCCCTTCGATCGTCCCGGCGCCGGTGTAGGCGACGGCGGCCGCCGCCTCGGTGGCGATCTTGCCGATCTTCGCCCGGAGGGCCTCATCGACCGCCGGCGCCGGCGCCTCCTCGATCAGCTTCTGGTGCCGGCGCTGGAGCGAGCAGTCACGCTCGCCGAGGTGGATCACGTTGCCGTGCTTGTCGGCGAGCACCTGCACCTCGACGTGGCGCGGGTCGGGGAGGTAGCGCTCGAGGTAGACGGTGGAGTCCGAGAAGAACTTCTCGCCCTCGCGGGCGGCCCCCTCGAACGCCTCCTCGAGCTTGGACTCCTCGAGCGCGACCCGGAAGCCCTTGCCGCCTCCGCCGCCGGCCGCCTTGACCGCCACCGGATACCCGATAGTGCCCGCGATGACCTTTTTCGCGTCCTCGATCGTCGCGACGGGCTCCGTGGTCCCGGGCACGATCGGAACACCGGCCTTCTGCATGAGCTCACGCGCCCGCGTCTTCGATCCCATCGCCTCGATCGCGGACGCGGGCGGACCGATGAACGTGATCCCGGCGTCCTCCAGCGCCGCCGCAAACGCCGCGTTCTCGGCCAGGAAGCCGTAGCCGGGGTGCACCGCCTCCGCCCCCGAACGCTGCGCAGCGTCGATCAGTTTGTCGATCACGAGGTAGCTCTCTGAGGCCGGCCCCGCCCCGAGCAGGTACGCCTCGTCCGCGCGCTTGACGTGAACGGCGTCGCGGTCGAGCTCGGAGTAGACCGCGACCGTCGCGATCCCGAGCTCTTCACACGCGCGCATGATGCGGACGGCGATCTCGCCTCGGTTGGCGATCAGAACCTTGGAGAACATGCGGCGCGGGACTTTAGAGGGTAGGCGGCGCCCGACGGCGGCGCCTTCGTCGCTGGTACGGTCCCAGTGTGCCCCGCCGGGAGGCGATCCTCGACCCGACTGGCAGGTCCGACACGGCGCGGCCGGCGTCGCTTGTTCCGCGCGTTCGGGAGTTGGCCGGCCTGCGGCTGGGGCTGCTCGACAACGCCAAGCCGAACGCGGCGCTAGTGCTCGAGACGATCGCCGCCCAGCTGCGCGCACAGCATCACGTCGGCGAGGTGACCACCTACACGAAGTCGTACTTCGGGACGCCGGTGGAGGAGGACCGGGCCAAGGAGATCGCGCAGACATGCGAGGCGGTGATTGCCGGCGTCGGTGACTGAGGCTCCTGTTCGGCGGCCAGTTTGGCCGACGGCATCGTGCTCGAGCGTGCAGGAGTCCCGGCAGTGTCGATCTGCACCGACGCCTTCCGGGCGCCCGCGCGGGCGATTGCCGACATGTACGGCCTGCCCGCGTTCGAGCCGGTCATGATCCCGCACCCGATCGCCAGTCTCAGCCAGGCTGAGATCGAGGCGAACGTCCGGGAGGTCATAGCCGATGTGGTCCGGGTTTTGACGGGTGCGGCGTGACCGAGCTGCCGGTCATCGATATAGACGAGGTCCGGCAGGTGATGGAGGAATACTCCGAGCGCGGCTGGACCGACGGGCTGCCGGTCATCCCGGTGACCGAGTCCTACCTCGCCGAGTTCCTCGACCGGACCGCACACGAAGGCGACGAGGTGCTGCTGGCGATGCCCCATCTCGATCGCGAGTGCACCGTCCGCACCGCGGCGATCAACGCCGCGATGGCCGGCTGCCGACCCGAGTATTTCCCGGTCGTGCTCGCGGCGTGGTCGGCCTTGCAACTCGAGGGCTACGTCGAGCGGGCAATCTGGCAGAGCACCACCGGCACCGCGCCGATGCTGCTGGTCAACGGCCCGGTCCGCGGGCGGATCGGACTCAACAGCCAGGGGAACGTGTTCGGGTCGGGCTTCCGCGCCAACGCCACGATCGGGCGCGCGATCCGCCTCACCGCGATCAACGCGTTCGGGCTGCGGCCGCACGAGCTCGATCAGGCCACCCAGGGCAATCCGGCCAAGTACACGGCATGCATCGCCGAGAACGAGGAGCAGTCGCCGTGGGCGCCGTTCCACGTCGAGCACGGGTTCGACGCTCAGGCGAGCACCGTGACAGCGATGACGATGCGGTCCGTGGTCCACATCGAGGCGCGGCACACGACGGTTCCGGAACAGCTCGCGCTCGATCTCGCCGACACGATCCGCCGGACCGGTGCGTTGATCCACGAGACGATCAGCGCGTGCATAGCGCTCGGGCCCGAGCACGCCGAGCTGTTCGCTCACGACGGGTGGGGCAAGGACGAGCTGCGCCGGTTCGTCTACGAGCATGCCGTCAACAGCCGGGAGACGCTGGCCGCGGTGGGCAAGGATGCGGTGTCGGGCAAGACGCGGTGGCGGCTGGCCGGCGCGCACCCCGACTCGGTGCCCGACAGCGTCGCCGAACTGGACCAGGTCAGGGTGCTGAACTCAGAGCGGGCCGTGCAGATCGTCGTCGCCGGCGCTCACAACAGTGGCGTGTCCGCGGTAATCGAGACCTTCGGGCCACGCGGCGGGGCGCCCGCGATCGCGCCCATTGAATCGTCTTGAAGGTAGGCGCCCTGGCGGCGCAGCTCCCGTTGGAGCGCGGCGATGCCGACGTCGGCGACTGATACGGCGGCCGTGGCGGCAAGCGCAGCCGCGACGCCGGCCGCCTGGCCCGTCATCCAGCACTGCGGGATCTCGCGCATGAACGCCTGGGTCTGCGCGTCGGTGGCGACGTGGCGGCCCGCGACGAGCACGTTGTCGAGGTCGCGTGGAATCAGCGCACGGTAGGGCACCGAGACGTTGGCGAACTTCTGCGACGGCGACGGCGACACGCCGATTTCGTCCTCGAAGCGGGTAGCTTGGCGCCAGTCGTCGATCGTGAGCTTGTGGCGCCCGACGAGCCGGCGCGTGTGCCGCACCCCGATCTGCGGCGCCGACAGCATCAGCCACGCGTTCTCGAAGCCGGGGGCGTGGCGGCGGAAGTGGTCGAGGTGGGCGACCATCCGCCGGCGCGACTCGACCTCGACGCGCGTGAGGTCGGTGACGTTGACCCCGCTGTACCCGCTAAGCCGCGGGCCGAGGAACAGCGCCACGTCGCCCGACCACCCCACGACCGGGCGCTCGGCGAACCCGAGTGCGTCGCCGGCGTCGGCCATCAGCTGCCGGTGCGCGGTCGGGTCGTCTCGCTTGAACCGGAGCCAGCGGGCGAAGTCGACGCCGGCCCACAGCCAGCCGGTATTGAGGCAGTGCGCGATCCCGCCGCCGCCGGCCTTAGCGTCGGCCTCGAACTCGAGTCCGGCCCGCGCGCACAGGTCGAGATCGCCGGTGCAGTCGACGATCACGTCGGCCAGGATCGCGCGCCGGCCCTCCTTGCTCTCGAACGCCACGCCGCGTAGCCGACGATGCTCGATGAGCGGATCGCTGACCCAGCTGTGCAGCAGGAACTTGACGCCGGCCTCGATCAGCATCTCGGCCGACAGGTACTTCAGCCACTCGGGGTCGATCATCGGCGACCACGTGACCGTGTTGCGGAACGCGCCCTGGCGCTCACGCCAGTAAGCGATGTCGTCGGGCTCGGTCGATCCCCACATCGATCGCGGCGCCCCGGCGACCGCCGTGTCCGGGAGCCGGTCGAGCAACTCCTGGCCGATGCCGGTGATCACCGGCCGGCCGCTCCAGTCCGTCATCCGGTCGTCTTTTCGCGCTCGGGCGGCGCGGGTGTGAACGCGTTGTCCTCCAGCGCGGCGTCCGTCGACATCGACGCCGTGCCCTGGTGGTAGCTCTCCTCCTCGCCGACGCGGTCCGTCATGGTGCTCGGGAAGAAACTACCGCCATGCTGAAGTTTCTTCCCAAGCGGGGCGGATTTAGCGTGCGGCGACGACCATCCCCGCCGCCACCGTGTCGTTGCTCGCCTCGTCGATCAGGATGAAGCTGCCGGTGGCGCGGTTGCTGGCGTACGGATCCGCCATCAGCGGAGAGCCGACTCTCAGACGAATCCGGCCGATCTCGTTGAGGGACAGCTCGCCGGCGGGCTCGTGGGCGAGCGTGTTGACCTCGACGCGGTAGTCGAGCTCCTCGATCCGCGCGCGGGTGGAGCGTGTCGTGTGCTTGATCACCAGGCGCGCGCCCGGCCGCAGCGGCTCCTGGCCCATCCAGCACACCATCGCGTCGAGCTCGCGCGCGGGCGGGGGCGGATCGTCGGCCGCGACGATCATGTCGCCACGCGAGATGTCTACGTCGTCCGTCACCCGCACCGTCACGGACATCGTCGGAAAGGCGCTCTCGACCGGTCCGTCGAACGTCTCCAGTGAGTCGATCTGGGTGCGCTGACCGCTGGGGAGCACGAGCACCTCGTCACCTGTGTGCAGCACGCCGCCGGCGACCGTCCCGGCGTAGCCGCGGTAGTCATGATGCTCGTCGTTGTTCGGCCGGATCACCCACTGAACCGGGAAGCGCACCTGGGCGAGGTTGCGGTCGGGCGCGATCACCACGTGCTCGAGGTGGTAGAGCAGCGGCGGCCCGTCGTACCAGGGCATCGCGGCCGAGCGGTCGACGACGTTGTCGCCCAGCAGCGCCGAGATCGGGATGAAGCTGACGTCGGGGATGCCCAGCCTGGCCGTCCAGTCGGTGAGGTCGTCGACGATGTGCTCGAACACGGCCTCGTCGTACTCGACGAGGTCCATCTTGTTGACGCACACGACGACGTGCGGGATCCGCAGCAGCGAGGCGATGTAGGCGTGCCGGCGGGTCTGCTCGCTGACGCCCTTGCGCGCATCGACGAGGACGACCGAGAGGTCCGCCGTCGAGGCGCCCGTGACCATGTTGCGCGTGTACTGCTCGTGGCCGGGCGTGTCGGCGATCACGAACTTCCGCCGCGGCGTCTGGAAGTAGCGGTAGGCGACGTCGATCGTGATCCCCTGCTCGCGCTCGGCGCGGAGGCCATCGGTCAGCAGTGCAAGGTTCACGTAGCCGTCGCCACGCCGCTCGGACGTCTGTACGACGTGCTGAAGCTGGTCCTCGAAGATCGACTTGGAGTCGTGGAGCAGCCGGCCGATCAGCGTCGACTTGCCGTCGTCGACCGAGCCGGCGGTGGCGAACCGCAGCAGCTCGCTCGTGCGGGTACGCAAAGCGTGCCCGTTGGTGGCAGCACCAGGAGTCATCCGCGCGTCAGAAATAACCCTCGCGCTTGCGATCCTCCATCGCGGCCTCGGTCACGCGATCGTCGGCGCGGGTCTCCCCGCGCTCGGTGATGCGGGTGGCCGCGATCTCGGAGACCACATCAGGGAGGGTCGTAGCTCGCGAACGCACTGCCCCCGTGCAGGTCATGTCGCCAACGGTGCGGTAGCGCACCGACGCCTCGAAGGGCGTTTCCCCCTCGATCAGCTGCACGTAGGGGCTCAGCGCGTACAGCATGCCGTCGCGCTCGAACACCTGCCGGGTGTGGGCGTAGTAGATGCTCGGCACCTCGAGCTTCTCCTCGGCGATGTACTGCCAGACGTCGAGCTCAGTCCAGTTCGAGATCGGGAACACGCGGACGTGCTCACCCTTGCGGATGCGGCCGTTGTAGAGCGACCACACCTCGGGGCGCTGGCGCTTGGGCTCCCACTGGCCGAAGTCGTCCCGGAACGAGAACACGCGCTCCTTGGCGCGAGCGCGCTCCTCATCGCGGCGCGCGCCACCGAAGGCGGCGTCGAACCCGTGCTCGGCGATCGCGTCGAGCAGTGTGACCGTCTGGAGACGGTTGCGCGACGCGCGGGGACCGGTCTCCTCGGCCACGCGACCCTTGTCGATCGACTCCTGCACGCTCGCAACGATCAACCGCTCGCCGAGCCGCTCGATCAGGTTGTCGCGGAACTCGAGCACCTCGGGGAAGTTATGGCCGGTGTCGACGTGCATGATCGGGAACGGGAAACGCCCGGGACGGAACGCCTTCTCCGCGAGTCGCAGGAGGACGAGCGAGTCCTTGCCACCGCTGAACAGCAGCACCGGACGCTCGAACTCAGCGGCGACCTCGCGGAAGATGTGAATCGATTCGGCTTCGAGCGTCTCCAGATGGGAGAGCTCGTAGTGCAGGGGGTTCAAGCGGTCAGTCCTCTTTACTCGTGGATCCCGCACTCGGTCTTCTCGAGGCCGGCCCAACGGCCCTCGCGACCCGCGCCGGGCCGCGTGCACGGCTCGCAGCCGATCGAGGCGTACCCCTGGTCGTGCAGCGGGTGATAGGGCAGGTCGTGCTCGTAGATGTAGCGCCACAGGTCCTTCTCGTTCCAGTCGGCGAGCGGGTTGACCTTCCAGATGCCGCGCCGCTCGTCGTACTCGACCTTGGCCGCGTCAGCGCGGGTCGGCGACTGCTCCCGGCGGATGCCGGTCACCCAGGCGTCGATGTCTTCCAGCGCGCGCTCGAGGGCGTCGACCTTCGCCTCGCCGCAGCAGTGGCTCATCGTCCACGGCTCATCCGGGCTGCGCGCGTCGATCACCTCGATGTTGACGCCGAACCGCTCCTCGAACCGCTTCCAGGTGTCGAGCGTCTCGGGGAACAGGACGCCCGTATCGATCATGAACACGCGGGCGTCGGGCTCGATCGTGGTCAGCATATGCAGGAGCACCGACTCCTCCTTCTGGAAGGAGCAGGCCATCTTCAGCCGCGGGTGGAAGCGCTCGACCGCGTAGGCGAGCACCTCCTGCGGCGGAGACGGTCTCGAGATCGGGAATCGTGGCGCTCATCGTGGGCTCATCGGTTAGACCGCGCACTCGCCCTCACCGCGGATCACTTCGAACGGAGCCTGCTTGGTCCAGTCGATGAAGTAGTTCATGTTCTCCAGGCTGAACTCGATCGGCATCGTGAGATCCTTGACCTTCGTTTCGAATTCCGCGGGGCCGACGCGGTCGACGAAAGCGTTGAATTCTTCCCCATCGAGTCGATCGGATTCGTAGAAGCGTACCCACCGCTCGACTGCCTCGGGTACACGCTTGGCCGGGAGCCGGGCTTTGAGGCGCTGACCGTAGCGCACATCGCCGCCCTCGTAGGCGCCACCGATGTGCGGAATGTAAGCCGGGATCGATGTGGTCGCCGCACCTTGATCGAGGCCCCGTAGAAGCCGATGTTCGCGATGTGGTGCTGCCCGCAGCCGTTCGGGCAGCCGCTCATCTTGACGTGGATCCGGCGCGTCAGCTCGTCGCTGATCTCCATCTGGATCAGGCGGTCGTGGATGGCCTGGTTGAGCCCCATCGAGCTCGTGATCCCGAGCTTGCAGGAATCGGTCCCGGGGCAGCTGACCACGTCGGTGATCTCGTCCGCGCCGGCGTCGTCCAGCCCTAGCTCGCCGAGAGCCCGCCACACGTCGTACACGGATTCGTCACGCACCCAGCGAAGAACCAGGTTCTGGTGCACGGTGGTGCGGGCAGCGCCGCCGCAGTAGTCGCGCATGATCTGTGCGACCCCGCGCAGCTGGTCCGGGGTCAGGTCGCCGCGCGTCACCTTGACCTCGACGGTCGAGAAGCCGCGCTGACGCTGGCGCTGCATGTTGGTCTCGACGAAGCGCGTGAACTCACGGTGTCTCCGTTGGGCGTAGCGAAGGTTTGCGGCTTCGCCGGCGCACTGGCCTGTTCGTCGTACTCGAACAAGATCCTGTCGAGGCTGAAGTCGCGTTCGTTGCACCCAATCGCCCTCGAGCTCCTCCTCGACCATCGTCGCGGAACGCGTCGATCCCGATCTTGTCGATCAGGACCTTGATCCGCGCGCGGGCGCGGTTGACGCGCAGCCAGTCCTGGCGGTCGAAGATCCGCATGCAAGCCTCGGTGACCTTGAGGTAGTCGCCGTTGTCGAGCTCGACGAACTCGTACAGGGTCGGAGCGAGCCGCGGCATGATCGAGGTACCGCCTCCTACCCGCATCTCGACCCCGCGAACGCCCGTCGTCGTTGACTCTCGGGATGAAGGCCATGTCATGGATCCGCGTGATCGCGTTGTCCTCGTCGGTTGCGGCGAACGCGGTCTTGACCTTGCGCGGCATCGCCTGCGTCGTCTCGTGGCGGACGAAGTAGCGCACGTACGCGCCGGCATAAGGCGTGATGTCGAATAGCTCGCCCTCGAGCGTGCCGGCGCGCGGATCGCCGGTCACGTTGCGCATCGTGTTGCCGCAGCCCTCGCGGCTGGACAGGCCGGCGTCGCCGAGCTCGCGGATCAGCTCGGCCGCGTCGGGCAGCGGCACGTGGTGCATCTGGATGTTCTGGCGGGTGGTGATGTGGCCCTTGCGCAGCGGCACGTACTTCTCGATCCCGTCGGCGAACGCGTCGAGCTGGTCGGGGGTGACCCCTCCGAACGGGAGCTTGACCCGGACCATCTGCACGTCGGGCTGGCGCTGGCCGTAGACGCCCTGCTTGAGGCGGAACTTGATGAACGTCGTCGCCCTCGAGCTCGCCCTTGAGGAAGCGCGTGGACTCGGTGTCGAAGTCGTCGAACTCGCGCTCGAGGATCGGGATGACGTGCCCGGGTACGTTCTCGAGCACCTCGGGGTTCTCGAGCGATCCGGTGCTGGCGCTTTGCATCGGGTCTTTCCTTCCGGTCGCGGGCGGACGATGAAATGTACCAAAAGGCAATCGGGGTTCGGCTATTTTGGCCGGCTAGCTGGGGAATCGCCCCCGGCTGGGGGGTCGGTGGCGGTGGCGGGCGCGGATTAGCCGGTGCTGCGGGTCGAGGGCGGTGGCGGTCGGGGGTTCGCGGCCACCGTGGGCCGCCGGGCATGGACGCCCGGCGGAACGGCCCCATGGACGCCGAGCGCAGCGAGGCCCAATAACCCGACACTCGGCGACTGCCCGCTCGAGTGTGCCGTTACCGGTGCCAGAGCCCGACCGAATGCGCATTCGGCCACCGCAGCGCGTCGAGTGAGACGTTATGGGGCCTGATAGGCGGTCCGGCGCGGCCGGCGGGGCCCTCGATCAAGCTGTGAGCGGGGTGCGATGCCCGTCCTGCAGCCCTTGCGCCCGACCGCCGTGGGCCCGAGGCAAGGAAGCGAAGGCGCACGGGGCATGCCGCCGAAGCGAAAGACTTCCGGCGCCGCGACGGCGGGGGCAACCGCCGCGGCAGCCGGCGCGCTCTCAACCGGCGCTAGTGGGGTGACCGGCATCCGCTTTGGGGGCTGAGCGATGCCGATGACCGACGGCGCCCGGGCGAGCGCGAGCGAGAGCCCGCCGCACCGACGGCGAACCCGGAAATTGATCCGGCAGACGGTCCCTACTGCGTCCCGCGTACAGCACGACCCGCGACGACCCCCCTCGTTGCTTGCGCCCCAAGCAGTCGCTTACGGCGAACCATTTGGTTGGTCCACCAGCCAACATCGTGGACGCTGGCACACGCGATGGTTCCTGTCAAGGAGCCCGCGCCTAAACCAACTCCGGCCTACTCCAATTGGGGTGTTCACACCACTTCATGCCCATGGCGCGGGCTCCTCAGGCGCCCTGGTGACCCCTTCCTGGAGCGCCGCGCGCTGCCACGGATTGCGCGCCGGCGCGGCGGCGAACCGGGGGCGGAGCGGTGTCGCGCATGAAACGTTCCAATGCGGCGACGACCGCTGCCGCCTCCTCGGCGGAGGCGGTCGGCGCGACGATCGTGAGCTTCGGCCGGCGGTTCATCGGGTTGACGAGCGTATCGTGCGCGTCCGTGCCCTCGCTCCCGGTGCTCGATCACGACTCGGTGCTGGCGGCCGTTTCCGCGGAGACGGCGATCGAGCGCGTGCGGGACGGCCTGCTCCGCTTCCAGGCGGGCGAGTGGGTGATGCCGGCGAAGGTTTACCTCGCAGAGCCCGCCGTTCGGTGACTTCCGCGCCATGCCGGCGCGCGGCGCCGGCTTAGCGCTGCTCAAGTGGGTGACCTCGTTCCCCGGCAACCCTGCGCTCGGGCTCCCGACCGTGACCGGTGTCATCTGCCTTTCGAACGCGGAGAACGGCGCAGCCGCTGATGCTGATGGACGCGCGCTCCGTCACCGCGCTCAGGACCGGAGCGGTGGCGGCGGTGGCGGCGACGGCGCTAGCGCGCGCCGACGCCCGCACGGTCGGGATCATCGGCTGCGGACTTCACGGCGCCTGGGCCGCACGGTGCTTGGTAGCCGCGGGATACGGCCCCGGCGTTTGCCATGACCCCCGTGCCGATGTCGCCGACGCACTCGCGCGCGAGCTGGGATGGACCACCGGATCGCGCGCCGAGGCGCTCCGCTGCGACGTCGTGTGCTGCGTCACCCCGGGCAACGAGATCGTGGTCGACGTCGGGAGCCTCCGCGCCGGCTTGCATCTGAACATGCTGGGCGCGGACGGGCCGGGCAAGGCCGAGGCGAGCGTCGGCGCCGTCGCGTCATGCACATTGTTCTGCGACGAATGGGAGCAGGCCTCGCATGGCGGCGAGCTGACCGGCGCGGTCAACGCGGGGCTCGTAAACCGCGATCGGGTGACCGAGCTCGGCGCGGTCCTCGCCGGCGACGCACCCGGCCGCCCCGGGCCCGACGCCGTGACCATGTTCGACTCGACAGGGCTCGCGGTCCAGGACCTCGCGGTCGCGGCGGCCGCGTTCGCGGCGTGGGAGGACAACCGCGTCGAAGCCCAGACGGTCGTGCTTTGAGAGGGTGAGCGTGTCCGCGCGCTGACCAAAGGCGCCGCAAACTTGAATGAGTCGCGGGAAAAGCTGGACATCTTGGCTGTTCTTCCGACAAAATAACCGGCAGCCGGTGCGTTGGAGGAGGGGGCCTCGGGCGCGCGGGGTGAATCGGCGTCTGCTGAGCGCCGCTCTGTGCCGGTGATGGATAAATGACGTGATGGGGGCGTCGGCCCGTTGGGCCATGCGCGGGTCTCGATGCCGGGCGGGACGAGCGCCGGTCGCTCGCCCCGAATGGTGCAGTGCCGGGGGTGCAGACGTATCAACAACATGGAGGGACAGTGACTCGTTTGAAGGATCGGATGCCGTCGCCGGCGCTTGCGGTTGCGCTCGTGGCGCTCTTCGTCGCATTGAGTGGAAGCGCGGTGGCCGCCACCACATTCCTGGTGCACACCAACAACATCGCCAACGGCGCCGTGACCCGCGCCAAGCTCGCGCGGACCGTCCGGGCCGCGCTGGCCAAGGCCGGCGAGCCGCGGGGCACCGTCAGCGGTCCTCAAGGTCGCGGGAGCGGCGCGCAGGGACCGCAGGAGCGGCGCCCGGCAAGGACGGGCAGAACGGACAGGATGGACAGAACGGCCGGGACGGTCTGAAGCCGGCGGTGCCAGTCGTCGACGTGCCGACGATCGCGAACTCGAGTGGCCACAACCCCAACCCCGACAGTGGCGACCCGGGTGACGGCGGCTGGTACTTCAGCGGCGACGGCGCCGGTGGCTCCGCCGAGCTGACCAACGGCGAGCTCGAGCTCAATGGCCCTGGCGATCGACGCCAACACGGCGCAGGGCGGGATCGGGATCGCCAAGGCGTTCAACAACGTCCCGCTCGCGAATCTCGACGCGCTCACCTACCAGTGGCACGTCAACGAGGTCAACACCGTGTCACCCCAGGCGCCGACGATCCACATCACGGTCAGCGGCCTGACGAATGACTCGCACTTCGGCTCGGGCTTCGCCAACCTCGTCTACAACCCGACGCTGAACGGCATCACGCCGGCGAGAGCGTCCTGTACCAGTCCGACGGCTTCGCGCCGAACGCGAACTGGTACAGCACCACTGAGCCGAACATCAACGGCCCGGGCGGCCAGGACGATCCTGAGACGCTCGCGGCGTTCGTGGCCAACAACCCGAACGCGGTGATCACCCAGATCAGCCTCGACAACGGCGGCACGACCGGTGGCACCGGCAACTTCGACGCCGGCGCCGACGATCTGCTGCTCGGCTTCAACGGCACGAACACGCGGTACGACTTCGGCGGCTGATCCGCCGGCGGGTCTCGACAGGTCGTGAGAGGGGTCCCGCCGGGGCCCCTCTCTTCCTCGGCGTGAGCCCAGGCTCAGCGGCCGGATCGGCGGCGGATCGTCCAGCGAAAGACGGCCGTCGCCGAGCCGCCGCGCGCATCGGCCGCTCGCACGAGAACGGTCCGCGAGCCCGCCCGCCGCGGCGTTCCCGAGATCAGCCCCGTCCGCTGGTTGATCGTGAGCCCCGGCGGCAGATCGACGGCCGTGAAGGTCAGCTGCAGGCCGTCGTGCATCGCGCGCCCGGACGCGCACGTGCACTTTCCTGCCGACGCGGCCCGAGCGGTTGCCGAGCCGGCCCAGCCACACGATCTTCGAAACGTTGGCGGCCCGCGGGCCGTTGTCGGTCGTGGGCGAGGCGCCCGGCCGCCGCACAGCGTCCGGCCCAGCGAGGCGGTCGGCGTTCCCAGCCCCGACGCCATGTCGTAGCCGGGGCCGGCGGCGAACCCGGCGACGGAGTCAAAGGCGTTGCTTCCCGAGGTGACGTCATGGAAGTTCGCCGCATAGGCGCCGGCCGCCGCGCGGTACAGGCCCGGATTGAGGAAGCCGATCGGGTGCCCGCCGCAGGCCGGTGAGGCGTCCGCGAGCGCCGCCAGCGCAGCCACCGTCGGCGCCGAGACGCTCGTGCCGCCGACCGCCCTCCAAGAGCCGCGGTAGTAGGCGACGTAGCCCGTCGCCGGATCGCCGTCGACCGATATGTCGGGGACCTCTCGGCAGGCCACGCCCGCGGATCCGCAGGTGACGCCCGATTGGGGCTGCGCCGCCGCGTTCTGGTACGCGGGGCGGCCCCACAGGCTCGACACACCGCCGCCCGTCGCGCCCAGCGAGTCATTCCAGACCACGTTCTCGAGCGCCCTGAGCGAGGTGGCGCCGACCGCGGTTACCCACGGCTGGCTCGCGGGATCGTCCACCGCCTGCCGGCCTTCGCCGCAATCATCCGAGCCCGTCGTCTCCCGAGGAAGCCAGTAGCGACTGGCCCTGCACCGCGGCCTCCTCGAACAGAACGTTCTCGACCGAGGCGGGAACCGAGCCCTCCAGCGCCTCGCACAGGCCCCATGAGGTCGAGATCACCTGTGCCGCATCGTCGCTGATGATCCGGCTGTAGGTGTCGTACGCGCCGCTGCCCGTGTGGCGGGCCCTCATACACCTTGATCGACGCCTTTGGCGCGAGCCCGATCAGGTCCTCCACGTCCATCGCGGCCTCGCCGCTGCCCGGGCCGGTGCCGGCCCCGCCGTCGACGGCCACCCGCGTGACCGCGGCCGCGGTCCCGTAGCACGCCTGGTAGGCGGCGACATCGGAGGCGCTGAACGGCTCGAGCTCATACACGGCGATCGTCACGCCCAGCCCCTCGTCCCCACCGCCGTAGTAGCCCGACAGGCCGTAGGCGGAGGCGATTTCGTCGGCGGTGTAGGCACTGCTCAACGCGGCGTCTGCCCGGGCCGCGGCGCAGGGCTGCGGCCCGGCGGTGAGCGGCGCGACCCTCGCGCGTCGACGCGGACCTGAATTGAAAACCGGCCCGGGGCGCACGATGACGGACGCGCTCGGCGCCGCCGCGCCCGGCCCGATCACCGCCGCCACGAGACCGTCGACCCCCCCGTCCGCCAGCGTCGTCGCCGGCGAGTCCGAGTCGCGGTCGCTCGCCGCGGAGGCCTTGAGCGTCCCGGCCGGAGTCGTCACCTCGAGCGCGAGCCGGTTAGCGGCGACGGCTCCGACCGTCACGCCCCGCGCCTTGAGCGCGGCTCTCACCTTGGCGATGGCGGTCGTGCTCGCCCCGAACCGGCGGGCGAACTGCGCGACCGTCAGATAGTGACGGTACAGCGGCGATCCCGGGGTCGTGACCGCCGCCGCGTACGCCGCCAGAGCCGACGGCGTTGCGCGGCGCCAGCGCGACGGTGGAGGGGACCGTCGTCGCCCTCGTGGACGCTTCGGCGGCGGAGCGAAACCGGAGAGGACAGCGGTCGATGTGAGCGCAAGGATGAGCAGACGGCGGGGGCCGAGCATGCCCGTCCGTATCGACGGTCTCGGCCGGTCAGCCGTCTACTACCGCCGCGTCCCGGACAGCTATCCGATCAGAGCGGGATGTTGCCGTGCTTGCGGCGCGGGCCCGGCGTGCGCTTGTTCTGGAGCGTCTCGAGCGCGGTGATGATCTTCGGGCGGGTCTCGTGGGGGACGATCACGTCGTCGATGTAGCCGCGCTCGGCCGCGACGTACGGGTTCGCGAAGTGCGCCTTGTAGTCCTCGATGAGCTTCTGCCGGCGCGTGTCCGGAGTCGGCGAGGACGAGATGTCGCGCCGGTAGATGATGTTGACCGCGCCCTCGGGTCCCATCACGGCGACCTCGGCGGTCGGCCAGGCGAAGTTGAAGTCCGCGAGCTGGTGCTTTGACCCCATGACGTCGTAGGCGCCGCCGTACGCCTTGCGGGTGATGATCGTGATCTTGGGCACGGTGGCCTCGCAGTAGGCGTACAGCAGCTTCGCGCCGTGGCGGATGATCCCGCCCCACTCCTGCGTGGTGCCGGGCAGGAAGCCGGGCACGTCGGTGAGCGTGATGATCGGGATGTTGAACGCGTCGCAGGTCCGCACGAACCGGCCGGCCTTCGTCGAGGAGTCGATGTCGAGCACGCCGGCGAGCTGGTTGGGCTGGTTGCCGACGATCCCGACCACGTAGCCGTTCAGCCGCGAGAAGCCGCAGATGATGTTGCGCGCGTAGTGCTCGTGGACCTCGAAGAACTCGCCGTCGTCGACGACGTGGCGGACGACGTCGCGCATGTCGTAGGGCTTGTTGGGGCTGTCGGGAACGACGTGGTCGAGCTCCGGGTCCTGCCGCAGCGGGTCGTCGGTGGGCTGAACGCGGGGCGGCATCTCGAGGTTGTTCTGGGGGAGGAAGCCCAGTAGGTATCTGGTGTCCTCGAGGCACTGGTCCTCGTCGTCGGACGCGAAATGGGCGACGCCGGACTTGGTGTTGTGGCGACATCGCGCCGCCCAGCGACTCGAAGTCGACCTCCTCGCCGGTGACCGTCTTGATCACTTCGGGGCCCGGTGATGAACATGTGCGAGGTCTCCTTGACCATGAACACGAAGTCGGTCATCGCCGGCGAGTAGACGGCGCCGCCGGCGCACGGGCCCATGACCAGGCTGATCTGGGGGATCACGCCGGAGCACTGGACGTTGCGGGTGAACACGTCGCCGTACGCGCCGAGCGAGACGACCCCCTCCTGGATCCGCGCGCCACCCGAGTCGTTGATTCCGATCACCGGGCAGCCGATCTTGGCCGCCAGATCCATGATCTTGCACATCTTCTCGGCCATCACCTCGCCCAGCGAACCGCCGAACACCGTGAAGTCCTGGCTGAACACGCACACGCGCCGGCCGTCGATCGTGCCGTGGCCCGGTGACGACCGCGTCGCCGTAGGGCCGGTTCTTCTGCATGTCGAACTCGTGCGTGCGGTGGCGCATGAACACGTCGAGCTCCTGGAACGAACCGGGGTCGAGCAGCTTCTCGACGCGCTCCCGCGCGGTGTACTTGCCGCGCTCGTGCTGCTTGGCGACGGCCTGCTCCGAGCCGGCGTGGATCGCCTCGTAGCGCAGCTCCTCGAGTCGTCCGAGCTTCTCGTCGTAGGTCTCGGGAGCTTTCTCGCGCATCGGGGTCGGCGAGTTTAGGGGTTAGGCGATGGGCTACCGCGCGGCCGCAAGATGCGATACAACTTCGCCACCTTGCAGGAATCGGCGCTTCGGCGCCGACGACGGACGACATAGAAGCCGAATCGCCGCGCCATCCGTGGCCGGCGAACGGAGGACCCAACAGCGACCTCTAGGGGGCGCCGGGGCGAATCGCCGCAATCGTGCGGTGTAGCGCAAGTCGCGAGCCCGTCAGCTAACTCCGCAGGCTCACGAAGAAGGAGGCAGTTGGGTGGAGACCGCACGTGATCTCGCTTGCGCTGAGTTGTGGCAGGCATCGTTGGAGCGCTCGCTTGCGCGCCGGGGCAAGCCGACACGCAGCTCGCTCGAGCTGTTCCACCTTCAGCCGGAGCGCGATCTCAGCGCATGCGCGACCTGCTCCGTGAGTCGGCGATGTACTCACAGCTGCGCCGGTCGGCGGCGTCGCGGCGGCCGTCGATGGCCTTGCCGAGCGCCGGCGGGATCTCGGCGCTGGCGCTGCTGGCGGCGACGACGCTGCCCGCGTTGCTCGGCGGCCGCGGCGGGTCCGTCCGGACGGCCCGGATCACGTACAAAGCCGGCGAGCACGGCGCGCGGCCGATGCCGAAGGCGACGGCCCGACCGCGGCGACCGCGACGCGCCGCGACCGCGAGCGCGGCGGCAAAGGCCGCTGCGGTCCCGGCGACGGCCACTCGCGCGGATGTGAGTGCGCCGACCGTGCCGCCGTACGCCGCCGAACCGCGGCCGGCCCTGCCGCCGCTTCACGCCTCTCCTACGGCGGCCGCGCACCACGCCCACGCGGCCGTGACGACCGCGCACATCGCAGCGGCCGCAGACGCGACTGGCGGCGCCGCCAGCGGCGCGCCCTCGGCGAGCGGCGGTGCCGCACCGGCGGCGGAGCACAGCGTCGCGGCGGCGAGCACGCACACGGGGACCGCGGTCCATTCGACCCCGGCCGTCCATTCACGGGCGGCGGTGCATTCGACGCCGGCTGTCCACTCACGCGCGGCGGTTCATTCGACACCGGCGGTCCATCGCACCCGCGCCGTCCACAGGGCTTCGTCGAAGGTCCACACGGCGCCCGTTCACCGCGTATCGCCGACGGTGCACCGCGTGTCGACCCACGCCCCTGCGACGGCCAAGCACCTGCATTCCGGAGGCGGGACGATCGAGGAAGCCACGACCGTCGGGCACCCGCGCACACCATCGACCCCGGCGAAGCCCGTCGCGCAGCCCAAGCCGGTCGCCCATCCAAAGCCGGTGGCGACGACCCCGCCCGCGGCCAAGCCGGCGCCCGCGCCGGCGGTCGCTCCGGGCCAGTACGTGAACCCGCTCGCCGGCGCGAACGTGACGCCTGAGCGAATCGACCAGGGCGTCGACTACGCCGGATCGGGGCCGCTCGGCGCGATCGGCGACGGCAAGATCACGTACGTCGGAACCAGCGGCACCGGCTGGCCGGGAGCGTTCGTCGAGTACCAGCTCACCGACGGGCCGGACGCCGACAAATACGTCTACTACGCCGAGGGCATCAGCCCGGCGGCGGGCCTGCACGTCGGCCAGACCGTCCACGCCGGACAGACGATCGCCCAGATCATCGCCGGCGACTCGAGCGGGATCGAGATCGGTTGGGCGTCCGGAGTCGGAACCCAGACGCTCGCCCATGCGCTCGGAGAGTGGTCGGGCGGCGACGACGCCAACAGCGTCCCCAGCGCCGCCGGCAAGAGCTTCTCGGCGCTGATCGCACAGCTTGGAGGCCCTCCCGGGAAGGTGGAGGGTTAGTCCCGCTCCGTACTCGCGCGCCAGCGCCCCCAGCCCCTAGGCGCGCGAGTACGGGCGGTGATGTGCTTGGCCGAGGCTGTCGAGCGCCGAGGTCAGCGCGGCCTCGGTAGCCGGCGCCTCGGGGCTCGCCGGCGCCTCGGTGTCGACGGGCTTCGGCGCGGGCTCGGCCTGTGCCTCCGGCTCGAGGCGTGGGGTCGGGCTCGGCTTGTAGCTCGGGCTCGGCTTGTCGTGCGGGCTCGGCTTGTAGCTCGTTCTCGGCCGGTGCCTCCGGTTCGGGCGGCGGCCCTTCTTCGACCGTCGCCGGCTCCACCAGCAGCACCGGCTCGCGCGGCGGCGCTCTGAACAACCCGAACAGACGCGCGAACCGGCGCCGGCGCGCCGGCGCGTCCATGATCGGTTCGCTCGCCTCGACCGGTCCGGTGACCGTCACCGGATCGGGGCCGGGCTCCTGCGGGGCCTCGGCCGCCACCGGCGGCTCCGGCTCCTCGGGGAGCTCAGGCTCGACGAGCACGGACTCCTCCCCCCCGAGGACCTCTTCGGCCGACAGGGGGCTCAGGCTCCGCCTCGGCCACAGGGGGCTCAGGCTCCGCGGACACGGACTCCTCCACCGCGACCGCGGTCAGGATCACCTTCGTTCCCCAGCCGGAGGGCTCGATCCGCACCGTGCCGCGTGCGCGCTCGCCCTCCCAGGCGACGGCGGTCTCCGGTTCGAGCCTTGTGATCCTGATCTCTCCGAACTGGTCAAGGTGGCGAGCCAGTGACGTCGCGTCGCTGCACTCGGCCCACAGCTCGGGGGGTGACTTGACCAGCGTTCGGCTTGCGACATGCTGCGTCATGGCTGGTGGTTTCGCCCGGACCGGCGCGACTCCTTCCGCCTGCAAGCTGTCGATAGATATGGTGCAGCGCATGCGGGACACGCGACGGCTCGGCGCCACCGGGCCGGTCGTGGCGGCCCTCGGGCTCGGGTGCATGGGCATGTCCGGGACATACGGCACGGCAGATCGGGCCGAGAGCATCGCGACGATCCACGCCGCACTCGACGCCGGCATCACGCTGCTCGACACCGGCGACTTCTACGGGATGGGCCACAACGAGATGCTGATCGGCGACGCGCTCGTGGGACGGAACCGCGACGAAGTCGTGATCAGCGTGAAGTTCGGGGCGCAGCGCGGGCCGGACGGGAGCTGGCTCGGCTACGACGCGCGCCCGCAGGCCGTGAAGACGGCGCTCGCGTACACGCTCCAGCGACTGCGCGTGGACCACATCGACGTGTACCGCCCGGCGCGGCTCGACGCGAACGTGCCGATCGAGGAGACCGTCGGAGCGATCAGTGAGCTGGTGCAGGCCGGCTATGTGCGCCACATCGGCCTGTCGGAGGTGGGCGCCGAGACGATCCGCCGCGCCGCCGCCGTGCATCCGATCTGCGATCTCCAGATCGAGTACTCGCTGATCTCGCGCGGGATCGAACGCGCGATCCTCCCCGCGTGCCGCGAGCTCGCGATCGGGGTCACCGCCTACGGCGTGCTCTCGCGCGGGCTGATCAGCGGTCACTACCGGGCCGACGCGGGCATCGGCGCCGGCGACATCCGGGGGCGGATGCCCCGCTTTGCGGGCGAGAACCTCGGCCACAACCTCGCGTTGGTCGAGCAGCTGCGGCAGATCGCCGACGCCAAAGGGGTCAGCGTGGCGCAGATCGCGTTTGCCTGGGTCCTGTCGCGCGGCGAGGACATCGTGCCGCTCGTCGGGGCGAGGCGGCGCGATCAGCTCGAGGAGGCGCTGGGCGCGCTCGATGTGGCGCTCAGCCCGGACGACCTCGAGCGGATCGAGACGGCCGTCCCGCCCGGCGCGGCTGCCGGCGATCGCTACGGCGCGCCGCAGATGGCGGATCTGGACAGCGAGCGGGACTAGCCCGTCTAGCGGCCCTTCGACACGAAAAGCTCGATTTTGGTGCCAGCTTTCAGCAGGCGGCCGGCCCGGGGGGTCGTGCTCGTCACACGCCCGCTGCGGACGGTTCGCGACTTTTGCCGCTTGATCTTGCCGACCTTGCAGTGTGCGCGCCGGAGCGCCTTCTCGGCCGCGTTCAACTTCATGCCCTTGGTCTTCGGGACCTTGCACTTGACCATCACCGGCGGCGACAGCGGCGACGGAGGCGGCGGCGGGTTGTAGACGACCGGTACCTGCGCCTGCGCGGTTGCGCCCGCGCCGTCAGTCGCTACCGCCGAGATCATGTTCGTTCCCGAGCTGAGCGGGACCTGAGCGTTCCATGTGCCGTTGGAAGCGACCGGGACCGACTGCCCGTCGACCACGAGCGACTTGATCCCGGAGCCGGCGCTGGCGGTGCCGGAAAGCGTCGTGCTCGCGGTGGATGCGGTCGTTCCACCCGAGGGCGAGCCGATCACGACCGAGGGTGGCTCGAACCGGTCCTGCGCGGCGAGCGCCAGTTGAGTCACGTCCGAAACCGAGTAGCCAACCGAGTAGACGTAGCTGAGGCTCGAGCTTCCGCCGGCGGGAACCACGATCACGTTGTGCTCTTCGAACTCGTTGTTGCTGACGAAGCGAAACTCGGACGGAGCGGTGCCGAATGTGATCGCGCCGACGGCCTCGCTCGGACTCCCGTCGGGAGCGGTGACGTTCGTTCGCACGAGGATCGAGCCGGGCGCGCTGCTCGGTCCCGGGATGTCGGTGCCGCCGACGAACTGCGAGAACCCGGTCTGACCCGGGAACTCGTAGCCGCGATCGCCGGTGGCGTCGCCGAAGATGCCGTTGTAGTCGTCGTAAAGCAGGTCGAGCGAGTGGGCCTTCCCATCGGTCGAGGACCAGGTGTCGGTCATCGTGACGACGCGGCCGCCGTCGCTCGTCGTGATGTCGCGCTCGAGCCGCACGCCCGAGGCGACGAAGCTCGGGCAGGTGGCAAACGTCTGGACCTGCTGGTTGGGACCGTTGCACTCGACCCAGGACTCGTCCGATCTGCGAGCTCAACAGGCCGGTGGTCGGATCCCAGGTCACGTGGTCGGTCAGATCGGTCGGGAACCCCGGAAGGTTCTGGCTGGCGGCGTGGCCGTTCGCTGCCGCGAACAAGGCCTGCGCCGAACCGGGGTCGTAGGCGTTGCGACCGTCGATCTGAACCTCGGAGCGCCCCCCGAAGGCGTCGAGGTCGTTGCTCAGAAGCGACCCCGTGCAGTCGATCGCAAAGTTTCCGACGTCGAAGTCCGAGTCGACCGGGGCCGCGAACGGACCGCCGCACCCAACCTCGTTGGACGCGGGCGTGATCCCCGGTGAGCCCCAGGCCGCGTACCCGGTTAACGTGACGTCGTTGACGTAATCGTTGTAGGGCGTCCCGAATGTTGAGGCCCGTCCCGCCGATCGTCGCCGACCGGGAGCGCCGCCTCGGACACGGCGACGTTGGGCCCGGCGAAGTCGCTGTCGTCGCTGCTGCCCTCGGCGCCCGTCGGCACCGCACGCAGCCGGCACGCGTGACCCGCGATCTTCTGAAGGTGCTGGTTGGAGGCGGTGAACTTGCCGCTCGTCACCGCCACGCCGCTCTCGAGCACCGCGTCCTGGACGCTGCCGGGAGAGCCGAAGTAGCAGACGATGTCGACGGTGCCGGTGCCCGCCGCGGTTCCGCTGACCGACAGCGTTGTCGGGTTGTTGTCGAACGAGATCAAATATGATCGTTCGACGTCGTCCGGATTGGCGGACGCCCAATTGGTGATGTCAGACCCCGTCACCGCCGCCTGGGCGACGGCGGGCGTGGCGGCCAGCGCGACGAGGGCGGTGACTGTGGCGACGATCCGGAGCCAAGGCATGACGAAAGGACCCCTTGCCTCCCGACTCTTCCCGTTCCGTTACGTCTCAGAACGTCGATGCGGGCCGGCTCAGAACGTCGGCTGGTATTCGCCGAACACGTCCTTCATCGCCCCGCACACTTCACCCAGCGTGCAACGGTCTTTGAGCGCCTGCCGCAGGGTAGGGAGGAGGTTATTGGCCGTATCGGCGGCGGCTCGCAAATCCTTTAGCCGCTTCTCGACCAATTCAGGATCGCGCGCCGACTTGAACGCCTTCAGCCGCTCCACCTGCTCGCGCTCGGACTCGGGATCGACGCGGAGGATGTCCGGCACCTCGGGCTCGCCCTCGTCGACGAACTTGTTGACGCCGACGACCACGTCCTGGCCCAGCCGGTATCGCTCGTGGTAGCCGAATGCCGACTCCTCGATCTCGTTCTTGATGAAGTCGATCGCGTTGACCGAGCCGCCGAGGCCGTCGACCTTCGCGATCAGCTCGGCGGCGCGCGTCTCGATCTCGTCGGTCAGCGCCTCGACGAAGTAGGAGCCGGCGAACGGATCGACGGAGTCTGCCGCGCCCGATTCGTAGCCGATGATCTGCTGGGTGCGCAGCGCGATCTTGGCGGCGCGCTCGGTCGGCAGCGCCAGCGCCTCGTCGAAGCCGTTGGTGTGCAGTGACTGGGTCCCGCCGCAGACCGCGGCGAACCCCTGGAGCGCGACCCGGACGATGTTGTTCTCGGGCTGCTGCGCGGTGAGCGTCACGCCGCCCGTCTGGGTGTGGAAGCGCAGCCTCCACGACCGCTCGTCCTTGGCGTCGAATCGCTCGCGCATGATCCGGGCCCACATCCGACGGGCGGCGCGGAACTTCGCGACCTCCTGGAAGACGTTGTTGTGGCCGTTGAAGAAGAACGCCAGCCGCGGGGCGAACTCATCGACGGCGAGGCCGGCGTCGAGCGCCGCCTGAACGTAGGCGATGCCGTTCGACAGCGTGAACGCCACCTCCTGGACCGCCGAGCAGCCCTTCTCGCGGAAGTGGTAGCCGCTGATCGAGATCGTGTTCCAGCGCGGGATCCGCTCCCGGCAGTAGGCGAACAGGTCGGTGGTGAGCCGGATCGCGCCCTTCGGCGGGTAGATGAAGTTGCCGCGCGCGATGTACTCCTTGAGGATGTCGTTCTGGGTCGTGCCGCGGAGCTGCTCCGCGGGCACGCCCTGCTCCTCGCCGACCAGCTCGTAGAGCAGCAGGAGGACCGCTGCCGGCGCGTTGATCGTCATCGAGGTCGAAACCTGGTCGAGCGGGATCTCGTTGAACGCGGTTCGCATGTCGTCGATCGAGTCGATCGCGACGCCGGTGCGGCCCACCTCGCCGAGGCACCGCGGGTCGTCGGAGTCCAGCCCGAGCTGGGTGGGGAGGTCGAACGCCATCGACAGCCCGGTCGAGCCGTGGGCGAGCAGGTAGCGGTAGCGCTCGTTCGACTCCTTGGCGCTCGCGTAGCCGGCGTACTGGCGCATCGTCCACAGCTGCCCGCGGTACATGTCGCGATGGATGCCGCGGGCGTACGGGTACTCGCCCGGCTCGCCGAGTCGCTCGGGCAGATCCTCGGGGAGGTCCTGCTCGGTGTACAGCGACTTGATCTCGATCCCGGAGTCCGTGAAGCGCCGCGGATCGTCCGGACCGACGATCGGGGCGATCGTGCGGTGCTCGTCGGTGGTGGCCATGCCCGCGAGGTTACCCTTCCTCGCGAGATGCAAGTGCGGGTACGACTGTTCGCCGGGCTCCGGGAGCGGGCGGGGGCGTCCGAGCTCGAGCTCGAGTTGCCCGAGGGCGCGCTTGTCGGCGACGCGCTCGAGAGGATGCGCGCGCTAACCGAAGGAGTGCCGGTCGTGATGGCCGTCAACCAGGAGTACGCCGACGCCGGGCGCGGCGCTGCACACCGGCGACGAGGTCGCGCTGATCCCGCCGATATCGGGTGGCGCGGTCGGGCGCTCTGCACGCTCGGCTGACGACCGAGCCGCTGGCGCTGGATCCGCTCGTCGAGCGGGTCGGAGACCCGCGGGCCGGCGCCGTGGTCACTTTCCTCGGCGTGACGCGCGAGGTGCCCGAGCTCGAATACGAGGCGTACGCGGAGATGGCCGAGCGCCAGATCGCCGAGATCGTGGCGCGAGCAGTGGAGCGCCATGGGCTGTGCGCGGCGGCGGTCGAGCATCGCGTCGGAACCGTGCCGCTGTCCGAGGCATCCGTGGCGATCGCGGTGTCGGCGCCTCACCGAGCCGAAGCGTTTGCGGGCGCCCGGGAGATCATCGATGAGATCAAGGCGAGAGTCCCGATCTGGAAGAAGGAAGAAGGCGAATGGGTCCGCGGGGTGACGCCGGCGCCCTGAGGTCGCTGCCGGCGGTCCATGAGCTCGCGCGGCGCGCTCGATGCGCCGCACGCGCTCGCGGTGGCGGCGGCCCGGCGGGCGATCGCGGAGCAGCGAGCGGCGGTCGCGGCGGGCGGCCCGGCGACCGATGATCTGCTGCCCCGGGCGCGTGAGCTGCTCGCCGAGATGGAGCGCGGATCGTTGCGCCGCGTGCTCAACGCCACCGGCGTGATCCTCCACACCAACCTCGGGCGGGCGCCGCTGCCCGCCGCCGCGCGCGAGGCGGTGGCGCGCGCCGCGGAGGGCTACTCGAACCTCGAGCTCGACCTGGAGACGCGGAGAGCGGGGGTCGAGGCACGCCCACGTGGAGCAGTTGCTGTGCGATCTGACGGGCGCCGAGGCGGCGATCGTCGTCAACAACGGCGCCGGGGCGGTGCTGCTGGCCGCGGCGGCGCTCGCGGGCCCTGGCCGCGGGATCGTCGTCGCCCGCGGGCAGTTGGTCGAGATCGGCGGCGGCTTCCGGATCCCGGAGGTGATCGCCCAGTCCGGAGCGCGGCTGATCGAGGTCGGAACGACCAACCGGACCCGTCTGGGCGACTACGCCCGCGCGCTCGAGGCCGATGACGACGTCGGCGCGATCATGCGCGTGCACCAGTCGAACTTCAGGACGGTTGGGTTCGTCGAGGACGTGTCGGTCGAGGCGCTGTGCGAGCTGGGGGTGCCGGTGATCGATGACGTGGGATCGGGCTGGCTGGCCACCCAGCCAGCCTTGTTTGAAGGCATCGGCGTCGGGGTGGCGAGGTCGGGTGGCGCCCTGGTGGCGGTCGACGAGCCGCATATCGCGGCGTCGGTGGCCGCGGGCGCCGCGCTCACCTGCTGTTCGGGCGACAAGCTGCTGGGGGGTCCGCAGACCGGGCTGATCGTCGGCCGGCGAGACGCGGTGGCGGCGGCGCGCCGGCATCCGCTCGCGCGGGCGCTGCGGATCGACAAGCTCTCGCTGGCCGCGCTCGAGGCGACGCTCCGCCTCTACCGCGACCCCGAACGCGCGGTGGAAGAGATCCCGGTGCTGGCGATGCTGGCCGTTGATGAGGGCACGTTGGCTGCTCGAGCCGCGCGACTGGCGGCGGCGATCGGCGCGCGCGCGTCCGTGACCCGCGCGGCCGGCAAGGCCGGCGGCGGCTCGCTTCCGCTGCTCGAGCTCGAGGGCCCCGTGGTGTCGCTCGACGCGGAGCCGGAACCGCTCGTGCAGGCGCTCCGCAGCGCCGATCCGCCGGTGATCGCGCGGATCCACGACGGACGCGTGCTGCTCGACCCGCGCACCCTGACCGACGCGGAGCTGCCGATCGGTGGCTCGCGCCGTCCGGCGGCGCGCTCGCCAGCCCTGCGGTGATGAACCCCCTGACGCTCGGAACCGCCGGCCACATCGATCACGGCAAGACCGCGCTGATCCGCGCGCTGACCGGGGTCGACACCGACCGGCTCCCCGAGGAGCGCGCTCGGGGAATCTCGATCGAGCTCGGCTACGCGAGCCTGGCGCTTCCGTCGGGCCGGCGGCTGTCGGTCGTCGACGTTCCCGGCCATGAGCGGTTGGTGCGCACGATGGTCGCCGGCGCGACCGGCATCGACCTGTTCCTGATGACGATCGCGGCCGACGACGGCGTGATGCCGCAAACGCGAGAGCACGCCGCGGTGCTCGAGGCGCTGCGGGTCCGCACGGGGGTTGTGGCGGTGACCAAGAGCGATCTCGCCGACCCCGAGGTGGCGCTGATCGAGGCCTCCGAGCTGTTCCCGGGCAGTGAGGCGATGGCGGTCTCGGCGCGGACGGGCGAGGGCATCGACGAGCTGCGGGCGGCGCTCGACCGTGCGTCCGCTGCGCTTGGCTCGCGCGCGGACGACGGCTCCTCGTCCGCGCGGCTGCACATCGATCGGGTATTCACGATCCGAGGCGCGGGCACCGTCGTGACCGGGACGCTGTGGGCGGGGGCGATCGGACGCGGCGACGAACTTAAGGTGCTGCCGCGCGGCCGGAGGGTCCGCGTACGCGGAGTACAGGTACACGATCAGCAGGTGGATCGGGCGCCGGCGGGCCAGCGAGTGGCCGTGAACCTGACCGGCGTGGCCGTGGACGAGATCGATCGCGGCGACGTGCTCGTCGGGACCGACGCCGAGGGCTCGCGCCGACGCTACCGGGTCGACGCGCGAACTCGCGTTCGTCACGGCGACGCAGAGCCCGGATCCCGGCGACCGCGTGCAGATCCATCACGGCACGCGCGAGGCACCGGCCCGCCTGGCCTGGCTCGGGGGGCGGTTCTGGCAGGTTCGGCTCGAGCAGCCGATCGTCCCCGCGGCCGGCGACCGGCTCGTGGTGCGGCGGATCGCGCCGCCGGACACGCTCGGCGGCGGTGAGGTGCTCGATCCGCGGCCCCGTCGGCACGGCCCCGGGCGTGACTTGCTCGCGAGGCTCGAACGGTTGGCGCGCGGCGAAGTGCCAGAACCGACCGGACGGGTGATTGGATCCCACGCACGCACCCCCGCCGCCCCACGGACGCCGAGCGAAGCGAGGGTGGGCGGGGTCCAAATAAAACCGCTATCGAGCTCCGCGCTCGCGCTCGAGCAGCGGCTACGCGATGCCGGCTCCGAGCCGCCGATCGACTCCGAGCTCGACGCCGCCGACCTGGCGGCGCTCCGCGATGCCGGCCGCGCGGTCCGCGTGTCGAAGAACCTCCACTACCACGTCGACGTGCTCGCGGACATCCGTGCGCGGCTGGTGGAGCTCGCGAAGCGACACGGTGGCGCGGTGACGCTCGCGCAGCTACGCGACGAGCTCACCACGTCACGGAAGTTCGCCCAGGCGCTGCTCGAGCACTTCGATTCCGAGAAGGTGACGATCCGGCGGGGAGATGAGCACGTTCTACGCCGGAGCGCGAGTTAGAGCGCGCCGCCGGCCGCCGTTGGGGCGGTCGGATCGGACGACTCGGACTGCGAATGCTCGCGCGCCAGATACTCCTCGATCAGCATCGGCGAATCGGCTGAGCGCTCCACGACCGCCAGCAGCGAGGACATCGTCGAGACCTCCTCGACCTGCTCCTTGAGGAACCACTGGGTGAACTGCTCGCTCAGGTAATCGTTCTCCTCGCGGGCGACGCCCATCAGCTCGCCGATCTGATCGCTGACGCGTCGCTCCTGCTCGAGCGACAGCGCGACCGGCGCGACGATGTCGCTGAAACCCGTCTCGGGCGCAGCCACCCCGGGAATCGTCACCCGCGCGTCGGCGTCGAGCAGGTACTCGACCATCATCATCGCGTGATTGCGCTCCTCGACGGCCTGGGCGTAGAAGAACGCCGCGAGGCGCGGGAGGGTCTCGGAGTCGTAGTACACAGCGTTGGCGATGTACTGCTGCGAAGCCGCGAACTCGTACGCGATCTGCTGGTTCAGGCGCTCCACGAACCGGGCTGCGGCCATCGTTGCTCCTCTCCTAGGGGTGCACCATCGTAATGACCGGCACGCACTCGGGGGAGCGAGTGCGTAGATTGGCGGCCATGCCGACGAGCCTAGTCACCGGAGGAGCCGGATTTCTTGGGTCCCATCTGTGCGAGGAGCTGCTCCGACGCGGCCATCGCGTTATTTGCGTTGACAACCTCGAGACCGGCTCGCTCGCCAACATCGAGCACATCCGCGACGACGCGTTCGTGCACCGGAACCTCGACATCATCGAGCCGTACTTCGTCGACGAGGCGATCGACTTCGTCTATCACCTGGCCTCGCCGGCTTCGCCGATCGACTATCTGCGGCTGCCGCTGGCCACGCTCAAGGTCGGGTCGTACGGGACGCACCACACGCTGGGACTCGCGAAGGTCCACCGGGCCCGGTTCCTGATCGCATCGACCAGCGAGGTGTACGGCGATCCGAAGGTGCATCCGCAGCCGGAGAGCTACTGGGGCCACGTCAACCCGATTGGTCCCCGGGGCGTCTACGACGAGGCCAAGCGCTACGCCGAGGCGCTGACGATGGCCTATCACCGCCAGCAGGGCGTGGACACCGCGATCGTTCGGATCTTCAACACCTACGGCCCCCGGATGCGGCCGCACGACGGTCGCGCGATCCCGACGTTCCTGCGCCAGGCGCTCCAGGACCGCCCGATCACCGTGTTCGGCGACGGGTCCCAGACGCGCTCGTTCTGTTACGTCGACGACGAGATCCGCGGGCTGATCGCGCTCGCGGAATCCGGGTATCACAACCCGGTCAACATCGGCAATCCCGACGAGTTCACGCTGCTCGAACTTGCGGAAACCGTGATCGAGGTGACCGGATCGCGCTCGGAGATCGTGTACGAGGCGCTCCCGACCGACGATCCGCAGGTGCGCCAGCCTGACATCACGCTCGCGCGCGAGATCCTCGGCTGGGAGCCGGCGATCAGCCTGCGCGAAGGGCTCACGCGGACGATCGAGCAGTCTGGACACGACGCGCTCGTCGGCGCTGCTTAGGCGTGCGCCGCGGCGCAGGAATGGTTGCCGGCTACACCGCTACTTCGAAGGCGAGCTACCGTTATAGCCACCGCGGGGGTCGGATGACGGTGCGAGTCGCAACGTGACGGTCGAGCAGAAAGAGGTCGCGAACATCCAGTCCGGAGGCGGTCCCCGAACCGCCACGCAGTCGCCGCTGCCCGACCGCGACATCCGGCGAAAGCGCCCGCCGTTCCTGTCGTTCCTGTTGCGGCTGGAGACTCTCCGACGGATCGGGCGCGTCGTGTCGCTGCTCTTGCTCGACTTCATCGGCGTCGTCGGCGCACTGTTCACCGCGCTGATGCTGAAACTCGCCGTGCACGACCACCTGGACGCCTCGGTGGCGTGGCAGGACATCAAGCACTGGATCCCGTTCGCGTACCTGGTGACCGTGCTCGCGTTCGCGCGGGTCGACCTGTACGCCGACCGCACGCGCCGGCCGGGACTGGCCCGGATCGCCACCGCGCTGTTCCAGGCGACCGTCATCGCGCTCGTGTTCGCGCTCGCCGACGGCCAGCACTTCTCGAGCTACTTCATCTTCTACGGCACGCTGTTCTTCGCGACGATCTACATCGCCGCGCTCCGCGAGTTGCATCTGCGCGTCAGCGGCTGGCTGCTCGACCAGGCCGGATACGCGCGGCGCGCCGTCCTGGTCGGATCCGGGAAGCACATCGACGAGGTCGCGCGGGCGCTGGCCGACCGGTCGCGCACGCGGGTCGACATCGTCGGGTACATCTCTTTGACGCCTCGCCCGCGCAACGGCCTGCGCTCGCTCGGCGCGCTGCCGGATTTGCCGACGGTGCTCGAACTCGAGGCCGTGCAGGAAGTGATCATCGCGGACCCCGACTTCCCGCAGGACAAGGCGGTGGAGCTCGTGGACATGTGCCACCAGCGCGGCGTGACCGTCCAGGTGGCCCCGTCGACGATGGAGATCCTGATCGACCGGGCCGAGTTCGCCCCCGGCCACACCGTCCCGCTGTTCACGCTGCGACCGCCGGTGTTCGAGGGGGTCGACTACGCGGTGAAGCGCACGTTCGACCTGGTCGTCTCGTGCGTCAGCCTGATCCTCCTCTCTCCTTTCCTGCTCGCGATCGCGATGGCGGTCAAGCTGAGCTCGCGGGGTCCCGTCATCTACCGCTCCGTCCGTCCGGGCATGGCCGGCAAGCCGTTCCGCTGCTTCAAGTTCCGCACGATGCGCGAGCACGCCGACGAGACTCAGGACGAGCTCGAATCGCTCAACGAGCTCTCGGGCGCGCTGTTCAAGATCCGCGACGATCCGCGCATGACGAAGGTCGGGCGGTTCCTGCGCCGCTTCTCGATCGACGAGCTGCCCCAGCTCGTCAATGTCGTGCGGGGCGAGATGTCGCTCGTGGGCCCGCGTCCGCTGCCGATGCGGGACTTCGACCGTCTTGAGGACTGGCACAAGAAGCGCTATCTGGTGCTGCCCGGCATCACCGGGCTGTGGCAGGTCTCGGGCCGGGCCGACCTCGACTTCGACGACCTCGTGCGGCTCGACTTCCTGTACCTCGAGCGGTGGTCGATCATGCTCGACCTGTCGATCCTGCTGAAGACAATCCCGGCGGTGCTCACTCGCCGCGGCGCGTTTTAGTTCGGCCGGGCGCGCGGTCGCCCCGGGGGCGACGCCGGCGCCATATGAACAACGCCCGAAAGCTCGTATCCGCCGGCCGGCGGGGGGGACATGAGCATGCCCCACATGCTTATGTCCCGGTGACGGGTACGCGAGGGTGCGCCGACGGGCGTTTTACATAGCGGAGTCGCCTCAGAGCCCGAGCGCCCCCGCGCCGGCCGTCCCGGGTAGGCTGTCGGACGCCGACCATGCCGCCCACCGATCGATTCGTCGTCAGCTATGCCGCCGAGCCCCCTCAGGAGCCGCTGCCGTATGGCCGTTGGGGCGACACGCTCGCCGGCCACTTCCGCAACGCGGTCCGCGAGATCGACACCGAGGGCGAGGACATCGGCGAGATCGACACCGAGATCTCGTGGTTCCCGGACCGGACGTACGGCGGGCGCACGTACATCCCCGCGGTGGCGCGGACGACCGGCGGCTATGAGCTGTTCGGGTTCGTGTCGTTCGCGGAGAGCGAGCAGGGGCCGAGCGACTTCGCGGCCACCGCCGATTTCACCGCCGAGCTGGCTGAAGAGAACCCCGACTGGAAGCTCGACCTCAACGACGACGTGATCGGGCGCTGGCGCGGAGAGCAGGGCAAGACGGCCGACATCACGCTCGTCTGGGGGGTGCCGCTGGTTCCCGGTGGCGCGGTCGTGACCGCGGAGCTCGCGGACCTTGCGGTCGATCAGACGGAGCTGGTCGAGGACCGCTTCACGTTGATCGCGCCCGACAACTACCGCTCGGACTTCCTCGAGATCAAGCTGTGGGGCAAGAGCGGCGACGAGCTCGCCCGCGAGTCGCTCTACGTCGACGACGACGAAGACGAAGACGAAGACTGATCCGCGAGCACTTCCGCGCGCGCGCCGTTCGCGCCGGTGCCGGCGAGCGCTGGCTCCCAGCTCGGTCCCGCACCTCGGACTCGGTCAGCGGGAAGTGACAGGCGGCCTCGGTGTACGTGCCCTTCAGCTCGAGCAGTGGCTCGTCCTGCGCGCATAGCTCCTGAGCCTTGGGGCACCGGGTGTGGAAGCGGCAGGCCCGCGGCGGGTTCGCCGGGCTGGGAACGTCGCCCGTGAGGAGCTGGCGTTGGCGCTGGCGCCCGGTGGGGCTGGGCACCGGGACGGCGGCGAGCAGGGCGCCGGTATACGGGTGGCGCGGGAAGCTGTAGAGCGCGTCGCTGGGGGCGATCTCGACCACCTTGCCGAGATACATGACGGCCACGCGGTCGCACATGTGGCGGACCACCGAGAGATCGTGGGCGATGAAGATCAGGGTCAGGCCCATGTCTCGCTGCAGTTCTCGCAGGAGGTTCAGCACCTGGGCCTGGATCGAGACGTCGAGCGCCGAGACCGGCTCATCCGCGACGAGCAGCTTGGGCTCGAGCGCGATCGCCCGGGCGACTCCGATGCGCTGCCGCTGTCCCCCCGAGAACTCGTGGGGGTAGCGGTTGTAGTGCTCGGGGTTGAGCCCCACGCGATCCATCAGCTCCTGCACGCGCTTCTTCCGCTCCCCCTCACTCTTGAGAAGTCCGTGGATGGCGAACGGATCGGAGATGATCGAGCCGACTGTCTTACGGGGATTGAGCGACGAGTAGGGGTCCTGAAAGACCATCTGCATCTCGCGGTGAAGCGCCTTCAGCGAATCGCCCTTGCGACTGGAGATGTCCTCGCCGTCGAACACGATCTGACCGGAGGTGGGTTCCAGAAGGCGCACGAGAAGCCGCGCGGTCGTGCTCTTGCCGCAGCCAGTCTCGCCCACGATCCCCAGCGTCTCGCCGCGCTTGACCTCGAACGAGACGTCGTCGACTGCCTTCACCGCCCCGATCTGCTTCTGGAAGAATGATTCCCCTGGTGATCGGGAAGTACTTGACGAGGTTCTTGACCTCGATGAGCGGCGAGGAGTCCGTGCTCACTGGTCTGCCTCCTGCGCGAGTCGATGGCTGCCCGAGACGGGCAGCGGCCGCCCCTCCTCGACCACCAGGTGCCGCAGCTGCGCCGCCTCCTCACCGGCCGCCAATCCTTTCCAGACGCGCGTGCGAAGCTCGGTCGAGAGCAGGCAGGCCGCCTCGTGTCCGGGGTCTCCGGTCACGGGGGTCAGCGGCGGGTCGATTCGCGTGTGGGCGTCGAGCACGTACGGGCAGCGTGGGTGGAAGTGACAGCCCGTCGGCCGCTGGATCAGGCTGGGCGGCCGCCCCGAGATCGGCACGAGCTCCTCGTCGCGCGGGGTGTCGAGTCGCGGAATCGACTGCAGGAGGCCCCACGTGTACGGGTGCTGGGGCGTGAGGAAGATCTGCTCGTCGGACCCGCGCTCGACGATTCGACCCGCGTACATGACCGCGATCTCGTCGGCGAACTCCGCGACCACGCCCAGGTCGTGGGTAATCAGGATGATCGCCATCCCCAGGCGGTCCTGGAGCTCCTGCAGGAGCGCGAGGATCTGCGCCTGAACGGTCACGTCGAGCGCGGTGGTCGGCTCGTCGGCGATCAGGAGCTTGGGCTCGTTGGCGAGCGCCATCGCGATCATCACTCGCTGGCGCATGCCGCCCGAGAACTCGTGCGGATACTGGTCGACGCGGCGCTGAGGGTCGGGGATCCCGACCATCGTCAGCAGCTCGACCGCTCGCTGCCGAGCGGCCGAGCGGGACACGCTCTGATGAGTATTGATCGCCTCGGTCAGCTGCGCGCCGACCTTGTAGAACGGGTGCAGCGAGGACAGCGGGTCCTGGAAGATCATCGCGATCTGGTTGCCGCGAATCGAGCGCATCTCGTCCTCGGGAAGCGTCAGCAGATCGCGACCGTCGAACACGATGCTCCCGCTCACGCTGGCGTTCCTTCCCCGGGTCAGCCCGAGCGTGGTCAGCGACGAGACGCTCTTCCCAGAGCCGGACTCCCCGACGATGCAGAGCGTCTTCCCGGTATCGACCCCGTAGGAGATGCCGTCGACGGCGTGCACGATCCCGTCCTCGGTCGAGAACTCGACGCGCAGATCGGACACCTCGAGCAGCGGGCTCACGAGTACCGGACCCGCGGGTCGAGGAACGCGTAGACGATGTCCACGATCAGGTTGGCGAACACGATGAAGAACGCCCCGAACAGCACCGTGCCCTGGATCACGGGCAGGTCGGCATTCTCGATCCCCTGGTAGGCGAGCCGGCCGACCCCGGGGATGTTGAACACGGTCTCGATCAGGATCGCCCCGCCCAGCAGGCCCCCGATGTCGAGGCCCAGGACGGTGACGATCGGGGTGATCGCGGAGCGCACCCCATGGTGGAAGATCACCCGTCGCTCGGAGAGCCCCTTGGCGCGCGCCGTCCGTATGTAGTCCTCGGACATCACCTCGATCAGGTTCGCCCGCAGCAATCGAGAGTAGAAGGCCGCGAAGGCGGCGGCGAGCACCAGCCATGGCAAGAGCATCGATCCGAACCAGCGGCCGGGGTTCGCGGTCAGGCCGGTGTAGGTGCCCGCGCCGTCGAAGATCTTGACGATGCCGATGTCGTTGGCGAACAGGAACAGGGCGACCAGCCCGAGCCAATACGACGGCGCGGAGATCGCCAGCAGCGCTCCGCCCATCGCCGTGCGGTCCATCACGCTGCGACTGCGGACGGCGGACAGGATCCCGATCGGCAGCCCGATCAGCAGCCAGACGATGACCGCGCCGACGGTGAGCGAGATCGTCGCCGGGAGGCGCTGGAAGATCATGGTCCGAACCGGCTGTGAGAACTGATAGCTGTAGCCGAAGTTGAAGTGCAGGACGACGCCCTTCATGTAGCGCCAGTACTGCACGTAGATGGGCTTGTCGAGGCCGAGGTTGTGCCGGATCGAGGCGATCAGCGCCGGGTTGGGCGAGCGCCCGGCCCGGAGCACCGCCGGGTCGGCCGACGGAAGCTCGTAGAAGATGATGAAGGTCACCGCGCTGACCACGATCAGCAGCACGATGACCCAGAGAAGGCGGCGGATGATGTAGCGGCCCATATCGGTGAGAGCTCCTGAGGGGCCCCGCGAGCGCGAGGCCCCTCAGATATCTAGCCCTATTGACGCGATCCTAACTCAGCTCGGCGAGCTGAACGAGAGGTTCCAGTCGTCGTTCCACGGATCGAGGACGCCCTTGACCTTCGAGCCCTCGAGCAGGGCGTTGTCGGACCAGACCTCCGGGATCGCCGCGGCTTGGTCGACGATCATCTTGTCGACCTGGGCGAACGCCTGGTAGCGGGCGGTCAGGTTGGTGATTCCCGCGTCCTTGTTGAGCGCCGCGTTGATGGCCGGGTCGTTGAGGCTCGCCCAGTTGCTGTTGTTGATCGGGACGATGGCCTCGCCGCTGAACGGCACGTACAGCGCGGCGTATGGATCCGGGAAGTCCTCGATCCACCCCGCCGTCGGGCACACGTTGACGTGCGCCTTCACGTACCCGCAGAACTTCGAGTACATCGTCTGCTGCGGCACCGCCTTGATCGTCGTCTTGAAGCCGAGCGCGGTGAGCCCGGACTGGACGACCTGCATCTCCTGCGGCCCGGGGGCAGCGTTGGACCCGACGATCAGGACGCTGCCGTACTGCCCGTACTGCCCGGTGTACTTGCAGTTCGGGTAGCCCGCCAGCTTCATGTACTTGCACGCGACGGTCATGTCGCCGTCGGGGTGCGAGACGAAGTCCTGCCCGAATCCGGCAGCACCGCCCGCCTGCTGGAAGCCCGGCACCTCGGGATAGATGAAGTGCGTGGACACCGTCGCGACCAGCTGGCCACCGCGAGCGAGCGCGTAGGCGGAGCGGTTCGACGCGGCGACCACGGCCTTGCGCAGGTTGATGTTGTTGAACGGCGGCACCGTCGTGTTGAGCGCCGCGTAGTAGGTCCCCAGCGGCGCGATCGACAGCTGGGTCTTCTTGGTCTCGTACGCGGACTTGAGCACCGCCGCCGGCGGCGTGTCGGCCATCAGCAGGTTGGTGACTGTCGAGCGTCTGGCGCGCCGCCACGGTCGGGTCGGCGCCGGCGTTCCACACGATCTTGTCCGAGTACGCCGGGCGCACGCCGTCGACCGAACGGCTCCAGTTCGGGTTGCGAACCAGCGTGAGGCTCTGACCCGCCTTGTAGCTCGAGATCATGTACGGGCCGGTGAACACCTGGCTCGTCGGATTCGAGTCCCACGTCGACGGGCTGCTCTTGTCCGCCTTGGCCGTGTACCCGGCGGGGATCGCGGAGGTGCCGGGCAGCGTCAGCGCGTCGGCCATCGTCGCGCCGAACGGCTTGGTCAGGTGGAACACGATCGTCGTGGCGTTGGGGGTGCTGATCCCCGGGATCGGCTTGTCGCTCGTGGCCGCCGGATTGGCACCCACGATCGGGAAGTAACCGGCGGCATAGCCGTTCTGGACGTTCGAGTTGAACATCCGCTGGAACGCCCAGGCGACGTCCTTTGACGTGATGTCGCGGTTGACCGGTGGTCCGAACTTCCAGTCCGGCTTGATGTGCACGGTCACCGTCTTGCCGTCAGCGCTGATCTGGGGCGGCCCCGAGGCCAGCAGCGGCTGCGGCGTGTCGCTCGTCGGCGTGAACGTGTAGAGCGGGGTCTGGGTCGCGTACACGACCAGGTAGTCGATCTGGAAGTACGACGCGCCCGGATCGAGGTGCTCCCAGCCCTCGGCCGAGGTCAGGGTGAGCGTGCCGCCCATGTGCTGGGCGCTCGGATCGGGCTTGGTATTGGCGAGACCGGCGAGGGTGACTCCCCCGCTCGAGCCCGATGAGCTCGACGAGCCCGAACTGCCCGAGCTGCTCGATTTGCTCGCGCTCGAGGTGCTCGAGTTACTCGAGCTCCCGCACGCGGCGACCACGGTCGCGCACGCGACCGCGATGAGCGTCAGTCGAAGCAGACGCATGAAGCTGACCTCCTTAGCAGAAACATTTACTTGTCCTCCTCCTTTGTTGCGAATTGCGACGGGTACGTCCGGAACGCTCTCCTCAGCGTCCAGCCCTCGGGTTCAGCGCATCCTGCAGGCCGTCGCCGACCAGGTTGAACGCGAGGACAGTCAACACCAGCGCGGCCCCAGGGAACACCATGTACCACCACGCCGTGTTGAAGATTGGCGATGCGTCGGCGATCATCTGCCCCCAGCTGGCCGTCGGCGGCTGGACTCCCACCCCCAGGAAGGAGAGAGCCGCCTCGAACAGGATGTTCGTGGGCAGGATCAGCGACGTGTAGACGATGATCGGCGCCACGAGGTTGGGCAAGATCTCGCGCCGCATGATGCGACCGTTCGATGCGCCCAGCGACCGCGCCGACTCGATGTACTCCTTCTCGCGGATCGAGAGCACCTGCCCTCGGATGATCCGCCCGAGGTACGGCCACGACGCGAGCGCGATCACCACGATCAGCGTCACGGGTCCCGGGGTGATGAGGCCACCGAGACAGCCCTTGCCGAGCGCGCAGGCCGAGGCCAGTCCGATCGCGAACAGCAGGACCGGAAAGGCCAGCACGACATCCATGAAGCGCGACAGCAGCGAGTCGACCCAGCCTCTGAAGAAGCCGGCGATCGTGCCCAGCGTCACCCCGATCAGTACCGCGATACCGGTGGCAATGAACGCGACCTCGAGCGAGATCCGAGCGCCGTAGATGACGCGGGCGAGGACGTCGCGGCCGAGCTCGTCCACGCCGAACGGATGCAGGCTGCTCGGACCGGTCGGCTGGCCGAAGATGTCGAGCGCGCACTGGGAGGCGGGGCCGGGGCAGTTGTTGTTCGGCGTGTTAGGGCCGGTTACCCCGATCAGGCTCACGATCGGGCCCGCGAAGATGGCGACGATGATCAGAACCACGATGAAGCCGAGCGACACCATGGCGACGCGGTCGCTGCGGAACCGCCGCCAGAAGAGCTGCATCGGGGAGCGCGCGACGATCTCGCCCGACGAGACCAGGTCGAAACTCGCCTCGCCGGGCGCTTCCTCGACCAGCAGCTCAGCGCCGAAGCTCATTGCCTACCTCTCGCAGCACAACGCAACAGTGTGGGTCCCTCCTCCACGGAATCGAGGGATACCACATATCGCCCGTCTTTGTCATCAAAGGTTAACCCGAGGTAAACCAATCGCAAGCGGCCTCACAACCGCGCGGGCGGATGACGACGCACCGCGGGCTGGTCGGCAGCCCCCGGGCGACTCGGGTCGCGCCGATACGCTCTCAAAGCCTCGGCCCTCGTAGCTCAATGGATAGAGCACGCGCCTCCTAAGCGCGGGATGCAGGTTCGATTCCTGCCGGGGGCATCAACTCGCTGAGGCGCCGCCGGCAGGCGCCGCCGACCACCCCCTGTCAGAGCGCGGTCCGGGTATGAAGATGCTCACCGCCCCCCGTGCTACCGTCCGCGCCACTCCGTGGCCGAGAGCACGCTAGAAGCACCGACGATCCCGGAGCCGACGACCGCGGATCCCTCCCTTCCGCGCGAGCCCGCTCCCTGGACGCTCCGCGCGTTCGTGAGCGAACACCCATGGCTCTCGACCGGCGTGGTGGTCGTCGTCATCTCGACCCTGCTCGTCGCGTGGGCCCGGACGCGGCCGAGCTATGACGCCTACGGCTGGATGGTCTGGGGCTACCAGACCCTCCATCTTTCGCTCGACCTCGGCGGGGCCCCGTCGTGGAAGCCCGTGCCGTTCCTGTTCACGGTCCCGTTCGCACTGTTCGGGCACTACCAGCTGTGGCTGTGGATGATCACCGCGACGGCGGTGGCGCTGGCCGGCCCGGTGTTCGGCGCTCGAATCGCGTTCCGGTTGTGCGGTGGTAGCGGTCGTGGCGAGCGATCGGCGGACGCGGCGCGGGGCCTCCAGCGCTTCGCTCCGTACGCCGCCGCCTTCGTCGCTGGAGCGGCTGTGCTGGGGATCGAGGATTACTTCCACTACATCCTGAGCTCGCAGTCGGACCCGATGCTCGTCACGTTCCTGCTGGCCGCGCTCGACATGGGCCTGATCGGCCGCTACCGCTGGGCGCTCGTGTTCGCCGTGCTCACCGGACTCGGTCGGCCCGAGGTGTGGCCGTTCCTGGGGCTCTTCATGCTCTGGTGCTGGTTCAAGGTGCCGAGCATGCGCTGGATGATCATCGCCGGCGTGGTCCTGATCGGGTTCATGTGGTTCGGGATCCCGACCATCACCAACGGGCGGCCCGACGTCGCGGGGCAGCTGGCCAAGGGGTCGCCTCGCGAGCTCAAGAGCAACCAATTCGTGGGCACGATCAAGCGCTTCCACGAGATGCAATACCTGCCGGTTTGGATCGCCGCGGCGGTCGCGTTCGTACTCGCGCTGATCCGCCGCGACAGGATCGTGGTCGCGCTGGGCGTGGGCGTCGTAGCGTGGTTGTTCGTCGAGATCGCGTTCGCCTACCACGGCTGGCCGGCCCTGCCGCGCTACATGTTCGAGGCCGCGGGGGTGATCGCGGTGCTGGCCGGCGTGGCCGTCGGCTGGCTGCTGGGTGACCTACCCCGGATCGTGCGGGGCGCCCCGGCCTGGGCGGGCGCGGTCCTCGCCGCGGTGCTGGTCGTGGCCATGATCCCCGGCGCGGTCTCTCGGGCGCGCGCCGAACACAAGGACCTGACCCACGAGCACGCCCGCACCCACGAGATCACGCTCCTGGCGAGCGCGACGAACGCGCTGGGCGGCTCGCGCCACATCCTCGACTGCGGCCAGCCCGTGACCGACGTCGGATACGTGAGCACGCTGGCCTGGCTCTACCACCTCGACGTCGGCTCGGTCGGAGGTCTCCAGCAGCACGTCGAAGCGGCGGAGCTCGCCAACCCGGCGATTCCGAAGGTGCTGTTCAAGCCGCTGTCCCAGGGTGGGTGGAACGTCGAGCCGTGGCACACGCGGGCCTCCCAGGTCGCCCGTTGCGCCGGGCTCCACGCCACCTACACGAGCAGCGGCCAGCTGATCCATCGTTAGCGTGGCCACGACCGAGCAACGGCTGAGTCCGGCGCCTGCCGCGCCCGGAGTTCACGGCCGCCCGGCGGTTTCGCCGGCGGACGTCGCTCCTGGTCGTGCTCGGGAGCGCCGTGGGGTTGCTGGTGGTCTCACTGCTGCTGTTGCTGTGGGCTAAGACACGACCGGGATTCGATCCGTACGGCTGGCTCGTTTGGGGCCGCCAGACCGTGGCGGGCAACCTCGACACCAACGCCGCGCCTTCGTGGAAGCCGCTGCCCTACCTGTTCACGGCGCCGTACGGTCTGTTCGGGCACTACCAGCTGTGGCTGTGGATGGTCACCTCGCTCGCGGTGTCGCTGCGCCGGCGCGGTGTTCGCTGGCCGGATCGCGTTTCGGCTGACTCCTCGGGGCGGGCCGGAGCGGCGGTACGCGGCGTGGGCCGCGGCGGCGTTTGCGGCGCTGGGGCTATTTCGGGATCAGCTCCTACTGGCACTACATGCTGAGCGCCCAGTCGGACCCGATGATCGTGGCGCTGTGCCTGGCCGCCATCGACTGCCATCTTTGCCGGCGCCATCGCTGGGCGTTCGTGCTCGGATGCCTGGCGGCGCTCGGCCGGCCCGAGGTGTGGCTGTTCCTCGGCGGGTACTCGATCTGGGCTTGGCTCAAGCGTGCCCTCGATGCGCTGGCTGATCGTCGCGGGGATCGTGCTGGTGGTCGCGCTGTGGTTCGGGATCCCGGCGCTGACCTCGCGCAGCCCGTTCGTCGCCGCGTCGAACGCGCTCGGGTCCGGGCGCCGGCTGCGCAGCGACCGGGTGTTCGGCACGATCGGCCGCTTCCTCGACCTCAATCCGACCGTGATGGAGCTGACCGCACTGCTGGCGGTGGCGATCGCGCTGGTCCGGCGGGATCGCGTGACGCTGGCGCTGGCGGCGGGGGTGTGCGCGTGGGTGATCGTCGAGATCGCGTTCGCGCTCCACGGCTGGCCGGGACTCGGGCGCTACATGTTCGAGCCGGCCGGCGTAATGATCGCTCTGGCCGGGGTCGGGATCGGTTGCGTGCTGGTCGAGGCGAAGCGGATCTCCCGGATGGCCGCGTGGGGCGGTGTCGCGCTCGTGGCCGTGATCGTGCTCGCGCTGGTGCCGCCCGCGCTGTCGCGGGCGCGGAATGAGCACCGCGACATCCGCGGCCAGCGCATGCGAACGGCCGAGATCGGCAAGCTCACGGGCGTGATCGCCCGGCTCGGCGGCGCGTCCCGGTTCAAGCCATGCGGCGAGCCGCTGACGCGCCTCGAGTACCAGACGATCCTGGCCTGGAACCTGCACGTGAACGTGGCGGTGGTCGGCTACAAGTACGGGCCGGCGGTCGCCAGTCACCGGCCGATCGTGCTGTTCACGCCGCTGCCCCAGGGTGGGTGGCTGGTGCAGGCACTGCATCAGCGGCTGCCGGGCTGCACCTCGCTGCACTGAAGCCGGGTGCTCGTCGAATGCGCCGTCCGGGCAGGCGGCCGATCAGCGGTCGGGGCGCTCCGGGTAGACCTCGTCGATCGTGGTCAGCGCGACGTAGGGCGCGCCCGCAGCCTGCTCGATCGCGTCGGCGCCGCCCGCGAGCCGGTCGCAGATCGCGAGCACGCCGCAGACCTGATGGCCCTCGTCGCGGAGCGCCTCGAGCGCGCGGAGGGTCGAGCCGCCCGTGGTGACCACGTCCTCGACGAGCATGCAGCGCTCGTCGGCATCGAGCGTCGGGCCTTCGATTCGGCGCGAGAGGCCGTGGGGCTTGACCTCCTTGCGCACGAAGAAGGCCTTCACGTCGGCGCCGCCGGCGAGCGCGGCGCACGCGATCGGGTCCGCGCCCATCGTCATCCCGCCGACCGCGGTCGCGTCCCAGGCGCGAGCCTGCTCGGCGACGAGCGCGGACAGCGCGTGGAAGCCGGCGGGGCGGAGGATCGCGCGCTTGGCGTCGACCAGATACTGGGCGGTCTGGCCGCTGGTGAGCACGACTTCGCCGATAACGAGCGCGTGGTCGCGGAGCTCGGTGAGGAGCCGCTCCTGGGCGGTCGTCTGTGCGTCGAGAGCCATCGGTGAAAGCTCATCCTAGTCGCGCTCCCGACCGAAACCGGCAGCGTGATCTCCCGCACAATCAGACTGGCCTCGCTCGTGTGCTGCGCGTTCGTGGTGATGTCGTTCGCGATGTTCGCGCGCGACCAGATGGCCGGCGCGTCCGAGCATCAGCAGACCGAGCTGGTCGCGGGGGCGAACACGAGCGCGGCGCCGACGGCGATCACGCACAAGCACTCCCAGCCGCGCCGGTTCATCGACGACGCGGCCAAGACGCTCACCTCACCGTTCTCGGCGGTCGCAAAGTCGAGCAACCCGTGGGTCGACCACGGATTGCCGACGATCCTGGCGCTGGTCGCGTACGGGGTCGGACTCGGCTACCTGGCGCGCTTCGCCAGCGTCCGCGTCCACTAACTCCTAGTAGTACGTGTCGACCCAGTTGCCGATCGTAAGCCAGTTGTAGATCGAGGTCGCGTCCTGGATTGGGACGCGCATGCACCCGTGGCTCGCGGGATAGTCAGGGGCCGGGTCGTAGCCGTGGATGGCGTAGCCGCTGATGAAGAAGTTCGAGAAGTACATGCCGTCGGGCAGGTAGCCCGGCACCTTCGAGTAGACCCGGAAGTTGCCGAGGATCGTCGGCGTGGACGGCTTGCCCGAGCTGATCGGATACAGCGCGACCACCTTTGAGCCGTCAGCGAGCGCGAGCAGCTGGAGCGACAGGTTGCCCTCGGCGTGCCTGCCGTTCTGCGGGAAGCGAACCTTGAACTGCCCGAATCCGTCGAGCAGGTAGCTGACCGTGCGGCCGTCGAGCGTCTGGTACGTGCCCCAGTGCAGCAGCCGGTGGTACGCGTCGATCGCCCAGCCGGTGCCCGAGTCGTACACCCCCGTCTGAGGGATATAGAAGTGAAGCGCGGCGAGCCGCTGCTGGATCAGCTGCACGAACGGGCCCGTCGAGCCGAACGAGACGTTGGGGTCGAGCGCTGTGAAGTTGCGGCGCGCGAGCAGGCCGCCGAGCGCCGCGTTGCGGGTGTGCCCGACGTGCACGGTGACCCGCCCGGGCTTCGAGGTGGAGACTGACTCCGTGAACTGACCGTCGCGTCCACCCGGCGCCGGCCGGATCCGCAGATGATCGGTCCTGAACACCTTGCCGTTGACCGACGACCGCACGAGCACCCACTGACCGGGAACGTAAGGCCGCACCACCCCGTGGACGTGCACGGTCCGTCCCTGCACGGTGACGAGCTGGTGGTTGACGAGGAACGCGTCGGGGATGGTCAGGGTCAGCTTCGCGAACGCCGGGCCCGTGGAAGGCGGGGTGCCGGCGGCAGCGGCGGGGCCGGCGCACAAAGCGGCGATGGCCGCCGCGATCGCGACGGTGCCGGTCACCCGGCCAGCGAGCACCCCCAACATGGTGCGGGAAGTAAATCATGTGAGCCGGTTCATGCAATCTGCGTTGCAGGGCAGTGGTTGGTGGCGGTGGGTCGCCGGCGCCGCGGCGACCTGCAAGACCTGCCACTGAAGCTCGGTTCCGGTGACCGTGGCATCTCACGCATGCCCCGCATGCGCCGTATGCCACGGTCTCGCGCCGGGTCGGCAAACGACAGGTTTTGCATGATCGGGGGTGGCGTACGCGCGGGGCGGACGGCGGGTTACCAGGGCACGGGGTGACGACCGGTCCGCGGCGGCCGGTCGCTCAGAATGCCCGCGCGAGCGCGCGGCCCGACAGCGGCAAGGTCACGGCCGCGATCACCGCGATCGAGCCCGCGATCAGACCGAGGATCTCGCCGCCGGTCCAGTGCAGCTCGTTGTAGCCGAGGGCGATCGAGTTGTTGACCGAGTGCAGCGCCATGCAGGGATACAGCGAGCGGGTCTTCCAGCGGACGATGCACAGCACGAAGCCGAGGAAGCCGAGCGGAATCAGGTACTGGGCGGCGGCGGAGCCGGTGTGGGCGAGGCCAAACAGGAGCCCGGTCTCGATCGCGGCCAGCCAGGTTCCGATCTGACGGCCGGCGACCGTGACATGCCACTTGCGAAGCGCCCCGAAGATGAACCCGCGGAAGAAGAACTCCTCGCAGATCGGCGCGATCACGCAGACGAACAGTGCCGCCCCGACCAGCGCCGCAGTGCTCGTGCTGATCCCGAGGTCTGACGGCAGCTTGTCGGTGCCGTGCAGCTTGACGATCGACTGGTAAACCGCCGTCACCGACAGGTAGCCGGCGCCCGCCGCGAAGAACGCGCCGACGCCGAGCCATACGGAGATCCGGCGGTAGCCGAAGTCCGCCGGCCGCGCCCGCGGACCGGCCGTCAACCCGAAGTACAGCGCCGTGGCCACGAACCCGAGGTCGAACACGATGTCGCTGATCAGCGTCACCGCCGGCGTCGTGGAGCTCGAGCCCGCGGCCGCGCCGATGCCGGCGACGACGACGCTGCCGAGCACGCCCACCACGAGCCCGACGAGGACCGCAGCCGGCGCCGTCCAGATCGGCCACGGCGGCTCGTCGGAGCGATCGTCACGTCGCACTGGCGCCGGCGGCGCCGGGGCCCCAGCCTCAGCCGGTGCCGGCTGCGGTGGAGGGACGCTGGACGGAGGAGGGGCGCTCGACATGCTCAGATCAGCTTAGGCCCCACGACCGGTCGCGGACCCTCGGCGCCGCCGGAGCGCGACCCCGGCCAATTCGGCCAGACTCGAGATCGTCCGCACGCCGGGCACCGTAGCGCCGCGTTGCCGGCGGATGAGGACGGGCTCGATTCCGGCGATGCGAGCGCCGGCAACGTCCTCGTCGAGGCTGTCACCGACATGGATCGCCCGTTCGGGACCCACGGCGGCAATCGCAAGCGCCTGCTCGAAGATCTCGGGCGCCGGTTTGCGCGCGCCCGCCTCCGCGGAAGTGAGGATTCCGTCGAGCAGCCGCTCGAGCTCGAGCGCGCGCAGCACGCCGTGCAACGACACGTCCCAGTTGCTGACCACCACCAGCCGCTGCCCGCGCGAACGAGCCGCCACGAGCGCCGGACGGACGTCAGCGAACGCCGTGAACCGGAGCGACGCGAGCAGCGCCTCGACGAGCGGATCGAGCTCGAGGTCCGCCGCCGGCAGCTCGGAGCGCAGCACGCCGGCGCACCGGCGCCGGAGCGACTCGAGGCCCGCGGGGTTACGGCCATCGTCGAGATGGGCCCGGTAGTAGGCGATTTCGGCCCCGATCGCGTGCTCGGCCTGCCGCTCTGAGACCTCGAGACCGAACCGCCGCGCGAGCTCCGCCCGCAGGTGCGGAGCGGGCGGCTCGAGCGCGACGAGCGTGCCGAGCGCGTCGAGCAGGATCGCGGCCGGCGGGTTGGCCGTGGCATCCATGGGCGTCGTCGAGTCTGGCATCCGGCGGCGCTCGCGGTTCGCCCGGTGGTGGCAGGGATCTACCGCGTGCAGGACCCGGTACCGCAAGCCCGAAAAAGCCTCCCAGCTACACTGCGTGCAGTCGTTTCCGGCGCCGACATTGCCTGCCTGCGCGCCGGCAACGCCCGCCCCGTAGCTTTCAACGATGAGACGACGCGATCGACAGCGCCGCCGCCGGAGCAACCACGGACACCCCGTCGGGCGAGTTGTCGTGATGATTACCGTGCTGTCGGTAGCCGCTGTCGCGATCGCGGCGCTGCTCGCGGTCGGGTGGGTCGTCGCCACCGCGGACTCGGCCCCGAACCTGAGCCAGCTGCACCCTAGGAAGGCCAATCCTCCAACCGAGATCTTCGCGGCCGACGGGACGCCGCTCGGCTACGTGCACACGAACACCGTGTACCAGTACGCGGCCTCGAACAAGATCCCCACGCGGCTGCGGCAGGCGACGGTGGCGATTGAGGACCGGCGCTTCTACCAGCATGGGGCGCTCGACTACCAGGGCATCGTCCGCGCGGGCGTGAAGGACCTGCTCGGCGACGGCAATGCGCTGCAGGGCGCGTCAACGCTGACGATGCAGCTCGTCAACAACATGTTCATCCCCCAGAGCTACCGCGCGCATCGCGACCTCAAGTACAAGATCGTGCAGGCGAAGCTGGCCGAGCAGCTCGAGTCCAAGCACTCCAAGCAATGGATCCTCGATTCCTACCTGAACGCGGTCCCGTACGGAACTTCGAACGGCCAGGAGGCGGTCGGTGTCGGGGCGGCGGCGCTGATGTTCTTCAACCGGCCGGTGTCGAAGCTCAACCTGGCGCAAATGTCGCTGCTCGCCGGGCTGCCGCAGTCGCCGTCGCAGTACGACCCGCTCGTCTACCCCCAGCTGGCCAAGGCACGGCGGACCGCCGTGCTGCAGGCGATGGTGACCTCGCACTACATCAGCCAGGGCCTCGCCACCGCGGTCGAGAAGCAGCCACTCCAGGTACATCCCAACGACCGCTACATCCAGCACAGCCAGCCGTACATCTTCGATTTCGTCGAGCAGCAGCTCATGCAGCACTTCGGCACGAAGGAGGCCGAGACCGGCGGGCTCAAGGTCTACACGACGATCGATCCGCGGCTCGAGCAGGAGGCGCTGACCGCGGTCATCGACCACGAGGGCGGCGCGAACCTCGACGCCCAGCCCGCGGCTGCGCTGGCGACGGTCAACCCGGCCAACGGCAACGTGCTCGCGATCGCGTCCTCGGCCACGTACGCGCAGACGAAGTTCGACTATCCGGTGCAGGCCGAGCGGCAGACCGGATCGGCGTTCAAGGCGTTCGCGCTGATGACGCTGATCCACGACTATGACGGCAACCCGAACAGCACGTACTACACGTCGAAGTTCCTGCCGGCCGGATGGAACCCGCTCGACCCGACCTGGTCCGGTGCACACCGCCGAGGAGACCTATCAGGGCGTGATCGACGTCACGAAGGCGACGACGATCTCGGACAACACGGTGTTCGCCCAGCTCGCGGACGACCTCGGCTACGGCAAGCTCGACGCGACCGCGCACGCGATGGGGATCACCTCGGAGCTGACCGGCAACCCCTCGGAGGTGATCGGCGGCCTCAGCAACTGCTGCACGATGCTCGAGATGGCCGACGCCTACGCGACGCTGGCCAACGGTGGGCACGCACGTTCCGACGACGGTCATCAGCAAGGTCGTGTTCCCGAACGGGAAGGTCGTCAACCTCAGCAATCCTCCGCACAACCGCGTGTTCTCAGACGGCGAGGCGTACGAGGGCACCCAGGTCCTGAAGACGGTGATCCAGGACGGAACCGGCACCTCGGCTAACTACGGCTGCCCGGCCGCCGGCAAGACCGGTACGGCGGAAAACATGGACAACGCGTGGTTCGTGGGCTACACGCCCAAGCTGTCGACCGCCGTGTGGGTCGGATATCCACAGGGCAACATCCCGATGTCCGATGGATTTGGCGGCACGCTCGCAGCCCCGATCTGGAGGCAGTTCATGCAGGCGGCCTCGGCGGGCTACTGCGGCCAGTTCCCGCAGCCGACGGACCCGTTCGTCGGGACGGCGTTCACGGGGCCGCACTCTTCGGCCAAGGCGCCGCCGCCGCCCACCACCCAGCCCGGCCAGAGCGGATCGAACCAGCTGAACAACCCGACGTTGTTCGCCCAGCCGCAGACGCACACGACGACGACGACGCAGACCGGTGGCGCGACCGTCCCGGGCGGAGGCCTAGCGGGCGGTGGGGGCGGTAACGGCGGTGGCCACGGTGGCGGCCACGGCCACCACCACGGCTAACGCCGCGCTAGACCCTCTGCGATTCGATCCACTTCTCGAGCGCCGGACCGCTCTCGACGCTGGCAATCACCGCATAGCGCACGTGATCGGATGCGTGGTGCCCGCCGTGCCACAAGTACTCCGAGTCGACCACCGCCTGCTGGTACTTCGGCAGCGCGATCTTGACCTCGCCCTTGCGGTCGAACTCGGTCGGGCGGACGACCAGCGCGCTCGAGGCGTCGTCGGTCAACTCGAGCCAGACCCGCACGACCCAGCCCTGGCTCTCGGGGTTGCCCTGGTTGTTGTTATCCAGATGCAGCCCCCAGCGGCACTCGCGCATCGTGTTGGCCGACATCCGCAACAGCTGAACGCGGCCGAAGCGAGCGCCGATGGACTCGACCCACTTGACGATCGACGGGCACTTCTCGGCGTTCGGAGTCCAGACGCCGTCGAGGTCGGCCTTGCCGTACTCCCAGAACCCCTTGAGCTCGATCTCACCGGTGGCGGAGCTGATCGGCGCGAAGTACGTGGTCGGATCGCTCGAGTAGGTCGTGTACGTCAGGTCCTCCCACTCCGAGGAGGGGATCTCGGGGCCCTTGTACTTGTCGAGCCGCATCCAGCCGCCGGCCTGCTCGAGAATCGGCATCCGGTAGTGCGGCGTCTTTTTTTGCTCGAGCGAAGCCTTCCTGACGCCGGTTGCGCGCAGGATCTGCTTCGTGTACTCGTTCTTCATCGCATCTTTGAGTGCGGACAACGGGCCTCCAGGAGAAATCGCTTTCGTACTGCGGGCGGCCGGGACCGGCCAGCGGCCAAGGATACCCACTACTCTTACGGTAACCCGGGGGCCCGACGCGTCGCCGCACGCCGGGTGGGCGGGGTGGGCGGGCCCCTAATAAGAGGATTTCACGCATGCCCAAGGAAGAGAAAGTCGAGCTCGAAGGCGAAGTTGTCGAGGCCCTGCCGAACGCGATGTTCCGCGTCAAGCTCGACAACATGGACCGCGTCGTGCTCGGTCACGTGGCCGGGAAGATGCGCCGCTTCCGGATTCGCATCCTGCCCGGCGACCGAGTGCGGGTCGAGCTCTCGCCGTACGACCTGGATCGTGCGCGCATCGTCTATCGCCACCGCTGACACTCGCCCGCGGTCCTAACCGGCAATGCGCGAGCTCGAGCTGATCGAGGCGCTCGAGGCCGTGCTGGCTGACCCCGGGCCGCGTGTCGTGCGCTCGCTCGGCGACGACGCCGCGGTCGTGCGGGCCGGCGCCTACGCCGTGACCTCGGTCGATGCGATGGTTGACGGGGTTCACTTCCGCACCGGCCAGCTCACGCCCGAGGAGATCGGACACCGCGCTCTCGCGGCCGCCGTGTCAGACCTGGCGGCGATGGCCGCCCGGCCCGGCGAGGCGTACCTGACGCTCGGGCTCCCCGAGGGGTTCGGTCGCGAACAGGCGGTGGCGCTCGTGGGGGGCGCGCGAGCGCTCGCGGATCAGGTCGGCGTCACGATCGCCGGTGGCGACGTGACGCGCGCCCCGGCGCTGATCGTGTCGTTCACGGTCGTCGGTTGGGCGGATGATCCGGGAGAGCTGGTCGCTCGCGACGGCGCGCGGCCGGGCGACCGGGTCGCGGTCACGGGCACGCTCGGGGCGGCGGGCGCCGGCATCGCCGTGCTCGACGGGCGTGCGGGCGCCGGCCTCGATTCCGGTGTCGCCGACGCGTTGCGCGAGCGATACGCACGACCCCGGCCGCGCCTGGCAGGCCGGACGTGCGCTGTCCGAGCACGGCGCACGCGCGATGATCGATGTGTCCGACGGGCTGGCCACCGACGCCGGCCACCTCGCCCGGCGAAGCGGCGTCCGGATCGAGCTGTCGCTCTCATCGCTGCCGCTGGCCGAGGGCGTCGCCGAGGTGGCGCGCGAGCTGGGCGCCGACCCGCGGTCGTTCGCCGCGACGGCCGGCGAGGACTACGAGCTGTGCGCCTGCGTGCCGGCCCGCAGCGCCGAGAAGCTCGAGAGTGCGCGGGGCCCGCGGAGCCTGGGCGACCTCACATGGGTCGGCTTCGTCGTCGAGGGAGAGCCCGGCGTGGTGTTCGTCGACGCGGACGGCGAACTCTCAGGATTCGAGCACTCGTTCTGAGCGAGACCGCGTAGACGGCGAAGCATCGCGTCGGCGACCGCCACCGGGTCTATCTGGTACTCGCCCTTCTCGATTTGTTCTTTCAGCTGCGCCGCGTTCATCGCGATCCCTTCAAATGGACTGTACTCCAGTGGATCGGCCGCGGACGGCGGCTGCTGCATCGGGTCTGGACCCCAAAGTTCGCTTCGGCTGATCGTCCGTCCGCGGCCCCGCGCTCGTCCGTCTGGTGACCGCGGACCCAGCGTGGCCGGCCGCGAGTGCCGCGGGCCGGGCGTCTCAGCCTCGCTCACAGCGTTGTCGCTACGCGTGGCGGGCGGGCCCAAGCGGCTTCACCGACTGGAGCTTCGCGAAGATGATGATCCGCTGGGCGGCGCTGTACAGCGGGTTGCACGCGGACAGCACGAGCCGCTCGTAGCCCACGTTGTGGGTGACCCACAGGGCGGTCGGCAGCACGATCCGATGGAACTGGACCGTGTACGTGAACAGCCCGTAGGGCATCTTCAGCATGATCTTGTCGCCCGGCTTGAGGTCGTCGACGTGGCGGAACGGCGCCAGATACGTGGTCCGGTGGCCGGCGATCGCGACGGTCTGGCCGAGGCCGGGGAACGCGGTCGCCGGGTAGTGCCCGGGGCCCTTCTCGAGGCTGGCCGTGTCGGTCCCCTGGACAACGGTGTAGCTCGCGCCGATCTTCGGAATCGAGATGTGGCCGATTGCGTCGCCGGTGCCGACCTGGTGCTGCTCGCGCCGGGCGAGATACGCGATCCGGTCCTGGGGCTTCGGAAGCGCGACGAGGACGTGCTTCTGAACGGGGCTGAGCGGCGCGGTGTTGAAGCTCAGGTACTGCTTGTCGATCTCGGACTGCTGGATCTTGCCGATGACCGCGGTGACCGGCTCCTGCCAGACGAGCGTCACCGCCGCGTCGAGCACGAGCAGCAGACCGGAGATGATCAGGACCGAGGAGATGTCGCGAACGAGGCGTCTGAGCGGGAGTCCGCCGATCCGCCGTTGCGCGACCGCCGGAGCGCTCAGCACCCTCGTTCTCATCGTCTGATCGCCGACTTCGTCTCGCCGATCGAGCCGGGACCGGCGTAGCTGATCGGGCCACGGACCGTGATCGGCATCTCGGCCGGGCGCGGCTGGCGGGCGGCCCGCACGATCATCAGCGCGAGGCTGACCACACAGCCGAGGACGATGCTCCATTCGAGTGCGGCCGTCACGCTGAAATCACCGCCCGCGAGCATCAGCACAGCATTCCAGGCGCCGGACACGGGGCCAAGCCCCATCACCTTCGCGTAATAAAGCGCCGCGAGCGCCCCTGGCACGAGCCCCGCGAGCAACAGCAGGATCGCCCACGGCGCGCGCAGTCGCGGCTCAGGGCCGACGATCCACATCCAGGCATGGAGGGCCACGACCATTAACGCCGCGGCGAACGGATTCTCGAGCCAGATCGCGAGCGTGACCACGCACAGGACCAGCATGAGCGCCGCGCCCGCTCCGGGCGAGGCGGCGTCGTCCGGAAGCTCGTGTCGGCGCCGGTGGCGGCCGTCGACCGGCTCCGGGGCCGTGCTCCCCGACCACATTCGGCGCCCGAACCACCAGACGGCGACCGAGGACAGGACGATCAAGCACGCGAGGCCGATCAGGATTGCGGCCGCGCGGCCTCCGAGCGTGAGCGCGTCGCCTCCGATCGGGCCCGGCGGCGCGATGTTGATCGCCCCGACCAGTCGCAGTCCCACCACCGCCAGTACGGCGAGCGCGAACGGGATGCAAGCCGACAGGACCCACAGCACCCAGCGCGCGACCCGGTGCCCGCGGCGGCGGGCCCGCGCGACCCCGTCGACCGTGGCGATGAGAACCGGGACGATCAGCGCGAGCACGAGCAGCCGGACCGCCCACTCCGGGATCAGCTTTCCCTGCCAGCGCAGGTACGAGGACGGCGCCGGCACCGTGTCTGCCGCCTCGAGCGCACTGACGGACTGGAGGATGGTGCGCCCGAACCCGCCGATCTGCCCCTGACTGGTCTTCTCGTCCGCCGCGGGCGCTCGCGACCCGGAAGCGGACAGGAGCACCGCGGGCTCGCCGCTGGCCGCAAACGGTCGCTGCTCCGACGCCGCCAGCGGGAACGCGAGGTGCAGGAACTGGCCGCCGACACTCTCTTCGCCGGCGGCCAGGCCGGTCTGCTGCTGGAGCGCCTGCGCGACGGTGTTGCGCAGCAGCGTGGGCGCCACGAGCGTCGAATTCGACCACGGCACGACGATCGGGGTCCGGACGTCGGTGCCCGCCATGTCGCCGAGCACGATCACCGCGTCGACCGGCTGCGGCAAGGTCCGGGCGAGCTCCGCCGCGCCCGCGGCGCCGACCGAGGCGCTGGTCGAAGCGAGCACGATCGAGCGCTGCTGCGTCTGCGACGAGAGCATCTGCGCCAGCTCGAGCAGCACCGCGGTCCCGGACATGTCCGCGACCGCGCCCAGGTGGGTGGAGTCGCGGTGGGCGACGACCACGATCGAGCCCGGCGTGAGGCCCGCGAGCGTTCCGGTGACGGTTTCGATCTCGCGCGGGCCGTCGACGGTCTGCGCGTTGAACACGCTGCGCTGGACCTGGAGCCCGTCCTGCCTGAACGACTGCTGGACGTAGTTGGCGATGCTGGTGTCGGCCTGGGAGCCCGGGCGGCGGCTGGGATACTGCGCCGCGAGGTTCCCCATCGTGGCGTAGGCGGTGCTGCCGTTGAACGCGTCAGGCGTCAGCGTCGCGTTCATCGGGCTCGCCTGGTTGTCAAGCGAGAACGCCACCACGATCACCGCGAGCGCGACCACGATCAAACTGGTCCTGTAGATCCGCGGGTCCAGCATGCGATCCCTGAGGGTAACCGCCCACTCGCGGGGATTCCGAGCGCGGGCACTCGCGGCTACTACTCTTTTGCTGCAAACAGGAAGGACTCAGTGGCAGATCGCTCGGCGCGCATCCTGCTCGTGGACGATGAGCAGTCGATACAGACGCTGCTTTCTTACCCGCTCCGCAAGGAGGGCTATGACGTCGTTCAGGCGACCGATGGACGCCAGGCGCTCGACCGGTTCGACGAGCAGACGTTCGACCTCGTGGTCCTGGATCTGATGCTCCCCAAGGTCGATGGGCTCGAGGTGTGCCGGCGCCTGCGCAGCCGCAGCTCGGTGCCGATCATCATCCTCACGGCGAAGTCCGAGGAGATCGACAAGGTGGTGGGGCTCGAGCTGGGGGCCGACGACTACATCACCAAGCCGTTCTCGCTGCGCGAGTTCTCCAGCCGGATCAAGGCGGCGCTTCGACGGGCGGAGATGGTCCGGCCCGCGGAGACCGCTCCCGACGAAGCCCCGCTCGAGACGCGCGAGATGCGGATCGACTTCTCGAAGCGGTTAGTGCGCGTACGGGGAGGCGAGGCGCAGCTGACGTTCGTCGAGTTCGAGATCCTGTCCGCGCTGGCCCGAGCCCCGGGGCGGGTGTTCACTCGGGACATGCTGCTCGCGCGCATCTGGGGGGACTCCGCGTACCGCGATCCGAGGACGATCGACGTCCACATCCGGCACCTGCGCGAGAAGCTCGAGCAAGATCCCAAGGAGCCGGAGTACCTGTTCACCGTGCGCGGCGTCGGCTACCGGTTCCGCGATACGGAGGAGTAGCCCTTCTATGGCCACGGGAACCGGGGCGGTCGGCGATCGGACGACGACGGTGGCGGGCGAGCGTGCGGGGCAGTCGCGGCCACGGAGGCGGACGCTCGTGACGCTGTCGCTGCGGAATCGTCTCGCGCTCGTGTTCGCGGCGATCTCGTTCCTCGCGTTGGCGGCGCTGTACGTGTACGTCGCGCCGGGTCTGCAGACGCGCCTGCTCTCAGATCAGCTGTCGGAGCTGATGACCGACGCCCAGCACCATTCGGGTCCGATCGCGACGACCGTCGGGAGCAACGACACGCTGGCGGTCGTGCAGACGCACGTGAACGCCGCCGCGCTCGCCACCGGCGACCGCGTGACGCTGCTGTTGGTGAACCATGTCCCGTCGGGGGCGGTGCTGTCCGAGCTGGCCGACTCGAGCCGGCGGTCGGCGACCGCGGCGCTGTCGTTCGAGGTCGCAAGGCGGGCGATTGCAGCGTCGCGAATGGTCACCGGGACCGAGCAGACCGGAGCCGGAACTGTCGCCGAGGCGGCCTACCCGGTCGAGTTCCGCGGTCGCGTGGCGGCGGTGATCGTGTACTCCTCGCAGGCCTCGGCCATCGTCCGCACGGTGGCGACCGTCCGCCACCAGATCCTGGTCGCCGGTGGGATCGCGCTGCTGCTCGCGCTGATCGGGAGCTGGTTGATGGCGCGCGCGCTCGCTCAGCGGGTGAAGAGGCTGGAGCTGGCGGCAGAGCAGGTCGCCGCGGGCAATTTCGCGCAGCCGATCCCGGTCGACTCAAGCGACGAGATCGGGCAGCTCGCGGTGGCGTTCAACGAGATGCAGCGCCAGCTGTCGCAGCTCGAGTCAGCGCGCAAGAAGTTCATCGCGACCGCATCCCACGAGCTGCGCACCCCGATCTTTTCGCTGGGCGGGTTCGTCGAGCTGCTCGAGGACCCCGATCTCGATCCGGAGACCCGGGCGCGCTTTTTGGAGCAGGTTCGCGATCAGGTCGAACGGCTGCGCAAGTTGTCCGTCGATCTGCTGGATCTATCGCGGCTCGAATCGGGGTCGCTGGAGCTGCGGCCCGAGCAGGTCGACCTCGGCGAGCTGACGCGGTCGGTGGCGGGCGAATTCGAGCCCTTCTTGGCCCAGCACGATTCGGATCTGGAGCTACGGGTCGGGGCAGGTCGGATCGAGGCGCTGTGCGATCCGGTCCGGGTGGCGCAAATCGTGCGCATCCTGCTCGACAACGCGATCGCCCACACCCCTTCGGGAACGCGGATCGTCGTGACCACACGCCGCGAGGACCGCTTGGTGCGGATCGCCGTGCGCGACAACGGGGAAGGGGTCGATCCGCAGGCACTGTCGCGGATCTTCGAACCGTTCTATACGGCCGACGACGCCCAGGGGTCGGGGCTGGGGCTGGCGATCGCGAGCGAGCTCGCCGAGCGGATGGCGGGGCGGCTGTCGGTCGATTCGCGGCCCGGCGAGACGACGTTCACGCTCGAGATCCCGGCATAGTTGAGGTGATGCCCGACGACGTGTCAGCGCATCGCAGGCTCGTGCTCGACCTGGCGCTCGGGCTGCGCTCGGTCGTGCTTCCCGAGTTGGGGTCGCATGCCGGCCGGGCGGTTGAAGGCGGTGGCGCGGGCGGAGATGTGACGTTCGCGGTGGACTCGCTCGCGGAGTCGTTCCTCGAGGAGTTCGTGGCCAAGAGCGCGCCGCGGATGGCCGTGTATTCCGAGGACCGGGGGCTGGTGGCGCCGGCGGACCCGACTCATGTGCTGATCGTCGACCCGATCGACGGGACGCGGCCGGCGATGGCCGGGCTCGAGTCGGCGTGCGTGGCGGTCGCGCTCGCGCCGATTGGGGACGGCGAGCCGACGATGGTCGACGTCGAGATCGGCTGCGTGACCGAGATCAAGTCGGGCGATTGGTATCTGGCCGTGCGTGGCGCGGGGATCGAGTCGACGCGACCCGTGGGGTTGTCATCGCTTGCGGATGTGGGGCGCATGTTCTGGGGATACGGGTTCCGAGGCCGGCCGGTGCGCGCGGTGGCCGAGGTGCTCGGCGATCTGATCGACGCGTCGTCGGTGGGCGGCGGGACGTTCGAGCTCGGATCGCAGGCGTTCGCGATGACGCGCATCGCGACCGGCCAGTTCGATGCGGTGATCGAGGTCGGGTCGCGGATCATCGATGAGGTCCCGGGGATGCGGGAGGAGTTCGAGCGGGTAGGAGGGGGCCAGGTGCTGAACAACTCCCCATACGACCTGGCTGCGCCGTGGCTGTGCCTTACCGAGGCCGGTGGCGTCGTCAGCGACGGCTGGGGCGAGCCGTTGGACCGGTGTCGGCTGCTCGGAACCGGCCACGAGTTTCAGATGTCGTCGATCTCGGCATCCAATGTCAGGCTGCACGCACAACTGGTGCGAGCGGTGGACTCGGGGGTCGCACGGCTGCAGGCGCTGACCGCGTGACGGTATGCCGGTGACCGTCGCTCGGTATCGTCCGGCCGTCCGTACTGCTGCCCTGTAAACATGCTGCAACCAGTCGCGGTCCCCAACAAGCACCTGAACGATTATGCGAGCATTGTCGGGCGGTCGCTCGCCGACGAGATTCGCGAGCGCGCCGAGGGATTGAAGGGAAAGCGCGTCCTCCACGTGTCCGCCACCTCATTCGGCGGTGGCGTGTCGGAGATCCTGTACACGCTCGTACCGCTGATGATCGACGTCGGGCTGGCGGCGGAGTGGCAAGTGATCTACGGCCGCGAGGAGTTCTTCAACGCGACCAAGGTGATGCACAACGCGCTCCAGGGCAACCCCCAGGACCTCAGCGAGATTCAGTGGAGGACCTGGCAGGACTACAACGGAATCAACGCGCGCGAGATGTCGGAGGGATGGGACGTGTGCATCGTGCACGATCCGCAGCCGGCGGCGCTGGCCTCGCTCGTGCCGGAAAAGTCGCGTCGGTGGGTTTGGCGCTGTCACATCGACCTCTCGACGCCCAACCCAGACACTCTGAGTCGCCTGCTTCCGTATCTGGAGCCGTATCCGGCTACGGTGTTTCACATGCAGAAGTACGTGCCGGCGGACATGGACGGCAGCGGGCACATCGTCCCGCCGGCGATCGACCCGTTGGCGCCCAAGAACATGGCGTTCTCGCCCGAGGACGCCGTGTACATATGCGAGCAGTTCGGGATCGACGTCGACCGGCCGCTGCTGTGCCAAGTGTCACGCTTTGATCCGTGGAAGGACCCGCTCGGGGTGATCGACGCGTATCGGATCGTCAAGGCCAAGATGCCCGACGTGCAACTCGCGCTCGTGGGCTCGATGGCCACCGACGACCCCGAGGGATGGGATTATTTCAATGCGACGGTGTCCCATGCCGACGGCGATCCGGACATTCACATCTTGAACAACTTGAACAACGTCGGGGCGATCGAGGTCAACGCGTTCCAGTCTCACTGTGACGTGGTGATTCAGAAGTCCACCCGGGAAGGCTTCGGGCTGACGGTTACCGAGGCGATCTGGAAGGGTCGGCCTGTGATCGGTGGCGACGTCGGTGGGATTCCCTTGCAGGTGTCCGACGGCGAGACGGGATTCCTCGTCTCGAGCGTCGAGGAGTGTGCCCAGAGGTCTCTGGAGATCCTGCAGGACCCCGGGCTCGGCAAGCGGCTCGGACGCGCCGGCAAAGAGACCGTGCGCCGGCGGTTCCTGATGCCGCGGCTGCTGCGCGACTGGCTCGAGTTGTTCGAGCAGCTGGGGGTGTGATTCCGTGTCTTCGGATACCCCGCTGGTTCTGGTATCGAATAGAGGTCCGGTCACGTTCGGGCCTGACGGCGAGGTCCGTCGTGGCACCGGCGGGCTGGTGACCGCGCTGATCGGTTTGGCCACGCATCGCGAGGTGACCTGGATCGCGTCGGCGATGACCGAGGAGGACGCAGCCGTCGCGGAGCGGAATGCTCGAAAGCCGTTCACGGTGGAGGCGCCTGGAGGGGGCACGTACCGCGTCAAGCTGGTCGCGTCGGACCCCGACGCCTACGACCGCTTCTACAACATCACGGCGAACCCGATGCTGTGGTTCATCCAGCACTACCTGTGGGACCTGTCGAATGCGCCTGACATCCGTCGCAACGAGACCGAGGCGTTCGAGTTCGGCTACAACGTCGTCAACGAGGACCTGGCGCGCGCCGTGATGGAGGAGATCTCAGGACTCGAGCGCCCGATCGTGATGGTCCACGACTACCACCTGTACACGCTCCCCGGGTTGATACGCAGGGTCCGACCGGACGTGTTCATGACTCACTTCGTGCACATCCCGTGGAGTCAGTCCGACTCCTGGCGGGTGCTCCCGAGCGTGATGCGGGAGGAGATCTACCACGGGATCCTTTCGAACGACATCATCGGATTCCACACCCGGTCCTACCGGCGGAACTTCCTGCAGTGCTGCGAGGACCTGCTCGGGCTGGACGTCGATCACGATGGCGGAATCGTGCACTTCGACGATCGCGAGGTTTGGGTCCGGGCGTATCCGCTCCCGATTGATGCGCGAGCGGTCCAGGGAGTGGCCGCCCGGGAGCGGACGCGCGACTTCGAGACCGAGCTGCTGCGCCGGCGCCGTGACCATCTGATTCTGCGCGTCGACCGCGCGGACCTCTCGAAGAACGTGCTGCGTGGTTTCACTGCATTCGACCTGTTCCTGGAGCAGCATCCCGAGTTCCGCGAGCGCGTGACGTTCATCGCCCAGATGATGCCCTCGCGAACCGACGTCCCCGAGTACGCGGAATATCTCGAGCGGATCGAGGCCGTGGTCGCCGTGGTGAATCACCGCCACGGCTCGCCGGACTGGATGCCGATCCAGCTGAAGCTGCGCGACGACCTGGAGGAGGCCGTGGCCGCCTACAAGCACTACGACGTGCTGATGGTGAACGCGATGTTCGACGGCATGAACCTGGTGGCCAAGGAGGGACCGATGGTCAACGAGCGCGCCGGCGTGTCGATCCTGTCCGAGAACACCGGCGCGCACGAGGAACTAGGCGAGTACTCACTGTCGGTCAACCCGTTCGACATCCAACAGCTCGCCGACACGATCCACGCGGCGCTGACGATGCCGGCCGAGGAGCGAGAGCGGCGGCTGGCGGGACTGCGGTCGGTCGTTACCGCACGCAACCCGGGGGACTGGATCGACGAGCAGCTGACGGACATCTCGCGCAAGGGAGACGCGTAGCTTCGGGTGCTCACCCACGCGGCCGGCCGTGGATCGTCTTACCATCGGCGAGCATCGCCACGTACTCGCGGATCCGGCGGGCCCGCGTCTCGGGGCGTTTGGCGTCGTAGATCCGGTAGAGGAAGCTGTAGCGCTCTGAGCTCTTGAGCGTGGCGAAGAACTCGTTGGCTTTCGGATTGGCGTCGAGGGCGCGTCGGAAATCGTCGGGGACCCTCACCGTGCTCTGTGGCGCGTATGCGGCATCCCAGCGGCCGTCTCGCTTGGCCTCCTCCACCTGCGCGATCCCCGCCGGCCTCATCCTCCCCTGGTCGATCAGTTCGGTCGCCTTGCGGCGGTTGACCTGCGACCACTTGCTCCGCGGTCCGCGCGGACCGAAGCGCTGAAGCCAGAACGAGTCGTCGTGGGCGCCCTTCTGCCCGTCGATCCAGCCGCACCTGATTGCCTCCTCGAGCGCCTCCGCGTGGGTGACGGTGGCCGCGCCCGGAGCCCTTCTTCGCGATCTTCAGCCACACCCCGCCGGAGGACTCGTGATGGTCCTCGAGCCATTGCTCCCAGGCGCTGCGGTCGGGGAACTCGACGATCGGCAGGTCGTTGGCGGGCACGGCATCGCCAACGCTACCTCGCGGTTCGCCGGCAAGCGGATCGCAGTGTTGGCCTGCTGATTGCCGATCAGACGCTATAGTCGACCGCCGCCTCCCTGCAGGCGATTTCGTCATGGCAGCCCAAGCCCCCCTCTATGACCTGGTGCTGCTGCTCTCGCCGGCCGCGCCCGAGGAGCAGCGCGCGAAGATCCTCGCCGACGTCGAGTCGCAGATCACCAATGCATCCGGGTCGATCGAGCGCAACGACGACTGGGGACAGCGGCCGCTCGCCTACCGGATCCAGCACCAGCCGGATGCCGACTATCACCTGCTGCAGTTCAAGGCGCCGCCGACGTTGATCGAGACGCTCTCGCACGATCTCCGGATCACCGACGGCGTCGTCCGCTTCCGGGTGATCAAGAACCTTCCCGGAACGCCGGCGGCGCCGGATTCGCCGCCGCCCGTGGTGGCGACGGCCGCTCCGGCCGCTTCCGGCGGCGAGTCGGAAACGGTCGCCTAGCGCCGCCTTGATGTCCCCGGGCGCCGCGGCACGCCCGTGGTCGTCGTGGCTCCTCTCATCGCGCGGTTTTCAACGGGTTTGCGACGGTCTGAGGCGGATCAACTGCGCCTCTGCAACTTGTCCGTCCATTTTCCGGGGAGCATCGATGTTGCCGTCTGGAGCACGCTTAGACTCGGGCACAAGCTTTCAAATGCGCTCTGGAAAGGAGCTTTGAGCATGAACATCAACCGAGTCGTATTGACCGGGAACCTCACGAAAGACCCGGACGTCCGGACGAATCCCGGCACGGGACTGTCGGTCTGCAAGCTCAGGCTCGCGGTCAACACACGCCGTAAGAACAACGCCACCGGCGACTGGGAGGACAAGGCCAACTATTTCAGCGTGACCGTGTTCGGCCGCCAGGCTGAGAGCTGCGGGAACTTCCTCCACAAGGGCCGCCCGGTCGCGATCGACGGCCGCCTCGAGTGGAGCGAGTACGAGGTGGACGGACAGAAGCGCCAGTCCGTCGATATCATCGCTGAGAACGTTCAGTTCCTCGGAGGCCGCGACGACGCTGGCAATGGGAACGGGAATGGCTACTCCGGCGGCAGCGTCCGCTCCGCCGACAGCGACATCCCGGCCGACACCAGCGACTTCGAAGCCGCCCCCGTGGCCGCGGGAGTGTCTGACGACGACATCCCGTTCTAGGATCGACAGAGGCTGATACAGAAACCGAGCAGGTGATCAAGAGTGGCGAAGCAACGTAGACGGCCGGTCCGCCGGCGCGACAGGAAGGGTGCACAGACTTCCTCGCGCCGGAAGCCTTGTCCGTACTGCCGTGACAAGGTCGACCAAGTCGACTACAAGAACATCTCGATGCTGCGCCGCTTCATCTCCGAGCGCGGCAAGATCCGTTCACGGCGGATCACCGGCGCGTGCCGCCGCCATCAGAGCCAGGTGGCGCGCGCCGTCAAGCGAGCGCGCGAGCTGGCGCTGCTGCCGTACGTAGCCGAGGGTGCGGGCGGCGAACGCGAACGCGGCGGTCGAGGCGACCGTCGACCGCGACCGCGACCGCTAGGAGTTAGGACCATGCCCCAGGCGATCCTGCTCCAGGACGTGGACACGCTCGGCGAGCGCGGCGCGGTGGTCGACGTGTCCGCCGGCTACCTGCGCAACTACCTGCTCCCGCGCAAGCTCGCCGAACCGGCGACGAACGCGTCGATCCAGGCGGCGAAGCGGCGCCGGGACGAAGCGGAGCGCGCCGTACAGGAGGCCGAGGATCGCGCCCGCGACAACGCGGCGACGCTGGGCCGGACGGTGCTCACCATTCCCCAGCAGGCCGGCGACGATGGCCGGCTGTTCGGGTCGGTCACGACGCAGGACATCGCCGACGCGATTAGGGATGCACGCGGGATCAAGATCGATCGCCGCAAGATCCATCTCGAGGACCCGATTCGCCACACCGGGACGTACATGGTCGTCGTCGAGGTCACCGACGACGTGATGGCGACGGTCAAGACGATGGTGGTGCCGGCTTAGCCGGCGAATCCCGCGCGCCCGCCTGAGCCGGTCGCCGACGGTCCGAATCCGAGCCCTTCTCAGAACTCCTCGCTGGTTGCGGGAACGCCTCGGGCGAGGACGCCTGCCTCGAACTTAGACTCGGATCGAGTATGAGCGCCGTCCAGACCATCGCCGTCCCGCCGCACAATCTGGAGGCGGAGAAGTCCGTGCTCGGCGCCGTCCTGCTGGACGAGCGGCACCTGCATGCGCTGCTCGTCGAGCAGCATCTCCGGCCCGAGCACTTCTACCGGGAGCAGCACGGCTCGGTGTTCGCGGCGATGATGGAGCTGTACGAGAGCGACCGCAAGATCGATCACCTGACGGTCGCGGAGACGCTCCGCCAGCGTGGCAAGCTCGAGGAGATCGGCGGGCCGGCGACGATCGACGAGCTCGCCGGCTGGGTGCCGGCCGCCGGGCACGCGCGCGAGTACGGGCAGATCGTGCGCGACAACGCCCAGCTGCGCGCGCTGCTGACCACTTCCTACGAGATTCAGGCAAGCGTGCTCTCCCGCGAGGCGCCGCCGCGCGACCTGGTCGAGCGTGCCGAGCGCTCGGTCCTCGAGGTGGCGCACGACGATCGCCAGAAGAAGTTCCGGCCGATCGCCGAGATCCTCGACCAGGAGACGGACAAGCTCCATCGGCTGTCGACCGCGAAGACGCCGCTGACGGGGACGCCGTCGGGCTTCAAGGACCTCGACGAGCTTACCGGCGGGTTCCAGCCAGGCAACTTAATCATCATCGCGGCGCGGCCGTCGATGGGTAAGTCGGCGCTGGTCGCGAACATCGCCGAGAACGCGGTGCTCGGCACCGGGCACCCGTCGCACCGGCCGAGCTCCGTCGCGCTGTTCTCGCTCGAGATGTCGGAGTCCGAGCTCGCCCAGCGGTTCGTCGCATCCCAGGCGCGCATCCGCGGCGAGGAGCTCCGCAAGGGGCGAGTCCCCGAGAACCAGTGGCCAAAGATCCTCAACGCCTGCCAACGGCTGTCGGGCGCGCCGCTGTGGATCGACGACTCGAGCGACACCGGAGTGCTCGAGGTCCGGGCCAAGGCCCGCCGCCTGCACCACCAGCTCGAGGAGGGCCTCGGCCTGATCATCATCGACTACCTCCAGCTGATGCGCCACGAGGGCCGGGTCGAGAGCCGCGTCGAGCAGGTCGGGCAGATCTCACGCGGGCTCAAGTCGCTCGCCCGCGAGCTGAACGTGCCGGTGATCGCACTGTCGCAGTTGAGCCGCGCGGTCGAGCAGCGCGGTGGCGAGAAGCGGCCGATCCTTTCCGACCTGAGGGAATCGGGCCAGATCGAGCAGGATGCGGACCTCGTGATGTTCATCTACCGCGAGGAGTACTACGACAAGGACTCCGAGCGGCCGGGGGAGGCGGACATCATCATCGCCAAGCACCGAAATGGGCCGGTCGGCGATGTCGTGCTGACGTTCCAGAAGGAGTACCCGAAGTTCATGAACTACGCCGGCGAGCGGTTCGCGGCGTGACCAGCCTCGGGGTCAGGCCGGGGGGCGGCGTGAGCGCGTGCCCGTTCGACGTCTGCGACGGAAGCGGGCTCCTCTACGACGAGGCGACGAACACCGCGTATGACTGCCAGTGCCGCCGGCAGATCATCGCGCTGCGCAAGGCGCGGAGCCTGTCGGCTGTCATCCCTCGGCGGTACCACGACGTCGCGTTCGAGCGGTATCCGGTGACCGATATCGATCCCGCGATAGTCGCGGCCACCCGGCGGTTTGCGGACTCGATCGACGTGCGGCTCGACGCCGGCCGGGGTCTGTGGTTCATGGGTCCGGTGGGGACCGGGAAGACGACATTGGCGATGCTGGTGTCGAAGGCGGCGCTGAAGGCGGGGCGCTCGGTGGCGATCTACTCGCTGCCGCGCCTGCTCAACGAGATCCGCGATACGCACCGGGCGGAGCGCTCGCACGTCGACCTGCTGGACCGGCTCACCGCGGTCGATCTCCTGCATGTGGATGACGTAGGGGCCGAGCGGACAACGGACTGGGTGCTCGAGGAGCTCTACTCGATCGTCAACGCGCGCTACGAGGATCAGCGGTCGATGGTGATCACGACGAACATCGGCGACCGCGAGGCGCTGTGCGAGCAGATCAGCGAGCGAACCGTCTCGCGCCTTACCGAGATGTGCGATGAGCTACCGCTGGTCGGCCACGACCGGCGGATGGACTTTCGCCCGGCCTGATCGCCGCTTCACTCGTCGAGCCGGCGCTCCGACTCCTCGCGTTCCTCGAGCTTCCGGCGCAGGTAACGTGCCTTCTCGGCTCGGCGCTCGTGCTGAGCGACCTCGTCGTCGTCGGCCGCCGACTTCGCCGCCTCACGCTCGGTGGCCTCGCGGTCGGCCTGGATGATCTTGAGCTCCTCGGTCTTGTGCTGCTCGTCTGCCATGGCTAGAACGTAGCGCCGGCGCCCCCAGGACCGGGTGTTGCCATCCACCGTGCCAAGATCGGTGCGTGACCGAGTTGTCCCCGATCGGGCTCGACCACGTGCAGGTTGCCGCGCCGGCAGGTAGCGAGGACGACGCCAGGCGCTTTTACGGCGAGTTGCTGGGCATGGCTGAGCTGCCGAAGCCCGAAGCGCTCCGCGCGCGCGGTGGCGTCTGGTTTGCATGCGGCAATCACCAGGTCCACGTCGGGATCGCCGAACCGTTCGCGCCGGCGACCAAGGCCCATCCCGCGCTGCGGGTTCGGGCGGGCGAGCTCGTGCGGCTGGCGGAGCGGCTCGCGGCGTCGGGGTGCGATGTGCAGTGGGACGACGCGATCCCGGACACCGTGCGGCTGTTCACGTCGGACCCCTGGGGGAACCGAATCGAGCTCGTCGAGGCAGGGGCTTAACCCGACACTCGGCGGACCCGATCTGCCGAGATCGACGAAAGGTCCCCTATACGGGTCGTTGCCGCGCACTCAAGCCAGGCCGCGCGTCGAGTGAGCAGTTATGACCCAACGGCGCGACCCCTCCGTCACGCCCGGGCTACGGGAGGCGCCGCGCGACGGCTCGGATCTGCGGCCCGGGGCGCGGCGGCTCAGATCTGCGGCCCGGGGCGGCGGCCCGGGGCGCGGCGGCTCAGATCTGCGGCCCGGGGCGCGGCGGCAGCGGCGAAGGGTCGGGCGACGGAGACGGCGGCGAGGGATCGGGTCCGGGCGCGGGCGGCGCGGGGGCCGGAGGGGTGGGAGTCGGACCCGGGGTCGGACCCGGTCCGGGAACCCCCGACCTGCCGGACCTCGCCCGGCTCGCCCCGGACGCGAATCGCGGGGCCGCCCCGTGCAATCCGGCGGCGGCCACCGGCCCCGCACCTGCGCGGCTACCGCCCATACCGTGCGTACACTGCGTCCCGATGCCCGGAATCGTATTAGTCGGCGCCCAGTGGGGCGACGAAGGCAAGGGAAAGGTCACCGACCTGCTCGCCGAGCAGGCCGACGCGGTCGTGCGCTTCCAGGGCGGGAACAACGCCGGCCACACGATCGTCCGCGGCCGGCAGACGTTCAAGCTGCACCTCATGCCATCGGGAATCCTGCACAAGAACACGCTATGCGTTATCGGGAACGGCGTGGTGATCGACCCCCGGGTCCTGACCGACGAGCTCGACGAGCTCCGCCGGCGCCGGGTCGACACGCGCTCGCTGCGGATCTCGGCCAACGCCCACCTGATCATGCCCTACCACATGATGCTCGACCATGCCGGCGAGGCGAAGCTCGGCAAGCTGCAGATCGGGACCACCCGGCGGGGCATCGGGCCGTGCTACGCCGACAAGGCGGCGCGCCTCGGAATTCGCGTCCAGGATCTGCTCGACGAGAAGATCCTGAAGAAGAAGATCGTCGCCGCGCTCGAGCCCAAACGGCTGTCGCTGCGCCCGTATGCGAAGGATCCGCGACTCGACCTGCAGACGATCACGGAGGAATATCTGACGTACGGACACCGGATGGCGAACTACATCGCGGACACGGTACGGCTCGTGCACGAGCAGCTCGACGCCGGTCACACGGTGGTGTTCGAGGGCGCGCAGGGCGCGCTGCTCGACATCGACCACGGGACGTATCCGTTCGTCACCTCTTCCAACCCCGTGGCGGGCGCGGCCTGCGTCGGCGCCGGCGTCGGGCCGAAGGACATCGACGAGATTTGGGGAGTTACCAAGGCCTACGGGACGCGCGTTGGCGCCGGACCGTTCCCGACCGAGCTCGACGGCGACATCGCCGACGAGATCCGCGAACGCGGCGGCGAGTACGGCACGACGACCGGCCGCGCGCGGCGGGTCGGGTGGCTCGACCTGGTCGCGCTCCGCTACACCGCCCGAATCAACTCGCTGACCGCACTGGCGGTAACGAAGCTGGACGTCCTATCGGGGTTCGAGGAGCTCTGCGTGTGCACCCGCTACCGCGGCCCCGAGGACTCCGAGTTCGACTACTTCCCGTACCACCAGACGGTCCTTCATCACGCCAGCGGCGAATACATCACGCTCCCCGGCTGGACCGAGGACCTGACGGACTGCCGCGACGAGTCGGACCTCCCGCCGGCCGCTCGCGACTACCTGCAGTTCATCTCGGACTTCGTCGGCGTGCCGATCGCGCTGATCGGGGTCGGTCCCGGCCGCGACCAGGTCATCTGGACCGAGGCCAGCGCCGGGATGGCGGGCTCGGGGAACGCCGCGTCCGCGGCCGCCTGAGGGCGGGCTACTGTCCGCGGCCGCCTGAGGGCGGGCTACGCCGGCCGCGACGGGTGGCCCTCGCCGGGCCAGGGCGCGAGCACGAGCACGAGGCGGGCGTCGCTGACCGCCTCGATCGTCCGGCGCTCGTTCGGCTCGAAGTGCGAGAGCAGCCCGGGGCCGCCGGAGACCGAGCCACCGTCATGCGAGATGGTGATCTCGCCGCCGACGACGATCATGTACGTGCGCTCGTGGACCTGATGAGACTGCATCTGCTCGCCCGCGGGCAGCTGGATCGCGATCGCGCGGGTCTCGGCGTCGGAGCGCAGCACCTGCGGATGGTGAGCCTCGATCTGTAGTGAGCTGACGTCCCAGGTCTCCATCCCTCTCCTCTCTGGTGTGGTCTGGTTTGGCCCGCCCTCAGGACCTCGAGCCGCGGTGCTGGAGCCGCGACGCGTCGAGCGAATGTTGAAGCTCCTCGAGCACGCGGACGACGCGCAAGCCGCTGGCGCCGTCCGAGCGCGGCCGGCGTCCATCGCGAACGCTCTCCACGAAGTGCTCGCACTCGATTCGCAGGGGCTCGACGTTCGGGATCTGGGGCGAGACGATCCCTCCCGTCCTGGTGATGTACTCGCCGTAGCCACGCGAAACCTGGTCGAACCCTTTGTCGAAGATGCTCAGCTTCCCCTCGAGCGCCATGTCGTCGAACGTCGCCATCCTACGCGAGCCGACGACCGTGAACCGCCGCTCCTTGTGGGGATCGAGCCACGACAGGTGCAGATGCGCCGAGAGACCGGACGGAAACCGCAGGAAGCAGAACACGACGTCCTCGACTCGCTCCTGGACGTAAGACTCCCCGCGCGCCACCACCTCCGACGGCTCCTCATCGGCGAGGTACAGCACGACCGACACGTCGTGAGCGCCCAGGCTCCACAGCGCGTTCTCGTCGGCCCGCAGCTTCCCCAGGTTCAGCCGGTTGCCGTAGATGTAGTAGATACGGTCGCCGAGTTCGCCGGACTCGGTCAGCTCCTTGAGCATCTGCACGCCCGGGTGGTACTCGAGTAGGTGGCCCACCATCAGCACCCGACGGCACTCGGTCCGCGGCGGCGAGCACCCGCTCGGCGTCCGCGACCGACTGGGCGAGCGGCTTCTCGACGAAGCAGTGCTTGCCCGCCTCGAGCACACGCACGGCGAGATCGGCGTGGGTCACCACCGGGGTCGCGAGCGCGACCGCTTCCACGCTCTCGTCGGCGAGCACCTCGTCGAGGTCGCCCGTGACGCGGCGCCCGCGGGAACCGCGACGCCACCTGCTCGCGCGCGTCGGCCGAGGGATCGCACAACCACGCCAGCTCGCAGCCTGCGATCGCGTCGAAGTTACGCGCCAGGTTGGGACCCCAGTAGCCGAGCCCGACGACGGCGATCCGCAGCGATCCCTCGTTCACAGGCGCCCGGCGCCTCATCTGCGGAGCAGTGTAAGCGCGGACACGACGCGTTCCCCGGCGTGGCCGTCGCCGTACAGCGGGCGGGCGTTCATCGGGCGGCGCTCGCGCTCGAGCGCCCGCAGCGCGGCGTCGGCGTCAAGGTCGACCAACGTGTTCCAACCGTGCTCGAGGGTCTCGGTCCATTCGGTGCTCGGCCGGAGCGTGATGCACGGGACCGCCGGCCAGGTACGCCTCCTTCTGGAGACCGCCGGAATCGGTGAGAACCGCGCGCGCATTGCATAGGAGCGCGGTCAGCTCGAGGTAGCCGAGCGGAGGGTCAGCACCACGCGTTCGGATCGCTCGAGCTCGCTCGAGCAGGCCCGCAGCAACCAGCCGGCTCCGAGTGCGGGGATGGAGCGCGAACACGACCGTCAGGGGCATCGACTAGCAACAGACGCACCAACTGGACCAACCGCGCGGGATCGTCCACGTTGCCGGCCCGATGCGCGGTGGCGAGCACGTATTCCCCCGGCGTCACGCCGCGGGCCGTGACGAGATCGGTCCGGTCGCGTGCCCGCGGCTGCGTCGCCAGCGCGACGTCGACCATCACGTCGCCGACCAGCTCGACCGGTCCGCTCACGCCCTCGCGGCGCAGGTTCGCGACCGCGACCTCGGAGGAACACAGCAGCAGCGTCGCGGCGTGGTCGGTCAGCACGCGGTTGAGCTCCTCCGGCATCGAGCGGTCGAACGAGCGCATCCCCGCCTCGATGTGCGCGACCGGCACGCCGACTTGGGCGCCGGCGAGCGCACCCGCCAGCGTCGAGTTCGTGTCGCCGTAGACCAGTACCGCATCGGGCGTCTCATCGGCGACCACGGACTCGAGCGCGCTCAGCATTCGCGCGGTCTGGGAGGTATTCGACCCGAGCGCGATCCCCAGCTCGCGGTCCGGTGGCGGCAGTCCCAGCTCGGCGAAGAAGACCGCCGACAGCTCGTCGTCGAAATGCTGGCCGGTGTGGATCAGCAGCTCCTGGTGGCGCTCGCGAAGCCGTGGCGAGACCGCCGCCGCCTTGATGAACTGGGGGCGGTTCCCGATCACCGTCAGAATCTTCATCGACTGTCGGCGCCCAGCTGCTCGGTCGGGTCGGCTCGGAGCCGCTCCGTCGCGCCCTTGAGCTGCTGCGTCTCGGCATCGAGCTGCTCGCGGACCAGCGCCTCGACAACCTCGGCGGTCCGCGCCGTGACCGGGCCCGGCGCGTCGAACGTCCGATCGTCGACCTGAGAGATCGCCTGCACATCCCGGGTGGTCGAGGCGAGGAACGCCTCGTCCGCGGCGAGAAGCTCATCGAGCGTGCACGAGCGCTCGGGCGCGCCGGTGGCCTCGATCACGATCGCGCGCGTGATCGAGGCGAGGATGTGCTCGTCCAGCGGCGGGGTAAACAATTCGCCGTCCTTGATCCAGAAGATCGAGCTCGTCGGCGCCTCGAGCACGCGGCCATGCGGTGTGACGAGCAGCGCTTCGTCGAACCCGCGCTCGCGCGCCAGCCGGCCGGCCAGCATGTTCGCCCCATAGGACAGCGACTTGATGCCGTCGAGGATCCGAGTCGGCGAGTACGTCACCGACGCCAGCCGGACGATCTCGGGGTTGGCCGGCATCGGCTCTGTCATCAGCAGCCGCCGACCCCCGCGCGTGACCACGATCCGCAGCAGTTCGTGCTCAGGGTCGGCGCCGGTCTGAGCGAGCAGACGCCAGGCGTCGGCCCGGATCGCCTCGAGGTCGACTGGAAGACGCAGGTTCGCGGCGGAGCGCTCGAGCCTGGCAAGGTGGCGGTCGAACGCAAACGGCCGGCCGGCGTAGAGCCGGATCACCTCGAACACACCGTCGCCCCGGATCAGGCCCTCGTCGGTCGCGGGGATCGTCGCCTCGGAGGCGAACATCACCCTCCCGTCGAGAGAGGCGAGCGAGCCGGGAGAGCTAGCCATTGCCGTTCCGGGACCATACCTCTGCGAGGTGCACGACGACCGCCGCGGCGGCCGCCATGTCCTGCACGGAGGCCCACTCGCGAGCCGAGTGGTACTCGTGCCCCCCGGTGAAGATGTTCGGAGTCGGTAGTCCCATCTCGCTGAGCTTGGAGCCGTCGGTGCCGCCCCGGATCGGCCTGCGAATCGGTTTGATCCCCTCGGCCCGGATCGCGGCTTCCGCGGCGTCGGTGACCTCCGGCACAGCACTCAGCGCGCGTCGCATATTGTGGTACTGATCGCGCACGGTCAGCTCGAGGCGGGCCCGCGGCTCAGCGGCCGTCACCTGTTTCGCGGTCCGCTCGAGCAGGGCGATGTGGCTCTTCAGCAGGTCGTCGTCGAAGTCGCGCAGGATGAACCTGACCTCGGCCTTGCCGGGCGTTCCTGAGATCTCGTGCGGGTGGATGAATCCCTCGCGATCCGCGGTCGTCTCCGGCGTCAGCGCCTCCGACGGAAGCGCAGCCACGATCTGCGCCGCGAGCCTCAGCGCGTTCACGAGCTTGCCCGTCGCAAAACCAGGGTGCACCTCGACGCCGCGGACGGTGAGGATGGCCTCGGCCGCACTGAAGGTCTCGTCCTGGAGCTCGCCGAGCTCGGAGCCGTCGAGCGTGTACGCGCACCGCGCGCCGAAGCGCTCGACATCGAACAGCGTCGCCCCCTCTCCGATCTCCTCGTCCGGGGTGAACACCACCCTGAGCGTCGGCCGCGGCAGCTCGGGGTGCGCCGCCAGGTGGGCAACCCCGGCCATGATCTCGGCCACCCCCGCCTTGTCGTCGGCGCCGAGGAGCGTGTCTCCGCTGCCCGTGACGATGTCGTGACCGAGCTTGTCCGCGAGCTCCGGCATCGCCGCCGGGTCGAGCACCGTGCCGTCGCGCGGGAGCTCGATGGCGCCGCCGTCATAGGCGCGGTGCACGATCGGCTCGACGCCGCGGCCGGGCGCGTCGGGGCTCGTGTCCATGTGCGCGATCAGCCCGACGACCTCGCCACCACCCGAGCCGTTGGCCCCGAGCGTTCCACGCACATATCCGTTCTCGTCAAGATGGACGTCGTCCAGCCCCGCCTCCTCCAGCTCCGCGACCAGCACGCGGCCAAGCTCCAGCTGACCGGGCGTGCTCGGCGAGGATGTTCGGTCCCGGCGCGACTGTGTATCAATCCTCACATAGCGCAGAAACCGGGCGAGAACGTCGGGCGCAAGCGACTCGGCGAGCGCGGAGGTGTAGGAAGCGGCCATTGCGGTGAGTATCGCAACGTGTGGGTCGAGAGGGTTGCCCCCCGGTCGGACTCACTCGGGGGATAGCCTGCCGCCGGCTGGGAAGCACGCTACGGCGGCGCGAGATAGTCGAATCGACAACGAACACGAGGAGACGAGATATCGATGGCGACCCAGACTCAGGCACAACGCCAGGCGGCGGCCAAGCGGGCGGCGGCGACCCGGAAGCGGAACGCCACCGGCGCCAGGGCGCTCGTCGAGGGGCGGCGCACGGTTCCGCGTCGTGCCGGCTGACCCGACGTCGGGACACTGACCTCACGAACCGCGCAATGCCCAAACCACCGGGGTCCCCGCGAACAGGAGAGGTCGAACGACGACGTTCCGTGACAGGCGTAGGTGTTCTGTGCTAAACCGAGAACGCCGTCTGCGAAAGGACTTTCCAGGTGCCGGGGACCCCGGCTGGCGGACCAGTGTCCGCAGCTGATTCGCAAGAGCTTTTCGAGCGTTGGCGCCGGACGCAAGACCGCGACGCGCGCGATGAGCTGATCGCGCGATTCCTTCCGCTGGCCCGGAAGCTGGCCAGGCGCTACGCGCAATCGAGCGAGCCCTACGACGACCTCGTGCAGGTGGCGAGCCTAGGCCTGGTCAAGGCCGTCGAGCGGTTCGATCCAGGTCGGGGCTTTGCCTTCACGTCGTTTGCCGTGCCAACGATCGTCGGGGAGCTGAAGCGCTACTTCCGCGACACCGGCTGGGCGATCCACGTCGACCGGGGAGCCCAGGAGAGGGCGCGGAGGATCAACGAAGCGCAGCAGGCGATCAGCGCGCGGACAGGGCGTCCGCCACGGGTCGACGAGCTCGCGCAGTACCTAGAGCTGAGCGAGGAAGAGGTGCTCGACGGTCTTCAGGTGGCCGAGGCGTACGGCACGGTGTCGCTCGACGCACCGCTCGCCGGCGAGGAGGACGCGACCAGGATCGACGCGATCGGCGACGAGGATCAGCGCCTGGGGCTGGTCGATGACCAGACGACGATCTTCGCCGCCGCCAAACACCTTCCGCAACGTGAGCGCGAGATCCTGTTTCTACGGTTCGGCGAGGATCTCACCCAATCTGAGATCGCCGAACGCGTCGGCGTCTCGCAGATGCAGGTGTCGCGGCTGTTGCGCCGGTCGCTGCAGCGCTTGCGGCAGCTGACCGGCGACCCTCACCCGCGTCCGTAGTCCAGACGCGACGCCGGGACCAACTGGGCTGGGGCCGGCGAGCAGGGGCTGGCCGCCGGCCGGCCCCTCAGCTACCAGCGATACCACCTCCGGCGGCCGACGCCCGCATCAACGCCTCCGATCAGGAATCCGATCAACCAAACGACCAACGCGATGATCAGGACGATCCACAGGATGTGGACAGCAAAGCCAAGCCCGCCGAAGATGGCGAGAATCAGTAGAAGCGCGATTAGTGCGACCACTCCACTCCTCCTTTTGGTGCGCCGAAACGTTCCTTTTTTTCCTCTTCGCTGGCTACCCCCGATGAGGGAGCGTGACGCGCGTGGGACCCCGCATCCGCCCGCCGAGATCAGTAGGCTCGCCCCCCGTGCAGAGTCACTTCCGGCTAGAGGTCCGCAACCAGGGACGGGCGACGGTCATCGCCGTGAGCGGGGAGCTCGACCTGGCGTCGAGCCCCGCCCTTCAGGAGGAGCTCGATCGCGTCGCCGGGTCGGACTCTCAGCTGTTGATCATCGATCTGAGGGAGCTCGACTTCATGGACTCGACGGGTCTCAGCGTGTTGGTCCGTGCCCATCAGAGGGCCGAGGAGCAGGGCCGGCAGCTGGCGATGGTCAAGGGGCCCCAGCAGGTTCAGCGGCTGCTGAGCCTGACCGGTGTCGGCGACAGGCTGACGCTGGTCGATGCTCCGGAGGAGCTGCTCACCGAAGAATGATCGGTCACGCCGCCGAGGGTCGGCGACGGTCGATCATCACGACGTACAGGATCTCGGCGCCGTCCTCGCGTCGGACCTCGAGCTCGTCGCTGAGCTTGGCTAGCGCGGACGCAGCGCTGTAGTCCGGGGCCTCCTCCGAGAGCTGGCCGCCACTGCCGTCGACGAACGGGCCGATCGAAAGCTCGAGTCGCTGCGCGGCGGTCGAGATCGCGAACGAGAGCCTCGGCCCTTTGGCGGCCCGCCCCGCGTGCGCCGCGATCGCGTCGGTGACGAGATACACATCCGAGAAGCGGTCGAGCGAGAACCGCGCCCGGGCCGCCAGCGCTCGCGCCACCCGGCCGAGCACGCCGGCCAGAAGGCTGATCGGCGACAGCGACACGACCGCATCCCCCGCCAGCCACGACCCGGCGTGGTCGTCGGGACCGGCCTCACTTGGAAGATGGAACAACGGCTTGCCGTCTCGCTGCCCGGCGAACGACATCCTCACCTCGGTGCCGCCCTCGGGCATCGCGCGAAACTCGGCGTGCTCGGCGAGCGCGCGAATCACCGACAGCCCGACTCCGCGGATCGTCTCGTCGGCCGGAGCGAGCGGCGGCAGGCCGGAGCCCTGGTCCTCGACGACAACCTCGATCGTCTCGGGGTCGATGTACATGCGAACGCCGAGCGGACCGGCCTCGCCATCGTAGGCGTGCATGACGACGTTGTTGCAGGCCTCGCTCACCGCGGTCTTCAGGTCGTCGAGCAGTTCCGGGTCGAGCCCGATGAGCTCGGCCACTCCCGCCAATACTCCTCGGACGAGCGTCAGGGTCTCGGGCCGAGAGTCGAGCTCGAGGCGAACGGCGGGGGAGTCATCGGTCATGGCCACCGATTCACCCTTCGATCAGGTGCCGAGCTGCGGATCGAATGCTTTGACCTTTGGATGCGGGGTAAACCTAATGTGAGTCATGGATTCACGTGTACGCACGCTCTACAAGATCGACGCCCGACCCCAGGGTCCGGCACAGGCACGCCGCATCATCGCCGATGAGCTATCAGCCGTGCTCTCTGCGACGGCGCTCGAGGACGTCAAACTGATGGTGAGCGAGCTGGTCACGAACGGCATAGTCCACGGAGACCGTGGAGATGCCGGCCCGGTGATTCTCGACCTGTGCATCAACGGCGAGATCCGTTGCACCGTGCTCGACCAGGGACCGGGGTTCGCGGCACGGGCTCGAGATGGCGAGCGCGGCGGCTGGGGACTACGACTGGTCGAGCAACTCTCGGACCGGTGGGGAACGGAGAGTTCGCCACGGCGAACCGGAGTGTGGTTCGAACGCAATTGCGCATGAAATCGTGCCGCGTGGGCTCGGGCCCGTGCATCCTTACAACTCGGGTAGGCGGCGCGAAGACTAACGCCACGCATGCGCCGGCGGCTCGGCGACAGTGCGCACGCATCGCCGGGCACCGACATCCACGCGGGAAAAACCAACCCCCTGCTGCGGCCCCCGACGTCTGATAGAGGAAACGGTCAGCCGGCGGACGCTTCGTCGCCGCTCTCCGTCATCTCGCGCAGGCGCGCAAGGGCTCGACGCAGAATGCGCGACACCTGCATCTGGGAGACGCCGATCTCCTCGGCGATCTGTGTCTGCGTCATGTCCTGCACGAATCTCAGCGCGAGCACGTGGCGCTCGCGTGCGCTCAGCTGATGCGCCGAGGCGGAGATCGTGACGCTCGCATCGACCAGCTCGAAGCGCTCGTCCTCCTGACCAAAGGCATCGGCGAGCGATCCTGTGTCGCCCTCGGCGTCCTCCCTCGGAGCGTCGAGGGACGTGGAGTGATGGGCACCGGCGGTCTCGAGCGCGTCGAGCACGTCCTCGATGCTCATCTCGACATACTCGGCCAGCTCCGGCACGCTCGGCGGACGCCCGGTCTTGGTGGTCAGCTGCTGCTGAGCCTCTTCGACCTTGAGCGCCATCTCCTGCGCGCCACGCGGGACGTGGACCGACCAGCCAAGGTCCCGGAAGTAGCGCTTGAGTTCGCCGAGAATCGTCGGCACGGCGAACGACGAGAACGCCGTTCCGCGGTCAGCGTCGAAGCGATCGACCGCCTTGACCAAGCCAAGGCTCGCTACCTGCAGCAGGTCGTCGAACGGCTCACGGGCGCCGGCATAGCGCCGGGCCAGCTTGCGGGCGAGGGGAAGGAAGCGGGTGACGAGCTCGTCGCGCGCGCTTCGGTCCCCGTCCTCCTGCCAGCGAGTGAAAAGCTCAACAGAGTCGGTGCGGGCGATCACTAGAGGATTCATGGGTGCGAGATACCCACGAAAGGCCCATTCCAAGCAGGAACGTCGCAAACGTTCGCATAACGTCCGCGCACGTACGAATCGCCACAAACGACTTGGAGGCGGCGACCTGAAGGTCGCCGCCCTCACCGCCTAGCCCTGCTACCGGGCGATCAGCGGCCTCGCGCGACGGCGGACGCCACGCGTGGCCATCCGGGCGATCAGCGTTGCGATGAGACCACCGACGATCAGGTAGACGATCGCTGCGAGGCCCCAGTTCGCCACCAGCGTCTCCTTGGGGTGACCGCTGATCGAGAACACGTTCTTGAACGGCCCGACAAGCGTGCTGGCCGCGTCGTGGATGTCGTGCACGATCGCGTTGGCCGGATTCGCAGACAGAACAAACAGGATCCCGCCGACCACGATCACGAGCACGACGATGCCGACAACGAGCCGCACCGCGCGGGCGAGCGCGTATGCCATCTCTCCTCACCTCCTGACGGGACATCTCCGGGCCCCGTGCGATTTTTCCTCGCGCGGGATCGTGTCCCAAGAAGTCCCGCGCGCTTGGTTCGAGGCTACCCGGGGCCGACTGGCATAAACGGCTCCCGAGCCCCCGGCCCTGGATTGGCTACCTGCCCTGGGTTCGCATCAACCGGCGCGCGCGGGCGGGCAGCTCGGCGATCGTCTCTCGCGTCTCCGACAGGCCAGCTCTAAGCTCGCGATCGCCGACCTCGACGGGCATCATCGAGTCCTGGAGCTCGGCGAGGATATGGTCGGCCTGCTCGATCGCCTCGACCGCGCGCTCGACGTAGACGCGCGGGTCGGCAGAGTGCATACCTCCCGAGCTCGGCTCGAAATTGCGGCCCGGGAGCCCAACTCGGGCGGCGAACTCGGCATGGGTCCGTCGCAGGCGGCCGTAGGCCGACTGGGTTGGCCGGAACAGCTGTTCCTCCAGCTCGTCGGCGGTCTGCTCGTCGAGCTGCTCATACGCCTCGCCGAGGCTGGCCAACGCCAGCGCCAGCTGATCGGTCGCCTCAGCGACATCCTCGAGGAGCTGGACCCTGGCTTCGCCGGCGGAGTACGCCATCGTCCGAGGTCAGCCCGCGCCGGAGCGCGCCCCGCCGGTCAAATCGACTACAACGAACTTTCCCATTCGCGTCTCCATCCACGCCTATCCTACGTAGCGATGAGCAGGCTGGTGCTCTGGGTGCGATGGTCGCGATCACGCCGACGGGTTTGGATCTAGGAATGGCGTCGATCGCAAACCTGCTGCGTGGAACCGACCGGGAGTTCTTTGACCTGTTTGAACGCGCCGGGGCGAACATCGTGCGCGCCGCCGAACTACTGGACGAGATGCTCGCGCGCTACCCCGAGAGTCAGGATCTGGCACGCGACATCCTCGCGTGCGAGCACGATGGCGATCAGATCACCCACGACCTGATCCAGCGCCTCAACCAGAGCATCGTCACCCCGATCGATCGCGACGACATCCTCCACCTGGCGTCGGCCCTGGACGACATCGTCGACTACACCGAAGAGGTGGCCGACTACCTCGGCCTGTACAAGATCGAGGCGCCGATGGCCCAGGCGCAGCGCCTGGCCGGAGTCCTGCGGGACGCCACTCGGCAGATCGCGGGCGCGATCCCCCTGATTCGCGGGTTCGAGGACATCACCCAGCACATGATCGAGGTGCACAGGCTCGAGAACGAGGGCGACCGTCTCACCCGGGAAGCGATCGCCTCGCTGTTCGAGACCGGGATCGACCCAATGGTCGTCATCCGCTGGAAGGACATTTTCGAGCGTCTTGAGAACGCGATCGATTCGACCGAGCGAGCCGCGTTCATCCTCGAGGGCATCGTCATCAAGAACGCCTAGACGGGTTGAGTGGGCGGCACGGACGACCTGGGCGCGTGCGGCATCGTCGGCGTCGTTGGGTCATAAGCGCGCACTCGGCACTCCCCCGGGCGCCGAATGCGGATTCGGGCACGTATGGGGGTCGTTTCCGCGATCTCGGCGGCGCTGGACCCTCGAGTGTGCGGTTGTGTACCCACCCGGGCGGGAGCACCGGGACCAGTCGCCTAGCGTCCGAGCGTTGAGATGAGACCCGCCACGTCCCGATAAAAGATCGGGCGGGTGCCACGAAATTTCAGGGGTGCCCCCTGATTTACACGTCCGTTTACCTCCGCGAAGCTGTCGGAACACGGTGACTTCTCAAGATGAGGAAACGCATCATGGACAGACATGACACTCGGCAGGTTGGAGCTCGTCGCGCCCGGGTCTGCGCGGTGATCGCGGCGGCACTGCTCGCATCGGGTCTTGCCGCGTGCGGCGGCAGCAGCAGCTCGACGACCAAGGCCGCCGCGGTCGGCACGAACGCGAGCGCAGCGGCGCCGGCGACGACCTCGGCGGCGGCAACGACCTCGGCGAAGGGCCGCCGCCGGCCACGACCCGCCCCGGGCACGGCCCTCGGGCGGCCGGCCACGCCCCGCCGGCGAACGTCTCGTTCCGGACGACCACGAGCAGCGGAGCCAACGGCCCGAGCTACAAGCTCCAGGTCACGGTCGAGTCGATCAAGAAGGGCTCACTCAAGGACTTCAACGGGATCCAGCTGGACGCCAACGAGAAGGCGAGCACGCCGTACTACGCGACGGTGCGCATCACCAATGTCGGCCCGACGTCGTTCAACACGTCGAGCAACGATCCCGCGGTCTCCGTCGAGGGCGTTGACGACACCGGCAATACGGATACGAGCGTGACGTTCTTCGGGACGTTCCCGCCGTGCCCCGACGCGGACACGCCCAATCCGCTCCGAGCGGGGCAGAGCTTCCAGACCTGCTTGACGTACCTGGTCCCCGGGGGGATCACGAAGGTGGCCTACACGGGCACGGACGCGTACGAGACCGCACCGGTCACCTGGACCACGAAGTAGCCACATATCGGGACCCGGGGCGCTGCGGCGCCGGCGGCGCTCGCCACCACAGCGGGGGTGGCGAGCTCCGCCCGGGGACGGATAGGGTGGCGGCGAGAGTCCGCCACCCGAAGAGAGAGGCCCATGACCGCCACCCCGGAGTTCGTCCACGGCGTCGATTTCGTCGGCGTCCCGACCCACGACATCGCCGCCGCCGCCAAGTTCTACGGCGAGATACTCGGCCTGCCGCAGTCGGTGTACCTCGAGGAACGGCACTTCTCGGAGTACGAGACCGGCAACCTGACGCTGAGCGTGTACGACGCCGAGAAGATGGGCCTCCCGCACGAGCCCAATCGGAATCCGGTCGCGCTGCACGTCGACGACGTCGCGGCGACCCGGAAACTGCTCGAGGAGCGCGGCGTGAGCTTCCACGGGGACACGCTCGACACCGGCGTGTGCCACATGGCGCTGTTCTCAGACCCCGACGGGAACTCTCTGATGCTCCACTGCCGATACGCGCCCCGGCACACGAACCTCTAGCGGATCAGCCGGCCGACGGTTCAGGCACGGCGCGCTCGGGCGGTGCACGCCGGACGGCGGCGCGGGCCGTGGCGCCCTCGACCCTCAGGTGCGGGAGCAGACCCCCCAGCCGCTTGGGCAGCCACCAGTTCGCGTCGCCGAGAATCAGCATCAGCGCCGGCACGAGTGCCGAGCGGACAAGGAGTGCGTCGAGAAGCACCGCGCTGGCCAGGCCGACGCCGAACAGGTCGATGATCCGCTGGCCGCCGAGGATGAAGGCGCCGAACACGAGGATCATGATCGCCGCGGCCGCGGTGATCGTCCGACCCGTGGCGGCAAGGCCGTGGGTGACGGCTTCCCGGTTGTCGCGCCGCCGGTGCCACTCCTCGTAGATACGCGACACCAGGAACACCTCGTAGTCCATCGAGAGGCCGAACAGAATCGCGAACATGAAGACGGGCACGAACGCCTCGATCGGCCCGGTCTTGTCGATCCCGAGCAGCGAGGCGCCGATCCCGTCCTGGAACACCGCGGTCACGACGCCGAACGCGGCGGCGGCCGAGAGCAGGTTCATCGCGGCCGCGACGGTCGGGATCACCAGGCTCCGGAACACACACATCAACAGCAGGAAGCTGAGCCCAATCACGATCGTCAGGAACAGCGGCAGCTTGCGGGACAGGACGGTGGCGAAGTCGTCGAAGATCGCGGTCTGACCGCCGACGAGCACGTGCACGCCGGTTCCACGCTCCGCGGCGGGCACCACCCGATCCCGCACGGCGTGCAGCAGGTTTGACGTCGAAGCGTCCTGGGGCGAGCCCTTCGGATACACGTCCGCGAGCGCGACGCCGGGGAGCCCTGGGGCCCGGCTCGGGATGAACTGCGGGCGGGTGGACCCAACGACGCCCGGAGTCGACGCCACGGCGCGCTCGACGCGGGCGAAGGCTGCCTCCTGGGCGGGACCCGACACCTGCGATACGAGCTGGAGCGGCCCGGCGTAGCCGGGTCCGAACCCCTTGGCGAGCAGGTCGTACGCCTTCCGGGTGGTCGAGCCAGCCGGGTCAGAGCCCGAGTCCGCCGACCCGAGTCGCATCGAGAAGAACGGGATCGCGAGCAGCACGAGCACGCCGGCAGAAACCGCCGCAAACGCCGCCGGGCGCCGCTGGATCTGGCCGGCCCACCGCGCCCACCCGGCCGACTCGTCGCTCGTGCGGAGCCTCCCTTCGCGGAGCGCGCGGCGCTCGCGCCGTCGCAGGACGCGGGTGCCGAGGAACCCGAGCATGGCCGGGAGCAACGTCAGCGCGGCCAGGACCGTGAACGCGACCGCGATCGAGGTGCCGACGGCGACGCCGTACAGGAAGCTCACCCCGAGCGCGAACATGCCGAGCATCGCGATGCACACGATCACGCCGGCGAACAGCACGGCACGGCCCGAGGTGTCAAGCGCCTCGACCACGGCGTCCTCGCCGCTGAGCCCGCGCAGGAGCCCCTGGCGGTAGCGCGTGACGATGAACAGCGCGTAGTCGACGCCGACCCCGAGGCCGATCAGCAACGCGAGCTCGTTCGTGAACGAGGCCATCTGGACCACGTGAGACAGCAGCCCGATTGCGCCCACGCCGGTTCCGAGCGACAGGCCCGCGGTCACGAGCGGCAGCGCCATCGCCAGCAGCGATCCAAACACGATGAACAGGACGACGCCGGCGGCCAGAATCCCGAACGGGAGGCCGCCCGCGCCTTGCTGATTGGCCGCCTGCGCGACCTGGCCCTCGACCTCGACCTCGACGCCGTTACCAGAGGCCGCTCGCGCGGTGTTGACGAAGTCCTTGGCCGCCGCCGCGGAGATCTTGTTGGCCTGCACGTCGAACGTGGCGTTGGCGAACGCGACCTGGCCCGAGGGCGAGATCTGGGCGGCGCCGCGTGGCCCGTACGGCGAGGAGATCTCGGTCACGTGCGGCTGGCGAGCCAGCTTGGCGAGCATCGACTGCACCTGGGAGCGCACCGCTGGATCGGTCACGCGGCCGTGACCTGTCGCGATCACGACCTGCTCGGTATCCCCCGCCGCCTTTGGCGCGCTCCGCTCGAGCAGGTTCACGGCGTCAAAGCTCTGCGTCCCCGACAGCCGGAAGTTGTCGCTGTACGCGCTCCCGACCGCGGAGTGGATAGCGGTCACCCCGATCAGCGCGACGACCCAGCCGAGCACCACCAACCGGCGGTGCGTGAAGCAGAACCTCGCCAGCCTTCTCACAGTCAACAGCCTCCGGTCGATCGGGATCGGAAAAAATCGTCAGGTCAGGGACCCGGCCTCACGGCCACGTACGCGCCCCAGGCTAAGGATGCCTTCTTCCTCTGACAATCGGCTGACAGTTCCGACTCTTCAGCGCCCGGGCATCTCGACGACGAGCGCGCCGGCGAGTCGCTGGAGGACGGGTTGGAGCTCCTCGTCCTGCTCGGGCTCCCACCCGTCGAGCATTCGGACGAGCTGATCGCGGCCGGCGGCGAGGAGCTGGTCGCTCGCGGCCTGGCCCGCGGGTGTCAGCCCGATCTGGCGCTCCGAATCGGCGCGGATGTAGGCGCGCTTTGTCAGCGCGGCCAAGGGGCCGTCCAGCCGTTCGGGCGTTACGTGCAGCTGGTCGGCCAGCGCCGGCTCGCTCGTCGGGGACCGTTCGGCGATCCGGCGCAGCAACCAACCCTCCGGCGGGGTGATGTCGATGCCGGATTCGTCGATCAGCCGCTCGTAGACGCGCTGACGCTGCTCCCGTTGCATGAGCGAGCTGAGGATCCGCTCGATCTCGCGCTCGGAGCTGTGGTGGTGCGGGGTGGCGAAGCTCTCGCCGACCCCCTCGGCGCGCGCGGTCTGGCGCAGCGGAAGCTCGCGCAGCAGCCAGGTGAGCCCGAAGCCGACGACCGCGATCCCGGCCGCGGTCAGGAACACCGGATGGAGCGCGGCCGAGAAGGCGTCGACGTAGGGCGCGTGAATCGCAGGGGGGAGCTGCTTGACGGCGGCCGGGTTGGCCGCCGCCGGGAGGTGCGCCCCGGGCGGGATTCGCTTCGCGAGCTCGGTGGCCAGGTCGTGGGAGAAGATCGCCCCGAACGCCGATACGCCGATCGAGCCGCCGATCTGCCGGAACAGGGTCGAGCCGGACGTGGCGACGCCCAGATACTTGTAGTCGACGGAGTTCTGGACGGCAAGCACGAGCACCTGCATAACCATGCCGAGCCCGAGTCCCATCACCAGCATGAACAGCGACGCGGTGACCGGCGACGTCGTGACCGTCAGCCGCGCGAGCAGGAACAGGCCGATGGCCATCAGCGCCGTGCCGACGATTGGGAAGAACCGGTAGCGACCGAACCTCGAGATCAGGTTGCCGCTAAGGATCGAGGTCACGAGCAGCCCTCCGACCAGCGGCAGCAGCAGGAGACCAGACTCGGTAGGGCTGTGCCCCTTGACCACCTGGAGGTACAGCGGCAGGTACGTGACCGACCCGAACAGGGCGAGGCCGATGATGAAGCCGACCGCGCTCGTGACCACGAACGTCCGGTTCCGGAACAGTGCGAGCGGCAGGATCGGCTCCGCGGCGTGCGCCTCGACCACCGGGAACAGCACCACCATCACGACGCTAGTCGCGATCAGCGCGAGGATCAGGGGGGAGCTCCAGGCGTAGCTGGTCCCGCCGAGGCTCGTGAACAGCACGATCGCCGACAGACCCGCCGTCAGCACCGCGGCGCCCAGGTAGTCGATCTGGTGATGAACGCGCTCGGCGCTGGTGCTCAACACCGCCCCGATGACCACGAACGCGACCGCGCCGAGAGGAAGGTTGACGTAGAAGATCCAGCGCCACGACAGGCTGTCGACGAGAAAGCCGCCGAGCAGCGGTCCGATCACGGTCGCGATGCCGAACACCGCGCCGAAGTACCCCTGGTAGCGACCGCGGTCCCGGGGCGAGATGATGTCGCCGACGACCGCCATCGTCGTGACCATCAGCCCGCCGCCGCCGAGTCCCTGGACCGCGCGAAACGCGATCAGTTCGGTCATCGACTGCGCGAGACCGCACAGTGCTGAGCCGATCAGGAACAGAACGATCGCGATCTGCAGCAGCGTCTTGCGGCCGTAGAGGTCGCCGAGCTTCCCATAAAGGGGCCCGGACACCGTCGAGGCGAGCAGATACGCGGTGACGACCCACGAGATATGGGACAGCCCGCCGAGATCGCCGACGATCGTCGGCAGCGCGGTCGAGACGATCGTCTGATCGAGCGCCGCCAGGAGCATTACCAGCAGCAGCGCGCTGAAGATCAGCCGAACGCGTGGGGCTTCGCCGCTCGGTGGAGCCTCGAGCGTCGCGGAATCGGTCCCGACCGCGGCCATCTGAGGGATGGGTTACTGCGCGGTGCCGGCTTCCTGCGTCTCGGTCGGCGCGGACGCGTCGCCGTTCGACGACGACGCGGCCGACTCCTCAGCGGGCGCCTCGATCGGCGCCGGCTGGGACTCGGCGGCGATATGTGCGCCGACCGCCCCGGCAACGCCGAGCGCCAGCGCGAGGAGCGTCCAGCCCGGGCCTGTCCGCTCGTTCCCGAGCAGGTGGTCGAGCGACAGCTCGCCGGGCCCGACTTCGGCCAGCGTGAGCACCGCGGCGATCAACACGATGTTGTACTCGTACCCGCCATTCGCCGCCCACGGTCCGTTCTTGAGATGGACGCGGTTGATCGCGGTGAGCATCACCGAGGTCAGCGCCGCTGCGGACAGCGGAGTCGCGAGCCCGAGCGCGATGCCGGCGCCGCCGCCGGCTTCCGCGAGTCCCGCGGCGACTGCGTTGCGCTGGCCCGGCCTCATCCCGAGGCTGTCGAACATGTTCGAGGTGGCGTCGAGCCCGTGCCCGCCGAACCATCCGAAAAGCTTCTGCGTGCCGTGCCCGAAGAACAGGCTCCCGACGGTGAGCCGGAGCAATAAGCGGCCGATCTTCATCCCTTCCTCCTGTCTTGGTTTGACCGGATGTGACTCCTCGACCGGTGCCGAGGAGGTGCGATGCAAGATGCCCCTAGATGATTACAGGAGCACAATGCGGGCCATGCCACGGTTCACGATCAAGAATCTCAAAGACGTCGAGGACTCCGCGGGCGAGCGCGCGCCGGGCGTCGAGGGTCGGTTCGCGCGCAAGTACCTCGACTCCGAGCACCTGGGAATCAGCTATTTCCGATTCGCGCCCGGTGTTCGCTCACCGGTAGCGCACAGCCACCGCGAGCAGGAGGAGGCCTACGTAGTCGTCGCCGGCTCCGGCCGGATCAGGATCGACGACGACGTCCTCTCGATCGGTCCGTGGGACGTGATCCGAGTCAGTCCGGAAGCGGTCCGCGCCTTCGAGGGCGGGGAGAACGGTCTCGAGTTGATCGCGGTAGGCTCAGACCGGCCCGAGGGGGGCGACGGCGTGATGGCGCCGTCAGCGTGGATCGACGAACTCGAGGAGTAGCAACCGCATGTCGACCGGCTCCCCCTTACCGACGCTGTATGTCTGCCACGGCGACGAGGGTGGCCCGAAGGTTCACCCGTGTCGGCGCGTGCAGGAGGCGATGCATGCCAAGGGGATCGAGTATGAGAAGGTGATCGCCGGGCACGGAAGCCCGATCCCGTTCCTGCGCAAGGGCTCGCGCGACGAGCTGAAGGAGGCAACCGGGAGCACGAAGCTGCCGACGCTGAAGCTCCCCGACGGCACCGTGATCACGCACTCGCGCGCGATCCTCGCGTGGATCGATCAACAGCCGTCGGCCTGAGGCTTCGGCCGTGGATCCGGTCGTGGGTCGGATTGGTGTAAACGGCGGGCACCTGGAGGGGGCAGCTGTTGGCTCACCGGTGGATCAGGGCCGCCCGGTGACGCCGGCGACCTGCAAGACCTGACATTTGACGCCGGCGAGCGGGACCGCGTCATTTCCTGCATGCGGGGCATGCAAGATCTGACACGGTCCCGGCTTAGCGCGTCGATTGTCAGATCTTGCATGCTCAGCGTGCCACGGAACCCGCCAGGGAACACCGCACCGACCCCTCAGGCGCCCGCCTTTATCCGCCGGGGCTAGTTCCGGTTGGCGACCGCGCAGCGAAAAGCGCTCTCGTCGACGCCGAGGTTCGGCCAGCAGTGTCAGGAGTCACGATGATGTGGGGCCATGGGTGAACGCGACCATGCGCAGCGACCGCCGGACCTGCCGGCGCCGGCAACGCAAATCGCCGAAGACCTGCTAGCCCGGCTCGACCACGCGCTCCCCGGTCGCATCGAGGGGTTCTACGTCGTCGGCTCGGCATGCATGGGGACGTTCCGCCCCGGCCGGAGCGACGTCGACTTCGTGGCGGTCGCCGACCGCGAGCTTTCGCGCCTCGAACTGGCGCGACTCGGAGCCGTCCACCTCGGCCGGTGGACGTCGGCGCTCGTCGGCGACGTCGCGATCCGCCGGCGCTGGCCGTTGGTGTGCAACGGCATCTACCTGCGGGACGGCGACCTGGCGCGCTCGCCGCTCGAGGTCACGCCGTTGGCTGGCCACGTGAGTGGCCGGTTTCGGATCGCCGAGCGCGAGGGCCTCGACGTGAACCCGATTACCTGGCACGTGTTGGCGCGGCACGGGATCGTGCTGCGCGGACGCGACCCCGAACGGTTGGGGGTCCACGTCGACGCCGGGGAGCTGCTGGCCTGGACGCGTGGCAACCTCAACAGCTACTGGCGGCGCTGGATCGAGCGCGTGCGGCGGCCCGGCGTGAGCCGCGCCACGGTGCTCGGCCGGCGATTCATCGCGGCCGGCGTGCTCGGCGTGCCACGGCTGCATTACACACTCGCGGTAGGCGAGATCACGAGCAAGGAGGCAGCCGGGATGTACGCGCTCGACGCGTTCGAGCCCCACTGGCGACCGGTTGTCGAGGACGCGCTCGCCTACTGGCGTGGGGCTCCGCCGGCAGTGCGGTATCGCCGCCTCCCCGGCCGGCGCCGGCACGAGGCGGCGGAGTTCGTGGCCCACGTGATCGACTCTGGCAACGCCCTGTAGTGCGTTGCCGGCGATCGTCGGCCCCTCAGGGCCTGTATCGTGCCGCCGCGGCGAGCGCGTCCGCGAACACCTCGACGGTGTGGTCGGCCGCGATCCCGGGGCAGCCGTGCGACCACAAGAGATGACGCCAGAGACGGATACCGCGCAACCGGAGATCGGATGATGCGCCGCGTCCTGATTGCCTCGGCAGTCTGGGCCGCGGCGGCGATCGCGGTCGCGCCGGCGACCGGCGCGACCCGCAGTCAGAAGCGCGCGATCCCGCTGAGCGGCACCGTGTACGTGGAGTCCAACTCCTCTGCGCCGGACTCCAACGAGATCCTCGCGTTCCGGTATCGGGACGGCGTGTTGAGCGGACGTGGCGTGCGTCGTTACCCAACCGGCGGGAGCGGCTCGCACGATCTCAACAACGATGGCGGGCTGGACGCCGACCAGGAGGTGATCACGAATCCGAGGCGCACGTTGCTGTTCGCGGTCAACTCGACCTCCGACACGATCGCCGCCTTCCACATCCACCCAGGCGGCGGTCTCGCACCGGTGGCGGGGTCGCCGTTCCCGTCGAACGGGGCCGCGCCCACGAGCCTCGGACTCGCGGGCAGCACGCTGATCGTCGCCAACAAGGCGCAGGACGGCGTGCGCGACCTCACCGGCACGCCAGCCAACTACACGAGCTTCCACGTCCGCGCCGACGGGTCGCTCAGCCCACCGATCTCGTCGATCAACGTCCCGCCGGGCTCCTCGCCGCTGCAGGCGTACATCACGCCCGATCGCAAGGTCCTGATCTCGAGCGAAGAGACCGGCGTGTTCCGCGCCTTCCGGATCGGTGCGGGCGGCACCCTGAGCCGAAGGCCCGAACTCACCGCTCCGACTGGCGAAGGCTGTCTTCCCCGGCGGCCGGCGCGTTCCCGAAGTGTGGCCGGCAGGACTCGCGTCGAACCCGAGGCTCAAGATCCTGTACGCGCAGATCGCAAATCTCAACGAGACGATCGTCTACCGGTGGAACGACGATGCCCGGCTCACGTTCGTCCGGGCGCTCCCGAATCCGAACTCGTTCCTGCCCTGCTGGACGCACGTGAACGCGGCGGGCACGCGGATGTACTCGGGCAACGCCGGGAGCGACAACCTGACCGTGTTCGACATCTCACACAACCCCACCGACCCACGGCAGATCCAGTCCGTGCGCCTCAACGCCCCCGGCAACCCATGGAACTTCGAGATCGACCCGAGCGGCCGCGTCATCTTCCTGCTCGACATGCGCGCCGTGCGCCAGATTCCCGCCGGCGAGGGCAACCAGCTGCATGCGCTGCGGATCGGACCGGGCGGGCTGCTCACCGAGGAGCGTTCCTCGCCGGTCAAGATCCCGGTGCCGGTCGGGACCAACCCGGTCGGGCTCGTGATCGTCCCGAATCGTTTGAGCTAACGCTCGAAGACGAGCGCCTCAGCTCCGGCACAGGCTCAGGTTCGGGCGGTCCGCGGCCAGGCGTCCGTGATGCACGCGCTCGCGATCTGCTCGATGTGTCGTTCGTCGGTTCCGCAACAGCCGCCGAGGATCGTGAGCTCCGGAAACCTGGCAACGAGCGACGCGTATTCGCTCGCGAGCTCAACCGGGTCGCCCTCGTCGAGCTCGCTGGCGGTGTCGAGCTCGTCGTGTCCCTTCCGGGAAGCGTTCGCCCGAATGCCGCGGATCCGGCGGACCCATCCTCCCCGGCCTTCGAGGACGTCGTCGAAGTGGGTCGGGTGGACGCAGTTGATCATGTAGTAGGCGGGTCCGTTGCCGGTGGCGGCGTCAACCTCGAGGATCGCCTCCGCGAGCGGCGTGCCCGACGGGAGTCGACCGTCGGTCTCAAGCGTGAACGAGATCACCGCCGGGACTCCGGCGTTCTGGGCGGCTCGGGTTACGCCGATCGCCTCCTCGGTGTTCGTCATCGTCAACGCGGAGACGAGGTCCGCGTCGGTCTCGGCGAACGAGCCGATCTGCTCGGCGTGGTAACGCTCGGCGTCCTCGGGCGTGGTCGCGAACGACGGGTCATATCCGTCGCCGCGCGGCCCGATGCACCCGCTGATCACATAATCGTCTCGGCCCCGCCCGTCGCGATCCTTCAGATCGACGAGAAGCGTGATCGCCTCCTTGTTGAGCTCGTCGAGGCGATCGCTGTCGTAGCCGAGCCTTCGCCCCCAGTCCGGATTCGCACGCCAGGTCGGCGCCTCCGCGATGAACCCGCTGCCGGCGTCGCGAGAGATCTGGGCGTGGCGCGAAAAGTAGTCGCGCAGGCGCTGCCGGCCGTCCGCCGTCTCGAGCAGGACGAATGCGGCGAACTCGGGGAGCTCGACGCCGTCGATGAAGATCAGCTTGGTCTCGAGACCGCTGTCGGTCAGGAACGGTCTGTGCTCCAGCTGCGGGAGAGAGAGGCGGTCGTCGGTCATTTTTCACGTCCCTTTGGCTCAGCGGGTCGTCAGGAGCCCATCATCTCGTTTCGGAGGTGGACGGTGAATGGGGTCGCCACCTCAAACGGTGTTAGCGTGGCCCGGCGTGAGCCTGCACGAGGTCGATGGAACTGCGACGTCGTGGGACCGGCCGCTCGCGGGGGCGCTCGACATGCTCGTGGTGCGTTCGGAGGCGCTCGCCGACAACCCATTGGGCGACCCGGCGGACCGGCCGCTGTACGTGTACCGGCCGCCCGGAGTCGACGGCGCCGCGGGCGGTGGAGAGCGGCTGCCGGCAGTTTTCATGTTGCAGGGCTTCGCCGGCCGCGTCGAGGAGTGGCTCGCTCCGCACTCGGACGAACTGACGACCATCGAGCGCCTCGATTCGATGTTCGCCGAGGGCAAATCGGCGCCGGCGCTGATCGTGTTCGTCGACGCCTGGACCTCTCGGGGCGGGTCCCAGTTCCTGAACTCGACGAGCACCGGGCGCTACCTCGATTACGTGTGCGACGAGGTAGTCCCGTTCGTCGACGCGCGGTATCCGACGCTCGCGGCGCGCGAGCATCGGGGCGTCTCCGGCAAGTCGTCGGGCGGCTACGGAGCGCTCGTGCTGTCGATGCTCAGACCCGATGTGTTCGGCGCGCTGGCCTCGCACGCCGGCGACGCACTGTTCGAGTCCTGCTATCGCCCACTGTTCCCCGTGGCAGCGCGGATGCTGCGCGACGAGTTCGGGGGCTCCTGGGAGACGTTCGAGCAGCGCATCGAGGTCCCGGGCTTCGACTGGAGGGAATGCGCCGTGTTGTTCGCGACATATGGGACCGCGTGTGCCTACACCCCGGACCCGGAGCGACCCGGCAAGGCGGTGATCCCGTTCGACTCGCTGACCGGCCGCCCGATCGATGAGTTGTGGGAGCGGTGGCTGTCGCTCGATCCCGTGCGGATGGCGGAGCGGCACGTCGACGCGCTCGCCAGCATGCGCCGGATCTACATCGACGCCGGGCGCCAGGACGAGTTCTTTCTGGACCTCGGCGCGATGGCGCTGTCGGTCGAGCTTGGGCGCCTGGGAATCGAGCACTCACTCGAGCTGTTCGACGGCAACCACGACGGGGTCGACCGGCGTATGCCGGCGGCGATCGCCGAATTGACGCACGCCTTACAGGGGTGAGACTTCCCTCACGGGCGCGCCTTCTGGTCCACGGCGCCCGTTTGTACGTCGTGATGGATCGCGTATTGATCGGACGCCTGACGGTTCGCGGCGCTTTGCGTGTGCCCGAGATCACGGCCTACTTCTGGGCGATCAAGGCCCTGTCGACCGCGATGGGGGAGTCGACGTCCGATTACCTGGTCCACGCGATGAATCCCGAGCTCGCAGTGGCCCTGGGATTCCTAGGGTTCGTGGCTGCGCTGGCGCTCCAGTTCCGCGTGCGCCGGTACATCGCATGGACGTATTGGTTGGCCGTGGTCGGTGTAGGCGTGTTTGGCACGATGGCCGCCGACGTCCTCCACGTGGGCTTCGGCGTGCCGTATATCGCGTCGAGCCTGCTGTACGCGATCGCGCTCGCGGCGGTGTTCATCGGCTGGTACCGGACCGAGGAGACGCTCTCGATCCACAGCGTCGATACGCCTCGTCGCGAGTTGTTCTACTGGGCCGCGGTCGTCGCGACGTTCGCGATGGGAACTGCGCTCGGCGACCTGACCGCGACGACGTTCGGACTCGGATACTTCGCCTCCGGCCTGCTGTTCGCGGCGGTGATCGCCATCCCCGCGATCGGCTATTGGCGACTGCGCTGGAACGCGATCTTGTGCTTCTGGTTCGCCTACGTCGCCACCCGGCCCCTCGGCGCGTCGTTTGCCGACTGGATGGGCAAGCCGAAGAGCGTGGGTGGGCTTGGGTTGGGCGACGGACCGGTCGCGCTCGCGCTGACGGTCGCGATCTTCTGCCTGGTCGCCTTTCTGGCGATCACGCGCCGGGACGTCCAGCGAGCGCGGCCCGAGGCGCACGCCGACCACGCGCATCGCCCGCTGCGGTTCGAGCCGGCGTCCGAGACCCTCGAATAGTCCGCAGCCGCCCCGACGGGGTCCTACAGCTCAGGGTGACCGTGGGGGATCAGCCAGGAGCGGTCGAGCTCGTGCACGTCCTGGACGCCCATCAGCGTCAGCGCTCGGTCGAGCTCGGCGCGGAAGATCTCGAGCACGTCGACGACGCCTCGCTCGCGGCCGACGATCAGTCCGTAGATCTGCGGCCGCCCGATCAGGACCGCTCGTGCTCCGAGCGCGAGCGCCTTGACCACGTCGGTGCCGCGACGCACGCCGCCGTCGAGTAGCACCTCGGCTCGGTCCCCGACGGCCGCAACAATCGGTCCAAGAGCGTCGAGCGCGGCCAGCGAGTGGTCGAGCTGACGGCCGCCGTGGTTGGAGACGACGACGCCCTCGCAGCCCAAGCGCGACCGCGCGTACCGCGTCGTCGGGGTCGAGTAGCCCCTTCACGTACACGCTGCCCGGCCAGTGCTCGCGAACCCACTCCAGGTCGCCCCATGCGAACGTGGCGCGGTCGATCTCGCGGTGGAGGATGTCGATCGACTGGAACGTCGCCGCGAGGCCCCCATCCGAGAGCAGGTTTCGCATGGAGCCGCGACCGTGGCGGTAGAGGTCGACGAGCCACCGCGGGTGACGTGCCACGTTCAGGGCCTCCGCCGGGGTGAGCGTGAGCCTGCGACCGATCGTTCCAGTGCGCGTATAGCCGTAGCGTCGCTCACCCTCGCGATTCCCGATCACGGGCACGTCGACGGTTACGAACAGCGCGCGGTAGCCGGCGTGCCAGGCGCGCTGCATCAACGTCGCCGTCTCGTCGCCGCCCGGATACAGCTGGAAGAAGTGATCGGCATGCGTGCCCGACGCGACCTCCTCGATCGTCCACGACGACGCGGTGCTCAGGACGAGCCGGCTGCCGGCGGCCTCCGCGGCCCGGGCCGCCGCGAGGTCGCCGCTCCACTGCGACAGGCCAAGGGCCCCCGTGGGGGCGAGCAACACCGGGAGATCGATCTCGACGCCCGCAACCGTGGTCGACAGCCGGCGTTCGGGATGCCCGGTCATCATCCGCGCCCGCAGCGACCACTGCGAGAACGACGTCACGTTGCGGCGGACAGTGACCAGATCGTCGGCGCCGCCCTCGATGTAGTCCCACACGAGCCGCGGCACCCGCTTGGACGCCGCGCGCCGATAGTCCTCGACGCTGATCAGGCGCTCGGGCGCTCGCCATCGGTACTCGAAAGGTCCCATGCCCTGAAGACTGCCTGAAATCGAGCGATGAGCCCGGCCCGACCGCCGGCCCGGAGAAATGTCCCCGTCGCGGCGGGCATCGGCGTAGGCTTGGACGCGACTGTGGGCTGGGCTCGAGGGGGGCCTCCCCGCAGTCGGCATTTCCTGTCACCCGTCCTCAGGAGTTTGCAACATGTCTCGAGCGTCGAAGACCGCCGTGGTCGCGGTCGCGACTGGCCTTTGCGCCGTCGCAATCGCGGCCCCCGCCCAGGCCAGGAGCGAGAAAGTGACCGGCGGGCATGCGACCGTCAAGGCGTCGATGGCGATCGGCGCGTTCCTTCGCGCGCGCGGCATCACCGTGACCCCGATCGGGCCAGCCAAGGTCGGGAACGGCTCGCTGGGGATGCCCATGGTCGGCGGCACGGTCACCGTCCCGACGATGGGCGGCACGATGAACGCCAAGGGCGGCGTCCAGTACAAGAACGGAAGCAAGGTCGTCCGGGTGCGCTCGTACGTCCTCTCGCACAAGAACGGCACGGGCATACTGACCGCGATCGTCAACGGTCATCGAATCGTGATCGCGACGATGTCGGCGCCGAAGGTTCACATGTCCGGGAACAACGGCACGATGAGCGGCGGGCTCCACATCTCGGCCGCGTGGGCGAATCTGATTAACCACCTGGTCGGAATGACGGTGGTTCACGCGGGCGAGACGATCGGTCAGCTCAGCATGACTGTGAAGATGGCCTGATCCGCAACGCGACGCGGTCCGGTTTCAGCCGACGGTCGCGCCGAGAGCGCGAGTCACGCCCTGCGCGGTCTTCTTGGCCTGCTTGGGCACGTCGAACTGCCAGACGACACCGTCGCTGAACTCGATCGTCAGATGCGACAGGAGCCTGCCCTGGTCGAGCTCGACTGACGCCACTTCCGATCTCGGAACGCGCGCGAGCACCTCGTCGGTGATCTTCATCTTGAACGCGCCGCTCTTGGTCTTGACCAGGGCGACCTCGTTCTCGCTGACCGCGACGTAACCGACCCTTCCGAAGCTCGGCATCTCGTCCGTGGCTCCGGACGTGCGGCCGGCGATCGCGCCGGCGGCCATGCTGCCGATCGCCCCGCCGATCTGACTGCCCGCGGTGGCTGCGGTGACCTTCTTGGTCAAACCCTTGGGGTTGACAAGGGTGCCCGCGATCTCCGGCGCCCCGAGCGCGCTCGACGCGTCATCCGCCATCTCTTGCTCCCTTCGCTTGAACACCGTCACGCGCGGGCCGGTCCCGAGGGCGGTGTGGTCGCGACAGTAGCCGCGCGTCGGGCGCGCGTCTATGAGAAGCAGCACAGTTCGCCCGGCGCGGAGCGATCGAGGTGGTGGAGATTCGCGACGGGCTGATTCAACATCGCCGCGTGTACTGGGGGTGGTATAGCGTCCGCCTGTACGAGACGCTCAAACCACAGGGGGCCACTGAATGCGCGTTGATGCCGGCGGCGTCGGGATCGAATACGAGGTGACCGGCGATGGCCGTCCGGTGGTGCTGCTCCACGGCTTTCCCGACTCGGGGCGCCTGTGGCGGCATCAGGTGCCCGCGCTGGCCGACGCCGGGTTCAAGGTGATCGTTCCCGACCTGCGGGGATACGGCCGCTCCGACAAGCCAGCCGAGGTCGAGGCGTACGCGATGGCGACCCTGGTCGGCGACGTTGTCGCGGTGCTTGGCGACGCCGGCGCATCGCGAGCCCACGTCGTCGGGCACGACTGGGGCGCGGCGCTCGCGTGGGCGTTCGCCGCGTTCGTCCCCGATCGAGTCGACCACCTGGCGGTCCTGTCGGTCGGGCATCCGGCGACGTTCCGCAAGGGCGGGTTCGAGCAGTACCAGAAGTCCTGGTACATGCTGCTGTTCCAGTTCAAGGGGATCGCGGAGAAATGGCTATCGAGCAACGACTGGGCTCACTTCCGGACGTGGGCCCACCACCCGGACGCCGACGCGGTGATCGCCGAACTGGAGGCCAACAAGTCGCTCACGCCGGCCCTGAACTACTACCGGGCGAACATTCCGCCGGAGTCGTGGCTCAGCCCCGGCCGGCAACTGCCGCGAATCCAGGCGCCGACGATGGGCGTATGGAGCTCGGGCGACATGGCGCTGACGGAGCGGCAGATGACGAACTCGGCCGAGAACATCGCTGGCGCGTGGCGGTACGAGCGGCTCGACGGGCCCGGGCACTGGATGCAGCTCGAGGCGCCGGACGAGGTGAGCCGGCTGCTGATCGATTTCCTGCCGAACGAGGGGTGAGGGACCATGGCGAAGATCGTGGTGCTGGGCGCGGGCGTGTGTGGCCTAGCCGCCGGGATGATTCTGTGCCGGGTCCCGGCCACGAGGAGCCGCATCGCGCTGGACGAGGCGCTGCCCGATGTCCTGGCGGACCTCGAGGCTGCCGGCGGGATCGCGTTCGACCCGCTGCCGATGATGCCCGCGTCGATCACCGACCGGACGCCGCGCGACGGCGACGGGAGGTTCCGAACGGTCACCGCGCGCCGGCCGGTGTTCGAGCAAGTTCTCGGCCGGGCAGCGGATGGCGAGCCGGGGCTCGAGATCCGCCGCGGCGTGTCCGTCGCTGCGCTCATCGCGCGTGCCCGAGACGGCGGACCGCCACACGTGTATGGCGTGCGCACCCACTCGGGCGAGGACCTCGACGCCGATCTCATCGTCGATGCGACGGGCAGGCGCTCGCCGCTTCCGCGTTGGCTGGCGGCGGTGGGAGCGCGGCCGATGCACGAACATGCCGAGGACTCGGGGTTCATCTACTACTCGCGGTTCTTCCGGGCCGCGCGCGCAGGAATGCCGGAGTACCGCGCGCCGTTGCTGATGCCGATCGGAACGTTCTCGCTGCTCACGATGCCCTCCGACAACGACACGTGGTCGGTGACGATTTACACCTCTTCGGGCGACAGGCCGCTGAAGCGGCTGCGCGAGCTTGAGCCCTGGACCGCACTGGTGCGGGCGTGCCCGCTTCACGCGCAGTGGCTTGAGGGTGAGCCGATCAGCGACGTCATCGCGATGGGCGGGATCCTCGACCGTTACCGCCGCCTGACCGTCGACGGTCGGCCGGTGGCGACCGGGGTGGCGCTGCTCGGCGATTCGTGGTCGTGCACCAACCCGTCGCTCGGGCGAGGCATGACGCTCGGCCTGCTCCATGCACAGCGACTGGCCGAGGTGGTCCGCTCACACCCGGACGATCCGCACGACTTCGCCCAAGCGTGGGATGAGGTCACCGAAGCCGAGCTGGCGCCGTGGTATCGCGAGACCGTCGAAGAGGACCGAGCGCGGATCCAGCAGATCGAGGCGCTCCGCCACGGCCTCGAGGCACCGCCCGAGCCGGGCTCGATGCCGTGGATGCAGGGAGCACTGCTGGCGGCGGCATCGCAGGACGCCGATGCGTTCCGGGCGTTCCTGGCGAACCGGTGCTGCCTGTCGCTCAACCGGGAGATCTTCGAGGACACTGGCTTCATGGGGCGGGTGTTCGACTTGGCCCGGGGCATCGAGCGGCCGCCGCTCCCGGGGCCCGACCGCGATCAGCTGCTGGCGCTGCTCGACGCTTCGCCGGCGACCGCCTGAGCGGCGTAGTCGCGCGCGCACCGCACGAACTCGCCGAGCAGCGGGTGCACCGGCAGGCCCGCCAGCGCGCCGATCTGTGGCTGGAACAGCGTCAGCATGAAGAACCGGTGGCCGGCTAACTCGAGCACCTCGGCGCCCGCGTCGTCCGCGGTCGCCTCGATCACCATGCCGCCGCCGACGAGCCGCCCCACCACGCCAGGCCCGGGCCCGTAGCCGCAGTAGTGCATGCCGACGAACGAGTCGTCGCCGACGAGCTTCGAGAACCGGGTGCCCGGGACCGGTCGCACGAGCCGCTCTTCGCCCATCAGGCTGCACGCGAGCGCGGCGATCACGTTGCTGTCGTCGACCCCGTCGGACTCGGCGTGGGTGGCGTCCGGGACCTCGAGGACGTTGCGGAAGTACTCGACGACCGCGTACTGCAGGCCGCCACAGGTCCCGAGGAACGGGACGTCACGTTCGCGGGCCCACGTCACCGCCCGGTACGCCGCGGCGTCGTCGGCGTACGGCGACCCGGGCACCAGCCAGACCCCATCGAAACCGCTGAGGTCCGAGACTCCCGGGCTCATCGGTCGAGACCCATTCCGCGCTCACGCCGTCGCCGAGCATGGGCAGCACCGCGTTGAGCTCGCGATGGCTCGGAAGCGCATCGCTCTGGTCCCCGACGATCGCGATTCTCACGGCCACAACGAGCGAGGCTACTCGGCGGCTCTAAGGTACAGGGCATGGACCGAGAACGAACCGGTTCGCACGCCGTGCACGCGAACGTGATCATGACCGTGTTGCTGGTGGCCGGGCTCGCGTACGCGATCCTCGCCTCGGCGGTGATCCCGGCGCTGCCGACGATCGAGCACGACCTGCATACGACCGAGACCGGCGTCGCCTGGGTCCTGACCGGATTCCTGTTGTCCGCCTCGGTCGGGACCGCGATCATCGGCCGGCTGGGCGACATGTACGGCAAGGAGCGGCTCCTGGTGTGGACGCTGCTTGTGCTCGCGGCGGGAACGTTCCTAGCCGCGATCGCGACCTCTCTGCCGGTGCTGATCGTCGCACGGGTGATCCAGGGGGTCGCGGGTGGGATCTTCCCCCTCTCGTTCTCGATCATCCGCGACGAGTTTCCCTCTCATAAGGTCGCCGGCAGCATCGGCCTGATCTCCGCGGTGCTGGGGATCGGCAGCGGCTTCGGTCTGGTCCTGGGCGGAGTGATCGTCGAGCACCTGAGCTGGCACTGGCTGTTCTGGCTGCCGCTCGTGGTGACCCTGCTGGCGGCGGCGTGCACGTGGCGGTTCGTGCCGGAGTCTCCGATCCGCTCGCCCGGCCGCGTGAACTGGCTCGCGGCGGCGCTGATGAGCGTCGGGATGTGCTTCGTGCTGATCGGGATCGCGCAGACGACGGTCTGGGGCTGGGGCGGGGCCAAGACGATCGCGCTATTGGCGGCCGGGGCGGTCGTGATCGCGGCCTGGATCTGGGTCGAGGTCCACAGCCGCGAGCCGCTGATCGACATGGCGATGATGCGGATCCGCGGGGTCTGGACGACGAATCTCGTGGCGTTCCTGCTCGGCGCCGGAATGTACGCGTCGTTCATCGTGTACCCGCAGTTCGCGCAGCTGCCCGAAGAGCACCGGCTTCGGGTTCGGCGCATCGGTCGTCGTCTCGAGTCTGTACCTGCTGCCCGCGGCCCTGACCATGGGCGTGCTTGGTGCCGTCGCCGGCCGCGTCGCTTATCGGTTCGGGTCCAAGCCGGCGCTGATCGTGGGCACCGCGGTCACCGCGATCTCGTTCATCTGGCTCGCGGTTAACCATCACCACCCCTACGACATGCTGATCTCCGCGGGGCTGCTCGGGATCGGGATCGGGCTGGCGTTCGCGGCGCTCGGGAACCTGATCGTGCAGGCCGTCCCAGCGAGCCAGACTGGCGTCGCCACCGGGATGAATACCGTGATGCGGACGCTCGGGGGAGCGCTCGGCGGTCAGCTGTCGGCGACGTTCATCGTCGATCACCAGGCTCACGGGCTGCCGACCGTAACCGGCTTCAACGACACGTTCGTGATGGCGGCGGGGTTCCTGATCGTGTGCGTGCTCGCCGGGCTGCTGATCCCGGCGCGCCGGGAGGCGGTCGCGCCCCGGGCGCTCGACGCGGCGCTCGTGAGCAATCCGGACATCGTGTGACCGACACCGCGTGACGGGCGGCCGCCGTCTCGATCCTCCGCGCTGCGCGGTTGCTCCCGTAGACTGCGCGCGAGGAGGGAGCGCATGGCCAAGGCGAAGTCCACGAACAGCGACCACACCGACCCGCACAAGCGCAAGAAGCTCAAGCGGAACCGGTTCGACTCCGAACTGCTCCGGCTCCAGCGCGAGCTCGTGATCATGCAGGAGTACGTGCGGGCGAAGGGCCTGAAGGTTGTGGTGATCTTCGAGGGGCGCGACGCCGCCGGCAAGGGCGGCGTGATCAAGCGCATCACGGATCGGACCAGCCCGCGTGTGTGCCGCGTCGTCGCGCTGCCGGCGCCGACCGAACGCGAGAAGACGCAGTGGTACTTCCAACGCTACGTCGCGCACCTCCCGGCCGCCGGGGAGATCGTCCTGTTCGATCGGTCGTGGTACAACCGCGCGGGGGTCGAGCGGGTGATGGGGTTCTGCACCGAGGCCGAGTACCAGGAGTTCATGCGCACGTGCCCGGAGTTCGAGCACACGCTGGTGCGGTCGGGAATACAGCTGATCAAGTACTGGTTCTCGGTCTCCGACGAGGAGCAGGAGCGGCGTTTTCAGGCGCGCGTTCATGACCCGATGCGGCGGTGGAAGCTGAGCCCGATGGACCTCGAGTCCCGCGCTCGCTGGGTCGCTTACTCCCGGGCCAAGGACGAGATGTTCCGCTACACCGATACCAAAATCGCCCCTTGGTACGTCGTCGAGGCCGACGACAAGCGCCGCGCTCGGCTGAACTGCATCGCCCACCTCCTTTCGCTGGTTCCGTACGAAGACATGACGCCGCCACCGCTCGAGCTGCCGCCTCGCGCCGAAGACGCGTACATCCGGCCGCCGATCGAAGAGCAGACGTTCGTGCCCCAGGTGTACTGAGCAGACCCGATAGGCTCGCCGGCGATGCCGACCTGGTTCGACGAGCTCTCCGAGTTCCTGCGGATCCGATCGATCAGCGCCGATCCGGCGCGCGCGGCGGACGTCCGCGACGCGGGCGAGTGGGTGTGCGAGGTGGTTCGCGGCGCCGGCGGCGAGTGTGAGCTGGTCGACTGGCACGGAGCGCCGCTCGCGGTCGGCGAGGTCCGGGCGTCGCGCGACCCCGAGCGCGCGCCGACCGTCCTCTGCTACGGACACTTCGACGTGCAGCCGCCCGACCCGCTCGACCTGTGGGAGTCGGCGCCGTTCGAGCCGGAGATTCGCGGCGAGTACCTGTACGGCCGGGGCGTCGCCGACGACAAGGGACAGCTGTACATGCTGCTGGGGGCCGCACGCGAGCTCGCTCAGGCCGGCGAACTTCCGGTCAACGTGCGCTTTGCCTGCGACGGCGAGGAGGAGTCCGGCGGGCACTCGATCGTCGACTTCCTGGCGGCGGACGAGCGGGGCGCCGACGCGGCGGTGATCTTCGACAGCGGCATGGTCGCGCGCGACCGCCCCGCGTTTGACATCGCGACCCGCGGTATCGCCTACTTCCATGTCACGCTCCGGTCCGGTGAGCGCGATCTTCACTCCGGTCTGTACGGTGGCGCGGCGCTGAACGCGGCGCACGCGCTGATGTTCACGCTGAGCTCGGTCGTCGCGGTCGACGGGCGCCTGGCCGAGCCGCTCCGCATCGGGGTCGCGCCACCGACCGAGGAGGAGCTCGCGAGCTGGCGCGAGCTGCCGCCCGGCGCCAGCGAGCTCGCCGACCAGGGCGCGCAGCCCGCGGACCCGCAAGCGGCCGAGGAGTTCTACCTGCGGACGTTCGCCGAGCCGGCGCTCGACGTGAACGGGATCGAAAGCGGATCGCCGAAGATCCAGAAGACCGTGCTCCCCGTGCAGGCGGATGCGAACGTCTCGATCCGCCTGGCGCCGGGTCAGCGAGGTCGAGCCGGTCGTCGGGGCGTTCGAGCGGCTACTGCGCGAAGCGGCGCCGGCCGGCGCCCAGCTCGACGTGCAGCTGCTCGCTTCGGCGCCGCCGGCAATAGTCCCGTCGGACGCGAAGGCGATCCAGCTCGGGCTCGCCGCGTTCGAGCGCGCGCTCGGCGTGCGACCGCTCCTGATCCGGTCGGGCGGCTCACTGCCGATCGTCGCCGCGTTTGCCGACAAGCGCATCGCGACCGTGATCACCGGCTTCACGCTGCCGAACTCGAACCTGCACTCGCCCAATGAGCGCATTCTCGCCGAGTACGTGCCCCGCGGGATCGCGACGGCGCGGGCGCTGTTCGAGGAGTTCGCAGCCCTCTGAGACGGGGTTGCACTCCGGCGTTGGCACCGGAGCCTCTCGGGTGGCGCCGGCGGGCATCTGATGGTGGGGTGCGGCGTCCCCGAGGGACTTGCGCGGTACGCCGGGCATGCATAACACGCCAATGGAGCGACTCCGGCCCGACCGTGGCCTAATCCGCATGCCCCACATGCCTCACACGCCGCGGTCCCGGACTCGCGGCTGAATTGGCGTGATTTGCAGGTTCGCTCGCAGGGGTCGGTCCGCGTTGAGCCCGCGACACCCCCCTTCAGATGCCCGCCGTTAAGAACCCGATCCGCCCCACGACCGCCGCGGACTCAGCGACCGCCGGGCATGGACGCCCGGCGGAACCCGGTTTGTCGGCGGCGCCTGACGGCGGCGCCTCAGCCCCACGGACGCCGGCGAAGCCGGCCCTAAGAAACCACCGCCCGCGCGGCCGTCACGATCAACTCGACGCAGGTCGGCAGCGGCACCGCGATCGAGTCGACCACCAGGTGGTAGTGGCGCGGATCTCGGGCGTCGGCGCGGTAGAAATGCTTGACGTAATCGATGCGCGCGCGGTCGGAGCTGCGCTGGCGGCGGCGCGCCTCCTCCTCGTCGATCTCCTCGACGCGCATCCCCTGGAACACGCGCTGCTCCGCGGGACCGTCGAGGCGGACGTGGAGTGCGCCGGGCCGGTCGCGGAGCACGATCGCGCCGGCGCGACCCAGCACGACGACATCGCCTGCGTCCGCCGCCTCGATCAACAGACGCTCGGTCTCGCGGCAGAACGCGTCGCTGGTGGCTTCGGGCACGACCACGCCGCTCGTGTTGGGCAGGCGCGCCAGCAGGCGCGTGAACCGGGGCGCGGCGGCTTCGTCGTGAACCTCGGCGTGCCGGACCGGCACATCCAGGCGCTCGGCCACCTGCACGGGTATTGCCCGGTCGACGAACCGCCAGCCGAGCCGCTCCGCCACCTCCGGCCCGACCCAGCTACCGCCGGCGCCGTAGGAGGCGGAGATCGTGACCACCCTGCTCACACCGCCACCACCGGTTGAGCCTCACCGACCACCGCCGTCGTCGAGCCCGGTCGAAGCAAGGTCCCCGAGACTATTGCGCCCAGCAGGAAGATCCCCGCCGCCCACCAGAACGCGACCGTGTAGCCGTGCACCGCGGCCTGCGCCGCCACCGCCGGGGTGGGCACCTTGCCGACGAGATAGCTGGTCACGGCGGTTGTGGCGATCGTGTTCAGGAACGCGGTGCCGATCGAGCCGCCCACCTGCTGGCAGCTGTTCACGGTCGCCGAAGCGACGCCGGCGTCGTCTTGGCCCACGCCGAGCGTCGCCGTGTTGATCGACGGCGCAAAGATCAATCCGAGCCCGAGCCCGATGATGAGCAGCGCCGGCAGAATGTTTCCCGCGTACGTCGAGTGCACGCCGAGTTGCGCGAGCAGCACCATCCCGAGCGTCGCGAGCAGCATGCCGGTGGGGACGAGCGGCTTGGGCCCGAAGCGGGGTAACAGCACCGCGTTTGAGGTCGTCGAGCCGATGACGATCATCACCACCATCGGCAGGAACGCCAGGCCGGTCGTCACCGGGCTGTAGAGGAGGGTCTTCTGGAGGTAGTACGTGAGGAACAGGAATACCCCGAACAGGCCGGCGCCAGAGATCAGCACCGACAGGTACGAACCGCCGCGGTTGCGGTCGAGCACGATCCGCAGCGGGAGCAGCGGATGATTGGCCCCTCGTTCGATCACCACAAACACGACGAGGATGATCACGCCGACGATCAGCGATCCAAGCGTCTCCCAGTCCGTCCATCCGCGCGGCTCGGCCTGCGAGAAGCCGAACACGATCAAGAACAGGCCTAGGGATACCGTCACGGCACCGGGCACGTCGAGCTTGGGGCGCTCGGCCGGAACCTGGTTGGTCAGGAGCGCGAACGCGGCGAGCACGGCCGGCACCGCGATCACCACGTTGACGTACAGGCACCAGCGCCACGACAGGTACTCCGTGAGCACGCCGCCGAGCAGCAGGCCGACCGCTCCGCCGGCGCCCGCGATCGCGCCGTAGATCCCGAACGCGATCCCGCGCTCGCGCGGCTCGGTGAACGTGGTCGTCAGCAGCGACAGCGCCGACGGCGCCAGCAGCGCGCCCGCCGCGCCCTGGAACGCTCGGGCGGTCACGAGCATCCCGAAGCTCTGCGCCGCGCCGCCGATCGCCGACACGACCCCGAACGCGACCAGTCCGATCATCAGCGTGCGCTTGCGCCCCCACAGGTCGCCGACGCGGCCGAACAGGAGCAGCAGGCTGCCGAACGTCAGCGAGTAGGCGGTGACGATCCACTGCCGGTTCGCGTCGGAGAAGTTGAGCGCCTTCTGCGCCGAGGGGAGCGCGATGTTCACGACGGTCGCGTCGAGCACGACCATCAACTGGGCGGTCCCGAGCAGCGCAAGGATCAGCCAGCGCCGTTCGTGATGAGGATTGGCGAGATCTGCGGGAGTTTCGGTCGTCTCCGTCGCGGTCACGGCCAGCGCTCACCTTACCGGTCGCGTCCGCCGGGACGCGACCGGCGGGCCTTGTTTGGCTCAGGCGAGCGCCGGCGCCTCGGGGAGGCTCGCCAGCGCCTCGGCCAGGTCATCCTCGGAGAACTCGGGATCCTCGAGCCGGCCGGCCAGGTAGGCGTCGTAGGCGCTCAGGTCGAAATGGCCATGGCCGCACAGCCCGAACAGGATGACCCTCCGTTCGCCGGCCTCTCGCGCCGCCTCGGCTTCTTCGATGACGGCCCGGATCGCGTGCGCCGGCTCGGGCGCGGGGATCAGGCCCTCGGAACGGGCAAACCGGACCGCCGCCTCAAACGTCTCGTTCTGGCGGTAGGCGCGCGGCTCGACGAGGCCCTGCTTGACCAAGCCGCACACGAGGGGTGCGTCGCCGTGGTAGCGCAACCCGCCGGCGTGTACGGGCGGCGGCACGAAGCCGTGGCCGAGCGTGTACATCGGCATCAGCGGCGTCATCCCGACCGTGTCGCCGAAGTCGTACGCGTACACGCCGCGTGTCAGCGTCGGGCAGGCGGCCGGCTCGGCCGCGATGAACTTGGTATTGGCCTGGCCGCGGATGACCCGGCGCAGGAATGGGAACGTCAGACCGCCGAAGTTCGAGCCGCCGCCGACGCAGGCGATCACGGTGTCGGGCTCCTCGCCGGCCATCGCCATCTGCGCGAGCGCCTCCTGCCCGATCACGGTCTGGTGGAGCAGCACGTGGTTGAGCACCGACCCGAGCGAGTAGTTCGTGTCCGCGTTCTGCGCCGCCACCTCGACCGCCTCGGAGATCGCGATGCCGAGCGAGCCCGTCGTGTGCACGCTCTGCGACCGGCCCGCCTCGGTCACGTCCGACGGCGAGCGATGGACCGTCGCCCCCCACGTCTCCATCATCGAGCGGCGGTAGGGCTTCTGGTCGTAGCTCGAGCCGACCATCCACACCTCGCACTCGAGCCCGAACAGCCGGCATGCGAACGCGAGCGCCGATCCCCACTGGCCGGCGCCAGTCTCAGTCGTGAGCTTCTTGATCCCGGCCTGGGCGTTTTCGTACGCCTGCGGCACGGCCGTGTTCGGCTTGTGTGACCCCGGGGGCGATACGCCCTCGTACTTGTAGTAGATGTGCGCCGGCGTATCGAGTTCGCGCTCGAGCCGCCGGGCGCGGTACAGCGGCGTCGGACGCCACAGCTTGTATGCCTCGCGGACGGGCTCGGGAATCTCGATCTCGGGCTCACCCGAGACCTCTTGGAGGATGAGCGCCATCGGGAAGATCGGCGTCAGGTCGTCAGGGCCGGCGGGCTGCAGACTGCCATCCCCGCCCGCCCGGAGCGGCGGCGGGGCGTCGCCGGGCAGATCGGCCATCAAATTGACCCAATGAGTCGGGATCTCCGGCTCGTCCAGTACGAACTTGACCCGTTCCTCGCTCATCAGCTCTCCTTTTGCTTGCTCGTACTGCGCGGGCGCAAGGCTAATCCATCGATGCTGCTCAGCGCCGGAGAAGCTGCGCCTGCAGCTCGCGCAACTCGGGTGCTGGAGTCGCGCCGAGGTCCTCGCGCAGCCGCTCGCGGAGCGCCTCGTACACGCGCAGCGCCTCAGCGCCGTTGCCGCGCGCGGCGAGGATCTGCATCAGTAGCGCGTGCGCGCGTTCGCGGTAGGGAGCGTCGGCGACCAACTCGCGCGCCGCCCGCTCTCCGGGCGCCAGTTCGCTCCCGCCGACGCCGAGCGCCACCGCGGCGTAGCACTCGAGCGCGGCGATCCGGATGTCCTCGAGCCGGCGCCGGTACTCCTCGGCCCACGGGAGATCCTCACCCGGCAGGAAGCCGCGGCGGGCCGTGAACAGGGCCACGAGGGACGGGCCCCAGCCACGCGCCCAGTCGTCTTGCGCGACCGCGGCCTCGGCGCGGTGGATCGCCTCCTCGGCGGCTTCGAGGTCGATCCAGGCATCGTCCGGAAGCCGCACGATGACCTCGCTGCGGCCGACGAGCACGTCGGCGCCGAGCGCGCCCCGCAGTCGCGACAGCAGCGCGCTCAGCGACGCGTCGGCGCCGTCGGGCGCGCGCCACGGCCACAGCGCTTCGATCATCTGCTCGCGCCGGGACGGCAGCGCCCGGTGCACGGTCAGATAGGTGAACAGCACGCGCGCCTGGCCGCCAGGCACCTTGGACGTGAGATCCCGGCCGGCGAGCTCGACCGCCAGCCGGCCGCACAGCTGGATCCGGGTCGGTGCCTTGTCGGTCAAGGTCGGTGCAAGGAGAATCGAAGAAGCGTGCAAACAGGCGGTCGTATGGTCGCGCCCGTAATCGAAGGAGACAAGCCATGGCGAAGGTAATCCGGTGCCAGTGCGGATTTCTCGGACGGGGTCAGACCGTCGAGGAGGCAGCGACGGAGATCGAGGCGCACATGCGCTCCGATCACCCGGAGCTCGTCGGCAAGGTCACCCGGGAGGACCTGATCGCGATGGCCGAAGAAGCGTAGGCGCGCGCGAGATTGATTGGGACCCCACCCACCCGGCGCGCTCTGAAAGGAGAGCGATCATTTCGATGCCGCCCGATTTCAAGATTCCAGAGGGCCCGCTGGTCACAGCCGACTGGCTCGAGGGTCACCTCGACCATCCGAACGTCCGAGTGCTCGATGTCCGGGGACGCCACCCGAGCTCCGCGTTGCCGCACGCGAAGCTGGCCGAGTACTCGGCCGGACACGTCCCGGGAGCGGCGTTCGTCGACTGGGAGCATGACTTCATCGACGTGAGCGACCCAGTGCCGGTCCAGATCGCTCGCTCCGGCGCGTTCGCGCGCCGAGGCCGGCGAGCTTGGGATCGGCGACGACGATCTCGTCGTCACCTACGACGATTACTACGGCATCTTCGCCGCCCGGGTCGCGTGGGCGTTCCGCTACTACGGCGCTGAGGCTCGGGTGCTCGACGGTGGATGGCTGACCTGGAAGGAAGAGGGTCGACCGGTTACCGACGCGGTGGTCGAGCGCAGGCCGGCGACGTTCACGCCGCAGCCGCGGCCGCGCTTGCGGCGGACGCTGGCCGACGTGACCGATGCCCGCGAGCGCGGCGCGATGCTCGTCGACGCGAGGCCCCGCCACCTGTTCCTCGGGGAGGAGGGCGTCGCCAACACCGGGCACATCCCGGGAGCGCGGTGCCTGCCCTACCAGGAGCTCGTGGACGGCGCGACCGGGCTGTGGGCAGCGCCGGCGGCCGTCGCCAGGCTCGCGCGCGACGCCGGCATCGACCCCGACCGACCGCCGCGCGAGCTGATCGCGACATGCGGCAGCGGGGTCTCGGCGACCGTCGCGATGCTCGCGCTCGAGCGGATCGGAGTCCACTGCGACGGCGTCTACGACGGCTCGTTCAACGAATGGGGCGCGGATCGGGACCGGCCCGTCGAATACGGCGCAGCCGCCTAGATGCCTCCGAGTCTCGTACTGATCGCCTTGACTGGGTGAACGCTCGCGAATATGTTCGCGCGCAGTGAGCGAACCCGCCGCTCCGCCAGGTCCGGACACCGCGACCGGGACAGACCCTGCCAACGTCGACGGCCAGGCGATCGCGATCACCGTGTTCAGCACGGTCAAATGGTTCGGGCGGCTGTCCCTGCCGCTCGTGTTCTGGATCGCCACGACGTTCCCTCGGGCGAGCGGAACGCTGGCGAAGCTGTCCTTCATCCACTTCGCCCGCTGGTCGTTGGTGCGCCGGATTCCCTACAACGGGCCGCCGCAGCGCGAGGAGAAGCTGAATTACCCGCACCTGTTCTTTGAGAGCAACTTCAACGGCGGCTGGGAGGAGTACATCGACGCCTTCTCCCACATCCTCACTCGAGGCATGAAGTTGTTCTGGGGGACGTCCTACGGGTTTCCCCAGCCGCTGCCGACGGGACCGTTCAAGACGTACATCAAGCGCAACGAGATCGTGGCCAGCCACTTCTATGGTGCGTATCCGGATGCAACCACCACGATGATCCTGTCCTCGCTCGAGCTCGCACCGAAGCTCGACGCGTTCAAGGCGCGCGCCCCGAACATGAGCGCCGAGGTCTTCGCGGAGCAGTGGCGCTTGTTCCTCGCCGACGTGCAGGATTGCCTGTGAGTAATACCTCGGGTCAGGCCACCGCGTTCATGGCGCTGACGCCGATCCAGCCGGGCTCCGAAGCGGAGCTGCGCGCATATCTCGAGGCGCTCCCGCAGGATGCCAGCCCGCTCGCGCGGCTCAACGCCACGCATTTCGCGCGTTGGGTGATCCTCGGCGATTGGGTCAACGACGCCTCGCAGCCGCGCGAGGACCATCTCGGGAGTCCGTACCTGATCTTCACGAGCAACTTCGACGGCCCGCTCGACCCCTACCTCGATGAGCTGTGCGAGAAGCTGGCGCCCGAGGCGAGGGAGATCTGGGGGCGGTGCGTGGGCTGCCCGCGTGACGCCACCGGCCCTCGGCTGAAGGAGTACCTGCTCCACAACAAGATCGATACCGGTTTCTTCGTCGCCGCCTATCCGAAGGCCACCGTCGCGCAGGTCAAGGCGGGGCTGGCGGCGCGCGAGCAGCTGATCGCGTTCGCCGTGCGGGCGCAGGAGATGGGCGCGGAGGATGTGCGGCGCGCGTTCCTCGAGGAGTTCTGATGGTCGTCGACCGTTCGGACATCCAGGGCAACGTGCTGCGCGCGTACGGGAGCACCTATCCCTGCACGGCGTATGTATTCGTCGGTGTTTCCGATGGCGCCGGTGGGCGGGCCTGGCTGGACGAGACCGCGGAGGGGGTCTCGAGTGACGAGGAATGGCGAGGCGAAAAGCCCCGCTCGCACCGGAATGTCGCGCTGACGTGTACCGGACTGCGCGCGCTCGGCGTCCCGGAGGCGGTGATCGGCACGTTCTCCGACGAGTTCCGTCAGGGCATGGGCGCACGGAGCCAGATGCTGGGCGACCTTGGCGTCAATAGCCCCGTGACACTGGGACACTGGCCTCGGCACCGGCGCGGCCCATGTGTTGGTGACCTTGAATGCACAATCGCGAGACGAGATCGATGCGGAGCTCGCGAGCCTGCGCGACGAGACCGACCACGCGCCCGGCGTGTCGATCGTGCATGAGCAGTACGCGGAGCTGCTCCGTGCCGCGGGCGCCGGCGCGGGTACCCCACCGCGCGAGCAGTTCGGGTTCGCGGACGGCGCCGCCCAGCCGGCGATCGCGGGCGTGTCAGACGGCGCGGCGGCGGGCGGCGGGGTGCCGCTTGCCGGCGGTTCCTGGCGGGCGCTCGCGCTCGGGGAGTTCGTGCTCGGCTACCCCGACGAGGACACGCTCGTCGATCCACAGAAGCGGCTGCCGAGCGCGCCGGCGGACCCGCTCGGCCGCTCCGGGACCTACATGGTCTACCGGAAGCTCCGCCAGGACGTGGCGCTGTTCCGGCGGGTTCTGCGCGACGCGGCGACGCGGTTCGCGCCCGGCGATGAGGAGCTGCTCGCGGCCAAGGTCGTCGGACGGTGGCGGAACGGCACACCGCTCGTGAAGTCGCCCGAGCGTCCCGATCCGGGCTTCTCGGCGACCGCGCCAAGGTCCAACTCGTTCCGGTATCTCGACGCCGACGTCGACGGCCGGCGATGCCCGCTCGGGGCCCACATCCGCCGCTCGAACCCGCGTGACGCTCTCGGCTGGCCCGGGCTTGACGACGCGGGGCTATTGAGCTTCCGCCACCGGATCATCCGCCGCGGCGTGCCCTACGGACCGCCGCTTCCGGCGGATGTTTTGGAGGACGACGGCGTCGATCGCGGGCTCGTGTTCGTCTGCTTCAACGCGAGCATCTCGCGCCAGTTCGAGAGCGTTCAGCTGCAATGGCTGAACGACGGCAACGGGTTTCACCTCGGCCACGACAGCGACTTCCTGCTCGGCAGCCCGCTCGGGACGGGCAAGATGACGGTCCAGGGCGATCCTCCGTTCATGCTCGGGCCTCAGGGTCCGTTCGTGACTACCCGCGGTGGCGAGTACCTGTTCATGCCGGGGATCTCTGCGCTCCGCGCGCTCGCCGGCGGACTCTGAACCCGGCTAACGCCACACTCGGCAACGCACGCCGGTCGACCGTGGGGTTAGCCACACGATGGGTGGCTGAATCCTCATTCACCCACTGGCGTGGCGGCGAGTGTGGGCTTAGCCGGGTCGGAGGCCGAGCCGAAAGCGGGGGCGCCCTGACCCCGTTCCTCTCGTACCTAGACTGGAAGGATTCATGAGCTTGGAACTGCTTTCCGCTCACCAGACCGACGAGGGATTGGCGGTCACGTTCGGCACCGAGCACGGCATCGAACAACTGGTGGGCAGCCCCGACGAGATGGCCCATCTGGCGCGCTCGATGCAGCAGGTGGCGACGCTCGGACAGGCGAACGACCACGACAGCGTGTGGCTCGATGCGGTGCCCGTCGGGGACGCGATCGTCAAGCTCGGGATCAGTCCGGGGGGCAGGCACGAGTCCTGATCCTGCGCCCTTAGGCGCAACGGAGCTGCTGCCGCTCGAGGACGCGTCCGGGCCCACCGATCAGGTCGAGATCGGGTGGCACCTGCACCCCGACTACCAGGGCCGCGGCTACGCGACCGAGGCCGCCCGGGCGGCTCTGGACGCGGCGGCAGCCGCCGGCATGACCGAGGTGCTCGCGCTCACCGATCTCGACAACGAGCCTTCACAGCGCGTCGCGCTGCGCCTCGGCATGACCGACGAGGGCACGACCCGCCGCTGGTCCGGGCTCACGCTGCGCCAGTACCGCAAGGCGCTCGCAATGGGGGGTTAGCTCTCGAGCCGGGGCTCCTCCGCTTTGCCCACGCGGGGAGTGTGCTGACTATCACCGAAACTGAAACGATCTCCGCGGTGCTGCGGCTGCCGGAGGACTGGGTGTGGGACAGCTGGATCGCGGACGACGGCGACCGCTACCACCTGTTCTTCCTGAAGGCGCAGCGCGCGCTCGGCGACGCCCGGCTCCGGCACACCGCGGCTCGGATCGGCCACGCCCGCAGCGCGGACATGCGCGCATGGGAGCTCCAGCCACCGATCTCCGAGCCCGGAGCCGGGTTCGGAGAGCTCGAGGTCTCTCAGGTCCGGATCGTCGAGGGCCGGCCGATCCTCGTGTTCACCTGCCACCCCGACCAGCAGAGCGCCGAGCAGCGGTCGCGGTTCGGCCGGTTCTGCACGTGGTCGGCGGTAGGCGAGTCGCTCGCGGGCCCGTGGGACCTGGAGCGCGCGAGTCCCTTCCGGGGCGAGCCGACGCTGTCCGCCGCCCCGCTGGTGAAGCGGCAGGACGGTAGCTGGGTGCTGCTCGGATTCCGGAACCTCGAGCCCGGCGTCCCGCAGCTCGAGGTCGTCGACCCACTCCCGGTGCGGCTGCGCGACGGACGGCTGGTTGACCTCAGACCTGAACGGGGGTAGCTTCGGCGCGAGATCGCTCGTGCCATTCATCCTCAACGCCAACGCTCAGGTGATGTGCAGCCACGGGGGGACGTTCAAGTTCATCCCGAGCAACCCGACGATCATGGTCGGGGGAGCGCCGGTACTGACGATCGCCGACGTGGCTGTTCCGATCACGCCGTGCCCGTTCGCCACAGCCGCCGGCCCGGCCCCGTGCACCCAGCTCGCCCCGCCGCTCGGGGGATTCGCGCTCAAGGTCGTCGCGAACGGCAGCCCGGTGCTGCTCGACACGACCCAGTGGATGACGATCCCGACCGGCGCCGGCGTGCCCGTCCCCGCGACCGTGGTGTTCGCGGGGCAGACGAGCGTCCAGGGGAGTTGAGGCCCGAGCCGGGCGCGAGAGCGTTCTCTTATCTCGTCCGGGCGCCGGTCACGTTGCGTCGTGGAAGATCACGCCGAGGGCGGTGCGCTGGCCTCGGGTGACGGTCGAGACGCCGTGCCGCATACCGATCCGGTGATAGCCGTTCTTGCCGCGGTTCGGCCGAGTGGCGGTGGGGAAGATCACGAACGCGCCTTGAGCGGGCTCGAGCACGTGCGCCCGGCTCTGCGCCCGGGGGCGCTGCTCGAGTAGGACGAACTGCCCGCCGTCGAAGTCCTGGCCGGGGCGGGCCAGGATCGTGAGCACCTGGAATGGGAAGAACACATCCCCGTAGAGGTCCTGGTGCAGAGCGTTCCAGTCGCCCTCGCCGTAGCGCAGGATCAGCGGCGTCGGCCGTAGCTGGCCGGCGGCATGGCAGCGCCGCAGCAGCTCCTCGTGCTCGAGCGGGAAGGTCGGGCCGCTCCCGGTCAGCAGCTCGGCCCAGTGGTTGGCGATCGGGGCAAGGTGGCCGTAGAACGACGTGCGCAGGGCGGCGATCGTGTCGGGGAGCGGGTGGTCGAAATAGCGGTAGCGCCCGTCGCCGAAGCGATACCGGGCCATCTCGATCGTGGAGCGAAAGCGGCCGCCGTCGAACAGCTCGGACAGCTCGTCGCACTCGTCCTCGGTGAGCACGGGGGCCGTGATCGCGTGGCCTTTTTCGTCGAGCTCGCGGCGCAGGTGGTCCCACTCGAGCGCATCGACCCGCGAGCGGATGTCGGTGGCGATGTCGATCGTGGCAGTCATTTGGCGATCCCTCCTGTTCGCGTACGTAGGGGTGAAACGCTCCGGAGACGAGAGGTGTGAGATCAGGCTTCTTCGACGTCCATCTGCGCGATGAGGCCGCCTCGGAACGAATAGACGTGCACGACCATGTTCTCGTTACGAGCGCGTCCTCAAGGGTGCGCACGACCTGTTGGACGTCGACCGCGACACCCCCGCTCCGCCGCCGCGAGAACGAGACCGGTTCGACGCGCGGATCGATGTCGCGCCCGTTGAAGGCGGGTAGAGAGACTCGAGCTGCCGCTCGTAGGGCATCGCTATTTCGCCAGGACACCTCGCAGCGCGAGAGGCACGCTGATCAAGTTACGCGTATCTCACGAACCGAATCGCGCTCTCGTTCGTATAGCGCACTAAACACGAACCGCGCGATGTGGGGGCAAACACGATGAGTAACGACAAGATCTACATTCCCGCCGAACCGCTAGTGGAGTGCCCGGCCTGCGGCCTCCCCGCCGAGATCACCGACCGATTCGTTTTGAACGGCGTCCCCGAGCCGGTCGAGCACGTCAAGGTCGTGTGCGTGAACCGGCACTGGTTCACGCTCCCGGTCGACCTGCTCGCGGCGCCTGAGCCGTCGGGTTCAGGCCCAGCGGAAGCCGGTGCGGGCCGGGATCTCGGTGAGCGGGCTCGTGGGTAGCGTCGGCTCGAGCTTGGGCAGGTTGTAGCCGGACGGGGCGACGTCGTTCGGCGTGTCGGGGTGGAACACGGACGCCAGGTACTGGATCTGGTGACGCCCCACGCCTAGCTCGCCGAACCCGCCGCCGTACATCGCGATCTCGTTCGCCGCGCAGTGGTCGTAGACGCCGAACAGCGTCTTCACGGTACCGAAGCGGACAGGTTTGATGTTGATCGTGCGCGGATGCACCTCGAGCCGCTCGATGTCGGCGATCGACCAGAGGATGCCGTCCCAAGTGACGCGGTGCATGTGGGGTTCGAGCACCGGTCGGGTATCGGGAGTGATCGCGGGATCCTCGATCCACGCCTCCGGGAACGCGTGCACCACCGCCGCGTACAGGCGGGGATCGGCCGGCTGGCCGTACGGCGGCGGGTACTGGGATTTCAGATCGACCGTGTCGACGGCGCCCGTGGCCGCGATTTGGGCGATCAGCCCGTCATCCCACTCGGTCGTCGGATCGAGCTTGAACCGCAGCGCGGGAAACAGCTCGAGCCGCTCGCGGACCGGCCCGAAGCTGGGCGGGTCGGCCAGATGCATTGAATTAACGAACGTGAGCGGGCGCGCTTCCCGCCCCACCGCGTCCGCAAGTGCACGGCCGGCCTGCCGGAGCGCCAGATCGAGCGCCGCGCTCTCGAACGCCCAGCGGCGAAAAGACCGCAGCCGGTCGTGCTCCGGCGGTGCCGGGTACAGATCGAGCGTCGCCAGATGCGAGGAGAACGAGTCGATCGTCCAGTCCCCCGCGAGGGGAAGCCTCGGGGCCGCTTCCTGAAAGGCGACCTGATCCTGCTCGATCGGCGTGGCGTCCTCGCCGATGCCCTCCTCGCCGCCGCCGGACAGCTGGACGTGCGTCGTGCGCCGGATGCGATCCGGTCCCATCGGTGCGCTGAGCGGCGCGACCGAGTAGGACTCGATCCGAAGGGGCAGATCGGCGACGAGCGCGTAGGTCTGGCCGACTGTGACGGTGCTTGCCATCCGGTCTCCTCTCGATCGATCGTGCGCTCCGCGTAAGCGGACTCGCCCTCGATTTTTAGCGCCCCGATTTTCGATCGGCGGACCCCCGGCCGCGCGATACTCCGCTAATGGCGCGGCGCAGTAGGCCCGACGGTTGGATTTCGCCGGCTGATCCGCCTTCGAACGTGCGGGTTACAGTCGTGGCCGGGCCGCGTGGTCACCGCCCGCTCGACCCGGTTCGCGACCGCATCGCCCGAATTCGACCCAGGGTCCGCCTACCGCTGATCGCCGCTGCGATCGCGGTAGTCGTGGCGGCCGGCGTGATCGTTCCCGTGACCCTGCGGACCGGGCGGCCAGTGAGCACGGATGCCGTTGGCTTCGGAGGACCGAGGCCCGTGGGTAGTCCGGCGCCCGCGACCGAGGGAAGCACGGCCGGGGTGGCCCAGATCGCCGCTGCCTACCGGTACCCGCTGGGATGCCTCGGGATCACGCTGTCGGCCGACCGAAGCTCGATGCTCGGGCGCCACAGCCCGTGTTGGCGGTACGGCGTGTACGTGACCGCGGTCCTGCGCCAGGTCAACGGCGTGTGGCGGCTGATGCTCGAGGCGACGAGCCCGAGGTGTCCGGCGGTCGCGCTGCCGGACATCGTCAGGTCGGCGCTCATCGGTTGCCGCAACGGCACCGCGCCGTAGCGGCAGTTGCGGCGCGCCGTGGCCCCGAGCGCGAGAGGCGCCCGGGGCGACGGATGCGGACGGTGTGGGTCAGTGGTTCCTGTGCCGCCCCTGCGTGCACGGATTGCCCCGGAAGATGTTCCGGAAGTCGTTGTAGCGGAGGCTGACAGCGCCGCCCGTGGTCGTGTACGGCAGTTGCAGCAGGCTCCCCCACTGGGCGTTCCCGCCGAAGTTGGTGATCTCGCCCGGGATGTTGTTCCCGAACTGCCACACGCAGCCGTGGGCCCGCGTCGTGCTGTAGAACGGGTAGAACGCTGCCGGCTGTCCCGTGTCGGTGGTCGGAATCAAGGTGCAGCCGACGCCGGTCGTTCGGTTGCACGTGTTGGTTTCGATGTCCGGCAGGTCAGCCTCGAGCGCCGCCTGCTGGTACTGCACGTTGTAGTTGCGGCCGGTCTCGGGGCTCGAGAACTGGAACGGCGTCGGATGCAGTCTCGTGTTCCCGTCGGGCCATAACGGCTGGTACGAGGCCCCGTCGAAGCCGGTGTTTGTGTTCGTGCATCCAGCCACCTTGAAGGTGAGCGCCTCCTGCGCCGGGAAGCAGAACGCGTCGTCGCCGTCGGCCGGTTGCGCGCCGGCCCCCTCGCCCTCGGTGTCGCCCGCGGGGCAGGTCGTGGGATTGCCGCTCGCGTCCAGGCCGAACGGCGTGTCCGGGATGGCGACCGGCCCGTTGCAGAACTGGAAGTGGCCGATCTCCGAATCGAACGCGATGTTGTACGAATGCGCCGCCCACGTCACGCGGGTCGCGGGGCTCGACGTGCTGTACATCGGATGGAAGTCGTACGGGATCGCATTGCAGGAGGTCCCGGTCGGGTCGTACTGCACCTGCGCGAAGCCGTTTGCGGCGCTGGCCGTCATCGACCCCGATTGGTGTGTGGACAGGTCATCGATGATCACCCGCAACCCGTTCGGCGTGTCGGCGAACGACACGCTGAGATGGTCGCCGGAGTTCATGAACAGATCGGCGGATGGATTCGGGGTAAAGGTCCCCAGCGTGGTGGCGTCGACCGGGTTGGCCGGCCCCTGAGCGACGCCGTTCTTCGTGATGAACGCGAAGTTCACGTACTCCTCGCCGACCTGGGCTTCGCAGGTCGCGTTGTTCTGCTGCCCGGTAACCGGGTTCAGCGACAGGCTGTCGATGTTGAGCGCGGCGCACCACTGGGTGGGATCGCACGAGCTCGCACCGACCGCGACTTGCCATGTCGGCCACGGCACCCAGCCCGGCGGGTAGAACTGCATCTCCATGAACGCCTCGCCGGCGTGCGTTGGCGAGACGGCAGGATCGACGATGTTGCTGTCGCTGTCCGGCGTGCACGTGCTCAGCTGCTCGGGGTATGACTGGGTGTCACACATCGCCATCCCGAACCAGTCGGCGCCGCTCAGCTCGAACGCGTACGACTTACCGACCCGCGTCGGGTTGCGCGCGGACGGGTCGGTCGGCAGCGTGACGTTGTAACTCATGTGGTTGCCGGAACCCGGGACGTTCGAGTAGAACAGCGCGGAGGGCTCGTCGTGGCCGACGTAATGGCCGAACACGTCCCACGAATTCGCCACCTCGGTGCACATCGCACTCGCTTGAGCGCAGTTGATCGCCATGTGCTGACTGGTGCTCGCCGCCGCTTGGGGCACGATGCCCAGAGCGAACGCACCGACCGCTACCACCACCGCGGCAACGGATGCCGAGATCCTGACCGGCCTAACCACGATAACCCTCCTCGTCTCGGATCCGGTCCGGCCACAACCCAGCCCGGCCGGGTCCTGTGGATTCCGTCGGGCCACGCTACCACCGGCTTACGCCTAGGTGGAAGATGAGTTACTTCTCATAAATGCGCGACCCCGCGTACCCTGCCACGCCATGCGATGTATGTCGCCGCGGCCCGGCGAACGCGGGAGCGCTCCCCGGCGTCAGGGCTTGTCGCTCGTCTTCTCCGCCACCGCTCCGACGATCAGCCGCGAGCCGCGGCCGCGGGTCACGAAGCTGAAGCCCCACCGGGTGAACACGAGGACGCGGTTCTCGAATCCGACCAGGTACCACAGATGAACAACCAGCCAGGTGATCCACGCGAGGAAGCCGCTGAGGTGCAGCCCCTTGATGTCCGCGACCGCCGCCCCCCGCCCGATCGTGGCCAGATTGCCCTTGTCGAAGTAGTGGTACGGCGGCGCCTGCTCTGAGGCGAGCCGCGCGCGTACGACCCGCGCGGCGTAGCGGCCCTGCTGCATCGCGACGGGAGCGACCCCAGGATAGGTCACGGGGGAGCCGTCCCGACCGCGAACCCTGACCATGTCGCCGAGCGCGAGCACCTCGGGGTGGCCGGGAAGCGTGAGATCGGGTTCGACGGCGACCCGCCCCGCGCGGTCGAGCTCGGCCCCGGTCAGCTCGCTCAGCCGCGCCCCCAGTTTCGAGGCCGTCACGCCGGCGGCCCACACGACCGTACGCGTGGGAATGCGCTGGGTATTGCCGGCGCCATCGGCAACGCTCACCGACTCGTCGTCGACCCCGACCACGGTCGAGCGCAGCATCGGCGTGACGCCGAGCCGCTCGAGCGACCGCTCCGCCTTCCGCGACAGCGATGGCGGGAAGCTCGTGAGCACCCGGTCGAGAGACTCGATCAGGAGGATTCGACCAGCCCGCGGATCGGCCGCCTCGAAGTCGCGACGGAGCGTGTCGCGCGCCAGCTCGGCGATCTGGCCGGCCATCTCGACGCCGGTCGGTCCGGCCCCGACGATGACGAACGTCAACCAGGCGGCCCGGCGATCCGGGTCGTGTTCCGCTTCGGCTGCCTCGAACGCGCTGAGGATCCGGCTCCGGACGGTGATCGCGCTTTCGAGCGACTTGACCTCGCCCGCGAACTGTCTCCAGTCGTCGTGACCGAAGTAGGAGTAGCTCGAGCCGCCGGCGATGATCAGCGTGTCGTACGCCACCGACTCGGGCGCGGGCACCTCGTCGACCGAGCGTAGATGCACGGAGCGAGCGTCGAGGTCGAAGTCGGCGACCTCCGCCAACAGCACATGGACGTTGCGGGCGCGCTTGAAGATTCCCCGCAACGGATAAGCGATCTCACCTGGCGACAGAGCGCCCGTGGCGACCTGGTAGGTCAGCGGCTGGAACAGGTGGAAGTTTCGGCGGTCGATCAGCGTCACCTCGACCGGGGAGGAGCGGAGCTTCAGCGCAGCTTGAAGGCCGCCGAAGCCCCCACCGACCACGACCACACGATGGATACCAGAATCGCTCACGCCCGCGAGACGGTAGCGAGGACGCCGCGATCGCGGAGTCGCAGACGGATCTGTCGGCCGCTGCCGGGGCGCGTGCGTTCGTTAGGTTGACCCCATAACACGCCCAGAACAGCTGGAGAGAACATGCGCATCAGGTCTTCGTTGCTCATCGGCCTTGCCTCCGCGGCTGTCCTCATCGGATCGTCGGGGGTCGTGCTGATCGCGACCTCGGCGGCGGCCGACGCCGCGGGGTCGCCGGGCAAAGCCCGCCGGCCGGTCTCTCGGCGCCGGTTGATCGCCGGGCACAACGCCTGGCTGGCCTATCGTCACGTGCGTACTGCCTGAGCGCCTCCGACGTGTTCGATGGCGGGACCGAGGCGGGCGTCGTCGACGCCACCTGCACCGCGACCGTCAACTCTCAGCACGTCAAGAACCTGAAGGCGTTCCTCGCCGACTTCGGGCCGAGCGCGAACTAGCGGGAGCCGCCCGGCTAGGCCGGCGTGGGCCCGTGCGGCGTCCGCGCCGGCGCTCGCTCCGGCTCGTGCGCGGGGCGTCGCGCACGGACCGGCGACAGCGCCGGGCGACGGTGGTCGCGGATGCGAACCCGGGCCGGGTCGGCGTCGGGCAGTGGCAAGCCTCCGCGAGGAGACTCGGGCGGCCGCGGCGGGTTACGCGGGCCGCCCCCGCCGTCGTCGCCGTCGTCGCCGTCGTCGGCGCCGCTCGACGGCGGGGCCGGAGGCGGCGGGTACAGCAGCCTTTGGGGCAGGAGCACCGGCGCCAGCAGAACAGTCACGAGCACAAGCGGTTGCAGCAGTTCGCGGTGGTGAGTCGCTCCCGCTACGAGCGCGCCCGCGAGCGCGATGACCGGAACCAATCGAGTCAGCCAGATCCCCGAACTCCTGCGAGCCACAGGATCGAGGATAAAGGATGGAAAACGGCGCCCGAACAGATCCTCGCCGACGACATCGAGTGGATTTCGCCCGGAACAGCGCGGTCAGCGGCACGATCCACGCCAAGCGCACCCGGGAAGATTCGGGTCGGCGCGGACGTCTTTTCGGCCGTCATCCGAAAAGTCATCAGACATACGATCACTTTTGCGCTGGTCGCGGTCGCGCTCGCCGGTTGCGCCGCCGCCGCGTCGAGCAGCCCGAACCTCGACAACCTGATCCGGAGCTCGCTCGACGCCCATCGAGGGTTCCACGTGCAGTCGGTCGCGTGCCCGGCGGGGCCGCGTGGCAAAGGCACCGTCGTCCACTGCAGCGTGAGGCTCAGCGGTGGTCGCGAGGTCGGCGTCCGAGCGATCGCGCTCGGCAACGGCGCGTTCCGCATCCTCACGTCGGAGATTCTGCCCGACAATGTCGAGCGGGCGATCGGCTCGGCGCTCGCTCGGCGGAACGTCACGGCGAAGGCCGTCTGCCCCGCGCACGTCCGTGCCCAAATCGGCAAGACGTTCGAGTGCAGGGTCACCGCCGGAGGGAGTCGGCATGCGATCGCCACGGTCACGATCCTGAATTCCGACGGCGACTACCGGTTCGACGTCCGCTGACGAGCGGCGCGCGGGCTTGACTTCGAGCGCGCTCGAAGCTCGCGACCTACCGCGTGCGTCGGCGGGCGGGCGCGGTTCGCGTGGGCGCACCTGGCGTCCCGGCCTTGACCAGCTTCATCGTGAACTGGGAGTTGACGCGGGTGACGCCCGGTAGCTCGGCCAGCTTGTTCATGTAGAACCGCTCGTAATCCTCGGTGTCGGCGACGCCGACGCGGATGATGTAGTCGGGGATGCCGAACATCCGGCGGCACTCGAGGACCTCGTCGATCGCGCTGATCTGCTCCTCGAACGCCTCGACGGTCTGGCGATCCTTGAGCGAGAGCTCGACGAGCACCGATACTTCGAGGCCGCGACCGATCGCGCTCGGCTCGATGTCGGCGTGGTAGCCGCGGATCACCCCTGACTCCTCGAGCGCGCGGACACGGCGCAGGCACGGCGAGGGCGACAGGTTGACACGGGCCGCCAGCTCCACGTTCGACAGACGCGCGTCACGACTCAGCTCGTCGATGATTGCGCGATCGATCGAATCCACAGTGGAATATTGCCATGATGGCCAGCTGTTCGGGGTAATTCGCAGCCATCTGCCCGCGATATCGCGCGACAATGCCTCGATCATGTCGAACGATCCCGTCTTCAAGAACGCGCTGTCGATCGGCGTCGCGACCGCCGTGTATGCGGTGTCGTTCGGCGTCTTGTCGGTCGCGGCCGGGTTCAGCGTGCCGCAGACGTGCGTCATGTCGGTCGTCTGCTTCACCGGCGCCTCGCAGCTCACGTTCGTCTCGGTGATCGGCGCGGGCGGGGGCGTCGCGGGAGCGCTGCCGCCGGCGCTACTGCTGGCCGGGCGCAACGCTCTGTACGCGCTCAGTCTCAAGGACGTTTTGTCTGGGAGCGTGCCGAAGCGCGCGCTGCGGGCACAGGTCGTCGTCGACGAGACGACCGCGATGGCCCACGCGCAGCCGACGCTCGCGGCGAAGCGCCGCGCGTTCGATCTGACCGCGGTTTGCCTGTTCACGGCATGGAACATCGGCACGCTCGTCGGCGCGGTCGCCGGTAGCGGTCTCGGCAACCCTCGCGACTACGGACTCGACGCGGTGTTCCCGGCGGTGTTCCTGGCGCTGCTGGCCCCGCAGCTGCGGGGGCCGGACGCGATGCGAGCGGCGGTGGCGGGTGCGCTCATCGCGCTCGCGCTGGTGCCGATCGCGCCGGGCGGTGTGCCGATCATCGCGTCGGCTCTGGGCGCGGTCCCGGTGCTCCTCGTCGTCGGTCGCCGACGCGCGCGGATCGCGGTGGGGCAAGCGCCGGAGGTCAGTCGATGAGCTGGTGGCCGGTACTCGCCCTGTGCGCGTCGGCATACGCGTTCAAAGTTCTCGGGCTCGTGGTCGGAGCGCGGCTCGACAGCGACACTTCCGAGCGGTGGTCGCTCGAGATCGTCGTCGTCCCCGTGCTGGCGGCGCTGATCGTGATCCAGACGTTCACGAGCGGTCACCGGTTCGTGTTCGACGCGCGCACGCCGGCGCTGCTCGTCGCGGCCGTGCTGGTCTGGCGCAAGGCTCCGTTCGTCGTCGTCGCGCTCGCCGCCGGTGGCACCGCGGCACTGCTGCGGCTCGTGGCGTGATGTCGAGCGTGCGCGCCAGGACGCGCCTGACCGTCGCCAGTCGTTAGGGTTCCCGCCCGTGATCACGGATAAGTTCGGGATCTTCGACCACATCGAGGACATCCCCGGCACCCCCACGAGCCAGCTGTTTCAGGATCGGCTCACGCTGATCAAGATGGCCGACGAGGCCGGGTTCGCCGGTTATCACCTGGCCGAGCACCACGGCAGCGACCTCTGCATGGCGCCGGGTCAGGAGTTGTTCATAGCCGCCGCCTCGCAGGTGACGCAGCAGATCAGGCTGGGGCCGATGGTGAAGCTGCTACCGATGCACCACCCGGTCCGGGTCGTCGAGGACATGTGCGTGCTCGACCAGCTCACCGGCGGGCGGCTCGAATTCGGCGTCGGGCGTGGAGCGGTGCCGATCGAGCACTACTGGTTCAGCAAGGACTGGTGGGAGTCCAGGGACCGCTTCACCGACGTGCTCGGGATCATCCGGCACGCGCTCGTGTCCGGCGAGATCTCGAGCGAGAACAGCCGCTTCTTCGACTTTCCGACGATGCCGATGTCGACCAAGCCGTTCCAGGAGCGAATCCCGTTCTGGTATCCAGGCAGCCCGGTGACCGCGGGGCAGCACGGGATGAGCCTGATGTGGCCCGGAAAGATCAGCCCTGACGCCTACGAGCTGTACCTCAAGACCTGGGACGAACACCGCGACGACGACATCCGGTTCGACGGGGTGGGTGGGGGTCCCAATTCCGAACCCCGCGTCGGCTACAGCATGCTCCTGTCGATCGCGCCCACCGAGGCCGAGGCTCGCGACGTCGCCCGGCGTGGCATGGAGGGCCTCGTACGTCGCACTCACAACGCGCACCGCTACGACCATCTGAAGCTGTCCGAGCAGGAGTGCTACGACGCGCAGGGTGCGCTGCGGGCGATCCACGCCAACATGGAGCCGGCGATCGAGATCGGGTCAGGTACCCCCGGTCAGATCGTCGAGCGGGTCGGGGCCCTGCTCGACGACGGGATGGTCGACTACATCTGCTTCATGTTCCCGACCGGGGACATGAGCTTCGACGAGTCGCGGCGGACGCTCGAACTGCTGATCGACGAGGTGATCCCGCAGCTGGAGCCGTCGCCGGCGGGCGCTCGGGAAGAAACCCCTATATAGACGGGGTTTCTTCCCAAACACCATCAGCTCAGCCGGCGAAGATCGCCTCGGGCAGCAGCGCGCTGACGATGTACTGGCCGGCGTCGACGATCTCTGAGATCTTGAGGTCGACGGCGAGGCTGCAGAGCAGGTAGGCGTCCTCGCGTCCCAGCGAGTAGTTCGTCGCGATGTGGTCGACCATCGCCCGGATCGCGTCCTGCGCGGCGACGTACAGATCGTCTCCGACACCAGTGGTCCCGTAGAACGGCGCCGAGTCGACGCGCGGGGTCAGCGGTCCGGGAGTGCGGTACTGGGGCGCGGGGATCGAGCGACCCTTCTCGAGCGTGAGCCTTAGCGCCGCGAACATCGGCGCCTCGAGGCCGGTCACGCACACCTCGCCGTCGCCCTGGCACGCGTGCGCGTCCCCGCAGGAGAACAGCGCTTGGTCGACCTGCACCGGCAGGTACAGCGTGGAGCCCCGCACGAGCTGGCGCGTGTCCATATTCCCGCCGAAGATCCCTGGGGGCATCACCGGCTGGGCCGAGGCGCCGGCCGGGCACACGCCCATCGTGCCGAAGAAGGGCTCGACCGGGATCGCAATGTCGTCGCGCATGTACGCGATGTCACCGTGCGAAAGGTCGAACACCCGCAGATACGCGTCCGGGAAATCCTCCGGGAGAAGACCCAACCCGGGGAGGATCGCCGTCCAGCCCCATCCCTGGGTACGGATGTCAAGGACCTCGATCGCAAGCGTGTCGCCGGGCTCGGCGCCGTGGACTCCGATCGGCCCCAGCAGCGGGTACACGCGCTCCCAGTCCAGGCCGGCGATCACACTGACGTCCGAATCCGGGCCGATCTGGTTGTCGCTGACGTCGCGCGTCCACACGACGACCGTGTCACCGGAGTCGACGACGACCCGCGGCTCGTTCCCGGTGTCCCAGGTGAAATGGACCTGTTCGTCGGGCAGGTGATGCGTGCGCGCCATGCGGAGCGACCTCCAAGATCGGTTACGGCGCAACGCTAAGCGATCGGTCCGAGCGGAGGCAAACGTCGCCTCCGCTCGGACCTGGCGTGTCCTTTGCCGGCCAACTCCTTGCCGGCGGCCCCGGCCGTTTCCCGTGCCGGAGACTTGTCACGGGCGCGCTCAGCTCTGTGGGAGCCGGCGAGCCGTGCCCGTGGTCACGTAAAGCACCTGCACAACGGCCTGGCTTCGAGCGTGGCGCTCGCGGAGCGCGAAGAAGCCGGCGATGCCGACCAGAGCCAGGAGAGATGAGGCTGCGTTGAGGAGAAGGATCGTGGTCATGGGCGAGGTTCCTTTCCGAGACGTACACAAGAATGGCCCCGCCGCCGAAGAGGAAGTTCGAGGAATCCACACAACTCCATAAGAATTCGCGGCCAGAAACGGCGGCGCGGCGGTTCGGAACGGATCGACCTCGCGAGGACAGCGTGCGTCACGCGCCATCGGACGCGATTCCTCTCGGTATCGGCGGGGAAACGCTCTGCCCGTCGAGTCCTCAGAGGACCGCGTGGAGCTCCCGGCTCGACGCGACCGCCGTGCTCGCGCGGACGACCAGCTCGGCTGGGATCGTTTCCTGGACCTTCGTGTGGCGGCCGACCTCGATCTCGGTGAGGAGCACGTCAAGGCTGCGCCGGCCGAGCTCGGTGTAGTCCTGCCGGACGGTCGTCAGCGGCGGATTGAAGAACTCTCCTTCGGGACTTCCGTCGAACCCGACGACGCTGACGTCGCACGGAACGCGGCGCCCGGCCTCGTGGAGAGCGCGCAGAACTCCCAAGGCCATCTGATCGTTGGCGACGAAGATCGCCGTCACGTCCATCCTGGTCGCGAGTCGGCGCCCGAGCTCGTATCCGGCGTCCGGGCTCCAGTCACCGACCATCGGGAGCGGAATCTCGACACCGGCCATGACGAACGTGTCGCGCCAGCCGGCGAGGCGCTGCCCCGGAGCCTGACCGTCGCCCGAGCCGGCGATGTGAAACACCGTGCGATGGCCGAGCTCGAGCAGATGTCGAGTTGCCGCAGCCGCTCCCGCGTAGTGGTCGATCGCCACCGCGGAGACGACCTGTTGCGCGCCCGAGGCCACCGCCACGAGCGGGATGTCGCTCGATAGCTCGGCGAGCATCTCGATCAGTGCCCCGCTGCGGAGCGACGACCAGGATTCCGTCGGCATCCAGACGCCGCAGTCGAGTGAAGGCCCGCCCCAGGAGCCCCGATCCGGCGACCGGCACGCTGATCGGTGCTCACGAAGTGACCCAAGTCGCGCGTCGCGCAGTGAATCGCGAGCAATGCGGACGCCCTGCCGTACGGCGTCGGGTCGAGGCTCAGTACGCCGATCGTCCGCGCACGGGCGCTCGGGGTCAGGTGCGGTGCCGATCTCGGTGCGTATTCGCAGCGTGCGCATTGTTGCCTAAGAAGTGACCGGGGCGGGCTCCCCGCGACCGTGAGTCGCCGGCGCCCAAACCCTCTCCGTGCCCGACCGCGACGCCATTAGACTGAGGCGGCCCGACCAGGAATGTTTTGATTCGATGCAAAACATATACCCAGCGCCATATCCCGTGTCAAGAGAATCCGTGATCCCGCAGCGCGCGGGACACAACGACATCCGACGCAACAACCTCGAGCTCGTCCTCCGCCATCTCGCCACCGTCGGTCCCGACTCCCGGGCCGGCATCGCCGCCCGGGCCGGCCTGACCCGAGCCACGGTGTCGCGCCTGGTCGCGGAACTGATCGCGCTCGGAGTCGTGCAGGAGACTGGCCGCGACGGTGGCGGGCGCGCCGGTCGGCCGAGCACCCGCCTGGAGCTGGGCAGCGGCGTGGTCGCGATCGGAACCGAGGTCAACGTCGACTACCTGTCGGTACTGGTCATCGATCTGGCCGCCCGCGAGGTGCTGCGCGAGCGGCGCGCGTTCGACGCCAGTGTTGGGTCGGAGGCGTGCATCGCCGCGCTCGCCGAGCTCTGCCGGCGGACACGTCGTCGCCTCACCTCGCGCCGCGGCGCGCCGGCGCCGGTCGTGGCCGGGCTGACGGTCGCGGTGCCGGGACTCGTCGACGTCGGCGCCGGCGTGGTCGCCGAGGCGCCGAACCTGCGCTGGCGAGACGTCGCCGTCGCCGAGCCCCTCCGCCGCGCGCTCAGGCTCGGCGCCACCCCGGTCCACGTCGGAAACGACGCGAACCTCGCGGCGATCGCCGAATACCGGTCGGGCGAATGGGCGGGTACGCCGAACCTGGTCTATATCACCGGCGAGGTTGGGATCGGCGGCGGCATCATCGTCGGCGGCCAACCGCTGCTCGGGACGCGCGGATACGGCGGCGAAGTAGGGCACATGAACGTGATGCCCGGCGGCCCGTTGTGCGGATGCGGCCGGCGCGGCTGCTGGGAGGCATGCGTCGGCCTGAACGCGCTCCTTCAGTCGGCGAGGCAGCGTCCCCGTGGCGACACCCCGCCGGAGCGCAAGATCGAGCCGCTCGTGAAGCGCGCCCGAGCCGGAGACCCGCGGACCCTGGATGTCCTCGCGGAGCTCGGCGGTGGATCGGGCTCGGCGCCGCGAACCTGGCCAACCTGTTCGACCCGCAGGTGATCATCCTCGGCGGCTACTTCGTCCACCTGGGCGACTGGATCCTCCCGGCCGCGCAGCGGGCGCTCGAAGCCGGCACGCTCGCCGGCGCGGCCCACACCCCGCAGCTTGCCACGTCGACGCTGGGGTTCACCGCGGCCGCGCAGGGTGGCGCGATCCACGCGATCGAGCGAGTGATGTCCGACCCGACGACGTTGCTGGCGCTCGCCTGACCTTCGCCGGCGAGATCCCAGAGCGCGTTCGGCCCACCAGCAGCTCGAGCCGGTCAGCGGCGGCCACGTCAGGCCGCTCTGGCACGAGCCGAACGCCGGCCCTCAGTCGGACGCCGCGCCTTCGGCGCGCGGGTGGTTGACGATCGCGACGCCGACGATCACGACCACCACGCCGACGGTCGCCCCGAAGCCGGGCAGCTTGCCGAGAAAGGCGTCGACGACGACCGCCACGGCCGGGACGAGGAACGTCCAGGCGTACACCCGCGTCGACGGCCATTGGCTAAGCGCTGCGTTGAAGCCCAGGTAGACGAGAACCTGACCGCCGACGACCAGATACGAGGAGTTGCGCGTCGAGGACCGGGCGGCCCCAGTCGGTGGACCCGCCGGCCAGCAGGACCAGCGGGATCAGGGGCACGCCGCCGGCGAGGAACTGGGCGGCGGTGATCCCCGGGATGTCGAGGTCGGGCTCGCGTTGGGCGAGCACCCGCATCCCGAGGCCGCCGGCGGCCCACCCGATCGCGCCGAGCAACGCCAGAACGAACCCGATCGCGAGCTGGGAGCCATGGGCGACGTTGCCGGGATCCGACAGGACCACCAGCAACACGCCCCCGAAGCCGATCACGAGCCCGGCGGCGCGGAGCCGCGTGATCGGCTCGTCGAGCGCGAATCGCGCGATCACGGCGACGAAGAACGGAGAGGAGTTCAAGAGCACAGCGGCCACCGCCGCGCCCGCCCGCTGGGTACCGACGCTGATTCCGACCTGCGTGAGCGTCGTGTTGCCGAAGCCGATTCCGAACGCCCAGGTCCACAACCGTCGCGTGCGCGGCAGGCGGCTTCGCATCAGCGGCAACATCGCGCATAAGCAGCGCGCCGCCGACGATCGCGCGCAACGTGGCGATCATGATCGGCGAGGTGTGGCGTAAAGCGGAGTCGGTGACCGGGTAGACCACGCCGGCAGCGACCATCGAGATCCCGAGGATCACCGAGACCGGCAGGGTGCGGCGGGGCACGCGCTCGGGTTGGCCGCCCACGGCGCAACCGATACCACTCTGGACCGGCCGCGTGTGGAGAATCGCCCGCGGCGCCCCGGCCGGGCATCAAACCGTGGGGGCGGCAGCCGCTTGAGCCGCGTGGCTACCCCCAGGCGGCCTCGGCCACGTCGGCGACGAGGCGCAGCTTCTGCTCCTCGTTCTCCTCGCTGATCGGATTTCCGAACGCAACCGAGGCAAAGCCGCACTGGGTTGACACGCCGAGTTGCTCGCGCGGGAACGACCGCGCGGCGTCGTCGATCCTCGCGGTGATCTCCTCGACCGTCTCCACGCGTGGACTCTTCGTCGACACCAACCCCAGGACGACCTGCCTGTCCTGCGGCGCCTGCCTCAGCGGCTCGAACGAGCCGGAGCGGGGATCGTCGTATTCGAGCAGGAACGCGTCGAACGAGGTGGCGCGCTCGAACAGGGCCCCGGCGATGTAGTCGTAGCCGCCGCTCGCCATCCACATCCCCGCGTTGTTGCCGCGGCAAAGGTGGATGGCCAGCCGCACGCCACTGATCTCGGCGACCATGCCGTTGATCAGATCGATCCCGTCGGTCAGCATTCGCTCCGCCGGCATCCCCTGGGCCTCGGCCCAATCGCGGATCCGCGGGTCGACGAGCGTCGCCAAGCTCCGGCGCATCGACCTGGATGTATTCGCAGCCGAGCGAGACGAGCTCCTCGATCTCCGACCGGCCCACCTCGGCGGCGTCGGCGAACATCTCGAATGGGTCCGAGTAAGCCGCGGTCGAGTACTCGGTGCTCCAGAAGCCGTACAGCACCAGCGGGCTGGGAACCGTCACCTTGAGCGGCAGCCGTCGCGCGGGCGCGCGCGTAGCTGTACTCCTCGCACACCATCGAGCGCTTCTTGCGGAGCTTGGACGTCACCGCGGCCGGCGCCGTCCACTCGGTCTCGCCCTCCGGCGTCGCCCACGGCATCACCGTGCCGCGCTCGACGAACTCGATTCCCTCCACGGTCTCGGTGATCGGACCCATGAACAGGAACCGCCGCATCTCGCCGTCGGTGACGACCTCCACTCCCTGAGCCCTCCTGCGCGGCGATCACCTGATCGACCGCGCGATCCTCGATCCGCTTGAACCGCTGGAACCGTCATCTCGCCGGCCTCGAGCGCAGCGCGCGCCTCCTTCAGATACGCCGGTCGCAACATTGAGCCGACTACCTCTGCACGAAACACGATCGGCCTCCTCTCTCCCGGCGCGCTCGGCTATTCGTACAGAACCAGTCCGCGGATGTTGCGATGCGTCCGCATGTCCTCGTAGCCTTCGTTGATCTGATCGAGGGTGTAGGTGCGCGTCACGAGCTCGTCGAGCATCAGCGAGCCGTCGCGGTAAAGCGCCAGAAGCTTCGGGATGTCGGCACGCGGATTGGCGTGCCCGAAAAGGCAGCCGATGATCTGCTTTTCGTACGCGATCATCTCGAACAGCTGACACGTCGGCGCCGACGTCCATCATCTGCGGAAGCGACGTGATCGCCACCTTGCCGAGCTTCCCGACGACCGAGGCGGCTTCGCCGACGACCTTCGGGGTGGTGACGTCGACGGTCACCAGCGCGGAGTTGGCCATCATCCCGCGGGTCATGTCGGCGATCGGCTCGAGTGCCTCCTCGGCTGTCGCAAACATGTGGGTGGCGCCGAACCGCCCCGACTGCTCGCGGTTGAACGGCGACGGATCGATCGCGATGATCCGGCTGGCGCCGGCGATCCGTGCTCCCTGAACCGCGTTCGCGCCGACGCCGCCGATGCCGAATACGACGACTGTATCCCCTGCGGAAACCTCCGGCGCCGTAGACGGCGGTCCCGAATCCCGTGGTGACGCCGCAGCCCACCAACGCCGCCTTGTCGAGCGGGATGTCGTCGTCGATCTTGACCACCGAGTTCTCGTGGACGACGGTGGACCGGCGCGAACGTTCCGAGCATGCACATCAGCCGCGCGTCCTGGCCACGAACGTGATGGCGGCTGGTGCCGTCCTGCTGTAGACCTACCTGGACTCCGGCACCGAGGTCGCACAGGTTTTCGCGGCCGATCGCGCACCAGTGGCAGCGCCCGCACGACGGAACAAAGCTCAGCACGACGTGATCGCCCTCGGCGACCGAGGTCACCCCCGGCCCGACGCGCTCCACGATGCCGGCCCCCTCGTGGCCGCCGATCGTGGGCAGGGACTCCATCGGCAGGTCGCCGACGCGGACGTGCTCGTCGGAATGGCACAGGCCGGAGGCGGCAAGGCTGACGAGCACCTCTCCCTGTCGCGGATCATCGAGCGTCAGTTCATCGATCTCCCAGTCACCGCCGTATTCCCAAAGGGCTGCTGCTTGCGTCTCCATCGCTGGCCTCCAGGTCGTGGTTTCGCCGGATCGCGGGTCTAGAGCTTCGTCGCTCGCCGCTCCGAGCCGGGAGAGCCTATCTCTATGACGCAATCTGCGATCGAGCCGCTGACCTCGTGCGCCTGGCCCGGGCCGAAGGGTTCACAGAACCTTGAGGTCCTGGCGCCAGCCTCCACGTTTTCTTCACACCGTCGCGACCACAATCGGAGTCAGACAAGTCGGACAAGGAGTTGAAACCAATGTCAACGAGAATCAGAGAACATCGTCATCCTCGCCGCGCGACCGCGCCGGTGGCTCTTCGGCTAAAGGTGGGGGTCAGGCGCGACGCGCTCAACCGCCAGCTCGTGGCCGGCGCCCGGCCGTCGCAGTCGCCTGAGCTGGCGCTGCGCGCATCGCAGCTCGTCAGTGACCGCGAGCGCCACAGGGTGGCGGGCGCCTGGCGCCGAGCCGTGCGCGACGCACACCGGCCGGCGACAAGTCGCTCGACCGCCTCGATCGTTCATCGCGGCGCCGTGATCGACGCCGAAGACGCGATCGATGGACTGATCGACCGGCTGAGCGACGCGGAGCCGATCGCCGCCGAGGGGATGGCGTTGGTCGAGCAACTGATCACCGACGGCATCTCGAGCCCGCTCTACAACGCGGCCGAGCGGGGGACGCTCAGGCGCCAGGTCAAGGTGGCCACCGAGGCGCTCGACCCCGAGCTCATCGAGCTCCCCGTCGCCCCCTAAGGCCGAGTGCCGTTCTCCGCCGAACCAGCGCGAGCCGGCCTTGGCCAGGCGCCCCGACTGAATTACCGGGTGACATTTCTCGCGAGTGGAGTCGTCACATCCACTCGCGCGCGGATACCGTGACAAGGCCTGGTCCGTTCGTTTGTCGCGTCGACGTATCCTTTGATCAGGATGTCGCAGGGTGGCCCACCTGGCGCTGGCCTTCAGCCAAGCGACCGAGAGCTGGCACTGCTTCGTTCGTTGAACGCTGAGCTCAGGCGCTTACTCGAAAAGCACCAGTGGAGCGGTCTCACGCCGACGAAGTCGTTCGGCGCCTGCCCCGAATGCGGCGGGTCGGAGGCTCCGTTCGCGACCGGACATCAGCCAGGGTGCGCGATCGCCGCGATCCTGGAAGCGTCGAGCTGAGCGCTAATTCGGATTACCGAGTGATGGCCCGGCTGACCGACCCTCTCAGGCCTGTTGACAGAGGGCGACGGGATTACGGTCCGGATCGGCGACCGTCGCGATGCGTTCGCCCCACGGCATGTCGTCGGGCTCGCGCAAGATCGGCACATCCGCGCCCGCCAGCCGCTCCAGGACGTCGTCTAGATCGGCGACGTACACGTACATCTCGAATCGCGGACCATCCCCCATCGAGAGGCCGTAGCGGTCCATCGCCCACCGGGCATGAGTTACCGCGACCTCCGCTGCCGAGTCGTCACTCCGCAGTCCGACGTATCCGGGGTCACCATCGGCCGGCAGTTGGAAGTGGCGCCGGAAGCCCAGCAGCTCCCAGAACCGCGCGGTCCGCTCGACATCTGACGCGTAGACGACGGGAAAGGCTCTCATAGTCATCGTGGCAGGCTACGCCGGAGCCAAGATCGATCCTCGCCAGGTAAGCCGGCGTATCGCGGGTCGATGACGCCGAACCCCACCGTTCTTCCGGAGCGTGTCGCCGGCCCGGATGGGCTGCTACTGCGAAGGTGGGTCGCATCCGACGCCGCAGGTCTTGGCGAGGCCATCCGCGAGAGTGCCGAGCACCTACGGCCGTGGATGGGGTGGATCGCCGAGGAGCCGCTCCCGATCGATCAGCGTAGGAAGATGATCAACGATTGGGATCGGGACTGGGCTCAAGGAGGCGACGTCGTCCTCGGCGCGTTCCTCGCGGGGCGGATTGCCGGCGGCTGCGGTCTTCACCGTCGCATCGGCCCAGACGGACTTGAAATTGGATATTGGATCCACACCGCCTTTCTCCGACGTGGCTTGGCAACTCGCGTGGCCCACGCTCTGACCGGCGCCGCGTTCGCCGTGCCCGGGATCACGCGGGTCGAGATCCACCACGACAAGGCCAACCAAGCCAGCGCCGGCATCCCCAGAAAGCTCGGATTTAGTTGGTTGGGCGAGGCGCCGGACGAGCCCGTCGCGCCCGGCGACACAGGGGTCGAGTGGCGCTGGGCGATGGATAGGCACACCTGGAACGCGCTGGAGCCACCGCAACGCGGCCCGGTAGTCGAGTGCCCGTAGCCGACCCGACCGCCGGGCTGATCGGGACGGCACGCGCCACTCGAGACCCGGGCTGGGACCAGCTTCACAGGGCAGCAACGTGGTGGACTTCCTCCATGTAGCGCCCGGCCGCCGCAGACGCCTCCTCGGGCGTGCTGCCTTTCTCACGTGCGTCCATGTAGGCGGCATACCAATCCCACCAGTTGTGCGGAGCGTGGGACTTCTCGTACGGGTCGTGGTGCTCTGCCGTTTCGTGCAGCAGATCTGCCAGGGATGCAATATCCATCGTCAGTCCTCCCACTCTCGGCCGCGGGGCCGCGTCGTTGTCGACCAAGCCTCTCGCACCAGCCGATCCGTTGCACGCGTTGAGACCGCGGGGTCGCGCCACGCCTCTGCTGCCCGGACTCCTACGCGCTCCGATACGCCCTAATCACGTCGGGGTCCGGATCGATTCCGAGCCCAGGCCCCTGCGGGACCTTGACCCGGCCGCGCTCGGGCTCGAGAGCATCTCCGTAGATCCGCGCCTCGAGATCGAAGTAGCGCCACTCGATCATCGCCTCCGCGGTGCCGAGCGCGGCCGTTACCTGTATGGCCGCCAGCAAACCGGGACCGTCGTAGAAGCTGTGCGGCACGACGGCGACGTTGTGGACCGCGGCGATCGGAAAGACCTTGCACAGCTCGGTCACGCCTCCCATCTTGGCCGGGCTCGGCTGGACGAAGTCGACCGCACCGGCGCGCAGCAGTCGAGCGAACTCCATGAGCGTCCCCGCGTTCTCTCCCGAGGCGATCCGGATGCCCTCGGTTCTGCGCAGCTCGGCGAGGCCGTCGTAGTTCTCCGGTGGCCACACCGGCTCCTCCAGCCACTTCAAGCGGAACTCCCTGAGTTCTTCCGCGTGCCCCCGGGCTTGGTTCAGGGTCCAGGCACAGTTCACATCGACCATGATCTCCGCGTCCGGACCCGCCTCCTCGCGGGCGGCTCGAATCGCCGGCGGCTCTCTCTCGTGCAGCTTGATGCGCTCGAACCCGGCATCGAGCGCCTGCCGGACGCGCGCGCGGACGAGCGATGGATCCGAATACGCCTCGAGGCTCGCGTAGCAGGGCAGATCCGCGGCACCCCCGCCGAGCAGGCGATGGAGCGGCGCGTCGGCGGCTTTGCCGGCGATGTCCCACAAGGCGATATCGACGGCCGAGAGGGCGTGAGTCACGAGCCCTCCGCGCCCGAACACCTGGAGCTCCTGCTGCACTTCGTCCATCAATGCAGCGATGCGCGTCGCGTCCTGACCGACGCAGAGCGGCGCGATCAGCTCGTCGATCGCACGTTGCGTCACCGCGGCCGCACGGAGTCCGAAAGCCTCGCCCCACCCTTCGTACCCTTGGTCCGTCGTAACCTTGACGAGCAGCGAATAAGCCGCCGGCAGGTCGGCCGGGCCCCACACGGATGCCGGCGACGTCTCGCCCGGCTTGAACGGGATCCTCAACAGGAACGTCTCGATCGCGGTGATCAACATTGTGGCCTCAGCCGGTGGGACACCAGCTTGACGACCATCGGTGAACCTCCTCATTCGGTGGCGGCGCCCCGACGGGGCTCGCGACGAACGTATCGGTCCAGCTTCGCCGCCGCATCGGCGGAAGCCCCGATCGGGCGCCCTGGGCCGGGCCGCGGTCGACCGCCGATCGCCGCTCGGACGTTCGGACGGAGCCGCCCGGGGCTGCTACGGCCCGGGAACGTACTTGTTGCAGGCGCGCTGTGCGATCCGGAAGGCCGGCGACTGCGGGATGGGGCTGTCCAGGGGGAACTGGATATCGCCGTTCGCGTCGGGGTCCGGGAAGTTCGGGACGCCGTTGGCGCGCATGCAGTTCGCGAACTGGAGCTCCTGCCGCCGCACGCTCGCCGGCACCGGCGGCGAATGTCCGGTCTGGTTCAGGTGCTTCTCGCAGGTGTTCATTGCGCGGCGGCCGGCCGGCGACCGCAGATCGACGCCGCTGCCCGGGCCGAGCTGGTAGCCGTTCGGGCCGGGGTCGGGGAAGTTAGGCACGCCGTTCGCGCGCATACATTGGCTGAACTCGAGGGCGTGGTTCGGTGCGCTTGCGGAGTTGGTGACGGTCCCGCTCAAGGGCCCAGTGGACCCGCAGCCGGACATCGCCGCGGCGCCCAGCACAGCGATCGCGATCGATCGCAAGCTCACCCGAGCCGTACGAATCGTGGTCACGGCACCACGGTGTACGCCGGCGGCCGTGACAGCGGCGTAAGCCCGTTATGCCGCTGTTATGTGGGGTCCGCCATCCTGCCTGTCGGACGTCCGCGCAGGAACCAGCGCCCGCGCAGGCGCCTTCACCACGATGAACCTCCAGTTGGTCACGTCGGTCGGCTGTCGGATAGGACGGTGGGTGACGCACCGGGGCGCCCGACGCCCGCGCCCGCCCGCGAGCCTCGCTTCGCGCCTGCGCCACCCCCAGACCACGGTCCGCTGGCGGCTCACGCTGCTCTATGCCGGCATGTTCCTGGCCTGCGGCACCGCGCTTCTGGCGGTGACCTACACGCTCGTCTCGCACGGGGTCACGGGAGGCGAAGGCATCGTGGTCCCCCCGATGCCGGGAGGGGTGAGAGGCGCCGCCATGACACCGCCTTCCGCGAGCCACTCGATCTCGTTCCCGCCGCCCAACCTGATGATGCCCACGACGCCCCCGGCGGTCCTCCGCATCCTCCAGTCCTCGGCCGGTCAAGAATTCTTGCGGCTCGCGGAGACAGAGCAGCGGGTCGCCGAGCTGCACCGGCTCGAGATCGAATCCGCGATTGCGCTCGGCATCATGGCGATCTTCTCGGCCCTGCTCGGCTGGCTCATCGCCGGCCGCGTATTGCGTCCTTTGCGCACGATCACCGCCACCGCGCAAGAGATCTCGGAGGGAAACCTCCACCGCCGGCTGGACCTCCCCGGGCCGCGCGACGAGCTCAGGACGCTCGCCGACACGATCGACAGCTTGCTCGCGCGCCTGGAAGCGGCGTTTGAGTCCCAAAGACGGTTTGTCGCCAACGCATCGCACGAGCTCCGCACCCCCTTGACGACGATGCGTGCCGCCTTGGATGTCGCGGTCGCGAAACCGCACCTGTCGCCGGAAGTCAGGACGCTCGATGCGAGCCTGCGGGAAGACCTCGACCAAGCCGACCGCCTGCTCGAGAGCTTCCTGGTGCTGGCGCGCGCGCAGCGCGGGGCCCTGGGCGAGGGGACGCCGGTCCCGCTGGCGCAGGTGGTCCGCGACGCGCTCGCCCGCCGGGGCGAAGCGATGGCCGCCAAGCAGATCGAGCTTCAAAGCACGCTCGACTCAGCTCGCGTGGAGGGCTCGGAGACGCTGCTGGCGAGGATGGTCGAGAACTTGATCGACAACGCCGTGCGACACAACCTGCCGCGCGGCTTCATCAACGTGACGTGCCAGGCCAATCGGGAGACGGCGCTACTCGTGGTCGAAAGTGGTGGCTCGGTCCTGGACAGGGAGGCCGTCGTCCAGTTGGCAGAACCGTTCAGGCGACTTGGGCCCGAGCGCACCGGCTCGCGCAACGGCCAGGGTCTCGGCCTCTCAATCGTCGCTGCGGTCGCCGCCGCGCACGGCGGCGACCTCCGGCTCTACGCCCGCGAACGAGGCGGGCTCGCGGCCGAAATCACCCTCCCAGTCGCTCCCGAGGCGCATGTGGCTACGGCATTGGCATGAGGGTTCTGGTCGTCGAGGATGCGCCGCGGCTGGCGAACTGGATCGCCGAGGGGCTCCGCGACCAGGGGATCGCCGTCGACGTCGCGTACGACGGTGACGAGGGCGCGAGCAAGCTCCACCTGAACCCCTACGACGTCGTCGTGCTCGACCGCGACCTCCCGGGAGTCCACGGCGACGCCCTGTGCCAGATGATCACCGAGTCGGACGAGCCGGCGATGATCCTGATGCTGACCGCCGCCGCTGCGCCCGACGAGCGCGTGACCGGACTCGCGCTTGGCGCCGACGACTACCTCGCCAAGCCGTTCCATTTCCCCGAACTCGTGCTGCGCGTGCGCGCGCTCGCCCGACGCCGGTCGACGGCGCACGGCCGCACGCTGCGAGCAGCCGGAATCGAGCTAGACCCGACGACCGGAGACGTCATTCGAGACCGCCGCACGATCGCGCTGTCGGCCAAGGAGAGCGCCGTGCTGGAGGCCCTCCTCAGAGCCAGCCCGGCCGGCCTCAGCGCCGAGAAGCTGCTCGAGCAGGCGTGGGACGAGAACGCCGACCCGTTCACGAACACGGTCCGGGTAACGATCGGCCGGCTGCGCCGCAAGCTCGGCGAGCCCCAGGTCATTCAAACGACGCCCGGCATCGGGTACCGGATCGCGAGCACCGACTGCGACTCTGGCGCGGGGAAAGGCGGGTGAAAGTCTCAGCCCGACGCCAGAGGCTCACTCGCCGGCCTCGCGTGATGGCCGCAGAGCCGCCGCCACGTTAGCCTCCAGCCCATGCGATTCGCGATCTCGATCCCGCAGTACGCTCGCGGCAGCCGTTTCGACGATGCCGCGTTCCGCACGCATCTGCGCCGTGTCGAGGAGCTCGGACTGTTCGAGAGCACCTGGGCACAGGAGCAGGTGATCGGCGCGGCCGGCAGCCTCGCGCCGCTCCAGACGCTGACCTACGCCGCGGCGTGCACCGAGCAGCTGCGGCTCGGCTGTGCGGTGTTCGTGCTCCCGCTGCACAACCCCCTGCACCTGGCCAAGGCGATCAGCTCTTTGGACTGCCTCAGCCATGGCCGCGTCGAAGTGGGTATCGCGACCGGCGGCCGAGGGCGCCCGTTCGAGGCATTCGGCGTCGACGCGGACCGCCCCGTCGCTCGGTTCAACGAAGCGGTGGCGCTGATGAAGGAGTGCTGGACGGAGCCAGAGATCAACTTCGATGGGCGGTTGTGGAAGCTCCACGGCGCCACGATGGAGCCCAAGCCGGTACAGAAGCCATACCCGCCGCTCTGGTTCGGTGGCAGCGTTCCGGCGGGCATGCGCCGAGCGGTCCGGCACGGCGACGGATTCATGGGCGCCGGCTCCCAGACGCCCGCTCAGTTCGCCGAACAGGTCAAGGTGGTCAGGGAGGAGCTGAGCGCACAGGGGCGCGACCCGGCCACGTTCCGGATCGGCAAGCGCGTCTACGTCCACGTCGAGGACGACGCAGAACGCGGCCGCCAGCGGCTGGACGACGCGCTCACGCAACACTACGGCCGGGGCGGCTGGAGCGAACACATCCTCGCGGGACCGCCCGAGGTGTGTGCCGCCGGCATTCGGAAGGTTGCGGACGCCGGCGCGGAGCTGATCCTGCTCAACTCGCTCGTCGACGACGCCGGGCAGCTCGAGCGGCTCGCCACCGAGGTGATACCGGCACTCGGCTGAGCTCGGCGCCGGCGCGGACTCAAGCGCCGAGTTCGCGGGTCGGGACCGCGGCGCGGACTCAAGCGCCCGAGTTCGCGGGTCGGGACCGCCGGCGCGGACTCAAGCGCCCGGGTTCGCGGGTCGGGACCGCCGGCGCGTGATCGCCGGCGCCCTCTCCGCAGACCGGAGTTCCGCCGGACGCCGCGTGGGTGCCATGTATGAGGCCCCAAAGCTCCCCTTCGCTTCGCTCGTCTTCGGGACATAAGCGTCCCCCACATGCTTATGTCCCGGTGGGCGGGCCTGGGGCACGGAGGTTTGGGCCTTGTACATGTACGTCGCCGCCGGCGTGTTCGATCGCGCCGATGAGCGCCAGGCTGAGCAGAGAGACCTGATCGAGGGAGCCTTGGGGAGCCGTGGAGGACGCGACTACGCTCGCGGACGAGGCAAGGCCGCGTATCGATGCGATGAGGGCGGGGGCGCGAAAGCGGCGCTGATCCGCGGACCGCGTCGCGTCCGCGCCGGCGACCGGATTTACGTTCGACTCAACCTCTGTGTACGCGAGCCTGGTGAGACCACGACTGTAACCGCTGCCGTTGCGTTCAATTCGACCGATGAGTCAGGCTGGCACACGCGCACGTGACACCCGCCAAAGTGCCGGATCAGCCGGCCCGGTTGGAGGTAGCCTAAAGCGGCGCGAGCTTCCGGAGCTGGCCCTTCAGTTGTGTGCTGCCAGAGCGTCGCGAAATCCGGCAACGTCGGTCAGCATCGTCTCGCCGAGAAATCGCAACGCCTCGATCGTCCGCGCGCCAGCCTCTGCATTGCCCGCCGCGCACGCATCGGTGATGAGGACCGGGATGAAGCCCAAATCCCCGGCGTGCCGCACCGTCGGCTCGATGCCAATCTCCGTCGCCACCCCAACGACCGCTACAGCCTCGACGCCCGCGCCCCGCAACGCCAGCTCAAGAGGGGTACCCGCGAACGCCGACAACGTCAGCTTGTCCAGAACGGCCTCTCTTTCGCTCGGCCTGAGCTCCGGCAGGATTTGCGTCTGCGGAGCATCAGGCAGGAATGGAGAGTGCACGTCCTCCAGGCGATCCACGCCCTGCCACGCGCGCCACATCCTCAACTGAGCCACGCCCATCAACTCAACCGGGAGCGTCACGTGGCGCGTGAAGTACGTCCTCACCCCGCCGGCCCGTGCCGCCTCGAGAACCATTTGGACGTTCTGGATGACACTCTCGCGGTCGGCAATCTGCTCCAAGATCCCAACCTGCATGTCGTAGACGAGCAGCCCGAGATGCTCCGGGTCGCAAGCGTCACTGAGCGACTTCGGCACGTTGAGACCGTTCAGCTGCTCCATGGGCCACACCCTACACGTCGCCTTTTTGTGGCTTACGTTGCCGCCAGCTTGATCGAGCGCCCTAACAGTCCGCCACCTTGGGACAACTGATCCCTTGTGTGAATCGAAACGGTGCAGCGCATGAGCGATGATGTCGCTGCGCTCAGTAGCTCACACGGTTACGTCAGCTCTTGACGACAGGATGCTGAACGGGTTGCGGTCTGATCGCATGTCGCCTAGGGTTTGCGGGGGCGAGCTTCCTGCTCTCGGGGCGTTTGGGCGCAACTTGTGAGGAGTTCATGCGGGCGATGACGTTCGTTGCCGAGCAGCCTGAGTCGGGAGTGGCGGTGACCCCGAGCGAGCACCGCCGGTCGCACCGGTGCTTCTTGCTGCACCACCAGGGACCGGCCGTCGCGCTTATGAGCTTCGTCTTACTGTCGGGGTGCGGTGGCTCGAGCCGCGCTTCGCACGGTGGGGCCGGCGCGGGGACGTCGATCGCGGCCGCTGTGATCGCGTTCGTGGCTCCTCGTGACGGCGCCGACGCGGTGATCGGGGCGCAGCTTGGGAGCTTCGCCCAGACGGTGCAGAGCAAGGTGCTCGATAACTGCATGACCAGCGACGGATTTACGGCGCCCCCGTTCTTTATGGGTGGTGCGCCACCCTCCGATCTCGGCAACCCGCAGTTTCCCAACCTGCCGGCGATCGAGGCGAGCCACGACCTCGGGCTGTTCACGGGCGCCGGCGTTCAGTTCGTCGATCCGCAGACCGGCATGAGCGCGCCCGAGCGCAAGGCGTGGCAGGCCCGGATCATCCGCTGCTTCAGGACCATGCAGCAGCAAGCCCCGCTGTTTGGCTCGGCCAAGTACGGTCAGTTGAGCTCCGGCTGGTTCAACGTCGTAAACCAGGTCAGTCGGTCGCCCCAGATTCGAGCCTTGAGCAAGACGGCCGCGACCTGCAGCGCCGCCCACGGGGTGCCCGCGACGTCGGTCATGAGCCTGTACGCACGGTTGCAGCAGCAGATCGGACCGCCCTCGCAGTCGAGCGCGTACAGCACGAAGGTGCAGCAGCTGCAGGCGAAAGGCGCGCGCGTGCTCGCGGCGTGCTGGGGGAAGGTGATCAACGAGACGACCGCGGTTCTGAGCGGCCGCCGCGCGGCCTACCTGACCCAGAACGCGAACGCGGTATCGGCCCTTCAAAGCCAGGTCGATGGACAGGTGACCTCGCTCGAGCGCCGGTATGGGATCAAGCTGACGCTGGTCGGGTCGTGACCGGCGAGCGGAAGGGACTGGCGCAGAGGCTGCACCGGCAGCGCGCTGGTGATCGCGGCACGCCGCTTCGCGAGCGTGGTGGGCTGGTGGTCGGGGCGGTGCTTGCGTTGACGGTCGCGGTGGCGGTGGTGGCCTTCCTGATCGGGCGGGGAGTGTCGACGCCGGCGGAACAGGCGGCGCGTGCCAAGGCGCCGGCACCTTCGCTGTTGACGGCGCCGGTGGTGTTAACCCACGCGCGCACGACTGTGGTGCTGCGCGCGACGTTGACGGATGGTGGTGCGATCTCGGTCGGGGTGCCGGGCGACCTGTCAGGCGACCTGGCGGTCGTGACCGCGGTCGCGACCTCGTCCGGGGCGCACGTCGCCGACGGGAGCCTGATCGCCGCCGTCGCGGGGCGACCCGTGTTCGTGATGCAGGGCCGGATCCCGGCGTACTCGGCGATGAGCTATGGCAGCACGGGCATCGAGGTGACCGAGTTGCAGGCGGGACTCGAGGCGGCTGGATTCTCGGTCGGGTTCGACACAGCCGGGACGTACGGAGCCGGGACGGCGGCCGCGGTCGCCAACCTGTATCAGCGGGACGGTTATCAGCCAACGACTGCACCGGGTCCCGCGGGCGGCTCCAGCGGCAAGCACAAAGCCCGGCCCACACAGTACGCGACGGTCCCATTGGGGGAGATCAGGTTCACGCCGTCGCTGCCCGTGACCGTGGTGTCGGTCGCGCATCTGGGCCAGACGATCGCGAGCGGCAAGCCGCTGGCCACGCTCGGATCCGGGCGGTTGACTTTTCAGGCCACGACGGACTTGAACACGGCGAGCCTGCTGAGGGTCGGCGCGACGGGACGAGCAACGTCCGATCTGAGCGACGGGTCGTTCAAGATCAGGCTCAGCGCGAAGGGGCCGGGCAACGGGCCAGCAGGCGGCCCAGGCTCGAAGTTGACCCTAACGCCGCTCAATCCCGCTGCGGCGGCGCCCTACGTCGGCCAGAACATGGCCGTGCATGTCCGCACCGGCCAAGGGGGCGGGCTGCAGTGGGTGGTGCCGGAGTCGGCGGTGATCACCAATGCGTCCGGCGCGTCGTCGGTCACGGTGGTGCACGGCTCGCAGCAGGTGTCCGTGCCGGTTCACGCGGGCCTCGCCTACGCGGGTCAGGAGGTCGTACGGCCGATCGGCGGTGGGCTGAAGGCCGGAGACCAGGTCGTGATCGGGCTCGGTGGCTCGGGATGAGCGCGGCGCTCGCGCCCAGCGAGCAGGAGCTGTTGACGCTGACCGATGTCGGGCGGACGTATCCGGGCTCACCGCCGGTGCACGCGCTGCGCGACGTGACCTTCTCGGTGCTGGCCGGCGAGGTGCTCGGGATCATCGGGCGTTCGGGATCGGGCAAGTCGACGCTGCTGAACGTTCTCGGCTTGCTCGACCTGCCGACCAGCGGCGACTACCGGGTGCAAGGCGAGCGCGTCGGATCGTTGAGCGACCATGAGCAGACCACCCTGAGGGCCCGGTTCTTCGGGTTCGTGTTTCAGGAGTCGTTCTTGCTGCCGTCGCTGAGCGCGCAGGAGAACGTGGAGCTCGGGTTGCGACCGCGGCGGCTGGTGCCCGGTGAGCGCCGAGAGCGCGCGATCGAGGCGCTCGAAGTGGTCGGGCTGTCGCACCGACGGCGGTTTCTGCCGGGCAAGATGTCCGGCGGCGAGTGCCAGCGGGTCGCGATCGCCCGGGCGCTGGCGCAACGACCGCGGGTGCTGCTGTGCGACGAGCCGACCGGTAACCTCGACGAGCGCACCACCGGCGAGGTGCTTCAGACGCTGATCGACAACCAGCCGCCGGACGTGGCGGTGGTGATGGTCACCCACGATATGGGGATCGCGCGGACGCTGCCGCGCCTCTTGAGCGTCCGCGACGGGGTCGTGTCCGAAGGGCCCGGAGAGTTCCTCGACGCGGAGACGCTTCCGGGCGGCGAGCGGCCGTGAGCGGTCTGCGCTCGGCAGTCGGCGAGGCCGTGACCTCGATCGTGCGCCAGCCGGTGCGGACACTCTTGTGCGCGCTCGGGACGGTCGTAGCCGTCGGCGCGTTCACGACGACAAACGGCCTGACCGAGAGCGCATCGAACGCGGTCTCGGCGTCGTTCAACGAGCTTCGCGCAACGACGGTCGAGTTCCAGGGGCCATCGACGCTGTCGGAGGCTGACGTCGCCCGGCTGGCCCGCCTCCGGGGCGTCACCAGAGCCGGGCTGGTGTGGGATCTCGATCAGCAGCAGCCGCTACCCGTGGCCGTGGGTCCGTCGACGAGCGCTCAGTCGCAGACACAGCTGTCAGTTACGGCGATGTCACCCTCGGCGCTTCCGGCGATCGGGGCAGTTCTCTCGTCGGGCCGGTTCTATGACACGGGCGCCGAACTCCACCATCAGATGGTCGCGCTGCTCGGGTCCGGGGCGGCGGCGCAGCTGGGGGTCAGCTCGTCGCTCGGCAACCCGGCGATCGACGTTTCGGGGATCGTGCTTACAGTCGTCGGGATCGTGTCCAGCTCCCAGCAGGAGTCCCAGGCGCTGCTCGGTGTGATTGTGCCGCCCTACGTGGCTGGCGTGATCGTCGGCAACCACGACCCACGGCGCGTGATCGCGCGGACAGCACCTGGCGCCGCGCAGCTGATCGGGCGGCAGGGTCCGACCGAACTCGATCCCTACCAGCCTGGCCTGGTCACCGCCGACGTGCCGCCCAACCCGACTGCGCTGCGCTCCCAGGTGCAAGCGTCGCTCTCGACTCTGCTGCACGTGCTGAGCCTCGCCGGCCTCGGGATCGGCTTCTTAGTGATCGCCGCAGTCACGATCATGTCGGTGGCACAGCGCCGGTCGGAGATCGGGCTGCGTCGCGCGGTCGGTTACGGCCGGCTCGAGATCGCCCGACTGATCGTCCTCGAGGCCGCCGGAGTCGGCATGCTGGGCGGGATCCTCGGCGCCTCGATCGGGGTGCTCGCTACCGCCGCGATCTCGTCGAACGACCATTGGACGCCGGTGATGAACAGCACGCTCGTGCTCGCCGCCCCATTCCTCGGCGTCGCCGTCGGGGTGCTTGCCGGCTCCTACCCGGCGGTCCGCGCCGCGCGGATCACACCGATGGCGGCGCTGCGCTCCTGAGAGCTCGGCGGTCAGGTCGTGGCGCGGCGCAGCGACGCGACCGCTCCGCCGAGGACCAGTGGACCATGGGACACCAGAACATGCTCCACGGGAAAGTCCGCGAGATCTGCGAGCAAGGAGCGAAGGCGTGACGGTCCGCCTTCGGGCTGCGTCCATGACTCCGGGCAAACTCGAAGCTCGCCAGTGCGAGTGCGGATCATCGCGTCCCCGAAGACGAGCGCCTGCTGTCGCGGCAGCCAAAGGGCGACCTCATCAGCGCGCTCAACATCGATGATCTGCAACCGGTCGAAGATCTCGTCGTGATCGCTTAATGGATGGTCGAAGGCGTGGCGCGTGTGGCCATCGGGATCGCGTCTGGCCCAGACCGGGACGCCGTATCGGCTGACGACGTCAGCGATGCTGCGCTGGTGCCAGTAGCAGGTGCGGACGATGCCCCCACACCCGGACGCGGCCGCCACGAGCTCATCGAGCGCGTCCCAGTCATCGATCAGCGGATCGATCAACACGGCCCCGTCCGGGGCCGCGACAGCCCACCAGGCGACGCTCTGCTCCCAGCCGTCCTCGCCGCCCTCGTGCTCGGTCCAGTCAGGGAGTAGTGCCTCGAACCGCCAGAGTCCCTGGATGATCTCGCCGGTGTTGCTCGGGCCCATGGGCCGAGAGTGTCGCATCGGGCTAAAGCACCCGACCGGAGCTCTTAGGGTTGGGGCGCTGTGACAGCTTCTCCGTCCGGGCTTTCCTCGACCTCGGACGACATGGGCTCGGCGTCGCGCTCGATCACGAGCCCGCCCGGAGGGGCGAATCTGACCAACCAAGAAGGGAGACCACTTGACGACATGGCTGATCACAGGGTGCTCAACCCGTCTCGGATCGGGCATTCGCAAAAGCGGCTCTGGACAGAGGCCACAATCTCGTCGCCACAGCGCGCGACGCCGCGACGATCGAGGAGCTCGCGCGGGATCACTCCGACGCCGTGCTGACTCTCACGCTGGACGTCACCGACCATCAACAGATCCGCGAGGTGGTGGCGCACGCGATCGACAGGTTCCGCGGAATTGACGTGCTCGTCAACAACGCCGGTACGTTTACCGCGCTGCCGTCGAAGAGGGCGAAAGCGACGCAGTCGACGAGCTGCTGCGCAAAGAGGTCAAGCCCTTGGGAATCACCGCGATGGTCGTCGAACCGGGTGCCTTCGGGACGCACTTGGCGGGGCGCTCCCTGACCCAGTCGGTCAGCCCAATTGCCCGACTACGCCAAAACCGCCGGTCAACGTCGCAAAGAGCATCGCAACGCCGACGGTAGACAGTCGGGCGACCCAACCAAACGCCGCCACCGCGCTCATCGAAGCAGTCGAAGACCCTGCGCCACCCTTCATGCTCGTCCTCGGACCCGACGCTCTCGAGGGCTTCCGCACCGCGCTGGCCGACCTCATGACGGACCTCGACTCCTGGCACGAGACCAGCCTGAGCACCAACTACTCCACGTGACCAGGGCGTGGCCGTGTCGAGGACAGCCGCTCCACGCGGGCGACGACGTGGCGACTGAGCGCTCGCACCGAGAGCACGCTCGCGCGATCGGGCCGGCTGATGTAACACCTGCCGGGAAACTCAGCAAGTAGTAGATATGAGTGCAGCAACCGGCGCGGAGGTCACGATGCCAGACGGCTCGAGCGGCTCGGCGCTCGCCGAGTTTGAGCGGATCTACCGCGGCCACGTCACCGCCGTGACGTCCTACTTCGCCCGCCGTTGCACCGATCCGCAGACGGTCGCCGATCTGACGTCTGAGACGATCGTGCGCGCGGCCGCAGGGTTTGCCGGGTTTGATCCCGGCCGAGGCACCGCACGCGCGTGGCTATTGGGCATCGCCGGGCACGTCCACGCCCAGTTCTGCGAGCACGCGTCCAATGGCCGGGATGCGGCCGCCAGACTGGCTGGGCTCGCCGAGCTTCCGGCTGATGAGATCGATGAGCTATCCGACAGGATTGACGCGGAGCGCGCCGCTCGAGTGCTGCTCGAGCGCTGCGCGGAGCTGTCGGCGGTCGAGCGAGCGGCGGTCGAACTGGTCGACCTGGACGGTCTGACACCGAAAGAAGCCGCGGCGGCGCTCGGCGTCCCCCGGGGAGTGCTGCGCGTGCGCCTATCGCGTGCGCGGGCCCGACTGAGAAAGGAGCACCGCAGCGATGAGTAAGTTCGAGGATCACCTCTGGCGAGAGTTCGCGCGCGAGCACGGGAATGCGCTGGCCCAGATGAGCACCTCGACGGCCAAGCCCATCTCGCGCGGGCAGCGGCTGGTCGCCGGCACCGGCCTCGGCTTGGCCGGGGTTGGCGCGGCGGTCGCGCTCGTGCTCGGGGCGAGCGCCACCTCGCCGGCGTTCGCGGTGACCCGCAACCACGACGGGACGGTCACGATCTCGATTACACGGGCTAGCGGCATCGCTGGCGCCAACGCGAGGCTGAATCAGCTTGGGATCAGAGCGCAGGTGATGCAGCACGCGCCGACCGGCTTCCGCTGCACCTCCACGGTCGGCCAGCAGGGACAATCACGGAGCACCGGCACGGAGCCGACGCGTTCGATCGCGAACGCCCACTGGACGATCGATCCGCGCAAGGTTCCGGCGGGCCAGACCCTGGCGCTGACCCCGCCCCCCGCGCCCCCAGGGACCGACAGTGGCAACAGTGGCAGCAGTAGCAACACTGGCTCCAGCGGTGAGGTGTGGTGGAGCTGCGGGACCGAAGGGCCTTCCCCGGGTAGCGGGCCGCCCCCTGCGCCTCCGGGTAGCGGTGGCAACAGCGGCAACAGCTGACCCTTCCGTGGCTGACCCCCTCGTTCGTTGCGGCTTCCGATTCACGTCCCACAGATCGCCGTCGCCGTCACGAGCGTGGCGGCGGCGATCGTCGCCTGCGGCGGCTCGGGCACAAAGCCGGATGCGTCCACCGGTCGCTACGGGCCGGCGAGCTCGCCCGCCACGCTCTCGAGATGCATGCGCGCCAACGGCGTGTCCGGGTTCCCCGACCCCGTGGCTGCTCCCGGCGGCGGCGTCGGTTTGCCCCTGTCCATAAGCGGCGACGGCTCCCTGACGGCCGACGGCCAAACGTTCGCAGGACCAGTCTTGCGGTCCGCTGAACGGGCATGCAAGGCATACCTGCCGCCCGCCGGCGGCCCGCCGGAGCGGGTCCGCGCAGAACAGCTGCGCCAGGAGTTGGCGTTCGCGCGCTGCATGCGCGGACACGGTGTGCCGAGCTTCCCCGATCCGCCGCCATCCGCGGGTGCCCAGTTCGGACCTTCGCCCCAGATCAACGCGCAAGCGCCCGCCTTCCAAGCCGCCGCGCGCGCGTGCGATGTCGGCGGAAGCGGCAGCATCGCGGTCGGAGGCTGAGCGAGCGCTCTCATCCTTCGGCGACCGAGGACCGAGTGCCGCGGTGGGTGATGGGCGCGGCGCTGCCGGTAGGAGTAGAGGCTCGGCGACCCGAACGTCTTGCCGCCGACGAGGTCGAGCTGAGCCGCCCGGGCGGACGCTGAGGCGCCCAAAAGCCCTGTCAGCACCAGCGCGGCCGCCAGAAGGGTGAGAAGAAAACGTTGGGTCATACAGAGTCGTTCGCTTGCTCCGCAAGCTGGAGGCTCGAACATCGTCAGCCCGCGAACCCACACGAACCGTTCACGTTCCCTCTGGACGGATTCATTAGGACTGCCTGGCACGGCGACGCGCGGCAAACGTCGGCGAAGGCAAGGCCCGGTGACGGAGCCGCGCGCCCCCTGAGGAGCGATGTTCGAGCCCGTCAGCCGGTGACGGACACCGCGCGGACGCCGAAGAAGGTGTCAGTCAGATGAACCGTGGCTGTGCGATCGGCGACGATCGTAGCCGTCTTGCGTCTGACGCTCGCCCCGGCCTGGACCGTGCTGGTGTGACCGTTCACGATCTCGATGACCGTGCAACGAGACCCGGCCGGGAGTCCCGGGAAATACCGTGATACAGACCGCGCACGGGTGTGTGCGGGGATGACGAAGGCGAAGGTGTGGGACGGGTTACCACAGGCGACGAGGATCGCGATGCGACCTTGCTGACCGGCTGCCGGCCCGGCGATCGTCTTGGTCACTTTCAGCGAACCGGTATCGACGTCTGGCACCGGACTGGGCGCCTGCTCGTAGACGTCCATCACGTTCACCGGTACCACCGCGTCCGCGGGGATGGTGACGTTCGCGCCGTTGCCCGACACGGTCGCCGCGACGGTGTCGGTGGCCCCGTCCGCGGTTTCGGTGACGGTGCAGACAGAGCCCGGCGCGATCGGGCCGAAGCTCTGCGAGACACTCCCCGACGGCGCACGCGCGGGGATGATGTAGTCCGACGACAGTGCGGTGCCGTTGCAGACAACGTGGATGGTGATCGGTCCCTGGCGGCCCGCGAGTGGACCCGCGATGGTCTTGGTGACGAGCAGGGAGCTGGGGCCGGGACTCGGGACGGCGGTGTAGGTGTCGGTGATGTCGACCATCTCGCGTCCGCCGGCGGGGATCGTCACCTCCTGCCCGTCCCCGGTTACCACCACGTCCGTACCGACCACGCTGCCGTTGGATGTCTCGATGACCGTGCACGTCGTTCCGGCGGTGATGTGACGGTAGGTCCGCGACGTGGTGCCGGCAGCCGTGCCGGCCGGGATGATGAAGGCGCGCCTGGCGACGCCGTCGTCACAGTCGACGTGGATGACGATCTGCCCCTCCGATCCAGCGGCAGTGCCGGCGATCGTCTTCTGCACGATCAGCCTGCCGCCGGGCAGATACTCCGCGTGGGCTTGGATGGTGGTGGTCAGGGTCGCGTCCTCGGCCAGGATCAGCCTCTGGGCGTCGTTGACACCGGAGGTGTTGCCGTCGTAGAGATAGACGTTGCCGCTGGGGACCGTGGCTTGCGATGTTGCTTGCAGCACAGCTGCGGATGTACCCGAGGAGCGCAGCCAGATCTTATGACCGGACGGCACCGTGTCTCCGTTAGCGATCGACTTTCTACCCGCCCGGTCCGAGGACATGGTCCCGCCGGTGGCGTTGACGATGGCTCCTTCCGGGGCGTCCGTCGTCACCGTGAAGGGTCCGAGCACCCGACGGGCACCGCTCACGGTCGCAGGGGTGATCCTGAGGCTGGGCGGTGGCGGCTGAACGAGCGGCCCCTCGGCGATGATCCTGTCGACGATGTCGACCACGGTGTCGTGCAACGCATCGGAGGTGTTCAGGACGTAGCGGTCGGAGAAGAACCAGATGGCCGCCTGCACGGCGGCGGCCGTTTGGTCGGGCGTGGCCGCGGTGCCATCGGCCAGCTTGGAGGGTTCGTTGGTGTGGGGGTAGTACTCGTTGAGGATTCGCGCCACGTAACCCACGTTGCGGACGTTGGAGGCGCTCCACGTGCCCAGGGCGTAACCGATGCCACCCCACGTGTCGGTGTTTATGTCGATGCAATAGAGGTTCAAGGTCTTGCCGCCGCCAACCGGATTCCCGTGGATTACGCCGGCGAAGCCCTCGTTCTTGGGCGTGAAGTCAGAAGCCGGATTACTCACCGGGTAGCCGTCGGCAACGGGGTCGTAGGGGTTGTCGGGATTGGCGATGAATCCCGTCACACCCTCGCCCGGGAACCAGTCGCCAACCGTCATCTCGGTGTTGCCCTGGACCCCCGCTCGCGACGGAGGGGGCCCGGGACGGACCACCGCCCCGGCAGAAGCGACCTGCAACAGAAGCCAGCCCAACGCCAGCGCCAAGACGACAGGCACCCGCCAGCCTCGGCGAGGCATTGGCAACGCCGGAACCACGCACGACCGTCCGCGACGATCGGTTGACGAGTCCAGCGCTACTACAAAACGCGCCACGGCCACGCACCTCTCAGCCATCGACCTCTCTCGCGCGCAGCATATCCTCGCGCCACGGCCAGCGGGAGGGCGCACGCACCCGTCTTAGGGTGGGGCACACGCCAGCCAGAAACGCGCCCGGCAGGTCGGCCGACGGCGGAACGATCCGTCGACGCGCGGCACTAGCTCGATCCGCCCGCAATCGGATCTGAAAGCGGGAGTTGACATCGACGCCAGCTCGCGGCCGCCCGGAGGCACGCTCGGTGAGCACCGCCGGCCGGTCTTGGGGCTTCAGTCGTCTCGCCCGCGCGGGCGACCGACCTCCCACCAGTCCGTCTCCGGCTCGCCTTGCTCGCGCTCCCACTCGAGCAGCAACGCCGTACGCTCCCCGGCGCCTCCACCGGAGCCACAGAAGGACCACAGCTTCCGCGCCGACCGCTTGTAGTGATGGATCAGATCGTCGAGCTCGAACGGGTCGATCTCCCCGGCGTCCATCCTCGCGAACCCATCGCGGACGTGGTCGAGCAGCAGACGGAGCTGGTCCTCGTGGTACCGAGCGATCATCTCGCGCGCAGCGCGACGACGCGCCTTTTCGTTCTCGATATCTCGGATCCGAACACCTTCGGTCACGCGCGCAAACCTACCGCGAGCGCCGACGTGCGTGTACCACGTTTGGGCTTGCTTCCACGCTGTCTTCGTTGTGCGAGAACGCGAAAACCCCGCTGCGCGGGGCTTTGAAAGTGGGCCGTGGAGGACTCGAACCTCCAACCTTGGGATTAAGAGTCCCCTGCTCTACCAGTTGAGCTAACGGCCCTTGGCGGCGATGTTACCCCGCCGGTCCCGGGTGGCGGCGATCAGCACTGCTGTGCGACTGAGGGCTGCGTCTTGGCCGCGTTGAGCTGGTTCTTGAGCAGGGCCTGTTGGGCCTTGGGCACCATGCTGATCGCCTTTGCCGAGGCGAGGTCGCCCTTGCGGGTTTGTCCGGCGGCGTAGGCCGACACCGCGAGGCATTCGAAACCCTTGACGGCGGTCGGGTCGGCGGACGTCTCGATGTCCCAAGCACTGGCCTCGCCGGCATAGTTCTGCTGGCCGGCGTAGGCGCGGGCGGCGAGGATCGCGAGGTTGGGATCGGGGTTCTTCTGGAGCGTCAGGTAACGCTGCCAAGCCTGCGTGGCCAGGTTGAGCTCGTTGAGGCCGGACTTGGTGAACTGGCCGGTCGAGGAGTTGTAGTTCGCTCCCTGTCCAGCGGAGGTCCAGCGCGCCTGGAGCAGATTGGCCCACGCCTGGGGAGCGTTCGGGGTCTGCTGCGTCTGCCTGATCGCCTGCTGCTCCTGCGAGCTGACGACCGCCTTCTGTCCGGAGCTGGATCCGCTGCCGTTGAAGGCGTTGAGAAGGCCGCCGAGGCCGTTGCCGGCGCCGACGCCAAACAGCACGAGCCCGCCGCCTAGCAAGATCGCCAGAAACAGGTAGACACCTTGCACGGTCCTACGCCGACCGCGGCTGCGAAGGTCGAAGAGCATGGCCTAGGTGGGATCGAGGCCGTCGCCGAACGTAGTCTTGGCCTCGGCGGCAGCGCGAGCCGCGGCGCGGCGGTCGGCGATCTTGAGCAACACGATACTGGCCAGGAAGAGGATGACGAGAGGCAGCGTCTCCAGTCCGGTGGTGACTGGATCGGCCCCCGGCATCGCCGCGGCGATCACGGCGATGATGACCGTAGCGTAGCGCCAGTGTCGCGTCAGAGTGCTTCCGTTGATCACGCCGACACGTCGCAGACCAAGGAGCCCGAGCGGCAGCTGGAAGGCTAAGCCGACGGCGACCATCGTGAGGATTTGGAACGAGTAATAGGACTTCGCCTGCACGAGCACGTCGAACTGGTCGGCGTTGTAGCCCTGGAGGAAGTGGACGGCGGGCGGCAACACGACGAAGTACGTGAACGCCACCCCGCAGAGGAACAGCAAGGGTGCCGCCGCCATCACCGGGAAGGCCGCGCGGCGCTCGTTTTTGTTCAGAGCAGGAATGACAAAGGCATAGCCTTCGTAAATAAGGATTGGCAAAGAGAACAGCAGCGCGAAGTACGCGGCGACGGTGAGCGTGGTCGTGAACGACTCCCCGACGCCGATCGTGATCGGCTTCTCCTGCGTGGACACGCTCTCCGGGAGGGTCTTGGCGACCGCGCGGTACGTGGCGGCTGACTGGAGGTAGGCCTGCCGGGCCTGCGGGGACTGGCCGGGGGAGTTGGCGAGCGCGAGAGCATCCGCGGCCTGCTTGGTGAACAGCTGACGCAGCTGGACCGACTCGGACGGCACCGACGCGAGGCCGTTGTGGGCCGCGACGGCCGAGTTGTGGGGGAGCGCCCGGTTCAGCACCGTCAGCAGATGGTTGTTCTGCCAGAAGCACAGGCCGAACGCGACGACGAGCACGGCCAGGCAGACGATCAGGCGCGTGCGGAGCTCGTCGAGGTGGTCGACGATGCTCAGCCGGTCCTCATGCCCAATGGGCCGAAGTCGTGCCACGACCGAGACTTCCCGGCGCCGTCGCCGCTAGGAGCGGCTCTGGGGCCCGACCTCGGCCGACTCGCGCTCGGAGGGAGCCGCGGTCGGCGCAGCCTCGGGCGGCGAGGCGGTGGCGGCCGTGATCTCGGGCCGTGGGGCCTGCTCTTCGTTCTTGTCCTCCCCCGTGATCGACTCCTTGAACTCGCGCAGCCCGGTCCCTAACTGCTTGCCCAGGCCGGGCAGCCGCTTCGGGCCGAAGATCAGCAGGACGATCACCAGAACGACGATCAGATCGGTGGTGGGATTACGGAACATTCACAGTCCTCCGGATGGGGATTTCGAAGGTTACCCGGTCTCCCAAGGGGGTGAAAACGGGTTCTTCAGCTACTCCTACAAACGAGCCTCAAGTTGCCCAGCGCGCGGGCCGATTAAGGGCTCGGAGACGCTTATGAACCCCGAGCAAGAACAACCCTCAGTCCGACGCATCGTGCTCCCCAGCGGACGGAGCATCGAGGTGGTCCGGTTCAACGACCAGAACCACACCACCCGCGGCCTGCACGTGTGCCCGGACTGCGCCTCCGAGCTGGTCCAGCCGATCGACTGGTCAGAGGCTCCGGAGGAGTGCTGGAACCTCGTGCTGAACTGCCCGAACTGCGACTGGTACACCGAGGGCCTCTACACCCAGGACCAGGTGCGCGAGCTCGAGGATCGGCTCGACGAGGGCCTCGCCGACATGCTCCGGGATCTCCAGCGGCTCACGCAGGCGAACATGGCCGACCAGATCGATCGGTTCATCATCGCCCTGCACGCCGATCAGATTCTGCCCGAAGACTTCTAAGGGGGGAAGGGACGGTGTCGGCGCGCGGCATCCGCCGCTCGCCGACGCTGCGTAGGTGGGTGTCGCCCTCGGGTGCCTCGCGCCCGATGCCGTGGCTGGCGTGTCGGTCGGACGGCCCGCGGGCATCCGCAGGGGACACGCACCGGAGCTACGCGTACCGCTCGACGACGACGTCGGCCACGAGCTCGAGCGCGGCCCGCTGACGCGCCGGCAACGCCGGCAGCTCGAGCTTGGCATCCGCGACGAGCTCCCGGGCACGGGACCGGGCGGTGCCCAGCGCCCCCGTCATGGTGATCCGCTCACACACGGCAGCCGCATCCTCGTGCGTCTGCACCGTCCGAAGGTCGAGCGCGGCCAGCTCGGGATCCCGGGCGCGGGCGAGGATCAGCGGCAGGTTGACCGTGCCGTCGAGCAGGTCGGCTCCGCGCGGCTTGCCGGTGCGCTCGGGAGGGCCGGACACGTCGAGCACGTCGTCCAGGACCTGGAAGGCGAGGCCGATCCGCTCGCCGTACGTGCCGAGCGCTTCGGGCTCGCCCTCGCCCTCGAGCGCCCCGAGCTCGCAAGCGGCCCGGAACAGGACCGCGGTCTTCAGCCGGCAACGGGCGAAGTAGCGCCTGACGGAGACCTCGGCGTTGAACGCGTCCTTGCGTTGCGCGAGCTCGCCGAGCGCCAGCTCCGTGCTGGCCCTGGACAGGACCCGGACCGCGTCGGCCGACCCGCCGGCGGCGAGTTCCGCGAACGCGCGCGAGAACAGCAGGTCGCCGGTGGCGATCGCGAGGTCGCGGCCGCCCGTGGCGACGACGGTCGGGCGACCGCGACGAAGCGCCGAGCCGTCGAGCACATCGTCGTGGACCAGCGTCGCTCCGTGCACGAGCTCGACCGCGACGGCGGCGCGGACTAGCCGGTCGGTCTCAGGCGGCGGCGCGCCCGCCGCGATGCAGACGAGCAGCGGCCGGAGCCGTTTTCCACCGGCGGAAATCGTGTCGCCGGCGTGCCGCGCGAGCAAGGGTCCGTGACCGGTCGCGAGCTCGGCCATCCGCCGCTCGACGCGATCCATGATCCGCGTCAGCTCCTCGCCCCCTGCATCGACGACCGCCTGTGCGCCGGTGGTCATCAGGTCGGGACCATTCCCACATGTAAGGCGATGATGCCGCCGGCGGTGAGCACGTAACGGATCTGGCGCAGTCCCGATCGCCACATCACGGCGGCGAGCTCCTCGGGACCCGGGAACCGCTTCACCGAGCTCGGTAGGTAGCTGTAGGCCTGCGAATCGACGACTCGGCCGAGCGCCGGCACCATGTGGTCGAACCAGACGTCGAAGAAGGTCGAGAGCGGCGGCCGGCGCGGGGTCGTGATCTCGAGCACGACGACGCGTCCGCCGGGGCGGACGACGCGGGCCATCTCCGACAGGCCGCGGCCGAGATCCGAGAAGTTGCGGGCGCCGAACCCGACGGTGGCGGCATCGAACCGGTCGTCGGGGTATTCCAGCGCGAGCGCGTTGCCGGTCTCGAACCGCACGACGGCGCCACCCGGGCTCGCGGCCGCCTTGGCGCGCGCGAGCTCGAGCATGCGCTCGGAGAAATCGACCCCGATGACCTCGCCGCCCGCGCCCACGCGTGTGGCCAGCTCGAGCGCGAGATCGCCGGTGCCGGTGGCGACGTCGAGCGCGCGATCGCCGGGCGACAGCTCGGCGAGATCGGTCGCGCGCCGGCGCCACTCGTGATGCAGGCCCGCGGTCATCACGGAGTTCATCCGGTCGTACAGGCCCGCGATCCGGTCGAACATCGCCCGGACTTGCGGTTCGTCTAGCGCCCCGGGGGACGTGCTCGCCATGGTCCCGATGGCGCTCTACTGCAGGTTCGACAGGAAATAGACGAGGTTGTTGAACTTCTCTGGCGGAAGATCCTTGAACGACGGCATGGGCGGCGTCGGGTTGCGAAGCGTCGAGGCGATCTGCTGCTCCGGCACCGTGGTGGCGATGTTGGTCAGAACCGGTCCGGGTCCGTTGTTGCCGTTGTTGCCGATCACGTGGCAGGCAAGGCAGCCTGACTCGCCCACAACCTCCGCGCCCGCTTTGAATTGCGCCATTTGCGCGGCCGTCAATCCAGCCGGGGTTTTCAGGGCGCCCAGGTCGACGGTATTCGGCGAGCCGGTGTTCGCGCCGCTGTACGTCAGGTACGCCATCGCTGCGATCGTCGCGATTCCGGCGGCAAGCGCGATCGGACGCCGCTCGATGCGCCGCTCCGGTCTACGGTCGTAGAACGGCAGCAGGAACAGCAGGATCATGCAGATCGTCGGCACGCCGATCGTGGCCATCGGCGTGAACTTCGGGACGTTGCGCATCACGCGCAGGACCTCGAACAGGAAGAAGAAGTACCAGTCGGGCCGGGGGACGTAGGTGGTGGTGGTCGGGTCGGCTTTCGGCCCGAGCTCGGCGCCGAACATCAGCGCGAAGAAGATGATCACCGCGAGCACGATGCAAGCCATCACCGCGTCATGGGTGACCGAGTAGGGGAAGAACGGCTCGCCCTCGTTCTTCAGGATCGAGTACTCGCGGAGATAGGCCTCCTTCTCGGCCTGATTCATGCGTGCGCTTCCTGGCGCGCGCCGCGCGGCGCACGTGTCGTGTCAGCTCGGAGGCTCACACTTCCGCCTTGTCGATCTCGTGATCGCCGTCGCGGTCGGCGTGGGACTTGATCCACGGCGGAGCCGAGATGCCCAGCTTGGTAACCAGGTACAGGTGGGCGCCGATCAGCGCCGCCATCAAGCCGGGGATCAGCAACATGTGGATGGAGTAGAACCGCGACAAGGTCGTCGAACCGAAGTCCGCCCCGCCGAGCAGGAAGTTCGACAAGAACGGACCGATGAACGGCCCGCCGGCGTTGATGTTCACGCCCACAACCGTCGCCCAGTAGGAGCGCTGGTCGAACGGCAGCAGGTAACCGGTGAAGCCCATCGCGAGCGTCAGGATCAGCAGCACGACACCGATCACCCAGGTCAGCTCGCGCGGGTACTTGTAGGCGCCGTAGAAGAACACCCGCCCCATGTGCAGGAAGATCAGGATGATCATCACCGACGCGCCCCACTTGTGCATTCCGCGTACGAATTGACCCAGGAACACGTTGTCGTTGATATTGCGGACCGACTCGTACGCGCCGCCGGACACATCCGGGCGGTAGTACATCGCCAGGAACACGCCGGTGACGGCCTGGTTCAGGAACGCGAACAAGGTCGCCGAGCCGAGCGTGTACGCCCAGTTGACTCCGCGCGGAACCTTGCGCCACAACAGCCAGCGGAGTCCCGGCGACAGCGCGGTGCGCTCGTCGAGCCAGTCGACGACGGAGGCCCCGGCCTCAATCGGCAACGGATGCGTCGGAACCTGACCGTTGGATTCGGACGGCTTCTTGGGCTTTGGCTGGAGGGCCTTTGGCAGCGGCGGTGCGGGGATCTTGGGCATGTGAGCTAGTGCGGCGGTGGCGAGGACGTGTCGAACTGGGCTGGATACAGGTACTGGCCGATGCCGTCGATGGGCTCACCCGGGAAGCGCGGCGCGAAGCGCTGTAGCTCGTTGTTGACCGAGTAGCGCGGACCGATCTCGAGGAGGCCGGTTTGCTCGTTGACCCGGGTGTAGAAGCGATCGAGCGGCCGGACCGGCGGGCCGCCGGCGACCATGCCGCGGAAGTCGTACACGCCGCCGTGGCACGGGCAGATGAAGCGCTCCGCCGCCTGCACGTATCTGACCGGGCAGCCCAGGTGCATGCACTTGTCCGACAGGGCGACGTAGTGGTTGTACTGGTCCTCGGGCTCCTTGTCGATCGCAGGATTGCGCTTGCGGACGTAGGCGACCGTGTTGCCGGCCTCGCCGATACCCGGGACTACGTTGATGATCTTCGTCACGTAGTCGGTATCGGTGAAGTCCGACGGGGGACCGACCGGCTGCCAGGTCCATTGCTGGCGCTTGAAGATCGGCGCAATCGCGAACCCGAGCGCGGGGAGCGTGAACGCCGCCACGGCGACCGCTCCGGCGCCGTTCGCGGCCAGGTTCATCAGCCGCCGGCGGGTGACCGTCTCGCCCTCGAACGCGCCGGGTATTCCCCGGTCGAGCGTGTACTTCGACTTCCTTTCCCTGTGGCGGTCGGGCACCTACGCCTCGCGTTCCTTACGGCGAACTTAGACTCCGACAGCGTACCGCCACGAGCGCGAAAAGGTCATCGCCGAGCGACCCGGTACGCGCGGGCCTAACAACCTCGATACGAATCTCACAAGCCCGAGTCGGCGGGCTCGCCACGAACCGCACAAGCTGCCGCGAGCAGGGCTTTCGCCGCGCCCGGATCATGCGCCCGCGCGCTCGCCTTGGCCTCGGCGTGGGCGTCGGTCGAGCCCCATCCCACCGAGACGGCCCCGGCCTCCCAGACCGCCCACGCGAGCTCGCGATCGGAGCCGGCGTGCGCCTGCGCGGCGAGCGAGATCACGTCGGCGAGCTCGGCCACGGCGTCGAGGTCGCCGAGCGCGGCCAGGCGCGACAGCCCGAGCGCGTACAGCTGATCGCCCAGCAGCAGGGCGAGGTCGATGTCCTGCGTGTCGACGACCACCGGCTCGTCGTAATGGAGGCGGTATCCCTCGAGGATCATCTCGAGCAGCAGCTCGTACTCGCGCTCTCGGCCCCGGACCCGGGGACCGGCGGCGGCGAGCTGCGCCGGGCCGGGGTGATCGAGCCGCTCGCCGTCGGCGGCGGGCGGGGTCAGCACTCCGGCCACCGTCCCGCCCTGCTCGGTCAGCCCCTCGTGGAGCGCGCGCGCGCCATCGCGAGCGGTCCTCATCAGCCGTCGATCTCCGCGAACGCCTCGGTCGCGGCGTCGACCGTTCGCTGGATATCCGCTTCGCTGTGGGCGAGAGACGGGAACCAAGCCTCGAACTGGGAGGCGGGCGGGTACACGCCACGCGCCAGCAGCCCGCGGCACCACGCGGCGTAGGCGTCGGTGTCGCAAGCGGTCGCGCCGGCATAGCTGACCACCGGGCTCCCGGAGAAGAACACCGTGAGCAGGCCCGGAACGCTCTGGACCTGGACGGGGCGGCTCGCCGCGGCCGCGGCGTCGCGGATCCCGTTCGCCAGCGAGCCGGTGGTCGCCGCCAGCCGGTCGTAGGCCGCGTGGTTCAGCTTGCGCAACGTCGCCAGGGCGGCCGCGACCGCGAGCGGATTGCCGGACAGCGTTCCCGCTTGATAGACGTCGCCGGCCGGCGCGATCCGCTCCATCAGCTCGCGCCGCCCTCCGTAGGCGGCCGCCGGGAGCCCGCCGCCGACGATCTTGCCCATGATCGTGAGGTCGGGGATGACGCCGTAGCGGTCCTGCGCGCCCCCGCGGGCGACCCGGAAGCCGGTGATCACCTCGTCGAAGATCAGCAGCGCACCGGCCTCGTCGGCCGCCTGGCGCAGCATCTCCAGGAACCCGCCCTTCGGCGGGACCACGCCCATGTTGGCCGGGACCGGTTCGGCCAGGATCGCCGCGAGCTCGTGGCGCTCGGTCGCGTCGGCCAACGCCGACGGGTCGTTCCACGGGACGATGATCGTCGCCGCGGCCGCGGCCTCCGGAACGCCCGGGCTCGCCGGGATCCCCTGCGTGGCGAGACCCGAGCCGGCTTCCGCGAGCAGGCCGTCGACGTGGCCGTGGTAGGCGCCCGAAAACTTGAGGATCTTGTCGCGCCCGGTGACCCCGCGAGCGAGCCGGATCGCGCTCATCGTCGCCTCGGTGCCCGACGAGGTCATGCGCATCATCTCGACCGAGGGGATCCTCCTCACGACCTCCTCGGCGAGCTCGACCTCGCCGGCGGTCGGCGCCCCGAACGTCGTGCCGCGGGTCGCCGCCTCCGTGACCGCCGCGACGACGTCCGAGTCGGCGTGGCCGAGGATCAGCGGCCCCCACGAGGACACCCAGTCGACGTACTCGTTCCCGTCGACGTCGAGGATCTTCGAGCCGTGACCCGAGGCGATGAAGATCGGCTCGCGTCCGATCGACCGCATCGCCCGCACGGGAGAATTCACCCCGCCCGGCAACAGCGCGAGCGCGCGGCGGTAGATCTCGGACGAGCGCGACGTGGTCGAAGGCGGGGCGGTCACACGTCCGCGTGCTCGCGTTCCCAAGCTCGGTACTCGTCGGTGAAGTAGAGGAGCCTGATCTTCTTGAACTCGGTCGAGGAATAGAGGGTCGCGCGCTCGTCGATCCCGGTCTGGGCCGCGATCGAGTCGAGAATCGCGTCGCACTCGTCCTTCGAGCGGCCGTGCGCCATCGTGAAGACCGAGTACGGCCAGTCCTTGTAGGTCGGGCGCTGGTAGCAGTGGGAGATCCCGCGGAACGCGGCCATCCGCGGACCGATTTCCATGATCCGCTCGTCGGGCACCTTCCATACGCCCATTCCGTTCGCGCTGAAACCGGCGCGGCGGTGGAACAGGATCGCCGCGACGCGGCGCAGCAGCCGGCGCTCCTGCATCTGCTGCAGGTGGGCGAGGAGCCGGTCCTGGGAGATGTTCAGTTTTTCGGCGGCGGGTGCGTACGGCTCTGGGATTACCGGCATGTCGCCCTGCGTGGCTCGGATGACCGCGATGTCGAACTCGCCGTAGGGCTGTTTTTCTGTCTCGGCCGGAGGTGCCACCTCGACCGCCTTGGCAAGCGCCTCGGTCCCGCCCTCCATCTCGAGGTCCATCCGGATCTTGAACAGCTTGAGCGTCGGGAGCTGGCGGACCGACTCGGCGCCGGCTTCCTTGGCGAGGGTCTCGAGGGTTCCGTCGAGTCCGAGCGGCGAGTCCGGCTCGGTGGCGATCGTGAACCAGATGTTGAACTCGTGGTTTCGCAGGTAGTTGTGGGAGACACCGGGGTGCGCGTTGATGATGTTCGCGGCGCGCCAGGGGTTTTCAGGGTCGACCTTGGCCGCGACCAGCATCGAGGAGTAGCCGAGCGCGCGGGTGTCGAAAATCGGCGTGATCTGGCGGATGATGCGTTCGTCGAGGAGCTGCTTGACCCGGTCGATTGCCTCCGCTTCGGCGATGCCCGCTTCGTTCGCGACATGCTGGTACGGCCGCGGGGCGATCGGGAAGCTGCCCTGCATGAGGTTCAGCAGGCGCTTGTCGAGATCGTCGAGCGGGGCCGCGGCGCCGTGCTTGCGTGAACGCAACTTGGGACCGAAGCCAGATCCTGCCTGGCTTATTGAAGCCATCGCGCCGCCTCCTTGGCGTGGTAGGTGATGACGATGTCGGCCCCGGCGCGACGGATGCAGGTCAAGGCCTCGAGCACCGTGGCGCGCTCGTCGAGATAGCCCGCCGCCGCAGCGGCCTTGACCATCGCGTACTCGCCGCTGACGTTGTAGGCGGCCAGCGGCATTTGCGTTTCGGCTTTGATGCGGTGAATCAGATCGAGGTACGGGAGCGCCGGCTTCACCATCACGATGTCCGCCCCCTCTTCGACGTCAAGCTTGGCCTCGCGGACCGCCTCGTCGCCGTTCCCGGGATCCATCTGGTAGCCGCGCCGGTCGCCGAACGCCGGCGCCGAGTCCGCGGCCTCGCGGAACGGGCCGTAGAACGCGGAGGCGAACTTGGCCGAGTAGGCGAGGATCGGGGTGTCGACGTGGCCTTCGTCGTCGAGGGCGTGGCGAATCATGCCGACGCGGCCGTCCATCATGTCGCTGGGCGCGACGATGTCGGCGCCGGCCCTCGCCTGAGAGGTTGCGGCACGGGCGAGGAGCTCCAGCGTCGCGTCGTTGTCCACGGTCCCGTCGCTTCGCAGCGCTCCGCAGTGGCCGTGGCTCGTGTACTCGCACAGGCACAGGTCGGTGATCACGAGGAGGTCCGGATGCTGCTCCTTGATCGCTCGCGTGGCCAGCTGGACGATCCCCTCGTCGTCCCAGGCGCCCGAGCCTTCCTCGTCCTTGGCCGCCGGCAGCCCGAACAGCAGCACCGCGGGGATTCCCAGGGCTTTCGCTTCCGCGGCCTCGTCGACGGCGTGCGCGATCGACAGGCGATCGACGCCCGGCATCGCCTCGATCGGCTCGCGGCGGTCGACCCCGTGCGCGACGAACATCGGGTAGACGAAGTCCGAGGCGCTCAGGTTCGTCTCGCGAACCAGGCCGCGGAGCGCGCCCGTGGCTCGCAGCCGGCGGAGACGGGTTTGCGGAAACGGCATCGGGTTTGAGCATACCCCTGGCCCTGGGGCGAGGCAGGGAGTCGGTGGGTGGGCCCGCGCGACGCGGCTCGGCCTATGCGACGAGCGCCCAGGAGTCGACCTGCCAGTCCGTGACCAGGCCGTTCGTCACGTAGGGGTCCGACTCCGGGAACGCCTCGGCCGCCGCACGGTCCGCGAACACGATCGCCGCGCCGTGCGGCGGGTCACCGAGGGGGCCGGCCATCAGGATGCGTCCGTCGTCCTTGGCGGCGCGAATCTGCGCGAGGTGCGCGTCGCGGTGCGGCGCGCGTCGCTCGAGGACGTCCGAGACGTAGTCGTAGAAGAGGATGTAGCGCGTATCGGGCATTTGGCTAACAAAGTACGGCACGGCCGCGCTACGCTGCCATCCGTGGCCGATATCCAGAAGCGTGGCAACTACACACCCCGCCGGTCCCGCGAGCGGCGCGCCTATCAACTAGTGGTGACCGGAGGCGTCGCCGGCGCCGTGGCCGTGGTGTCGCTGGTGCTGGCGGTCGTCGGCGCGATCGGCTACACGCTGCCGGTGGTTTCGATCATCGTGGCAGTGATCTGCGCGGTGCTGTTCCGCCGCATGGTCAATCCGTAGCGGCGCTCCGCGACCAGGCGTCAGGCGAAGCGCTTCATCGCGAGCCGTGCAAGCGCGCCGAACGCGAGCGTGAGCACCGCGAGGTGCACCAGCGGCCAGCCGATGCCCGGCGCCGTGCCGCTGAACGCGTTCCCGACCGCCTGGAGCGCCGCCTTGAACGGGAACACGAACGAGATGGCGTCGAGGATCGACTTGAGCGTGCCGGAGACCGCGTCGCCCGGTACGAGCGCCACGAACGCGATCGGGAGCGACACGAGGAACGCCATCAGCGAGGCGACGCTGACCTCGCGCGCGAGGCCGCCGATGGCCACGCCGAGGGCCGCGAACGCGAGGCCGCCGAGCGCCAGTGCCGCGATCCACAGCGGGAACCGGCCCCAGTCCAGGTGCACGAACAGCGACACGAGCGCGGCCATCACGAGCGTCACCGCGGTGGCGCTCGCTGCGGACACCGTGATCTTCTCCGATAGCAACCCGCTCGGCCCGACCAGTCCCCGCACCAGACGCGAGTAGGTGTGCTCTGAGCGCTCGAGCGCGAGCAGCGCGGCGGCGAGCAGCACGCCCACGAACATCAGCGACACGATCACAGCGATCGCGGCGGCATACGTGGCCGTCGGAGTTGTCCTCCCGGCCAGGTCGGTTGTGTGGACGGTCAGCGGAGACCCGATCGAGCTCAGCACCGGCGTCGCGAACCCGAGCCCGTCGATCGCCAGAGTGGCGAAGTTGACCACCTGTCTGAGCGCCGGCACGAGCGGCGAGTCCTTGGGGAGCGACGCGATCGTTCCCTGGACGATCGTGCGGGAGTTCTTCAAACCGAGCAGGGGCACGTTCTGGCCGAGGAATTGGAGCGTCCCGCCGTTGAGGGTCTCCTGCAGGTCGGCCACCGCCACCCGCAGCACCTGCTTGGACACAACCTGTTGGACCTGGGCCACGCGAGCGCTGATCGCCTGGTCGGCGAACTGCCGCTCGATCGGATCCTTGGTGTTCAGGAGCAGTTCGACCGTCGGGGTGCCGACGCCCTGGGTGATCAGGCTGTTGATCTGGGAGATGATGTCGGCGGGGATGATCAGCGCCGCCGCCGCCTGACCGCTCTTGACCTTGTCGATCGCCTCCGCGCGCGAGTTGACCTTGATCGGGTCGATCGACTGATAGAGCTGGCTCGCGTACTTGGAGATGTTGATCTTCTGGTTCCCGAAGGTGAGCTCGCCATGGCCGGCGGGCACCTGGTTGAGCAGCGCCACCTTCGGCTTGCCCGGAGGACTCGAGAGCGCAAAGCCGATCATCAGCGCGATCGCGATCGGGTACACGACGAGCAAGCCGACGAGCAGCGGCGAGCGCTTGAGGATCTGAAGGTCTTTGACGAGCAGCCAGCGCACGGTTCAGTGGCCGCGGTCGCGAAGGAACCGGACGAACGCGGTCTCGAAGTCGCCGGCGGCGGGTCCCGCGGCGGGGGCGGACGCTGCGGCTGGGGCGGACGCTGCGGCTGGGGCGGGCGCTGCGGCGGTGCGGTCCGAGTCGGGGGCGGGGCCAAGCCCGGGCTCGCTCACCGCCCGCTCGAGCTCAGCGGGGGTGCCGGTGAACAGCAGCTCGCCGTCGCCCAGGACCAGCACCCGGCCCGCGTAGCGCTCGGCCTCGGCGACGTTGTGGGTCGAGAACACGATCGTGGTGCCGTGGCCGGCGCGGGCGCCGATGAACTCCCACAGCCGCTCACGCTGGCGCGGATCCAGCGCGGCCGACGGCTCGTCGAGCAGCAGGGCGGGTGGCTCAGACACGAGGCCGATCGCGATGTTCACGCGCTGCTGGTTCCCGCCCGAGAGGCGGCCGACCTCCTCATCGGCCCGGTCCTCGAGGCCGGTCTGGGCGAGCATCCGCGTGACGGTTTCCTCGGGATCGGCGACGCGCTCCAGCCGGGCGAACAGCCGCAGGTTCTCGGCAACGGAAAGCTTGGAGTACAGCGCGGGCTCCTGCGGCACCCAGCCGAAGCGCTTGCCGGACGCCCGCGCGACCTCGCCCTCGCTCGGCTCGAGCGCGCCGGCGAGGATGGAGAGCAGCGTGGTCTTGCCGGCGCCGTTGGGACCGATGATCGCCACCACCTCGCCGGGGTAGAGCTCGAAGCTGATCCGATCCAGGGCGGTCCTCGCGCCGAAGTGCTTGGTCAGCCCCCGGGCCGCCACCGTGGCCGTGGGTTCGCCCGTTTGGATGCCGATGGACAACTCGCTTCAGGCTACCGATGGGTTTTTTGTGGCGGCTAACCGGGGATGAGTTTCTGTGGCTAACCAGGGAGCTTCACCTGCGGCTCGAGCGGGGTCCCGCACGAGCGGCAGTATGCGTCGTTGGGGCCGGCCGCGGCGCCGCAGTCCGGACATCGTTCGAGTCCGGTCGCGAGGACGCCCGAGCCGCCGAGCGGTCCCCACGGCTCGAGCACGAGATGCCGCCGGAGGTACAGCACGGTCTGGCGGATCACGGTGGCGATCGGCAGCGCCAGGAGCGCGCCGGCGATGCCGTAGAGCGTCCAGCCGATCAGCAGCCCGAGGATGATCAGGATCGGGTTGATCCGCAGCGAGATCCGGAACACCTGAGGGGCCACGAAGTGCCCCTCGAGTTGCTGGAGGGCGACGAACAGGAGGGTCACCCAGACCGCGCTGATCGGGTTGACGAACAGCGCCACCAGGATCGCCGGCAGGGGCCCGATGATCGGCCCGATGTACGGGATGAACTCCATCAGCCCGTAGAACGCCCCGAAGAACACCGCGTACCGCGAGCCGTCGGGGAAGATCCCGATCAGGCCGAAGATCCACAGCGCGATCGCCGCGCTCGCCCCCATGATCAGGCTGAACAGGAACTGTCCGCGGACGTAGCCGTACACCGCGCGCTGGACGAGCAGCGGGAAGTCGTCCTCGGGCGTCCCGTCGCCCGGCGGCATGATCCGGCGCACGAGGTCTCCGATCTGCTCCCCGTAGACCAACAGGTAGATCGACAGGACGAACGTGAGAACGAGGTCAAACGACGTGGTGACGATCTTCGTCAGCACGTCTTGGGAGAACGACACGATGTCGCTCGAGCGCTTCTCGATCTGGGCCGCGAGCGTCTGGAGGGCGGTGTGGCCCTGGCGCTGGATCTGCACGTTGATCCCTCGAGCGTTCAGCCAGCGCTGGAGGCTCGCGAGGTCGCGGTTGGCCTGATCGACGAAGTGCGGAACGTCCTTCTCGAGGTGGCCGACCTGGGTGCTGACCGGGTTCGCCAGCAGCACGCCGATCCCGCCGACGAACGCAATCCCGGCCAGATATACGAGCAGGATCGCGAGCCCGCGGGGGATCCGGCGCCGGGCGAGCAGCTTGACCACCGGATTGAGGATCAGGGCGATCGTGCTCGCACCGAGCAGGATCAGGAGCACCGTGCCAGTGGCGCGCGCGAGCGCCCACAGGCCGAGGAGGGCCAGCGGCAGAATCACCAGCTGGATCCAGCGCGGCACCACTACCGGTGGCTGTGGGACGCCCGCGTTTCCACGCGGCAATCCGGACCCGACGGGCGGACGATCGGCCGGGTCGGCAGCCTGGCTCATGTCGCCTGGCGCCTCACCCAGGTGGTGGGGCGCGTCGCCGAGACTGTCGGAGCCGGTTGGCTCGCTGCCCTCGCCGGCGGTGGACGGTGCGCCGCCCGGTCGCCTGGGGAACCTCCAACTCATGCAACTGGAAGTATGAGCACCAACAAGACGTGAGTGAAACGGTTTCCATCCTGTTCATCGGCGACGTCGTCGGCGGCCTCGGCAAGCGGACGCTGCTGGCGCTGCTGCCGTCGCTGCGGGACCGGTACGCGCCCGACTTCATCGTGGTCAACGGCGAGAACGCCGCCGGTGGCGTCGGCATCACCCCGAAGATCGCTCGTGAGATGCTTGCGGCGGGCGTCGACGTGATCACGCTGGGGAACCACACGTACCGCCACCGGGAGGTTTATTCGTATTTGGACGAGGAGGAGCGGATCCTGCGACCCGCGAACTTCCTCGCGAGCCAGCCCGGTCACGGGTCGTGCGTGGTGAGGAGCGATTCCGGTGGCCGGCTGGGCGTGATCTCGTTATCGGGCAACCTGTTCATGAAGGCCGGCCGGCCGGCGTTTCCCGAAGCGGATTCTGCGCTGCATGCGCTGTCGGGCAAGGTCGATCACGTATTGGTCGACATGCACGCGGAGGCGACCAGCGAGAAGGTCGCGATGGGCTGGCACCTCGACGGGCGCGTTACCGCGGTGGTCGGAACGCACACCCACGTGCCGACCGCTGACGCCCGGATCCTGCCCGGCGGGACCGCCTACATCAGCGACGTAGGGATGACCGGGCCGCGCGGTGGCGTGATCGGGGTCAACCGCGACCAGGCGCTCACCTCGATGGTCACGCAGATGCCGATCCGGTTCGAGACGTCGTCCGAGGATCCGTGGTTGAACGGGGTCGTGATCCGCGCCGGCGAGTCGATGCGAGCCGAATCGATCGAGCAGGTGCTGTTGCCGGCGCCGGGCGTGGTCTGAGCGGCTGGTTCGTCAGCGCGGCCGAGGCGCCTGACCGGAGCTTCCCGGCTCGAGCTCCGCCGGCGGATAAAGGCTGGCGCCTGAGGGGGTCCGGCGGCCATCTGGGGTGTCCCGCGGCACCGCGGCGCTCCGCGGGAGCGGTCCGTGTTACCGCCCGGAGCATGCATAACGCGCCAACGGATCGCCAGCCGCCGGACCGCGGCGTAGAACGCATGCCCCACATGCCTCACACGCCAACGTCGGCGGGGATTGCGTCCCTTGGCGTGTTATGCAGGTTTTCTTGCGCCGGCCGATCCTCGCTCAGTCCGCCCCACCCTTTCAGCTGCCCGCCGTTCGACCATCGGCCGCCTCAGAGACGCCGCGGACCCGCAACTGCGCCGGCGATCAGGCGCCGGCGACCGCGAGCGGCACGGGCTCGGCCCCACTATCCGCCGCCGACTCCCCCAGCGCGTGCTCGAGCTCGGACGGGAAGCTCCCGAACACCGCCACGACCACCAACGGGAAGAACCAGACGATGTAGGAGTACAGCCAGTAGCCGGCGCCGAGCTGGAGCGCGATCAGGATCGCGGCGCCGAGCGCGGCGACCTCGATCACCCCGCGCCGGCGCGGAACGAACATGACCGCGAGTGCGAGCGCCACGGTGGCGCCCTGAACCAGGTGCTGTTCGACGCCGAGCCCACCCCACAGTCCCCAGATCGAGAACGGCGAGGTACGGCCGGCTTGGTAGGAGATCGTGTCGTGCCAGAACGCGTGCCAGTTGTTATGGAGGATCACCGGCAGCATCGCGACCACGACGGTTAGACCGAACGCCAGAACAAAGCGCACGATCTGGCGACGGGTCGGGGGCGGGCCGACTCCACGTAGCAGCAGCGGCGCGAGGGCAAAAGGCGCGAACTTGGTCAGGCCGGCGAGTGCTCCCACGACCCCGCGCGCCGGCGCAGACGTTATGACAAGCAAAGCGACGACCAGCAGCAGCGCCACCAGCGCGTCGTTGGTGTTCGAGCTGAGCGTCCAAAGCGTGAAGGGGTACGCGGCCCACGCGTACGCGAGCACGACGCCCAACGTCGGTCCCCGGACCCGCCTTCCCAGCCAATACAGGCATAGCAGGGTCAGCAGGTCGAACACGATCGCGGCAGCGTGCGCCGCGGGTAGATCGTCCCAGGTGCCGCTCCACCCGAAGATCATCCGGAACGGGACGTAGGCGTAGTAAGCGACCGGCCCGTAGGTATCGCCCTGGGAGTTGTCCTTGGGCCAATTGCCGTACAGCGGCTGGTCGTGCAGGATCTTGTTGGCCCCGATCACGCCGGCGTAGCCGACGTCGATCACGTTCGAGTTGACGACGTTCAGGCCGACCCGGAACCCGACCAGGAAGATCACTCCGATCGCCAGCCACGAGACCGGCACGAACAGCCGGAGCGGCCGGCGCGGCCGCCCGCGGCCGAACCCCAACAGCAGCATGCGCACGAGCAGGTACAGCATGAACGGGTAGATCGCCGGCGTGGACAGCCCGATCTTTCCGGTGTTGAACAGCGCGAGCGAGATCGACAGACCGAGCAGCGCGAGCAGGTCGAGGTGCAGCAGCGACCAGGCGCGCCGCTCGCGCCCGCCGCCGGGCAGCCTCCGGCGGCGCCACGGCAGGAACGGTGCGATGAACAGCACGCATAGCGGGATCCACACGTACCAGGAGTTGACCCGGCGCCCGAACGCGCCCGGATACCCGCGCGCCATCGTCCAGGCCACCTGGAAGCCCGTCCAGACCTGGGTGACGCTCGCGGTCGCGTCATCGATGTAGACCTGAGCGAGCTCGACCTGCTTCTTGCCCGAGGAGAACCAGCTGACCTGCCACTGACCCGCGCCCTTGGTGTACTCGTATGGGATCGCGTTCGGGTGGCGCTTGAGCTCCGCCTTGATCGTCAACGTCGCGGCGGCGATCTTCTCGACCTGCGACGCGGTTAGCCGGAATCCCTTCGGCGGGACGTTCGTCTGGGTCACGAGCACGGGCGTGTCCGACGCGGCCACCGTGGTCGTGACGGTTTTCGTGACCGTGACGGCCGCGCTCGCCCCCGCCGGAACAACGCCGGCCAGGATCGCGGCGATCAGAATGGCTACAACAAGCGCCCAGGGCTTCGGGCGCGGCGCGGCGTCTAGGCCTTGAAGCTCCAAAGCTTCTGCCCGATGAACGACAGCGGCGTGCCGGCCGCGATCGCGATCGCCTGGGCGGCCACCTTCATCAAGCCGGCGTCGACCAGCACGACCAACACCACGTAGGTGAAGCCGAACGCGACCAGGGAGACGGTGAAGAACCGGACCGCCTGCTTGACCGGATGGTCCTGCTTGGCGTCGAACGTCCAGTGGCGGTTCAGCCAGAAGTTGTTCAGCACCGAGACGGCCCACGCGATCACCGCCGAGAGGTGGTAATCGATCCCGATCAGATGGACGCAGGCGGCGAATACAGCCAGGTTAACGACGTAGCCGCTCGCCCCCACCGCGCCGAAACGACCCAGCTGCAGCCAATTGTGAGGATGGCGGATCCCGGCGCGCACGCGCACCAGCGGCTGGCCGACGCCCCGGTGGGCGCGGACCGGGGTCGGCAGCTCGACAGTCGTTGTCAGCTCCTCAGGCATTCGCGGAAATGTATCGGCGTGATGTCGACCGAGCGTAAGAGTTCGACGCCAACTAATCGGCTCCTAACCGAGTCTCGCCAGCTCCACCTAACCGGGAGACCCCGTCTCTAATCGCAAAATGCTCCCGAACCATCGGGGCCACGTCGCGCAGCGACCATCGTGCCCGGACCGACGCCGAGGCCGGGCCGGTGCCGCACCAAAGCAGCGCGCCGAGCGAATCCGAGCGATGCAGCGAGCCATGGCTGCCTCCCCCGACGTGGTCGGCTCCTCCCCAGTCGACGAACTCGTAGCCGGGCGACGCCGACAGCAACACGTCCCCAGCGGTCGGGCATTTCAGCGCCGACCAGACCCGGGCGAGCGCGTCCGGGTATTCGCTGCAGAGAAAGCGCCCGTCCTGGACCTCTCCCAGGAGTGCCGACAGGTCGCCATCGACGTTCCAGCGTCCGCCGCGATCGTCCTCCACCTGATCACCGGGCGCGAACCGGAGCTCGCCGCGGCGACTGCGGACGACCGCCTCCTCCCCACCAGCAGGTCCCGTGAGCCACAGGATCAGGTCGACCCCGTCGACCTCGCGGACCGCCTCGACCGACCGCGCGACTAGCTCGTCGCGTCGGTCCAAGTCGAGCGCATAGATCATCGCGGCCCGCTGGGCAGGACTCAAAGCGACCTCCGCGCCGACCGATCGCGAGGCGCTGCGGGTCGCCACGTCGAACTCCGCGAATGCCCGATCGAGCCGGATCCGCTCCTCGACGGCCGCCTGGGAGTGGTCGGAGGTGACGATCACCGCGTGCTCGTCGAGGAACGCGTCGGGCCCGCCGGCCGCGTGCATCAGACGCTCGAGCTGACGGTCGGCCGCCCCGATCGAGGTCACCTGCGCATGCGGTCCGTTCTTGTGGGACCAGGCGTCGTTGTCGGGGAGCGAGAACAGCATGAAGTCGAACAGATCGTTCTCGACCAGGTATGCCCCCACGCATCCGGTGTGCTGATCGCGGATCCCCGGCATCCCAAGCTGGCCGCGGCAGCCGGTCTTGCGACTGGCGTACAGGTCGGCATAGAACAGCTCGCGCGGTCCGAGGATCGTCCGGCGGAACAGCGTGGACGTGACGATCCGGGCCAGAGCGGTCTCGTTGGACACCTCGTGCTCAAACCGACCCCGGTAGATCAGGTAGGTCGTGCCGGCCGTGCGGACTTCGGCATCGTCCAATGACTCATAGACCGTCTCGACCTCTGGAGAGAGGTGCTCGGCATTCATCCGGTAGACGGTGTCGGTCAACGAGCGCAAGACCCCGAACTGGCGCGAGGCGCTGAAGCTCGAGCCGTATTCCACGTATCGCCCCTCCTCCCGGTGGTACCAGTTCATGCTCGGGATCCAGTGGCCGTCGGGCCCGGCACCGGTGGTGATCGTCGCCGCGCATACCGGCGTCACAGACGGGAACGCGGCCACGCAATCGTCGACGTAGCAGCCGTCGCGACGGATCCGGGCCAGCGCCGGCGCGCGGCCGTTCGCGATCGCGCGCTCGAGCATCGACGGCTTGAGCGCGTCGATGACGACTAGGACAAGCTTCTTCGGCGCGCTCATGGGTCAATCGTCCCCGGTCTGGGGCGTCAACGGAGAATCCGCAGGCCCGCGTACTTCTGGTCGGCGCGCCGACGCCCGGCGATCAGCAGCCACAGCAGGAACAGCAGCCCGACAAGGCCGACCGGCGGGGCGACGACCGACAACGCCGCCAGCACCACACCGAACGCCTCGGCGTACAGCGGCACCGCCGAGGCGGCCTCCGGGTCGAGCCTGGCGCGGACCCGCAGCAGCAGCGGCCGCGTGGCGAGGATCCCGATCACCGCGCAGATCACGCCGGCGATCAAGCCGGGCCAATCCGTGTAGTGGTTGTGGTCCAGCGCGCCCGCGAACCACAGCGCCCCGATCGCGGCGCTGATCACGGCGAGCACGATCGTGAGCGCCTGGGGTTCGATCCGCCGGCGCTCGATCAGCGCCAGCACGATCGCGCCGACGGCCATTCCAAGCAGGAACGGGACGCTCTGCAGGAAAAAGAAGCTCGTGCTGTTGAAGTGGATCTCGACGTTGGCGGCGGCGAGCCCACCGGCGACCAGCGCGGGCAGGAACGGACGGACGCCGACCGCGCCGGCGACGCCCATGCCCGTGCAGATGTCAAAGAAGAGGTGCACCTTGCTGTACCGTGACCGACCGTGACGATAGAGGACGGGGCAGTGTGAGCGGGGTGGGCGGGGTGGGCGGGCCCCCAATAAAACAGCCGCGATCCACAGCCCGGGACATCGAGCGCTACGGCGCGCTGTTCGCGGAGCGGACCAAGGTCATGAAGTCCTCCGCGATGCGCGATCTGATGGCGCTGACCGAGCGCGACGACGTAATCTCGCTGGCCGGCGGGCTGCCCGACACCTCGACCTTCCCGCCTGACTCCTACGCCTCGCTGATGAGCAGGGTCGCCGCCAGCTCGTGCGCGCGAGCGCTTCAGTACGGACCGACCGAGGGCCTCGCGGTCGTAAAGCACTGCATCGCCGAGGTGATGCGCGCGGAAGCGATGGAGGTCGACGAGGACGAGGTGCTGGTCACCACGGGCGGCCAGCAGGTGATCGACCTGGTCTGCAAGACGCTGCTCGACCCCGGCGACGTGGTGATCTGCGAAGCCCCCACGTACCCGGGCGCGGTCCCGACGTTCTGCACCTATCAGGCGAAGTCGTGCAGGTGACGATGGACCGGGACGGGATGCGGACCGACGAGCTCGAAGCCACGCTCGACGAGCTCGAGCGCTCCGGCCGGCGCCCGAAGTTCATCTACACGGTCCCGAACTTCCACAACCCCGCGGGCGTGACGCTGTCGCTCGAGCGCCGCCACGAGCTCGTCCGGATCGCGTCCGAGCGCGAACTGCTCGTGCTCGAGGATAACCCCTACGGCCTGCTCCGCTACGAGGGCGCCCCGCTCCCCACTCTGCGCTCGCTCGATGCGGAATTCATCATCTACGCGGGCACGTTCTCGAAGATCCTCTCCCCCGGAGTGCGCCTGGGGTGGACGGTGGCGCCGGCGCCGGTGCTGTCGAAGATGAAACTGGGCAAGCAGGCGGCCGACCTGTGCTCGTCATCGATCTCCCAGTACTTCGTCTCGGCGTACTTTGAATCGACCGGCCGCCCTCGTGGGAGGACTACGTGCGGTCGCTGATCGAGATCTATCGCCGCCGGCGCGATGTGATGCTCGACGCGCTCGCCGAGTACTTCCCGCGCGAGGCCGAGTGGACCCATCCACAGGGCGGGCTATTCATCTGGGCGACGCTCCCCGACTACATCGACACCACCGACCTGCTGGCGCGCGGGCTCGAGGAGCACGTCGCGTTCGTGCCGGGCCGGGCCGCATACGTCGACGGGCGCGGCGGCTCGTCGATGCGGCTGAACTTCTCGGGCGTGGGAGTGGATGACATCCGCGAGGGGCTGAAGCGGCTCGGCGAGATCGTGCGCGAGCAGGTCGAGCTATACGGCACGCTGACCGGCACCGCATCGAAGCCGGCCCCGCGGCGGCACCCGGTGCGCGCCGACCCGGTGCGCGCCGACCCGCCGCCCCGCGCCGCCAACGAGGCGGCGAACGTTCTTCAGCTACGGCGTAAGCGGGCGTAGGTGAGTCGCATTGCGGTGCTGAAGGGCGGCCGCTCGCTCGAGCGGCAGGTATCGCTGAAATCGGGCGCGAGAGTCGAGGACGCGCTCGAGCGCCTCGGCCACGCGATCGTCCCGATCGACGTCGGCGCGGATCTCGTCGATCGCCTCACTGCTGACCGGCCGGATCTGGCGTTCGTCGCGCTCCACGGCCGCGAGGGCGAGGATGGGACCGTGCAGGAGCTGCTCGAGGTGATGGGGATCCCCCACACCGGCTCGGGCGTGTCGGCCTGCATCCGGGCCGCCGACAAGGTGCTCGCCAAGCACGCCATGCGCGACGCCGGGATCCCGACGCCGGACTTCTACGCGTTCAGCGAGACCGCGTTCCGCGAGCTGGGCGCGGCGCAGGCGCTGCCGGCGATCGAGGAGCGGCTGCAGTTCCCGATCGTGGTCAAGCCGGCCGGGCAGGGATCGGCGCTCGGGATCAAGTTCGCCCGGACGCCCTCGGATGTCCCAGGCGCGCTGATCGCCGCGTTCTCCTACGACCGCAAGGTGCTGCTCGAGCGCTACGTCGCGGGCCGCGACCTGGCGGTGTCGGTGATCGACGAGGCGGGCGCACCGCGGGCGCTGCCGATCGTCGAGGCCGTACCCGAGCAGGAGGACTTCTACGACTTCGAGTCCCGCTACGAGATCGGCCGGACCCGGTTCGTGTGCCCGGCGTCGCTGGACGACGCGATCGAGGCGCGCGCGAGCGCGATCGCGCTCGAGGTCTACGCGCTGCTCGGCCTGTCCGGATTCGCGCGGGTAGACCTGATGCTTGAGTCGGGGACCGACGAGCTGTACGTGCTCGAGGCCGACTCGATCCCGGGGCTGACCGAGACGAGCCTGCTGCCCCAGTCGGCCGACGCCGCCGGGAATCGGGTTCGACGAGCTGATCGGACGGATCGTCGAGGCGGCCGGCGCGCTGACGCCCGAGGTACACCAATAACCGAACATTCGGCAGCCCACGGGAGCCGAATGCATATTCGGCCCGTTATGGCACGGGTTTGTTGACGCTCGGTAAGCGGCCGGCGTCGAGTGCGGGGTTATCGTGGCCGCGATCCGGGGCCGGCGAGGGTCGGCCTCGCGTGGCGGCCCTACTCGCCGGCGAAGTCTTCCGGCGTCACGTGGTCGAGGAAGTCCTTGAACTTCTCGACGACCTCTTCGGTGTCCTCGACCTCGTGCTCGAACTCGATCGCGGACTCGGCGATGACCTCGTCGGCGGCGTAGATCGGGGCGCCGGCGCGGACCGCCAACGCCAGCGCGTCGCTTGGGCGCGAGTCGATCTCGAGCTCGCGGCCGTTGACCCGCAGGCTGATCGACGCGTAGAACGTGTTCTCGCGCAGCTCGGTCACGGCGACGCGGGTGCATTCGACGTCGAGCTCGCCGAGGACGTCGGACAGCAGGTCGTGCGTCATCGGCCGCGGCGTCGACGCACCCTGGAGCTTCATCAGGATCGCGGCTGCCTCGGGATGGCCGATCCAGATCGGCAGGAACTTGTTGTTTTCGACGGTCTTCAACAGCACGATCGGCTGCTTTCCAACCATGTCGAAGCTAACCCCGTAGATGACCATCTCCTGCACGTCCAGCTCCCTAGATCGTTGGGTGTGGCAAGTATAGGCCGCCGCCCGGGGTTGCCCAGCAGCCCGTAACGGGGGCGGGTGGAGGCCGATTTCACTCGATCGCGGGCGGGATGGCACCCTCCTCCTCGAGGACCTTGCGCGCGATGGCCAGGGCCGAGTTCGACGCCGGCACCCCCGCGTATACCGCCGTGTGGATGAAGATCTCGTTGATCTCCTCGACCGTCAGACCGTTCCGCAAGGCCGCGCGGACGTGCATGCCCACCTCGTTCTCGGCACGCATCGAGATCAGCGCCGCGAGCGTGATCGCGCTCCGCGTCCGGCGGTCCAGCCCGGGACGGGACCATACGCCGCCCCACGCATAGCGCGTTATGAACTCCTGCCACGGCGCGCCGAAGCTGCCGGCGGTGGCGCTGGCGCGGTCGACGTGCTCGTCTCCGAGCACCTCCCGGCGCGTCTTCATTCCGACATCGAAGTCGCTCACTCCTCGCCCCTCCCTTCAGTCAGGAACCTCAGGATCATGGCCGTGGTCAGATCGGGCCGTTCGATCGTCGCCAGGTGGGCGGCAGGCGAGATCACTTCGAACCGCGCGCCCGGGATCAGCTCCGCGATCCGCCGGCCGTGCTCGGGCGGCGTCGACGGATCCTGCTCGCCCGCGATGACGAGGGTGGGCGCGGCGATCGAAGGCAGATCGGGGGTGAGGTCCATCTCCGCGATCGCCTCGCAGCAGCCGGCGTAGCCCTCCGGCGGGGTCGCGGTCAGGATCCCCCGCATCCGCTCGATCACGTCCGGACGCGCGGCCGCGAACCCCGCGGTGAACCAGCGACCGAGAACCGCGTCGGCGACCGCCCCGACACCTTCGGCGCGCACGATCGCCGCCCGCTCATGCCAGGCCGACGCGGGGCCGAGCTGAGCCGAGGTGCAACACAGGACGAGGCGCTCGACCCGCTCGGGGGCGTGCGCGGCGACCCACATGCTGATCATCCCGCCGATCGACAGCCCGCACAGCGACGCGCGCTCGATCCCCAGCCGGTCGAGCAGCGCGAGCGAAATCGCCGCCTAGATCGGCGATCGAGTACGGCCCTGGCGGAACCGGCGAGGACCCGTGGCCCCGGATGTCGTAGCGAAGCGTGCAGAAGCGCGGCTTGAGCAGCTCCGCCTGCGGCTCCCACATCGTGAGATCGGTGCCGAGCGACCCAGTGAACACGAGCGCCGGCGAGCCCCGCTTGCCGCGGAACTCGTGGTGCACCTCAACCGGCACGATGCCCCGCCAGCGCTCGGTCGATCAGCTCGGCCGCGACCCCGAGATACGTCGTCCGGGTCGAGCGCGGCGTCCACCCCGTCCGAACCGAGCGACTCGGCGACCTCGGGCAACTCGAGCAGCACGTCTCGAAAGGCACGGCCTGACTCCACCGAGCGACGCGCGGCCTGCTCGACCAGGTCCTGCGCGTCCGCGCGGCCCAGCGCCGGCGCCAGCGCCGCCGCCACGCTCTCGCTCATCACCAACCCACCCATCAGGTCCATGTCGGACCGCATCTTCTCAGCGTCTACCTCGAGTCCGGCGAGCAGCTCCGCGAACGAGCGCCGCCGCCGACCCGGTCAGCCGCAGCAGCGCCGGCAACGTCTCCCACTCGGCCTGCCACGGCCCGGCGCCGCGCTCGTGCTCCTGCATCATCGCCCCGAACATCGTCGCCACCAGACCGGGGGCGCGCTGCGCGCACGCGACGAGCCCGATCGCGCCGACCGGGTTGCGCTTGTGCGGCATCGTCGAGGAGCCCCCGCGTCCCGGCGCCGCCGCCCTCGACCACCTCGGCGACCTCCGTCTGCGCGAGCAGCACGACGTCGCGTCCGATCTTCCCGGTCACTCCGAGCGCGGCTCCGAGCGCCGACGCGATCCGGACCGGCCGCAGCCGGATCGTGTGCCACGGGAGATCGGGTGCGGGCAGGCGCAGCTGGCGGCCAGCTCGGCGGCCACGTCGAGGCCGCGATCGCCGAGGCTCGCCAACGTGCCGACCGCCCCTCCGAACTGCAAAGCAAGCTCGTGCTCCCGAACCTCCGCAAGCCCGGCCGACCGACCCGTCGAGTCCCGCCAACCACTCCGCGGCCTTGAGGCCGAACGTGATCGGCAGCGCCTGCTGGAGCAGCGTCCGCCCGGGCTGGATCGCCCCGCGGTGTCGCTCGACCAACCCCGCGCAGGCGTCGGCGGCCGCCGACAGGTCCGCCACGATCAGATCGAGCGCCCGCCGGGTGACGAGCATCATCGCGGTGTCGACCACGTCCTGGCTCGTCGCGCCCTTGTGGAGGTACGCGGACGCGCTCGGTGGGAGCTGCCGGCGGAGCGAGCGCAGCAGTCCTGGGACCGGCGTGCCCTGATCCCCGGTGGCTCGCCCAAGCTCGGCCAGATCGAGGTCGAGCCCTCCGCTGTGAAAAGCCGCCGCGAGCTCGTCCGCCGCCTCGACCGGGGCAAGCTCCAGAGTCCGCCAGCGCCCGCAGCAGCGCGACCTCGAACTCGACCATCGCGTCCACGAGCGCGCGATCGCTCGACGGCGTCGGCGACATCGCCGTGCGCGAACAGGCCGGAATAAAGGCTCGCGTCGCTCACGCCCGCGGCGCTCGACGCCATCCCGGGTCCTACCGCGACCCGCCCCGTGAACCCAGCGGACGGGGGCGTGGAGGCGGATTCGTCACCTGCGAGCGAATGCGCGAACGACGCCATCGCGGCTCGCACCACCTCGACCGTCTCGGGCGGCAGGTCCCCGAGCATGTCCGCCTCGATCCGGTCCATCGAGCGGTCGCAGCGGTCGAGGACCTCGAGGCCCTTGGTCGTGACCGACGCCCGCAGGACCCGCCGGTGCTTGGGGTCCGGGCGGCGGCGCACGAGCCGGCGCCGCTCGAGGCCGGAGATCACGAGGTTCATCGCCTGCGGGGTCACCAGCGCCCAGCGCGCGAGCTGTGCGCACGACAGCCCGTCGCGCTCCCGCAGCAGGCTGAGCGTCACGTACTCCGGCGTCGACACGCCGTGCACCCGCATCTCCTCGTCGAGACGCGCGCGCAGCCGGCGCTCGACGCGGTACACGAGGTATCCGACGCGAGGAACCGCCGCCGTCTTCTCCGCCGAGCCGAGCTTGGGCATGGCCGCACCGGTCACCGGCGCAACATTAGTGCGTACCCCCGGCGGGTGTGCATTTACGCCACCAACCCGTTGACAAGCAGCTTGCGATAGGAATATGTTTGACGATTAACAACGCCGGCTATCGAGGGAGGGCTCGTGATCGGACGTAAGACACTCGCTGCGCTCGCTGCGGCGGCGCTGGTGGCGGCACTGGCATTGACCCCGGCCACGTCGGGCGCACAGACCACGACGTCGACCCACTACACGGGCACGCTTGCCGACGGCGCAGCTGGATCGCCGACGTCCCGACCCCGTGGAACGGCACGGTGCTGCTCTACAGCCACGGGTTCGGCCCGCTGCGGCGGCCGACTCACCCGACCCGGTCACGCAGCAGGCGCTTCTCGACCGGGTTACGCGCTTGCGGGCTCCTCGTATGACCCCAACGGGTCGTGGTGGGCGCTCGACAGCGCACCGACGGACCAGTTCCAGACGCTCACCGCAGTGAAGGCCGTTGCTTCCGAGGTCCCGCGCCACGTGATCGCGTTCGGGACCTCGATGGGCGGGCTGATCAGCGAGCTCGAGGACGAGCACTCTAACGGCCGGCTCGACGGTCGCTGACGACGTGCGGGATCGTCGCCGGCGGCCTCAACCTCAACAACTACCAGCTCGACGGCGAGTACGCGATGACCAGCTGGTCACCCGACGACGAGAACATCCAGCTCGTCAACTTCCCGAACCCGCTCACGACCCCGGGCTCCGGCCTGGCCACCGGGTATGCGCTCGACGCCCTCGCCAAGCAGGCCCAGACCACGGCGGCGGGACGCGCGCGGCTCGCGCTGGCGATGTCGCTGATGAACGTTGCCGACTGGGCGCCCGGCCAGGCGATGCCGTCCCGGTTCGACTTCGGCGCCCAGGAGCACGGGCAGTACGACATCGAGTTCGCGCCGGCCGGCGGTTCCTCGCCGATCCAGACAACATGGACTTCGTCGAGTCCGGCCGGCACTATATCGAGCTGGCCTCCGGCGGTAACGCCACCTGGACCGTGGGTGTGAACTTCGCGCGCCTGCTCTACACGTCGCTCGTACACGCCCGAGATCATAGCGCTGTACCACGCAGGCCGGGCTCAACCTGAACGCGACCTCGGCCAGCTGACCCGGACGCCAATATCACGGCCTACCCGGCCGCCGTCCGCTGGACTGTGCAGACCTCGGAGCCGACCGGACGGCTTCAGGTCCCGAGCTCGACATGCACACGATCGCCGACCAGCTCGTGCCGGTGCAGCAGGAGAACTACTACCGGCAACACGGTCGCCTTGGCAGGTCGCAGCCGGCTGCTCCGCCAGGCGTTCGTGCAGCGCCAGCTCCACTGCAACTTCCACGCCGTCCGAGCTCGTCGCGGGCGTGCAGGCGATGCAGCATCGGGTCGACACCGGCCGCTGGGGCTCGGTGGCCACTCCGCAGGCGCTCGAGGCGAGCGCGACCAGCCTCGCGGCCGCCGACCCGAGCCTCGGCGCGCCGGCGATCATCCCGTACCAGCCGGCGCCGTTGTCCGGAAACAACGGGCCATTCGACCCGTTCACGGCGGGTCGTTCCCGTTCCCGCCCCGCCGCTGGTAATCGTCTGACCCTAAATCGGCGGCTCCCGGGCCACAATACCCGGGATGCCGCCGATTTCAGTCCGAGCAGAACGCACGGTCTGGGCCTGGGCCTGCCTCGGCCTGGCCGGGTCGGTCCTGGTCGCGCTCGCCGGGCCTCATGTGGCCGGCGGCCCGGTCCGGTGGTGGTTCGATCCGTCGCTCGGCGCAGCCGTGCTGTACGCCGGGCATCGTCGCCCTGTGCGTCGCGTGGCTCGCGCTCGGAAGGCTCGCGGCCACGACGAAACAGCTGCGGATCGTGGGGGCGGCGTGGTGCCTCCCGCTGCTCATCACCGCGCCGCTGTTCAGCCAGGACGCGTACAGCTACCTCGCGCAGGGAACGCTCGTGCACCTCGGGATCGACCCGTATCGCCACGCGCCGGCGATACTCGCGACCGTCGGCCAAGCGCACGTCCTCGGCGCGGTTGATCCGTTCTGGCGCCACACGACGGCGCCGTACGGCCCGCTGTTCCTGTGGATCGTGAGCGGGATCGTGGCGATCACGGGATCGCACCTGATTCTGGGCGTGTTGCTCATTCGCGTCCTCGACGTGGCCGGGCTCGTGCTGCTCGCGGTGTTCGCGCCTCGGCTCGCCCGCGCGCTCGGCGCGGATCCCGTCCGCGCGACGTGGTGGGTGCTGCTCTGCCCGCTCGTCCTGCTCGAGTTGGTGGCCGGGGCGCACAACGATCTTTTGATGATTGGTCTGGTGGTCGCCGGCGTCACATTCGCCATCGAGCGACGGCTGCTGCTGGGCATCGGGTTGTGCGCGCTGGCGGCCACGATCAAGCTGCCGGCCGCCGCGGCGATTCCTTTCATGCTCGTGGCGTGGCCGACCGCGGACCTGGGTCGACGGGGCGTCGTCCTGGCCGCCGTCGTCGTGCTCGCGGTCAGCGTGATCACCGGCCTCGGACTCGGATGGATTTCGACGACCGTGTTCTCTACGCCCGACAAGGTGCGGCTCGCGATCACGCCGGCGACCGCGCTCGGCTGGACGGTCGCGCAGCTCGTCCCGGTCGGGGCGCGCGGCCTCGAGTCGGCTTTGGGAGTCGTCGCGTTCGGGCTGAGCCTCGTGCTCGGCGCGGTGCTGCTCTGGCGATCGCGACGCGAGAGCATGGTGCGCAACCTCGGGATCGCGCTGATCGCCGTGGCCGTCTGCGGGCCGGCGGCGTGGCCGTGGTATCTCACCTGGGGGCTAGTCCTGCTCGGCGCGTGTCCCCGGATCCAGGACTCGCGCGCGCTCGCGCTGGCGGTCGCCGCGACCGTGTTCGTGGTCAAGGCCGACGGCATCCTGGCCTTCCCGCTGCACACCGCGCCGGTGTTCGTTGTCCTGTACGTGGCGGTCGCGGTCACCGCCGTGGTCGTCATGTGGCGCCGGCGGCCCGCGGTCCGAACGGCGCGCCTGCGCCCGCTCGCCGAGTCCTGATGGCGACGCAGACCGAGCTCCCGCGAATCCGGACGGCCAACGCGGCGGTTCCGGTCGCCGAGCGCGATCGCGTCCGGGACGTTGCCGTGGTGGCGCTGCCTGCGGTGGTGGCGCTCGCGCTGTGCCTGATCGAGCTCACGACTCGTAGCCTCTGGCTCGACGAGGCCGCGACCGTGGCGATCGCCGGTCAGCACGGCTCCGCGTTCTGGCACGCGGCCGCACACGACGGCGGGAACATGCTCGGCTACTACGCGCTCCTGCACGTGCTGATCGGCTGGTTCGGCGACGGCGCGTTCGTGATCCGCCTGCCGTCGGCGATCGCGGCGGCGGGGCCGGCGCGGCGCCGTGAGCCTGCTCGGTCTGCGGCTGTTCGACCGCAGGGTGGCGCTCGCCGCCGGGCTGCTGACCGCGGTCAGCCTCCCGCTGGTGTTCTGGGGCCAGGACGCGCGGGGGTACGCGGCGATGGTTGCGCTGGTCGCGGGGTCGTTCGTCGCCTTCGCCGCGATCGCGGACGAACCGGGCCGGCGAGGCCCGTGGATCGCCTACGTCGTCCTGACCACGCTGTCGGTGTACGCGAGCTACGTCGCGATCTTCGCGCTGCCCGCGCAGATGGCCGCGCTCGCGTGGCGGAGGACGGGCTGGCGCCAGGTGCTCGGGGCGATGGCGGCGAGCGCGGTGTGTTGGATCCCGCTCGCGGTGCTCGCGCTCAGCCGTGGCTCGGGTCAGCTGTTCTGGATCGGCCGACCGAACTTCAAGCTCGAGCGCCAGGTGATCGGGGCGCTCACCTCGGCCGGCTTTGAGCCGAACTTCCGGCCGACCGTTGTGAGTACGCCCTTGGCGATCGTGACCTTGGCCTTGCTGGTCTTCGCCGCGAGCCGGATCGTCCGGCGACGCGAGTGGGGACCGGTACTCGCGCTGTCTTGGTTGGTCGTTCCGGTCGGCCTGATGCTGATCTGGTCGTTCGTCGGGCAGCCGATCTTCACGCCGCGGAACCTGCTCGTGTCGCTGCCCGCGGTCGCGTTGCTGCTCGGTTGGGTGATCATGAACAGCCGGGTCTCGCCGGTGGCCGCGTGGGGCGCGGTCGCGATCTTGATCGCGCTCCGGGCGATCGCGCTCGCCCCGAGCTACGGCACCTCACCCGAGAACTGGCGCGCCGCCACCGCTTACGTGACCCACGCCGCCCAACGCGGGGACTGCATCGCGTTCTATCCGCTCGATGGGTCGATGCCGTTCGACTACTACGCCGGCCGACCGGTGCAGCCCCATGTCGAGCAGTACCAGACGCCGACGATTTCGTCCGGCTGTTCGCGGGTCTGGCTGGTCGCGAGCCACCAGGGGCTGCCGACCGGGACCGCCGCTTCTCGCGCCCACTACGCGCGGTACGTGGCGGTGCGCGACGCGCTGGCGCGGCGGTATCCGCGGCAGAGCACCCGGTCGTTCGGCTACGCCAGCGTGATCTGGGTGTCGCTGTTCAGTCGGTGACCGCCGGCGGGTCTGTTTAACGGCGGGCATCTGAGGGTGGGCGGAGGTTGGCTGCGGGCGCGCGAGCGCCGCCAGGGCATGCATAACCTGACACTCGACGCGCCCAGCCGAGACCGTGGCAGATCTCGCGTGCCCCACATGCGGGAGATGACACGGTCGCGCTCGCCGTCGCCAAATGTCAGGTTTTGCAGGTCGCCGGCACCACCCGGGGGCCCTGGTCCGCCGGCGAGCCAGCCACACCCCCTCCAGGTGCCCGCCGTTTCCAAACGCGCCCCGCGACCAGCTACGGCCGGAGCGTCGTCCCGACGAACGTCAGCGCGCTCAGGCCCACGAGCGCCACCCCGTTGACCCATAGCAACGCCGTCCACCACTTCCCGTGGACGTAGCGCGCCAGCACCATCACCGCCGGGAATGCGGTGATCAGCAGCCGCGGATTCGGTGGCGTGTACTCGGAGGTCATCGCGAGCCAGCTGATCCCGAGTGTCCACAAGATCGCCTCGATCGACATCTCGCGCCAGTTGCGCAGGACCAGCACCAGCAGCACGAGCAGCACGACCGCGCCGACCAGGCCGACGACGAGGTTGAGGTCGATCGTCGGATGGTTGAAATGACGGAGCGAGATCTGAGCGGCGGTGATCTGCGCCAGATGGACGAGCGCGAGCGGGTCGGTCTTCTCGCTCCACCCGTCGCGCTGCGCGATGAAGCTCGCGAACGGGGAGCCGGTCCAGGCCCACAGGAAGCCCGCGAACGCGCCCACGCCGACCAGCGACAGCGCCGGCGCGATCAGGCTGCGGCGCGCCGAGCGGTCGCCGAAGCCTCGGCGACGGAGCTCGAGCAGCGCCGAGACAGCACAAACGACCACGAGCACGAGCGCCTCCGGCTCGGTCGCGGTGGCAACCGCGGCGAGCGCGCCGGCCAGCACCCAGCGGCGCTTCTGCAGCGCGAGGATGCACCCGGCCGCCAGCGGGAGAAGGATTCCCTCGGCGTAGACCATCGAGAACACCACCGACCCGGGGAACAGGCAGAAGATCAGGACCGCCTTGCGGCCGGCGTGCTCGCCCCACCACCCGGTCGCCAGCCGCTGGACGAGCACGGTCGCGACGACGCCGCCGATCCCGGCCACGATCACCCCGGCGATCGTGCTGGAGAGGATCTCCCAGTGGGCGATCGGAACGACCAATACGTGCGAGACGGCCCACACGATGCCCGGGTACACCGGGAAGAACCCGAGCGTGGTCTGAACGTGCGAGACGTACGTCGGATAGCCGTGATCGGCGAGCATGCGATACCAGAGGCCGTCCCACTGCGATAGCTCGTGCGTGAACGCGTGGTGGCGGAGCGTCCCGTTGACGAGCGCGACGAGCAGCAACAGAACGCGCGTCCCCAGATACACGCCGATCGCGAAACGGGCGCTGTAGATCGCCGCGGCGGCGCGATCGCGAGCGCGGCGGGCATGCGTCCGTGGCGCGTCGAGCGTGGGCCCCGTCGGCGCGTGGACCAGGGCTTCTGCCTGTTCTGAGGCGCTTTCCACAGCCCAGCGAGTCTAGGCAACAGCTTCACCCACAACCGCCGTACGACATACAATCGCGCGCCATGTGCCGGCTGTTCGGGATGAGCGGCGGTCAAAACGAGGTGCAGGCAACCTTCTGGCTGCTGGACGCGCCGACGAGCCTCGTGGCGCTTAGCGAGACCCAGCCGGATGGCGTCGGGCTGGGTACGTTCAATCCTGACGGAACGCCGTGGGTTTACCGAAAGCCGGTGGCCGCGAACCGCAGCCAGACGTTCATCGCCGATGCGCACGAGGTCAGCTCGCGAACGTTCCTCGCGCACATCCGCCACGCCACCGCGGGCCAGCCGACGATCGAGAACACCCACCCGTTCGAGCAGCACGGGCGGCTGTTCGCGCACAACGGCGTGCTCGGCGACCTACCGGCGCTGCGAGAACGGCTGGGCACGCACGCCGACCTGGTCAAGGGGTCAACCGACTCGGAGCTGTACTTCACGCTGATGACCAAGCGGATCGACGAACACGACGGCGACGTCGCCGCCGGCATCACCCACGCGGCCCGCGAGATCGCCGCCGAGATCACGCTGTACTCGCTGAACATGCTGCTGACGACGCCGACCGACATCTGGGCGCTCCGCTACCCCGACACGAACGAGCTCTGGGTCCTCGAGCGCTCGATCGCGGCGCTCGGTGGGCCCGACGGCGGGCCCGGCGGCGGCTTCGATCAACGCGCGGCGTCGGGGATCACGCGCGTGTTCTCCGGGCAGCTCGCGATCCGGCCCGCCACCATAATCGCCTCCCAGCCGATGGACACCAATCCGCTGTGGCGGCTGCTCGACCCCGGAGAACTTGTCCACGTCGACGCCGACCTGCGCGTCACCTCGACGATCGCCGTCCCCGACCCGCCCGCGAGCATGCTCGAGCTCACCGCGCAGGAAGAGGCCGCACAGCAAGAGGACTCGGCGCAGGGCGCCGGCGCTTAGCCGCTTGCGGAGCGATCAGGCGGCGAAGCGCGCCGCCAGGTCGGCGACGAGCTGTGGGACGCCAGCCGATGCCGCCAGGCGCTCCTGCCGGCGCGGCTCTGGCTCCAGGACCAGCATCCGCACTTCTTCGAGCTCCTCGACCGCATCGAGGGCGACGGCGTGTGGCCGCGCGGCCGCCAGGACCTCGTCGAGCAGCCGCGGTAGCGGAACCAGGGTGGCGTTCACCGGGTCGATCAGCTCCGCCGCCGTCGCGTCCCGGGCCGCGATGAACCGGTTCTCGGCCAATACCTCTTGGGCGGAGACGAGCTTCTGCGAGGCGAAGCCCTGCTCGAGCTCGAGCCGCGCCAGCGCCTGCACGAGCGCGGCGAGCGCCGCCGTCGACGCCACCCGCGGCTGGGCGTCCATGATCCGGACCTCGACCGTGCCCAGCCGTGGTTGCGGCCGGACGTCCCACCACAGGAACGTCGGCTCGGGTATCGCGCCCGAGCGCAGCAGGAGATCGACGGTCGCCACCCAGTCCCGGTAGCTGTCGAACCGCCGAGGTATCCCCGTGCGTGGAAACCCCTGGAACAGGATCGTCCGGTTCGATGCCAGCCCGGTCGAGCGTCCCCGCAACATCGGCGAGGAGGCCGACAGCGCCAGCAGCAGCGGCAGATGCGCGCGGAGCTGGTTGACCAGCCGGATCGCCCGCTGAGGGTCGGGCACGCCGATGTGCACGTGGAGCGCGAACGTTGGCTCGCGCCGGGCGAGGTCTCGCGTCGTCTGGTAGATCACCTGATACCGGCTCGACGGGGAGACCCTCGACTGCTCGGCCATCGCCCCGGGGTGGGTTCCGCACGATGCGGCCGCCATGCCGAGTTTCCCCAGATCGCGCAGGAGCAGGGATCGCAGCTCGCGTAGCTCGGCGATCGCTTCACGGACGGTTGCGTGCGGCCGCGTCCGGAGCTCGAGCGCGGCCTCGTGCGTCTCCGCCGCGCACCGCCCGGCGAGATCGTCACCCGCCAGCGCCAGGACCTCGTCGCCACGCTGCGTCAAGTCCCAGCTCCCGGGATCGAGGAGCATGACCTCCTCTTCGATCCCGACTGTGTAGGCCTCAGATGGTCGCCAGGTCGCCCACCCCGCACTGCCCATCGGTGCGGCGCGCCCGCCTAAGTGTCTCTAGCGCTTCCGTGATCGAAGTTAACCACGGGCAAGCTGACCGGCGTATTAACCGGTGCTGGCGAGGCGCTGCGCGGAGGACGGCCGGCGCGGTCGTACCGATCGGGCTCGGGCCGAAGCGAGCCGGCGAGGATCGGCGGCGCCCTGCGCCACTGCTCGCGGCCTCGCGACCTCTTCCCCTGCGCCGGCGGCTGCGGCCGTCAGCAGCTCGAACAGCGGGTCATGGGCCCGCAGCCCTTCGGCGTGCCACTGGACGCCGATGACCAGCCGGTCGCCGGTGCTTTCGATCGCCTCGATCGTCCCGTCATCCGCCCAGGCGGTGGCCACCAGCCCTCTGCCGAGCGATTGCACCGCTTGATGGTGGAACGAGTTGACCTCCAGCCCGGGACCGCCGAGCGTGCCCCGCAACCGGCTCCGCGAGGCCGTCTCGATGCGATGGGTGGTGATGCTGCCGTGCTCGGGCTGACGGTGCTCGACGCCCGTGCCGACGACGTCTGGAAGGTGCTGATGGAGGGTGCCGCCGCGCGCCACGTTGAGGAGCTGCATGCCGCGGCAGATGCCGAGGATCGGGAGCTTGCGCCGATCGGCGGCCCGGACGAGCGCGAGCTCGACCGCGTCGACCCGTGGCTCGGTCGCTCCGAGCTCCGGGTGGGGCTCGGCGCCGTACGCGCTCGGCTGGATGTCCGGGCCCCCGGGCAGGCACACGCCGTCGACCCGGTCGAGAGCGCGGCGATCCCATCGGGCCTGAGCAGCGGCACGATCACCGGAATGCCGCCGGCGCGCTCGATCGCCTCGGGGTACAGCGTGGCCAGCGCCACCTCGAGCTTGGGCGGCTCGCCGTGCGGCCGCGCGCCCTCATCTTCGGGGCGGCGAAGCTCCGAGGTGGTGACGGCGATCAGCGGACGAGCGCGCATATGGACATATATTTCGGCCTCGCGGCGCCGTACTCCATAGCCATAGGGATAGACATCCGTCCAGACGGTTCGCCCAGAATCGAGAGTTTCGCTCCTGGCGCGGACGTAGTCGCGGTAGTGCGCGACCCGAGCGATGGATCTCTTACGCGGCTGTGAGCGGGCCGCCGGCTCGATCTCAACGATCGGTGAGGTCGCCGAGCAGCACGTTCCAGCGCTCGAGCGAGACCGTGCTGAGCGTTCCGGTCTGCGTCCAGATGTCTTCCGCGAGCCGCGCGTCGATCGCGCTCTCGCTGTCGGCGTCGAAGATCAGCAGCACGCGGTGCTCCGGGGCGCCATCGCCGAGCGGGCCGGCCATCACGAGGAACCCCTCGTCGAACAGCGCGTCCATGAACCTGGCGTGCTCGTCCCACTCGTCCTGCTCGCGGAGCGGACGGCTGCCGTCCCATGCCGGCCCGCCCTTGCGGATCATCGCGAACAGCATCCCGCGATCGTAGATACTCAGTGCCGCGATGAGGGCGACGAACTACTTCGCGGCGGTCGACTCGCACACCGAGGGAATGCCGACGCGCGTGATCACGGGCGGCCTCGGCCCAATCCCCGGCGACTCGATGCAGGATCGCCGGCAGTACTTCGAGGCCCACCTCGACGATTTGCGGCTGCTGCTGATGCGCGAGCCACGGGGTCATTCGGCGATGTCGGGTGCGTTTCTGCAACCGCCGACCCGCGCCGACGCGGACTGGGGCGTGCTGTTCGTCGAGGTATCGGGGCTGCTCCCGATGTGCGGCCACGGAACGATCGGAGTCGCGACCGTGCTGGTCGAGACCGGGATGGTGGCGGTGACCGAACCCGAGACGGTGATTCGGCTGGACACGCCGGCCGGGCTCGTCGAGGCCACCGTGTCGGTGTCTGAGGGTCGCGCGGAGCGGGTCCGGCTCCGCAACGTGCCCGCGTTCGTGGCTGAGCTCGACGCCCAAGTCGAGGTCGATTCGCTTGGAACGGTCACCTACGACATGGCGTACGGCGGAAACTTCTACGCGCTGATCCCGGCGGCGTCGGTGGGGCTCGAGCCGGTGCCGGCGAATGCCCAGGAGCTTATCGGTCGCGGACTCGAGATCATCTCGGCGATCAATGCCGCGGCGCTGCCGGTGCATCCGGTCGATCCAGCGATCCGCGGCTGCAAGCACGTCGTGTTCCACGCGCCGGGCCTGAACGGCGCGGACGCCCGCAATGCGACCGCGATCCATCCCGGCTGGCTCGACCGGTCGCCGTGCGGTACCGGGACCTCGGCGCGGATGGCCTCACTGCACGCTCGGGGCGAGCTCGCACTGGGCGAGTCGTTCGTCAACGAGTCGATCATCGGGAGCCGATTCACCGGTCGTCTGCTCGAGGAGCTGAGCCTGGGCTCGGTGCCGGCGGTCGTGCCCGAGGTCAGCGGGCGTGCCTGGATCACCGGCATGAGCCAATACCTGCTCGACCCGACCGACCCGTTCCCGGCGGGCTTCGCGCTGTAAGAGGGTGCCCGGTGGTGGCGCGGTGCGGGTGATCGACGGCGAGGCGGCCGGCCGGTGAGGGTGATCGTGATCGGCGGCGGGGCCGTCGGCCTGTGCGTCGCGGAGGCGGTGGCCAGCCGCGGCGGCGAGGTGACGGTGTTCGAGCGCGACCGCTGCGGGGTCGGCGCATCGGCGGGGAACGCCGGCTGGATCACTCCGTCGCTGGCGGTTCCGGTCCCGGGCCCAGGCGTGATCGGCGAATCGTTGCGGTGGCTCGTCAATCCCTCGGGGCCGCTGTGGATCCGCCCCACCCTGTCGCCGGCGATGCTCGCGTGGATCGCCCGGTTCGTCGTGAGCTGCGCCCGTCCCGCCTACCAGCGCGGACTGACTGCGCTGCAGCGGGCCGCGGCGCTCGCCGGGCCGGCGTTCGACCGTCTCGCCGAGCGCGGGGTCGAGTTCGAGCTGCACGACGAGCCGCTGCTGTACCCGGCCTTCGAGCAGTCCGAGCTCGAGCAGCTGTGGCACGTGGCGGACGAGCTCCGCGGCGCCGGCGTCGGCGACCCGCTCGATCGGCTGTCGGCGACCGAGCTGCTCGCGCTCGAGCCCGCGCTGAGCGAAGGCGTGGTCGGCGGGATGATCGCCCGCGGCGATCGCCGGGTCCGCCCCGAGGCGCTCTGCGACGGCGTCCGCCGGGCGCTCGTCGCCGGCGGCGGCGAGGTGCTCGAGGACTCTCCGGTTGAGGACCTGATCCGCGACGGCTCGACCTGGATCGTCGAGAGCCGGACGGGGATGCGGCGAGCCGACGCGGTCGTGCTCGCCGGCGGTGTCGCATCGGCGCGGCTGCTCGCCACCTTGGGGACGCGGCTGCCGATCGCGGCGGCGAAGGGCTACAGCCGCACGTACGCCTCACATCCAAGCGGACCGCGCCACGCGCTGTACCTGGAGGGACCGAAGGTCGCGATCAGCGTGTACGACGGGGCGGTCAGGGTGTCCGGCACGCTCGAGCTCGGGGCGCGTAGCCTCGGCCTGAGCGACCGGCGCCTGGAGGCGATCACGGTCGCGGCACGGCACGCGCTCCCGGGATGGGAGATGCCACGCCAGCCGCGGGATTGGGCGGGAATGCGCTCGCTGTCGCCCGACGGGCTCCCGTTCATCGGTCCGGTCCCGGGGTGGGACGGGATCCACCTCGCCACCGGCCACGCGACGCTCGGGATCACGCTGGCCCCGCTCACCGGCGAGCTCCTCGCCCCCATGCTGCTCGACGGGCGCCGGAGCGAGCTGCTGGCAGCATTCGACCCCGCCCGTTCGCTCGCCGGACCAGCGGAGTTGAGATCACTTGGGCGCCACTACGCGCAACGACTCCGAGAAACCACAGGAGGATTTCGATGAAAGGCGTACACGCCGCGATCGTCACCCACTTCGGCCCCGACCTCACGGTGGACCACGAGGCGGTGGCTTCCGAGGTCAAATGGCTCCTTGCCGAGGGCGTCCACGGGATCGTCCCGAACGGAACGGTTGGAGAGGGCGGCAGCCTCTCGCGTGAGGAGCGTCGCGAGGTGATCGAGACGGTCGTCGCCGCGGCCGGCGGGGCTCCGGTGTGCGCGGGCGTTTCCGCGCCGACCGCCGAGCAGGCGGCCGTATACGCGACGGACGCGGCCGCCGCCGGCGCCGACGCCGCGATGGTCCTGCCGCCGCTGCTGTATCGCGCCGACGAGCGTGAGCTCGTCGAGTTCTTCGGGTCTGTGGCCCGCGCCACCGACCTTCCGTTGCTCGTCTACAACAATCCGCTGGGCAGCGGAAGCGACCTCAAACCGGAGCTGCTCGCGACGCTCGCGCGCGAGGTACCGATGATCGCCGCGTTCAAGGAGACCTCCGGTGACGCCCGGCGGATCGCCGAGCTCGTCAACCTGTGCCCGGATCTCGACGTGCTCGTGGGCGGCGACGATTGGGCGCTCGAGGGCCTGTGCGCGGGCGCCGTGGGCTGGGTCTCGGGCGTGGCCGACGTGCTGCCCGCTCAGTCGGTGCGTCTGTTCGACCTGTGCACGGCCGGCGAGCTCGCAGGCGCACGGGAGCTGTACGCGGAGCTGCTGCCGCTCGCGCGCCTGGACATGAAGCCCAAGCTCGTGCAGTACTTCAAGGCCGCGCTCGACGAGCTCGGGATCGGAGGCGGTCCGTGCCGTCCGCCGCGACTGCCGCTGACCGAAAGCGAGCTGGGCGAGGTCCGGCGCGCGGTCGCGCGCTTCTCGCCCGCTCAGCTGTCGTCGAGCTGAACGCCCCGGATGGCCGCCACCGCGTCGCCCAGGCGGTCGAGGCTGCTCCTGATCCACGGAAGCGCCGCCGGGTCCTCGGCGGCGAGCGCCTGCCGGCGCTGATCGTCGGTCTGTCCGTACAGCAGGCTCGTCGCTATGCGACAGCGCAGCGCATCCGGTTCATCGCCGAACGCGACGCCGCTGAGCACGCCGATCCCAAACCGCTCGAGCAGGTGGCCGGCGAGCGCATCGCCACCGTCGACGCGGTGGGCGGCCAACTGCGGGCGCATCGGCTCGAAGTCCGGATACAGGTAGAACCCGCCGGCCGGCGGCCGGCAGCGGAGCCCGGCCGCCACGAGACGGCCGTGGGCGGCGAGCGTCGTCGCGCGGTGGAGGCGGCGGCTGCGGTCGATGTGCGCGACGACCTCCGGCGGCTCGTTCAACACGTGCGCGGCGACGTGTTGCATCGGCGCGGGCGCGCTCGACCACACCTCGCTGGCGAGCCCCAGCAGAGCCTCGCGCGCCGCGCGGCCGGCGGCGCCCTCCGGCACGCGGACGAACCCGATGCGCCAGCCCCCCAGCGCCATGTTCTTGCTCAGCCCGCTCGTTACGTAGGTCCGGTCGGGGAGGTACTCGGCGGGGCTACGGACCGCGCCGGGGTCGTGCGCGAGGTCACGGTAGATCTCGTCGGAGACGATGCTCAGGCCGTGCTCCTGCGCGATCTCGACCGTGCGGCGCACGTGGTCGGCGTCGGGCACGGTACCGGTCGGGTTGTCGGGCAGGGTGAGCACGATCACCCCAGGGCGGGCACCCTGCCGACCCGCCTCGCCGAGCGTCTCCTCGAGCGCCGCAGGGTCTGGGACCCCGCCGGGGCCGTCGGCGGCGATCGGGACGCCCCAGACGCGCTTGCCCGCCAGTGCCGCCTGCGCCGCATAGCTGACCCACGACGGCTGGGGCAGCACGACATCGCCCGGGAGCACCGCCAGTAGGGCCCACAGCAACGCCTTGCTGCCCGGGGCGATTACGACCTGTTCGGGATCCGTGGGCAGTCGGCGGCGGTCGAACCAGCCGGCCGCGGCGGTGCGCGCGCGGGGAGAACCCGCCACCGCGCCGTAGCCGTTGTCCGGGGCGCCGCGCGTGAGCGCGTCGACGATCTCCTCGGGGACGGGCAACCCGGCTTCGCCGAAGGCGAGATGGAGGATCGGCTCGCCGGCATCGATCAGGCGGCGGATTCGTTCGTTGACCGCCAGCGTCGCCGATGGCGGGACAAGGTTCGTTATCGACATACCACAACCATGCCACGCCTTTCCCCTCACGTTGGGCCGCCTAAAAGCCGATTAATGCTGGACGGTGCTCGCGCTTCTTAGAGAAAGGCCCGGGCTGCGACGCTTCTTCGCGGCGTTCTTCCAGTCGCAGGTCGGCACCGGCGCCGCCTACGTCGCGCTGCTGCTCGTCGCCTACGAGCGGCTCCACTCCGGGTGGGCGATCGCGCTCGTGCTGCTCGGCGAGTTCCTACCTGGGATCGTGCTATCTCCGCTGTTCGGCTCGCTCGCCGACCGGATCTCGCGCCGGCGCCTCGCCGTCTGCGCCGACCTGATGCGGGCGGGCTGCTTCGTCGCGCTTGCGATCGTTCCCTCGTTCGCCGCCACCGTCGTGTTCGCGCTTGTCGCCGGCGTGGGGACCGCCCTGTTCCGCCCGGCCATCAACGCAGCGCTACCCGGGATGGTGCCGCCGGAGCGCCGTTCGCAGCTGACCGCGATGTTCTACGCGAGCATCAACACGGGCCTGATGCTGGGCCCGGCGATCGCCGCCGGACTGCTGCTGATCACCACGGCTCCCGTCGTGCTCGTGCTGGACGCGGTCAGCTTCGTCGTGTCCGCGATCCTGCTCAGCGGCGTCGACCTCGGGCCGGCGGCCGCTCCCGCGGACGAGGTCGACGAGCCGGAGCACGACAGCCTGCCCAGCTCGGTGTGGGCTGACACCCGCGCGGGCGCACAAGCCGCGCTCGCGTCGCCGGGCGTACCGGTCCTGATGGTCGTGGGCGCGCTGGTCGTGCTGACCGGCGCGATGTTCAACGTGGTCGCGCCGCTGCTCGCCACCGGGCCGCTCCACACCGGCGGGTCGGGCTACAGCGTGCTCATGGCCCTCTACGGGCTCGGAATGGTCGCCGGCTCGTGGACGAACGCGCGGGCCGGCTCGAACCTCGACGGTCTGCGCCGGCGCTGGCTATTCGGCATCGCGCTGTCCGGCGCCGCGATGGCGGTTGCCGCGCTCGCTCCCAACCTCCCCCTCGCGCTCGTCGCGTTCACCTTCATCGGCCTGGGAGAGAACCTGCTGGTCGGGCCCGAGATGCGCCTGATGCAGGAGATGGTCTCCGAGCGCATGCTCGGCCGCGTGTTCGGACTCAAAGACGTGCTCGAGAACATCGCGTTCGTCGCGGCCTTCCTCGGTGCCGGCGCGCTGCTCAGCCTGACCGGCGCGCGCGTGGTGTTCGTCGGCGCCGGCCTCGTGACGGTGGCGCTGGCGGCGGTCGGCGCGGTCGCGTTCCGGACGCGCCGGGTCGGCGCGCAGCCGGCGGGCCAGCCGGCACGTCAGCCGGCAGCCCAGCCGGCGTTCGAGACCGGCGAGTAGCACCACGCCGGTTAGCACCCGGTCGACTCGTTCGCTCACGGATAAAGACGGACGGCTGAGGGTGGCGTTCGATGCTCCTGGAGCGGTCCGCGGTGTCCACGGCGTGCATAACACGCCAACCAAGCCGCTCGAGCGTGACCGTGGCGGACTACGCGTGTGGGGCGTGCGCGACGCGCCACGGTCCGGCCCCTGCGCGTGAATTGGCGTGCTATGCAGGTTGTCGCGCGAGGTCGATCCGCCTGAACCCCGGCTACAGATTGAACGCGGTCCGCATGTCGGACCGCGGTGGCGGCGTTCCCGAGCAGCGGCGTCACGTTCAGCATCTCCTGGGTGGCGCGGAGCATCGAGTAATGATCGAGCCGCGCCGAGACCTGCGTCCCCGGCGCGACCGACGGTGCGATCACGATCGTCGGGATGTGGTTTCCGCTGAGATCGTCGTCCTCGTCCCAGGTGATGAACGCCGCCGTCCGACCGGCGGCGTACTCGGCGCTCGCCAGTAGCTTCGGGACGAACGTGGCCAACCATGTGTCACCGTCGGCCACGGTGCCGTCGTGCATGTCGTTGATGAGGTTCGGAGTCACAAACGTGAACCGCGCCGAGAGATCGGCCGGATCGGCCAGCGGAACGTTGTACCTCGCACAGTCACCCCCGAGATTCGTGTAATACGCCTGCGGGTTGTGACGGACCGCGTAGTTGCCAGAGTCGGTTTGACTGCAGTTCGCCGGCATCGACTCCTCGAGCGACCGGGACCCGCCGCCGGGCAGGAGGCTGAAGATGCTCGGCACGCTCAACGGATGGTCCGCCGGGGGGTTGTCGTCGGCTATGCCCTGGGTCGAGCCCGACGTCATCGCGACGTAGTTGGGCAGGCTGGGATGCGCCTCGGCGTAGAAGTTCGTCGCGACGCCTGCCTGCCCGGCGAGCTTGTTGAGGTACGGCGCATCGGAGGATCCGACGATCTGGCCGTAGGAGTGGTTCTCCATCACGATCCACACCACATGGTCGTAGACCGACGGTGGCTCGTGCACGGAGCGAACCGTACTTTGCCGGCGCCGAGATGAGTTTTCTGGCGCGCGGCCGTCGTACGTGGTAGCAATATCGTTCTTCAGGCGCTGTCCCGCGCCCAACCTCCGATTCCGGCGCTCACGCCGCCGGCGCAAGCGGGGGCAAAGGGGGCTCGTGCCCTCGGGACGCCGGTGAGTCGTTGCCCTTTCCGGCGGGGCGCCGCGAGCGTGAGTTGCGGGGCCGCGCCTGTGTGAAGGGAGAACAGCGATGACCGAGCACAAGTCGTTCAAGCGCCTCGTCCGCGCGCGGATGGAGAAGACGGGCGAGAGCTACACGACCGCGCGCGCGATGCTGCTCCGCGCCGAGGACGGCGACGGGTTGAAGGACGTGACGCTCGCTACCTCCGATGACTCGATCCGCCGGCGAACCGGGCGCGGCTGGGAGGAGTGGTTCGAGATGCTCGACGATTGGGGCGCGGCGAACCGGACGCACCGCGAGACGGCCCGATGGCTGGCCGAGCAACAGGATCTCCACCCGCTGGCGTGGAACGTCCAGGCGATCGCGGCCAGCTACGAGCGCGCCCGCGGCCTGCGCGTCGTCGGGGAGAAGGACGACGGATTCGTGGTCACCGCGTCGAGGACGGTGGCGGCGCCGGTCGAAGCGCTGTTCGACGCGTTCGTCGACGAGCGCCGACGAGAGCGGTGGCTACCGGACGGCGAACTGCGCGAGCGAACCGCCACCCGGCCGCGGTCGGCGCGTTTCGACTGGGGCGACGGCGGCACGCGAGTCAACGTCACCTTTCTCGCGAAGGGAGAGGCGAGGAGCACCGCGGCGGTCGAGCACAGGCGCCTTGCCGACGACGGAGAGGCGCAGCGGATGAAGTCCTACTGGCGAGAGCGCCTGGCGGCGCTCAAGCGCGCATTCGAGCAATGAGAGGCAACGGACAGGAGAACGACATGAGCGACCAGACACCCATCACCGACGTTCTGACCATCGGAGTCCCCGTCACCGACCAGGGCCGGGCCCTCGAGTTCTACACCGGGAAGCTCGGGTTCGAGATTCGCCGCGACGCTCCGCTCCCGCAATCCGGCCGCTGGATCGAGGTGGCTCCTCCCGGCGCGAGGATCACGCTCGCGCTCGTGCCGGCCGCGGAGGGCGTCCCTGCCGGCGTGCAGACGGGCATCCGGCTCGGGACCGGCGACGCCGCCGCGCTTCACGCCGATCTTGAAGCGAATGCCGTCGAGGTCGATGAGCTGTTGCGCTGGCCCGGCATCCCGCCGATGTTCGCCGTCCGCGACCAGGACGGGAACCGCCTCACGATCGTCGAAGCCGCCTAAGTGACGCGTACGCCACCGCGGCGCCGCCGCCGCGGTGGCATCAACTTTGAGACAGCTGCGCGTGGACGCGTCGGCGCAGCTCCTTGGGGCTGAACGGCTTCGTCACGTAGTCGTGAGCACCCAGCTCGAAGCCTCGGTCGACGTCGGCGTCCTGGCCCCGGGCTGTGAGGAGGATGACCCGCATGGCCGCCGTCGAGGGGTCGTCACGGAGATGCGCCAGGACCTCGAGCCCGCTGAGCTTGGGCATCATCACGTCGAGCACGCACAGATCGGGTCGCTCGGCACGCGCGAGTGATAGCCCGGCCTCGCCGTCGGATGCTGTGATGACGCGGTAGCCGTCGTGTTCCAACCGGAAACGCACGAGGTCGAGGATGTCCTGTTCGTCATCCACCACGAGTACGGTCTTGGCGGGGTTTGGCGTGGCGTTCGTCCTTATCGTTTCCGTCGAGGGGAATGATTACGGATGCGGGACATCGGCCTCTCCGTAGATGAGACCCCGCTCCTTCCGCTCGACGCCGACGAAGCCTGAACCCAGCGCTCCCGCCGACACGCTGCTCTCCTGAGCTCCGAGACGCCCGTGATCGCGGGCAGGAGATCGCCGGAACTGGCCGAACACGCCGAGCACATCCTCTACGTGCCGTCCATCGATCCGATCCTCCAGGTACCAATTGCGGTCGTGCCGCTGCAGCTATTCGCGTGCCACGTCGCTCGTGAGCGGGCGCTTAACGTCGATCAGCCGCGCAATCTTGCCAGGCCGCTAACCGTTAAATGAGCATGTCGACGACAGCCCGCGTTGCTGTGCTCGGTGGTGGCCATGGCGCCGCCGCCGTCCTTGCTGCCCTCCGGGACGCCCCGGTCGAACTGACCGCGATCGTCACGACCGCCGATGACGGCGGCTCCTCAGGAGACCTCCGGCGGCGCTTCGGCGGCCCGGCCGTGGGCGATCTCCGGCGCTCGCTGGTCGCGCTGAGCGACGGCAGGAACCTGCTTGCGACCGTGATGTCACGGCCGCTCGAAACGCGCTACGGCCGGCATCCCGTCGGCAACCTCCTGATCCAGTCGCTGATGGACTCGCTTGGCGACCTCGAGTCATCGAGTCGGTGGCTCGGACAGTGGCTCGGTATCTCGGGCTGCGTTCTTCCGGCCAGTGTCGAGCCGGTCAGGCTACTCGCCGACACCGGCGACCGGCTTGTCGCCGGCGAATCCGCAATCGGCGACACCGTCGACCGCATCGTTCGCCTGCGCTTCGATCCGCAATGGCCCCGTACTCCATTCGGCGCAGTCCAAGCGATCCAGGGCGCGGACTGGGTCCTGCTCGCGCCCGGGTCGCTCTACACGAGCACGCTCGCGACCAGCGCGCTCCCGCAGATCGTCTCGGCGCTCGCGCGCACCCCCGCGCGGGTCCTGTGGCTTTGCAATCTCGACCCCGGACGTGGCGAGACCGCCCGCATGACCGCGGAGGACCACCTGACCGCGCTCCGCGCGCACGGGGTTCGGGTCGACGCCGTCCTCTACGACCCCGACGCCAAGCTGCACTTCGCTGCGCCTAATCTGGCGCGCAACCGGCTCGTGGGGTTCCCGCACACGCTCCAGGCCGGCCGCCTTCCCGTTCATGACCCACGCCTGCTGGGCGCGGTGCTCGAGTCACTGTTCAGCGCGGAAGCGAGCGCGGTCGAGGCGGTCGCCGGAAGCGGGTGAGCGGCCAGGAACGGCCGCAGCGCCGGGCACTCCGCGTACTGGAAGCACCGGCCGTCCTTCACCGGCGGAGCACCTCGACCTCGGTGCCGCCCGCGGCCCCGGCCCTGACGCTGAGGCGCGCGCCCAGCAACCCGGCACGCGCGCGCATCATGGTCAGTCCGAACCCACCTCGATCCATCGACCCGCTGATACCGCATCCGTCGTCGGTTACGAGGAGGCGAAGCGGGCGCAATCGATCGAGAAACACCGTGACCGTCTGTGCGCGCCCGTGGCGGGCCGCGTTGACGATCGCCTCGCGCGCGATCCTGACAAGCTGTTCGCGGTCGGCGCCCGCGAAATCATTCGCGGCGTCGCCCGTCCCGTCGCCGAGGCGCACGACCACCCGGACCCCGAACCGCGTGGAGAGCTCCGCCGCGACTTGCCGAAGCGCGGCCTCCGCCGTCGGCTCCTCGGCGGCCGCGAGGTCCGCGGTTACCCCGCGCGAGGCCGCGAGCGCGCCGCGCGAGGCCAGCGCCAGCGGGTGCTCCGGTCCGAGGTCGGTTTCGAGCCGTTGGGCGTGAACCGCAATGATCGCGAGGTCCTGAGCGAGCGAATCGTGGAGGTCGGACGCGATCCGCTCGCGCTCGGCCCGGACAGCGGCTCGCTCGTCCTCGGCCCGAGCCCGCCAGTAGCCGCACACGCCGAACGCGAGGAGCACGGCGCCGGCGCCCAGTCTCAGCAGGTCGGCGACCACGACCGCGTCGGCTGGCATCGCGGGGTGGACGACGAACCCGGCCCACGCCCCGAGGAGCAGGACCGCGACCGCCGCGAGCGGGGCAGCCTCCAGGTCTCCGGCGCGCGCGATGAGCGCGAACCGGATCGCGGCAACGCCCACCAGGGCACACGCCCCCAACTCGACGAGGACGACCACCGGGCCGCGCGCGATCGCGGCTATGCGCTCCGCTCGCAGCGAATCCCGGACGGTGCCGCCGGCGACGATCAGGTCGAGCACGGCTGCGGCCACGATCGTGACGAGCACGAGTAGATCGGCCTGCACAAGCCGCCAGCGCAGATTTCGGTGCACGCCGACCGGAGGCGCGAACGCGGCGCCCAGGAACGCGACGGCGATCAGCGAGATCATCGCCAGCCGAATCCCGATCGCCGCGAGCGGATCGTGCAACCCGCCGAGCACCGGCGCGGCGTGAATCGTGAACGCCATCAGCAGCAGCAGCGATGCGGCGATGACGAGCAGCGCGTCGCGGGCGCGTCGGTCGCGTCTGAGCCGCGCGGTCAGCGTCACCAGCCCGAGCAAGGCGCACAACACCGCCGCGGTCTCGAACCCGCCCTTCACTCCCGGCGCCCTCAGCGCAAGGCCAAAGACCGTCCCAAATAACACTGCCGATCACCCCCGAAGGTCAGCTCTCCGAGCTGATTTCATGCCGCCCCACCGGCTCATGTCATTCCCTGGCAACGCATCCATGTGCCCTATGTCCGGCCTTCCTGTGCTCTTGGCGGATGGTGCGGGCCGTCCCGGATCCGGGCAATGGGGGCTTCACCTCATTCGGTTGGCTCGATGGCGGTCGCCTCCGCTCTCTCGACGCCTCCGACGCACGCCCCGACCGGAACGGCGTAGCCCCCTAGAGTTCGTTCGGTCCCGGCCCGAAGGCAGGCCGAGCCACGCCCGTCGCGGTGTCGCGTGTTCGTTGTCTCAGGAGGAAGAGACTGAGGGTTGCGCCCGATACGTCGGATGGTCAGGACCGGCTGGCGAGTCCGAGACGCGCGCACAGGCGCGGCAGTCAGGGCCGCGAGGTGAAAACGGCCTTCACTCGGCTCCCGCGTCGGCCGTCACAAGCTCCGCCCGGCCCGGCACGTCCCCCCGCGCCGGCACATCCCCTGCGGGTCAGGCCGGAACTCGGGCCGGTGCGTACTCCGACAGCCACGGGGTCCGGTATCCGTCGAGCCACAGAATCGGGAAGAAGGCCTCATCGAGCTCGATTTCGCCGGGCCGGCGGTACCGAGAGTAGATCGGATGTGGATGCTCCGGGTTCCACCGCGTATCCGTGGAAATCATGTGGCTGATGATCGACCGGCGTTGCGCGTCGGCTCGCTCATTCGGTGGACTGCCATGGAACGTCCACCCATCGTGAAACGCTGCGCCGCCGGCGGGGACCTCGATCGGTATCAGCTCGAGTTCCGCGCCCGGCGGGAGCGAGCGCCGCACGTGCCCGAGCCAATCGTCCGGTGCGTGGAACGTTCCAGCCACTGGAGCGTGGGGCCATAGATGGGAACCGCGCACGTAATAGATCGTTCCGGTGTCGGCCGCGGTGTCGTCGAGCGCGATCCAGCACGTCGTCATGTTCGGCGGATCGAGGTGATCCAGATACGCGGCGTCCTGATGGCACAGCAACGCCTTCCCCGATGGGGGCTTCCAGATCGCGTTGTCTTGCGCCAGCCGGGCACCGGGCAGCGACGCGAGCCGCGTAGCGAACTCGCCAACTTGCCGAGACAGGGTGACGCCGGCGAGCACGCGGTCCGCTTTCCACACGTTGCACAGCTGGCGGGTCAACTCGGGCGCGGTGACACCGGGCACGTAGTTGACCTCGTCCGGCGCGAGCCCAGTTTCCCACTCGTGGTCGAACACGCTCATGAAGCGCTCGCGAATGCGCTCGAGGTCGGCCGTCTCGAGAAAGCGCTCGACGATCAGAAACCCATCTCGCCGATAGCTCTCGACCTGTCCCGCGGTCGGTCCGCTCACGCGCGCCAGTCTAACTCCGACGTCGTTGCATCCCTATGGCGCGAGCGCTGACGATGCCGCCCCGCAACACGGGTCCGGCGATCACGGCGGGCACGGCTCCGGTGCGGTGCCGGGGCTCGCCGGGGCCGTGCTGGTGCCGACCGTCGCGCTGAACGCGTATTCCCGCTCCTCGGATTGGATCTCGCTCCGGGCGCGCGGCTGACCTACGAGCAGTCCGTTGTCCCAGCGGAGATCGACGTCACCGTCGCTACCGCCGACGGCCAGGCGGCCACCGGCGCAGATCAACAGAGCGATGAAGTCGCCGCGCTTGATGGGCAGGTTGGTATGAAACGACTGCGGTCCATTTCCGGTCAGAGTCACGAAATCGGATTGGGCCGACGCGGTGGCGAGCGTCCGGGTGAGGGTGACAACCTGCAGGGCAACTCGGCCCCTCCCGCGCGCGCCCCAGGTTGTGATCACGCCGTCACGGGCTGAGGTCGTGGGGCGGGGTCAGAGCAGGATCGATGTACGCATCAGCCGCGACGAGCAGCGCCCGCCGTCCGCTCGGGCTTTCACCCGTCCCCATGGCGCCGCAACCATGCCGCGAGCAACTCGCGCCCTTCCCGCGAGCTGCCGTCGGACAATGTCACGCGGTCCCCGTCGATCTCCAGCGTGACCGAAGCATCGACGTGACGGCTGTGCCAACCACGCACCGCGGCGACGAGCCCCGGCAGCGTGCCGAGGAGGGTCACGACCAGCTGCGCCCACTCGAGCGCGGGGCCCTTCGCACCCGCGGGCGTGGCCGCCGGAGGTCGCGAGACGCTCCCGACCTCGGCCTCGATCAGATCCTCCTGCAGCCGCCAGGCAAGCTCGGCCCGCTCCTCCGGATCGCTATCCGAAAAGCCGGCCACATGCACCCATACCTCTGGCACAACCCGATCCCCCGAGGTCGTTCGGTGGGAAACTTACCGGCCCGCCCGGCACCGTGCAAGGTGAACCCCGCGCCCCGTCAGTGTCTCGTGACCACTGAGGTGGGCGATCCAGGACTCGAACCTGGGACCTCTTCCTTATCAGAGAAGCGCTCTAACCGACTGAGCTAATCGCCCGACTCGGGCGATTCTACCCAGGGGCCGGGGGCGCCGGGTAGAGCGAGTGCGGCCTGATCGCCGACGGTCAGGAGACGGCTCGGACGCGGAGGCGACGGGCGACGTCGAGCGCGTCGTCGAGCGACTCGAAGCTGAGCTGGACGCGGTAGCCCGCGCCCTTGGCGGGCGCCACGTCGACGTCGCGGCCGAGCGCGGCGGCAAGGGCATCGGAGATCAGCTCTATCGCCGCGGCCTGGTCGGGATGGAGAGCCGGGCGTGAGCGAGCGCGCCGGCGCTTCCCGGCGCCGCTGTCGGCGGCCCGAGCGCGGGACTCGAGCTCGCGCACGGACCAGCGGTGGTGGGCGGCGTCACGGGCGAGCGTGCGGCGTGCGGCGTGATCGGAGGCGAGCAGGAGCGCACGTCCGTGGCCTTCGGTCAGGTCGCCGCGCTCGATCAGCTCGAGTGCCTCGTCGGGCAGGTCGAGCAGACGGATCAGGTTCGAGACGGCGACTCGGCTGCGGCCGACGCGTAGGCCCACGTCCTCGCGGGTCAATCCGAGCTCCTCGACGAGCGCGGCGCAGGCGCGGGCCTCCTCGACGGGATTGAGGTCCTCGCGCGCCATGTTCTCGATCAGCGCCACCTCGAGCGAGGCCGCGTCGTCGTGCCGGCGCACGACCGCCGGGATCGCGGTGAGCTCGGCGAGCTTTGCGGCGCGCCACCGGCGCTCGCCGGCAATCAGCTCGTAACGGCCGCTCACGAGCGGACGGACGAGCACTGGCTGGAGGACGCCGCGGGCGCGGATCGAGCCCGCGAGCCCCATCAGCGAGTCCTCGTCGAACGCGCGGCGGGGCTGATTGGGGCTCGGGTCGATCATGTCGACCGGGATCGGGCGCAGTTCCTGGAGCTCGTCGCGCGGCGCCACGGACAGGATCGCCGCCAGGCCGCGACCCATCCCCTTCGGTCGTTCAGCCACGAGCGGCCACCTCCTTGGCGAGCTCGAAATACGCATCCGCGCCGGCGCAGTGCGGATCGTGATGGATGACGGGCTTGCCGAAACTGGGCGCCTCGCCCACGCGGACGTTGCGCGGGATCACCGTATCGAACACCAGTTCGGGAAAGTGCTCGCGTACCTCGCGCTCGACGTCCTGCGCCAGCCGGGTTCGGGCGTCGTGCATCGTGAGCAGCATCCCGGCCACAGTAAGCCATGGATTGAGCTCGCGCTGTACGAGCGTGAGCGTGTCGAGCAGGCCGGCAAGGCCCTCCAGGGCGAAGTACTCCGCCTGGACGGGGACGATCACCCGGTCCGCCGCCACGAGCGCGTTGACGGTCAGCGGTCCGAGCGAGGGAGGGCAGTCGAGCAACGTGAATGCGTAGCGATCGCGCACGCCCGAGAGCGCCTCGCGCAGGAGCATCTCGGAGCCGGCTACCCGGGGGAGCTCGACGTTGGCGCCGGCGAGATCGGGACCGGACGGGACGATCGAGAGCCGCTCGATCCCGGTCGGCTGGACGACGTCCTCGAGCGCGGCCGAGCCGATCAGCACGTCATAGATCGTCCCCGGACCCTCCTTGCTGATGCCGAGGCCGATCGTCGCGTTGGCCTGCGGATCGATATCGACGAGCAGCGCTTCGTAGCCCGCCTCCGCGACGCAAGCGGCGAGGTTGACCGCCGTGGTCGTCTTGCCCACTCCGCCCTTCTGATTGGCGATTGCGTACACGGTCCCCATGGGAGCTGAAGCTACCGGTGCGGGCGGTCAGATCCCGGGGGGTTCGTTGCAGCCTAGCTGGCGCCGAGTGGGCGCTTCAGCGCCATCCCGGCGCGGCGAGGGAAACCTGAAGGTGTGTCCATAACCTTCGACATGAGGTGGAGATATCTGTGTTCCGCCCGGGGAAATGGCTGCATATGGCGGATTTCGGTCGGCTCGAGGCCGAGTTGGGCCGCAGCGCGGGCGGCCGCGTCCTCATCGCGGGGATTGCGCCTGCCGCGCCAGGCGACAAGCGTGCCGCCGACGACCAGCAGCGGCGCGGCGTATTCGACGACGACCGGGAGCGGCGCCAGCGCCCGGGCGCTCACCACATCGAAAGCCGCGAGGCCCTCCGGCCAGGTCTCGGCGCGTGTGTTGACGACGACGGCGTTCGTCGCCTCGGAGGCCGCCACCGCCCGCTCGAGGAACGCGCTTCGCCGCGAGGCGCTCTCGACGAGCGCCACGCTCGCATCGGGGAGCGCGATCGCCAGCGGCAGCCCCGGCAGGCCGGCGCCCGATCCGAGGTCGGCGAGCCTCCTGGCGGCGCGGATCGGTTCGAACTCGAGCCCAACCAGCGAGTCCGCGAGGTGGTCATCGACGGCCTTCAGCGGATCGCGGATCGCAGTCGGCGCGAGCGGATCCTCCACGAGCAGGCGATGGAACGCCAGGAGTTGCGTGACGGCGCGTCGCCGGAGCCGGTATCGCTCGGCCAGCGCCACCACCCGCCCCTCGGGATCGCCAACGTGTCCGGGCATCACGTCAGTCGGAAATGCCGAGACGGTCGCGCTCGCGGGCGATGTACGCCGCGTACCGGTCGCACATGGTCTCGAAGCGCTCCGCCGCGTAGCCGTCGAGTCCGCCGTGTAGCTCGCCCTCCAGCAGGGGGAGAACGTCCCGCACGAGGGCTGTCCCGCGGGCCATCCACTGGTAGTAGGAGCGGCCGCCGTGGTGGTAGGGGCCGTACAGACGCGTGTCCGGGAATCGCTCCATCAGCCACCCGAACAGCGCCTCGTGGCGGACATGCATCCGCACCGTGACCTGCGGTTGCTTCCCGTCGCCGCCGAAGGACGCCTCGCCGATCATCAAGCCGACGAGCAGCCCTCGATCGAACTCGGAGAGCTCCGACATGTCACGAGTTCTACACGGAACTGTTTCACCGCGTAAAAAAACGTGAAACGGGGGTGTGGGTGATCGGCCGTGGCAGGCAGCCCGGACGAGGGTGTCGGATAGGACGGCGCTGGCGGGTTCCGGGGCCGCCTCTGAGGAGGCCCTGGGCGCGCCAGCTATGCACAAGGCCCGAAACCCCGCTCCGCCTCCCGATACTCGGGGACATAAGCATGTCCCAGATGCTTATCTCCCGGAGGCGCCGGCGAGGGGCGGAGCTTCCGGGACCTATGCAGGGTGGGCGGCCGGCGACGCGGTGCAAGAGTGGGGCGCCGGCGCATCAAGAGTGGGGCGCCGGCGCAGCAGAGTGGGGCGCGGCGCATCGCAGGTGGGGCGCCGGCGCATCGCAAGAGTGGAGCGCCGGCGCATCGCAAGGTGGGCGCCGGCGCGGGGCGACGTCTCCGCCAGCTCCGGCTCAGTCAACGAGGGGCGCCACCACGAGCCGCCGGTCTGGCTCCTCGCCCTGGCTGTACGTCTCGACGTCGTGGCGGCTCTTGAGGTGCTCGTGCACGACCTTGCGCTCGAGCGCGGTCATCGCCTCGAGCGTCACCGACCGGCGGTCGTGGACGGCCGCTTCGGCCGCTTGATCGGCCGCGGCGCGCAGCGCGACCGCGCGGCGCTCGCGGTAGCCGGCCGCATCGACTACGACGCGCTTGCGGACGGTGGCGCCCTTGCCGGCTACCCGGTAGGCGATGTGCTGGATCGCGTCGATCATCTGGCCGTGACGGCCGATCAGGAGACCGAGGTCATCGCCCTCGAGGTCGGCGCGGACCTCGTCGGCGTCCTCCTCGACGTACACGCTCGCGTCCACGCCGATACCGGCGACGATCTGTTCGAGCAGCTCCTGTACGCGCGAGCCTGCCGCGCCGATCTCAGCGTTCACGTTCTATCTCCTACGCCCGGAGCGCTTCTTCTTCTTGCGCGGCGGGGGCGGGGGGGCCGCGGCCTTGCCGCTGCGGCTGCCGCTGGCCGCCGCGACGGGCTCCGCCTCGCGCTTCGGCCGGCCTCGGATCAACCCGCCGATGCCGCCGCCGGAGCCGGAGGAACCGTTCGGACCGGAATCGTCGTCTTTGGGGGGTGGCGGGCCGCCGCCGCCCGTGTCGCCTTTGCCGCGGCCGCGACCACCTCCTCCGTCTCCAGGTGGCCCAGTGGCGGTCGCCACCGGCGGTGCAGGAGACCCGATCAATCTGCGGATCGTGTACTGCTGGCCCATCGTCCAAGCATTGGTGGTGATCCAGTAGACGATCAGACCCGCCGGGAAGTTGATCACGATCACGACGAAGACCAGCGGGAGGAACAGCATCAGGTTCCGCTGCTGCTTGTCCATCATCGGGCTGGACATCATCAGGCTGGAGGCCAGCTGGGTCCCGACGTAGAGCAGGAGCAGGACGATCAGCACCCATCCCGTTGCCTTGTTCGTCAGGTCGGGAATGAATAGGAAGCCGGCGCCGTTGTTCGGCCCGCAGGGCGTCGTGTGCCCAGCCGCCTGCGCGAGCGTGATGTGGTGGGCTGCCGCGTACTTGACCTGGTAGGCGTGCTGGGTGTCCGGACAGATGTTCTTCCGGAGGTCCTGGCGCAGCATGTAGAAGAGCGAGATGAACACCGGGATCTGCGCCACCAGCGGCAGGCAGGAGCCGAGCGGGTTGATCTCGTTCTCCTTGTAGAACTTCATGATCTCCTGCTGCTGGCGCTGCTTGTCGTCCTTGTACTTGGCCTGGATCGCCTTCATCTGCGGCTGCATGTGCTGCATCTTCTGCATCGAGTGGAACTGCTTGACGGTCAGCGGCAGCAGGATCGCCCGCATCAGGATCGTCAGCGCCACGATCGACAAGCCCCACGAGAGCCCGATGTGGTTGTGGAAGAACTGCAGGACCGACTCGAAGATGTCGATCAGCGGTTGGAAGATGTTTGCGGTGACAAACATGGTCAGGCGCTCTGGGCCGGCGCTCGGGGCTTGAACAGCCGCTGTTCCTCGACGGGATCAAATCCCCCGTGACTGAACGGGTTACATCTGAGCAGCCGCCAGCCGGCCAGGACTAGCCCCCGGAGTATGCCGAATCTACGGATCGCCTGCGCGGCGTATTCAGAGCACGACGGGTAGTAGCGGCACCGCTGCCCGAACGCCGGCGAGATCAGCCGCTGGTACAGCCTGATCGGCAATACCGCCAGCGATCGGAGCGCGTTCACGCGCCACCCCCCCGGTCGTCCGAGGCGCCGCCCGAGAGAAGCGACCCGACGGGCGCCGGGGTCTCCGTCGACTCGACCGAAGGCTCCTCCGGATCATTCGATGCACCCGAAACAGGTGGATCGCCTCCGCCGGGATCTACTCGTTCGAGCAACTGCCCGAGGGCGCGGCGAATTCCAGCCAGACCCTCACGCTCAGCAAGAGCGTTGGCTTCATGCCTCGCGACGACCACGGCGTCGGTGCCGACCGGGAGCCGGCCCCCGTCGATCGCGAACGCCTCTCTCAGTAGCCGCTTGACACGGTTGCGCTCGACCGCCCCGCCGACCTTCCGTGAGACGGACAGGCCAAGTCGCGGCTCATCCCCCTCCCCCCGCGGAAACACGTACAGCACGAACTCGCGGCCGGCGTGCGACCGGCCGTGGCGAAACACACGGTCGAAATCGGCGCTGCGCGACAGCCTCACCCGCCCGGTCCGCGGACCGCCGCCAGGCCGGCTCATCATCAGACCGTCAGGCGCTTGCGGCCTTTGTCGCGCCGGCGCTTGAGCGTGAGGCGCCCGGCGCGGGTTTGCATGCGCGCGCGGAACCCGTGGGTACGGGCGCGCTTACGCTTCTTCGGCTGATAGGTGCGTTTCATGGCTCACGACCGCGGAGAGCGGGACTGAAGCCAGTATACGCAGCGGCCCCTGCGCCAGATTCGCATGACCCGAGGGGCCCGCCGAGGCGATGCCAAGAGCCTCGCGAACACACCCCTCGAGCCGACCGCGGAGCCGCCCCGACGCTTTTTCTCGCGCTTTGCGTCAAGGCCCCCGGGGCGGTCCGACTCGCCGGTTCCCCGCTGATATATTCGCCGCCCCGGGCGTTCTCGGGCGCCCCCCTCGCATTTCTGTCGTCTTCGTCCCGCAAAGGGTTGCTTGTCGCTGTCCGCGCACCTCGAGCCCACCGTTGCCTGGCGTGAGCTCCGCGCGGAGCTCCGGCGGGCCGTAGGCGACTCGACCTATGAGATCTGGCTCGCACCGCTCGAGCTGAGGTCGGTTCGCGACGGCACGGTCCTCGTCGATGCGCCGGCGGCCACGTACGACTGGGTCTCCAAGCGCTTCGGCCGGATCCTCGAGAGCTGCGCGCGGATCGCATTCGGACCCGACATCAAGCTCGAGCTCGCAAGCCACGGCGCCGAACGCGCACAGCGAGCGCACGCGCCGACCGAGGGCGTCGACCTGGCCGCAAGCGCGCTAAATCCGCGCTACAGCTTCGACCAGTTCATCATTGGCGACGGCAATCGCCTCGCCCACGCCGCGTCGCTGGCGGTCGCGGAGCTTCCCGGCCAGGCCTACAACCCGCTCTTCCTTCACGCTCCGCCGGGGCTGGGCAAGACGCACCTGCTCCACGCGATCGGCAACTACGTCCTGTCCTTTGGTGGCGGTGCCGTTGTCCGGTACACGACCGTCGAGGCGTTCACGAACCAGTTCATCCGAGCGATCGGCTCGCGCTCGTTGGACCCCTTCAAGCACGCCTACCGGAACGCCGACGTCCTGCTGATCGACGACGTCCAATTCCTCGCCAGCAAGGCCAAGACCGAGGAGGAGTTCTTCCACACGTTCAACGCGCTTTACGAGAACGGCCGCCAGCTCGTGCTCACCTGCGACCGACTCCCCCGCCAGCTCGTATCTGTCGAGGAGCGGCTGCGCGAGCGGTTCGAGTCGGGACTCGTCGCGGTGATCAAGCCCCCCGACCACGCCACCCGGGTCGCCATCCTCCGCAAGCGTGCCGCCCTCGATCACATCCACGTAGCCGACGACGCCGTCCTCGAGCTGATCGCCGACCGCATCACCGACAACGTCCGGGTTCTCGAAGGGGCCCTGATCAGGATCGTCGCGTACCACTCGCTGACGCAGCTCCCGATCGACGTCCGACTCGCGGAGAGGGTCCTCGACGAGATACACCCAAAACCACCGACCAAGGCGACAGCGTCAACCTCAGTTGACGAGATTCAGCATGCCGTCGCCTCGTATTACGGCCTGGCGCAGACCCAGCTGACTTCCTCGAGCCGGGCGGCGCGCGTGACCTGGCCTCGTCAGGTCGCGATCCACCTCGCGCGCGCGATGACCGGCGCCTCGCTCCAGGCCATCGGCGACGCGTTCGGCGGACGCAATCACGCGACCGTCCTCCACGCGTGCCGTCGCGTCACCGAGCGGATGGACGCCGATCAACAGGCTGTTCACGAGGTGGAAGAGTTGACGAACATCATCGATCCAGGCCGTGCCGACCGGCGCTCTTGACAGACTTGCCTGTTCCTCGCGCACGCTAATACTCCCGCTCGCTGCGGCCGTTCCGGCAGTTATCAACACTCACTACACCCCTATGACTTCTACATCCATATGAGGTATTCATCGTGAAGATCTCCTGCGAGCGCGAGGCTCTGCTTCGACAACTTCAGACCGTGAGCAGAGTCGCCTCGACGCGCAGCGCGATCCAGGCGTTGTCGGGAGTTCGGCTTATCGCGTCGCCTGACAGCTGTGAGCTCCAGGCGACCGACATGGACGTCGGCCTACGCGTCCCGCTTGAGGCGGAGGTCATCCGCGAGGGCACGGTCGTGCTGCCGGCGCGCCTGATCCTCGACGTCGTCCGGCTCCTACCGGCGGAGAGCGTGTCCCTCGAGCTTCGTCCCTCCGAACAGGACGTCGAACTCGTCTCGGGAAACGCGACCTTCCACATCCGGACACTGAGGGCCGAGGACTTCCCGCCCTTCCCCGAGCCCCAGGAAGACGGCGCGGTCTCGCTGCCGGTCGAGGCGTTCGTGTCGACCGCGCTGAAGGTCGCGACCTCGGCATCCCGCGACGAGACCCGCCCGGTCCTGACCGGAATCCTCGTCTCGGCCTCCGACCGTGAGCTCCGAATGGTCGCCACCGACTCGTATCGGCTGAGCGTCAAGGAGACGACGCTCGAAGACACGCTCCCCTCTGGCTTTGAGGTCAACGTGCCGGCTCGCGCCCTTCAAGAGCTCGCCCGCGTCGCCGGACACGTCGAGGACGAGCAGCTCCGCATCAGCGTCCGCCAGAACCAGGTGTTGTTCGAGCTGGGCGGGATCGTCCTGTCCTCGCGCCTCATCGACGGACAGTTCCCCAACTACCGCCAGCTGCTCCCCGAGACGTTCGAGCATGAGCTTCGGCTCGCCGGCGCGGAGCTGACGGAGGTCGTGCGCCGCATCAGCCTGCTCGCTCAGAAGAACGCCCCGTTGCGGCTGTCGTTCAAGCCTGGCGAGTTGACGATCTCGGCGCAGACGCCCGATATCGGCGAGGCGCTCGAGTCCCTGCCGGTGCCGTTCCAGGGTGAGCCGCTCGAGATCGGCTTCAACCCCGAGTTCCTCCGCGCCGGCCTCGAAGCGATCGAGGAGGGCGACGTGCTCATGAAGCTGATCAGCCCGCTCCGGCCGGGGCTGATCGAGTCGGGCGACGACAGCCGGTTCCGCTACCTGATCATGCCGATCCGCCTGAACGTCTAGGAGCCTCTCGTGCAGGTGCTCGGCCTCAGCCTGCGCGACTTCCGGTGCTACGACGACGCCCACGTCGAACTCGCCGCCGGCTTGACGGTCGTGACGGGCCCGAACGGGGCGGGCAAGACGAACCTGCTCGAGGGGCTGTACTTCGCTTGTACGGGCCGTTCGTGTCGGACCAACAACGAGCGCGAAGTGGTGAAGTTCGGCGCCACCGCGGCCAGGACGGTCCTCACGTGCGAGGGGGAGGATGGCCCGCACGAGTTGTCGGTCGGGTTCGTGGCCGGTCAGCCCAAGGTCATGCGGGTCGACGGCGCGGCGGTCGAGCGGATGCTCGACGTCGCGAGCCGTCCGCTGGTCAGTGTGTTCCTTCCCGACCGGCTCGAGCTGATCAAGGGCGCTCCGGCAGTCAGGCGCGCCCATCTTGACCAGTTCGTCTCGGCGCTGTGGCCGGCCCGGAGCGAGACGCGTCGGCTCTACTCACAGACGCTCGCGCAGCGCAACGCGCTGATCGGCCGAATCCGTTCGGGCCGCGGGTCGCGCGCCTCACTTGAGAGCTGGGACGCGCAACTGGCCCGCCACGGCATCGCACTGATGAACGACCGCCGGAGCGCGGTCGAGCTCCTCGCCAGCCCGTTCCACCGCCTCGGGACCGCGCTCGGACTCGAGCACGACCCGAGCGCGTGCTACAAGCCCCGCTCACACACGACCGAGCCCTCCGAGCTCGCCCAGGAGCTGGCCGAGCGGCTCGACGGCGACCTCGAGCGGGGCTTCACAGGGCATGGCCCTCACCGCGACGACCTCGCGACCGAGCACGGCGGTCACGACCTGCGTGCATACGGCTCCCAGGGCCAGCAACGGCTCGCGCTGCTCGCGCTGCTACTAGCCGAACGCGAGGTGATCGCCGCGCACCGTTCCGCGCCGCCGGTGATGCTGCTGGACGACGTGATGAGCGAACTCGACCGTGATCGCCGGCAGGCGCTCGTTGAGCTGCTCTGCTCGACTCCCGGGCAGTCAGTGATCACCGCGACGGACCTCGAGCACGTGCCCGTCTCGATGGATGACGACGTGACGCACCTCGCGGTGTCCGGCGGGCGACTGCTGGCGATGGCCGCCGAATGACGTCGTATCGCCGCAGCCCTCGGCCGCTGTCGCTGGCGCTCGACCACATCCGTGACGAGCTCGAGCCCGACAGCCTGCTCGCCGATGTCCAGCGGGCGTGGCAGGGCGCAGTGGGTGCGGCGATCGCCGCCGAGGCCCTGCCCACCTCCGAGCGCGGCGGCGTCGTGACCGTGTCCTGCTCGGCCTCGGTGTGGGCCCAGGAGCTCGACCTGATGGCGCCTGCGATCCTCGACCACCTCAACCAGTTATTGCGTTCCGGGCGAGTGACTCGCCTGCGGTGCGTCGCGCTCCCGCCACGGATCTGAAAAATCTGCAAGGCCTGTGACGGGATGCGGCTCCCGCCACCGGCCTTGTCAGCCCCCACCGGCTTGTTCCCCCTGCCGGTTGTTTGCCCCCACCCGGCCCTTCGGGCCCTGCGGATGGGCCCCCATTCAGCCCAGCGGCTGGACCGTCGACCACGAGCCGAGGCTCCAGGTCCCAAGGCTCGGGGCGGCACCCGCCCCCGAGCTCGCGGTGCAGCTGTTGCAGCTCCAGCTCGATAGCGCGAAGCCGGCGCGGAGCGTGCCCTTGGCACGGCTCCAGGTCGAAAGGCTCCACGTCGACAGGTTGTAATTGATGCTCCCTGTCGTGGCGTTGACGAGCGTGTTGGGCACGAGCCCCTGGTCGGCGAGCGGCGGATCCCACAGGAGCGCCGCCTTGACCGCGTTCGGCTCGCGGAAGGAGGAATTCTCAGTGACGGCCGAGTTCGTCAGGTCTCCCTTCACCTGATCGGGCGTCCAGTTCGGGTGGATCTGGAGCAGGTCGGCGACGAGTCCGGAGATCATCGGCGCCGCCATCGACGTGCCGCTCGTCTGGATGTACTGGCCGTTTCCGACGATGCAGGTCGGGCAGCTGGCCGCGAAATTGCTGTTCGGCGCGAGCGCCGACACGATGTGGGCGCCCGGCGCGTACACGTCCGGCTTCTGGAGGCCGTCCTGGGTCGTGCCCCGGCTTGACCACGATGCGATCGTGTCACCGCTCGGGCTCGCGCTGCCGTTCTCGTCGACCCCACCCACGGTGATCACGTAGGGATCGTTGGCGGGCGAGTACTGGACCGCGTCCGGAGCCGTTCCGCGGTTCCCGGCGGCTGCGACGACGACGATGCCGTGCATCCAGGCGGCCTCGACTGCCGCGTCGAGCGGGTCGGTCTTGTATGACTGTGGAGTGGTGGAGTCGAGTGACAGATTGATCACTCGGATATTGAACTGTGACTGATGCGCCACCGCGAACTGCAGTCCATTGATCACGTCGAGCACGGTCGCCTTGCCCGTCTCATCGGAGACCTTGATCGAGATCAGGTTGGCATTCGGCGCGACGCCGATGTAGTGCCCATGCAGCGGATCCCCCGAGCCGCGATTGTCGCCGTCACCGGCGATGATCCCGGCCACATCCGTACCGTGACCATAACTGTCAGTCGCGGTGGTGGCATCAGCATTCGCCACGGCGCTCGCAACGACCCGCGAGCTGTCGTGGTCCTTCGAGGCGAAGTCGGGAAGCGAGCCGTCAACGCCTGTGTCGACGACGGCAACTCCAACTCCGGTACCGGTGATACCGAACTTCCAGAGAGGGAGAACGCCGAGCGTCTGGTCGTAAGTCGTCTGAAGTTGTCCGCCGGAGAGACCCGTACCAAGCATCTGGAGCGGAAGGTGACCATTGGGAAGGCTCTGCGGAGTGACCATGGTGTTCAGTGACACCGCGTGCACGTTGGGGCTGGCCGCCAGCGACCGGGCCTGAGCCGCGGTCAGCTTGAGCGCGAGGCCGTGGATGATCGGCAGGTCGGCGATGATGCGCGCATGGACGCGGGTGGCGTCGGACTGTGCCTTCGCCTCGCTGACCGGCGCATTGAACTGGACGATCGCCTGCACGACCGCGTCCGGCTTTCGCGCGGCAAGCGTCGCGATGCGCGGATCGAGCGGCGCCGACGAGCCGGCGGCCGCGGAGCCAGAGGAGGCGCCGGGGACGACAGTTCGCAACTGTCCGTTCGTCGCGCCGATCGCGATGGCGACCACGATCGCGACGACGGCTGCGCCGGCGATCGCGGACATCCACCGCATCCGCTCAACGATTTGGACAGAACGTGTCATCTCAGGGCAGCCTCCGTGTCGCAAAGCAATAACCAGTGACTCAAACTGGCGGCTGGGCGATCTCGAATCCGTTCGAGACCCCTGGCTTTGCGTCCCCGCCTCGCGACGGGTATGCCCTGATCAGTCCTCCGTGGGAGGTTCATCGGCCGGAATTTGCACCCACCTGAGTGGTTTGGACGGATGTATGAATCCGCGACGGCGGATCAGGCCGCCGATCGGAGCTGGAGCTCGGCCTTGACCGGCTCGGGCCGACCGAGATGGAAGCCTTGGCCGTAATCGCATTCAAGCGCGACCAGCGCGTCGGTCTGGTCCTGCGTTTCGATGCCTTCGGCGACCACCGCCACGCCCAAGGTGCGGGCGAGCTCGATGATCATGCGGACGAACGACGCCTCGGGGCCGCGACGGGCGAGGCCATCGACGAACGACTTCGCAATCTTCAACATGTCGAACGGAAGCGTGTGGAGGTAACTCAGCGACGAGTAACCCGTTCCGAAGTCGTCGAGCGCGAATCTCACCCCCAGCGCACGGAGCTCGGAGATCGCGGTCTGGGCCCGTTCGGAGTCTTCGAGTAGGACGGTTTCCGTGATCTCAAACACGAGGCTTCGAGCGTTCACGCCGGCGTCGGACAGTGTCGCGCGGACGCGATCGACGAGGTCGGGGTCGCGCAATTCGACCGCGCTGAGATTGACGTGGACCGCCACCTCGGGTCCGTCATCGAGTCCGGCGTCGCTCTCGCCCTGCCATCGCCGTGCCTGCTGGCACGCCTCCTCGAGCACGTACTGCCCGAGCGACAAGATCAGGCCGGTCTCCTCCGCGAGCGGGACGAACTCGGACGGACCGACGAGACCACGACGCGGATGCTCCCAACGGACGAGCGCCTCCTCGGCTACGAGCGCGCCGGTGGCGAGGTCGACGATCGGCTGGAAGTACAGCGTCAGCTGCTGGCGTTCAATGGCGAGTCGCAGCTCCTCCTTCAGCCCGTGGCGCTCGAGCACGGCCTCGCCCATGCTGGGGTGGAACACCTGGAATTGACCCTTCCCAGTCGTCTTCGCCTTGTACATGGCGACGTCCGCGTCACGGATCAGCTCCTCGGCCGAGTCCGCGCCGCGGTGGCTGGTGGCGATGCCGACGCTCAGGTACACCGAGACGCTCTCCGCGCCGACGCCGACCGGGAGCACGAACGCCTCCATGATGCGGCGCGCGACGTTCACCGCCGCCGCCTCGGCGTCGTGACCGTCCTCGACCATCACCGCGAACTCGTCACCGCCTAGGCGCGCGACGACATCCTCGGGTCGCAGGCACGCGCGCAGCCGCGACGCCACCGACACCAGCAGTTCATCCCCGGCCGAGTGGCCGAGGCTGTCGTTGACGGTTTTGAAGTCGTCGAGGTCGATGAACAGGACCGCGAGCGCTCCGCGCCGGTCGCCGATAGCCGCCTTCACCTTGTCGGTGAACAGCGCTCGGTTGGCGAGGTTCGTGAGCGGGTCGTGGTAGGCCTGGTGGTGGAGCTGCTCCTGGAGCACCGACAGCTGCGTGACCGCCTGCTCGAGGCGGTCGTACTGGAGCGCGACGCTGGCATTGCCGGCGAGCGTGTCGAGCAGCCGCATGTCGTCGTGGCCGAACGAGCGCACGACGCCGAACCGGTTGGCGAGCATGATCGCGCCGATCACGCGCTCCTCGCCGGGGAGCGGTGCCACCATCGCGTGGGTCACGCCCCGAGCCTCAAGGTAGCGCTGCAGTCGCGCGCCGCCGAACGGGGGGTCGAGGGTGATCGCGCCGCCGCCGCCGCGCTCCAGCAGCTCGCGCATCGCGTCGGCGACCTCGGAGTCGACCGGCTCCATCAGCTCGCGGTAGCTGCCGGGGCCGACCAGCGTCCGCAGCGACGGGTTCTCCTCCGACCCGAACAGGACGATCTCGGCGAGCTCGGCACGGAAGGCCTCGAGCGAGCGCATGAGCAAGCCTTCGAGCGCGTCGGCGATCTCGCGCGAGCGCGCGAGCGTGCGGTTGGCCTCGTACAGGAACTCGAGTCGCTTGTGCCGTTCGCGCTCGGACAGGTAGGCCCGGTAGGCGGCGAACAGCGTGAGCGACGGGACGGCCAGCAGCGGCAGCGCGCGCGCGTCCGCGGACGCTATGACCGCTCCGCACAGACCGAGGCTGGCGTTGCTGAGCGTCACCACGAGGTCCATCGAGAGCATGTGGACGACCGTGCGAAGCTTCACCAGACCCTCCGACAGCGAGATCGCGGTCGCGATCAGAGCGACTGTGAGGAATCCGGAGGCCTGCGCCGCGACCAGCGCCGCGACCCAGGTGCGCTGCCCGACGTCGTCGGACACGGGCGCGAGCGCGTGCATGACGAGGATCGCGACGCACGCGTGCACCGCCAGCTGGGAGATGTTGAAGACGAACTTGACCGGCGGCAGCCGGCGGTCGAACAGCATCACGATCGCGATGCCGAGCAGGCAGCCGATCACGAACGCGTCCGAGCTGCAGAAGATGAGGCCGAAGACGAGCGGGATATCGCCGAGCGAGAACGAGTGCGCGCCGCGCCGGAAGTGAAGGTGGACCACGCAACGCTCGGCGATCGCGAACGCGATCGCCATCGACCACCAGGGGAGATGCGGGTGCGCGAGCGGCTGAAGGCCGTGAACCGGGCCCGCGTAAAGCGCTACGGCGGCAGCGATCAACAGCAGATTCAGGCCCCAGACCGGGTGCACGTGGCGGGCACGGGCCAGCGCGCCGGACAGGCGAGAGGACGTCTTGGGCTCGCGTTCGATGGCGTTCTGCGCTCTCATCGTCGGTCGCCGACGTCGTCTCGCCGGCAGCCCTTCGCGTAAGCATCGGCGGATGCGCGCAAAAGTTGAGCATTGCGCGTAGAGGCGTTGCTCTGGAGGCCTCGCAACGCGCTTGCCGACGGGCCGGTTCGGGAGTGCTACAAAAGCGATGAAACTGACCTGTTCGCGCCCCGACAAATACTGTCCGTTTTGCGGGGTTTGCAGGCAAAACGGAGCGAGCGCACAGGCCTTTTCCGACCCCCGCCGTGCTATCATTATGTGCACAACTCTCGACGCCCCGGCGCGCGCCAGGTTGCGCGGATCCGGGGCGTCTCTGATGTCATCGGAGGATCGTTGGCAATTGACGATGGCGCCACAGGGCGCCCAAATCAGCAGAACACTTACGACGCGCAGGACATCACGGTCCTGGAGGGACTCGAGGCTGTCCGCCGGCGTCCGGGCATGTACATCGGCTCGACCGGCCCGCGAGGTTTGCACCACCTCGTCTATGAGGTCGTCGACAACTCGGTCGACGAGGCCCTGGCCGGCTATTGCGACAACGTCGAGATCACGATTCGTCCCGACAACTCGGTGACGGTCGTCGACGATGGTCGCGGAATCCCCGTCGCGGTCATGGAGAAGGAGCAACGGCCTGCCGTCGAGGTCGTGCTCACGGTTCTACACGCCGGCGGCAAGTTCGGCGAGGGCGGCGGCTACAAGGTCTCCGGTGGACTCCACGGCGTCGGCGTCTCGGTCGTCAACGCGCTATCTGAGCGCCTCGACGTTGAGGTGCGCCGCGACGGGTTCCGGTGGACACAGTCGTTCGAGCGCGGCAAGCCGCTCGGCGACCTTGAGCAGCGCGAGCCGACCACCGAGACCGGCACGACCATCACTTTTCTCCCCGATGCGGACATCTTCGAGTCGCTCGATCTCGACTTCACGACGCTCGAGGAGCGGATGCGCGATACGGCGTTCCTGACCCGTGGCCTGCGGATCACGCTCGTCGACAAGCGCGGCGAGGGCCATCGTGCCGAGTTCCACTACGAGGGCGGAATCGTCGACTTCGTCAAGTACCTCAATCGCAACAAGGACCCGATCACCAACAAGGTGATCTCGTTCGAGGGCGAAAGCGGCGAGGGCCAGGTCGAAGTCGCGATGCAGTGGAACTCCTCCTACCAGGAGTCGGTGTTCTCGTTCGCCAACAACATCAACACGATCGAGGGCGGATCACATCTCAGCGGCTTTCGCTCCGCGCTGACCAGCGCGCTCAACAAGTACGCGAAGGACAAGGGCGAGCTGAAGGACAAGGACGACGCTCTGACCGGTGAGGACGTCCGCGAGGGTCTCACCGCGGTGATCTCGGCCAAGCTGACCGATCCGCAGTTCGAGGGCCAGACCAAGACCAAGCTCGGCAATCCCGGGATGGACGGTTTCGTGCGATCGGTCGTATACGCCCGGCTGTCGGAGTTCCTCGAGGAGAACCCGCAGGACGCTCGGCGCGTCATCCGCAAGAGCGTCGATGCTGCGCGAGCGCGCGCGGCCGCGCGCAAGGCCAGGGATCTGACGCGGCGCAAGTCCGCGCTCGAGAACTCGGCACTGCCCGGCAAGCTCGCCGACTGCTCGGTAAAGGACCCGGCACTGGCGGAGCTATTCGTCGTCGAGGGCGACTCGGCAGGCGGCTCGGCCGTCAGCGCACGCGATCGCAGCACCCAGGCGATCCTGCCGCTGCGCGGGAAGATCCTCAACGTCGAGAAATCGCGGATCGACAAGGTCCTCCAGAACACTGAGATCCAGGCGCTGATCACCGCGATCGGCACCGGCGTCCGCGACGAGTTCGACATCGGCAAGGCGCGCTACCACAAGATCGTGTTGCTCACCGATGCAGACGTCGACGGCGCTCACATTCGCACGCTGGCACTGACGCTGCTGTTCCGTGAGATGCAGCCGCTGATCGAGGCGGGCTACGTGTACATCGCCAAGCCGCCGCTCTATCGCATGACCAGGGGCCAGAAGCACCGCTATATCGAGCGCGAGTCCGAGCTCGAGGACATCCTGCTCGGAGACAAGTTCGAGAAGCTCGAGATCTTCGATCGCTACAACAAGCCGTTGAAGCTGACGGATACGCGGTGGAAGCGCTTCAACCGGCTGCTCAAGCAGTACGACGGTTGGGCGTCGGCGCTCCGCGCGGAGCACGGCCACGGGGTGATCTCGTTCCTGCAGCAGGCACGCCTGCTGGAGGAGCAGATCACCGACGTCGACGCGCTGCTGCGCCACATCGCCAAGGACGGTCAGAACGGCGAGTCGCACAGCACCGAGCTGCTGTCCGAGAACGACACCGAGGTGGTGATTCGCACGATCGAGTCGAAGACCGGTCTGGCCACCACGCATACCGTCCCGCGGGCGACGCTCGAGGCCGAGGAGTATCGCCGGCTCGCCGAGGTTCACCGGGAGCTGGTCGAGTTGGTCGGCACCCCGCCGTTCCACGTGCAACTGAACGACAACAACAAGGATGCGCCCAGCTTCGATGAGCTGCGGGAGACGGTGCTGGAGGTCGCACAGCGCGGGATCGAGTACTACCGGTTCAAGGGTCTCGGCGAGATGGACGCGCACGAGTTGCGCGAGACCACGATGGACCCCGCTTCGAGGACGCTGGTGCAGGTCACGATGGAGGACGCGGCCTCGGCCGACCTCGTGTTCTCGATGCTGATGGGTGATCAGGTCGAACCACGCCGGGCGTTCATCGAAGAGAACGCGCGGCTCGCCACGCTGGACACGTAGGAGGACTCATGTCATCGATCGACACCATCAGCGGCGGCAACATCGAGCCTCGCGGGCTCGAGGAGGAGATGCGCTCGGCGTATCTCGACTACGCGATGTCGGTGATCGTCGGGCGCGCGCTGCCCGACGTCCGCGACGGACTCAAGCCGGTTCATCGCCGGATCCTGTTCGCGATGAACGAGCTGAACCTGCGGCCACCGCGCAAGCACGTCAAGTGCGCGACGATCGTCGGCGAAGTGATGGGCAAGTACCACCCGCACGGGGACTCGCCCATCTACGACACGCTGGCGCGGATGGCGCAGGACTTCTCGATGCGCTATCCGCTCGTCGACGGGCACGGGAACTTCGGCAACATCGACGGCTGGGGCGCGGCCGCGATGCGGTACACCGAAGCGCGGCTCGACGCGCTGGCCACCGAGATGCTGCGCGACATCGACCAGGAGACGGTCGACTTCGCCCCCAACTTCGACGGCTCCAAGCAGGAGCCGCTCGTCCTGCCCTCGCGGTTCCCGAACCTACTCGTCAACGGCGGCTCGGGGATCGCCGTGGGGATGGCGACCAACATCCCGCCGCACAACCTGCGCGAGGTGGTTGCGGCGACGCTCGCCTACATCGACGACCCGGATATCGATGTCGAAGGCCTGATGAAGCATCTCAAAGGCCCCGACTTCCCGACCGCCGGGACGATCCTCGGCCGCGACGGCATTCGCGACGCGTACGCGACCGGTCGTGGCCGGATTCGCGTGCAGGCAAAGGCGCACATCGAGCCGATCGGCCAGGGCAAGGAGGCGATCATCGTCACCGAGCTGCCCTTCCAGGTACGCAAGGGCGGCGACGGCGGCGTGATCGAGAAGATCGCCACGCTCGTCCACGAGAAGAAGCTTTCCGAGATCAGCGACATTCGCGACGAGTCCGACCGCAACGGCATGCGGATCGTGATCGAGCTCAAGCGCGACGCGATCCCCAAGGTCGTGCTCAACAAGCTGTTCAAGCACACGCCGATGCAACAGACGTTCGGCGTGAACATGGTGGCGCTCGTAGACAACGTCCCCCGCACGCTGTCGCTGCGCGAGGTGATCGGGTACTACGTCGACCACCAGCGCGAGGTCGTTGTCCGCCGCACGAAGTACGAGCTGCGACGGGCCGAGGAGCGCGCGCACGTACTTGAAGGCCTGCTGGTGGCATTGGCCAACCTGGACGAAGTGATCGCGCTGATCCGCGGCTCCCAGACGCCCGAGATTGCGCGCACTGGTCTGGTCGAACGGTTCGAGCTGACCGTCATCCAGGCACAGGCGATCCTCCAGTTGACCCTCAGCCGCCTGACCGCGCTCGAGGCCGACAAGATCAAACAGGAGCATGCGGATCTGCTCGAGCGGATCAAGGAGCTACGCGAGATCCTCGGCGACGAGGGCATGGTGCTCGCGCTGATCAAGGAGGAGCTGTCCGAGATCGCCGAGACCTACGGCGACGACCGGCGCACCGAGATCGTGCACGCCGAGGGCGAGATCGACATCGAGGACCTGATCGCCGATCAGCAGATGGTGATCTCGATCACGCACTCGGGCTACATCAAGTCGCTGCCGCTGTCCACGTATCGCCAGCAGCGCCGCGGTGGCGTCGGCGTGACCGGCATGGACATGAAGGAAGACGACTACATCGAGCATCTGTTCGTCTCCTCCACCCACGACTACCTCCTGTTCTTCACCAACCGCGGGAAGGTCTACCGGCTCAAGGTCTACGAGCTGCCTGAGGCTTCGCGGACCTCGCGCGGGCGGGCGCTCGTCAACCTGCTGCCGCTACGCGATGGCGAACGCGTGCAATCGGTGCTGGCCACGCGCGACTTCGGCGAGGGCAAGTACCTCGTGTTCGCGACTCGGAACGGGATGGTCAAGAAGACCGAGTTCCGCGCCTACAACACGCCGATCAAGGCCGACGGGATCATCGCGATCAACATCCGCGACGACGACGAGCTGATCGCCGTCCGCCGCACCACCGGCCACGACGACATCATCATGGTGTCGCGGTCGGGGCAGGCGGCCCGGTTCAGCGAGTCGGCGGTCCGGTCGATGGGGCGCGACACGAGCGGCGTGCGCGGCATGAACGTCTCCCAGTCGGGCAACGCGGTGCTCGCGATGGACGTCGCACGCGATGACCAGGAGCTGCTCGTCGTTACCGAGAACGGCTACGGCAAGCGGACCCCGATCCCCGACTACCCGGTCAAGGGCCGCGGGACGATGGGCGTGAAGACGATCACGCTCACCGAGAACAAGGGCGCGCTGGCCGGCGCGCTGGTCGTACGCGAGCATCAGGAGCTGGTGTTCATCTCACAGAACGGGATGGTCCAGCGCACGTCCGTCCGGGGCATCAACAAGTACGGCCGCGCTTCGCAGGGCGTGAAGGTGATGAATATCCGTGACGACGACCAGGTGAGCGCGGTGGCGCTCGTGATCGAGTCCGAGACCTCGACGGCGGCGCCGGTCGCCGGCGAGCCCGCGGACTCGGCGGAAGTCATCCTCGACGGCGGACCGGAGAGCTCGACGGAGGCGCTCGCCGACGCCGACGTCATCGACGAGGAAGACGTCGCCGACAGCGACGAACTCGCCGACGAAGAGGAGTAGAAGAACGGCCCCCAAGGGGGGCCCATATTCCTCAAGCGCCGTCTGAAACCTACCGATAGCGGTCAAATGGGATCGGGCCGGAAAAACCTGCGGTCGCTGGCACACAGCGCCGGCGCGGTCGAGCCTTCCACCGCTCGTGTGGGTCCTCGGCGGGCGGGGCGCCGCATGGTCATCGCGCTCGTAATCGGCTGGTTGGCGCTGATCGGAGCTGGGTGCTGGCTGTTGGCCGCCTCACAGGCCAACAACCGCAAGGCGATGGAGGGGCGGTTGCGGACGCGCGTCCAGTACGCCGCGAACTTCGTGTCGATCTACACCGACGATCTCCTCGCCAGCCAGCGCGCCCAGGCGCTCAGCTGGTTCGCGGCGCCGGTCGTGACCCAGGAGTTGCTCGATCGCGACGCCGGCGCGCTCGGCCTCAGGGCCGCGCTGGTTATGGACACGAAGGGGCGCGTGATCCGGACGGACTCGGCGTCGCCGAAATCACTCGTCAGCGTCCTCACTAGCAGGTACACGGATCTCGCCGGCGCTTCTGCGACGCCGGATGCGTCGGGCGTCGTTCTCAGCAACATCGATGGGTCGCCTGTTCTCAGCTTTGGGATCGCATACCAAACGCCGTCGGGGGGTCGCGTGTTCGCCGGCGCGTATGCGATGTCGGACACCGCGCTCCCGGCGGTTCTCGGGAGCGTCCTCTCGAGCCCCGGCTGGCAGGCATATCTGGTGGACACGCATGGAGCCCTACTCACGGGCGTCTCGTCCGGTGGCCCGCAGCCGAGCGCGCTCGCGCAGGCCGATCCCCGGCTGTCGGCCGCGGTTCGCCGCGCGCCGGACGGAGCCTACGACAGCCCACAGGGCAGGCAGTACTACGTCACGGCGCCGGTTGCGGGAACCGCTTGGCGGATCGTCCTCAGGGACCCCGAGGCGCAACTGTTCACGTTCCTCAACGGCACCGGCCGATGGCTCGCCTGGCTCGCGCTGGCCGGGCTCGCCGTCGCCGGGCTCGCGATCATCGTCCTGATCACGCGCCTCCAGGGCCGCCGTGCCCAGCTCATCCGGCTCAACACCGAGCTGGCGCGGCTGGCCGCGATCGACCCGCTCACCGGCCTGCGGAACCGCCGCGCGATCGGCGAGTACCTGCACGACGCGGTGAGCGCGGCCCGCCGCCACGACCATTCTCTTTCGGTCTTGGTCATCGACATCGATCACTTCAAGTCGATCAACGACACCCTCGGCCACCGGTGCGGGGATGCCGTCCTCGAGCACACGGCCCGCGTCCTCGACAGGGCGTTGCGAGCGGAGGACGCGATCGGCCGCTGGGGCGGCGAGGAGTTCCTGGTCGTCCTTCCCAGCACGGATGAGGACGGCGCGGTGCGGGCGACCGAGCGCCTCCGGGACGCGCTCGCGCGCGACCAGCCCGAGGAGGCGCGTTCCCATCGGCTGGCGGTCACGATCACGATCGGCGTCGCCGAGTGGCACCACGACGAGATGGACGAGCTCGTGAGCCGGGCCGACAGCGCCCTGTACCTCGGCAAGGCCGCCGGCCGGGACACCGTGCAGGTGTCGCGTCCGCTGCACGGGCTCGCGGAGCCGATCTAGCGGCGGCACACGCCCCTTAACGAGTGAAGGGCGCCGTCGACCCGACGCCCTTCACAGTTTGGCTGGCATCACCGCCGCGAGCTTGGATACGGACCGGAGGGACCAATCCCGGCACTCGCGCCGGCGGTGTCTCGGGGGGACTCCGCTAAGCGGGGTCAGCCTCCGACTTAGTGGCCGGACACCTCCAGGGTCCCGCAAGAACTTTCAGACAGTCGGACCACCTCCTTTCTCTGGTGAGATCAGAGTATCGAATGACGCGGAGGAGCTTCGGTACGTGTCGCCACCGGGTGCCATGCGCCGCCACCCCGTGTCGCTTGGCTCCTGGGTCGGGCGCGAGGCACCCGGGTGGGACACGTACCTACGCAGCTTTGGCGAGGGAGGGAGCGCCAGCGCCGGCCGGCCGCACGTCGCCGACCTGCATTTCCGGCCAATTCAGCTCGGATCCGGTGACCGTGGCGTCTCGCGCATGCCCCACATGCACCGCAGGCCAGAGTCGCCCGGTCGCGGCTGAAATGGCGTGTTTTGCAGGTCGCGGGTGGATTGCCGGGGCGGGCGGGTCGCGGGCGGAATGCCGGCGCGGGCGGCGAGGACCGCCGCCGCGGTGTGCAGCCGAACTAAGCGGCTAGGTACTGCTGCCAGGCGACGGGGATCGTCGGGCTCGCCACGTGGATGAACACGGTGGCGCTCGGCATCCGCGGCTGTCTGAGCAGGTGCATGCCGACCTGGCGCGGCAACGCGTCGCCCTTGCGCCGGTTGCACGGCGCGCACGACGCGACGATGTTGTCCCACCCCGACCCGCCGCCCTTCGAGCGCGGGATCACGTGGTCGACGGTCAGGTTCGAGCGCGAGCCGCAGTACTGGCAGGTCCAGTTGTCGCGCGCGAACACGGCCCGGCGGGTGATCTTCCGCCGGTGGGTGTCGCGCGGGATCCGCACGTAGCTGACGAGCCGGATCACGACCGGCCGCGAGATCGACGCGGTCGCCGAATGGAGCTCCCAATCGCCGCGCTCGATCACCTCGGCCTTCTCCTTGAGGAGCAGCACGACGGCGCGCCGGACCGTGCAGACATTGATCGGTTCGTACGTCGCGTTCAATACGAGCACCCGGCCACCCTCACGTCCGCGTCGCTGGTGCTCTGGAGGCGACGCGGACCACGCTGGCGCTGGTACTGAAGTGGCCATGGCTGGCCGCAGTCTACCGGCGACCAAGACAGTTCTGATAAGCGCTTGTTACGTCTCAGACGATGGCGGCCGGGAACGATCCCAGCACGCGCAGCACCTCGACGTGGGCGCGGAGCCCGACGAGCGCGTCGGCGACGTGCGGCTCGATGTCGCGGCCCTCGAGGTCGAGGAAGAACATGTACCGCCCGAGGCCCTGCTTTCGCGGCCGCGACTCGATGCGAGTCAGGTTCACGTCGCGCGAGGCGAACTCGGCCAGGCAGTGGACCAGCCAGCCCGGCGCCTCGGAGCCGACCCCCCAGAACACGACCGCGGTCTTCCACGGCCCGAGCGGCACGTCGTCGGTTGAGTCAACCCCGCCCACTCCGCCCGGCGACGCACCGACCGGCCCGAGCCACACGAACCGGGTCTCGTTGTCGGCGACGTCCTCGACTCCCGCGCGCAGGACCTGGCACCCGTAACGCTCGGCCGCGACGCGGTTGCCGAGCGCCGCCCACGGGCCGTCATGCTCGGCGACGATCTTGACCGCCTCGGCGGTAGAGCTGCCGGCGAGCACCTGCGCCCCCGGCAGCCGCGTGCGGATGAAGCGCGCGCACTGCGCGGTCGCCTGTGGATGCGACACGACCGTGTCGATCTCCGAGAGCTCGAGCGCGGTGCGCGCGATCAAACAGTGGCGGATCGGATGGACGACCTCGCCGAGGATCGCGACGTCCTCGGTCTCCATCGCGAGCGCGTCGAGCGTCGCGTTGACCGAGCCCTCGAGCGAGTTCTCGATCGGGACCAGCGCCCGCTGGACGGCGCCGAAGTGGACCGCCATCACCGTGTCGTAGATCGTGGGGTAGGGCGCAACGTCGAGCTCTTGCCCGGTCGTCGCGGCGAGCAGCGCCTCCTGGGTCCAGGTGCCCTCAGGGCCGAAGTAGGCGACGCGCATCCGCTCAGACTGCGGGTTCCGATGCCGGCGGGAGCCCGACCACTAGCCCGAGCGCTGCCGCACGTCGGCGCCGAGCGCGCGCTTGATCGCCTCATCCTCCTCGGGCGATAGCTCGAGCTCGGGCTTGCCCTCCCGGACCTCCTTGGCGTACAGGCGTGCCTGGTCGCGGTGGTGGATCGAGGACAGCACGAGTCCGGAGCGGTTCGCGTCGAGCAGCGCGATCGATGTCGATTGCCGGCCGGACATCTCGCCGTAGGCGTCGTAGCGAATCAGGGCCCGATAGGCGACCGATCCGTCGATCCGATGCTCGGCCGTCTCCATCCGGTTCTCGAGGCGTTCGGACGCCTCCTGGACGTAGCTGTAAAGCGCCTCGAACTGCTGCTGGAGCGAGGCGGCGTGTGCCACCAGGTCCTGCTCGCGCCCGCCGAGGATCATTCGCTGGGCCGAGCGGAGGCGGCGGAGCTTGACGCCGAGGATCGCGCAGCAGAGGAGCGCCAGGAGCGCGCCGGCGGCGGCAGCCATCGCGACAATCCCAGCAGTGCTGGTCAGGTTGTGCACTGCCGACAGCATACGGTCACTCCAGCGCTCACTGGAACGTGACCTGGAACGTCTGCGAGTTATTCGAGATGTTCTTTTCGCCCGGGACTGGCGCGACCTCCGCGGTCACCGAGTGGGTGCCGCGCGGGGGCGTCGTGCTCAGCGTCACCTGGCAGCTGGTCGACTCGCCGGCGGTCGTCTGCGGGACGATCGTTTGCCCGCTGACGCCCGTGCCCGACACCGTCACCCGGCACTTCACGTTGGTCTCGGTGTTCTGTCCGGTGTTGGCGAAGTTCAGCGTGAAAGTCGGTGCTGGGCTCGCGGGGATCGAGTTCGACGAGCCGGGTTGGAGCGTGCTTCCGCCTACGCTCACCGAATTCAACTGGTGCCCGTGCAGACCGGGGGCGATGTTCTGGGTCTGTCCGGGCGACGATGGCAGCGACACGTGGAGGGCGGTGGCGACCTGCTTGGGATCGAGCCAGTTGATCGACGGTAGGAACTGGCTCGAGTTGAGCTGCTGTCCGCCCAGCCCGCCGACCGTTATTCCAGCCGCGCGGAGCGCGCCCACGATCTGCGGAACGGTGTAGTTCTTGTAGACCACATCGGACGCGTAGAACCTCGCCATCTCGGCCGCGATGGTGTTGATGGCGTCCTTGCTGGTCGTGGAGTTCAGTGCAGGTTGGATCTGGCCGGCGATGTTGTTCATCCCATCCTTGCGCATCTGGAGTGCGTCCACGAACTGCTGCTGCGCCCCCTTCACCTCGTCGGGGACGCTGAGACCCTTGGCGTCGCTGAGCTCGGTAGTGCCGGCCGCGGCCGCCTGGGTGAGGCTCTCCTGCAGGCTGGTCGCGTCGCTCGTGCCGCCGGACAGCGCCTTGAAGAAGTTCGCGCCGGTCTGGACCGAGCGCGCGTTCAGCGACGCGACGCTGTTGTTGTAGTCCTTGAGCGCGCTGTTCCGGGCGCTCGTCTCGCAGCTGTTGACGAGGAGCGCTATCAGGATGATCGCGACCACGACGACGACCGCGAGGCCGATGCGGCGAACCATGATCGATTGCCGATCCGCGCCCGGCGGTCGACGTCCACCACCCCCTGCTGGTCGGCGTCGGCGCGGCGCCGCCCGTGGCGCGGTCCGAGTCTCCTCAGGCTCGTCGAAGAACGACACGCTGGTCTCGCTCCTTGCGGGATCTGGAAACGCTCAGTATGACCTGCCGAACGGCGGTAAGGCGACTCCGAACAATTGCAGGGAAAAGGGGAAGGCCCCAGTTGCCGCGAAAAATGGCGCGTGCGCGCGCGCAATCCTTCTCGCTCCCGAGCCCCGACGCGGATCATGGGAGGTGGGCGGGTCGTCGGAGGTGGCGCACCCGCGGAACCGACCTGGGTGGTTGGCGCCGCCGCGGACCGCGATCCGGCTCGCAGCGAGAGGACCGACGGAGACGGGGGCCGCAGCGGATCCGATGCGCCGATCGTCCTGCGCCGCTACCGGCTTCGCCGGCGTCTCGGCACCGGCGGGTTCGCCACCGTTTGGCTGGCGCGCGACGAGCGGCTCGATCGCGACGTGGCGGTCAAGATCTTGTCGCGCGAGCGCGTGGTCGGCGGCCGGTTCGAGCGCGAGGCCCGCGCCGCCGCCAGGCTCTCGCATCCCGGAATCGTGACCCTGTATGAGGCCGCGGTCGACAACGAGGGTGCGTACCTCGTGTCCGAGCTCGTCCACGGGACCACGCTCGACCGCCTGCTTGCCGAGGGCCGCATGTCGGATCGCGACGTCGTCCAGATCGGGATCGCGCTGTGCGACGCGCTCGCCCATGCCCACGCCAACGGCGTGATCCACCGCGACGTCAAGCCGTCCAACGTGCTCATCCCGGAGCGCCCGACCTCGCCCGCAGGACTGGCTCGGCTGACCGATTTCGGCGTCGCGCGGGTGCTCGGGGGCGACTCGCTGACCCTTACGGGCGACGTGATCGGGACGGTCGCGTACATGGCGCCCGAGCAGGCGCAGGGACTGCCCGTGGCGGCGTCGGCGGACCTGTTCTCGCTCGCGCTCCTGTTGTACGAGGCCCTCACCGGCGTCAACCCGGTCCGCACCGGAGCCGTCAGCCGGCCCGGCCGGCGGCTGGGCATGCACCTGCCGCCGCTCCGGCGCCAGCGCCGCGACCTTCCGCGCGAGCTCGGGCAGGCCATCGACCTGGCCCTACGTCCGCGCCCGGGCGAGCGGGGGCGGCTCGACGAGCTACGGGAGGCGCTCGCGACCGTGGCCGGCCGGATGCAGGACGAGCCCGGCGTGATCGGCGAGCCTTGGCGGCCGCGGACGAAGGTCCGGCCCCGGCCGGACACGGACGAAATCCAGCTGCGGATCGAGGATCATCGGAGGCGCGCCGAATCCGAGGACCGCCGGGTCGGCGAGGACGCGGACACCGGGGCCGAGGACCGCCCGTGGCGCGCCGCCGAGGACCGACGTCGGGTCCGCGTCCGGACCGAGGAGAACGGAGCCGATGAGCCGGTCGGAGGCCGGTTTCGCCGTGAGAAATTCCCCATCCCATGGCCTCGCCGCGCCCTCGCCGGTGCGGCCGCGGCCGCCACCGCGGCCTGGCTCGTCCATCACGCCCCGGGGTCCTCGCCGGTCCCAGCCGCCGCGACGGCGCTGGTGGCGGGGGTCCTGATCGCCGCCTTTCCACGCGCCGGCTGGCTCGCGCTGACCGCGTTCATGGCCACGTGCCTGGTGACCCACTCGCACGCTGGCGGGGCGCTGCTGCTCCTCGCCGGCGCGCTCGCCCCGGTGGTGATGTCGCCGCGCGACGGGCCCGCCTGGCCGCTCGCCAGCGGCGCTCCGGCGCTCGGCGCGATCGGGCTCGCCAGCGCATGGCCGGCGGTCGCCGGGTTCGCAGGCCCCGCCTGGCGCCGCGCAACGCTAGCGGCAACGGGATGGCTGTGGCTGGCGCTGGCCCGTGGGACGTACACCACGTCTACCGATGCCACCGTCCACCACGTGCTCGCACCGCTCGTCACGGTCGGCACGCTGGTCGGCGCCGGGGTCTGGGCGGCGGCCGCGATCGTCCTCCCCTGGGCCGGAATCCGGCGTTCGCCGGTGCTCGAAGCGGCGCTGCTGGCGGGTTGGGCGGCGGCACTCGCGCTGGGCACGATCGCGGCGACAAACCTCGGCGCGTCGGGCCCTCATCTGACCGCCGGGGCAACCGTTGTGGGCGCCCTTGCCGGCGCGCTTGTGGCACTTGTCACGAGGCGGGCCGGACACCGATTGGGGACCGCCAGATGGGCGAAAGATTGCGCGCCGACCGCGTAGCATGGAACTCCGGTACATCCCGCGAAACCCTGCCGGCGACGGGATATCGCCGAGCACCGATGAGCGTCCTCAAGAGTCTGGAGAACAAGATCGCAGGCCTGGTCGAAGGCACGTTCAGCCGTGCCTTCCGGTCAGAGGTGCGTCCGGTCGAGATCGCCCGCAAGCTCGCCCGCGAGATGGAGGAGCACAAGTCGTTCTCGGTGTCCCGCACGTACGCGCCGAACGAATACCGCGTGTTCCTGTCTCCGCGCGATCGCGAGCGGTTTGCCGGCTACGAGGGAGCGTTGACCGCCGAGCTCGCCGGGTATCTGCTCGAGCATGCGCGCAGGGAGCGCCTGACTTTGCTGTCCCGGCCGGTGATCGAGTTCGAGACCGACGACCGGCTCGGGCTGGGCGAGTTCGGGATACAGACGCGGGTCGCACAACCCGAGGACGAGCCCGTCAGCGCGCCACCCGAGGCCAGGTCGGGGCGCACGATGGTCTACAGCAACGCCGAGCGGCTGTCCGAGCCGCTCAGAGAGCAGGGCCCCACCCAGCCCGCCCGGGCACAGAAGGTGCTGCTGCTGGTCGACGGGAAGCGCGTCGTGCTCGGGCCGGCGGGAGCGACGGTCGGGCGCGGCCGTCAGTGCGATGTCGTGCTGAACGACCCCAATGTGTCGCGCGAGCACGCCGAGATCCGGCCCCGCGGGGGGTCATGGGTGATCACCGACCTCGGCTCGACCAACGGCTCGCAGCTGAACGGACGCCGAATCGACGGCTCGGAGGTTCTCCGCGCCGGCGACGAGATCGAGCTCGGCGAGTCCGTGATGACGTTCACGCTGGAGTAGCGGGTCACGATGCTTGCGCCCGTCTCGGTAGGTCTGAAGTTCGGCTTCCTGATCGTCCTCTACCTGTTTCTGATGTGGGTGGCGTGGAGCGCGATGCGCGATTTGCGCCGGGGTCGCGCCGGCGCGGCGCGGCGCGAAGACCCCTCCGAATACGAGGCCACGGGCATGTACCCAGCGGACAGCGGGCTCGGCGATCTGGGCATCGACGGCTTCGAGCCGCGCCTTACGGTCGAGCGGGCCCCCGGGCACGAGACCGGCAGTGCGTATGAAATTCCCAACCAGGGCGCTACTCTCGGCCGCGGAGACGTCGAGATCAGGCTCGACGATCCGTTCGCCTCCGCGCACCACGCCCGTATCTCGCGGGAGGGCCACGTCGTCGTGATCGAGGACCTCGGATCCACCAATGGGACCTACCTGAACGAGGAGCCGCTGAACGGCCCCCAGCCGCTGCATCCTGGCGATCGGATCAGGATCGGCGATTGCGAGTTCTCTTACGAACAATGACGATGAGCGCTGCTATCAGGATTGCGTGGCCGTGACCATGCTTCGCGCGGCGGAGACAACGTGCAAGACGGACACCGGCCGTCAGCGGCGGGACAACGAGGACAGCGCGTTCGCGCGCGCCCCGGTGTTCGTGGTTGCGGACGGCATGGGCGGCGCCCAGGCGGGCGAGGTCGCCTCGCGCATCGCGGTCGAGACGTTCGAGCAGGGACTTCCTGATTCCGGCAGCCCGGAGGAGCGCCTCGCCACTCGGGTCCGCGAGGCCAACGCGCAGATCTACGAGCGCTCACGCGCCGATCGCGGGCGGGCGGGCATGGGCACGACCCTCACGGCCGCCTATGTCGACGACACGCACGTCGCGATCGCGCACGTGGGCGACAGCCGTGCCTACCTGTTCCGGGACGGGACGCTGCAGCGCCTCACCCAGGACCACTCGCTGGTCGACGAGCTCGTGCGTCGCGGGAAGCTGACCGAGGAGCAGGCCGCCGAGCATCCGCAGCGATCGATCATCACGCGCGCGCTCGGGCCCGAGCCGGACGTCGAGGTCGACACGTGGACCTATCCGGCTCGCGCCGGCGACGTCGTCCTCCTGTGCAGCGACGGTCTCACCTCGATGATCTCCGAGGACCGGGTCAGGGCGATCCTCGCAGAGCATGACAACCTCGACGAGGCCGGCGACGAGCTGATCCGCGAGGCCAACGAGGCAGGCGGTCGAGACAACATCACGGTGGTGCTGTTCCGGCTCGAGGAGCTCGGTGGCGACGACGCCGCCGGCGAGGAGACGATGGTCGGGGTCTCGGTGCCGCGTGACGCGCTCGCCGCCGACACCGAGGAATCGGGGCACTCGGGCGCGACCGCGGTAGCGGTGGCGGCGCCACCGACCCGCGCGTCCGCGCACCGCGTCTCGCCCGCCCCGCCGCCGCGGGCGCGCCGCCTGCATCCCCGGCCCCCCTCGACCGACAGACGCGAGCGCCGCTTCGCGACCCCGATCGCGGCGCTGTTGGCGACACTGATCGTGCTCGGCCTGATCCTCGCGGGCGGATACCTTGCCAGCCGTCAGCTCTACTTCCTCGGGACCAACGCTCAGGGGATCGTCACGGTCTACCGGGGACTGCCGTTCGATCTGCCGTTCGGGGTGCCCTTGTACGAGACGTACTACGTCTCCGGCGTGCCCGCAACGGTCGTCCCCGCGGCTCGCCGCGGGCAGCTCCTGAACAACGACCTGCGCTCGCAGTCGGACGCGACCTCGCTGATCATGGACCTTGAGCAGGGCCGGATCTCGCCGTGAGTTTTGATGGGGGCCCGTCCACCTCGCCCACCCCGTCCACCTCGCCCACCGGGGCGCCACGTATGCGTCGAGGAGTGACCTGATGAGTGCGCGTAACCGAGAGCTCCTGGGTCTGATCCCGGCGTCGCTGCTCGTGACCGCGGGCTTCGCCGGCGTGTTCATCCAGCGCTCCAACGCGTTGTCGAACGTGTCGTTGACCTACGGCGCGCTGTTCCTGGGCCTGTGCATCGCGGCCCACATCTTCATCAGGATCACGCTCCCGCGCGCGGACCCGTACATGTTCCCGCTGGTGGCAGTGCTGGCCAGCTTCGGGCTGGTGATGATCTACCGGATCGATCCGACGCTGGCGCGCCAGCAGGCGCAGTGGTTCGTACTTGGGCTGGTGCTGTTCGCGGCCACGATCCTCCTGCTCCGCGACTACCGCAAGCTCGAGCGTTACCGGTACGTCATCGTCTTGATCTCGCTCGGGCTGCTGGTGTTGCCGCGGCTTCCGGGCATCGGTTACGCCGCCAACGGCGCATATCTCGGCGTGCGGATTCCCGGCCTGTTCGTGTTTCAACCGGCGGAGTTCGCGAAGATCGGGCTGGTCATCTTCCTGGCCAGCTACCTACGTGACACGCGGCAGGTGCTCGTCCAGGGTGGCCGGCGGTTCCTCGGGATCACGTTTCCGCCGCTGAAGCAATTCGGCCCAGTGGTCGTGATTTGGGGGCTGGCGATGGCGACGCTGGTGGTGCTGAGCGACACCGGCACCTCGGTGATGTTCTACGGCGCGTTGCTGGCGATGCTGTACGTCGCTACCAACCGGGTCTCGTTCGTCGTTATCGGCCTGATCGCCGCGGCGATTGGGTTCTGGTACCTGGGCACGCACATACCCCACATTCATGCCCGCGTCGAGACGTGGCTGCATCCGCTGAATCCGACGCTTTACCACGCCCCGCTCGGCAGCTACCAGGTGGCCAACTCAATGTTCGCCCAGGCGGCCGGGGGGATGTTCGGCCAGGGATTCGGCCAGGCCGCGCTGACGTTGCCGAACGGCGGCGCGCTGCTTCCAGCGCCGCAGACCGACATGATCTATGCGGTCATCACCGACGAGCTCGGTCTGTTCGGCGCAGTCGCGGTGCTGATGACCTATCTGCTGCTCGTCGCGCGCGGCTTCAAGACCGCAATGCTGGCGCGGGACTCGTTCTCGACGCTGCTCGCCGCGGGGCTCAGCGCGATGCTGGCACTACAGGTGTTCGTGATCGTCGGGGGGGTCACGCGCGTGATTCCGCTGACCGGCGTAACCCTGCCGTTCATCTCCTACGGAGGATCGTCGATTCTCGCGAACCTCGTGCTGGTGGCGCTGCTGCTGCTCGTCTCCGATCGCGCCCGGAGGCCCGCGTGAACACCCCGATCGCACGGCTGTTCGGCGTGGTCATCCTCATGTTCGCGGCGCTCGTGGTGTTCACCTCGCGCTGGACCGTGTTCGAGGCGTCCTCGCTCAACAGCAACCCGTTGAACGTGCGCACGCTGCTCGACGAGCTGCACATCAAACGCGGGCAGATCCTCGCGGCCGACGGCACGGTGCTCGCGAAGTCGGTGCCGGCTCCGGGCAACACCTGGACCCGAACGTATCCGACCGGAAGCCTCTTCTCCCAACCGGTTGGATTCTCGATCGCCGCCAAGGGTGAGGCGGCCGGACTCGAGGAGTCCGCCGGTTCGGACCTACGCGGCGTCCAAACGGGCCTGAGCTCGATCTTCGGGCAGCTCAGCCCGCGTCCGGTCGGCGACGACGTGCATACGACGCTCGAACCCAAGGGGCAGCGCGCCGCCCAGCAGGCGCTCGCCGGACGGGCGGGCTCGGTGGTCGCCATCGACCCGAGCACGGGCGCGGTCGAGGTCATGTACTCCAACCCCGGATATGACGACAACAATCCGCCATCCAAGAGCAGCGTCACGGACACCACGTTCAACCGCGCGACGCAGGGTGCCTACGCTCCTGGCTCGACGTTCAAGATCGTCACCGCGACCGCGGCGATCGACAGCGGCAAGTACACCCCGGACTCGGTCATCAACGGCAACTCGCCGATCCTGGTCTCCGGGGTGCCGCTGGCCAACGACGGCAACAAGAGCTGGGGGCCGCAGACGCTCACGACCGCGATGACGTACTCGATTAACACGATCTTCGCCCAGGTCGCCGAGCATGTTGGGCGCCCGACCATGACCGACTACATGAAGCGATTCGGCTTCTACTCCAAGCCGCCGCTCGATTTCCCCCCGTTCGAGCTGAATACGAGCAAGCCGGTGGCGCCCGACGGGCGACCGTACCCGCCGGGAAGCCCGAACGAGGACATCGGCCGGATCGGGATCGGCGAAGGCGGGATGCAGGTCACCCCGCTGCAGATGGCGATGGTCGCGGCGGCGGTCGCGAACGGCGGCACGCTGATGACGCCGCACCTGATCGACCGCGTCGTCGACCAGGACGGCCGCACCGTCAGGACGACCAACCCGAGCGTCTACAGCCACGTGATGAAGCCGTCGACAGCCGCCGAGGTGACCAAGATGATGGAGAAGGTGGTCGAGGAAGGAACCGGCACCGCGGTCCAGCTCGGCGGGATCAGCGTGGCCGGCAAGACGGGCACGGCGCAGATCGGCGCCAACGGGTCGAACCTGACCCAGCCGGCGTTCGTCGCCTTCGCGCCGGCGGATCACCCGAAGGTCGCGATCGCGGTTAATGTCGACATCTCAAACGGCGGCTTTGGCGGCACGGTCGCGGCTCCGATCGCGAAAGCCGTGCTCCAGGCCCTGCTGGCGAACGGTGGCTAATGGCAGGACTCGCCCCCGGCACGATCGTCGACAGCCGTTACAAGATCGTGTCGCGGCTGGGCGCCGGCGGGATGGCCGACGTGTTCCTGGCCGAGGATGAGCAGCTCGGTCGCCAGGTCGCGCTGAAGCTGCTCTATCAGCGATTCGCCGAGGACCCGGGGTTCGTCGAGCGGTTCCGCCGCGAGGCCCAGGCCGCCGCGGGCCTCCAGCACCCGAACGTCGTGAGCGTGTACGACCGCGGCTCGTTCGACGGGACCTACTACATCGCGATGGAGTACCTGCCCGGACGCTCGCTCAAGCAGCTGATCCGCGAGGAGGCGCCGCTGGATCCGGTCCGCGCGATCGACATCACGATCCAGATCCTGAAGGCGGCGCGATTCGCGCACCGTCGGGGCGTGATCCACCGCGACCTCAAGCCCCACAACGTGATCGTCGACAGCGCCGACAACGCCAAGGTCACCGACTTCGGGATCGCCCGGGCGGGAGCGTCGGACATGACCGAGACCGGCTCGATTATGGGGACCGCGCAGTACCTGTCTCCGGAGCAAGCCCAGGGCCACGCCGTCAGCGCGGGGTCGGATCTGTACTCGATCGCGGTGGTCCTGTATGAGATGGTCACCGGCCGGGTCCCGTTCGACGCCGAATCGGCGGTGACGATCGCGCTCAAGCACGTATCCGAGGCGCCTCCGCCGCCGACGGTCGTCAACCCGAGCGTTCCGCCCGAACTCGAGCAGGTCGTGATGTGGGGGCTGAACAAGAACCCCGTCGATCGCCCGGGGAACGCCGACCAGTTCATCAACGCGCTCGAGCAGGCCAAGGCCGCGATCCTGTCCGGCTCGCGCGGTCAGCGGACGGCGAGCATGCCGGCGCTGGCCGGGGTCGCCGCCGGCCGGTACGCCGCCTCGGCGGCGCTCACGGCTCCCCCGGCGGCGTCTCCGCCCGCCCGGGGCGACACGCTCGGCGGTGTCGTCGTCGGTCCGTTTCCCGAGGACCAGTACCCGCCCGAGCATCGCCGGCGCTGGCCCTGGGTGCTGCTGATCGTCGCGCTCCTCTGCCTGGCGGGTGGCGGCGTGGCCGCATATCTGCTCAGCCGTCCGACGAAGCTGGTGGTGCCGGCGGTGACTGGAGAGCAGTTCAGCGTCGCCCAGGCCCAGCTCCAGAACGACGGATTCAACGTGAACGAGATACAGCTGACGAGCCAGAAGAAGGCCGGGACCGTGATTGCCCAGGATCCGCAAGCCGGCGCCAAGGCCAAGAAGAGCACGACGGTCACGCTGAACGTTTCGACGGGACCCGGCAACGCGACCGTTCCGTCGGTGGTGGGCGAGACCCTCAGCCAGGCGAAGTCGGCGATCCAGATCGCGAACCTGAAGGTCGGGCGGGTCGAGCACCAGTCGAGCACCACGGTGCAGGAGGGCCAGGTCATCGGGACCAGCCCGCCGGCCGGGGCGACCCCAGGCGTGAGTACGCCGGTGACGGTCATCGTCTCGACCGGTCCGCCGCCGGTGAAGGTGCCCGACGTGACGAGCGAGAGCGTCGGCCAGGCGAAGGCCCAGCTGCAGGGTCAGCCCGGTCAGTTCACGGTCGTCACCACCGAGCAGGTCTCGACCACGGTCGCGCCCGGGACCGTGATCGGCCAGAGCCCGGTGGGTGGGAGCTCGGTGAAGCCCGGCGCGACGATCGATCTCGTGGTCGCCAAGGCATCGCCGACGATCGCGGTGCCGAACGTCGTCGGCAGCAAGCGGGGCGCGGCGGAGGCCACTCTCGGGGCGTCCGGCTTCCCCGCGACCGTCCAGAGAATGGACGTGACCACGAAGAGCCAGGGCGCGGTCGTGCTCAGTCAGAGCCCGGCCGCGGGGACGATGAGCAAGAAGGGCGCGACGGTGACGATCGTCGTCGGCCACTATGTAGCGCCGACGCCGACCACGACAACGACCACGACCGCCCCGACGACAACCACGTCCACGACGTCCACCACGGGCACGACGACCACGCCGACACCGTGAAGCCCGCCCGTGTCGCGGTGCTCGGGGGAGGCCGCTCCTCCGAGCACGAGGTATCGCTCGCGTCGGCCGCGTCGGTGCGCGCGGGCCTCCAGGACGCTGGGCACGTGCCGATCGCGATCGACATCGGCCGGGACGGGGTCTGGCGCCGAGACGGCGCGATCGTCGCAGTCGAGCCCGGGCGCGGGCTCGATGGCGTGGACGTGGTATTCCCCGTGCTCCACGGCCCCTTCGGCGAGGACGGCACCGTTCAGGGGCTGCTCGAGTGCCTCGACGTTCCGTACGTCGGCGCCGGCGTACTCGCATCCGCGCTGTGCATGGACAAGGTGATGTTCAAGGAGCTGATGGCTCACGCCGGCCTTCCGCAGGTCGGGTACCTCGCGGTCCGCGCCGAGACGTTCGCGTCCGAGCGCGACGTCGTGCTCGGCGACCTACGCGCGCTCGGCCTGCCCGTGTTCGTCAAGCCGGCCCGGCTGGGGTCGTCGGTGGGGATCGTCCGCGCCACCACCGAGGCCGAGCTGCCGGCGGCGCTCGAGACCGCGTTCGAGCACGATTCGCTGGCGATCGTGGAGGCCGCCGCCCGCGGTCTCGAGGTCGAATGCTCGGTGCTGGGCGGTGGCGACCCGATCGCGTCCGAGCCCGGAGAAATCGTCCTCGCCAAGGGCGAGTCGGGCTGGTACGACTACGAGGCCAAGTACTCGCCGGGGGGCATGCGGCTGATGGTCCCCGCGCGGGTCCCCGAACGCGTCCGCGAGCGGATCAAGGAGATCGCGATCAGCGCCTTCGTGCAAGCCGGCTGCTACGGGCTGGCGCGAGTGGACTTCTTCGTCGACGGGGAACAGGTGCTGCTGAACGAGCTGAACACGATGCCCGGCTTCACCACCACCAGCGTGTATGCGGCGCTGTTCGAGGCCAGCGGCATCGGTTACGCGGAGGTGCTCGACCGGCTCGTCCAGCTCGCGCTAGAGCGCCACGCGGCGGAACAACGGCACCGCCACTAAGTGGTCGCTCACGCAAATACGCTCGCATTCGAGGCACGCCTGGTACGTGAGAGACCACTAAGCTGCGGCCCATGCCTGAGATCGAGTTAGTTGCCATTGTCGGCGCGGGGTTCATGGGGACCGGCATCGCCGAGACCGCCGCGGTCGCGGGGATCCCCGTGATCGTCCGCGACGTCGACGACGCGGCGCTCGGGCGGGCGCGCGAGCGGATCGACGCCTCGCTGGCCCGCGCTGTCCGCGGCGGCAAGCTGGACGCCTCGCAGGCAGCGGCGGTGCGCGAGCAGATCGATCTGACCACGCGGCTCGAGTCGGTCGGCGAGGCCGACCTGGTGATCGAGGCCGTGCCCGAGGACGAGCAGTTGAAGCTCGCCGTGATGGGCGCGATCGACGAGGTCGTCTCCGACGATGCGATCGTCGCCTCGAACACATCGTCGATCCCGATCGCCGAGCTCGCGCAGGCGATCCGCACGCCGCAGCGCGTGCTGGGCCTCCACTTCTTCTCGCCGGTTCCGGTGATGCCGCTGGTCGAGGTCGTGGTGGCGCTCGACACGAGCGAGACGACGGTCGACCGCGCCAAGCAGTTCGTCGAGAAGCTCGGCAAGCGGCCGATCGAGACGAAGGACCGGTCGGGGTTCATCGTGAACATGCTGCTGGTCCCGTACCTGATGGCCGCGGTCCGGATGTACGAGGAGGGCTTCGCCTCGCGTGAGGACATCGACAACGGGATGAAGCTCGGCTGCGGTCACCCGATGGGTCCGCTGACGCTGTGCGACTTCATCGGGTTGGACGTGCTTTACGCGGTGTGCGACTCGCTGTATGAGGAGTTCAAGCGCGACGAGTACGCGCCCCCGCCGTTGATGAAGCGGATGGTCGCGAGCGGCCGTCTCGGGCGTAAGTCAGGCCGCGGCTTCTACGACTACACGAGCTGAGGCGTTCGCCTCACCGTGAGAGCTGGTACAGCACGATCTCGTTGATGTACGCGATCATCCGGCCTGGCGGCAGCGAGGTGATCCACACGAGGTAGTACCGGTAGCCGGTCTTGGGTGTGTCGAGCGTAATCGGCTGGCGCCGCTGCACGGACGCAAGCTGCGCGAGCTGGGTCCACCCACCCGCCCCTTTGGTGAGCACCGCGGGGTCAGGCGGAGAGTTAGATCCCCAGATCTGCACGCTCCATCCGGGCGACTGGGTGTAGATCTCGATCTCGTGGGCCGGCACCGGCTTGGCCGCGTCCACGTACAGCCCGACGCCCGCCTTGCCGAGCTTGCCCGAGTAGTAGTGCTCGGTTGGCCAGGCGGTGTTGAGGTTGCCATCCACCGCCAGCCCGTCGTCGGCCGGATTCTGAGTCTTGGGCCCGCTCAGCGCGTCCGGGTTGTAGTCGTGCGCGCCGGCGAGCCTGATCTCGGTCAGATGGGGGCTCGGCGGAGGGGCGGCGAGCTTCGGTGTCCCATGATGGGTCCTCGTCGCGATCCACGCGATCCCGCCACCGACGAGCGCCAGCACGACGAGCAGGATGATGACTACACGGGCCCGGTGGCGAACTCCGAACGGGATGCGACGGCGGGTCTGGGACGGCAGCGTCCTCAGCACGTTCGTGACCTCGCCGGTCGCGCTGCCGGAGCGGGCGGTCTCGATCGCGAGCACGTCCTCGAGGTCGGCGATCAGCTCAGCGTCGTCGGCGTAGCGGTCCTCGACGCGCTTGGCGGTCGCGGTGTCGACGACCGCGGCGAGCGCCGCTGACACCTCCGGGCGCTTGGCCTGGACATCCGGGAGCTCCTCGCGGACGTGCTTCATCGCCACCGCCACCTGGTTCTCGCCCCGGAACGGGACCTCTCCGGTAAGCATCTCGTAGAGGACGATGCCGAGCGAATAGAGATCCGATTGACCAGTGACCGGCCGGCCGAGGGCCTGCTCGGGCGAGACGTAGTCGGTCGTGCCCAGCACCCGTCCGTCCGCCGTGAGCCCCTCCTCGTCGAGCGTGCGAGCGATCCCGAAGTCGGTGACCTTCGCCGAGCCCTCCTCGTCGATCAGCACGTTCTGGGGCTTGACGTCCCGGTGGACGATGTGGCGGGCATGCGCCGCGCCGAGCGCACGGGCGATCTCGATCGCGTACGCGACCGCCTCGGTCGTGGGCAGGCGACCCGTGCGGCGAATCCGCTCCTTGAGCGTCTCTCCCTCGACGTACTCGAACACGATGTACGGCCGGCTGTCGTCCTCGCCGTAGTCGATCACGCCGACGATGTGGGGATGTGACAGCTGCGCCACCGCGCGCGCCTCCCGGCGAAACCGCTCGAGCTGATCGGAGTCGGTTGAGATCTCCCGGTTCATCAGCTTGATCGCGACCTGCCGCTGCAGCGTCTCGTCCGTGGCGCGGTAAACCGTTGACATGCCACCCGACCCGATCCGGGCCTCGAGCCGATAACGGCCGTTGAGCGTGGTGCCGAGCAGCGTGCTCATTGATTGCCCTCTATTTTGCGCGAGATCGCCGTCGTCCACACGTACTACTACACCGATCCGGCCTGTCCTTGGTCCTGGGCGCTCGAGCCCGCTCTGCGCAAGCTGAGTCACGAGCTTGGCGCCAGCCTACGTGTTACCTACGTTATGTGCGGGATGGCGCGCCAGTTCGGCGATCCGGTCCCGCTCGTGGCCGAGATGCTCGAGGCCGCCGACCGCGGCGTGATGCCGGTCGATGCGCGCCTATGGTTGTCGGCGCCGCCTCGGAGCTCACACCCCGCGTGCCTTGCGGTCAAGGCGATCGCCGAGCAGGGCGATCCGGGGCCGTACCTGCGACGCGTGCGCGAGGGCCTCATGTGCCGCCGGCGCAAGCTCGACTCAACCGACACGCTGCTCGAGGAGGCGCGCTCCGTGCCCGCCGTCGACCTCGACAAGCTCCGGCACGCATTCGGCTCGCACGCGATCGTCGAGGCGTTCGGTGCCGACCTCGACCGCGCCGCCGCGGTGCCGGCGGAACATCACGCCCCCGGCACCGGTCGCGTCAAGCTCCCGTCGCTTGAGTTCATCGGTCCGGACGGCGCCGTCCACGGCGTCTACGGCTACTCCGAGTACGCGTCGCTGGCGGCGGCGGCGATCGCCGCGGGGGCGGAGCCGGCCGGTGGCGCTCCTTTGGGCGTCGAGGCTGCTCTCGGGGTTTTCGGGTCGATGGCTACCGCCGAGGTCGCCGCGGTCTGCGACCTGCCGGGGCCGCGCGCGCCGGCGGAGCTGTGGCGCCTGGCGACCGAGTGGCGGGTGCGGCCCGACCGGGTCGGGAGCGGCGAGCTGTGGACGGTTGCGTGAGCGTTACCGGGCCGGCGGGAGCGCGCGCCGGCGGACCAGCCGGCGCACGATGACCGCCGCCAGAGCGATCCGGTATAGCGCGTAGGGCAACAGCGAGCTGTCGCGCTCGAGCGCCTGGATCAGCCGGGTCGAGCCGAGCGTCGAGACGAACGCCGCACCGGCGCCGGCGGCGAACGGCACGGCTGACCCCGCCGGCAGCCCCCGCGCCCGCAGCCGCGCGCCCTTCAGGAGCGTGGCGCCGGCGATGATCGGTAGCGCCGCGTGCCGCGACAGCCGGTTGGCATCCACGCGGGTGAACCGGCGGTACCGCGCCGCGGCGAGCGTCGCGCCGTTGCGCGAGACGCCGGGAAGCAGCGAGCACGCCTGCGCCACCCCGAGCCACAGCGCGTCGGCCGCGCGGGCGTCAAAGTGCGTTCGCTCCTGGGGCGAGCGGTCGGCGAGCGCCATCGCGACCGCGCCGCAGAACAGGCCGCCGGCGACCGTCGGCGGCGTGCCCAGATGGCGCTCGATCCACCGTTCGAACCGGTACCCGATGACCGCCGCCGGCGCGAACGACAGGCCGACCATCATCAGCCGGCGCAGGTTCAGGCCGCGCACGGCCTCGTCCACCTCGCGCCGGAGGCTGATCAGGAGCGCCGCCGCGGTGCCCGTGTGGAGCGCGACCTCGAACGACTTGCGAAGCTCGTCGTCGAGCTGGCTGTAATCCCAGCCGGCCAGCCACGGGACCACCGCGATGTGACCGGACGACGAGATCGGCAACAGCTCGGCCGGTCCGTGTAGCGCACCGAGGACGATCGCCTGCCAGACGGGCAGATCGTCGGACGCCACCCCCAGCCCCTACGCCACGGCCGTCGGGTCGCGGCGCCGGTTGCGGGCGATCCGCACGATCAGGTACGCGATCGCCGCGACGACCAGGGCGGCGCCGACGTAATCCACGTACTCGAGGTTGTGGCGCCAGCTCTGCCAGTTGCTTCCGACCGCGTTGCCGAGCACGCCGAGTGCGCTGATCCAGACAATCGACCCGATCGTCGCGAAGATGACGAACCGCACGTAGCCCATCCTCGCCACGCCGGCGGCATAGGGGAAGGCTGCGCGCGCGAACGGGATGCAGCGCGAAACCAAGATCACCGGTGCGCCGTACCGGTCGAACCAGCCATGCGCGCGATCCAGGCGCTGCTTCGAGATGTGGAGCTTGTTCCCATGCCGTTCGACGAGTTCCTCGCGGCCCCAGTAGCCGATCGCGTACGCGATCGAGGCGCCGATCATGTCTCCGAGCACGCCGAACACGAGGATCCCGACCAGGCTCAGGTTGCCTTCGGAGACGTTGAACCCCGCGAACAGCATCGTCGGCTCCGAGCCCGGCACACCGACAACGCCAGAGGTCAGCGTCAGTAGCGCGACGCCCGCCAGACCGAGGTCTCGGATGATGTGAGTGGCTAGGGTGACCAGCGAGTTGGTCACCGACGCGTACAGGAGCAGCACCGCGGCTAGGGTACCGACCGCCGCCAAATCGGCGACGGGCCCAGAATTAGGGTTTACTCACTGCAGTGGGCGCGTCCGCAAGTCCTACGGCATTCGAGCGGCCCCTGGCGGCGCTGCGCTTTGTCCTCGGACCTTCATGTGGCGCTGCCACACATCAGGTCCTGCGTCCTCGCGCAGCATCCGCCAGTGACCACTCTCGGTGCCGCACGACTTACGGACGAGCCCACTAGCGCAGGATGAGGATCTGGGTTGACCTGACGAACTCCCCCCACGTGCTCGTGATGCGGCCCGTAATCGCGAACCTACGGGCCCGGGGGCACGAGGTCGAGGTCACCGCGCGCGACTTCGCGCAGACGCTCGGGCTACTCGAGCGGTTCGGGATCGAGCACACGGCGATCGGCCGGCACCGCGGCGGCGGCCTGGGGGCCAAGGCACGAGGTCTGGGTGAGCGATCGCTGGCGCTCACGAAATGGGCCCGCGGCCGCCGGTTCGACCGAGCGCTGGGCCATGGCTCAAACGACATCACGATCGCCGCCGCGGTGCTCAGGATCCCGAGCTCGACGACGTTCGACTACGAGTGGGCGACCGTTCAGCACAACGTCAACTGCAGGCTCGCGGCGGCAGTCGTGGTCCCCGACGCGATCCCGCCGGAGCGGCTGTACCGGTACGGGGCGCGAGGCAAGGTCCGCGGCTACCCGGGCCTGAAGGAGGAGTACTACCTGGCGGACTTCGAACCGGACCCGCACGTTCTCACGGACCTCGGCGTGGACCGAGATGACGACCGGCCGATCGCGGTCGTGCGCACGCCGCCCGAGGTCTCGCTGTACCACCGCTTCGAGAACGACCTGTTCGCGCAGGTGCTCGTCCGGCTCGCCGACGCCCAGACAGTCGTGCTTCCGCGCACAGATGAGCAGCGCTCGCAGCTCGAGAGCTCGGGCGGCTTCATCGTCCCCGAGCGCGCGATCGATGCCCAATCGCTGATCGCGTACTCGGACGTGGTGGTGTCGGCCGGGGGGACGATGAACCGAGAAGCGGTGGCGCTCGGAACGCCCGTCTATACGGTTTTCGAGGGCCGCCTGGGGGCGGTCGACGAGCGGCTGATCGGCGAAGGCCGGCTGCGGCGGCTGACCAGTGCCGATGCGCTCCAGATCGTCAAGCGCGACGGAGCGACCCCGGGCCAGGCCCGGGTGCGGAGAGACCCCGGTCTGCTCGGAGACCTGCTCCTCGGGGCGTAGCCTCGGGGCCGAGTCGGGCGCAACCTTCGCCCGTTGGGCCGTGTTAGGGTCCTGAGTCGCTCGAGGAGGTTGCCCTGTGTCACGCATCATGTCCAAGCTCGGTCTGCCCACGGCCGTCACCGCCGCCGCGTGCGCGCTGATGCTGTGCGCGGCCAGCGCGCAGGCCGCGCCGATTGGGGCCTTCACGACCAAGGGCGCGGACAGTTTCGTGTCCGCGCCAAACCTCCACCCGCCGATCTTCGGCGTGACACAGAAGACGCAGTTCTCGAAGCTCGCGTCCGGCTACTTCATGGTCGCGAACTTCAAGAACCTCGCGGCCAAGCAGCCGCTGACCGGCCAGAGCGGTCCGCTGATCCTCGACCACAACCTCCAGCCCGTGTGGTTCGACCCGATCGGCGTGAACGCCCTCGCCTCAAACCTCCAAGTGCAGCGCTACAACGGCAAGCCGGCGCTGAGCTGGTGGCAGGGGTCGGTCACTCCGGCGGGCGTCACCACCAGCGGCGAGGACGTCGTGGTCGACCAGCACTACCGACACGTCGCCACGCTCAAGGGCGCGGGCGGTTGGGTCATCTCCCAGCACGAGATGCTCATCAGCGGCACGAACGCGTGGGTCACGGCGTACAAGAACGTGCCGATGAACCTGACTCGGTACGGCGGCTCGGCCAACGGCGTCGTGCTCGACTCGGCCGTCCAGGAGTACAACCTCAAGACGGGGCAGCTGCTCTACACGTGGGACGCGCTCAACCCCGGCGGCACTCCCAATGTCCCGCTGTCACAGTCCAAGCAGAAGGCCTTCCCCGGGGTTCCGTGGGATGCGTACCACATCAATGGGATCCAGTTGAGCGGCAACGAGACGTTCCTGGTCTCGCTGCGCAACACGTGGTCGGCCTACCTGGTCAACCGGCTCACGAACGGGACCGAGTGGACGCTGAGCGGGAACCCAGCGATCAGCAGCTTCAGGCTCCCCGCGAACGCTCGGTTCGAGTGGCAGCACGACGTCGCCTTGCACAGCGGCGACGTGGTCAGCGTGTTCGACGACGCCTGTTGCGGCTTTGACTCGATCACGAGCAAGGGCGTGAAGTTCGGGAAGCCCAGCGGTCCGAGCCGCGGACTCGTGATCAAGCTCAACCTGGCCAACCACACCGGAACTTTCGTCACGCAGTACGTGCGGGCAAAGAACTTCAACGCCTTCTTCCTCGGCAACGCGCAGCTGCTCCCCAACGGCAACGTGTCACTCGGCTGGGGCTCGACGCCGTTCTTCTCCGAGGACAGCAGCAAGGGCAAGGTGCTCCTCGACGCCTTCTGGCCCGTTCCCGACGTCAACTACCGCACGTACGTCGAGAACTGGGTCGGAATCCCATACTTCCCACCGAGCGGCGCGGTTCGCAACAATGCTGGAAAAGCCACGGTGTACGCGAGCTGGGATGGAGACACCCAGGTCGTAGGCTGGAGAGTCCTGGCGGGTAATAGCGCCCAGAGCCTTAAGACGGTGGCGACCAAGTCAAAGTCCGGCTTTGAGACGACGATCCCGCTTACCAAGACCTACAAGGCCTACAAGGTCCAGGCACTCGGCCCCAAGTCCAAGGTGTTGGGGACATCCAAGGCGTTCCCGACGTCCAGCTCGAACAACGGCCTGCCGGGCGCCTATTAGCTCCGATACGCGTCCGAGTGGAGCGCGCACCTACGCAGCTGCGGCGGCGGTTCTGGCGCTCCTCCTATGTCTGATCGCTCCCGCTGCCGCAAGCGCCAAGGCCAAGAAGCAGCCGCCGGCGAAGAAGCCTCCGGCGGCGCCGAAGCCGAGCGGTCCGCCGCCCGTGTACGTGTTCCCGATTCCTGGCGGGCACTTCGCCACGCCCGCAACGCAGATCACGTTCCGCGGGATCCCGGCGTCTCAGTTCGGGACGATCACCGTTACCGGGTCGGTCAGCGGCGCCCACACCGGCACGGTGGTCGCGGACTCGGACGGAGACGGGGGTAGCTTCATCCCGGCGGCGCCGTTCGCGCCGGGCGAGACCGTGACGGTCAGCACCTCGCTGAACATCGAGGGGAGCGGGAACGGCGCCTACCAGTTCGTGGTTGCGACTCCGGCGGGGACGATCCCGGCCGCCAAGCGCCCGGCCGCGCCACGTGTCAACGGCGACGTGTGGACGTTCCGTTCGCGGCCGGACCTCGCACCGGCTGCGGTGAAGATCACCAAGGGCGATCCGGCGGCCACCAGCGACGTTTTCCTCGCTCCCCAGGTCGGTCCGATCCAGCAGGGGCCCGAGCTGATCGGCCCGGGCGGCGGCCTGATCTGGTTCGACCCGGTCCCTCAAAACGAGGCAGCCACCGACTTTCGCAAGCAGTACTACCAGGGCCAGCCGGTCCTGACCTGGTGGCAGGGCGACGAGGCCGCCGGCGTCGGCTCGGGCCAGGACATGATCCTCAACAGCTCCTACCAGGTGGTCAAGGTCGTGTCCGCCGGCAACGGCCTGACCGCCGACCTGCACGAGTTCCAGCTGACGCCGCGCGGGACCGCGCTGATCACGGCCGAGTTCCCGGTGATCGTGAACGCATCCTCAGTCAACGGCTCGACCAACGAGGTCGTGCTCGACTCGGTCGTCCAGGAGATCGACGTCGCCACCGGGCTAGTGGAGTTCCAGTGGGACAGTCTCGATCACGTGCCGCTGTCGGCCAGCTACTCGGCGCTCCCGACCAAGGCGCACGTCGCCAACGGAATCGGAAACCCGTACGACTATTTCCACCTCAACTCGATCGTGCCCGACAAGGACGGAAACGTCCTGATCTCGGGGCGGAACACGTGGGCCGTATACAAGGTCAACCGCGGGACCGGCGGCGTCATGTGGACGCTGGGCGGCAAGAGCTCGAGCTTCAAGCTCGGACCGGGGGCATCGTTCGCGTTCCAGCACGACGTCCAGGTGCAGGCGTTCGGTGACCAGTTCCTGACGCTGTTCGACGACGGCGCGGGGCCGCCGTACGTGCACTCGCAGTCCCGCGCACTCAAGCTCCAGCTAAATCTCAAGCACATGACCGCGGACGTGGCCTCCCAGCACGTGCACTCGCCTCCTCTCCTGTCGAGCTACGAGGGCAGCTACGAGCAGCTCCCCAACGGGAATGACTTCGTGGGCTGGGGACAGCAGCCGTACTTCAGCCAGTACAACGCCGCGGGCAAGCTGGTGTTCGACGGGCGGTTCGTCGACTCCAACATCAGCTACCGCGCCTACCGCTTCCAGTGGAGCGGGTTCCCGGCCACGCCCCCTGCGGTCGCGACTTCGCGGCACGGCGGGAAGATGACCGTGTACGTGAGCTGGAACGGCGCCACGGACGTCGCATCCTGGCGGGTGTTCGGCGGCAGCAACGCGGCCGCGCTCAAAGCGGTCGCCACCGCGCGCAAGAACGGGTTCGAGACCGCGATCACGACGGGTGCCCGCGGCTACGTCGCGGTCCAGGCTCTCGGGTTCAACGGCCATCCGCTGGGCAGCCGGTCGGCGGTCGTGCAGGTGCCGCCCCCGCCGCCCAAGCCGAAGCCCAAGCCAAAGCCGAAGCCCAAGCCGAAGCCGCCCACGAAGAAGATCGCCGCAAATCCGCGCTAATCGAGCCTTACCAAGGGTTTATCGGGATCCTGACTACAATCCCCGCCGCATGCGCCGGCGGATCAGATCCGCGGCCTTCCCCGTTCATCGGCACTCCGTGCCACAGCTGGTCGTCGACGGGATCCTGGTCGCGCTCGCTTACTACCTGGCTTTCCGGCTGAGGTTCACGGACGGCCTCACCGGCGCCAACGACCGCTACGGGGACCTCTTGACGCACACGATCTGGTGGGTGGTCCCGATCACGCTTGTGGTCCTGGCGGCGTTCGGCCAGTACCAGCGGCTGTGGACCTTCGTCGGGCAGCGGGATTACGAGGCGGTCGTCAAGGGCGTGATCGTGTCGACGCTCGTGATCGTCGGCGCGATCGCGTTCCTGCATCCGGTCACGAACACGGTTGCGTTCCAGACGACCGCGGTCAACCTCCCCGGCAGCGTGATCGCGCTGTTCTTCCTGCTTTCCCTCGTGATGTTGATCGGCGCGCGGTTCATCGTCCACATCGTCGTCGAGGGCAGGGTGCACAGCTTCCGTGTGGCCAAGGGCGCGCGCGACGCTCTGATCGTGGGAGGCGGCGACGGCGGCCGACTTGTCGTTCGTGAGCTCATCCGCAATCCGCAGCTGCGACTGAGGCCGGTCGGGTTCGTCGACGATGACCCTCGCAAGCTCGGGATGAAGGACGAGCACGGCCTGAAAGTGCTCGGCACGACCACGTCCGAGGATCTCGCTCGGATCCTCGACGAGGTCGAGCCCGACGAAGTGGTGATCGCGATCCCGTCCGCCCCGGGCACGCTCCGCGCCCGCGTGGTCGCCGCGTGCCGCAAGCGCGGGATCCCGGTGCGGACCACTCCGACCGTATTTGAGCTGCTGCAGGACGGATCGGGCCAGCTCAACGTTACGCGGCAGCTCCGCCAGGTGCGCGTCGAGGACATGCTCGGGCGCGAGCCCGTCCGGATGGAGATCGAACGAGTCGGTGCATATCTCTCCGGTCAGGTCGTGATGGTCACCGGAGCGGGGGGATCGATCGGGTCGGAGCTGTGCCGCCAGATCGCGCGCGTCGCCCCCCGGGCCCTGATCCTCGTCGACCACGCCGAGGACAACCTGTTCCAGATTCTCCGGGAGCTCGAGGAGGATCGCCACGTTAGGACTGCGGTTCCGGTGCTCGCCGATTGCAGGGAAGAGGAGCGGATGCGCGAAGTTCTCACGGAGCACCGGCCGAGCATCATCTTCCATGCGGCCGCGTACAAGCACGTGACGATGATGGAAGTCAATCCCGTCGAGGCGATCCGCAACAACGCCCTGGCGACACGGGTCGTCGCTCGGATCGCCGCCGAGACGCAGGTCGGAACCTTTGTGCTGGTCTCAACCGACAAGGCCGTCAAGCCCGCGACCGTGATGGGCGCCTCCAAGGCGCTCGCCGAGTGGGCGGTCGAGGCGGCCGCGATGCGATATTCGAGCACCAAGTACGCGACGGTCCGGTTCGGGAACGTGCTCGGCTCCTCGGGCTCGGTGGTGCCGATCTTCCGTCGCCAGATCGCCGGCGGCGGTCCCGTGACCGTCACCGATCCGCGGATGAAGCGCTACTTCATGACGATCCCGGAATCCGTACAGCTGATCATCCGGGCTGGCTCGCTGAGCGAGGGGAGCGGCGAGGTGTTCGTGCTCGAGATGGGCGAGCCGATCGCGATCATCGATCTCGCCGACACGATGATCCGGCTCTCTGGGCTCGAGCCCGAGCGCGACATCGCGATCGAGATCGTCGGCGCCCGTCCGGGAGAGAAGCTTCACGAGGATCTGTTCAACCCGTACGAGCGCCCGCAACCCACGCCCGCCCAGAAGATCCTGAGAGCCTCCCGCGAGCCCTTGGACCCGCAGTCGGTCGAGCAGATATTCGGGGAGATCAACCTGCTCGTGCTCGAGGGCGATGCAGCGGCGCTCGCGCAGCACGTGGCGAAACTGTCGAGCTCTCGGTTCTCCGCCCGCGAGGCCCGCGAGGCCCGCGAGGCCGAGGCGACCGAAGCCGATATACGACTCCCCCGACTCCCGACGTAGACTGCCCGCGCGCGCATGGTGACGATTCCGTTTGCATTGTCGGTGCATCACTTCATCTCCTCGGTGGGAGCCGATGCGGGGTTCGCCGCCTTCATCGCGGTGGCGTTGCTCGTGTTGCTGTTCTTCTCGCAGGCCCGCGAGACGGCGAACCTGCGGCGCCGCGCCGATGAGGCCGGCCAGCGTGTGCAGGAGCTCGAGGGCCAGCTGTACGCGCTGTCGGAGCAGGTCGCGTCGCTTCCGGCCGAGATCTCAGTCGTCCGCGCCGCGGGAGCGAGAGTCCCCGTCGCCCCCGGTGTCGCTCGGGCGCCCGCCGGCGTCGGCGCCGTCTCGGGGTTCCCGCCCGCCGCGCCCGCGGGCGTGGGTGCGCCGGCGCTCGCCGCCGCGACGCGGCTGATCCCCGACCCGGACCGCCCGCTCGGGGAGTCCCAGCCGGCGACCGTCGGCTTGGTCGACCAGCCCACGGACGGGGCGACCGAGGTGCCCCCCTCACCGATGACCGTCAGCGGCGGCAACGGCGCCTCCCACCGTCCCGTGCCGGCGGCGGCAACCATGCAGCGACCGGCGCAGGCGCGTACCGGCGGCCCATCACGGCCCGGCGGCGGCCCGCCACGCGGCGCCCAGGGACGACCGGTCGGCGGCCAAGGCCGTCCCGGCGGCCCTCCGCGCTCGGCGATGGCGATCAGGCCGGGCGGGCGCAGGTCGGGCGCCGGACGCGTGTTTACGGTGTTCGCCGTGTTGCTCCTGGTCGGCGCCGTGGTCGCCGGCGTGCTGGTGATCACGAACATCCACCACGGCTCGAGCGCCAGCAAATCGTCCGCGGCCGAAGCGGCGGCCAGGCGCGCGGCCGCAAATCACCCGAGCACCCCCGTCGCCGCGGTCAAGCCGTCTACGGTGACGGTCGCCGTTCTGAACGGAACCAGCACGAATGGGCTGGCCGGGGACGTATCGAACAAGCTCGACACGGCCGGCTACCAGAAGGGCTACGTCGGCAACTTCACGGCGAACCAGACTCAGACTGCGACCTCCGTGCTCTACACCCGCGGGGCCAAGCGCGACGCGGCGGCTGTCGCGGCGGCGCTCAAGCTGCGCCCCACCGTGGTGCAGCCGATCGATCAGAGCACCGAGCAGATCGCCTGCCCGCCCTCGTCAAGCCCGTGCAAGTCGACGGTCGTCGTCACCGTCGGCAGCGATCTCTCCAACCTCGCTACTCAGTAGCGCTCCGGGCATGCGAGACCTGCTCAACCTCCCGGAGAGGAGCCCGAAGCCGCGGTCCGGCGGCGTGACCCACGTGATCGACCGCGGGCTGTCGGCCGCGGAGATCGACGGGATGATCGAGGTCGCCGGCGAGTTCATCGATATCGTCAAGCTCGGATGGGGTACCGCGCTCGCGACCGGCAACCTCGAGCGCAAGCTCGAGCGCTACCGGCACCACGGGATTCCCGTCGTGCTCGGCGGGACGCTCACCGAGCTTGCGATCAGCCGCGGTCGCCTCGAGGAGCTGATTGCCTGGGTGCACGAGCTCGGCCTTGAGCACTTTGAGATCTCGGACGGGACGATCGCGCTCGAGCACGAGCGCAAGCTCGAGCTGATCGAACGGCTGGCCGGCGAGTTCACCGTGCTCTCAGAGGTCGGCTCCAAGGACGACACGGGCGCGATCACGCCGCCCTACGTATGGGTTCAACAGATGCGGGCCGAGCTCGGCGCCGGCGCCTGGAAGGTGATCGCCGAGGGGCGCGAGGCCGGCACCGCGGGCATCTTCCGGCCATCGGGCGAGGTCCGCGAGGGCCTGATCGGCGAGATCGTTCACGAGATCGCTCCCGCTCACATCATGTTCGACGCGCCCCGCAAGGATCAGCAGGTGTGGTTCGTGCGGCGATTCGGCCCCGAGGTCAACCTGAGCAACATCCCCGCCGGCGAGGTGCTCGCTCTCGAGACGCTCCGGCTCGGGCTGCGCTCGGACACGCTCGGCATCGGTCGACAGTGAGCACGCCTTCGCTTGATGGCGTGCTGATGGCGCGCCATGGGCAGACGAACGACAACCTCCAGCCGATCCGCTTCCAGGGTTTCCGCAACACCCCGCTGAACGACACCGGCCGCGCGCAGGCACACGAGCTGGCCGAGCGGGTCGCCGCCGAGCCCGAACCGCTCAAGGCGCTCTGGTCCTCTGACCTCAGCCGGGCTCGGGAGACCGCGGAAATCGTCGGTGCCCGGATCGGATTGACCCCACGGCTCGACCCGCGCCTGCGCGAGGCGAACCGCGGCGAATGGGAGGGGCGGCTGTTCATCGACGTCGAGCGCGAGGACCCCGACCGGTACGCCGACTGGATGCGCGCCGGCGCCTCGTTCCGCTTTCCCGGCGGCGAGTCGTTGCAGGACCAGCAGGATCGGGTGATCGCCGCGCTCGAGGACATCGAGCGGGCCGGTGAGCTCCCCGCGCTGGCGGTCTGTCACGGCGGCAGCATCCGGGTGATGCTGTGCAGCCGCGATCCGAGGGGCCTCGCCGCCTTCCACAAGTTCGAGATCCCGAACGTGGCAGTCTTGAGGTTGTGATGCATTCGGGTTGTCGGCGGCGCCTGACGGCGGCGCCGTGAGGCTCTCGACCGGCGCGTTCGCGGTGCTGGTCGCGGCGACGATCGCAGCGTTCTTCCTCACCCAGCATCTGAAGGTGACGACGCCGCTGATCCAGGGCGCACCGCGGCCGGTCCCCGGGGTTATCGACCCGCTTCACGGGGTGCCCTGCGTGCAGGGCCGGAACAGCAGCTCGGCGACGATCTCGTTTTACCTTCAGCATCGCGCCGATACCGTCGACGTGTTCGTGGTGAGCGACGCAACCGGGGAGATCGTCCGCACGGTCGCCACCGGTCGCCACATGCGCAAGGACGTGCGCGACCCCGACGGCGTGTTCCACTGGAACGGGCGCGAGGACAACGGCCAGGTGGCGCCGGACGGCACCTACTTCTTCCGGGTCGCCCTGATCCACCAGAACCGGACGATCGACCTGACGGGCGTTCCGGTCAAGGTCCAGACCGTCCCGCCCCGTCCCGTGGTGACGCGCGTCACGCCGTCGCTGATTCCCGCTGCGCACGGCAGCAACGTGACGATCCATTACGCCGGGAACGAGAACCGCGGGGGGACCGTCCGCATCTACCGCACCGACCTCCCGGGCGACCCCCTGGTCAAGAGCTTCCTCACGCCCTGGAACGGCCACACGGCGGTGTGGGACGGGAAGATCAACGGCCGTCCCGCTCCGGCGGGGACGTACCTGGTCGGGCTCGACGTGACCGATGCCGCCTGCAACACCGGCCATTTCCCGGCGCACGTTCCACCTTCCCCGGGCACCACTCCAAACACCGGCGTCACGGTCAGCTACCTGGCCGCGCGCGCGCCGCTCGACCCCGTCCCGGCCGGGTCGGACGCGGAGGTACAAGTGCGCTCGCCCGGGCTCGCGTACCACTGGGCGCTCTCGCGCTACGGCACGCGCGGGTCGATCGCGTCGGGAGAGTCGACGCAAGCGGAGCTGTCGGTTCACCTGCCCGCCGGACGCCCGGGGCTGTACAAGGTCGCGCTTCGGTCGGCCGCCGGCAGCACGACGGTCCCGGTCGTCGCGAGCGGCGCGTCCCGCGCCCGCGTTTTGGTCGTGCTTCCGGCACTCACGTGGCAGGGGCTCAATCGGGTCGACGACACCGGCGACGGACTGCCCAACACGCTCTCGAACGGCGGACCGATCAACCTCGACCGTCCGCTTGTCTATCCGCCCCCCGCCGGGATCGCCGACGAGGCGGGCCTCGTCGCGTATCTCGACGCGTCGCATCGCCTGTACTCGTTGACCACGGACCTCGGGCTGATCAGGGGCGTCGGTCCGCGTCTGGCGGGCCACTCCGCCGTGGTGCTGGCCGGAAGTGAGCGGTGGCTGCCGTCGTCCGAGATGGCGGCGCTGCGGTCCTACGTGAGGGCCGGCGGCCACGTGCTGTCGCTCGGGGTCGATTCGCTGCGCCGCGGCGTCACCGTTGCGGGCAACCGGGCGCTTGACCCGACGGCGCCGTCGGCCACGGACGCGCTCGGCGCCCGTTTGGGCGGTCTGGCTGCGAAGACCGTGGCGCCGGTTGCCGTGGCCAGCGACGGCCTCGGTTTGTTCACCGGGGTCACGGCTCCGCTGGCGGGATTCCGGACGTATCAGCCGGTTCTGTCGGTGGCGGCGCCCGGTCACATCGAGTCGTCCGCCGCGCCGATGGGGGGCAGCCCGGCGATCGTCGGGTACGGCCTCGGCGCCGGGATCGTGGTCGACCTCGGCGTGCCCAGGTTCGGCGCGGCGCTTTCCGGCGACGCCGCTGCGCGGCAGCTGATCGACCAGATCTGGACGGTAGTGTCGAAGTGATGGGTGTTCGCCGCCGATCGGGGCTGCTGATCGCTGCGACCGTGTGCGTGGCGGCGCTCGCGCTCCCTGCCTCCCGGGCTGGGGCGGCGCCCCCGACCTGCGACAGCTCGCAGCTGAGCATGCGCGTCGTCAGCTTCGAGTACGCGAGCGGCTACCGACTGTGGCAGCTCGCTTTCCGGAACCTCGGGGCGACGTGCAGCCTGCAGGGCTTCTCCCGCGTGGTCCTACTCGACCAAAACGGCCACCGGATCCCCGGCGGCTTCCGGCACGAGACTGGGTTTCCGGCAAGCATCGTGACCCTTGAGCCCGGCGACAGCGCGTTCGTCGCGTTTACCTACCTCGACGGCGCCGTCTGTAGCACGGGCAGCTTCTCCGTCTACCGGGTGAGAATCTTCCTTCCGGGAGGCGGCGGTGGGTTTCTTCTCAATCCGATCCCCAGGACCGGTGGCCCGATCTCCCTGTGCGCGAAGCCGAAACGCATCTACCCGGTGACTTCGCGGCCGGGGCCGTAACGTCGCAGCCTGCTGCCGCGTTCTCCCGTCTGGTCGAGCCCTACCGTTTGCCCTCGTGACCGCTTACCTGAAGCGCCTGGTGAGCTCGCTGGCGGCCTATCAGGTCGCCGACGTCGTCTCCAAGTTCATCGCGGTCCTGCTGCTGCCGGTCTACACGCGGTACATCAACCCCGCCGGCTACGGGGTCGTGGAACTGCTCGGGAACGGCGTGATCCTGATCAGCATCCTGGTTCGCTTCGGGATGATCGAGTCGTTCCTGCGGTTCTACTACTCCGACGCACGACCAGGAGCGCCGGGATGCGCTGGCGCGACGCGCCACCGCCTTCCTGCTCTTGACGACGACGATCGTCTCGATCGTGCTTGCGATATTCGCCGCGCCGCTTTCGAAGATCGTGCTCGGCTACCGCGATCCGGCGATCTTCCGGATCGCGGTCCTCGGGCTGTGGGCGTTCACGAACCTCGAGATGGCCTATGCGCTGCTGCGAGTCGACGAGCGTTTGCGCGCATACGCGACGGCCACGCTGATCAACGTCGGGATCACGATCGCGGCCTCAGTGATCCTCGTGGTCGTCCTCGGGCAGGGCGCCAAGGGGCTCCTGCTCGGCAACTACGGCGCCTCCACGGTCGTGCTGTTGGGGGTGTGGTGGACGATGCGCGACCGCTTGGCGCCTCGACCGCATCCTGGCGTCGAGACGCACGGGGTGCTGTTCCGGTTCGGCCTGCCCACGGTCCCGGCGGAGGCTTCGGTGTACGCGCTCAGCATCGTCGACCGCTACTACATCTTTCACCATGGCGTCGGCGGCCCGAGGCAGGCCGGCCTGTACTCGATCGCGGTCAAGCTCGCCGGCGCGGTCGCGTTCATCGTGCGCGCGTTTCAGTACGCCTGGCCGCCGCTCGCCTACTCGGTCCGCGATGATGCCGAGGCTGCACGACTGTATGGACTGGTGACCACCTACTACCTGCTCATCAGCGGCCTGGTCGTGGCCGGCCTTGCGCTGCTCGGGCGCTGGGTCCTGCGCCTGCTGGCCGCGCCGTCGTTCTTCGACGCCTACAAGGCGTTGCCCTGGGTCGCGCTCGGGTGGGCGCTGTACGGCCTGTGGGTGGTGTTCCTGGTCATCGCCGGCCGCGCCAAGGTGACCACGCGCAACTTCCCGGCGGCGCTCGCGGGCCTGATCGTGAACGTGGTCATGATCGTCCTGCTGGTGCCGACGCTGGGGATTGCCGGTGCCGGCATCGCCCTGTGCGGGGCGTACGTGGTGATGATCTCGGTCATGCATTTCCTCACCCGGCGGGCGTTCGCGGCGTCGTTCGAGTGGCTTCGCCTTGCCAAGCTGACCGTCGTGCTCGGAGGGCTGTCGGTCGCAGGCGATCTGCTGCTGCCGACTCACGGCCTGGTCGGGCTGGTGAGCCGGGCTGCGGTGCTCGCGGTGATGCCGCTGGCGCTGCTCGCGACCGGATTTGCCCACGGTGCGGAGATCGAGCAGGCGCGGCTGCTGCTCGCGCGGGCCAGGCGAGGGATTGCCCGTGAGCCGGCCTGAGGTCAGCGTGGTCATGCCGTTCGCCGGCGACGAATACGCGGCGAGCGCCGCGGTCGACACGCTGCTCGCGCTCGATCTCCGAGTCGGCGACGAGCTGATCCTCGCCGACAACTCGGGTCTGGCGGCGCCGCGCGGCGGCGTGGCGGTGATCCAGGCGCTCGGCGAGCGGTCTCCGGCCCACGCCCGCAACGCCGGCGCGGCGCGCGCGCACGGCGAGTGGATCCTGTTCCTCGACGCCGACTGCCGCGCGCCACGATGGCTGCTCGACGCGTACTTCAGGGCACCGGTGGCCGACGACGTCGGCGCGCTCGCGGGCGAGGTCGTGCCGCTGCCCGAGGGCGACACGCTCGTCTCCCGGTACGGGCAGTCGCGCAGCTTCCTGTCCCAGCAGGCCCACCTGAACCATCCGTATCGCCCGCGCGCGGTGGCGGCCAACCTGCTGGTGCGGCGCGCCGCCTTCGAGCAGGTGGGCGGCTTCTACGAGGGCGTCCGGGCGGCCGAGGACACCGACTTCAGCTGGCGGCTCCAGCAGGCGGGCTGGAGGCTCGAGCTGCGCCGCGGCGCGGTCGTGGAGCACCGCTACCGCGCGACGCTCGGCGAGCTCCGCCGGCAGTGGCGCGGCTACGCGGCGGGCCGCGCCTGGCTTGCGCGCCGCTACGACGGGTTCGAGCCCCAGCCGGCCGTGAGACGGGCGTTCGGCCGCGTGGTCGCCAGGTCGCGCCACTCGGCCGTCTTGGAGCCGCTCCTCCGGGGCTCTTGTGCGGGGCGCGCCGGCGGTGAGCGCCGGCCGGCTCGAGCGTGGCCGCTACCTCGCGCTCGACGCGCTGCTCTCGGCCGACGAGCTCGCCGGGTTCGTGCTCTCGAACCGCCCCGCCAGCCGTCCGCGGTCGGCGGCGCACGTGGTGGTCGTGGCCGACCACTTCCCCGCGCGCGGAGATCCGCTGGTCGAGTTCGCGCGGGCGCTCGACGGCGCGCGGGTGGAAGCCGCCGCCCGTCCGGAGTCACCTGACCTCGAAGTGGGCGGCGCGCTCCACATCGACTACCGCGAGGACGACGGGGTCGCCGCCCGAGCCGTGGCGCTGATCGCTCTGATCGTGCGCCATCCGATGCGCTCGGTCGCCGATCTGCTGACCCGACGGGCGGGGGAGCCACCGCTGTCCGCGCTGGCGCCGTCCGTGCGGCGACTCGCGCGTGACGGGCACGCGCGAGTGCACGTGCTCGGCAGCAGCGAGACCAGGGTAACCGCGCGCCGGATCGCCCGTCTGGCCGGCCGGCCGCTTGACGAGGCGCCCCGCCGGCGCTGCGGGTCGAGATGGGTGCCAGGGCTGATGCGGGTCCATATCGTCGACCCCTCGGCGTTCACGCTGCCGTATGACCACGCGTTGTCCGCGGCGCTGGCCGCCGCCGGCGCGGACGTGGAGCTGATCACGAGCAGGTTCGCGTACGGCGCCGCTCCCGAGCCCGACGGCTACGCCGTGCGGGAGCTGTTCTACCGGCACGCCCGCGGGGCGGCCGGCTCGCGCGCTCGGCTCGCGGCGAAGCTGGCCGACCACGTGCCCGACATGCTTCGTTACCGGGATGTCGCGCGCTCGGCGGACGTCGTCCATTTCCAGTGGCTCGCGGTCCAGGCGGTCGATCGGTGGCTGCTGCCCCGGCGGCCGACTGTTCTGACCGCCCATGACCTGCTCCCTCGCGAGCCGCGTCCTGGCCAGGCCTGGTTTCAGCGGCAGTCTGTACGACGCGGTCGATGCGGTCGTCGTGCATTCGCGGTACGGGCGCGATCAGCTGGTCGGCTCGCTCGGGGTCGACGCGTCCAAGGTTCACGTGATCCCTCACGGCGCGTTCAAGCACCTGACCGTTCAGGCGGACGAGCGGCCGCTCCCGTCCGAGCTGGAGGCGGTGTCGTCGCCGGTCGTGCTGTTCTTCGGCCTGCTGCGGCCATATAAGGGCCTGGACGTCCTGCTCGACGCGTGGCGCGGGATCGACGGCGCCGAGCTGTGGATCGTCGGGCGCCCACGGATGCCGATCGAGCCGCTGCGGGCGCGGGCGCCGGCGAACGTCCGCTTCGTCCCGCGGTACGTCTCCGACGCCGAACTGCCGGCGTTCTTTCGGCGCGCGGACGCGGTCGTGCTGCCCTATTCGCGGACCGAGCGGTTCGACCAGTCGGGGGTGCTCGCCACCGCGCTCGCGTTCGGCAAGCCGACCGTGGTCAGCGACGTGGGCGGGTTCGGCGAGGTCGCCGCGGCGGGCGCGGCACGGCTGATCCCGCCGGACGACTCCGGCGCTCTCCACGATGCGCTCGAGCGGGTGCTCGCGCGATCCGCAGGAGCGGGAAGGGCTCGCCTGGGGGGCTCTGGCCGCCGCGTCGGGCCCGTACTCCTGGGAGGAGGCAGCCGGGCAGACCCTTGCTCTCTACCGAGAGTTGGTTGGATAGCCGCGGTGACCATCGTCGCGATCGTGTTCTGGCTGTCGGTCGGCCTGATCGTTTATGCCCACGCCGGCTATCCGATGCTGCTCGGGCTGCTCGCCGCGATGCGGGGACGTGGATCGACGCGGCGCGATCGCCGGGCGCCCGACGACGAGCTGCCGCCCGTGTCGGTGATCGTCGCCGCGTACGCCGAGCAGGACGTGATCGCCGACCGAGTCGCGAACATCCGCGCGCTCGACTACCCGCCCCAGCTGATCGAGCTGATCATCGCGTGCGACGGGTCGCCGGACGAGACCGCCTCGCGGGCGCGGGACGCCGGCGCCGATCTCGTGCTCGAGCTGCCGCGCGGGGGCAAGATCCGGGCTCAGGACGCGGCTGTCGAGCGCGCTCGCTCGGAGATCGTGGCGTTCTCGGATGCGAACGTGACCTGGGAGCCGGATGCGCTGTGGCGACTGGTCGCCCCGTTCGCCGATCCGAAGGTCGGCTACGTGTGCGGCGAGGTCCAGCTCGTCGACGCCCGCGGGACAAACCAGGAGGGCCTCTACTGGCGCTACGAGCTCGCGCTGCGCGCGCTCGAGTCGCGAGTCCGGTCGGTGACCGGCGGCAACGGCGCGATCTACGCCACCCGGCGTGAGTCCTATCTGGTAGTCGACCCGGTCATGGGCCACGACCTGTCGTTCCCGTTCAACATGGTCAAGCGCGGCTGGCTGGCGCTGGCCGTCCGCGAGGCGCAGGCGAGCGAGAAGATGGTCCCGACGATCGAGGGCGAGTTCGCGCGCAAGCGCCGGATGATGAGCCACACGTGGCCGATCGTCCTGCGCGGCGGAATGCTTTCGCCCCGCGGGTACGGCCCGCTGTACGCGTTCATGATCGTCTCGCACCGGATCCTCCGCTACCTCACTCCCTTGTTTCACGTGATCGCGCTGATCGCGAACATCGCGCTGCTCGGGCAGGGGTGGGTGTATTGGGTGACGCTCGCGGTTCAGTTCGCGGTGCTGCGTTCTTGCCGCGCTCGCAGGCGTGGTGCCAGCGCGGCCGATGTTGATCGCCCGTTACTACGTGCTCACGACGGCGTCGCTGGCCGCGGGCCTGTGGGATTGGCTCGTCCACGGAACCGCGGCGGGGTGGGAGCCGGCGGAGGGCACGCGATGAATTCCTGCGCGCGCGCTGGATGTGGTGATCGGGGGGCATCGGCGCTCTTGCTCACCGCTCCGATCGTCGCCGCGCTCGCGGTCGCGATCCGGCTCGAGTCGCGGGGCCACCCGCTCTACACGCAGACGCGCGTGGGTCTCGACGGAGAGCTGTTCCAGATCTACAAGCTGCGGACGATGGTCCATGGTGCCGAGTTCACCGGCGCCGGCCTGGCGATCGCGGAGGGCGACGACCGCATCACCCGGCTCGGCAACTTCCTGCGCCGCTACTCGCTCGACGAGCTCCCGAACCTCTGGAACGTCGTGCGCGGCGAGATGTCGATCGTCGGCCCGCGGCCGACGCTGGCCGTGCAGGTCGAGCATTACAGCGAACGCCAGCGGGGCCGCCTCGCGGTCAAGCCGGGAATCACGGGCTGGGCCCAGGTCAACGGCCGGGCGTCGCTGCCGTGGGCCGAGCGGATCGAGCTCGATCTCTGGTACGTCGAGCACCGGTCGCTGCGGCTCGATTTGCGGATTTTGATGCGGACGGTGCGGATGGTGTTCGCCGGCGAGGGCATCTACAAGGGAGAGCGAGGCGGATGGATTCAGTAGCGGTGCTGCTCACCGGGGTCGGCAAGCGCTACGACATCGTGTCCGCGTTCGCCCAGCACGCCACCGTGGTCGCCGCCGACCCGAACCCGCTGGCGCCGGCGCAGTACGCCGCGCACCTCCGGCGCGCGGTCCCGCGGATCGACGACCCTGAGTACGTGCCAGCGCTGCGGGCGCTGTGCGACGAGTTCGGCGTCGGCGCGGTCGTGCCGCTGACGGATCTTGACTCTGGAGGTCCTGGCGATGCCGCGCGCGTCTTGAGGGCGAGCTGCCCGCGTTCGTCCCCGACCCCGACATCGCCGCCGCCGACCTTCGACAAGTACGAGACGCACCTGCTGCTCTCGCGCCTCGGCCTGCCCTCGCCGCCGACGGTACTGCCGGGTGAGCCGGTGGACGGGTTACCCGGTGATGGTCAAGCCGCGCTGGGGCTCGGGCGCGCGCTCGATCCATCGCGCCGACGACGCGCGGGCGGCGGAGTTCTTCGTCGACTACATCGGCGAGCCGGCGATGGTGCAGAGGTTCATGGACGGCCCGGAGTTCTCGATGGACGTGCTCTGCGACCTGAGCGGGCGCTGCCTGAACGCGATTCCCGCGCACGATGATCGAGTCGCGCGGCGGCGAGTCGATCAAGGGCACGGTGATCGCCGACCCCGAGCTCGATCGACCTCGGGCGGCGGGTCGCCGAGGCGCTTGGCGTGCGCGGCCCGGCGACCATCCAGGCCTTCCGGGATCGAGAGATCGGGCTCGGCATCACCGACGTGAACGCGCGCTTCGGTGGCGCCTTCCCGGCGCCGATGTACGCGGCGATGCCCGGGCGCACCTATCCGGAGCTGATCGTCCGGATGGCGAGCGGCGAGGAGATCGAGCCCCACGTCGGGGAGTTCCGCGCTCCGCGTCACGTTCACGCGGTACTTCTGGCAGCTCGAGCTCGACGAGGAGCTGCGGCCGACCGGGCGGGACATCGTCGAGCCGCCGGGGCCGCCGGCGCCCCGGTGACTCCAGGGGCGCGGCGGGTGGGGGTGAGCGCTCGGCGGGTCGAGGAGCCACTGGGCCGAGGGCCGAACGGCGGGCATCGGTGGGCTCGGCAGCGGATCGACCTCCGCCATCGGACCTGCGAAACACGCCAACCGACGCATCGTTGCTGGCATTCGGGTCCACAGTGGACCCAAAGCCAGCCACGTCCCCAGGTCAGGCGCCGGCGGCCCGGGACCTGCCGCCGGCGCTTCGGGCTCGCCGCCGCCCGCGCGCCCGGCGCCCGAGTCCCAGCACTCGTCGACGAACTCGGCGATCTTGGCGGTCAGGCGGGCCGGCCGGACGCGCAGCTCGATGATCGAGTCCGCGTCGATCAGCCGGCCGTTGGGGAGCTCGGCGGCGAGCTGGTCGGCGTCGGAGAACGGGTGCACGGGGTCGCGCGGATGCCCGATCACGAGCGCCGGCGCCTTGAACGTCTGCCGCACGCTCCGCTCCGGCGCGGTTCGGCCGAACAGGATCCCCTGAAGGACGGCTCCGCTCGGCCCGGGATCCTGGGAGATCGCGTCGAGGAACAGCTCCGCCGCGAACGGGACCGCCGGCCGCGGCACCAGCTTCGCGCCCTGGGCGAGCACCTTCATCGCCGGCTCGCCGAACGTGAGCGCGAACAGCAACGGGGTGAACGCGGCCGCGCAGGCGGGGATCGCGTTGTCGAGCACGGGCATCTCGATCACCATTCCGCGCAGCCGCTCGGGCGCGACCGAGGCCAGCTCGAGCGTGACGTTCGCTCCGAGCGAGGTGCCGCCGACCACGGCCTGCTCGAGCTCGAGGTGGTCGAGCAGCGCCAGCGCCTGGCGGGCGAATTCGGACATCGAGTAGCGCGACATCTCCCGGGGCCGGTCGGACGCCCCGTGGCCGAGGAAGTCGAACGTGACGACGCGGTTGCCGTGCGAGGCCAGATCGTCGGCCAGCGGCGTCTGCATCTTCTGCGAGAGGAGCAGCGCCGGCATCAGCACCGTGGTCCGGGGTCCCTTGCCGTGAATCGTGTAGGCGAGCTTGTGGCCGTCGTAGCCGAAATACGCCATGTCCGCAGGATATCTGTAGTGATCTGGCCAGCCAGCCAGGAGCGCGGAAGGGCGGTTTGCCCGCTACCGTTCGGTGTCTAAACCACGAGGAGGACTGACTGTGATGGGAAGGCAGCTGCGATCGCTGGATGGGCAGGTGGTTGCGATCACCGGCGGGGGTCGTGGGATCGGGCATGCGACGGCGGCAGCGCTGATCGCCAAGGGCGCGCGGGTGGCGATCGGCGACATCGATGCCCCGCTGGCAGAGCGGACGGCCGCGGAGCTCGGATCGGGCGCGATCGGCCTCCGGCTCGACGTCACCGACAAGACCAGCTTCACCGCGTTCCTCGACGAGGTCGAGAGCCGCCTCGGGCCGCTCGACGTGCTCGTCAACAACGCCGGGATCATGCCGGTCGGCCCGTTCGTCGACGAGGCGGATCCGGCCACGAGCAAGCTCATCGACGTCAACGTCATGGGCGTGATCATCGGATCGAAGCTGGCGCTCCAGCGCTTCCGTCCCCGGGGCAGGGGGCACATCGTCCAGCTCGCGTCGATCGCCGGCAAGGGCGGGTTCCCCGGTGGCGCCGACCTACTGCGCGACCAAGCACGCGGTCGTCGGCCTGACCGAGAGCGCTTGCGCGCCGAGTTCCGCGGCACGGGGATCGAGGTCCACCAGGTGCTCCCGATCGGCGTCAACACCGAGCTCTACTCCGGCGTCAAGCAGGCCCGGGGATTCAAGACCCCCGAGCCCGAGGACGTCGCCGACGCGATCGTCGACCTGCTCCAGACCGGCCGCTTCGAGCAGTACGTGCCCAAGTACATGGCGGCCGTGGTGCGCCTCAACGCGCTGCTGCCGCGCAGGCGTCACCGAGGCGATCACCCGGATCTGACCAACGCCGATCGGATCTGCTGCTGACCGCCGACCCTGAGGCGCGCGCGGCGTACGACGCCCGCATGGCGCAGGCAGTTCGGCGGCCCGCCGTGCCGGTGGCGGTCCCGGACGAGCAGGAGCAGGACGCGGCCTAAGAGCCGCCCGAGCCGAGCCAGGAGGCGATCAGCGAGCCGATCTCGGCGCCCGCGTCCTCCTGAAGGAAGTGAGACGCGCCGGCGATCACGTGGTCGATCTCGCCGCCGAGCGCGGCAGCGAACCGTCGGCCGGTCTCGAGCGGCAGCACCGGGTCCGAGTCCGCCCACAGGAACAGCCTGGGTCGCACATCGGAGCGCAGCGCATCGAGCACGCGCTGGCCGCCGTCCGCTCCCGGCATCTCCGGCGACAGCGGCAGGATCAGCGGAAACGCCCGCGCTCCGGCCTTCGAAGCCGCGTTCGGGAACGGCGCGTCGTACGCGGCGATCACCTCGTCGCCGGGATCGCTTCGAAGCACGCGCGGCGGACCAGCAACCCGACCGGGAGGTCCTCGGTCCGCTCCACGAACGCCCGAAACGCCATCCACGCGTCGTTCATCGGCTGATGGCCCGTGAACAGGCCCGTGTCGAGCATGACGATCCGCGCGATCCGCTCGGCCGCCCCCTGAACCGCCACCCGCAGCCCGATCGGCCCGCCCCAGTCGTGCACGACGACCGTCGCATCGCGGAGGTCGAGCTCGTCGAACAGCGCCGCGACGCTCGCCGTGTGCGCGTCGTAGGTGTACCAGTCGATGTCGATCGGCTTGTCCGACCGACCGAAGCCCGCGAGGTCGGGCGCGATGCAGCGAAACCCGGCGTCGCGGACCAAACGGATCACGCGACGCCACAGGAACGACCAGGTCGGCTCGCCGTGCAGGAACACCACCGGCGGCCCGTCGCCCACGTCCACATGCGCGAGCCGGAACCCGCCGAACTGGCGGTAGGACGGCTCGAACGGGAAGTCCGGGAGACCGGCAGGAGCTCGTCGGGCGTGCGGATCGCGTCGGTCATCGCTTGGCGGGCATGTTCCGCTTGAGCCAACCGGAGATCATGCGGCCGATCTGCGCCCCGGCGTCCTCCTGGAGGTAGTGGCCGACGCCGCGAATCACGTGATCGACCTCCGCGCCGATCGCGCGGGCGAATCGCCAGCCGCTCTCGAGCGGGAGGATCGGGTCACCTTCGCCCCAGATGATCAGCTTGGGCCGCGGGTCTGAGCCGAGCTTCTCGAGCACGCGCTGGCCGGTCGCGGCGCCGGTCATCTGCGGGGTGGTTGGGAGGATCAGCGGAAACGCTCGCGCGCCGGCCTTTGACGCCGGGTTCGGGAACGGCCGCTCATAGGCCGAGACCACGGCCGGCGCGAGCGGCACCTTGCACCCGGCGCGGATCAGGAACGAAATCGGGAGATCCTCGCTGCGCTGAGCCAGCTCACGGAACGCGAGCCAGGCGTCCGTCATCTTCTGATGTCCGGTGAACAAAGCGGTGTCGAGCACGACCATGCGACCGATCCGGTCCGGCTGCTCGACCGCGAGCCGGAGGCCGATCGGCCCGCCCCAGTCGTGCACGACGACGGTCGCGTCACGAAGCTTCAGCTCGGAGAGGAGAGTCGCCACGCTGTCGGTATGGCGGTCGTAGCTGTACCACTCGATGTCGATCGGCTTGTCCGAGCGCCCGAAGCCCGGCAGGTCGGGCGCGATGCAGCGGAAGCCGGCGTCGCTGATGGGTGGGATGACCTTGCGCCACAGGAACGACCAGGTCGGCTCGCCGTGGATGAACACCACCGGCGGGCCCTTGCCCTCGTCGATATGCGCCAAGCGGAGCCCGTCGTACTTGCGGTACCTCGGCTTGAACGGGAAATCCGGGACGCGGGCGAGGAGGTCGTCGGGGGTGCGGAGGATGCCCGGCATGGTCGCCTGAAATTACCCGCTGAGCTCACAGTGGGCTAGACCTACGGACGAGTCCACGCATCATGGCCCGCGCACGAGGACCTGCGAGGCGTCCGACGCCACCGTGATCTCGATCTCGGACGGAAACCGCTGCCAGGCGATCACGTTCAGGGCCTGGAGTCGGTCGAGCATCGCCTGGAACGCGTCCGCCTGCGCGCGGTCGCGGTAGCGGCGCGCGATCGTGAACGACCAGCCCGCCGCCGCCGGTGGATCGCTCACGCCGAGCACCTGCTGATAGTGCTCGTCGCTGACCGCGCTGGTCACGATCAGCGGCGCCGCGCCGCCCGACAGCGACCGCACCCGCGCGGCCAGCTCGATCAGCAGGTCGAGCGCGGGGCCGCGCAGGCCGCGGTACAGCGCGCGAGACACGTGAAGCTGACCGGCGAGCGAGCCGATCCCCGGGTCATACGCGAGCCCGAGCGCCGAGGCGTTCGACGGCAGCGGCAGGATCGTCCGCTGTGCGTACCCGTCGTCGAGCGCGTCGGGGGTGGCGAATGGGTCGATGTCCTGCGGTGGGTGCAGGACGTACGCCGCCGTGTCGACCGCGGTCTGGAGCGAGTTGAGCCGGTTCAGCTCCGGGCGGTCGGTTCGGTACAGGCGCATGATCTGCTCCGCGCCGAGCACCCGCCAGTAGTACAGCGACGAGTCGTCGCCGAAGCCCGAGATCAGGTTGTACGCGCTCGTGTGGTGGTCTGGCGCGGTGTCGAAGTACAGCTGCGCGTACGGCACCGGCTTGCCGCCGTCGTAGTCGTTCAACACGTTCTGTAGGTTCCCGATCCCCATGTGGTAGGACTCGACCGCGAGATCGGCGCGGCCGAAGTGCTGCTCGGCGATCCGGAGGTAGCGGACCGTCGCCGCGAGCGCTAGACGAGGATCGAAGCGGTCGTCGATATGGGCGCGCTGGCGCTGTAGGCGCGCCACCAGCCCGAGCTTCCCCTGCCCGGCCGCCGTGTCGATCTTCCCGGTCAGCTGCCTGCTGCGCGCCAGGTTGATGTGCATGCCGAGCAGCGACTGACCGGTGGAGGCGAGGATCTGGGTGAGCCCGGACGCATCGGCTGGATCGAGACCGGCGATCACGTTGGGACGGCCCGCGCTCTCGACGAACACGAGCGCCTCGACGATGCTCGGATCGATATCGGTGCCGGCGGTCGCCTGGTCGATCAGCGGGAGGAACGCGGCCACGCGGGCGGCGGTGGCGATGGCGCCGCCCGGGCTCTTGGTGAACAGAACGTGCTCGCTGCCGGCGATCGCCCGGGCGACGAAGTCCGACTCGCGGCTCGGCGCATACGCGAACGGATCGCCGGGCTTGGCCGGCTGACCGATTCCCGGGAGCGGCAGCGGCGGCGGCGCCGCTCTTCCCGCCCGAGGTGGCGAGCGCGATAGCGCCGGCGATCAGAGCGATAAGCGCAACAAGCGCCCCGCCCGCGATCGCGAGGCGTCTGCGGCCCGCGGTCCGGCTTCGGGAGCGCACGGCGTCATGAGCCGTGGTAGATGAGGTTCATCTTGCTGCACGCGGCCTGATGGGCCGGGTCAACATGGCTCGGGAAGACCTTCCACCCCGCGCCGGCGATCGGGTAGATGTTGACCAGCGGATGCGGATGGGCCGCCAAGTATCCCGGGCTCACGTACAGCACGCCGGTCTTCACGCCGGCGTACCACGCGAACATGCTCTGGTACTCGATCGGGATGTTCGGCTGTCCGCAGGCGAACATGTTCGACGCCCCGAGCGTCTTGACCACGCCCGACAGCCGCCCGATCAGCACCGTCCTGGCCCGCTCGTGTCGCAGGTCTACGCGCTCGAGCCGCTCCTGCCGGTGCGCCGCCGGAAGCAGCGAGCCGGAGATCACCAGAACGGCTAGGACCGTGCCCCACGTGCCGACCAGCGTGGCCAGCCGCGGCGCGCCGTCGACCCGCCGGACGAGCCCGGCGAGCAGCGCAGGAAGCTCGTGGACGACGCGGCCGATGAAGATCGCGGCCAGGACCCCGACGACCGCGCCGGCCTCGAACATATAGCGCGGAACGGCCGGGAAGCCGTGGAGCGCGAATGCGATCTCGATCAATACCCACAGGAGGGCACCCCCGGTGAGCACCAAGATCGCGATCCGCCGGCGCCAGACCGCCCAGACCACCGTCAGCAGCGCCGCGACCCAGATCGTGTTCGGCAGCAGTTCGTGGAACCGGTCGATCGTGCCGGTGATCTTGTTGCCGTGGATCGCCCGTGGCGAGTTCTCGGCGATGTTGCCGGCGGTCAGCAAGCTCTTGGATGACAGGCCCGGGATTCCGAACCACAGGAACGCCAGCAGTGCCAGGGAGCCGTACAGCCACTTCCGGTAGGACGGGACCTTCCACCACAGCCACACGCCGGCCAGCCCGTAGAACGGCCACACCTCGGGCCGCCCGAGCGAGCCGAGCCACCAGATCCAGAACGCGGCCTTGTGGCGTCCTGAAAGGTGCAGATCGATCGCCAGCAGGCAGATCGAGACGATCATCGTGTCCGACTCGGCGCTGAGGATGTAGTGCACGTAGGTGTAGTTCCCGACCGGGTCCTGCATCGCGAACAGGAATCCGGCCGCGAACAGCCCGGCCACGTACGACGCATAGCGGCGCTCCGGTCGCGAGTACGTCAGCCGGAACGCGATCCGCCACGCGAAGATCATGCCGCTGAGCGAGATCGCGACCGAGGTCACCATCCACAGCCACAGCGCGTAGCGACCGAACACCGCGTACGGGACCGTGAACAGGTACGGGAGCGGCTTCCACGACGGCGCGCCGTTGGTGTCGAGGTTGAGGTGAATCGTCAGCTTGCCCCATACGAGCCACCCGTAGGGGTCGTAGCCCGGGCGCGTACGGGCGTAGAGCACGATCACGAGCGACAAAAGCAGTAGCCCCGCCGCGGTCAGCACCCAACGCCAGCGCCAGGCGAGCTCGCGCCAGTCGACGTCGCGCCGACGCCCCGCTTCGCGCGTCGGGCGATCACGGACTTCGATCGTTGGGGCGTCTAGGGTCTGCTCGGACACGGGGGCGGCGGGGGACGGTAGCAGCAGGGTTTGGGGCCTCGCTGCGCTCGGCATCCGTGGGACCGGGAGGCCCCATCCGGACAGGGTACGCATCCAGGCAGTCAAGAGTGTCCGGACGGGGTACCTGGCCTCAAGGATGCCGCGAAGCGAGGGTGGGCGGGGCCCAATTCAATTAGCGTCCTCTAATCTCTGCCCGGCGAGCGGGGAGGAGCCGCGGCGGCCTCTTACGTCTCGCGTACGGCTCGTCGGCTATCCTCCTGCGCTCGCGGCCAGGTCTGTGCCTGGAGCTTGGCCTATTGACGCGCCGGCCAGCAGGGTCACGGGCGCCCACGATCCCCCCAGTCGAACGACAGGCATTGGAGCTGCTAAATGCGAATTCTTGGTTCTTGGCGGTGACGGATACCTTGGGTGGCCGACCGCGCTGCACCTCTCGGCCCTCGGGCATGAGGTAGCGGTCAACGACAACTTCGCCCGTCGCGGCTACGACGAGGAGATGGGCGTCGAGAGCCTCGTCCCGATCTGCACGCTGGAGGAGCGGATCACGGCCTGGACGGAGGTCGAGCGACAAGACGATCAAGAGCTACGTCGGCGATCTGTGCGATGCCGCGTTCGTCCACGAGATGGTCGGCGACTTCAGGCCCGACACGATCGTCCACTTCGGCGAGCAGCGCGCCGCGCCCTACTCGATGATCGACCAGGCGCACTGCATCTACACGCAGACCAACAACATCGTCGGCAACCTGAATGTGATGTACGCGATCGCCGACATCGATCGCGACATCCACCTGGTCAAGCTCGGGACGATGGGCGAGTACGGAACGCCGAACATCGATATCGAGGAGGGCTGGCTCGAGGTCGAGCACAACGGCCGCAAGGACCGCATGATGTACCCGAAGCGGCCCGGCTCCTTCTACCACCTCTCGAAGGTGCACGACAGCCACAACATCGAGTTCGGGTGTCGCATCTGGGGCCTCCGCGCCACCGACCTCAACCAGGGCGTCGTGTACGGGGCGGACACCGAGCAGTCGCAAGCTCGATCCCCGGCTCGCGACGCGATTCGACTACGACGGCGTGTTCGGCACGGTGCTGAACCGGATGGTGATCCAGGCGGTGCTCGGCCACGCGCTCACGGTGTACGGCAACGGCTCGCAGACCCGCGGCCTGATCAACATCGTCGACACCGTCGAATGTATTCGTCTCGCCTCGGAACATCCGGCGGAGCGGGGCGAGTTCCGAGTGTTCAACCAGTTCACCGAACATCTATCGGTTCGTCAGATCGCCGAGACGATCGCCGAGGAGTTCCCGGGCGAGGCCGCGATCGAGCAGGTCGCTAACCCGCGGGTCGAGGCCGAGGATCACTACTACAACGCCAAGCACACGGCGCTCGTGGATCTCGGGCTGAAGCCGACGCTGCTGTCGATGACGCTCATCGACCACCTGTTCGACGTCGTCGAGCGCCACAAGGACCGCGTCGACCTCGCCGCGATCATGCCGACGGTGAGCTGGCGCGCCACCACCAGCGAGCTGCCCCAGACCTCCAGCGCACTGGCCCAGACGTGAACGCCGCCGGGGCGGTCGACGCGCTCCGCGGGCGGCGGATCCTCGTCACGGGCGGGTCGGGGTTCATCGGACGCCACGCAGTGGCCCAGCTCTCGCACGCGGGCGCGCATGTTCGCGTCCTCGACCTCAAGCCGCACCCGGATCCTGGAGGTCGACATCGGTCGTCGGCGACATCGCCGATCTCGATGCGCTCGAGGCCGCGTTCGCGGGCGGGATCGACTCGGTCGTTCACCTCGCGGCCGTGACGTCGGTGCTGCGCTCGCTCGAGCAGCCCGATCTGACTTTCACCACCAACGTCGCGGGCACGCACGCGCTGCTCGAGGCGGCGCGCGGGGCGGGTACCCGCTCGCTTGTGTTCGCCTCGACCAACGCCGTGACCGGGCCGATGGACGCGCCGGCGATCGTTGAGACCGCGGTTCCCAAGCCGTTGACGCCGTACGGCGCGACGAAGGCCGCGGCCGAGATGCTGATGTCCGCCTATACCGCCTCCTACGGGCTGCGGTGCGCGTGCGTGCGTCTGACCAACGTGTACGGGCCCGGGATGCAGGCCAAGGACAGCATCGTCGCCAGGCTGATGCGCGCGATCCGGCTCGGGCGGACCTTCGAGATCTACGGCGACGGCCGCCAGGTGCGCGACTATGTCCACGTGAGCGACGTGATCGCCGCCGCAAGGCTCGGGCTCGACAACGAGGAGTGGAAGGGCCCGATCGTGATCGGGTCCGGGACCTCGCTGTCGGTGCTCGAGGTCGTGGACGCTGTGCGCGAGGTGTCCGGGGCTTCGTTCGATGTCGTGCACGGACCCGCCCGGCCGGGCGAGATGCCGGCGGTGATCGTTGACCCGAGCAAGGCGCTGGCCGCCGGCTGGTCGCCGCAGTTCGACTTCGAGTCCGGGCTGCGCGGCGTGTGGGAGGAGTGGTCGGTCGCGGATGTCGACGCGATCGCCGCCGGCGCGCCGGCCGCTCCGGTGACGGCAGGAGGTGGCCGATGACCGCGATCCGTGGCTCTTCGCAGGCGGTGCGCACGGGGCGAGTTTCGATTTGGAAGCGGCGCTCGAGGAACTCGACCCGGTCGAGCGGGGCGCCGCGATGGCGTTCTTGGGTACGCACGCGCCCGGACTGGGCGCGCCGCTGGCGATCGTGATCCCGGCCTACAACGAGGAGCCGACGGTCGCCGGCGTGGTCGGAGAGATCCCGCGCGAGGCCGCGGGGATGAAGCTCGAGGTGATCGTGGTCGTCGATGGCGCGCGCGACGCGACGGCCTCGAAGGCGGCGGGCGCCGGCGCGCTCGTGTGCGACGTACCCGTCAACCGCGGTCAGGGCGCCGCGCTCAAGCTCGGCTACTGGCTGGCGCGGGCCCGCGGCGCGAAGGTGATCGCGACGATCGACGCCGACGGCCAGTACGAGCCCGAAGAGCTCGGCGCGCGTGGTCGAGCCGATTCTTGCGAAACAGGGCAGACTTCGTCTCAGGCTCCCGACGGCTCGGCGCTGAGCTGACGACCGACCGCACGCGTCACCTGGGCGTGCTCGTGTTCGGCGCCCTGATCAGCGTGCTAGTTCGCCATCGGATCACCGACCCGGCCTGCGGGATCCGCGCGATGCGCTCCGAGGTGACCGCCGACGTGGTGCTCGAGCAGCCCCAGTACCAGGCGTCCGAGCTGATGATCAGCGCGGCGTTGCACGGCTACCGGCTGGCCGAGGTGCCGACGACGATGCGCGATCGCGGCGTACACGCGACCGCGACCAAGAAGGGCGGGAACCTCGGCTACGGAGTGCGGTTCGCCCGCGCGGCGCTTCGCACCTGGATGCGCGACCGCAAGGCGGCGCGGACGCGGCTGCGGCCCGAGAAGATCCAGACCTCGTAGACCGCGAACCGCGCGACGAACAGGATCGCGAACACCGCCAGGTAGGACGCGGTCACGAGCAAAACGCGGATCCCGTGGTGGGCGGGGATGCCCTGCACCTGATGCTGGGTCCAGCCGGTTGCCTCGGCGGTGATGAACAGCGTCGCGGCCGACACCACCACGTAGGCGACGATCTCGCGCCCGAACGCGACCTGGCCTTCGACCCTCCACGCCCAGCGGCGGTTGAGGATCCAGTTGGGGATCGCGCCGGCGATGAACGCCACCACCGAGCACGCCGTCGTGCCGAAGCCCATCACGTAGAAAACCGCGAACACGATCGCGCTCGTCCCCGCAGCCACCATTGAACCGAGCGTGTAGCGGGTGATCCGCGCACGGAGCGGCGACTGGGTGATCAGGCGGCCGGCACGAGAATGCGCCAACTTCACGCCGAGCGGAGAATTGCGCAGCGCGTGGTAGTGCTTGGTTAACACCGAACAGCGATCGTAGCGTTTTGTGGCGTCATGTGGACGTAAGGGCCCCCGGGTGGGGGGTCGCCGTCCGCGTCGATACGGTCCCGGGTCGTGCGCTTTCAAGGTGCTGAGGACCCGATCGCGCTCGACGACGACCTCGTGATCGCCGGCGACAACGCCGGCGTGCTCGCAAAGCTGCCCGACGGCGCGTTCGATCTGATCTACATGGACCCGCCGTTCAACACCGGGCGCGCGCAGGCTCGGCGGTCGCTGTCGGTGGAGGCTTCAGTCGATGGTGATCGCGTCGGGTTCGGCGGGCGTCGCTATCGCTCGACGCTGCTGCGGTCGCTCAGCTACGACGATGCATTCGGGGATTACATGGGCTTTTTGGAGCCGCGACTCGAGCGCGCCCGGGCGTTGCTCGCTCCGCACGGGACGCTCTACTTCCATATCGACTATCGCGAGGCCCACTACTGCAAGCTGCTCCTCGACGAGGTGTTCGGCCGCGACGCGTTCCTCAACGAGCTGATCTGGACTTACGACTACGGCGCCAAGCCGCGCCGGCGCTGGCCTGCCAAGCACGACACGATCCTCGTGTACGTGCGGACGCCGGGGTCTCATTGGTTCGACGCCGATGCCGTCGAGCGCGAGCCATACATGGCGCCGGGTCTCGTGAGCGCGGAGAAGGCGGCGCGCGGAAAGCGGCCGACCGATGTGTGGTTTCACACGATCGTCCCGACCAACGGCCGGGAGAAGACCGGCTACCCGACGCAGAAGCCCGAGGGTGTGCTCCGGCGGATCGTGTCCGCCTCGTCGCGACCCGGCGGGTGGTGTCTGGATCCGTTCGCGGGGTCAGGCACGCTCGGCGCGGTGTGCCGGGGGCTCGGCCGGCGGTTCGTGCTCGTCGACTCGAGCCCGGTGGCGATCGATGTGATGCGAGGTCGGCTGGACTCGGGCAGCGGTCTACTCGGAGACGCCGTGGACGAGCGGGACGAACTGGACCGCCTCGAGCTGCCGGCGGAATAGCCGGTCGCCGCTCCGATGCGTCAGCATCAGATGCTGGTTGGCCGACCCGACGGGCGCGACGAGTCGGCCGCCGTCGGCGAGCTGGCGCTCGAGCGCGTACGGCTCGGCGTCGCCGGTCGCCGCGGCCACGTTGATCGCGTCGAACGGGGCCTCGCTCGGCAGGCCGTCCCAGCCGTCGCCGACCACGAACGTGACGTTGTCGATCCCGAGATCGCGGATCGCCCGCTCAGCGTCGGCGCTCAGGTTCCGGTGGCGCTCGATCGTGTAGACGTGCGCGACCAGCAGTGAGATGAGCGCGGCGTGGTATCCGGAGCCGGTCCCGACATCGAGCACGCGGTCGGTCGGCTGGAGGCGGAGCGCCTCGAGCATCCGGGCGACGACGAGCGGTTGGGAGATCGTCTGGCCGCTGCCGATCGGGAGCGCGACGTTCTCGTAGGCGCGGTCCCGATCGTCGGCCGGGACGAACCGCTCGCGCGGAATGCTCGCCACCGCGGCGAGCACGCGCTCGTCGCCGATCGCCGGCCGGAGCAGGCGGGCCAACTCAGCGGCTTCGCGCGGGGACATCGCGGTTCATTCGTCCTCGGCGTCGGCGTCGAGCCACTTGTCGAAGAACTCCTCGGCGTCGAGGCTCGCCAGATCGGCGCGCAGCAGCTTGACCAGTCTTCGAGGCCTGCTTGGGGTCGACGTCCCAGTACAGGATCACCTCGCCATCATCCACCGACACGACCTCGATCCGGTCGGTGCGGTTGGGGTCGGAGAGGAACGCCGGCTCGCGACCCTCGCGCGAGATGATCAGGTGGTAGAGGCGGTTGGCTTTCACGGCTATTGCTCGTGTGCGATGGCGGACGCGGCTTGGGAGAGCGCTTCTCTGCCCTGGTAGATGGCATCACCCACCTGGATCGCCGGCAAGGCCTTCACGCCCGCCGCGATCGCGCGCTCGCCAGCGGTCTGAAGTGCCTGGCCGGTTGAACGCAGCTCGATTCCCTTGTTGAGCGCCACCGGGTGCATCTCGCACGCCGCGCCCGCGATCAGGACCGTGTCCTCGTCGCCGATGTCGCGACCGCCGGCGAACTCCTGCCGGAACGCCGCAAGCGAGAACGCGACGCCGCGCCCGACCTTCTTGGCGTACGTGGCGGCAAGCATCGCGCGGCTGCTGTCCGGGGGCCACGCTCTAGGCCAGCGCAGCGGCTGCAAGCCGAGCTTGCCTATGAGCCGCTCGACCTCTTCGCGGTCAGGACCTGCGTGCTGCTCGGAGCCGGTTATCTGCGAGGCGAGAACCGGCTCCCATTCCGGCACCACCGGCAGCGTCGACATGATCGTCTCACCGACTAGGTAGCACTGCGGGCTGCCGAGGTCGTAGTAGAAAACCGGCTGCTTCAGCAAACTACCCGTGAATCAGCCAGCCGTCCGCGGCGCGGCCGGCTTCCATGACCGCCTCCGACAGCGTCGGATGGCCGTGGATGATGCGGGCGACCTCCGGATAGCCACCCTCTAGCGCGCGGACGTTGACGAGCTCCTGGATAAGCTCGGTGGCCTTGGCGCCGACGATGTGCCCGCCGAGCAGCTCGCCGTACTTCGTGTCTCCGACGACCTTGACCAGGCCGGTCCGGTCGCCATAGACGGTGCCCGCCCCGACCGCGCCGTACTGGAGCTTTCCCACGACGACGTCGTAGCCCTGGTCCTGGGCCTGGGCCTCGGTGAGACCGAAGCTGCCGACGTTCGGGGTGCAGAACGTCGCGCGGGGGATGTCGACGTATTCGATCGGGTGAGTCTCGAGCCCGGCCGCGTCCTCGACCGCGATCACGCCCTCGTCGGAAGCCTTGTGGGCGAGCGCCGGCCCGAGGACGAGGTCGCCGATCGCGTAGACGCCCGGCGCGCTCGTGCGCATCGCGCCGTCGACTTCGATCAGGCCATTGTCGGCGAGCTTCACGCCGGCTTTGTCGAGACCCAGCGCTTCGATGTCCGGGCCGCGCCCGGCCGCGATCACGAGCCATTCGACCTCGCGCGGCTCGCCGGCGTGGGTGAACTTGCACATCGATTCCGTGGTCTCGATGTTCTCGACGAACGTGCTCGTGTGGACCTGAATACCCTGGCGCTTGAGGCCACGCTCGACCACCTTGGAGATGTCGCCATCCTCGGTCGGCAGCACCCGGTCGAGCGCCTCGTACAACAGGGTCTCCGAGCCCAGGCGGGCGTAGGCGGAGGCGATCTCGGCGCCAGACGCGCCGGCGCCCACGACCGCGAGCGTCTTCGGCAGCTCGGTCAGGGCCCACGCTTCCTCGGTGCCGATCACGCGCCCGCCGAACTGCGTGCCCGGGATCGGCTTCTTGATCGATCCGGTGGCGAGCACGATCGTCTTGGCGGTGATCTGGTTGCCGCCGACGGTGACGGCCCCGGCGCCGGCAAGGGTCCCCTCGCCCTCGATCAGCTCGATCCCGTTCTTCTTGAACAGACCCGAGACGCCGCCCGTAAGCGTCTTGATCACCTTCTCGCGGCGCGCGCTGACGGCGGCGAAGTCGACCTCGGGTTCTCCGACCTTGATCCCAAAATCGTCGGCGTCGCGGATCTCGCTCAGGACATCGGCCACGCGGAGGACGGCCTTGGCGGGGATGCAGGCGACGTTCAGGCAGCGCCCTCCGACCTCGCTCTTCTCGATCACCGCGGTCTTCATGCCGAGCTGGGCGGCCCGGATCGCGGCGACGTAGCCGCCGGGGCCGGAGCCGATCACAAGGCAGTCATACGAGGACTCTGGCATCGCGGCCGGAGACTATAGAAGGGCGGTCGCGATGGGCGGTGGCGCGCGCGGTGCCGGGGCGGTTGCCGTGGGGCGCCTCGGTGTATAAGACCCGTGAAGCTCCGGCGTCGGCGGATCTTTCGCTGACATAGCGCAAATGCATGTCCGGAGGTGCTTATGTCTCCCGAGTCGAGTGCGGGGACGGTGCCGTGTCACGTTAACCAGGTGCGCTCGGCCGTGGCGCGGTGAACCGCGGGCCGCGCGGCCTACCGACCCGGGTATTTCGGCATCTGGATCCGGCTGAGGACCCGCACGAGCTTGTAGAACAGCCAGCCGCCGCCACCGACGACGACGACCGAGGCCACGACCGCGAGCAAGTTGGCCGCGCGCAGCCCCAGGAGCGAGAAGAACAGGACCACGAACGCCAGGATCGCCTGGAAGCCGAGCACGGCCCAGTAGCGCTTCTGCCACATCCCGACCGCGCACACGAGCATGAGCAGCGAGAACAGGATCACCCCGCCGGCGCCGGCGCGCGCCCCCCCGACCTTGAACTCGCCGGCGATCAGCACCGTGATCAGGTCGCCGCCGCCGATCAGCGCGGCGAGCAGGACCGCGATCTTCAGCGACCAGGGCCGCTCGCCGGGCTCGAGCGGCTGTCAGCGTTGCCCTGACGGCGGCGTTGCGCGCCTCGGACCGGCCGGGGGACGGGGTTGACGGCTCGTCCTGCGGCGGTGTCGGCACGGTCGCGACCGGCGCGGCCGCGGGTTGCCGGCGCCGTCCGCGCTTGCGGCTAGTGCGCTGAGCCAACCCGCGCCTCGGTTCCGGCGGCGATCGCAGTGCGAAGTGCGCGCGCGGCGTGATCCACGTCCGGCGCCTCGGTCAGCGCCCGGACGACCGCGATCCGCGTGGCTCCGGCCGCGCGCACCGAGTGGACGTTCGCCGGCGAGATGCCGCCGATCGCGAAGAACGGGACCGTCGCGTGCGCCGCGGCGTAGCGGACGAGCTCGAGGCCGACCGCCGGCCGTCCCGGCTTGGTCGGCGTCTCGTGGACGGGGCCGACGGCGAAGTAGTCGACGCCCGCGCCCGCCGCGGCGTCGACCTGCGTCGGGCTGTGTGTCGACAGCCCGACGATGCGCTCGGGTCCGACGATCGCCCGCGCGTCGGCCACCGGAGCGTCGTCCTGGCCGACGTGGACGCCGTCGGCGCCTGTGGCGACAACCAGGTTGGGCCGGTCATTGAGGATGAACAGCGCCCCGTGCTCGGCCGCGGCGGCGGCGAACCGCCGTGCCGCGGCCACGATCTCCTCGTCGGAGGCGTCCTTCATCCGCAGCTGGACGAGGTCGACGCCACCGGTGAGGGCGCCGGCGAGGAACTCGTCGGACCGGTCATCGCAGACCAGATAGAGGTGGGCCGATCTCAGGCGTTCGTGCCGATCTGTCACGAATTCCAAGTGTGCCAGGGGCCAGATAGATGAGGTCCCACCCCCATTGCCGGTGGTCCGCCTGCGAGAGATCGTGGGACGGCAAGCGTGGGACGGCAAGCAAACGGAGGCAGCAAATGGGCGACGCGCAGTTCGCCGCGCCGGCCGAGCACTACGACCGCTTCATGGGGCGCTACACGCCGACGCTCGCGACCGCGCTCGTCGACGCCGCCGGCGTCGGAGCCGGCATGCGAGTCCTCGACGTCGGGTGTGGCCCCGGGGGACTGACGCGCGAGTTGGTGGCGCGCGTGGGCGCCGAGAATGTCGCGGCGATCGATCCGGCACCGCAGTTCGCGAGCGCGTGCCGTGACCGCAATCCGGGCGCCGATGTCCGCGAAGGCGTCGCCGAGGAGCTGCCCTGGACGGTGGGAGAGTTCGATGCGACGTTGTCATCGCTCGTGATCGCGTTCATGCGCGATCCCGAGCGCGGCGTACGCGAGATGCGGCGCGTCACGCGGCCGGGTGGCGTGGTCGCCGCCTGCATGTGGGATATCGCGGGCGGTGGGATGACGTTGTTGCGGATCTTCTGGGCCGCGGTGCGCGAGGTGGATCCGGACGCCCGAGGCGAGCGCCGGATGGCCGGCACCGCGGCCGGCGACATCGCGGAGCGGTTCAGAAGCGCCGGTCTGACGGATGTGATCGATTCGGCGCTCACGGCCCGAGCGAGCTACCTGGGCTTCGACGACTTCTGGGAGCCATTCACGTTCGCTGTCGGGCCGGCGGGGCAATATCTGCGCTCGCTGTCGGACGACCGGCAGGCGGTCGTGCGCGAGGCGTGCCGAACGGTCCTGCCGGACGACTCGCCGTTCACGCTCGAGGCCCGCGCGTGGTGCGCGCTGGGCGTAGTGCCGTCCTAGGACCAATTGTCGATTGGATCGCGCGCCCGCCACGCTCATCATCTATGGCATGAGTGTGTTCAACGAAGCCGAGCTGAAATACATGACCGGAGGGCGGCAACTAGGCCGGCTCGCGACCGTCGGCGCGGACGGCACGCCGCACGTGGTGCCGGTCGGCTGGATCTACAACGCCGCTCGCGACACGATCGACATCTCGGGGATCGATCTCGAGCGGTCCAAGAAGTTCCGCGACGTCGCCCGCAGCGGTCGCGCCGCGATCGTGATCGACGATCTGGAGAGCGTCGACCCGTGGCGCCCGCGGGGGGTGGAGGTCCGTGGACAAGGCGAGGCGATCCCGCTGCCGACGCCGCTGATCCGCATCCACCCGGAACGGATCGTGAGCTGGGGGCTCGAACAGGCCCGCAGCGCGCGCACGGTGGCGACGTAGGGGGTTCGCGCGCGACGCAACTGAGATTTGCCGCCACTATCGCGGGAAATGTCAGTCGCATCAGGGCTGCCAATGCCCCAGCGCTAGGATTGACCAAACGGGAGCCCTACCACTGGGCTGAGAGGGCGGGCATAGGCCCGCCGACCGTCTGAACCTGAACCGGATAATGCCGGCGCAGGGAGCCGCGCACGTGCCGAATCGCTCAACCTCATCCGATGTCGTCGTCGTAGGCGCCGGTGCCGTGGGTCTCGCCATCGCGTGGCGCGCCGCGCAGCGCGGTCTGCGCGTCACGGTGCTCGAGCGCGCCGACGCGCCCGGGGCCGGCACTTCGGCGGTAGCGGCCGGGATGCTCGCGCCGATCTCCGAGACGATCGCGACCGAGTTGCCGCTGATGCGGCTCGGCCTGGAGAGCGTCGACGCCTATCCGGGGTTCGTCGAGGAGGTGCGCGATGCCTCGGGCATGGATCCTGGCTATCTTCGCTGCGGAACGTTGCTCGCCGCGCGCGACGGCGACGAGGCGGAGGCGCTCGGGCGTGAGCTCGCGCTCAGGGACTCGCTCGGCCTCGCCGTCCACCGGCTCCGCTCGAGCGAGGCCCGCCGGCTCGAGCCGGCTCTATCGCCCGCGCTGCGTCTCGCGCTCGAGATTCCCGACGACCACGCGATCGACCCGCGCAAGCTGACGGCGGCGCTCGCCCAGGCGGTCATGACGGCCGGCGCGACGCTGCGGACCGGAGCGAAGGTTGAACAGGTGAGCGTCGCCGACGGTCGCGTCGTCGGCGTAGGCCTCGCCGACGGCGAGCGGATCATCGCCGAGCACGTGGTCGTGGCGGCCGGCGCGTGGACCGAGGCCGTCGGCGGTCTGCCTCCCGACGCATGCGTCCCGATCCACCCCGTCAAGGGTCAGATCCTCCGGCTGCACGATCCCGCCGGCCCGGGGCTGCTGACGCGTGTGCTGCGCATGACCGGCGGTTACCTCGTGCCGCGCGGCGACGGTCGCTACGTGCTCGGGGCGACGATGGAGGAGCGCGGCTTCGACACGACGGTTACCGCGGGCGGCGCGTTCGAGTTACTGCGAAACGCGTTCGAGCTGCTGCCATCTGTCACCGAGCTCGTGATCGACGAGCTGTCGGCGGGACTCCGGCCGGCCACGCCCGACAACGCGCCGGCAATCGGCCCGGGCTCGATTCCCGGGTTGCACTGGGCGGTCGGTCACTACCGCCACGGGATCCTGCTCACGCCGATCACCGCGGAGCTCGTCGCCGGCGCGCTGAGCGGTGAGCGGACCGACGCCATACCCGGGGAGTTCGCGCCGACGCGGTTTGCCGGGATAGCGGTGCCGGCGGGGGTCGGCGCATGAGCCTGTCGGTCACGATCAACGGGGATCGCCGTGAACTCCCGGCGGGGGCGACCGTGGCGACCGTGGTCGACTCGCTCCCGAACGTGCCCGACGGACGCGGCGTCGCGGTCGCCATCGAGGGCGAGGTGGTGCCGCGTGCGCAGTGGCGGAACGTCGAGCTGCGCGAGGGCGCCAGGGTTGAAGTCGTGGTGGCGGTGCAGGGCGGATGAGCACGGTGGCGCCCTTTACGATCGCCGGCCGGGAGCTTCGCTCGCGCCTGATTCTCGGCACCGGCGGCTTCACCAACCACGAGATCCTGGCCGCCGCGCTTGATGCGTCCGGCGCCGAGCTGTGCACGGTGGCGCTTCGTCGCCTCGGGGGCGGGCGGGGGCCGAATCACGCGGGATCAATTCTCGACGTGCTCGACCAAGCCGGCGTGGAGGTGCTCCCGAACACCGCCGGCTGCTACACCGCCCGCGATGCGATCGTCACCGCGCAGCTCGCCCGCGAGGCCTTCGAGACCGACTGGATCAAGCTCGAAGTGATCGGCGACGACCGCACGTTGCTCCCCGACGCCGTGGAGCTCGTCGCCGCGGCCGAGGCGCTTGTCGACGACGGGTTCACCGTGCTCCCGTACACCACGGACGACCCGGTCCTGGCTCGCCGGCTCGAGGACGTCGGGTGTGCGGCAGTGATGCCGCTCGGGTCCCCGATCGGCAGTGGCATGGGAATCCGCAACCCGTACAACATCTCGATCGTGGTCGAGCGAGCCGGGGTGCCGGTGATCCTAGACGCCGGCGTCGGCACCGCCTCGGACGCGGCGTTCGCGATCGAGCTCGGGTGCGACGCGGTGCTTTGCGCGAGCGCGATCTCGCGCGCCCACGACCCGGTCGCGATGGCTACCGCGATCCGGCTCGCGGTCGAGGCGGGCTGCCTTGCTCGCGGCGCCGGCCGGATCCCGCGCCGGCGGTATGCCGAGGCGTCGACTCCGGACGAGGGGTTGCCGGTGTTCGATAGCGCGTCCCAGTGACCGTCGACGAGCTGATCGACGGGTGGGAGGCCGCGTGGTCCGGGCGGGACGAGGCCGCGTTCGAAGAGGTCTGCGACCGCAGAGTCCATTACGAGGACCCGCTCACCCCCGAGCCGCTCGAGGGCCTCGACCTGGTCCAGAACCACGCCTCGCGGCTGTGGGCGGCGTTCCCCGACGCGCGCCTGGAGCGAACCGGCGACCGGCTCACCGACGGTCACTTCGTGGCGTCGCCGTGCAAGCTGCTCGGGACCCACAGGGCGTCTCTGAACGGCCTGCCGGCGACCAACCGGTTCGTGGTCATGCACGCGATCTTCTACTCCGAGATGAGGCACGAGAAGCTGCTGCGCGTGCGCGGCTTCTTTGACCTGTACGACGTCGCGACGCAGCTCGGGGTCCTGCCGGCGCGCGGGACGCTCGGCGAGAAGGCGCTGCTGGTGCTGCGCGGGTTCGGGCTCAGGGCCAACCGCAACCAGTAGCCGACGCCAATGGACGTCGCGATCCCGATCTTCGACGGACTGACCGCGCTCGACGCGATCGGTCCCTACGAGGTCCTCTGGCGGCTGCCGGACGCGCGAGTTCATTTCCTCGCGGCGGAACCGGGACCGAAGCGGACGGAGAACGGGATGCTGGCGCTGACCGCCGACGGCGCACTGGACGACCTGAAGACACCCGACGTGATCGTCATGCCCGGCGGCTACGGCACGCGCGCGCTGATGCACGACGAGCACGTGCTCGACTGGGTGCGCGCCGCCCACGAGACATCGGAGTGGACGACCTCGGTGTGCACGGGCGCGCTCGTTCTCGGCGCCGCCGGCATCCTCGACGGGCTCGAGGCGACCACTCACTGGGCGCTGATGGACACGCTCGGGCGGCTCGGGGCCGCCCCGGTGAACCGCCGCGTCGTCGAGCAGGGGAAGGTGATCACCGCGGCCGGCGTCTCGTCCGGAATCGACATGGCGTTGACGCTCGCCGCGCGCATCGCCGGCGAGGACATGGCTCGGGCGATCCAACTCGCGATCGAGTACGACCCCGAGCCGCCGTTCGACAGCGGGTCTATCGAGAAGGCGTCGCCGGAGATCCTGGACCTGGCACGGGAGCGATCGTGACCGCCACGGGGGCGTGATCGGATAGCCGGCCCCGTTCGAGCACGTCGGGATCCGAAGCGACCGAAAACCCGCGGACGAACACGTAGTCGACGTCGTGCGCGGCGGCGCGCGCGAACCCGTCGAGGGCCAGGTCTCTGATGTTGAAGTCCCCGCCGAGCACGAGCGGAGCCTCGCCGGCCCAGCGCGACGCGCTCTCGGCGGCAAGCCGAGCGTCGCGAGCGGGGCCGCCGCAGTGCACGTTCGCCGCCCAGGTGCCCGCGTCGTGCAATCGCACCGCGTGCACCCACCGCCGCTCGGGCCAGATGCACAGGCGCCTCACCCGGTGCTCCACGATCGCGTCGCCGCGGACGAGGATCGCGTTGGCCCCGCCGCCGTTCGACTTGATCGCGTCGGGCCGGTGCTCGGCGATCGCGCGCCTGACGGGCAATAGCGAGTTGCGCGAGGTGAGCGCGAGCCGCGCGTCCGCCGCCAACCGATCACCGAGGCTCGACGGCCACCACGGTGGCACCTCCTGAAGCAAACCCAAATCCCAATCCCACGAACCCAACGCGGCGGCGAACTCGTCGAACAGGTCGCGACCGGCGGAGGGCACCGCGCGTCCGTGCTTGAGATTCCAGGTGAGGACTCGCATGGCGAAGCCTCCAACGTACACTCAGGCCTTGCCGCGGCACTTCATCACCGGGTCTGAGCTGAGCGCGGACGAGCTGAACCGCCTGATCGAGCGGGCGATCGAGCTCAAGGCGGCTCCGTACAGCTCGGACGTCCTACGCAGGCGCTCGGTCGCGCTGATCTTCCAGAAGCCGTCGACTCGCACCCGCGTGTCGTTCGAGGCCGGGATCACCGAGCTCGGCGGGTACCCGATGGTGCTGCGCACCGACGACCTCCAGCTCACCCGCGGTGAGTCGGTCCGCGACACCGCCTACGTCCTCTCGCGCCACGTCGCCGCGATCGGGATCCGGACCGGCGACGATCAACTCGTCGAGGACCTCGCGGAACGCGCCACCGTGCCGGTCATCAACATGCTGACCCCCCGGCACCATCCTTGCCAGGTGCTCGCGGACCTGATGACCTTGAAGGAGACATTCGGCAAGCTCGAAGGGCTCACGCTCGCCTACGTGGGCGACGGGAACAACATGGCGCGCTCGCTGATCGTGCTCGGCTCGAAGGCGGGGATGGAGGTCCGCGTCGCCGCGCCGGACGGCTACCAGCTCGAGCCCGACGGCGCCGGGCTGTTGACCGATGATCCGGTTCAAGCCGTGCGGGGGGCCGACGCCGTCTACACCGACGTGTGGGTGAGCATGGGCGACGACCCTGAGTCGGCGGCCGAGCGTCGACGCGCGCTCGCTCAGTATCGAGTCGACGACGAGCTGCTCGACCGGGCGGCCCCGACCGCGATCGCGCTCCATTGCCTGCCCGCGCACCCGGGCGAGGAGATCACCGAACAGGTCCTGTACGGGACCCGCCAGCGGATCTGGGACCAGGCCGAGAACCGTCGTCACGCACAGAAGGCGCTGCTCGAGCTCCTGATCGGCGCGTAGCGCGCGACCGTTCGGCTACGCTCCGCACGAGCTTCTGGGAAGGAGACATGCAATAGATGCCTGCACCCAAATCCCCGTCGGGTGGCTCTAGGGGGTCGAGCGGCAAGACGTCGAAGTCCTCGACGAAGCGCCGGCGACGCAAGCCGGCTCCGAACGAGAGCGCGGGTGGCATCGGCGACGGTCTGACGAGCCTCGCCGAGCAGGTCACGAACGGGGTCCTCAAGCCGCTGGGGCTCGTGGTGCTCACCACCGAGCGGATCCAGGAGGTCCTCGACGACGCCGCCGAGCGCGGCCGCGTGACTCGCTCGGACGCCAATGAACTCGCGGCGCAGCTGATCAGCCGCGGCCGCCAGCAAACCGAGCAGCTCCTCTCGGACGTCGAGCGCGTGATCGGCTTCGGCCGCCGCCAGATCACCCCGGCGACTCGCGGCGCGCGCTGGAGCGAGTCGATCGATCTCCTCGTCCGGAGCGCCGACCGGGCCCGGCGGTCCGTCGGCGTCGGTCAGACCTTCCCGATTCTCGGGTACGACGACATGACCGCCGCTCAGGTTCAGGTGCGGCTCGAGGGCCTTGCGCCGGCTGAGCTACGCAGGGTGCGCGAGTACGAGCGGCGGCACGCCAACCGAAAGTCCGTGCTCGAGGCGATCGACAAGTCGCTTGCCCCCCGCTAGCGACCAGGCGCGCGAGGCGCTCCGCCTCGCTCACGAGGAGGCGCGGGAGCTGTGCCACAGCTACGTCGGCACCGAACACATTTTGCTCGGGCTGCTGCGCGAGCGTGACGGCGCGGCGGCGACCGCGCTGGCATCGCTCGACGTCACCTACGAGCATGTGCGGATGGCGGTTGTGCGCATGATGGGCCGCGGCGTCGAGGACGTTTCCGGCGAAGAGCTGCCGTTCACGATCCCGGCGAGCGAGGCGATCGAGCGGGCGGCGCGGGAGGCGTCGGAGCTCGGCTCCGAGCGGGTCGGCACCGAGCACATCATGCTCGCGTTGACCCGTGACCCGGCCGGCGCCGCGGCGCGCATCCTGCTGCAGCTGGACGCCGATGCGGCGGCGATCCGCGCGGCGCTCAACGTTTAGCCGTCCAGGCCGAGGTCCTCGAGCACGGCACCGAAATGAAGGCGCGCGCCGGTCAGCTCCCCGAGCAGTTCTTCCGCGTCGAGGCGCTGGCCGTCGCGCCACAGCCTCCGCAGAACGTCTCCTGCCTCGCGCGACTCGAACCATGCCGGCCCGAACCGCTCGCGCAGGTAGGAGCGCAGATGGGTCTCGAGCGCCCACGCCCGCAGGTAGCACGCGCAGTAGAACCCTTCGTCGACGTCGGCCAGAAACGTCTCGGTCGGCCACTGGATCTGTAGCGCGGCGCCCAGCAGCTCCGAGTAACGGCCGGCGAGCGTGCCCCAACCGTCCGCGCCGGCGCCGTGAAGTTCGAGCTCGTACGCGATCTTGCCCGCATAGCGGCGCAGATACACGAGCCGCTGGGCCTTCGCGTGCGCGACCAGTTCGGAGGGATCCTTGACCCCGAGCCGCCGCGAGAGCCACACGGGGTCCTCGACCAGATGCTGGAGCAGGAACGCATACGTCTCGCTGATCGAGTTGTCGCCCAAGCGGCGAAACTCGAAGGGCAGCTCGGGATCGACGTTCGCGGTGTGCTCGGTGTGGCCGCCCTCGTGGAAGAGCGTCACGTAGTCGTCCCATCCCCCGATCGGCGCCACCACCAGGTACACCTCGCCGGGCACGCGCACCGGCGCGCAGAACGCTCGCGGCGACTTGTTCGGACGGGACCCGATATCGAACGTCACGCCGTCCTGCCGCGTAAGGTCGAAGCCAAGGCCGCGCATCGTGTCGGCGAAGCTCTCGGACAACCTCGCGGCCGGGAAATACCGGTCCTGGCCCGGGCGCCCGGAAGAAGCGGGGCAGGTCGGCGCGGCGCAGCTCCCCGAAGCCGATCCCCAGCGTCCGGCGCAGCTCGGGCTCGAGCACGCGCGGATATGACCCGGCGCTGTCGCGCGCGAACGTGGCGGTCTGCCCGCCCAGAGCTCGGAGGTCGATTCCTTTGCAGTGCTCGCACATGGCCGCGTAGCTGGCCCACCCGAGCTCGGTCGCGCAGGCGTGCTGGCGTTCGATCCGCTCGCGGTAGTGGCTTCCGAGTCCCTCGTCGGTCGCGGTCAGCACCGCCCGCTCGATCTCGGCTCGGCGGGCGGGGTCGGCCGTATTCGCCTGCACCACCGGCGCCTCGCGAAACCCGATCCTCTCGTCCTCGACCTCGATCGTCAGCGCCGCCTCGGTACGCGCGAGCTCCTCCTCGACCGCCTTGGTCGACTCGCCGACGTAACCCTCGACCGCGAAGTCGAGCAGCATTCGCGCCCGCCGTCGCTCGTCGCCGTCTTCCGCGCCGGTCCGCCGGCGTCGAGGTCGCGCAGCGCGCAACACCGCGTCGCGTGTGAACAGATCGGCGTGGCTCGCGTAGATCGCCTCGATCTCGAAGCGGTCCTTCAGCCCCGCGTAGTGGCGGTAGTACTCGCGCATCAGCTCGGTGATGAAGCGCTCCGCGGAGTCCCTGTAGGCGTCGAGATCCATGCGGCTGCCATGCTAGAGGCGTGGACTCTGCGCCAGGAGCTACCCGAACCCGCCCCAGCCGGGGCGACGAACTCGAGCTGAGCATCGACTCGCTCGCGTTCGGCGGCGCCGGCGTCGCGCGGCTCGATGGCTATGTCGTGTTTGTCGCCGGCGCGATCCCGGGGGACAGGGTGCGGGCAGTCGTCGAAAAGTCAAAGCGCGCCTACGCCGAGGCCCGGGCGGTCGAGGTGCTCGAGCCCAGTCCGGATCGGCTCGCGCCCGTGGCGGCGCACCCGGGGGCTCCGTGGCAGGTGCTTCCGTACGAGCGCCAGCTAGAAGCGAAACAGGGCCAGGTTGAGGAAGCGCTGCGCAGGATCGGTCGGCTCGACGGGTTCGAGCTCGAGCCGATCGTCGAGGCCGTCGAGCCGTGGCGATACCGCAACAAGCTCGAGTACTCGTTCGGCACCGACGCAGACGGCCGGCTCGTATGCGGATTTCATGCGCCCGGCCGGTGGGACGAGATCGTCGAGATCCGCGACTGCCTGCTCGCCTCGGAGGCGGGCAATGCCGCGCGCGAACGGGTCGTCGATTGGTGTCGGTCTCAGGGTTTGGCGGCGTACGACCGGCGTACCGGGGAAGGCTTTCTCCGGAACCTCGTGGTCCGAGAGAGCCGGCGCGGCGGCGAGTTCCAGGTCCGGCTCGTGACGAGCCCGGGGCGGATCGACCGCGAGGGTCTCGCCCGGGCGGCCGAGCCGGTCGGCGGCCTGTTGTGGACGCAGCTCGACAGCGTCGCCGAGACCACCCAGGGCGGAGACACCGAGCTGATCGCAGGCGTCGACCGGCTCGAGGAGGAGATCGGCGGGATGCGCATGCTGATCTCACCGAACGCGTTCTTCCAGACTAATACCGAGATGGCCGAGCGCCTCTACCGGCTCGCGATCGAGTACGCCGCGCCCGGCGGCTCCGATCGCGTGTACGACCTGTACTGCGGGATCGGCACGATCGGTCTGCTGATTGCGCCGCGCGCCGCCGAGGTCTGGGGCCTCGAGCTGGTCGAGGACGCGATCGCCGACGCGATCGCGAACGCGCGGCTGAACGAGGTCGACAACGCCCACTTCTTTGCCGGTGACGTCCGACTGGCGCTCCGGGAATTGGTAGATCGCGCGGGTCGGCCCGACGTGCTCAGTGGTCGACCCGCCGCGCTCGGGGCTGTCGCAGAAGGTCGTGCGGCGGATCATCGAAGCCGCTCCTCGCCGGATCGTCTACGTGTCCTGCAACCCGACGACGCTCGCCCCGAATGCGGCGCAATTGGTCGCCGACGGCGGTTACGGGCTTCGGAGGGTGCGGCCGGTCGACATGTTCCCGCAGACGCCGCACATCGAGTGCGTGGCGCTGTTGGAACGCTTGTAGCGCGCCTTGACGGGTAGCTTCTTTCGAGAGATGAGATCTCGCGCTGTCCTGCTCGTCGTCGCGGCTCTGCTCGTCGTTGGGGCTCAGCAGGCTTCGGGGGCCACTCCGCGCCCGCCGGCGCTGCGTCTGACGTCCGCGTCTCCCAAGGGCACGGCGGCCGGCGACGCCACGATCGAGCTGCGGTTCTCCGCGCCGCTCGCGCCGTTGACCGCCCGAACCGAGCCTAAGCTGTCGCCGGCGACCGCCGGGGCATGGTCACAGCCGAATCCGACGACGCTCGCGTTCACTCCGAGCGGCGGATTCCTTCCGGGGACCGTAGTCCACATCACCGTTCCCAAGGGGCTCGCGGCCACCGACGGGGCCTCGCTGCGCAGGGCCGACACGGTCACGTTCCAGGTGCAGGACGGGTCCGATGTCCGGCTCGCCCAGTTGCTCGCGGAGCTGCGCTTCCTGCCGGTTCATCTCGCCTCTTCCGCGCACCAGCCGCGTCCGGGCGACACCGCGGGACAGATCCGCGCGATCTTTCGGCCGCCCGCAGCGCGATTGGTGCTCGGCGCCGACTGGCCGGCCGAGCTGCGCGACCTGTGGATCCACGACAGCCCCACAGTCCTCCGGGGCGCGGTCATGGCGTTCGAATCCCAGCACGGCCTCGCTATGGACGGCGTGGCGAGCACGGCCGTCTGGCGCACGCTGCTGAGCGCTCGCTACCACCGCCAGTTCAACACCGCCGGCTACAACTACGCGCTGGCCACCGAGAGCGGCCCTGAGACGCTCACCGTCTACCACAACGGACGCGTGGTTCTGCGAAGCGCCGCCAACACCGGCATCGCCGGCAGGGGCACCGCCCCCGGGACCTTCCCGGTGTACGAACGGCTGCGCAGTCAAACCATGCAGGGCACCAACCCGGACGGGTCGCACTACGCCGATTTCGTGCAGTGGGTCGCGTACTTCAACGGCGGCGACGCCGTGCATTACATCCCGCGGGCGTCGTACGGATCGCCGCAGAGCCTGGGCTGTATTGAGTTGCCCTACGCCGCGGCCGAGCAGGCGTGGGGCTATCTGACCTACGGGACGCTGGTCACGATCCTGTCGTAGCCGCTGGCGCTGCGACAGGTAGGGTTCCGCGGGCGTTTCGATGCGAGCAGTCACGATCAAAGACGGGAACTTGAGCGTCGAGGATCACGCCGACCCGGCGCCCGGGGCCGGCGAGGTGCTGGTCCGAGTCGCGGCTGCCGGACTGAACGGCGCCGACATGATGCAGTGGCGCGGCTTCTACCCCGCGCCCCCGGGCGCGCCGCCGGACATCCCGGGGCTCGAGCTTGCCGGCGAAGTGGTCGAGCGTGGTCGGGGCGCGGAGCGGTTCGCGGTCGGCGATCGGGTGATGGGGATCGTCGCGGGCGGCGGTCAGGCCGAGCTCGCGGTCGTCCACGAGCGAATCCTGATGCCCGTCCCGAACAACCTCGAATGGATCGAGGCCGGCGCCATCCCCGAGACGTTCACCACCGCTCACGACGGCATCTTCACGCAGGCGGGGCTGAAGCCGGGCGAGCGGCTGCTCGTGCACGGCGGCGCCGGCGGCGTCGCCACCGCGGCGATCCAGATCGCGCGCGCGTCCGGGTCGCGGGTCACCGCCACCGTCCGGAACGCGGATCACCGTGACGCGGTGGCCGCGCTCGGCGCCGAGGCGATCGCCCCCGAGGGATTCGTCGATCACGGTCCGTTCGACGTGATCCTCGAGCTCGTCGGCGCGCCGAACATGACCGGCAACCTCGAGGCTCTTGCGTTGTGGGGCCGGATCATGGTGATCGGGATCAGCGCCGGCGCCAAGGCCGAGCTCAACCTGGGGCTTGCCATGCAGCGCCGCGCGCGGATCTACAACTCGACGCTGCGGCCGCGGCCGCTCGAGGAGAAGGCGATAACCGCGCGCGCGATGGAGCGCTCGGTGCTACCGCTGCTGGCGTCGGGGGCCGTGCGTGTACTCGTCGCCGCGACCTACCCGCTCGAGGAAGCGGTCGCCGCTTATCACCGGTTCGCCGAGGGCGGCAAGCTCGGGAACATCGTGCTGACGATGGGCGGCTGAGCCGCAGATCTGTCGGCTGCCCGGCCTATTTCTCGCCGAATCCGTCGTCCTCATCGGCGACCGAGACGACCTCGTCCGCGTGGACCGTGCACAGGGCCGGCCCGCCCGACTCCAAAGCAGCCTCGATCTCCGCCCGCGTGAGCTTGGCGCCGCACTCCTCGCAGCGGTTGCCGATCGGCTCGAGCGAATGCTCTTCTAGGTCCATGAAGGCGAGCGTACCGCGTCCGAGAGCCACTAGTAAGGGGGTAGGTCGGTCCACCACTGACCAACCACCCTGAACGCCGCCCAGAACTCGCGCTTGGCGCTCTCCTCGTCGAGCGAATCGTCGATGTTCGGCACGTACAGCGCCTCGATCGACGGCGTCAGGCGCTGGAGCTGGCCCGGCGCCGGCCCGAGTTCCCCCGCCAGCGGAAGGTCCATCTCGTTGACGACGCTCAGGGCGTCCGCCCCCATGATCACAAGGAGCTTCGGCGAGACGATCTGAATCTCCTCGACCAGCCTGGCCACGCACGCGGGGTCGGCCATCGCGGGATCGGGCACCGGGCATTTGACGCACAGCGTCCCGTACACGGCCAGCGGGTCGATCGAGAGGCGCTTGAGCGACTTCATCAACGCGTTGCCCGCCCTTCCGTAGAAGGCCACGCCCTCCTCAACCTCCGAGGGCCGCGCGGAGTACTTGACCAGGAAGATGTCGGCCTGGGGATGGCCGGAGCCCAGAACGGGCATCAGCGCTCCGCGGGGACAGTGCGTGCACGACTGGACCTCTCGCGAGAAGGCGTTCAGCTCACGGATCGCGCGCTCGAGGTACTTCTCGCGAATCTCGTCATCGGTGGCGGGCATCGCTGTCCGATTGGACGGCTCCCGGGCTTGTCCTTGCGAGTGCATCAGGAGTTGCGGCTGTCGCGACCGCCCGACCGCCGGCGATCCCGCCCCATCGCGCGCCGGACGCGGCGCTCTCGCGAAGCCCTTCTCGCGGCCTCGGGCAGGGCTTTCGTCTGCAGGAACTTCAGCGCCTGGACATACAGGAGGCTGGCCGGATTGCGGACGATGTCGGCAGCGCGGAGCGACTCGAGGAACTCCTCGGGGCCGTCGAACTCGCGCATCCGGATCCGGACCGAGCCGAGCCCCTGCGGCACGTGCGCGTCCGAGCCGGCGCCCGCCGGGATCCGGTACTTGGCGGCGAATCGGGCCGCCTCGTCATTGAACTCGCTGATCGCCACGCGCGGGTTGAACACCTCGATCGCATCGACGTCGTCGAGCACGTCGAGCAGGTGCTCGTAGTCGGGCACGGAATGGAGCCGGTCGAACGGGTGAGGGACGTACACGAGACCGCCCTGACGCTTGATCTCGGCGATCGTCTCCTGAAGCGTCATTCCCCTCGGGATCTTGTCCTCGATGAACAGGCCGATCACCTCGCCCTGGTCGGCGGTCTTCACCTCCTCGCCGACGATCACGCCGATGCCGCGTGCCTGGGCCCTCGCCGCGTGGGCGCCGGACACCTCGTTGTGGTCGGTGACGGCGATCGCCCCAAGGCCGCGGGCTCGGGCCTCGGCCAGAAGCACCTCGACCGGCGTGGCGCAATCGTAGGAGTGATCGGTGTGCATGTGCAGGTCGACGTCAATCAGCCGGCGCGACGCGAGCCGGGCACGCACCTGACCGTTGCCGCGGGTGTCGTGCCGGCGGGCGACGAGCCCCGTGTACACGTCCTCGTATTCGTCGGCCACGCGCGACCAGCCGAACTTCACCCGGAGTTGCCGGGCCTGGTCGCGCCCACGGGAACGGAGCGCCGGCTCGGCGATCAGCCGCTGGAGGTGAGCCGAGAGCGTCTGCACGTCGCCGGGCTCGAACTCGAAGCCGAACTCGCCCTGGCCGAGGAGCTCCTCGTAGGCGGGCAGGCGCGAGGCGACAGGCACCAGGCCGCCGGCGAGCGCGCGCACGAGCGTCGCGGGGATCGGCCGGATCCCCTCTGAGGCGAGCACGAGGATGTCCGCCCCGGCCAGCGCCTCGGCCTCCGACATCCGTTCGGCATCGACGAACTCGACCCGCTCGCGCAGAGTCCGTCCAAGCGTCGCCGGCATCGCGTAAGGCCGTGGCGACCAGACGGTCGCGTGCCACGGGTTGTCGTCGGGGAGCGTTCGCAGCGATCGAAGGAAGATGCGGAGCGACGCGCGCTCCTCGCGCATGCTGAACAGGAGCTGCACGGGATCGTGCGCCGTGTGCTCCCAGTCGGCGGCGGCGCCCGGGAGGATCACCCGGTAGTCGCCGGGGAAGTAGCGCTGGAGGAGATCCCGGGTCGCGGCATAGCTGGCGATGCGCGCATCGAGGCGCCCGAACAACAGGCGCGACAGCGGTCCCGTGAGCTGGGTCGAGAGGACCCGCTCGGTCGGCGCATGGAAGCTCCCGACGTTCAGACCGCGCGAGTGCCGCAGCGCGACGCTCGAGGCGCTCGGGGCGAACGGCTCGTGGACGTGGACGAGGTCGAGCGGAAGGTTGACGAGCGCCTCCTCGATCGTTCGCGCCACATCGACCGGCAACGAGGCGGCGCGGCGCCGCGTGGGGGCGAACGGCAACACCTCTCCCACCCCGAGCACCAGCGGCTCGCCGTCCGCTGAGTCGAGCAGAGAATCGGCGTGGTTGCGGATCGCGCGGCGGCTGTCATGCACGAGCGCGCCCGACTCCGAGGGCGCGATGATCAGCACACGATGCCCACGACCGGAGAGCTCGTGCGAGATGCGCGCGATGTAGTCGTTGACCTCGTTCGAGACCTCCCAGGCGAACGGCGTCACCTGTGCGATCGCGAGCTGCTCGCTCGTCACCGGCGGCAGTCTATGGCGTTACTTGCACGGGCCGCGTTTGGCGGCCGCGTGCTTTAGCTCGTGCGGGTCTTTGCCTTCGCCGGCTTGGAGGCCGGGGCCTGGCGGGCGTACTTCGCGATGAACTTCTCGGTGAGATCGCGCGCCTCGTCGTCGGGACGCTGATTCATCGGCGACTTCATCAGGTACGAGCTCGGCCCGTCGAGCTGTCCGGAGAGCCCGTTGTTGAGCGCGAGCTTGCAGCACCGGACGGCGTCGATCACGATCCCGGCGGAATTGGGGGAGTCCCACACCTCGAGCTTGACCTCCATGTTCAGCGGGACATCGCCGAACGCCTCGCCCTCGAGGCGGATGTGCGCCCACTTGCGGTCGGTCAGCCAGGGCACGTAGTCCGAGGGGCCGACATGGACGTCGTCGGCGGGCAGTTCGTGGCCCACGATCGAGGTCACCGCGTTGGTCTTCGAAATCTTCTTGGACTCGAGCCGCTCGCGCTCGAGCATGTTGTAGAAGTCCATGTTGCCGCCGACGTTGAGCTGCGAGGTGCGCTGCAGCTTGACCCCGCGGTCGTGCATCAGCCTGGCCAGGGCCCGGTGGACGATCGTCGCCCCGACCTGCGACTTGATGTCGTCGCCGACGATCGGCAGCCCGGCCTTCTTGAAGCGCTTGTTCCAGTACTCCTCGCGCGCGATGAACACCGGGATGCAGTTCACGAACCCGCAGCCGGCGTCGAGGATCTGCTCCACGTACCACTTCGTGGCGTCCTCCGAGCCGACCGGGAGGTAGGAGACGACCACGTCGGTGTGGGTTTCCCTGAGGATCTCGGTGATGTCGGCCGTGGGACCGGGGGCCTTCGTGATCTTCTGCTTGAGGTACTTGCCGAGGCCGTCGTGGGTCATCCCGCGCTCGACGGGCACGCCGAGGTGCGGAACCTTGTCCGCGAACTTCACGGTGTTGTTCTGCCCGGCGAAGATCGCCTCCGAGAGGTCCTTCCCGACCTTGTCGACGTCAATGTCGAACGCGGCGCTGAACTCGATGTCGCGGACGTGATAGCCGCCGAGATCGACGTGCATCAGCCCGGGGACGTCCTGGCCGGGGTCGGCGTCGCGGTAGTACCGGACGCCCTGCACGAACGAACTCGCGCAGTTGCCGACGCCGATGATCGCCACGCGCACCTTGCCTTGCTGGTAACGCGCAGCGCCGTTGGTCGAACCGTTGGTGGTGCTCACTTTTCGAAGACTGCCTTTCTCGCGGGCGGGTCCCGCGGCCACTTCATGTATTCCGCGCGAACGCGTTCGTTACACCGGCTGCTGGGCGAGGGCCTTGAGCTGCCGGCGCACGTGGAGGATGCGTTGCAGGACCGTCAGCACGGTAAGCGCGGCGAGCACGTACACCGCCGGCGCGAGCAACTCGAAGTGTCCGAGCGACGCTCCCTTGGCGAAGATCAGCCCGATCGAAAGAATCACGACCCTCACGGGGCGGGTGGCGAGTCCGACCTTGCACTCGACTCCGAGGGCCTCGGCGCGGGCGCGGGTGTACGACACCATCAGCGACCCGAGCACGGCGGCAACGGTGGCGGCGGCGGCCACCTGGTTGTTCTTCGAGGCGAAGTAGGCGCCGACCGCGATCAGCACGATTCCCTCCTCGAGCCGGTCGAGCGTCGAGTCGAGGAACGCGCCGAACGGTGTGCCCTTGCCGGACATCCGCGAGTAGCGCCCGTCGAGCGTGTCCATGATCGATCCGACGATGAACGCGATCCCTGCCAGGAAGAACATGCGCCCTACGATCAGCCCGGCGGCCGCGAGGTTCAGGGCAAAACCGGTGAGCGAGATCGCGTTCGGAGTGAGCCGAGACTCGATCAGCCGGTTGCGCATTATCTCCTGCGTGGTCGCCCCGGTCCGCGGGGGCCGAGTGCGGCGCGGAGCGCCGTTGGGTCGCGCCCGAGGGCGCTGAGTCTGCTCGGGCATCGTCAGGCGGTCGACGGCGATGAATGTCCGGACATCGTCAGGCGGTCAACCCGGGACGGGCGAAACGCCCACACATCCGGCCTGGCCCGCGCCAGCAGCCTTTGCGCCAGCAGCGCGGAGGCGCCGGCCGTCACGGCCCCGAGGAACACGTCCGTGAGGAAGTGGTTGGCGGTCGCGACGACCACGAACGTGATCAGCAACGGGTACAGCGCCCACAGGATCTTGCCGGGGCGCCAGCGGGTGAGTCGCGACATCGAGCCGCCGATCATCACCGCGAAGCACACGTGCATCGAGGGGACTGCGGCGTAGAAGTTCACGAATGCCTTGGTCGGTCCGAAATCGATCGAGCCGCGGCCGCCGGTCACGAACTGCGAGATCGCGTCGGTGAAGCCCCATTCGGGCATCAGCCGCGGCGGCGCCGTCGGGTACAGCCAGTATCCGATCACCGCGAGTGCCATCGAGATCATGAACATGTTGCGCACGAAATAGAAGGACTGGTTGCGGCGCGCATAGATGAACGCGAGCACCAGGAACGTGACCACGAAGTGGCCGTTCAGGTAGATCCAGTCGAGGCCGTCCATCAGCCAGTGCTTGTTCAGCGCCCAGGCCTGAACGCTCGGCTCGATGAACACGTGCAGCGTCCGCTCGACGTCGATGATCCGCATCGCGTCGCTGAACGGCTTGTACGGGTTGCCGCTCGAGACCAGCCCCCTGACCAGGTCGTACACCACCAGCGCGCCGACGAACAGCAGGATCTGACGTATCAGATCCAGCCAGCCACGCGGCAAGAGCCGCGCCTCGATGAAGCGGAGGGCACGCCCCATGTCTAGAAAGCATCCTAGCGATGTGCCGTGTCGGGCCGAATTCAGCTGCACCGAGGCGAGTGGGCGCCGATGCGCGTGAGCGAGAACCGCATCGCCACCTTTATGGGTCCGGGCGCCCGGACCACGAGCTTCGTGAAGATGCCGTCCGGGGCGACGCATCCCGATCCGCGGACCACCGCCCAGTACGGGCTGTAGTGCACGCGGACGACGGCGGTCCCGGGGCGCAGGCCCTCGACGGTGAGCCAGTCCGAGCCGAGCTCGGTCAGGGCGGCGGCTCCGCCGACGATCGGTGTCGGGTCGCGCACCGCATAAACCCGCCACTGGCGGGTTTGGAACACCAGATGCAGGTACGGCAGGCCGCGGTCGATCAGCGCGACCTCCTGCTTGGCCGAGTAGTCGAGGTCCTTGTCGGACACGGCGACGTAGCGGACCGCGACCTGGTGGAGCCAAGCGTCGTACTTTGCGGCGGTCAGCGTCCCGTCGTAGAAGAGCGAGTTGTATTTGATGTCGAGCTGGCGCTCCCATCCCCGAGCGAGCGGGAACTCGGGGGCCATCAGATACGCCTCCCAGTGAAACAGCGTGAACGGGATCTCGATCCTGAACGGCTGGTCGCTCTGCCTGCTCAGGTACGAGACGAGCGGCCGGAAATAGGCGGCGGTGACCTCGGCGTTGTCATCCGCGGTCCGGATGTCCCGGACCGGCGCCTGCCACTGGAGGTAGAGCAGCGGCAGCGCGACCGCTAAAAGCGCGGCCGCGCGGCGCCCGGGCCGGGGCCACCACAACAGCGCGGCGAGCGGTCCCGCCACCAGGGGCGCGAGCCGGGTCACGTTGCTGCCGACGGGGCTCGCCACGAGATAGAAGGCGATGCAGCCGAGCGCGTAGAGCGCGACGCCGGCTTTGAGCGTGATGTCTCGCTTGGGAATCACGAGCAGCGTCGCGATCGCGATCGCGACGATCGGCCAGAACGCCGAGAACGCGAACGGCTCGCTGCCACCCTCCGGGAACGCGACGGCCAGGGCAAGGACCGGCACCGCCGAGGCGATCACCACGGCGATGCCGGGAAGCGCCGGTCTGATGCGGCGTTCGGGGAGGAAGGCGGCGACCGCCTGCGCGCCGCCCGCGAGGGCCGAGAACAGTGCGCCCACTGGGCTCGCGAGCGGCGTCACGAACGCGAGCGCGACGGCGATCCCGGTCCGCCGGCGCTGGAGCGCGAGCGCGCTGCCGACCGCCGGCATCAGGCCGAATGCAAACGTCAGCCGTCCGGTGAACAGGCTTGTCGACGTTGCCACGCCGAACCACAGCGCGCCGAGCCAGGAGTCCTCTCCGTACCGCCGGTGGACCAGCAATTCGAACAGCGCGGCGGTGACGGTTGCCGAGACCGCCGCGACGAGCTGAGGGGTGAGCAGCGCGGCGAGCGGCGGGAACAGGACGCTGTAGCCAGGGACGTTGTGGCCCGCGTACCACCAGTTGTTCCAGATCCCGAACCCCTGGGTTGCGAACAGCTTCGCGCGCAGCAGGTGCGCTGCCAGGTCCTCGCTGCGTGGCGCGATCAGCACGTAGGCGAACGCGATCACCCCCGCGGCGAACGTGGGCAGGACGCGCTTGAGCAGCCGGACGCGTCGCAGGCGTGAGCCGTCTTCTGGCGGCGCGGGGGGGTCCGCCGGGGGGCGGACGGGCTGACGGAGGCGGACCGGCACGGCTACTCCTCCAGGAACGTTGCCACGCGCTCGACGAGATCGCTCCGGTCGAGCCAGGGCCAGTGTCCGGCATCGGACTGCCGGTCAAGCTTCGCGCCCGGCAGGTGCGCGGCGTAGGCATCGGCGAGCGCCGGCGGATACCAGGGGTCGCGGTCGCCCCAGATGATCAGACCGGGTGGTGGTGACGTGGGCGTTGGCAACTCGGCTCTCGCTGACCGCACGAGACGAAGGATCGCCCGCTGTGTCCCCTGGTCGAACTGGTCCCATACGGTCGCGATTCGCTCGTCACTCCACGCCGTGGGGTTTACGGATCCGTGCCGGAGCGTCCGGGCCAGCATCCCGCGCGTCGTCGACCCCATCAGGCCCTCGCCGACGAGTGGCGCGCGCCACCACTTCACCACTCGCGGCCAGGCGAATCCGTCAAACAGCGGTGGCGCGTTCAGCAGGACGACCCGCTCGACCCGCTCAGGGTGCCGGTCGGCGAGCGTGAGCCCGACGGCGGCGCCCCAGTCGTGGGCGACCAGCTTTACCGCATCGACGTGCACCTCGGCCAGGAAGCGCTCCACGAACGCCGTCAGGCCCGCGAGGGAGTAGTCGAGGTGGCCGCCCTTCCCGGACCGTCCGAACCCGATCAGATCGGGCGCGACCCCACCGGTCCTGGCGAGGAACTCGACCCAGTCCTCGGAGCTCGTCGGGATCCCGTGGAGATACAGAACCGGCACACCTGACGCCTCGGCGCTGCGATAGAAGACGGGTGATTCGTCGAGGTTGATCGTGTGCTCGTCGACGCGCACCCCGTGGCGAGGATAACGTCCGCGCGCGTGAGCACGATGAGCCCCTCGAGCCCGGATCCGCCGTCGCCCGGGTCGCCGACCCTGTGCCTCGGATACGCGGTCGTCGATCTGGTGTGCCAGCGCCAGGTCGAGGCGGTTTCCGATTGCGATGCGTTCGTGCCTCACCTCGGGGGCACCGGCGCGACGGTGGCGGTGACCGCGGCCCGGCTCGGCGCGCACGTGGCGCTGGCGGGCGCCGCCGGCGAGGATGCCTGGGGGCGGTGGGCGCGGGATCGGCTCGGGCGCGAGGGGATCGGGTTGTCGTGGTTCGAGCTCGTTCCGGGGATGGCCACGCCGGTTGCGCTCGTGGCCGTCGATTCCGAGGGGGAGCCGAGCAGTTCCGTCTATGGCGAGCCGATCGTGGGTGGGTTGGGCGACCGGGTGGACGATGGGGTCCGCGCCTCGGCGGGGCTGTTCATCCGCGCATGCGGCCCGGCGGACAGCGAGGTGACGATGCGGGCGCGCGAGTGTGCGCTGTCGCTGGGGCGGCCGGTCGTGTTCGCCCCGCGGCTAGGTGTGGCGCGGTGGCGATCGCGAGCCGAGGCGGCGGCGACCGCGAACGCCTGCGTGCCGGACGCGTTGCTCGTCTGCGCGAGCGCCGGCGATGCGGCGCTGATGACCGGCGAAGACGATCCCGAGCGCGCGGCGCTCGCATTGCTGAAGGCCGGCGCGCGCATGGTGGTGATCAGGCTCGGGGCCTGCACGGGGGCGATCCTGCGAGGCGAGCTGCGCCTCGACGTCGAGGGCGTGCCGGCGTCGGTGATCAGCAAGATCGGGGCGGCCGAGGCTTTCGTCGGCGTGCTGCTGGCTCGGTTGGCGATGTCGGCGTTCTACCCGGCGTCGGTCGCGGCGTCGCTGGGCGAGGCGATGGCGGAGGCGGCCAGGTCGTCCGAGCGATGGGGCGCCCTTGACTAGCTGGAAGCGGCCAACCCGGCGGCGCGTGCGCGCGATTCGCGACCGGCTCCGGCTCGTGTACGGGCTGCCGCTGGCGAAGCCTCACGGGCACCCGATCGCGGAGCTGATCCTGACCGTGTTGTCGCAGTCGACCAACGACCGCAACCGGGATGTGGCGTATCTCGCGCTGCGCGACCGGTTTCCGTCGTGGGACGAGGTGCGCGATGCCCCGGTCGATCTCGTCGAAGAGGCGATTCGGCCGGGCGGGATCTCAAAGGTGAAGTCCGCGCGGATCAAGTCGATCCTGCGGGCGATCACCGACACCGCGCCAGGTGGCGAGCTGTCGCTGGAGTGGCTGCCGGAGCTGAGCGTGCCGGACGCGCAGAAGTATCTGACGTCATTGCCGGGGGTCGGTCGAAAGACCGCCGCCTGCGTCCTGCTGTTTGCGCTCGGGATGCGGGATGTACCCGTCGACACGCACGTCTCGCGCGTGGGCATGCGGCTCGGCCTGTTCCGGCCAGGGGCGTCGTTCGATGAGATGCACGACGAGATGCTCGATTTGACGCCGCCGGGCGAGGAGCTCGAGTTCCATCTGAACCTGCTCCGCCACGGCCGGCGGACGTGTCACGCACGCCGGCCGGATTGCGCGGGGTGCGCTTTGCAGAGGATGTGCCCGAGCGCGTTCAAGGTGGGGTGACCTGTGCCTGGCGGACCGCATCGACGGAACCGACGGTCGTGTGCGCGACTCCCGCCGCCCGGCACGGACGCCGCGCGGAACGGCGGACGGGGCGACGGCCCCGCTCGGCATCCGTGCCTCGAACAGAGGCCCGCCCACCTGCCGCGCGACATCCGACGGACGCCGAGCGCAGCGAGGCCCAAAAACCCGACACTCGGCGATCCGCACGGCTCGAGTGTCCGGAGATCGGTGCCAGAGCGGGGCGAATATGCATTCGGCCGGGGGCGAGCATCGAGTGCTTGGTTATCGTGGCTGGGGCGTCATCGCCTCCGCTCCCAAATCTGCTACTCTCACACTTAGATTTTGACGACCAAACAGGAGTAGAACTCGATGGGAAAGACGATCGGAATCGACCTCGGAACGACCAACTCGTGCATGGCAGTGCTCGAGGGTGGCGAGCCGACGGTCGTCGAGAACGCCGAGGGCGGCCGTACTACGCCGTCCGTCGTTGCGTTCACGCAGTCCGGTGAGCGTCTGGTCGGCACCGTAGCCAAGCGCCAGGCCGTCACCAACCCGCAGAACACGGTCTTCTCGATCAAGCGCTTCATGGGCCGCAAGGAGGCCGAGGTGCGCGAGGAAGAGTCGATCGTGCCTTACAAGGTGGTCTCCGGGCCGAACGGTGACGCGCGCGTCGAGGCCGGCGGGAAGCAGTACTCGCCGCCCGAGATCAGCGCGATGATCCTCGGCAAGCTGAAGGCCGATGCCGAGGCGTATCTCGGCGAGACCGTCGACAGCGCGGTGATCACCGTGCCGGCGTACTTCAACGACGATCAGCGCCAGGCGACCAAGGACGCCGGCCGGATCGCGGGCCTCGACGTCAAGCGGATCATCAACGAGCCGACCGCGGCTTCGCTGGCGTACGGCCTGGACAAGGAATCTGACCAGACCATCCTGGTGTTCGACCTCGGTGGCGGCACGTTCGACGTGTCCGTGCTCGAGATCGGCGACGGCGTGTTCGAGGTCAAGGCGACCGCCGGCGACAACCACCTCGGTGGCGACAACTTCGACAAGGCGGTCGTGGACTGGCTCGTGGCCGAGTTCAAGAAGTCTCAGGGCATCGACCTGAGCGCCGACCCGATGGCGCTGCAGCGGCTCTACGAGGCGGCCGAGAAGGCCAAGATCGAGCTGTCGACGACGCAGGAGACGCAGATCAACCTGCCGTTCATCACGGCCGACTCCAGCGGCCCGAAGCACCTCGACACGCGCCTTACCCGCGCCAAGCTGAACGAGCTCACGTCCACGCTGCTCGACCGCACGGTCGCGCCGGTGCGCCAGGCGCTCGACGATGCCAAGGACAAGGGCGTCGAGAAGGTCGACCACGTCGTGCTCGTGGGCGGCATGACCCGCATGCCCTCCGTCCAGGAGAAGGTCAAGGAGCTGACCGGCAAGGAGCCGCACCGGGGCGTCAACCCCGATGAGGTCGTCGCCGTCGGCGCCGCGATCCAGGCCGGCGTGCTCGCCGGCGACGTCAAGGACGTTCTGCTGCTCGACGTGACCCCGCTGACGCTGGGGATCGAGACCAAGGGCGGCGTCATGACCAAGCTGATCGAGCGCAACACCACGATCCCGACCCGCAAGGGCGAGGTGTTCTCGACCGCCGAGGACAACCAGCCGTCGGTCGAGATCCACGTGCTCCAGGGCGAGCGCGAGATGGCGACGTACAACAAGTCGCTCGGCAAGTTCCAGCTGACCGGCATCCCGCCGGCGCCGCGTGGCATCCCGCAGATCGAGGTCGCGTTCGACATCGACGCCAACGGGATCCTCAACGTGTCCGCCAAGGACCTCGGCACGGGCAAGGAGCAGAAGATCGAGATCCGGTCCGGCTCCGGTCTGTCCGACGAGGAGATCAAGCGGATGGTGACCGACGCCGAGTCGCACGCCGAGGATGACCGCCGGCAGCGCGAGCTCGCCGAGGCCCGGAACAACGGCGAGAACGCCGCCTACCAGGCCGACCGCCAGCTCAAGGACCTCGGTGACGCGGTTGACTCGAGCTCCAAGGAGGAGATCGAGGCGGCGATCAAGGAGGTCCGCGACTCGCTCACCAGCGACGATGCGGCCGAGATCAACGCCAAGACCGAGACGCTGCACACCGCGTTCCACAAGGTCTCCGAGGCGATGTACCAGCGCGCCCAGGAGCAGGCCGCGGCCAGCTCGCCGGACGGCGATGCTGACGGAACGGCGTCGACCAACGGCGCCGGCGCAGAAGAGGACGTCGTCGACGCCGAAGTCGTGGATGAGAAGTAATGACTCGCGACCCGAACATCGCGGAGGCCCTCCGCCGGGTCCGCGTGGCCGCTGATCAGGACCCCGCCCGCCCGTCTCAGGGCGGGCAGGGCGGGCGGGCGCCGAATCAATCGGCGCCCGCTGGCGAGCCCGGGGTGCATGCGCCCGCCGGGCCCGGCGCAGCCACGAATGACCAGGTGCAGGACGCCCCCGAGACCGATCACGAGCGCGAGCTCGAGCACGACCTCGAGGAGCTCGCCGCCAAGGCCGAGAAGGCCGACGAGTACCTGGAGCTGGCACAGCGGACGAAGGCCGATTTCGAGAACTACCGCAGGCGCGCCACGCGCGAGACGGCGGCCGCGCAGGAGCGCGGCATCGCGAAGCTCGCGAAGGAGCTCTTGCCGGCGGTCGACAACCTCGACCGAGCGCTCGACGCGGCAGCATCCGCGCCCGCCGATGGCGCACCAGAAGACAACGGCACCGCGACGCTCGTGTCGGGCATCAAGCTCGTCCACGACGACGTGATCGCCGGGCTCGCGCGTGCGGGCATCGAGCGCTTCTCGCCCGAGGGCGAGCGGTTCGACCCGCAGATGCACGAGGCGATCGCGCAGATGCCCGTCGATGGCGCCGAGTCGGGCACGGTAGTCGAGGTGTACCAGCGCGGGTACCGGCTGGGCGAGGTCGTGATCCGACCCGCTCGTGTCGTCGTCGCGGCCTAACCTGGGCGAACAGCCATGGCTGGCAGAACCGACTACTACAAGACGCTCGGAGTAGGCAAGGGCGCCTCCGACGAGGAGATCAAGAAGGCGTACCGCAAGCTGGCGCGCCAGTATCACCCTGACCGAAACCCCGGCGACAAGAAGGCCGAGGAGAAGTTCAAGGAGATCTCGCAGGCGCACGACGTCTTGTCCGACCCCGAGAAGCGCAAGGCGTACGACCGCGGCCAGGGTCCGCTTGGCGGATTCGCCGGCGGCAACTTCGACCCGAGCGCGTTCGGCGGCGGGTTCAGCGACATCCTCTCGAACCTGTTCGGAGGTGGCGCGGGAGCCGGAACCGCAGGACGGACCGGCGGCGCTCGCGGCCGTTCCGGCGGTGCCCGGGGCGGCCGGGCGGCGCAGACCCAGGGCCGAGATCTCGAGACCGAGGTCTCGCTCACGTTCGACCAGGCCGTCCACGGCGCACAGGTGCCCCTGTCGGTCCCGACCTCACAGCCGTGCCCGACCTGCCGCGGCACCGGAGCCAAGCCCGGGACGACCCCGAAGGTCTGCCCGGTCTGCGAGGGACGCGGCATCGAGTCCCAGAGCCAGGGGATCTTCTCGATCTCCCAGCCGTGCTCGAACTGCGGCGGCGCCGGAACCGTGATCGAGGATCCGTGCCCGACCTGCGGAGGGACGGGTGCCCAGCGCAACATCCGCAAGCTCCGGGTCAACATCCCGGCCGGCGTTCACGACGGGAGCCGGATCCGCCTCGCCGGCAAGGGCGAGGCCGGCCCCCGCGGTGGCGAGCCCGGCGATCTGTACGTGATCACGCGCGTGCAGGAGTCGCCGGTGTTCAAGACGGTCGGCGACAACCTCGAGGTCGAGGTCCCGCTGACGATCCCCGAGGCGGTTCGCGGCGCGATCGTGGAGGTGCCGACCCTCAACGGCTCAAAGCGCCTGCGGGTTCCGGCCGGGACCAAGCACGGCACCGTCCAGCGGCTGCGTGGCGAAGGTCCACCGCGGCCCGGTGGCAAGGCTCGCGGCGACATCCGCTACCGGTTCGTGATCGACGTTCCCGAGTCGCTCTCGCCTGAGCAGGATGAGGCGATCGACCGACTCTCACAGGTGATGAACGGCAACCCGCGGGCCGACCTGTTCAAGCAGGCCGGCGCCGGCGGCACGAAAGGAAGCAAGAACTGATGGCCGCCCGACGCGTACGTAGCACCGCCAAGATCGAGGTCTCCTCCGAGCGCGGAGTGTTCATGATCTCGGTCGCCGCGGAGCTCGCCGAGATGCACCCCCAGACGCTCCGGATGTACGAGGCCCGCGGTCTGATCGAGCCCAAGCGCTCGCCGAAGGGAACGCGGCTGTATTCGCACAAGGACGTCGAGCGGCTGCGACGGATCCAGGAGATGACGGCCGAGCTCGGCATGAACCTCGCCGGCGTCGAACGCGTGCTCGAGCTCGAGCAGCAGCTCGACGGCATGGAGCGGAAGGTCAAGGCGCTCGAAAAGCGCGCCGGCGAGCTGAAGTCCGAGGTTGAGCGACTCGAGCAGCTGCGCCGCGACCTGCGCGCGGAGATCGTGCCCTACGCCAAGGGCGGCGAGATCGTGCGCAACGCCGATCTGCAGCGGTTCGCACTCCGGGTGCAGCGCTCGTCCACGTGAGCTCCGCCGGCGAACCGCGCATCCTGGCGGGGCGCTACCGGCTCGACGAGGTGATCGGGCGCGGCGGCATGAGCACCGTGTACCGCGGTACGGACCTGTCGCTCGACCGGGTCGTCGCGATCAAGGTCGCGCTCGACCCGCTGGTTGAGCAGAGTCCGATCTACCTCGCCCGGTTCACCCGCGAGGCGCAGGCCGGGGCGTCGATCGGCAATCCCGGCGTAGTGACCGTCTACGACGCCGGCGCCGACGGGCCGACGCGGTTCATCGTGATGGAGTTCGTGCCGGGGAAGAGCCTCGCCGACATTCTGCGCGACGAGCGCCCGCTCGCGCCTGAACGCGCGGCGGACATCGCCGCCCAGGCCGCCGATGCGCTGAGCGCGGCGCACGCGGCGGGCATCATCCACCGCGACATCAAGCCCGGCAACATCATGGTCGAGCCCGATGGGTCGGTGAAAGTGCTCGACTTCGGGATCGCCCGGGCGCTCGATGGGCACACGCTGACCCAGACCGCGACCGTGCTCGGCACCTCGGCGTACATGTCTCCCGAGCAGGCGCTCGGACAGCCGGTCGACGCGCGCTCGGACATCTACTCGCTCGGATGCGTGCTGTACGAGATGCTGACCGGTGAGCCGCCGTTCATGGCCGACGTGTCGGCCGCGGTGCTGCACCAGCACGTGCGGGTCGAGCCCAAACCCGCGCGCGAGCGCAACCCCGCGATCCCGCCGGCGCTGAACGAGGTCGTCATGCAGATGCTGGCCAAGGATCCGAAGGACAGGCCGCAGACGGCCGCCGAGGTCCGCGAGCGGCTCCGTCAGGCGATATCCGATCCGCAGGGCGGGGGCGACGAGCTGACGACGATCGCGATGGCGGCGGCGATGGCACCGACGCCGGCCAGCGTCCCGATCCAGGCCACCGACCCCGCCCAAGACGAACCCGCCGAGCCGACCGGAGCCACCGTCCCGTTGGCACCGCGGCCGCGGGGCCCGGAGCCTCCAGCGGGTCGGGCGCCGACGACCGTACCGTCGACGCCGCCGAAGCAACGACGAAGCAGCACCGGGTTCTGGATCGCCGTGTTCGTGCTCGCCGCCGTCTTCCTGGGTGGCGCCGTGGCGGTTGCGTTGACGGGGGGCGGCTCCAGCGGAACCACGAGCTCGCGGAACTCAACGCCTTCGGACACCGGCTCACACACGAGCTCGCAAACGATCACTTCTCAGCCGCCGGCGTCCAATCAGAGCGCGACCTCGACGAGCACCCCGCCCGCCTCTACGTCGAGCTCCAGCTCGACTTCCTCCTCGACGTCGTCATCGACGCCGACGACCTTGAGTACGCCGACCTCGCCGACCACGACCACGACCACGGGCACCGGCACGGCAACGGGCACGGCGCGAACGCCCCCCGGTCACGGCGGAACCCCGCCCGGCCAGGCGAAAAAGGGCTAGAACCGAGCGCACAAATCTGTCATAATCTAAGTCACACGAGACTTAGATTTTTCGACCGAAACCGAGATACGCCTATGCAACCAGACCGCTTCACGATCAAGTCCCAGGAGGCGCTGCAGGCCGCCCAGCGGCTTGCCGACGAGCGCCGCAACCCGCAGACGATGCCCGAGCACCTGCTGGCCGTCATGCTCGAGCAGGACGGCGGGATCGTCGCGCCGGTGCTTCAGAAGCTTGGAGTTGCGCCCGCGACCGTCCGCCAGGCCGTCGGCCAGGCGCTCGACGCGCTGCCGAAGATTCAGGGCGCCCCGAGCCCCGAGCCCGCCGGCGGCTCGAGCGAGCTCGTGCAGAGCCTCCGCGCCGCCGAGACCGAGATGCGTGAGCTGAACGACGAGTACGTCTCGACCGAGCACCTGATGCTCGCGATCGCCCAGCACCCGGGCAAGGCCGGCGACGCGCTGCGGAGCAATGGCGCGACCCACGAGCAGCTGCTCAAGGCGCTGGCCGAGGTACGCGGCAGCCATCGCGTCACCGACGAGAACCCGGAGGAGAAGTACCGGGCGCTCGAGCGCTACGGCCGCGACCTGACCGAGGCCGCCGCCCAGGGCAAGCTCGACCCGGTCATCGGCCGCGACGACGAGATTCGCCGCGTGGTCCAGGTCCTCAGCCGGCGCACCAAGAACAACCCGGTCCTGATCGGCGAGCCGGGCGTCGGCAAGACCGCGATCGTCGAGGGATTGGCGCAGAGAATCGTCTCGGGCGACGTCCCGGAGTCGTTGAAAGACCGGCGCCTCGTGGCACTCGACCTGAGCGCGATGGTGGCTGGGTCGAAGTACCGCGGCGAGTTCGAGGATCGGCTGAAGGCCGTGCTCAAGGAGATCGCGGACGCCAAGGGCCAGATCATCGTGTTCATCGACGAGCTCCACACGATCGTCGGCGCCGGCGCCGCGGAGGGCGCGATGGACGCCGGCAACATGCTCAAGCCGATGCTCGCTCGGGGCGAGCTGCGTGCGGTCGGCGCGACCACGCTCGACGAGTACCGCAAGCACATCGAGAAGGACCCAGCGCTCGAGCGCCGATTCCAGCCCGTGTACGTGGGCGAGCCGAGCGTCGAGGACACGGTCGCGATCCTCCGCGGCCTCAAGGAGCGCTACCAGGTCCACCACAAGATCCGCATCCAGGACTCCGCGCTGGTGGCGGCGGCGACGCTGAGCCAGCGCTATATCGCCGACCGGTTCCTGCCCGATAAGGCGATCGATCTGGTCGACGAGGCCGCATCGCGGATCCGCATGGAGATCGACTCCAAGCCGACCGAGATCGACGAGGTCGACCGGCACATCATGCAGCTCGAGATCGAGCTCCAGTCGCTGGGCGAGGACGATGATCCGGGCACGGCCGCTCGCCGCGAGCAGCTCGAGCGGGCGCTGGCCGAGGAGCGCGAGCGCTCCGACGCGATGCACGCCGAGTGGCAGCGCGAGAAGGAGTCCGTCGGTGCCGTAGCCGAGCTTCAGGAGCGGATCGAGCAGGCGAAGACCGACCTCGAGCGCGCTCAGCGCGAGGCCGACCTGGGCCGGGCCGCCGAGCTCCAGTACGGGACGATCCCCGAGCTCGAGAAGCGGCTCGCCGCTGCCGAAACGGCCGAGCACGAGATCGCCGGCGATGGGGTGGGCGGGACCAAATACCTCAAGGATGTGGTCGATGCTGACGACGTCGCCGAGGTCGTGGCCAAGTGGACGGGCATCCCGGTCAGCCGCCTGATGGAGGGCGAGATCGAGAAGCTCGTGCACATGGAGGAGCGCCTGCACCAGCGGGTCATCGGCCAGGACGAGCCCGTCGAGGCGGTCTCGAATGCGCTGCGTCGTTCACGCGCCGGACTCCAGGACCCCGATCGGCCGATCGGCACGTTCCTGTTCATCGGGCCGACCGGCGTCGGCAAGACCGAGGTCGCCCGGGCCCTGGCCGAGTTCATGTTCGACAGCCAGGACGCGATGGTCCGGATCGACATGTCCGAGTACATGGAGAAGCATGCCGTGTCGAGGCTCGTCGGTGCGCCTCCGGGATACGTTGGCTACGACGAGGGCGGCCAGTTGACCGAGGCGGTCCGCCGTCGTCCCTACAGCGTCGTGCTGCTCGACGAGATCGAGAAGGCCCACCCCGACGTGTTCAACGCGCTGCTCCAGGTGATGGACGACGGACGCCTGACCGACGGCCAGGGCCGCACGGTGTCGTTCAAGAACACGGTGCTGATCATGACCTCGAACATTGGGGCGGGCGGGTATCCCAATCTACGCGCTGGGGTCGAGGCGCACTTCAGGCCCGAGTTCGTCAACCGCCTCGACGACATCGTCGAGTTCCACGCGCTGTCGCGGGAGCAGATCTCGGAGATCGTCGACCTCCAGGTCGCGCGGCTGATCAGCCGGGTGCGCGAGCGGGGGATCGAGGTCGAGCTCACCGACGATGCTCGGACGCTGCTCGGCAACCTCGGCTACGACCCGACCTACGGCGCCCGCCCGCTCGAAGCGGGTCATCCAGAAGCGTCTGGTGGATCCGCTGGCGCTGGCGATCCTCGAGGGCCGGTTCACGTCCGGCGACATCGTCAGAGTGGACAACGTCGACGGCGAGTTGGTGCTCGAGAGCGAGAATTTGATTCCCGCCCACTCGGCGACCGCCGCGTAGCTGCCGGTGGGGGCGGGTGGGCGGGCCCCATGATCCTTCGGCATGAGGTACAAGTCGCTCATGCCGACATACATCATGCTTTCGACGCTCAGCCCCGAAGGGGTCCAGACCATCAAGAACAACCCGTCGCGGATCAAGGAAGTCAACCGCGAAGTCGAACAGCTCGGCGCCACCGTGAAGGCACAGTGGGCGACGCTCGGGCAGTTCGATTTCGTCAACGTCGTCGAGGCCCCGGACGAGAAGACGATGGCGCGGATCTCGCTCGAGCTCGGCTCGCGCGGGACCGCGAAGTACGAGACGCTGGTCGCGATCCCGATCGACGACTTCATTGGCGCGATCTGAATTGCTGAGCGCCCGCCCACTCGGCCGGAACCGGTCCTCGTCGTCGGCGGCGGCGGCCGCGAGCACGCGCTCGTCCACGCGCTGCTGAGATCGCCGCGGTCGCCGGTGGTGCTATGCGCCCCGGGCAACGCGGGTATCGCGGCGACGCCCGGGTTATCGCAGTCGGGGCCGAGGACGTTCGACGGATCGTGGCCGCGGCGGCCGACGAGCGTGTCGACCTGGTCGTGATCGGACCCGAGGCGCCACTCGTGGCGGGGCTCGCCGACGCTTTGCGCGACGCAGGCATCCGCTGCTTCGGGCCGACCAAGGCGGCCGCGCAGCTCGAGGGCTCGAAGGCGTTCTGCAAGGAGATCATGGGTGCCGCCGGCGTGCCTACGGCTGTTTATAAGGTTGTTCAGGATCCGCAGGCCGGCCTGGCCGCCATCGAGCGGTATCCGGTCGTGATCAAGGCGGACGGCCTCGCCGCGGGCAAGGGCGTGATCATCGCCTCCGACGAGTCGGAGGCGCGTGAGGCCTTGGATGACTTGCTGGTGCGGCGGCGGTTCGGTACCGAGCGCGTCGTGGTCGAAGAGTACCTCGAGGGCGAGGAGCTGTCGCTTCTGGCTTTGTGCGACGCGCGGACCGCGGTGCCGTTGGCGTCCGCCCAGGACTACAAGCGCATCTACGACGCGGACGAGGGGCCGAACACCGGCGGCATGGGGTCCTACTCGCCGGTGCCGGCGGTCGACGACGTGCGGGCGCGGGAGATCTGCGCGCTCGGTCCACCAACCGGTGCTGGACGAGCTGGCGCGACGGGGGATCCCGTTCCAAGGCATGCTCTACGCGGGGCTGATGATGACCGCCGACGGGCCCAGGGTGCTCGAGTTCAACGTGCGCTTCGGCGACCCTGAGACCCAGGCGATCCTGCCGCGGCTGGAGTCGGATCTGCTTGAGCTGCTCGAAGGCGCGACGGTCGTCGGCGGCCTATCGGAAGCTTCGTTCGAATGGGCGCCCGAGATGGCGGTGAGCGTGGTTCTGGCCAGCGCCGGCTATCCCGCGACCTCGTCGTCACGGCGACGTGATCGCGGGGCTCGACGCCGCCGGGTCCCTGCGGGCGGGCGCGTCCAATCACGCACGCGGGCACCGCCCGGAACGCCGAAGGGCAGGTGGTGACCGCCGGCGGCCGGGTGCTCAACGTGACCGCGCTCGGCGCCGGCGCGGCGTCCGCCCGCGAGGCCGCTTATGCTGCCGCGGACATGATCCAGTTCGAGGGCAGGCAGCTGCGGCGCGACATCGCGCTCCGTGGTCGAGCAGGTCGAAGCGCGGCAGATGAGCGAATATCCCGCGGCCCGCTTCCGAGACGTTCCCCGAGCCCGTGGTCGAGCTCGATGAACTCGAGGTCGACGCGCCTCGGGTGGGGATCGTGATGGGCTCGAAAAGCGACCTCGAGCGGATGGAGGCCGCCGAGAAGGAGCTGATCGAGCGCGGTATCCGCTGCGAGGTGCGGGTCATGTCCGCGCACCGCGAGCCCGACAAGGTCGCGGATTACGCGCGCAACGCGAGGATGCGCGGGATTCGCGTGATCATCGCCGGCGCCGGCCTGTCCGCGGCGCTCCCGGGCGTGGTCGCCGCGCACTCCGACCTGCCCGTGATCGGGGTCCCGCTGACCGAGCCGGACATCGGTGGCCGGCGGACTCGACGCGCTGTTGTCGATCGCGCAGATGCCCCCCGGGGTGCCGGTGGCCTGCGTCGGCGTCGACAACGCGCGTAACGCGGCGGTCCTCGCCGCCCGCATTCTCGGCTGCTGAGCCTCGGCGGCGGATCCGCGCCTCCACGACCGCCGGGTTTCTCGTGCGTCCGTCGCGGACCGAGTCGTGCGCTGTAAAACGCCCGGAAGCCCCATCTCCCAGACACGCCCCCGGTGCATGAGCATCCCGCACGGCTTATGCACCGGTGGCGCGGACGGGCCGGGGAGGTTTCGGGCCTTCTACCTGGTGACGCCGGCGCGCGTACGCAGAAACTGCTCGCACACGGCGATCGCGCTCTCGATCGTCGACCAGTGCAGGTTGTCGGCGGTGTCGTTCGGCCAGTGGTAGTTCATCGGGAGCTTGGTCTCGTCGACCGAGGCGAGCGTCGCCACGGAGTAGCCGGCGCGGAGCGCGATGATCGCGTCGGTGGCGGCCGTCGTTCGCAGGCCGCGCGTGATCGGCTCGCCGGCGTCCCGGGCGGCGTCCGCGAGCGCCTCGCGCATGTGGGCGGGGTAATCGCGCATCCGAAGCATCCCCTCGCCCTCGACCACGAGCAGCGTCGGTCCGCCGAGGCACTCCAGGCAGATCATCTCGGTCCGCTCGCGGTCGAGCTCCTGAGAAGTGGCGCTCGCCGAAACCCTGCATGCCTTCGCTGAACGACTCCTCCGACCCGGTCGAGACGAGCAGCACGCGCACCCCTTCGACCGGGCGATCGCGGCAGCGCGGCGGCGACCCCGACCAGCACCCCGACCGAGCTCAGGTTGTCGTTCGCGCCGGGCACCACGGCTCGCGGCACCAATGTCGGCCATCGCCGCGGTCGCCGCGCCGGCGAACGCGATGCCGGCGCCGAGCAGCCGGCGAATCCCCAGGATCGACCCGGCGCAGACCATTACCGGCCCGACCCAGACCATGTACAGGAGCGGGAAGCTGCGTCCCGGCGCGCGCGTGCATCCGCGGCGCACAGCTTCAACGGAATCCGCGGCAGGATCGGATGGAAGATCAGTCCAGAATGCGCGGCGTCGTGGTGGGCGATCAGCACGAACGTCCGATCGGCATCCGGGTCGCCGACCTCCGCCACCACGTTCCAGGTCGGGCGATGGGGGAGCGCCGCGCGGCGGAACCAGCGACGGCCGTGGCCGAGGTCGTCCCACAGCGCGGCGGCGCCGACGCCGGCGACGGCTGCCGCGAGCGCGCGGGTCAGGCGCTCCGGCGGTTGCGAAGGGCGAGCACGCCGCCCATGGCCGCGGCGAGCGTTGACCAGGCCGATCGGCCACCAGTAGCCGCCGTGGGCGCGCTCCTCCTCGACCTCGGCCCGGCATCCGAGCGCTTCGAGAGCCGCCGGCGATCGACTCGGCGCCGCGGCGCTCGCCTTCGGACGCGGATGGCCGGTCGAACGCCGCGAGCTCGCGGATCGCCGCCTGCCAGTCGCCGGCGTGGTTGGCAGTTCTCGGTCATCGGTCCGGTCCTGCATCCCGGGTAATCTCGAAGGTGATGATTCCGCGCTACACCCGTCGCGAGCTCGCCGAGGTCTGGTCCGACCACGCGCACTTCGAGGCGATGCGCCAGGTCGAGGTCGCGGCGCGCGAGGAGCTCGACGGCCCGAGCTTGCGAGGAGCTCGACGCGATCCGCGCGGCGACGTTCACGGTGGAGGAGATCAACGAGCGTGAAAAGGTCACCGACCACGACACCGCCGCGTTCGTCGACGTGCTGTCCGCGTCGGCGGGCCCGGCGGGACGTTGGATCCACCACGGCTTGACCTCGAGCGACGTGCTCGACACCGGCCTGGCGCTCCAGCTCCGCCACGCGGCCGAGATCGTTCTCCCGGACGCGCGAAGCCTGGTCGATGCGCTTGCCGCCGCCGCGCGCGAGCACGTCGCATACGCTGTGCGTCGGGCGCACGCACGGGATCCACGCCGAGCCGACCACGTTCGGGATCAAGCTGGCGGGCTTCGCCTTCGAGGCGCACCGCAACGCGGATCGACTCGAACGCGCCTTCGCTCAGGCGTCGGTCGGCGCGCTCTCGGGCGCGGTCGGCACGCTACTCGGCGACCTCGCCCGAGTTCGAGGAGCGCGTGCTGGCGCGGCTGGGGCTCGCGCGCGAGCCGGTCTCGACCCAAGTTGTCCCGCGCGACCGCCATGCCGAGCTACTCCAGGCGATCGCGCTCGCCGGCGCGGGTCTCGAGCGGTTCGCGACCGAACTTCGCCACCTCGCCCGCACCGAGGTCGGCGAGGTGCGCGAGCCGTTCGGACGCGGCCAGAAGGGCTCGAGCTCGATGCCCCACAAGCGCAACCCGATCAAGTCCGAACAGATCGTCGGGCTCGCGCGGGTCCTGCGCGGGAATGCGCTGGCGGCGCTCGAGGACGTGGCGCTGTGGCACGAGCGCGACATCTCCCACTCGTCGGTCGAGCGGGTGATCCTGCCCGACTCGACGATCCTGCTCGACCACATGCAGCGTCGGGCGCGAGCGCTGGTGGAGGGGATGGTGGTCGACGCCGATCGGATGCGCGAGAACCTCGAGCTCACCCATGGGGCGCTGTTCTCCCAGCGCGTACTGCTCGCGCTGGTGGAGTCGGGCATGCTCCGCGACGACGCCTACCGCGTGGTCCAGCGGCTGGCCCAGCAGGCGATCGACTCGAGGGTTCCGATGCGCGAGCTGCTTGCGGCCGACCCGGTCGGCGCCGGACTCGATCTCGACGCGATCTTCGACTACGGGCCGTTCGTTCGCTACGCGGACGAGATCGTCGGCCGGCTCGACGCGATCGCGCCGGTGCCGTCGCTCCGCTAGCTCCCACCGGCATACCACGCCAATTCGCGCGCTAGCGCGGGTAATCCGCGCCGTCGAGCAAGACGACCTGGTTCGTCATGTATGGGTTACGGAGCATCCGCGAGCGCCACGGTCGCGCGACCTCCTCGGCCTGGCCCAGCCTGCCGACCGGCACCCGCGCCGCAGCTCCTCGGGGTCGCCGGGGAGCATCCGGGTCTCGGTGCATCAGCGCCGGTGCGAGCGCGTTGACCGTGACCCCCGACGACGCGAGCCTCGCCGCCAGGAAGTGAGTGAGTCCGTGCAGCCCAGACTTCGAGGCGGCGTAGTGCGGCCCGACGACGCCGCCGGTGAAGGCGGCGACCGAGGAGAAGAACAGCACCCGTCCAAAGCCGCGCTCGCGCATGCCGGGGGCGGTGCGCTGCGCGAGGCGGAACGGAGCGCGGAGGTTCACCGCGATCATCTCATCGAAGTCGTCGAGCGACACCTCCTCGAGGGTCTGGCGTTTTCCCGACCCGGCCGCGGCGACCAACACCTCGACGGCGCCGAGCTGCGAGTCGACCGCGTCGACGAGCTCATCGGGGCCATCGGTCCGGCTCAGGTCCGCCGCGATCGCCACCGCGAGGCCGCCGGCGGCGACGAGCTCCTCGGCGAGCTTCTCGGCCGGCTCGGCGTGCTCGCCGTACGCGAGCGCAACGGTCGCACCCTCAGCGGCCAGGCCACGCACGATCGCCCCACCGATGCCGCCGCTCGCACCGGTGACCAGCGCCACACGTCTGGTCAGGGTCTTCATCGGGTGAGGGAATACCCGCTTCGCCTACGATTGAGCCCAGGGTGCCCCAGCACGAGCATCAGCGGCTGCTGACGGAAGCGATCGAGCGCGAGGGGGAGGCGCAGCGACATCTGATCGACGGTGATCTCGCGGCCGCCCAGGCGGAGTTCCGCGAGGCGTCCGAGCTGTACCGGCGGTCGTGGGAGACGGCGCACGCCCGGGCCTTCGGGCGACTCGTCGGGATGTTGAAGGCCGCCGTGCTCGCGGGCGGTGGCGCCGACGAGGCCGAATACGCGCGCGCCGCACTCGCTGACGCCGACGTCACCTCGACCACCGCCAACTACGCACGAGCGATCGCGGCGCTTATCGTCCGCGACGACGCCGAAGCGAAGGCCTGCGCGGGCGGGATGGATGCGGGCGGCGAAGCCTTCTCCCGCACCGCCGAGGCGATCTCGGCGCTGGCGTCGCACGATGAGGCCCGCTACGGCGCCGCGCTCGAGGCGATCGTCCGCGACTTCGAGCGGCGCACCGAACACCTCACGGGCGTGGCGATCGCCGACACCGCGCTGATGCTTGAGGCGCTCGCGAGCCGGCGCGGGATGGCCGCGGCGATCGAAAGCCCGGTCCTGCCGGCGCGCCCGCAATTGGCTGAAGGTGTCCCAGGATTGGACCGGACGATCCACGCGCGCGAAAGTACTGCGTCCGCGCGATGCGGATGCCTCAAGAATCTTCGACAAGCTTGTGACGATTGTCGCCAAGCTCTCGCTTCCGACTAAAACGCTCGGCGCGTGGTCGGCTTTCGGCGGCCGAATCGGCACTCGGGCCTCCGAGCACGCCGGAGGGCCCCGATTTCTTAACCCGGCGGTCTCAAGACGTCGGGTAGCGTCCGCGCCCTCACGGACCGCAGCCGGTAGTCCAGAATACAGAGGGGATCGCACATGAAGGATCTTGCGCCGCAGGCCATCCGCCGCAATGGTCGTCGCCGTCATCGCGCTCGTCGTCGCCATAAGCGGAACCGCGGTCGCCGCCAGCCATCGCGTCGACGGCGACAGCCTGATCAAGAAGGCATCGCTGTCGGGAAATCGTCTTCGGGCCCATACGCTCACCGGGCTCCAGCTCAAGCTGAGCGCACTTGGAACCGTCCCGCGCGCCAGGAACGCCGATGAGCTTGGGGGGAAGCCGCCGAGCGCCTACCTCGGAGGCGGAGGTGGAGGCGGAGGCGGCGGGAGCCAGATCGGCACGAACGGCGTCGTCAAGACCGCGGGCTCGGCGAACGGCACCACGGTCACGCTGTTCAAGTCCGGCCCGTTCAAGGTGACGATGACCTGCACCGACGACGGCACGAACACCTCGAGCGAGATCGACGCGAGCTCGAGCGAGGACCAGTCCAACCTCAACGGCCAGTTCGCCTCGGCGAACACCCCGACCGACACAGGCGCGGACGTCTCGCCGAGCCCCGACGGCACGCCGAGATCGCTGTTCCAGCCGGCCACGATCACCCTCGTCGCCCCGAGCGGGGCGTCGGCGATCGTCACCGGCATGGCGGGTGTCGAGAGCTTCGGCACTGGCTGCTGGGCGGACTTCACCGGGGTCCAGTAGGCCGGATCCCTGGGAACCCGCTAGTTGCGAGATCGCGGCCCGGAGGTGCTCTCCGGGCCGCCGTACCCGTTGCTAGGATCGACCCAGTGAGCGCCCTTGCCGACCTGCCCCTGATCGCTTCGGGCAAGGTCCGGGAGATCTACGAGGGGCGCGATCAGACGCTGCTGATCGTCGCCTCGGATCGAATCTCGACCTACGACGTGGTGCACCCGACGCCGATCCCGGATAAGGGCGCGGTGCTGACGGGCCTGTCCACATTCTGGTTCGAGCGCACGTCCGGGATCGTGCCCAACCACATGCTGTCGGTCAGCGATGGCGTCCCCGATGAGGCCCGTGGCCGGGGCATGCTCGTCCGCAAGCTCGAGATGCTCCCGGTCGAGTGCGTGGTACGCGGCTACATCACCGGGTCGGGCTGGAAGGACTACCAGCGGACCGGGGCGGTCTCGGGCATCGCGCTTCCGGTGGGCCTGCGCGAATCGGACCAGCTCCCCGAGCCGATCTACACCCCGTCGACCAAGGCCGAGGTCGGCCACGATGAGGCGATTGACTTCGAGGGAACGGTGGCTCTGGTCGGCGACCGCAAGCTGGCCGAGCGTTTGCGCGACCTCTCGATCGCCGTTTACAGCGCGGCGGCCGACCACGCTCGCGAGCGCGGGATCATCCTTGCCGACACCAAGTTCGAGTTCGGGCTCGACGCCGATGGCGAGCTGACCCTCGGCGACGAAGTGTGCACCCCCGACTCGTCGCGCTTCTGGCCTGCCGACGAGTACGAGCCCGGCCGCGGGCAGCCGAGCTTCGACAAGCAGTTCGTGCGTGACTGGGCGTCCTCGACCGGTTGGGACCGGAACCCGCCGGCGCCTGCGATCCCCGACGACGTGGTCGCGCGCACCCGTGAGAAGTACGTGGAGGCGTACGAACGGGTCACCGGGGAGCCGTTCGACGCCTGGCTCAGCCGCACCCGATGAGAGCGCGGGTCCTCGTCAGGCCCAAGGCGGGGATTCTCGACCCGCAGGGCCAGGCGGTCGAGCGCGCGCTGCCGGCGCTCGGGTTCGAGGGCGTCCGCAACGTCCACGTCGGACGGCTGATCGAGCTCGACGTCGATGACCCAGGCCGTCTCGCGGAGATGTGCGAACAGCTGCTGACGAACCCGTTGATCGAGGACTACGAGATCGAGCAATGAAGACCGGGATCATCCGTTTCCCCGGCTCGTGCGACGACATCGACGCGTTTCAGGCGGCGGCACGCGTCGGCGAGCCGGTGCTGCTCTGGCACGCCGACCACGACCTCCAAGGCGTCGACGCCGTGATCGTCCCGGGCGGGTTCTCCTACGGTGACTACCTGCGGGCCGGCGCGATCGCCCGGTTCGCGCCGGTGATGGCAGAGGTCGACGAGTTCGCGCGCGAGGGCGGCCTCGTGCTCGGCATCTGCAACGGGTTCCAAGTGCTGTGCGAGGCGGGTTTGCTCCCCGGCGCGTTGTTGCCGAACGTCTCGCTGAAGTTCGTCTTCCGGCAGGTCGAGGTCGAAGTCGTGCGTGCGGTGGGTCCCTTCACGGGTTCCTGCGAGTTCGACCAACCGCGGCTGTCGATTCCGGTCAAGCACACGACCGGGCGTTACTACGCCCCCGACGAGCAGCTCGACCGGCTCGAGGCCGCCGGCCAGGTCCTGCTCCGCTACGCGCCCGGTCACAACCCGAACGGGTCGCTGCGTGACATCGCCGGCGTCCGCAACGAGCAGGGCAACGTGTTCGGGCTGATGCCGCACCCCGAGCACGCCGTCGATCCCCTCAGCGGGTCGACCGACGGCCTGAGGATCTTCGAGTCGATGCGAGCGCATGTCGAGCAGCACGTCCTCGCTTGAGGAGCGACACAGGCAGCTCGGGCTGACCGACGGCGAGTACGCGCGGATCCTCGAACGGCTCGGGCGCGCGCCCAACGACGTCGAGCTCGCGATGTTTTCGCTGATGTGGTCCGAGCACTGCGGCTACAAGCACTCGCGCCGGTTGTTGCGCCGGTTCCCGAAGGATGGCCGGCATGTGCTGATGGGGCCGGGCGAGAACGCCGGCGCGGTTGACGTGGGCGGCGGACTGGCCGTCGCCTTCAAGGTCGAGTCCCACAACCATCCGAGCGCGGTTGAACCGTTCCAGGGTGCCGCCACGGGGGTCGGCGGAATCCTCCGTGACGTATTTGCGGTCGGCGCGCGGCCGATCGCGGTGCTCGACTCGCTGCGGTTCGGCGAGCCTTCGGTCGTCAGAGCGTTCCCGGTATCTGCTCGACCGGGCGGTTGCCGGGATCGGGCACTACGGGAACTCGATCGGCGTCCCGACCGTTGGCGGCGAGATCTACTTCGAGGGAAGCTACGAGCAGAACTGCCTGGTCAACGCGATGTGCCTCGGGCTGGCCCCGCACGACCGATTGATCCGCAGCGCGGCCGCCGGGTCCGGGCAACGTGGTGATCCTGCTTGGCGCGCTGACCGGCCGGGATGGGATCGGCGGAGCCTCGGTGCTCGCCAGTGCCGAGCTCGTCGGTAGCGAGGGCGGCGACCAAGACAAGCGCCCATCGGTCCAGATCGGCGACCCGTTCACCGAGAAGAAGCTGCTGGAGTGCTGCCTCGAGCTGCTCGACCGCGAGCTGCTGGTTTCGCTGCAGGACCTGGGTGCGGCGGGGCTCACGTCGGCGGCGTCGGAGATGGCGAGCAAGGGCGGCGTCGGCCTGACGCTCGACCTGTGCCAGATCCCGTTGCGCGAGCCCGGCATGGAGCCGTTCGAGATCATGGTCTCGGAGTCACAAGAGCGCATGCTGTGCGTGGCCACCCCCGAGCGCGTGGGTGAGGTGCTCGGCATATGCGAGCGGTGGGAGGTGCCCGCCACCACGATCGGCTGCGTTACTGAGGGCGACAGCTTCCGAGTGCTCCACCGCGGCGTCGCGGTCGCTGACCTGCCGGTGAGCGTGCTCGTCGACGATTGCCCGCTGTACGACCTCCAGCCAGCGCCGCCGACGGCGGGGTTGTACGAGGCCGCGGATGCGGTACTGACCGGGAGCGAGTCGCCGGCCGAAACCCTGCTCGCGCTGCTGCGCTCGGCCAACATCGCCTCGCGTCGGCCCGTGTTCGAGCAGTACGACCCGATCGTCCAGTCGCGGACCGTGCGCCGCCCGGACGAGGCCGACGCCGCCGTGCTCGCGCTCCCCGATGGGTCCGCGATCGCGGTCGCGATCGATGGGAACGGGCGTCGAGTCGCGTGCGACCCCCGTCGAGGCGCCGCTGAGGCCGTGTACGAGTGCGCGGCGAACCTGGCGTGCGTCGGTGCCGAGCCGCTCGGGCTGACGAACTGCCTGAACTTCGGCAATCCCGAGAAGCCGCACGTGGCGTGGCAGCTGGTGGAGGCGGTCGAGGGTCTGGCCGGGGCGTGCGAAGCGCTCGGAATACCCGTCGTGGGGGGCAATGTGTCGCTGTACAACGAGGCCCCGGCCGGGCCGATCTTCCCGACGCCCGTGGTCGGGATCGTCGGGAAGCTCCCCGATGCCCGGCGCGCCGGGCGGCTCGGGTTCGCTCGGGAGGGCGATGCGATCGGGCTGCTCGGGCCGTTCGAGCCGTCGTCCATCGGGTCGGAGCTGTCGAAGCTGCGGGGCGTTGCACCGGTTGGCGAGCTGCCGGCCGCCGACCCGGCGCGGATCCGGATTCTCCACCAGGGGATCCGGGCCCGCGTCAGGTCCGGGGCGTTCCACAGCGCCCACGACATCGCCGAGGGCGGCGTCGCGACCGCCCTGGCCGAGTGCTGCATCGCCGGCGGTATCGGGGCGTCCGTGAGGCTGCCGAGTGGGCTCGATCCGTTCGCGGAGGCCCTCGGGTGCGGGTTCATCGTCTCGGGTCCCGCCGAGGCCTTGGCCGGGTTTGTCGTGATCGGCTCGGTCGGGAGGCGATCGGCTGGCCATCGACGGCTTGCTGGACGTCGCAGTTTCCGACCTGCGGGTCGCGCGCGAGGCTGGACTCAGCGAATGGGTCTAGGGCCGCTGCTAGCCTAGGCGCCACGTTGGGCATGTCCCCTTCCGTGAACGACCATCGCGACGGACCTCGCGACGAGTGCGGTGTCTTCGGCATCTTTGCGCCGGGACACGACGTCGCCAATCTCGCGTACTTCGCGCTCTACGCGCTTCAGCATCGCGGACAGGAGTCCGCCGGCATCGCCACCGCGCCGCGTGGCGGCAGGATCATGGCGATTCGCGATCAGGGCCTGGTCGCCCAGGTGTTCGACGAGCACAAGCTCCGCTCGCTGGTCGGGGATCTTGCGATCGGCCACGTCCGCTACTCGACCACCGGCAAGTCGGCTTGGGAGAACACGCAGCCGATCGTCCGTAACGACCAGCGCACGCTCGCGCTCGCGCACAACGGCAACCTGATCAACGCGGTCGATCTGCACTCGGAGCTGCGCGAGCGGGGATTCTCGTTCAGCTCGACGTCGGACTCCGAGATCATCGCGGCGCTGCTCGCGACTCACCCCGCCGATCGGATCGAGGACGCGATCGCCGATGTGCTCCCGCGGCTGAAGGGCGCGTTCTCGACCGTCGTGCTGACCGAGGATTCGGTCGTCGCCTTCCGCGACGCGCATGGGCTACGGCCGCTCGTGCTCGGGATGATCGAACACGAGGATTCTGAGAAGACGGCGTACTGCGTCGCGAGCGAATCGTGCGCGTTCGACCTGATCGGCGCGCGCTACCTGCGCGAGGTGCTGCCCGGTGAGGTGATCACACTCACCGAGGGTGGCGTCCAGACGCGTTTGGTCGCCGGTGCCGAGCGGCGCGCGTTCTGCGTGTTCGAGTACATCTACTTCGCGCGCCCGGACTCGAAGATGGCCGGCACGGTCCTCCAGGTGGCGCGCTCGCGGATGGGCGAGATCCTGTGGCGCGAGGCCCCCGTCGCGGCAGACCTGGTGATTCCGGTCCCCGACTCGGGCAATCCCGCGGCCCGCGGGCTCGCGCGCGCAGCAGGGCTGCCCCAGGACGACGGCTTCATCAAGAACCGCTACGTCGCGCGGACGTTCATCCAGCCGGGTCAGGAGCTGCGCAAGCACGGACTGCGGCTCAAGTTCAACCCGATGCCGGAAGTGGTCGCCGGCAAGCGACTGATCGTCGTCGACGACTCGATCGTGCGCGGGAACACCACCCGGCAGATCGTCCAGATGCTCCGGGAGGCCGGCGCCGACGAGATCCACCTGCGCATCTCGGCGCCCCCGATCAAGCATCCGTGCCACTACGGGATCGACATGTCGAGCCGCGAGGAGATGATCGCCCACGGGCGGACCGTGGACGAGATCGCCGAGGAGCTCGGTGCCGACTCCCTGCACTACCTGTCGCTCGAGGGCGTGTACGAGGCCGTCGGCGTATCGAGCGAGACCCACTGCGACGCGTGCTTCAGTGGCGTCCTATCCGCTCGAGGGCACCGAGGAGGCGCTCGGCAAGCACGCGCTCGAGTTGCCGCTGATCCGGGCGTAGCGTCCGGTCTCGCGCGCGCTCGCGATGGACTGCGGTCACCCGGCGACCGCCGGTGGCGCCGCTACAGTCGGGCGCCCCATGGATCCCGGTGAAGCGCTCAGGCGGCTGTTCGGTTTCGAGCATTTCCGCCCCGGCCAAGCCGAGGCGGTCACCGCCGCGCTCGCCGATCGCGACGCGCTCGTGGTGATGCCGACGGGCTCGGGAAAGTCGCTGTGCTACCAGCTGCCGGCGTTGATGCGCGACGACCTGACGCTAGTGGTCTCGCCGCTCGTCTCGCTGATGCAGGACCAGGTCGCCGCCCTGCGCGAGGTCGCGCCGGGTCGGGTCGAACTCGTCAACGCCCAACGGGGCGGCGCGGCGAATAACGAAGCGTTGTCGCGCGCGGCGTCCGGCGAGGTCCGGCTGTTGTACGTCGCGCCCGAGCGGTTCGCATCGCCTCGGTTCGCCGACGCGCTGGCGCGGACTCGGGTCGGACTGTTCGTCGTCGACGAGGCCCACTGCATCTCGCAGTGGGGTCACGATTTCCGCCCCGACTACTTCTTCCTGGCCGACGCCGCGCGGCGCGTCGGCGCCCGGGCCACGATGGCGTTGACGGCGACCGCGACGCCGGCGGTGGCCGACGACATCGCCCGGCGACTGGCCCTGCGCGATCCGGTTCGCGTGACGACCGGCTTCGACCGACCGAATTTGACCTTTGCGGTCGTGCGGTGCGCGACCGCGGTCGACAAGCAGCGCCGGCTCGCGGCGGCGCTGAAGGAGCCCGAGGCGCTGCCGGCGATCGTGTACGCCGGGACCGCGGCGTGCGAGCGAGGACGTGGCGGGGTTCCTGCGGCCGGCCCTCGGCGAGGAGGTATTGGCCTACCACGCGGGGCTGGATCGGGGCGTGCGGACCGCCACCCAGGAGCGGTTCATGTCTGGCGAGGCGCGGGTCATCGTCGCGACCAACGCGTTCGGGATGGGCATCGACAAGGCCGACGTCAGGACGGTCTGCCACGCGAGCGTGCCCGGCTCGCTCGAGGCCTACTACCAGGAGGCTGGCCGGGCCGGCCGCGACGGCGCGCCCGCGCGCTGCCTGCTATTCGCCGAGCAGCGCGACAAGGGCCTGCACGTGTTCTTCATCCAGCGCTCGCGGCTCGAGGCGGGTGTATTCGAACGGGTCGTGGAGCGGCTGCGATGGGCGGGGCTGGATGGTCGCTACGACGTCGCGGTGCGAGAGTTGGCCGCGGACGTCGGCCCCGGTGGCGACGAGGAAACCGTGCGTGCAGTCGTCGGTCACCTGGTGCGAGCGGGCCTGGTGGCGCCGCAACCCGCGCCATCGGACCGGGCAGCCGGTCTGGTGGTCGGACAGTGGGACCGCGGCGCGCTTGCGCGCTGTCTCGGCTCCTCCCGGGATGCCGAGCGTGCCCGCTGGGCGCAGTACCGCTCGGTGTGGGGTTACGTCGAGGGCGCGGGTTGCCGCCGCGCCGCGCTGCTCACGCACTTCGGCGACCGCTCCCGGATAGCGCCGTCGGTGGCGTGCTGCGACGTGTGCTCGCCCGCGGTGGCGCCCGCGTCCCCAGCCACCGTCGCGGACGCCCCCCACGCCGCCGGCAACCTCGACGCCGCGATCCTCGACGTGGTCGCGTCGGCCGCGCCGCCGGTGGGCCGTACGCGGGCGGTCGAGATCCTCCGCGGTGGCCGCTCGAAGGTCATCGCCGAGCACGCCTACGACCGGCTCTCGGCGTACGGGGCGTTCGCCCATCTACGCTCGAACGAGGTCCTCGGCCGGGTCGATCAGCTGCTCGAGGCCGGGACGCTCCGCTCCACCGGCGGCCGCTTCCCGAAGCTCCGCGCCGCATGAACGTCGCGGTCCTGGCGTCGGGCACCGGGACGAACCTCCAGGCCTTGCTCGACGGCGTGCACGGGCGTGACGGCATCGAGATCGTGGCGGTCGTCTCCGACAAGCCGGACGCGCCGGCGCTCGAGCGTGGCCGTGCCGCCGGGGTTCCCGTGCGCTCGTTCCCGGCCGACCGCTTCCCCGACCGCCCCGCGCGCGATCTGGCCATCGCGGACTGGCTCGCGTCCCAGGGGACCGAACTCGTGGTCTTGGCCGGCTACATGCAGCTCTTGTCCGACGAGTTCCTCATCCGGTTTCCAGACCGCGTGATCAACGTGCATCCGGCCTTGTTGCCGGCGTTCCCGGGGTTGGCCGCGGTCGAGCAGGCGCTGGCCTACGGGGTCAAGGTGTTCGGGGTCACGGTGCATTTCGTCGACGGCGGGGTAGACACCGGACCGGTGATCCTCCAGCGCGCGATCGAACTGCCCGACGCCGTCGACGCCGACGCGGTGCTCGAGCGGCTCCATCCGATCGAGCACGAGCTGCTGCCCGAGGCGGTCCGGCTGATCGCGCTCGGGGCCGTCAGGATCGACCCAGCGAATCCGCGGCGTGTCGTGATCGAGCGATAGAGTCGAGGCGTTATGGAGCAGGGAACATCGCGCGCGAACCGGTTTTCTCCCATCGCCTCGGAGGACGTGCAGGTCGCTCGCGCGCTCCTATCGGTATCCGACAAGACCGGGCTCGTGGAGTTCGCGCGCGGCCTGGTCGAGCTGGGGATCGAGATCGTCTCGACCGGAGGCACCGCTCGCGAGCTGACCGAGGCCGGGCTCGAGGTGCGCCAGATCTCGGATCTGACCGGCTTCCCCGAGATCATGGACGGCCGCGTCAAGACGCTCCACCCGAAGTTGTACAGCGGCCTGCTGGCGGTGCGTGACAACCCGGAGCACATGCACGCGGCCGAGGACCATGACGTCGAGTTCGTCGATCTCGTGTGCGTCAACCTGTACCCGTTCGAGCGGACCGCGGCTCGCCGCGGCGTCGCCGACCACGAGGTGATCGAGAACATCGACATCGGCGGTCCCTCGATGATCCGGGCAGCGGCCAAGAACTTCCAGTTCGTCGCGCCCGTCGTCAGCCCGGAGAGCTATGACGCGATCCTGGCCGAGCTGCGCGAGTTCGATCGCCGGCTGTCGCCGACGACGCGCGAAAGCCTGGCGGCCGAGGCGTTCGCCTACACCGCCCGCTACGACACCGCGATCGCTCGCTGGTTCCAGGAGAAGGGCGCGGACTTCCCGGCACTGATGGTCCGCGCGTTCGAGAAGGTGCTGGAGCTGCCCTATGGCGAGAACCCGCACCAGCGCGCCGCCTACTACTCCCAGGTGGGAACTCGCACCCACGTCCTGTCGATGATCTCCCAGCTCGGCGGCAAGGAGCTGTCGTTCAACAACCTGCTCGACCTCGACGCCGGCCGGCTGATGATCAGCGAGTTCCAGATCCCGGCGTGCGCGATCATCAAACACAACAACCCGTGCGGCGTGGCCGTCGGCAAGACCGGTCTGGAGGCGTATCAGAAGGCGTTCGAGTGCGACCCGCTGTCGGCCTACGGTGGCGTGGTCTGTTTGAACCGCCGCGTCGACGGTACGCTCGCCGAGGCGATCACCAGCCAGTTCGTCGAGGTCCTGTTCGCACGCGGCTACGACGAGGACGCGCTCGAGGTGCTCGAGTCCAAGCGGAACATGCGAATCCTCGACGACCGCGAGCGCCGCAACCCCGACATGATCGATCCCCACCTCCACCAGGTCGTCGGCGGCATGCTCGTCCAGGACCGCGACTACGACCTCGAGGAGCGCTCGGAGATGCAGGTCGTCTCACAGCGCCAGCCGACCGAGGCCGAATGGGGCGAGCTGTCATTCGCCTGGAAGGTGTGCAAGCACGTTCGCTCCAACGCAATCGTCATCTCCCGCGACCTCGCCACCGTCGGCATCGGCGCCGGCCAGATGAGCCGCGTCGACTCGGTCCGGCTCGCGATCGAGAAATCGCGCTCGAGCTTGCAAGGGTCGGTGCTCGCGTCCGACGCCTACTTCCCGTTCGCCGACGGGCCGCAGCTCGCTCTGAGCGAGGGGACGATCGCGATCATCCAGCCCGGCGGCTCGGTCCGCGACCACGAGGTGGTAGAGGCCGTCGACGCCGCCGGCGCGGCGATGGTGTTCACGTCGCGCCGCCACTTCCGCCACTGAGGTTCGCCACCCGGCTGGGCCCGCATCCGGACTTTGGCGATCTAGCCTCGTATATGTCAGCTTCAGCGCCAAAGTCCGCGTTACCGGGCTCCGGAACGCCCGGTACGCGATCATGGACGCCACGCCGCCGTAGCTCAACTGGCAGAGCAGCGGACTTTTAATCCGAAGGTCGTGGGTTCGATCCCCACCGGCGGCATCCCGATCACCCACTTTCGCCGACGCTTGCGGGATTGAGCAGGGTTCCGCACAGCGCGGGAGCGGTGGCATCTTGTGACACGGCGGTGTCGAGCTCACTCCGGTTGAGGACCATGTCGTAACGGCCGCTGTGGTCGTAGTCGATGCCGTGCACCACGACCACGGCGTTGCCGTTGCGGATCGCGTTGGCGGCGGCGGTCGTGAGCGTGATGGTTCGCTGGTAGTGGATGTTCCCAGTCGTCGGATACCGGGAGAAGGCGAGCATGCTGTTCATGCTGGTGTCGCCGCCCAGGGTCAGCGCGGCGGCCATCGGTCCGTAGTACTTCAGGCCGTCGGTGGTGCTGATCGCGAGATGACCGTTGTATCGCCTGGCGGCCGAGGCGGGCGGGCAGATGCCCTCCGCGAACGCATGGAGATGCATCGGGTGAGACGCCCCGTTGAGCAGACCGGTCGTGTCCACTGTGACCTTCGCGACGTCGCCGTGCAGGGTGACCGCTGCGGTACCGCTGCCAGTCACATGGTTCTCCGGGACCGGGCGGAGCACTGCCTCGAACAGCTGTCCCGGAGAAGATGATGACGCCACCCGACGTCAACAGGACCACGGCGACTACCGCCGCCGCGACGACAACCACGAGCCCCGCTATCGCCCACCGGTACCGTCGCAGCCATCCGCCACCGTGGCCCTCACCTGGAGCAGCAGGCTCGCTGGGAGCTCCTCCGCCGGCGGCCGCACGAGCTATGGACGGTCTCGCGTCGCCGGTCGCCACCATCGACGGCGCGCCGTGATAGCGCGCCCCTCTCAGCGCCGCGGCAGCGTCGCGCGCGAGATCGCCCGCGGACACATAGCGCTCGTCGGGCTTCTTGGCCATCGCCTGCTGGACCACGGGCGTGAACTCGGGAAACTCCTCGACGAGCGGAGGTTCGAGCGCCGGCGGCGGATCGTTCACGTGCGCGAACATCGTGGCCAGAGTCGTCTCGCGCTCGTATGGGACCTTCCCGGTCAGCATCTGGAAGAACACGCACCCCAGCGCGTAGACGTCGGTTCGCGCGTCGGAGGGCTCGCCGCTCACCTGCTCGGGAGCCATGTAGTCGGCGGTGCCGACGATGCTCCCGCTAACCGTGAGCTCCGCCAGCGTGCTGCTGCGCTTGGCGAGCCCGAAATCGGTCAGATACGCGCGCTCCTCGCCGTCGCGGATCGTGAGCAACACGTTCCCGGGCTTGATATCTCGGTGAACGAGACCCTTCGCGTGCGCGGCATCGAGCGCGAATCCCACCTGGGTCAAGATCCCCACCGCCCGGGACGGATCCAGCGCGCCGTCACGGAGGATCAGCTGGCGAAGATCCTCGCCGTGCACGTAGTCCATGGCGAGGAACAAGAACCCGTCCTGTTCGCCCGCATAGTGGATCCCCACCACATTCGGGTGATCGATCGACGCGGCTATCTGCATCTCCCGCTGGAAGCGCTGGCGGAATTGCGCGTCCTCGGCCAGCTCGGGAGCCAGCACCTTGAGCGCGTACACACGGCTCAGCGCGACGTTCGTCACGCGGTACACGATCCCCATCCCGCCTTGCCCGATCTGCTGCTCGATGCGATACCCGCCGAGCTCCGCGCCTCGCTCGAGGCGACCGCCCCTTAACGCCATGATTGGATCCTGATCGGCGTGCGCGACGACGTCAAGATCCCGGGACCGAACGTCTGCGAAGCGCCCCGGGGTGGACCGCACGCGACTGCGACCCGGCGCGAAGCCGAACATGTCCCCGGGTCCTCATCGCGCCTGGCCCTCAAGTCCTGGGCTCGTGGACGCCTCGACCCGGGGCGACGACCGCGAATGGGGTGGTGATCGTGTTGCCGGCGATCCCGCGCGCGTGCGGGGTCGCCTGCAGCCGGTAGTCACCTGAGGCCAGCGCCCGCGTGAGCTTGAACCTCGCCATCCCCGCGGCGCCCGTGTGCGTGAAGGGTCGGCCGACGGCGACCCAGCGGACGCAGCGCCGACGTTCGCGGTTGGCTCGGGTTGGCTTTGCGCACGCGTGACCATGCAACCGCCCGGCGACCGGCCGCAGCACCGTGAACGTCGTCGTCGCAGCCTCGGTGAGGGTGTAGGTGACGGTCGCGCCGTGCTTGCGGGAGAACCGATTCGGCGTGATCTTCAACTTCGCGATCTTCGGACGGACGGTCCCGGATGCGGAGCCACCCGCCGCCGTGGTCCCGGATCCCGCGGTCGCGGTGGTTGTGAAGGTCCGATCGGCGCCGAACGCGGTCCCCGATGCGTTGGTGACCACCAGCCGGTAGTGGTAGGTCGTCCTCGGGGTGAGGCCTCCAAGCGAGGCGCTGACTGGCGCCGTGGTCGTGGCCGCAATCGGCTCGGGCGGTGAGCTGGTGCCGTACGCCGTGCTCGCGCCGTACTGGAAGTACGCCGTACCCGGCGCCACGTCCGGGTTGAAGGCCGTTCCGGCAAGGGTGGCTGACGCACCGCTGGTAGCGCCGGGCGAGTCCGTGGTCGCGGTCGGCGTCGCGAGCTCATAGGCGCCGATGTCACACGCCGACCCCGCTGGGCGCAGCGCGCCCCGCTGGTCGGTGGCCGGGCAGTCGGCGCCGGTCGCGGGCACGGCGTCGATCGCGGCGCTGCCGGCCCCGAGTGCCATCGTCTCGGTCGGACCGCCGTTGTCCTGGAGCGCTCCGAGCTTGGGATCTGTCGCGGTTGAACCCGGGCAGCTGCCATCGCCGTAGCCGAGGTCATGGCCGCCGTCGAAGAGGTTGGTGCCGTAGCAGTTGTCAGCGCCGTTGTTCGATGCCACGAGCGTGTTCTGCAGGACGGTGCCGAGCCCGTAGTCGGCAAGGGCGCCTCCGATCCCGGCGCCGCCGGGACTGCCGTTCTGTCCCTGCAGACCGCCGACATTGCCGCCGACTCCACCATTCCCGGTTGGGCCGACCTGGTTGGCGGCCACGGTCACATTCAGCAGGTCCGCCCGATTGGATGAGGTGCTGACTTGCAACCCGCCGCCGTCGCCGCCGGTGCCGCCGTCGCCGCCACTTCCGCCGGACTGGAGGTCGTTGTCGGAGTTGCCGCCCAGCCCGCCGTTGCCGCCGTAACCGGCTTCGTTGTCGGCGATCGTCGTGTTGGTGATCGATAGGTATGTCCCCGGGCTCGAGATTCCGCCGCCATCGCCGCCGGCGCCGCCGCTTCGGCCAGCGCCGCCGGGGGTGCCGTTGCCGCCGCTGCCGCCGTTGCCGCCGAGGCCGGCGTCGTTGTGGTCGATCGTGCTGCCACTGACAGTCAGCGAGCCGGCGTTGTAGATCCCCCCGCCGTATCCGGCGTAGGCACCGTAGCCGCCCGCGCCGCCAGTGGAGTTCATGCTGTACCCGCCGGCTCCACCCGAGCCTCCATCGCCCCCGGCGTAGGGGTTGTTGTAGCTGATGGTGCTGTCGGTGACGGTCAGGGTCCCGCTGTTGTAGATCCCGCCGCCATTACCGCCGCCGCCGCCGTAGCCGCCGAGTCCACCGTCGCCGCTGCTACTGGTAGAGGCTCCACCGTTACCACCGGCGCCGCCGTCGCCCGCGTGGTTGCTGTTCACGGTAACGTGGTCCAAGGTCAGCGTTCCGGCGTTGAGGATCCCGCCGCCATTCTCGCCCGGCCCGCCGTTCGCCCCGGACCCGCCGTCGCCGGTCGAGCTGTTGGCGCCGTTTGCACCGTTCTGTCCGGAGGGAGCGATCCCGCCGACCACCTTGAGGTCACTCAGCGTCACCGTTGCGCCGGCGGCGATGTTCAGCACCCGGTCGCCAAGGCCACTGGCGTCGATCGATGTGTCGTCCTCGCCCGCGCCGGCGATCGTGATCGCCGCCTGGGTGCCAAAGACGTTCAGGTCGCCAGTTTGGTTGGCGGTCTCGTCAGCGCCTGCGAGCGAAAGCTCATAATCGCCGGAGCCGAGGACGATCGTGTCGGCGCCCGCGCTCGCGACCGTGCAGTCGCCGACCTGCGAGCCCGGGGCGTTCGCCGCCGAGATCGCCTCGCGCAGTGAGCACGCGTTCGCGCCCAGCGTGTCAGTTGTCGTGTTGACGCTGATCGTGCTCGCGCCTGCCGCCGCCGGCAGCGCCAGCGCCACCAACACCACGAACGTTCTTGCCAGGGCCTTCATCTACGTCACCCCCCAGGTGAGACAGGTCTGAAGGAGACCGAATGCTCGGCTTGCCGACGGTCGGCGAGCGCACCGCTCATACTGCCCTCAAGCTGCCCGACCAGCCAGACACCCCAGGGTGAGGCTCACACACCTTGATCGTGTCTTGACAAGTCGTCGGGATCGCCGCGACGCGCGTCCTCGAGCTGTTGCTCATTGCGAGGAGACTGATCCAGTCAGCTCTGAGGCGCATGGGGGAACACCCCGAAGTTATGGCGGCCGGCCCCGAGAGTTTTGCGCTAGACGTGTCCCGAGATATGTCCCGAACCTGGCCGTCGAGCAGCAATTCGACGCTGATGTGGGCCAGCTGTTCGACGGGCTGGACGATCGTGGCCGAAACCCGCGAGTATCTGCGCGGTCATGGTCTCTGAGCTACCGCGGATAGCCGTCGTCGGAGCCGGCCGCATGGGCTCCGTTCACCTCGGAGCGCTCAGGCGTGCCGCGGGCTTGCGGCTGGCCGGCGTAGTCGAGCCGTTCGAGCCCGCACGTGCGTCCGTGGCCCGGAACGGGATCGCCACTTACGAGTCGGTCGAGGAGCTGCTCACCAGCTCCACTCCGGACGGCGTTCTGATCGCGGCACCGTCCGATCGGCACGCGCAACTGGTGTCCCGGTTTGCGGCGGCGGGCGTCCCGACCTTGTGCGAGAAGCCGGTCGGGGTGAGCGTCGAGCAGGCGCGGGAGGCGGCAGCCGCGACCGCCGCCGCCGGGGTCCTGCTCCAAGTCGGATACTGGCGCAGGTTCGTGCCCGAGCTCCAAGCGCTCAGACGGCGGATCGCAGCGGGCGAGCTCGGCGAGATCATCCAGCTGTGCTGCTTTCAGTGGGACCACGAACTGCCGACCGAGGCGTTCCGCAGCCACAGCGGCGGGATCGCCGTCGACATGGGAGTCCACGAGTTCGATCAGGCCCGGTGGCTGCTCGGCCAGGAGTTCGAGTCGATCCGGGCGACCGCGGCGGGCGCCAGCCCGGGGCGTCCCGGCGACGACCCCGACAACGCGACGATCCTCGCCTCGATGTCCGCGGGGAGCGCAGTCGTCGTCTCGCTCGGGCGTCGGTTCCCGCACGAGGACTCGTGCTGGCTCGAGGTGTGGGGAACCGACGGCCATGAACGGCTCGAGTTCATGTGGGACACGGACGGTCAGCGGGCGTTCGAGGATGGGATGGTCCGCCAGGCGGAGGCGTTCGCCCGCGCGCTCGGGGGCGCCCCGCTCGAAGGCGCCGGCGCGGACGACGCGGTGGTCGCGCTGACGGTTGCCGGGCGGGCCGCGAAGGCACTCGCGGCGAGCGCCGGCGGGGAGCGCTTGCCGGCGCACTGACGCATCTGAAGTTCGGCCCGCCTCAGGAGAGCGGATGCTCGGTCGGCCAGCGGTGACCTCGCGCGTGGGCGGTCACTGAACCTCAGCGGCTACCGTACGCTCGGCGACGGTGAGCGCTTCGTCGCGCTCGGCGTCCGGATTGTTGGCCGCATAGATGTTGGGGGTGACACCGGCGCCCTGCCGTGCGCCGCCACCGCCCAGGTTGCGACCGTCAGGAGTGAAGAACTGACCAATCGTGATGTCCAGGGCGCCGCCGTTATTCAATCGCTCGGTTATCTGGAAGACGCCCTTCCCGTAGGTGTGCGTGCCGACAACCTTGGCTCGGCCGTGATCTTGGAGCGCTGCGGTGACGATCTCCGCCGACGAGGCCGTACCGTGATCGACGAGCACGACCAACGGGATCTGGGCCGCGATCGCGTCGCCCTGCGCCTCATACACCCGTCGGGGCCGGTTGCGCTCCTCGGCGGACATGATCGTGCCGTGGGGGATGAAGATGCTCGCCACGTTGATCGCCTCGCTGATCAGGCCCCCGCCGTTCCCGCGCAGGTCGAGGATCAGCGCCTGGGCTCGCTCACGCATCACCGTCTGCGTTTCGGCGCGCAACTCGTCGGCCGAGCCTTCACTGAAGGTGGTCAGCCGTACATAGCCGATGCGCACAGAGTGGTAGCTGAGCATCCGCCCCAGCGCCACGGGCATCATGAGCTTCGCTCGTACGACCGAAATGATGTGCTCGGTGCCGTCACGCAGAACCGTGAGCGCCACACGCGTGCCAATCGGACCGCGGATCAGGTTCGAGCCATAGTCCGCGGGCTTGTCCGCCAATGAAATCGACCCGACCTTGATGATGAGATCGCCGCGCATGAGGCCAGCCTCGGAGGCCGGCGAGCCCTCGGATACGTTGGTAACCCGCAGCCCCGATTCCTCGCGCATGACTTCGATTCCGATCCCACCGATGTGCTCCTCGGATTCGTTCATGGATGCCTTGTAGGCGCTTGGGTCGATGTAGTGCGAGTAACGGTCATCGAGGCTGGCGACCATGCCCGACAGTCCCACGTCGACGAGGCTCGAGCGATCAAGCGGCCGGTAGTACCGCCTGGTCAGGATGTCCAGGGCCTGCTCGGTGACCGGTTCAGTGCGCCGGCTCTCGAACGGACCGCCGCGCAGCGGCGAGGGCAGGTCGCTTGGATGGCCGCCGAGCCAGATCCCGACCAGCAGCATCACCAGCCCCGCGATGACGCCGCCGATCAGAGCCCGCGGGGGTACGTGGCGGCGTCCCATGATCAGCCGAACCCGCTGCCGCTAAATCGGCGACATCAAGACCGGGCGGCCAACGTTATGGTCGCCGTGCCTGAGCTGCCGTTGCGTTCATAACCGATCTCAACCCGATCCCCGGCGCGTTTGGTGAGCGTCACGGCCATCAGCTGATCGCTGCTCTCGGCGGTTTGGCCGTCGATCGACTTGATGATGTCCCCGACCTGCAGCCCCGCGGCAGCGGCCGGACCACCAGCTACAACGGCGGCCACTCTCAGGCCCTGGGTCCCGCTTTGGCCCGTCGCGGTGGCGGACAGAGGTTCGGCCTGGATTCCGATGAACGCGTGGGTCACGGTGCCGGTGGCGATGATCTCGTCGGCCACCTTGATGGCGAGGTTGACCGGAATCGCGAAGCCCAGCCCGATGCTGCCGCCGCTGGCCTGACCGGAGGGAGAGGGAACCGTGGCGCCTGCCGTGGGAATCCCGATCAAATCGCCAGAGCAGTTGACGAGGGCGCCACCGCTGTTGCCCGGATTGATAGCCGCGTCGGTCTGCACGGCGTCGATCAGGAGCGCGGTCTGTGACGCCTCCCCCGGGACGTGGACGGTGCGGCCAAGCGCGCTCACGATCCCGCTTGTCACCGTGCTGGACAGACCCAGTGGAGCGCCGAGCGCGACCACGCCCTGACCGATCCGGAGATTCGATGAATTGCCGACCGAGATCGTTCGCAGATCGGATTTGTCGCTGACTCGAATCACGGCCAGATCAGTCAGCGGGTCCCTCCCGGTGATCGTGGCGGTGGCCGTGCTCCCGTCAGAGAACACGACCTGCAGACCTCCACCCGGAACCGCGGGCAAGATCACGTGATTGTTGGTGAGGATGTATCCGTCCGAGCGGATGACCTCTCCTGAGCCCACGCCGCTCGCCCCGCCGCTGCCAGCAAAGATCGTGACCACCGAGGGAAGCTCCTGATCGGCGATCGAAGTGACATTGCACGATGACGCGGTCGCTTCGTCGGCTGTGGTCGTCGCGCTCGACGGCGAATTGCTCGAGTTCCCAATGATCGCGCCGGCGACCCCCGCGGCGATGAGTACGACAACGCCCAGCGCCAGAATAACGGCGCGGCGTCGGCGGTCGTGGCCTTTCGAGGGCATGAACTCTCCTTGCGCCGGGCTGAAGCGGCGAGTCTAAGAGCGTGCCCACGCGGCCGCAACGCAGTCGGGTGCCCACACCCCGAGGAGGCGGGTGACCGCACCCTTTTCCGACACGGAAGGCACTTCTCAGGAGAGCGGCATACGGCCGACCACCGTGGTCCCACGCCCTCGCGCAGAGGTCACCTCGACGTGACCGCCGAGCGCTGCGACTCGATCCCGGACGTTGACGATCCCGTACCCGGGACGAACCGTGGCCGGATCGAACCCCTGCCCGTTGTCGGATACCCGGAACTCGAGCAGCCCGGCTGCTACCCGGACGCGGATCGACGCGCTCGCCCCCGGACCGGCATGCTTGGCGGCGTTCTGTAGTGCCTCCAGACAACAGAAATATGCGGCGTTCTCGATCGAACGAGGCGGCCGACCGATGTCCGCCTCTGCGACCGTGACCGGGATCGCGCAGTGGCGAGCCGCTGATTGAAGCGCGGCGTACAGACCGTCGCTGGCGAGGAGCGCCGGGAATAGCCCATGCGCGAGCTCACGCAGCTCCTCCAACGTCTCGTCGAGCTCGTGGTGCAGCGCCTCCAGCCTGTCGCTCGCCGTCTGGGGATCGCGATCGAGGATTTCCCGAGCCATCGCGAGCTCAAGCCGAATCGCCATCAACCGTTGTTGTGCGCCGTCGTGTAGGTCCCGCTCGATCCGGCGGCGTTCGGCATCTCCAGCGGCGGCCACACGCCGCTGCGCCGCACGGAGGTCGCTGAGCAGCACTCTCAGCTCGCGCTCGCGAATCGCGTCGATCCGCCCCTCGGCCAGCACGCGCGCGGTCGTGTCCTGGGCCACCAGCAGAACGCCGCCCACCGTGCCGTCATCATCCAGGATTGGGCTGTAGGAGTAGGTGAAGTAACACACCTCAAACTGGCCACGGCGGTCGGACGTGAGCGGCCGATCCTCGGCCCAGGTGGCCTCGCCTCGATCCATCACGGCACGCAACTCGGGCCCGACGATGTCCCACGAATCGTGCAGGAGCTCCCGCGCGGGCATGCCAAGCGCTGCGGGATGCAGGTCGGGCATCGCGTCGCGCTCGGCATCGTTGTATATGCAGTTGAGCTCCGGCCCCCAGTAGATCGCCATCTGGAACCCCGAGTGCAAACAGATCGCGACCGCGGACTTGAGGCTCTGCGGCCACGTCGCGATCGGTCCGAACGGGGTCTGTTCCCAATCGAACTCCCGTACCCTCGCGGCCATCTCGGACTCGCCCAGCCACGCCTCGCTTCCGAGACCAGCGGGGGACACGATTGCTAGTACGCACGGACATTCCGGTTAGCTCTTGTGAGGAAACCCCGGGTTTGAAGACCGGCGCGGGCGACTACCTGTACCGATGGTATCCGGGCGCAGGTTTGCCCTCCAAGGCTGGGGGCACGGCGGGTCCGGGCGGGACTCAGGTGGCCCTGGTTGGAGGCCGCGGACCTCGATCGGCCAGGTACAGGAGCGCGGCCTTGACTCGGCGGCTCACGTGATCCGGATCGCCCAGATCCAGCTTGGCGAAGATCGCGTTCACATGCTTCTCGATCGCATGTTTGGTGAGCACGAGTTGCTCGGCGATATCGGCGTTGCTACGTCCCTCGGCTACCAGCGCCAGCGTCTCGAGCTCGCGCGGGGTCAGTTCGTCGAGCCGGGATCGCGTGCTTGCCATCTGCGAGGAGATCAGCTCGTCGACCACCGTCGGATCGGTGACTGAACCACCGTCAGCCACGGTGACTACCGCGTCGATGACCTGCTGGCGATCGCGAATGCGGTCTTTGAGCAGGTATCCGCGGCTATCGGAGCCATGCTCGAACAGCCTCAGCGCGTACGCAACCTCCGCGTAGGCGCTCAACACGATCACTCCAAGCGCGGGATGAGTCTCGCGCAGGCGCGCGGCGAGCCGGATGCCCTCGTCGTGGCCCGACGGCGGCATGCGGATGTCAGTGATCAGCAGATCCGCTTGCTGTTCATCGAGGACCGGTGCGACGGCTGCCCCGTCGCTGCATTCGCCGACGACGCGTATCGCCGGGACGCCCTCGAACAGGTGCGTGAGCGCGAGCCGAGCGAGATATGAGTCGTCGGCGAGCACGATCCGAATGGGCGGCCGAGCCTGGGAGACTGGGCTCGATGACAGCGAGTTGGGCTCGACGCTCGTGTCAGTCGTCATGTCTCTCGTCAGCCTAGGTCTCACCGCAACGGATTGCTTCGATACGGGTGCTGACACCCCAAAGGCCGGGGAAAGCGTAACCGTGGCTCTTGCTAGATCGGGTAGCGAAGGATCGCGGCAACCGAGCCCTGGGCAGGGACGTCGTCCCGGCGGACGGCGAGCACCCGTCCGCCGGCGAGCCAGGTGCGCCGAGCGATCTCGTCGACGACTCCGTAATCGATCGGCGTCGGCGGTGGAGGACAGGATCACCGCGCCGCTCTGCTCGTCGATCGAACCGGGTACGACCTCGTCGATGTCGACCAACACCGTGTCGATCGCGCCATAGGTGGCCGCGCGGGCTACGTCTGCAATGTCGAATAGCGCTCGACCCTCCGTCAGCCGGACATCGAAGAGCTCGCGGATCTCGCGCAGCTCCTGCGCGTACAGCTCGTCGAGAACCTCGCGTGCGCCCGCGGCAAGCTCGGCATCCGGAGTGCGTTCGGGGTTACCTGCGATCGTGGTCGCCGCCAGAAGCGGGTACGAGTTGACCGATCTGAAGATGCTGTCCAGCGGCTCGACGGCAGCGAGGACGAGAGGCACGCCGATTCCGCCCAGAAACGGGCGCAGCGCCTGATCTATCTGGCGGGCGTACTGCCGCAGACGGAGCTTGCGGCCTTCGGAGCCCTGGATCCGCCGTATCGGTGCTCTGTCCGCGAGCGAGGAGCGACCTGCCGCGCTGGCGGCGTCCCGCGGCAGGTCGGGAACGGCGACCTCCGCAGGCTCGCTGTCCGCCGAGACCTCCACGAGACGCACCGAGCCCTGCGCCAGCGCGAGCACGAGCGCGACCTGCGGAAACGTCACCGCACGGAGGAGAGGTTTGAGATGGAACCGGTCGGATACGACGGCCGTGCTGAGCAGCCGGTTCGGTAGCCGGAAGGTGGTGAGGCCCTCGGGCGTGGCGAGGATCGCGAGGCTCCGGGCCTGGTAACGCCAAAACTCCTCGTCCTCGATCAGGTCACCGATCTCCTGCTCGATCGCCAGGACCTCCCGCTTGGGGATACCCGCGTCACCCAGCTGCGCCAAGGCCTCAGTCGCGAGGTTGCCCAGCTCGATCCGCTCACCGACGTTGACCGAGACTGGGTCGGTGGGGACGTAGATGGACACGCTCGCGGGGTTGCGGCTGACAAACAGCCGGGTCACCTGAGGTCGCGTCGGTATGTCCGTATGGAGGAGCACAGGGGCTCACCACTCATCGACCGCGCACAAGACCGTTTCGGCTATGACCGCTTCTACCTTCGGTACGCAGGCCCCGAGCCAACGCGGTCCGCGTCGGCCACAGTCTAACCTCAGATCTCGATGCTGCGAGGCCACTGCTGGTCTTGGCCCTGGGCGTACGGCGGTATCTCCGCGTCGTGGCCCCGTATCCGCGCAAGCGCTCTGTTCCATGTCTTCTCGTACCGGACGATGAACTCTTGTATGTCCGACCTGTAGGCGACCAGCGCCGGGTTGCAGTTTTTGTACGGCGGCTGGAACTGGGGCTCCTTGTCGACTCCGCCGGCTGGGATAAGTGGCGCGTCCGGCGGCGTGTAAGCGAAGGTGTAGTAGAACGTCGTCATCCCGCCCAGCGTGCCGGTGTGCGGCATGAGGTCGAGCAGTTCGCTGGGGCTTAGCTCAGCGCTCGGCTCTGGGACCTGGGCGCTCTGGAGGCACGGCGGGAAGTTCGCGACGAAGGACATCACCGGGTTGACCGACGGATTGAGGCTCGCGGCGCCGTGCGCGGTGACTCGGTAGAGGAGGCTCGTGAGCACCGCGATCAGATCGTCGCGTGTCTTCATCTCCGGCAAGCCCCGCACGTTACCTTGAGATGGGTCGCGGCTCGCGTCCATCCAGGCCTTCAGTCCGGTGTCGCTTGCCACCTCGTTGTCATTCGGGTAGAGGTTGTCGACGACGGTCTCGACGTACTTGTGGGTGATGTTCCAGATGTCGAGCAGCAAGCCCACCGCCGGATACGCGTCCCATGGCTCGTCCCGATCCACCGTGAAGTCCGCCGGATCGAGCCGAAGCTGTCTCAGTGTGTTCGGCGGATCGTCGTCGAAGAACTCACGACCCGCAGCGAATCGGTCGAGCAGCTCGAGGAGTGACCCGGGGCCATCCACCGGGGTGGGTGGAGCGAGCCTGTCCCATACGACCTCGAGCAGGATGTAATCGAAATCGATGAGGAACTGCGACTGCGGTTCCAGCAGCGGCCGTAGTCGATGGCCGGCGGGGAGCCGGTTGTACATGGTCATTTGCATCGCGGCCGTGACGATATGCCAGTGGTAAACGTGTCCCAGCCAGATGCCATACACGGTGATCGAGGTTTTGGCCGCTTGGAGCGCATACAGCCATGCGTTGTCGCCGGACCGGTAGGTTTGCGTCGGGCCGTCCTTAGGGGACACCTGGATCAGGACCGGAGTGAGCGCCTTGGACTGAGGATCCTGCTGAAGCACGGTGAGCGTGCCTGGCGTGAAGCGCACCTCGGTACTGCCCGGGTGGGTTCGAGTGGCCGGGTCGAGCGCCATGATTCTCATGTCGATCTGGTACAGCAGCCCCGCCGCTGCCAGGGCGTCCATGTCGTCGGCCGCCCAGGCGCCGCCGAACTCGGCGGCGAGGGCGGCACGGCCTTGCGGAGCGACCTTCGAGAGGATGAGGAGGTTGAACGGCAGCCCGAAGCTGGCGATGGTCGGCCAGAAGCTGTCCGTCGCTGACGTGGGTTTGGTCAGCGTGTCGGCGAAGGGCTGAACGAGGTCTGTTGAGCTCCCGGACACGCTATTGGCCCAAAGCAGGGTGAACTTGCTCGGGTCGTCGAGCGCCAGCGCATTCAGCGGGCTCCACTGCGGCGGTGCGGTGGGGGGATAGAGGAACGAGTAGACAGATGCCTCGTGATCGCCGATCTTGTATTTCTTAGAGCGGAGCTCGCCGTATTCCTTGGGCTTGTTCGCGCGCACGCCGAGAGCGAACGGCTTGCCGAGGAGGCCGTATCCGGAATCCGGCTTCCCGTCCTTATTTGCCAAGTACGGTATGGCAGGGCAATTCGCGAAGCCCTGCTCGCTCAGGTCGAGGTGCCCGTAGGGGAGTGACACGTCCTGCTGTGCTGCCGCCGCGTGGATGTCGGTTGACTCCGTCGGTGTTTCTGTCATGTCGGTCCTTTCTCAGTTTTGCGTAAGCAACGTGACCCTTACGCGGGGGGCACTGGCATCAGGTACCTGTCACGGCGCGAGCGTTTGCGATCGGCGCGGCCAGCCCCTCGATCAGGTCGTAGCCGTTCGCGCGGGCCAGATCGAACGCGCGCGACGCGTGCTCCTTCGCTCGCTGGTGCTCACCTCGAGCCGTGAGCGCCTCGGCCCAGCCGAGCTGCGATCGGGCGTCCCACAAGCCGAGCCCGTGGTCGCGGTGGAATCGGCACGCGAAGGCAAAGTGCTCGTCCGCCTCGGCGTCTCGTCCCAAGGTCGCCGCCAGCACCCCGAGCCACAAGCGGACGTGGCCGTAACCGCAGGCGCCGCCCCAGACGAACTGATCGCTCCAGGGCACCATCAGTTCGCGCACGAGCGCCGCGGCGTCGACTGCGTGCAGGCGCGTGGCGGCGTCCGCGTAGAACGCAAGCGTGACTAACCGCAGCGTGTCCCAGCCGACCCGCTCAAGCCGGCTCTCGACCGCGTCGCGGAGGATCGCCGCGGCTGCCTCAGGACGCCCGAAATGAACTTCGTAGTGCGCTTGTGATGCCGCCCACACCGCCATCCGGGGGTGGGCGATGGCGGCTTGCCGACTCACTCGATCAGCCGCTCGTCGCCGCGGCCCTGGTATGTCCGAATCAGCGCCCGCTGCTCGCCGTAGACCTGCAGAGCGTCCGCTTGACCGGCCGCGTTGCCGGCCTCGAGACCCAGTCTGGCCAGACGTTCCCCGGCGACCAGGTCGCCCCTGACCAGCTCCCAGGCGGCGTCGTGGACCTTCGCGATCCAGCTCAGCGTCGGCTGAGCGAGCGCCGCTGCCAGTTCCCGCTGGCGGTCCATCACAAGCTGCGCCCGCGCAAAATCGCCTGTCTCGAAGCTGACGTGCTGGGCGACATACAAGGCCCAGAATTCGAGCGCGCGATCCTCGGCGGCTCTCGCGTTCGCGAGGAGATCGTCGGCCACGCCCGCTCGTACCGCGACCATGTCGGGGCTCCAGAGCCCGTGAAAAGCGTGCTGCAGCGTGCGAGCCTTGGCTCGCGGATCGCTGATCTCCCCCGCGAGCGCAAAAGCCTCGGTGGCGAGCGCCTGTCGCCGGGCCCGGTCGTGCTCGTAGAGCAGCTCTTGCGACTGCAGCGCGAGCAGCTGGCCCCGCCGGCTCGCGTCGGACCGATCATCTAACTCGAGCGCACGCTCGATCGCATCGCCCCGCTCCTCGTCGAGGTCGCCGATCAGGCTCATGAAACCACGGGTATTGGCCAAGGCGGCGCCGGCAGCCAGGTCGGCATCTTCGAGCGCCGCGGCGATCCGGGAGGCATGCAGCAGCGTCTTGCGATACGCCGGATCGCCGGTCAGCTGCTGCGCCTGGCCCAGCCCGATCAGCGCTCGGCAGCGTTCGGAATCCTCGATCGGGCCAAGCAGCTCCAGCGCATCCCCGAACAGCTTGGCCGCTTCCGCCGGCGCGAGGCTGTCAAGCGCGCGCTGCCCGGCGCGGAACGCGTAGTCGGCAGCCTTGCGCGTGTCGATCGCCATCGTGGCCAGTCGCCAATGGAGCGCCAGCTCACCCACGTGCTCGCCCGGGTCCGGCCCGTAGAGGTCCTCGAGTGCCTCCGCCACCCGATGGTGCATCCGCGCGCGCCTCGTAGGACCGACCGCCTCATACAAGGTCTGGTTGATCAGCGCGTGCACGAACCGAAACCGCCCCGCCTGATCCGTCGACTCATCGAGCAGCGACGCCGCGACTGCCGCGTCGAGCACATCAAGCAATCGCTCCTCGCTCAAATCCACGAGCCTCGTCAACAACTCGAGCTCGAACGAGCGGCCGATTACCGCCCCTGACGTGAGCACCTCCCGCGCCTGATCCCCGAGCCGGTCCACGCGGCGCCCGATCACATCCCGAACGCTCTCGGGCAACCCCATAGGGGCCGAGCGATCGACGCTCCAGCGCTCGGTGCGCTCGTCGTAGAGGAGTCGCCCGGACTCGACGAGGCTGCGGAGCACCTCCCCCACGAAGAACGGATTGCCGTCCGTCTCGCTGGTGATCTCCCCGGCCAGCGACAACGCATCAGCATCGAGCGCATGCCCTGCCGCTGCCGCCATCACCTCGGACACCTCGGTGACCGCCAGACCGCGCAACGCGATCCGGTCAACGCCTTCGATTCTCCGCAAATCGGCGAGCACCGCGCTCAGCGGATGATCCCTTCCCAGGTCCGAATCACGGAACGCAACGATCACTTGGAGCGCGCTCGACTCCGCGGCCCTCGCCGCGTGCTTGAGCAGCGCCACCGATTGCCCGTCCGCCCAATGCAGATCGTCGAGCACCAAACACACCGGCGTGTAGCCGGCCAGCTCCACCAGCGCGCCGGCCACGGCCGAGAACAGCAGAAACCGTTCGGTCTCCGGATCGGAGCTCTCAGGCTCCGGCGCCGCTGGCAGCCGTCGTCGGAGGTCGCGTACCAACCGCGCGAGCTCACCGCCATGACGCTCAACGTGCCGTTCCAGCAACTCGATCGGCGCGTGCTCCACAAACTGCGAACAGACCGCGATCCACGGCTCATAAGGCACCGCTAGCTCCTCCGAACACGCACCCCACAGCACCGCAAAACCATCACCGTGGGCACGCTGCGCCGCGTACGCGGCCAAACGGCTCTTGCCGATCCCCGGCTCCCCAGAGATCAGCACCACCCGCCGCGCGCCCTCACGGGCCTGATCACCTGACATCTCGATCACGGCGCGCTCATACGCCCGCCCGACGAACGCCGCCCTTGGAGCCGACCGCAGCGCCGTCGGCAACGGCCAGCCTCCCTCTGCTGGGCGAGGCGGCTTTGACCCGGCGAATGCCTCGACCGGTCCGGCAGACGGCGCGCGCAACGAGGGATCGTGGCGCAGGATCGCCTCCTCCAGTGCTCTCAACTCCGGTCCGGGCTGAAGGCCAATCTCGTCAAAAGCCGCGACCGCGTCCCCGATAGGCCGCCAGCGCCTCGGCGTGCCGCCCTGACCGGTACAGCGCCAGCATCAACAAACGTCGCGGCCGCTCCTGCAACGGGTTTGCCGCGGCCAGGCCGGCGATCTGACCGATCACCGCCGCCTGTTCTCCAGCCGTCAGCCGCGCCTCCACCAGACCCTCGAGTGCGACCGCGTGCAGCTCCTGGAGTCGGTCGGCCTCCTGGTGTGCGAACTCGAACTCGGCGAACTCGGCCAGTGGCTTTCCGCGCCACAACCCCAGCGCCTGCTCGAACAATCCCCGAGCCCTGCCCGAATCGTCCGCGAGCAGACGCTGCGCCTCCCCCACAAGCCGCTCAAACCGACGAGCGTCAATGCGGTCCGGGTCGACCTCGAGCAGGTAGCCCGAGCCCGTGCTCCCGCACCTCAGCCTCGCAGCCGCGCAGGGCCTTGCGGATGCCGGACACGTACACCTGCACCGCATGCCCCGCGCTGGCCGGCGGCCGCTCCCCCCACAACTCGTCGACGAGCCGATCCCGCGATACCGGCTCGCCGACCTGGATCAGCAAGAGAGCGAAGCAACGCCCGCCTGCTGCAAGCTGCCTAGCGCCAGCTCACGGCCCTCGGCGATGCACTTCAACGGCCCCAGAACACTGAGCTCCACCCGAGCCCCCTAATACGCCTCAATCCGCCGCGCGAGTATACATCCGCACCCTCGCGCGGCAGGCGCCTTTCGCAGCCAGCCTGGAGGCTCTTCAGCCCTGCCGTGGAGCGGGCGGCCCAACGACGCTCAAAGCGCCGTTGAGAAATCTCTGAGCGGTATTTGAGCGGCCTGGCGGAAGCTCTGGCCCGTCAAGCACAACCCGCCCAAAGGAGACCACGATGACCAACACCCTGACCTACGCGCTCGGCCAAGAGCACATCAACGATCTGCTGCGCGAGGCGCGGCGCGCGCAAACCGCCGCTCAGCTTCGCCGCAAACGGCGACTGACGCTCACGCCCCGGCGGCTCCGTTTCTTTCGCCCCCGGACCGCGACGGCATAACGACGCTCCCCCGAAATGGATCCAGCCGGGCGCAGCAACGTCGTCAACACCAGCGTAACCATGGAGACCCAATGACCATCGTCCTGATCCTCAACGTCGTCTTCGCCGCCGCCGTGGTGTTGGCCATCGTCGGCCTGCTCGTCGGGGGGCATCGCCCTCGATCAGTCAGCCAGGCGCCGTTCGGGCGTGGGGCGTGATCGGTTCGAGTAGCGCGACGATCTCGTCGTTCTCGAAGTACCGGGCGACCCCGAGCGCGGTCGCGTGGAAGCGGGGCTCGGTCACGCGAAGATCGGGGTTCTTGGTGAGGAGGTATTCGACGACCTGGCGGCGGTCGTGGGCCGCTGCCCAGATCAGCGAGTACTCGACGATCCGATCGGGCGCGAGCTTCGGACCGTGTGCGCCGATCCGCTCGAGGGTGCAACGTCACCGCGGAGAACGCCGTCGGTGCCGAAGTAAGCGCGCACGGCGTCGATCCCGTTCGCGGCTACGTGATGAAGCAGCGTCTGCCGGTGCGGGAATGGGGAGCGCATTTGCACGAGTGCGGGCTGCGCGTCGAGCAGGCGGCGCAGTGCGTCGACGTCGCCCGCGTGGATCGCATCGGCCGCGGCTTCGAATCGAGTGTCGACCTCGTCGGTCCCATGGGCAAGCGCGTCGCCCAGGTCCAGATACCAGTGGTCCTTGGCGACCGCCAGTCGCGCTGAGTCGACGCCAAGCGGATCGGCGTGACCGGCCGGCGCGCCAGGAATGAGGCCGGCGAAACGGAGGACTGCGTTCGCGGCCGGGACACGGTGGCCGTGTGCGTGGCGAAGCAACTCGGCCTGGAGAGCGATCCATCGGTGGACCGGAACCTTGCGCTCCTCGACCCTCGGAGTGAGGAACCCGGACACCGCCATGCCGTTGAAAAATAACGCTCGAGGGGCACCGTCGGCTCAGACCGGCTGTCGAGACCATCGCCGGTGCCGGTTAGCCTCGGGCGATGACCACATCGGTTCCTCAGGCCGATCCGCCCAGGCTGGGGCGGCGGATCGTGCGTCTATTCCGGCCCCATTGGGGCGTGCTGACGGTGATCCTCGCGATGATCTTGATTACGTCGGTGTTGAGCGTGATCAGCGCGTTGCTGGTCCGTCGGGTGTTCGACCATGCTCTGTTCGTTCGAGGCGGCCCCGATCTCTCGGCGCTGTATCCGTTGGTGGCGGCGTTGATCGCGATCCCAATCGTCAACGGGGTCCTGAACGTCGCCCAGGCGTATTTGACCGAGGTAGTCGGCAACCGCGTGCTGCAGGAGCTTCGTGACCGGCTGTTTGAGCATCTCGAGCAGCTCTCGCTGGCGTTCTACACGGCGACTCGCAGCGGGGAGGTTCAGTCGAGGCTGGCCAACGACGTCGGCGGGGTGCAGACGACGATCACCTCGACCGCGTCGTCGGTGGTCAGCAACATCGTCACGCTCGTGTCCTCGGTGGTGGCGATGCTGCTGCTGTCGCCCCTCCTGACGGCCATCTCACTGGCCGCGACGCCGGTGTTCGTGCTGTTCAGCGGCCGGGTCGGACGCGCGCGGCGGAAGGCTCGTCGCGACGCCCAGGTTTCGCTCGCGGCGATGGGTTCGATCACCCAGGAGACCCTGTCGGTGTCCGGGGTCCTGTTGGCGAAGGTGTTCGGCCGCCAGCAGCACGAGGTTGATCGCTACAGGGCCGAGAACGCCAACCAAGCCGAACTGCAGATCCGACAGGCGATCGTCGGGCGATCGTTCTTCGCGATCACCCAGGCGTTCTTCGGGATCAGCCCGGCGCTCGTGTATCTCGTCGCCGGGCTGCAGGGCACCAGCGGTGACCTCTCGGCGGGGACGTTGGTGGCATTCACGACCCTGCAGACCCGGCTGCTGTTCCCCATCAACCAACTGCTCCAGGTTTCGGTCGATGTTCAGTCATCGCTGGCGCTGTTCGGGCGGATCTTCGAGCTGATCGATCTTCCGCCGCGAATCACCGATCGGCCTGACGCGCTCGACCTCGACGCGAGCGAGATTCGCGGCGAAGTCGCACTCGAGCATGTGTCGTTCCGGTATGGCGGCGGCGAAGACGGCGGACCGCCCGCGCCGGAGGAGGCGCTGCGCGACGTCTCGCTGCTGGCGACACCCGGGCAGCTTGCGGCGCTGGTCGGACCCTCCGGAGCGGGCAAGACGACGATCTCGTATTTGATCCCGCGGCTCTACGACGTCGAGAAAGGGGCGGTCACGATCGACGGTCACGACGTGCGTGACCTCACGGCTGCGACGATCGCACACGCCGTGGGCGTAGTCACCCAAGAGAGCTATCTGTTCGGAGGCACCGTGCGCGAGAACATCAGTTACGGGCGGCCGACCGCAACCGACGAGGAAGTGGTGGCCGCCGCGAAGGCCGCCTTCATTCACGACCGCATCACCGCGCTCGAGCACGGTTACGACACCGTCGTGGGCGAGCGGGGCTACAGGTTCTCGGGCGGGGAGCGCCAGCGGATGGCGATCGCGCGCGTGATCCTCGAGGACCCGCCGATTCTCGTCCTCGACGAGGCCACCTCGGCGCTGGACACCGAAAGCGAGCGAGTGGTTCAACGGGCGCTCGAATCCCTCATCCAGCGCCGGACCACGATCGCGATCGCGCACCGGCTCTCGACGATCCGAAACGCCGATGTCATCTTCGCCATCGAAAACGGCACGATCGTCGAGCGCGGCACCCACGACGAGCTCCTCGCGCAGGGCGGTGTGTACGCGCGGCTGTATGCGGAGCAGTTCGGCAACGGGGTGGTCGAGGCCCATTGCAGCGACGGTGTGATCCTGGCCAACGGCCAGCCGTGCCGGCCTTCGAGTCAGCGACAGCGGTCGGGCGACCGGGTCCCGGCGCTCGCGCTCAGCGAACCGCCGCATCCGGTTGCCGAAGTACCGCCTGAGCTTCGGGCCGTACTGACGACGTAGCGCCAAGGCGGCCTCACGGCCCACAACCTCAGCTCGCCGCGGCTCGGCAGGCCAAGATCGTCGCGGCGAGCGCCACCCGATGATCCTTCGTCCAGGGTGGCCCGATCGTGGCTCGAGGTCCGTTCAGGACTTCGTCGGCGCGCTCGGCCAGCATCCTGACCGCCTGATCCACCACTGCCTTGGCCTCATAGACATTGACCTCCCAGCCCCGAGCGTACGCGAGCTCGGAGAGCTCCTGCCGGTACATGATCGCGTCGGCCCGGGCTTCATATGGGGCGCGGCGTTGAACGGCGATGTCATCGGGGAAGTTGACGGGCCACGCTCGCAGCGAGATCGAGCGGACCGGCCCGGGCAGTGCGCTCGCCAGCTCATCGAGCGCTGCGGACGTCGCACGCACGACGGACGCTCGTACCTGGGCGACCAGCACTTCCGTGGCGGCGACATCCAGATGCCGGCTCTCGTAATGGATCGGCGCCGCCGTCATCTCGGGTTCGACCAGCTCGATCCGGCGGCGGTCCACCACCTCGTGGTCGCCCGATGCGGTCACCGCGATGGCCCAGCCGAGATGATCCGCAATGCCGACGTGCATCCCGTCGAATTATCCGCGTGGTGAGCGCGGCCCACGTAAGCTTCGGCGGACGGGGTTGCGTCGATCGACAGGAGCGAGAAATGGGACTGCGCGACAAGCTCACCGATCTGCGTAAGCAGGCGCAGGAGACGGTGGGGGAGCACAAGGACGAGATCCAGGGCGCGATGGAGACGGCCGGCGCAGCCGTCGACAAGAAGACGCACGGCAAGTACACCGACAAGATCGCCAAGTACGGGCAGAAGGCGAGCAGTGCGGTCGAGAGGTTCGGCGACCAGGGGCCCCGGGAGGATCCGGACTCGCCCGCGGCGGCCCCGCCGAGGTGACGGTGACGGTGACCGCGGGCTGGTGGCCGACGCTCGCCCGCGGTCGCTCAGGTTTCCCGCGGGTCGCCGGCGTCACGCGCGGACGCGAGCGCGGTCCACTCCGAGCGGGGGATTCCGTGGACGCCGACGGCCTGTAGGCAGACGTGATCGGCGCCGGCGCTCAAGTGCCCGCGTGCCGCAGCGACGATCTCGTCTGCGCCGCCGTGCGGGATGATCGAGTCGATCAGCCGGTCCGACCCGCCGCCCGCGATGTCCTGCTCGCTGAAGCCGTGGTTGAGCAGATTGTTGGTGTAGTTGCGCAGTCCGAGGTACATCGCCGCGTACGCTCGCGCCCTGGCTCGGGCGGACTGCGCGTCAGCATCGAGCACGCAAGCCAGCTCCGGCGCCAGGATCGCCGCCTGTCCGAGAGTTTCGCGTGCGGCTCGAGTGTGCTCGACCGGGACGAAGTACGTGTGCGCCCCCAGCGAGCGTTCGGCGCTCAACTCGAGCATCTTCGGACCAAGCGCGGCCAGGCACCGTCGACCTCGCGGTACCGGCGCCGTTGCCGCGTCGATGCCGTCGAGGAAAGACTGCATCGCCGCCAAGGGCCTGGTGTACTGACTGGTCGCCTCGGGATGGCCGATCCCGATCCCGAGCAAGACCCGTCCCGGGAAGCGAGCCTCCAGCTCGGCGAAATCAGTCGCGACCCGCTCGGGCTCGCTGGCCCAGACGTTCAAGATCCCAGTGGCAACGATGATCCGCTCGGTCGCCTCGAGTAGCGGCCGGAGCGCCGGCAGCTGCGGGGACCCGCCCAGCCAAAACGTGCCGAACCCCAGATCCTCGACGAGCTTCGCGGCTTCACCCGCGTTCTCTTCGCCAATCACGCGATACGAGGTCCACACTCCGTACTCACCGAGCTGCATCGCGCAGAGGTTCGCAGACGGCGACCCCAGACGGACCCGGGGTCCGGAAAGGTCAGTCTCCGAGGCTCGGACGTGGGCTCCGGCGTTTGGCCCACGCGTTGGCCAACGCCATCCGGGAACCGGTCGCCGTCGCCGGCGGGAATGAGACTTCGATGGTGAGTCCGCCGTCGGGTCGCGCGTGCGCGGTGAGCTCGGCGCCATGCGCTGTAGCGATCGCCCGGACGATCGAGAGTCCGAGTCCGTGCCCGTTCTCGTGGCGGGTACGGGCCTCGAGTCGTTGGAACGGTTGGAAGAGCCGCTCGACCTGTTCGGGCGGAATCGTCGCGCCGGTGTTCGCGACCGATACGAACGCATGCCGGTCGCGGGTACCGGTGGTGACCTCGACACGACCACCGGGCGTGTTGTGGCGTATCGCGTTGTCGATCAGGTTGGCGATCAGGCGCTCGAGTAGCCGTGGATCGCCGGCGGTCGGCGCCGGGTCGAACGTCGCCCGGACATCGAGCTCGAGGCCCGCGAGTTCTGACTCGCGCGCGAGTATCGACTGCGAGAGGGCCGCGAGGTCGAGCTGCTCGCGGCGCTGCAGCCCCGCCTGGCCGCGGGTGAGGGCGAGCAACGAGTCGATCAGCTGCTCGAGCTGCTGCTCGGATGCGAGCACGCGCTCGTGGGCTCGTCGAAGTGAGTCGACGTTCGCCTCCGAGCTCGCGAGCGCGACCTCGATTAGCGCTCTCTGCCGGGTCAACGGCGCCCGTAGTTCGTGTGAGGCGTTCGCGACGAACTGGCGCTGCGCCTCGTAGGAGTCCTCGAGCGGTTGGAGGACACGCCCGGCGACGAGCCATCCGAGCCCGAGCGACAGGAGCGACATGCCAGCGAGCGCGATCCCAGACTGGATCAGCAGCTGTTGCCGTGCACCTGCGCGCTGGCGGTTCTCCTGAGCGAGTTGGTTGCCGTCGATGAACCCGCATGCAGTTGCCGCGTGTATGAACGCCGGCGACTCCTGGTTGACCGCGTACGGGAACACGAGGATCGCCCCATCGCGATCGGTCACGTTGCCGACAGAGCCGAAGTTTTCCGGGACGGAGGTCGTGGGGTCGGGGAACTCGGAGATCCCGTGCTCTCTCATGCACTGGGCAACGCCCAGCCAGTGCGCCATCGTCTGCGCGGAGGGGTGCGTCGTCGCGCCGGGGAGCGGAAGACCGCCAGGCGGCGCGCTGACCACGCCGGCCTGCCCCGGGGTGATCGTCGGACCATTCTGGAGGCTGAACACGAAGCCGGCGTTGACCAGTAGCGCGTAGGTGATCGCCATCAGCGCGGCGCCCGAGAGCAGGAACAGGCCGCCGTAGAGCAGCGTGAGACGTACGCGCACGGTCCGGTACGGGAGGTGTCGCCCGACAGCCAGCCGGGTGATCCGGCTGTTCAGCCGCGCGGCGACGCTCATATGCGGTAGCCCGCCTTTGCGACCGTCTCGATCACAGGGGGACCCCCGAGTTTGGCTCGCAGCCGGCTGATCGTGACCTTGACCGCCGCCGTGAACGGATCGACTGCCTCGTCCCACACGCGTTCGAGGAGCTCCTCGGCGGAGACGACCCGACCCTGGGCGGCGAGCAGCAGCTCGAGCACTGCGAACTCCTTAGGCCTCAGGACGAGTGGTCTGCCGGCGCGCTGCGCGCAGCGTTTGGCGGTGTCGAGCACGATGTCGCCGTGCACGAGCACCGGAGGGATGCTCGGCTGTGCCCGGCGGGCCAGCGCACCGATCCGCGCGAGGAGCACGGCGAACGCGAATGGCTTTGTCAGGTAGTCGTCGGCGCCGAGCCCGAGTCCGTCGACGAGGTCCTCATTCTCCGACGCGCCGGTCAACATCAGCACCCGGCTGCGACCGCCGGCGGCGACGAGCTTTGCGCACACCTCGTCGCCATGGACGACCGGAAGGTCGCGATCGAGCACGATCACCTCGTAGTCGTGCAGGAACGCGCGCGTCAGTCCGGCCTCCCCGTCGAGAGCGACATCGACCGCCATCCGCGCCTCGCGCAGTCCGGCAGCGACGGTCTCCGCCAGTTCCTCGTCGTCCTCGATCACAAGCACCCGCATCGGCTGCTCCTCGTCAGATGAAGGTACCGCGCTTGCGTTTCACGGCGGTTTCACCGGTCGCGGCGCGGAGGCCGGGGCCCGCGCGGAGGAGGGAAACCGAGAGGAAACCGCCCGGCGCGTAGAACCGGTCCACACCACGAATGGACATCTGAAGGAGGCCAGATGCAAACCAGCATCCATCGCACAGCGGCGACCCGCGCACGGCGGACGCGCCTGCTCGCCATCGCAACACTCGTCAGTGGCGCCCTGGTCGCGGCATGCGGGGGAAGCGCGGGGAGCCCGACCGCGGCGACGGTGGCCGGCGCGAGCGCGCCGGTGTCAGCAACGACGGGGACGGGCGCCGCCACGACCACGGGCGCCGCCGCGACGGTCGCCGGCAGCCCGGGGCTGGCGTTCGCCGAGTGCATGCGCTCCAGTGGCGTGCCCAACTTCCCAGACCCGAGCCCGGGACGCGGATTGCTGTTCCAGTTGGGTGCCGGAATCAATCCTGCATCGCCGGCGGTCAAGGCGGCGCAGGCGAAGTGCAGGAAGCTCCTACCCGGTGGCCCTCCTGGCCCGGGTTCGACGACGCACCCCTCCGCCCAGACGCTGGCGAAGCTGCTCAAGATTGCGGTGTGCATGCGCCAGCACGGGATCCGGCAGTTCCCCGACCCTCGGACCTCCGTCCCGTCCAACCTCAACCCGGCCGTTTACAACGAGATCACCGATTTCGACGGAGCAATCCTCCTGTTCCCGTCCACGATCAACCTGCAGTCGCCGGCGTACAAGCAGGCTTTGTCCGCGTGTGGGGCGCCGCCGCTGGGTCTCCCGCACTGACATGACGGGAGTCAGCGCGGAGGTCAGGACCCGGCAGTCGCGGGGCGGTAGACGTGGAGCGCCGCTCCCGTGCTGTAGGTCTCCGCGTCGACCAACTCGAGTCGGAGCGGCGTGGCCAGTTCGTTGAACAGCGGCAGGCCGGCCCCCAGCGCGACGGGTTGGAGGATCAGCCGGTACTCGTCGACCAGACCGAGTCTGGAGAGCGACTGGGCGAACGCGGCGCCGCCCCACGCGAGCAGCTCATTGCCGGGCTGGCCCTTGAGCTCGGAGATCTCGGTCGCAAGGTCGCCGCGCGCGATCCGGGTGTCGGCCCAATCGCCGCGCTCCAGCGTGCTTGAGAACACGACCTTTGGAATGTCGTTCATCGGTGCCGCGTAGGGGTCGTCGGACACTGGCCAGAACATGGCCATCTCCTCATACGTGTTGCGCCCCATCAGATGAAGATCGACGTTGGAGAACCAGCCGAGCTTGCGTTCCTTGAGCGCTGGATCCTCGGGTGGGAGTCCCCAGCCGCCCGCGCCGAACGGCTTGGGCCGCGCCACGAGTCCATCTAGAGATACCCCCATCGACAGTACGAGCTTCCGCATTGACTTCTCCTAGCGTGCGTTGCGTTATAGTGCACCGATCGGTGCACTATAACGCCACATTGGATCGGACCTTCTTCGCGCTCTCGGATCCGACGCGGCGTGAGATTCTCGGCCGGCTCGCATGCGCGCCTGCGACGTTGAGCGAGCTCGCCGTGCCGTTCGGACTGACCCTCAACGGCGTCAAGAAGCACGTCGCGATCCTCGAGGACGTCGACCTCGTCGTGACGGCGAAGGTCGGGCGAACGCGCGAGTGCCGGCTCGGTTCGGCGGAGCTCGCCGACGCGGCACGATGGATCGAGGACTACAGGCGCAGTTGGGAGCGGCGCGTCGACCGCTTCGCGGCGTACGTCGAGGATCGCCAGCGATGAACGGCGACGTCCGCTACGAGCGCGTCATCGCAGCGCGACCCGACGTGGTCTTCGACGCGTTCACGAGCGACGGCGGCCAGCTTGCGTTCTACGGCGAGGACGACCAAGGATGGATCGTGCGCTCGCAGAGCGAGGTCCGCGTGGGCGGCGTGTGGATGATCCTGTTCGGCCCGTCGCCCGAGCAGCTCTACCGGCACACCCACGTATTCACCACGATCGACCGACCGCGACGCCTCCTGCTCTCCACCACCGAAACGCGCCTGGACGGCACGACGCTGCGGTTCGAGACCGAGTTCACGTTCGAAGCCGCCGACGGCGGGACGCTGATGACGATGATCCAGCGCGGCCTCCCGACCGAGGCGCTGCGGGCCGAGCACGCCCGCGGTGTCCCGAACGCATTCGATCGAATCGAGCAATACATTTCCGGGCGATAGGCCGCGCGCCGATCAGAGCCCAGGAGGGGGTGCCGCTACCGTCGGTTTCATGAAGCGGATCGGACTGCTGGGAGGGATGAGCTGGGAATCGTCGGCCGAGTACTACCGGCTGATCAACGAGGCCACCCGCGAGCGCCTGGGAGGCCTTCACTCCGCGGACTGCTTGCTGCGGTCGGTGGACTTCGCCGAGATCGAACAGCTCCAGCGAGACGGGGCGTGGGACCAAGCGGGCGAGCGACTCGCGGCCGAAGCGAGCGCACTTGTCGCCGGCGGCGCCGAGCTGCTCGTGCTCTGCACGAACACGATGCACAAGGTCGCCGATGCGATCGCCGATGTGGTCGACGTCCCGTTCATCCACATCGCCGACACGACGGCACATGCGGTGCGCGCCTGCGGCATGTCCCGCGTCGGCCTGATCGCGACCGCGTACACGATGGAGCATGACTTCTACGTCGGCCGGCTCCGTGATCTCCACGATCTGACCGTTCTCGTGCCGGACGAGCCGGACCGTCGCCTGGTCCACGACGTGATCTACAACGAGCTGTGCGTCGGGGTGATGCGGGACGAATCCCGCGAGGAGTACCGGCGGATCATGCGCGCCCTTGCCGACACGGGCGCTCAGGCGATCCTGTTCGGCTGTACCGAGATTGACCTTCTCGTCGGACCCGATGACTCGCCGGTGCCGGTGTTCGACACCACCCGGCTGCACGCGGGGCGTGCCGTCGAACTCGCGCTCGCGCCGGCGATCGCGCCGCAACGAGCGGCTACAGTCGATTAGGTCGAACCATGGCCGTTGCGTCCTCACCTTCCCGGCGGGATGAGTTGCGGGCGTTCCTGCGCTCGCGTCGGGCGCGACTGTCGCCGGCGGACGTCGGACTCCCGGACAATGGCGGCCGTCGCCGGACGCCTGGCCTGAGGCGCGAAGAGCTCGCCGCGTTGGCGGGCGTGGGCGTGTCCTGGTACACGTGGCTCGAGCAGGGGCGCGACATCAACCCCTCGCCCGACGTGCTCGACGCGCTCGCCCGCGCGCTGCGGCTCGACCCCGCCGAGCGCAGGACGCTGTTCGCGCTCGCGCGAACGGAGCTGCCGCTCGCCGACGACGTGGCCGGCACGGACCCGGGGCAGCTCGACGGCGAGATCGGCCAGCTGATCGCGCTCGTCGACTCGCTGCACCCGAACCCCGCCTACCTGCTGGGGCCGATGACCCGGATCCTCGCCTGGAACCGGGCCGCGTCGGTCGTGCTCGGCTCGCCCGACTCATCTGGCCCCGGACAGGCGGTATCTGCTGTGGTGGCTGATGGTCGATCCGGGCGAGGGTGGCATGACGGAGCAGCGCGAGGGAACCGCTCGCAACACGCTGGCGCGGTTTCGCGCCGAGTACGCGCGCCATGCCGGCGAGCCGGAGTACGAGGAGTTCGTGGCGCAGCTCCGCGAGCACAGCGCGCAATTCCGCGAATGGTGGGACGAGCACGAGGTGATCGAGGCTCAGCGCGGCACCAAGGTGATGGAACACCCGCAGCTCGGAAGGTTGCGGCTCCATCACGCGCAGACCGTGCCTACCGGTCAGCCGGAGTTGCGGATGGCCGTCTACGCGCCCGCCGACGACGCCACTCGGGCGGCGCTCGCAACCCTCTGAGCGCCGCCTGAGCGCACCCGGTCAGTCGTGGGCGGCGGCCAGCGGATCGCCCAGCTGGGCGGCGCTCTCGAGCTCGGCGAGGTCCTGCTCGTCGAGTTCGACGTCCGCCGCGGCCATGTTCTCCTCGAGGTGGCGCACCGAGCTGGTACCGGGGATCAGCAGTATCCGCTCGTAGCGGGACAGCAGCCAGGCGAGCGCGACCTGCGTGGCGGTGATCCCTCGCCGCTCCGCAACCCCGGCGATGGCCGGATCTTGCGCCAGCTGCTTGGGGCCTCCGCGGAACGCCGAACCGAGCGGGAAGTACGGCACGAACGCGATCCCTCGCTCGATGCACAGCTCGAGCACGTCCTCGCCGGCGCGATTGACGACGCTGTAGGCGTTCTGCACCTCCGCGATGTCGACGAGGTCGAGCGCACGGCGGACGTCACCCGTGCCGGCCTCGCTGATGCCGATCAGGTCGAGCTTGCCTTCGCGGCGCAAGTCCTCGAGCGTGCCGAGCTGCTCCGCGAGGAGGTCGCTGGACCCGTCGGCCGTCATCAGGCGGAGGTTCACGAGGTCCATCCGCTCGACGCTTAGGGACCGGAGGTTGTCCTCCACGCCCGACCGCAGCTCGGCCGGACTCTGGGCCGGTAGCCAGGCGCCCCGGTCGTCGCGGCGGCCGCCGACTTTGGTGACGAGCTTCAGGTTCTCCGGGTACGGATAAAGGGCCTCGCGGATCAGGTCGTTGACGACGTCCGGGCCGTAGTACTGGGCGGTGTCGATGTGGTCGACGCCGAGTTCGATCGCGCGGCGGAGCACCGCGCGGGCCGCGTCAGGATCGCGGGGCGGGCCGAACACGCCGGGACCGGCGAGCTGCATCGCGCCGAAGCCGATGCGGTTGACGGGTTTCGTGCCGATGAAGGATGTCTTGTTCATGCACACAGCTTGCCCCTCGGGTCGCGGGTCGACAAGAGGGCTGGCGATCCTGGGTGCGACACCACCAGCCTTGGACCGCGCGCTATGGCACGACTTGGATCGTGTCCCCGACGGGGCGAAGCGGCGAGCTCGAGGCATCGTTGAGCAGCGGACCTTCGGAGGCGAACTGAGTCGAGCCACCGCCGTCGAGGTTCATCGCGTCAACCGCTCCGAGCGATCGCATCACGTCGGCCTCTTCGGTCAGCGTCAGGCCGGCGCTGACGCCGGGGATCCCGTCGGCGGTGGCGAGCAGCGGCCGGCTCCGGCCGTCGATCCCGACGAACGTACGGGCGTGCCGGTAGGCCGAGAACGTGTAGTCGTTTAGATCGCGCGGGTCGAACACGCCCTCGTTGAACGCGTCGATAGCGGTGAAGCCGGCGCGCAGGAGAACGGGGCCGGCGCTCGCGATGCTTACCTCGGGGGTTCAGCGGGAACGGGGCGCCCGAGGCGGCGCGCCGCGCGCCGCCAGCCGGCGTCCAGTCCTCAAGGCCATCTCCCAAGCTGGTCGTTGCACGTCGCGCCTCCGGTCATCGCGGTCAGAAACGGGCCGAGACGGTAGGCCGCGATCGGACTGCCGCTGTGAACGTGAGGTAACGCTGCGGTGGCGATCCGGCGACCGGCGGCGAGCTGCTGGACCCACCGGACGCGAATCGGGCATACTGAAGCGATTCAGTGAACCGCTTCAGTAACAACCTATCGACGTCCATTCGCGCCGAGCCTCGCCGCGCACCGGTCGGGCGTGCGGGCGGACCTCGGGCGGTGGGGAGGCCCGCGGCATGACCGAGGAACTGGTGGTCATCGGCGGTGGCGTGATGGGTCTGTTCACGGCCTATCAGGCGTCCGAGCGGTTCGATCGGATCGTGGTGCTCGAGCGCGGGCGTGTCGGCGATCCCATGACCGCCTCGTTCGGGCGCACGCGCTCGTTCCGCAGCGACTATCTCGATCCGACGTACGCGCGGTTCGCGCGCGAAGCCTTGCGTCTGTGGAGCGAGTTCGAGACACGCACCGGTACTCAGGCGCTCGTGCGCTGCGGGTGCATGAACATCGCCAAGCGCTCGGTGACGCCCGACCTCGAGCGCACCTACGGGCACCTGAGCCATTCCGTCCTGCAGGAGTTGGGCGTCCCGTCGGCCTCGTTCGCCGGCGAGGACCTGCGCGCGCGGTTCCCATACCTCGAGGCGGACGTCGGGTACATCGACCTCGACGGCGGCGTGGTCAACCTGCCGGCTGTGACGGCCGCCCTGCGGCGGGTGCTCGCCGAGCGCGGCGTGAGGATCGTCGAGGGTGTCACCGTCCGTATGGTGGTTCGCCACGACGGCCGGATCCGCGTCGTGACGGACGCCGACGTGTGGTCGGCACGGTCGCTGGTCGTGACCTCCGGCCACGGAACGAACGACGTACTCGCGAGGCTCGAAGGGGCGGCCCTTCAAGTGCCGATCACTCGCGACCGGCCGATCGAGGCGAAATACTTCACGCCGCCCCCCGACGCTCGCCGGCAGTTCGCTTCGGACGCGATGCCGGTCATCGCCTATCTCGACGCGGGAATCTACTGCCACCCGATTGTCGACGGGCTGATCGACAAGGTGAAGATTGGTTACTATCACCCGCCCGACCTGCCGCGCTCGACGACCGCGATCGACAGCGTCATGTCATTTGTCGAGCAGTGCCTTCCGGTGCTGCGAGACGCGCGAGTCACAGCCGTTGACGACGTCGACGGCTGTGACTATGACCTTGTCGGCGACGATGAGTTTGTCCTCGGCGGCGTTCCTGGCTTTCCCGGCGCGTACGTCGGGGTGGGATGGCGAGGGACCGGTTACAAATTCGCCCCGTGGGTCGGGCGCGTGCTGGCCGAGCTCGCGCTTGAACGGGGCACCGTCTATGACATCCACCGCTTCGACCCGGCGCGATTCACGAAAGGAAGCTCCAGTGCAGGACCGACCGTCACCCCGCACCCTTCAGCAACGCCTCGCTGAGGGCGTTGTCCTCGGCGCCGAGGGTTACGTCTTCGAACTCGAGCGGCGCGGCTATATCAAGGCCGGCCCCTATGTCCCGGAGGTCATCCTCGACGCACCGGATGCAGTAGTGGAGCTGCATCGCGAGTTCCTGCGCGCGGGCGCCGAGGTCATGGTTGCGCTGACCTATTACGCGCACCGCGAGAAGCTGAAGATCGTCGGCCGTGAAGGAGACCTCGAGGAGATGAACCGCGCCGCGGTTCGCATCGCCAACCAGGTCGCCCGCGAGGGCGGTGCGCTCGTGGCGGCGAACATATCTAACACCTGGTCCTACGATCCCGCCGACGCCAAGCGCACCGGAGCGATCGTCCGAGCTCAATACGAGGAGCAGTTGGGCTGGGCCGTGGACGAGGGGGTCGACTTCGTGATCGCGGAGACCAACGACTACCTGGGCGAAGCTCTCATCGGACTCGACGTGTGCCACGAGCTCGGCCTACCGGCGATGGTCACGTTCGCCAGCGTTCAGCCCACCGCGACTTACGACGGCTACAGCTATGTCGAGGCCTGCCGCCGCGCCGCGGCCGCGGGCGCGACGATCGTCGGACTCAACTGCTCGCGCGGACCGGAGACGATGAAGCCTCTGCTGAGCGGGATCGTCGCCGCCGTCGATGCGGCCGTCGCGGCCCAGCCCGTCCCCTACCACACCTCCGACGCGGCGCCGGCGTTCGAGTCGCTCACCACACCCGACGGCGGGCGGGCGTTCCCGATCCAGCTCGAGGCGTTCTCCTGCACACGGTTCGAGATGGCTGAGTTCGCTCGCTGGTCCCAGCAATCGGGCATCGGCTATCTCGGCATCTGCTGCGGAGGCGGTCCCCACCACGTACGCGCGATGGCCGAGGCGCTCGGCCGCGAAACCCCGGCAAGCCGCTACTCCCCCGCCATCGACCTACACCCAGTACTCGGCACCGCGACGGCGGAGCACGAGGAAATGGGAGGCTGGGCGGCCCTGCTGCCGTAGTTCAATCCGCTGGCGCCTGGGGCGTCCAGCATGTAAACCAGCTGGTGACAAAAAGCGCCCGCGGGCGCCGAATCAGCCAGCACCGGCCGGCGAAGTCTGGACACGCCCCGGTGTCCGCGAGAGACTTCGTGGATGCTCGGCTCGGGAGCATCGCGAAGGCAGATTGCTCGGATGTTGAATACGGCCTACGCCGATGGGCTGCTGAGCGAGGAGACATTTGCTCACAGGTTGGATCAGGTGTTGAGCGAGCGGCTGATCGATCCGTGGCGCCTGGTCGGAGACCTCAATCCTCGAAACGCGCATCGCCGGTGGCGGCCAAAGCTGCGCGAGGTCGCCGCCGCGACGGGAGCGACGCTCAGATCGACGCGGTCGCACGGAGTCGGAGGACGACGCGCTGCTGCTCGCACTCGACTGGAACGGAGGCCAGAGCGAGCTACTGCTCGGGCGCAGCCGAGATTGCGACGTGGTACTCGCCAGCGGCGCGGTATCGCGGCGGCACGCTCGACTCTTCTTCCGCGACGGCCACTGGGTGGTCTGTGACCTCGGCTCGACGAACGGCACCACGGTGAACGGCGCCAGCGTGGGCCGGTGCCGTCTCCGTCCCGGCGATCGCGTGATGTTTGCTGACACCACGGTGAAGATCGACTGAACTGGTTGCGGGTCGCCGACGCTAGGTGAGTCCCTTGTCGCGCAGTTGGCCTATCGCGGTGTCGCGTTTGCGCAGGTGGTCGAATCCCATGCCTCGGATCACGGGTGGGGCTTTCGTGAACTGGATGTCCCGGTAGTCGACAACCTGGATCCGGTTGCCCCACGGATCAAGGAAGTCGAGCCGGGAGCCGGGGAGGATCTCCGCTCCGTGCTTCTCGAGCGCGGCTCGCGTCGCCGCCTTGTCGTCGACGACCAGCCCGAAGTGCCGCTCGTCGTCCCGGGGCTGAGCCCGGCCCTGGCTGAGCGCGATGAACTGATCCCCCATGTCGATGAATGCCATCCCTGGCTCGCGGTCGATGCCGCCCAGTTCGAAGATCGCGCCGTAGAACTCGAGCGCCTCCTCGAGGTCGCCCACCTCGAGCGCCACGTGGTTGATTCCCACGGGGCGCGGCCGAGTGGCGCTCAGTCGCGTCGCGTGGTTGTAGGGCTGAGGGTCATCGTGGCCTCCGTGAGTCGTGATGGCACTGGTTCACTATGGTCCCTTGTGTCGGTCATAAGGTCAAATAGATAAATGCAGGGATAGCTCTAAGCTCTGCTTATGTTCGAGCTGCGCCACCTGCGAGTGCTCCGTGAGGTGGCGCGCCTCGGCTCGCTTTCGGCCGCCGCCGAGTCACTCGCCTACACCCAGCCGGCCGTGTCGCAGCAGATGGCGGCGCTCGAGCGCCGCGCCGGAATGCCGCTGTTAGATCGCACCACCCGCGGTGTGCGCCTCACGCAGGCAGGCGAGGCGCTTCTTCGCCATGCCGAGGCGATCCTCGCCGAGCAGACGCTCGCCGAGCGCGAGCTAGAGGCGATCGCCGGGCTGAGGGGCGGCCGGGTGCGGATGGCGTCGTTTCCGACCGCCGGCGCAGCGCTCGTGCCCGCGGCCGTGTCGGCGTTCATCGCGCGCTACCCCGAGGTGGAGCTCTCGGTTCTCGAGGCGGAGCCCGAGGAGTCGGTGCCGATGCTCCGGGCCGGTGAGCTCGAGGTTGCGCTCGTCGCCACCACCCCGAACCGGCCCGAGGAGTTCGGGGAGCTCTATGAGGGGATCGACCTCCACCACCTGCTCGACGAGCCCAGATGCGCACTTCTCCCCGCCGACCATCGGCTCGCACGTCGCAGGCGACTGCGCGTCGAGGACCTCGCGGGGGAGGTGTGGATCGAGCTCGGCCGCAGCCCCGCCCGTCATGGCCGCGTGTTCCTCGCCTCGGGCGCCGGCTCCGACGCCGAGCCACGTGTCGGCTTTCACAGCGACGACTTCAACGTGGTGCAGGGCATGGTCGCCGCCGGCGCAGGCGTCGCCGTCGTCCCCGAGCTCGCACTCACGAACGTTCGCGACGACGTCACGGTTCACGGCCTCGGGAGCTCCGCCCCGATGCGAACGATCGCGGCCGCGACACTGGCCGGCGTGCACCGCTCGCCGGCAACCGCCGCGCTCCTAGAGCTTCTCACCGAGGTCAGCGAGCGCCGTCTCGCTCAGACGAAGGCAGGGCACAAAGCGGGGCGCGGCTAGCCCGGCCGGCGTGTTGCCGGCACTTCTCGGCGTATCGGGCGGTCGGTTACGCGCCCACGCGTTCCTGTGAGAGGTTGCGGCGCCAAAGCTCGAGCGTGTTTTCAAAGTGGCGCTCGGTGGCCGCCTCGTCGTACACGGGAAGGTCGGCCATGGCGAACCCGTGGGTTGTGCCCGGCAGACGCTCGACCACGCCGCTGACGCCGTGCTCGCCGAGTGCCGCGCGGAAGCGGTCGACGTTCTCCGCCGTCGCCGACTGATCGTTCTCCGCAAACGCGAAGTACACCTCGCCCTGGACATCCGCCAGATCGCGATGCGGCGAGTCCGGCTGGTCGGTGACGAGGGCGCCCGGGTGGATGCCCGCCGCCGCGACGAACTCATCCGGCAGGGCAGCGGCTGCGTGGAGCGCCATGCGAGCGCCCATGCAGTAGCCGACGCAGACCTTGGGACCGTCGGCCGCGGCTGGGTCGTCGGCGATCGCGTCGAAGATCGCCTCGGTGTCCGCGACGACCGCGTCCGGCTTCACGCTCCCAACGATGCTCATCAGCCGCGCGCGGTACGCCTCGTCGCCCATCCGCGAGAAGTCGAACGTCAACTTCTCGCCGGATCGGTAGAACAGGTCCGGCGCGACGCAGTAGTAGCCGTCGGCCGCGAACCGGCGCGCGTTCGACTTGATCTGCTCGCGGTAGCCAACGCCGTCCATGTATAGGACCGCCACCGGGAACGGTCCGTCGCCGTCCGGGTGGGTCACGAACGTCGTCATCTCGCCGTCCGGGGTCGAGATCCTCGTCTCTTGCTCGTACACGTTTGCCTCCTTACGTATAGATCGCGGTCACCACCACTTGCGTTCGCGCGCGCTGTCGGTGCCTCCGGTCACGTCCAGCGCGTCGAGCGTGGCCATGTCGTCGTCCGACAGCGTGAAGTCGAAGATCTGGGCGTTCTGCTCGATCCGTTCCCGGTGGGTCGACTTCGGGAGGACGATCGTCCCGCGCTGAAGGCACCAGCGAAGCAGGACCTGCGCCGCCGTTCGCCCGACCGCCTGAGCTACCCGGACGACGGTCGGGTCGGAAAGATGCCGGCCGGTCCCGAGCGGGCTGTAGGCCTCAACCGCCACGTTGCGTGCCTCGCACGCCTCGAGTAGCGACCGCCGGTACTCGAATGGGCTGAACTGCACCTGATTGATCGCCGGCGGCGTGTCCGCGATCGCGAGCACCTGCTCGAGCTGCGATGCGCTGAAGTTCGAGACTCCGATCGAGCGAGTGTGTCCTCGTTCGCGAGCTGCCTCCATCCCCGGCCACGCCCACGTGGGTCCTTTCTGAGGCCAGTGGATGATGTAAAGGTCGACCTGATCGACGCCGAGCCGGCGCAGGCTGCCCTCGATCTCGGCCACCGGGTCGCGGCGCGCCGGGTAGAACTTGGTGGTGATGAACACCTCCTCGCGGGGGATGCCGCTGTCGCGAAGCGCCCTCCCGACGCTCGCCTCGTTGCCGTAAGCCTGCGCGGTGTCGATGTGCCGGTATCCGGTCTCGAGCGCCCACCGGACCGCCCGCTCGCACTCGGCGCCATCGGGGACTTGCCATACGCCCAGCCCGAGCACCGGGATCGCGTTGCCGTCGGCGAGTGTCCGCCGCTCTCCACCAATCACGCTCTTGTCCGACACGTTGGTCTCCTGAGGTCGAAACGAAAGGATCTCTCGTTTCTGACCTTAGTCCGCGCCGGCGCCGCCGGCCCGTTGCCTATTGGCACATGGGATCCAGCGCGAAATGGGTGGTCGCCGCTGCCGCGGTAAGCGGACCGCTCGCCGGGATCAGCTGGATGTGGTTGACCTCGGTGTTGTCCGGATTGTCCGTGGGGTCGAAGGGACGGTAGAGACCGAACCGGGCCAGGTCGGCTTCGCTGATCTGAGCGGCGCTCGAACGCAGCAGGCTGTTGACGCCGATGTCCTCGGCTTCGCCCTTCGTGTGGGGATCGTCGGCGTAGCCCCCGACGGCAACGCTGTGCGCGGGGGTGCGATAACCGCTGATCCCGTAGATCGTCACGTGCAGCCAGACCGCGAGCGAGTTCAGTCTCGCCGTCAGGATGGGCAGCTGGCCCTCTGTCTGACTCGTGCCGGGATCGGCCACGAAACCTGGCCCCGATGAGCTGGCGACCGGCTGCGCGTCGGCGGCATTGGTCACGCCACCGCAAAGGTTCAACTGCTTGAGCTCGCGCTTGACCTCGGACAGCGAACGAGCGTGGGCCGTCGGGTCGCCCACGACGGGCGAGGCGGGATCGGCGGAGGCGGCTGCCTGCACGCCGGCCGCGGGCTCGATCGCGTGTGGGCGCCCCGCCGGCAACGAGGCGACCACCGTCGGCTGCCCGTCGCCCGTCCCGACCTGCGCGCCGCAGCCGGCGATGGCGATCGCCGCGACCGCGAGCACGAGTCTGTACACCGGAAGACGGGTCATCGAGGGGTCCCCTGCGCCAGGCGGCGATGTCGACTCCATCGCCGGCGCTTCATGTTGACATCGGCGCGCCGACGCGTTCGCTTGAGCGACCGGGAACCGATCTTCAGTAGCCCAGAACGCGCGCGAGGGTCCGGGCGCTCCGGGCGGGCTTTCCGGTTCTCGCCTCTTCGCGATCGGCCCTGGCGACGAGATGAAGTCCTGCGTTCACTCCGAGCCATCGCAGCGGTTCGGGCTCCCAGCGACGGGAGCGGTGGTTGACCCACGGGAGCGAGGTCAGGTCGCTCTTGCGGCCCAGGATCAAATCGCTGAGCGTGCGCCCGGCGAGGTTGGTGGTGGCGACGCCGTCACCGACATAGCCTCCGGCCCACGCGATTCCCGTCGCCCGATTGAGCCCTACCGACGGGTGCCAGTCGCGCGCAATCGCGAGCGGGCCGCCCCACGCATGGGTGATCGCGTGTCCGTCCACTACCGGAAACAACTCAATGAGAAGGCTCGCCAGGCCCGCGTGGATTCGGGCGTCCGTGTCGAACGCGGGCCGGATCGCGGATCCGAAGTGATAGGGCGCGCCGCGACCCCCGAACGCCAGTCGCCCGTCGGCGGTCCGCTGGCCGTAGATCCGCAAGTGCCGATGATCGGTGAACGTCTCGCGGCCGCGCAGCCCGATCTGGTCCCAGGCCGCGTCTGGCAACGGCTCGGTCGCGATCATCAGCGAGTAGATCGGCAGCAAAGCACGCCGCAAACCCGGGAGCCGCGCCGTGTAGCCCTCGCTTGCCCGGACGATCAGCTCGGCCCGGATCCGTCCACGGTCGGTCATGACCATGCCGGGCGCGAGCGACCTGGCGGCGGTCCGTTCATAGATTGCGACGCCGGCCCGCTCCACTCGCTCGGCGAGTTGGCGAACCAGCCGGCCGGGATGCATGGCCGCGCAATGCGAGGTGTAAATCGCGCCCAAGACGCCCTCGGCACCCGTGATCGACCGGGCCTCCTCACGGGAGAGGAAGCGAAGATCCTCCTCCCCGATGCCGTAGCCGCGAGCGGACTCGACGTCGGCGCGCGCGCGCGTGAGCTGCGCGGGATTTCGTGCGAGCGTCACGCATCCGCCCTTGGCGAAGTCGATCTGCATCCCCTCGGCGACCGCCACCGCGCCGACCTCGTCGACCGCCTGTTGCATCGCGAGCCGCAGCGCAGTCGCCTGCTCGTAGCCGTGCATTTGCACGAGCTTGCGCGGACCGACCGGAAAGATCGCAGAGCACCAGCCGCCGTTGCGTCCGGAGGCTCCGAACCCGACGTTGGCCTGATCGATGACTGCGATCCGCAAGTTCGGGTCCGCGCGGCGGAGGTAGTAGGCGGTCCACAGTCCGGTGTAGCCGGCGCCGACGATCGCGACGTCGACGTCGAGGTCGCGATCGAGCGGGGGGCGCCGGCGCGGCTGATCTCCGGTCGCGCTCCACAGGATGCGCATCGGTTCGTGGCCTTTGGTGCGTTCGGTCACGGCTCGATGATGCCGAACCACCAGGCAAGCGCGCGTTGACGAAATCTCTACGGTCGCCGCCGCTTTCTTAGCGTCGCTTACACGGGGCCTCGGCGAGCATGACAAGTGCACCAAGTTGCGATGTCTGTTGCCGATCTCGAGCGCATTTCGTACCCGCCGCTCCCGCTCCTTCCGGGAGGGGGCTGGTGTCGACGCGCCCGTCTCGCCCTGATCACCAGGTGGCGCGCCGGCGAGCTGGATCGTCAACTGGCTGAGGGCGCGAGCCCGGGCGCGGACGCGCTCCTCGCGATCAGGGGCCGGAGGCTCACCAGCCGGCGTTACCGCGCGCGCGTGGCCGCTGGGCTGGCCAGGGCCGTGCGCGACGCCGACGCGACGACGCGCGGCTTCAGCGCGGCGATCCGGCCCGACCGGCGCGAAGTGGTCGCCGCGCGCACCGTGCTCGCGACCCTGGACCGGCGGCTGCGCGCGCCCGAGCCGGTCAGTGCCCAGGGGATCGCGATGCTCGAGTCGTTGCTCACCGACGGCGCGAGTCCGCTGTACCTGCCCACCGCGCCCGGCGAGCTTGGTAGCCGGCTACGCGCGGCGGCCGCGGCGCTTGAACCGCTCGCGCGACGCCACCCGATCCGGGCCCGCCAGGAGATCCCGAGATGAGCACGGCGCGAAAGCGCAGCCTGCACGAGGCGGCCCACAAGATCGGTTACGTCGCTCCACAGCCCGGCAGCGCACTTGCCGAGGAGTCAGAGGCCACGCGGAAACGGTTCGAGGCCCTCGCCGACGACAACCGGGACGTGATCGCCAACGCGGGCCGAGCGGTCCTGGTGCTGGGTGCGCTCGGGATCGTCTACGGCGACATCGGCACGAGCCCCCTGTACACCGAACAGGCCATCTTCAGCTCGTATAAGGCCACGGCGGTGATCACCCCCGCGACCGTGTACGGGATTGCATCGTTGATCTTCTGGGCGCTGATGGTCGTCGTGTCGATCAAATACGCGGGCTTCATCATGCGCGCGCACAACCGTGGCGACGGCGGGATCATGGCGCTGACGGCTCTGTTGCAACGCAACAAGGTCGTCCACGGCACGCTGCTGGTGACGCTCGGGATCTTCGGCGCCGCGCTTTTCTTCGGCGACGGCATGATCACCCCCGCGATCTCGGTGCTTGGCGCAATTCAGGGAGTTCAGGTCGCCACTCCCGCGCTGTCCCACTTGGTCGTGCCGCTGTCGGTCGCGATCCTCCTCGGCCTGTTCATCCTGCAGCGGTTCGGGTCGGGAACGATCGGTTGGCTATTTGGGCCGATCCTGCTCATCTGGTTCTCGGTGATCGGGCTGATCGGCCTGAGCCAGGTAGTCAAGGACCCGGCGGTGTTCCAGGGGCTCTCGCCCACCTGGGCGATCCGTTTCTTCGCCGATCACGGCGCCGCTGGGTATCTTGTCCTCGGCGGTGTGGTGCTGGCGGTGACAGGCGCCGAGGCCCTGTACGCCGACCGCGGGCACTTCGGCGCCGCTCCAATCCGTATCGGCTGGTTCGGCCTCGCGCTACCGGCGCTGATCCTGAACTACCTGGGCCAGGCGGTCTTCATCCTCCACCACGCGGGGCTGGCGAAGGACGCGAACACGTTCAATCCCTTCTACCAGATGACCCCCCACTGGGCTCTGTGGCCAATGGTCGTGCTCGCCGCCATCGCGACGGTGATCGCCTCCCAGGCGGTGATCTCGGGCTCGTTCTCGGTAGCGAAGCAAGCGGTACAGCTCGGCTTCCTCCCGAGGCTGCGCGTCCTGCACACGTCCACGGTCGAAGGGCAGATCTACGTCCCGATCGTCAACTGGTTGTTGTGCGTCGGCGTGCTCACGCTGACGCTCGTGTTCCGCTCGTCCAACCGGCTGGGCGACATCTACGGCGTCGCGGTGACGGGAACATTCATCCTCAACACGCTCCTATTCCTCGCCGTAGCGCGCCAGCTATGGGGCAGGCCCAAACGCAAGCTCGCGCCGATAGCGGTGCTGTTCCTGACGGTGGAGGTTGCCTTCTTCAGCGCGAACATCGCCAAAGTCGAGCACGGCGCGTGGCTGCCGCTGGCGATCGGGCTGATCATCTCGATCGTGATGATCAACTGGCGCCGCGGTCAGACGATCGTCACGAGGAATCGCGTCGCCCAAGAGGGACCGCTCCACGAGTTCCTCGGCGGTCTCGACGCCGCACAGCCGCCGCTCGTCCGGACTCCCGGCGTCGCGGTGTTCCTCTGTCGCGACAAGGACACCACTCCACTGGCGCTCCGCGCCAATGTCGAGCACACCCATACGCTCCCGGAGAAGGTCGTGATCGTAAGGGCCGACACCGTCAGCATCCCGCATGTAGAGACGTTCGACAGGTGCGCGGTTGAGGTGCTCGGTCGCGGCCGCTTCAAGGTCGTCCACATCACCGCCCGCTTCGGCTATAGCGACACGCTCAACATCCCGGAGGTGCTGGCGCAGGCGCGCAAGCAAGGCATGCTCGAGCGCAACCTCGATCTCGAGCACGCCTCGTACTTCGTCTCGCGGATCACGATCGCTCAGACCGACGACCCGGAAATGCCGACGTGGCGAAAGAACCTGTTCATCGCGATGGCCCGTAACGCGTCGAGCGCGGTCGATCACTTCGGGCTCCCGGGCGACCGGACGGTGATCATGGGCTCGCAGGTCGCTCTCTGAACGGCTTGTCGGTCGCGAGCGCCAGGAAGGCGGCCGCGGTCGGCGATAGGCGCGAGGCCCGGTGGACGAGGCCGACCGTACGGGTGATCTTCGGCCGGGCGCTGCGGACGGCGGCGCCTCGCCGCTCCGCCTCGAGCGCGAGCGGCGCCGGGAGCAGGGCGGCCCCGGCGCCGGCGAGTACGAGCGGGACGATCGCCTCCCGCGCGGCGGTTTCCACCGCGATCTCGGGGGTGACCCCGACGGCGGTGAGGGCCTGCTCGAGCAGGATGCGGGTCGAGGTGCCGGGCGGGCTGACGACGAGCGGCGTTCGCGCCAGCTCACGAGCGCCGAGCGGCCGGTCGCTGTCGGGGATCGACTCGGGTCCGAGCACGAACAACAACTCCTGCTCGCCGAGCGGGTGGGCGATGAGCTGCCCGCCGGTCAGCGGAAGGTGGGCGGCCCCGAGCTCGCACGTGCCGTCGCGGACGAGCGCGCGGACGCCATCGGCGCTCTCGGGCTCGTGGACGCGGACCTCGATCCCGGGGTACCGCTCTCGGAATCGGCCGATCAGGCTCGCCATCGGGTCGACCGCGAGCGTGGCGAGCGCGGCGAGTTCGAGCCTCCCGGTCCTCACCTCGACGATCCCCGTGATCGCATCCCGCGCCTCTTCGATCGCTCGCAGGACCTGACGAGCCGGACCGACGAACGCCTCGCCGGCCGCGGATAGCCGCAGGCCGCGCCCGACGCGGTTGAACAGTTGTACGCCGAGCTCCGACTCCAACGCGCGAACGGCCTGGGAGAGCGAGGGTTGCGCGACGTGGAGGCGCCGAGCGGCCCCCGTCACGGTGCCCTCGTCGACCACCGCGAGGAAGTAGGTGAGCCGGCGTTCATCCATAGGTAATTACAGTCAACCAGATCTGAAATATGTCTTTGAACTATGCTATCCAACGCGCTGGAATGGATGTATGGCGCGCTCGCTCGATACTCCGCTTTCATCGGGGTGGGTCGGTCGCCAGTTGCTGCGGGAGCCGCGACGCCCGGCCGCGGTGCGCGAGAGCCCGCGCGCGCATTGGTTCGTGGTCGGCACCGTGTGTATCGGCGCGTTCATGGGCCAGCTCGACGCGAGCATCGTGACGGTCGCGCTGCCCCGGATGGGTCGCGATCTCCAGGTGAGTCTGGGCGCTGTCGAATGGGTGGCGCTCGCCTACCTGCTGGTGCTGGTTGCGACCGTCGCGACGGTCGGCCGGATCGCGGACGCGGTCGGGCGCAAGCTTCTTTACGTCTACGGGTTCGGCGTGTTCACCGCCGGGTCGGTCCTCTGCGGCCTGGCGCCCACGCTGGCGGTTCTGATCGCCGCGCGCGTGCTCCAGGCGATCGGCGCGGCGATGCTGCAAGCCAACAGCGTCGCGCTGATCGCCGAGGCGATGCCGCCGTCGATGCTCGGGAGGGCGATCGGTGTGCAGGGCAGCGCGCAGGCGCTTGGGTTGGCACTCGGACCCGCGGTCGGCGGCATCCTGCTGTCGCTCGCGGGTTGGCGGCTGATCTTCCTCGTCAACGTCCCGGCGGGCGTGATCGGTCTTGGGCTCGGATGGTTCCTGCTACCGCGCAGCCGATCTCGTCGCGAGCTCGGCGCACCCGACGTCGTCGGCGCCGTGCTCCTCGCGCTCGCAGCGATGGGACCGCTCGTGTATCTCTCGCTCGCCGGCCGGGAGGGCTATGCGAACGGCGTGCTGCTCGTCTCCCTGGTCGCCGGCATCGTCGCGGCGGTCGCCTTCGTCCACCGCGAGCGCCGGGCCGCTGCCCCGCTGATGGATCTCTCGATCATGCGCCGGCGAGGATTGCCGAGTGGCCTGACCAGCGGCCTGGTGTCGTACCTGGCGCTGTTCGGAACGCTGTTCATCGTCCCGTACTACCTCTCCGCCGCCCGGGACAGCGCCGCGCTCATCGGGCTGCAGCTCGCGGCGCTGCCGGTCGCGATCGGGATCACCGCGCCGCTCGCCGGCAGGCTCGTCAACCGCGTAGGCGCTCGCCCCCTGACCGCGGGTGGGCTGATCCTCGCCGCGGCCGGGATGCTCGGGATCGCGGCGCTGCATGACACGGCCGGCATCCTGACCGGACTGACGTTGATGGGAGTTGGACTGGGTTTCTTCACGCCGGCCAACAACGCCGCGGTCATGTCGGCGTCACCCCCGGGCCACGCGGGGGTCACCGGCGGCGTGCTCAACATGACCCGGGGCATCGGTACCGCGCTCGGGGTCGCGCTCGCCGGCGCGCTGTTCACGATCGGCGCGGGTGTCGCGGGCGCGCACGTCGCACAGGCGGATACGGCGGTCGTCGGGCACGGCCTCGCGACCGCGCTCGGAGCCCTCGGCGTCGTGACCCTCGCGACCGGCGCCGCGCTGCTGTTCACCGGGCGCCGAGCCGGTGACGCACCCGTAACGCGCGACTAACCCGCCAGTCCGGGAGGCGGCTCGAGAAAACGTCCTCTGGGTTCGCTTTCTCGAGCCGGTCCCGCCAGAAGCCGCGCGGTTCCATCGAATCCTGGCCTCAGCGGGGTTGAACGACCTCGCACGACGTGCGCCGGCGGATCGCGGCCAGCTGATCGCGGCGGAACAGCCTCTTGACGCGACTCCGGGGGCGTGGCGGAAGCATGATTGCGTCGCAGCCGAGTTCATCCACCGCCTCGGGCAGCGCTCGGTCCGGTCTGCCGACGAGCACGGTGAGCTCGGCGGGCACGGAGGCGAGGCGCGCGGCGTGCTCAAGGTCGGCACGGGCCCGGTCGAGGAGGACGTCGTTCCAGACTCCCGTCCCGCGTGACCAGCGCATGGCCAAGCGCGCGGGCCGCTCCAGCTCGACGACCGCGGCAATCGTCAGGCGCGCCTGGTCTCGCTCGGCCAGAAGGCCGGCGGCGACGACCGCCTCCTCCCCCTCCGGGGTTCCGTCGTAGGCCACAAGGAGGTGCCGATAGGCAATCTCGTCACCGTACCCGACGAGCGGTAAGAACCGGGTGAGCCGCGGCACCCATGTCGCACACGGGACCGGCACCACATGAGAAAGTGAGAGATCGTGACTGCAACGCGTAGTAAGACCGAGGACCAGTGGTCGGAACTGAGCCGAAGTGACCTGATCGCGCTGGGCAGGAAGATCGTCACGAAACGGCTCGAGAGCCTTGGATGCACCGTGACGCCGCCCAGCGGCCTGGCCGGCGGCCACCTGGACGTGCGCACTCCGTCCGGCCGGTCGATCGAGGTGTTCGTATCCACTCAGCGGCTGGGCGGGTACGTGTACTGGGCCCAGCGGCGATTTCAGCCCGCGAGCAACCGGTTCGCGGCCGTCGTGCTCCTCGCCGATGCCCATGATCCGCATCTGTACCTGGTGCCGAGCACGGAGTGGCGGAACGCGTCGCCTCCGCTCAAGGACCGACCCAACATCGGGAAGAAGAGCGAAGCGGAGTACGGCATCTCGCTCGCTCGTACGTCCCTCCCCGCGCTCGGGCGATACGAGTGGGACGACAGCGCGGCGAAGAAATACTTTCGCTAGGCGAGCGGCGCGCGTCCAGGCTGACTGGAATCTTCTCTTCCCGCTAGCTGGTAGGCGGCATGATGTCGGCGAACCGGCGAGCGGCCTCGAGCAGCCCGTCGTGGTCGGCCCGGCAGCCGGGGCAGCTCTCGAGGTGGATCGCGGTGCCCGGGAACACGCGTGCCGGATCCACGCCCGCGAGCTCGAGGTCGACATACGCGTCGAGGATCGCCTCGCCCGCGGTGCATCCAGCGTCTCCCTCCTTGACGCGGAGCAGCTCGTCCAGGTCACGATGCTCGGTCATCAGACTTGCTCCTCATCGAGCACGGGATGTCCGGCCTCGGCCAACCTGGCCCGGAGGTTACGCCTGGCGTCGAACAGGTTCTTGTAAAGCGCATTGCGGTTGGAGCCGAGTTCGAGCGCGAGCACGTCGATCGGCACGTCGTTGAGCGCGACTGCGACGAACACCTCGCGCTGGCGATCGCTCAGCTCGCCGATCGCCGCCGACAGCGCGCTCAGCTGCTCGCGCCGCTCTAACCGGTCGCCGGGGCCGGAGGCCAGCGAGTCCGGCAGCCGTTCCCACGTGAGCGCGTCTCGGCTCGGCGGATGCCTGCGCCACGCGTGGCGCGCCATCTTCCCGGAAATCTCGAAGATCACGAACTTGTACGCCCAGGTCGTGAACCGGCTTTCGCCTCGGAACACGTCAAGCTTGCGCAGGATGTTGACTAAGGCATCGTCGGCGGCCTGCTGGGCGAGATCGTCGAACTCGGGTCCGCTAATCGACCCCAGCATGCTGCGTCGTCGCGAAAGCTCGTGGTACGCGATCCGGAGCAGCACGTTGTGGAGCTCGGTAACCGTCGCCTCGTGGCGAGGATGTCCGCGTCGCAGCCGCTCCACCCACAGCTCCGACTCGCGGTCCGATCCGGTGGTTGTGCTCGCTTCACGGCCCACGGCGTGTCGGCGTCGATGCTACCCCTGACCGGGAGGGTCGGTTCTTATCGCGCCTCGCGGTAAGACGCGCGCCGCCCCGCATCACAGATTGGGTCGCGCCCCCACCAACCGAAAGGAAAGCCCCATGGCTCCGCGACCGATCATCGTGTTCGACGTAAACGAGACCCTGCTCGACCTGGAAACGATGCGTCCGACGTTCGACCGAATCTTCGACGACGACGCCGCGCTGCGGCTGTGGTTCGCGGGCCTCATCACCTACTCCGAGGCGCTGACGCTCGCCGGCGTCTACGTTCGGTTCACCGACATCGGCGCCGCGGTGTTGCGGATGTTCGCCGCCGCGCGTGGCATCGCGGTCAGTGACGCCGATGCCGCCGAGCTCACGGACCGGTTCGCCTCGATGCCGCCCCATCCCGAAGTTCCGGCGGCCCTGCGCCGGCTACGGGACCACGGTTTCCGGCTGTTCACGCTGACCGACAACACGCTTGACATCTCCGGGCGGCAGCTGGAGCAGGCGGGCGTGATCGACGTGTTCGAGCGCCGGTTCAGCGTGGATGAGACCGTCCTGCGGCACAAGCCGGCGCCGGAGGCGTACCACTCGGTCGCGGCCGCACTCGACGTCGATCCGGGCGAGATGTGTCTGATCGCATGCCACACCTGGGACACGCTCGGTGCCGCGGCGGCCGGCTGGCAGGCCGCGCTGATCCTCCGCGAGGGCAACGCGCCGCTCGACGTCGGCCCGCAGCCGGACTACATCGGCGACGACCTCGATGCGATCGCCGACCAACTGATCGCGCGGTATCCCGCCGAAGAGACTGTGATCTCCAGGGCGGGGTAAGAAGCCGGCGCCACCAGTCCCTAAAGACCTAACTTCGCACCTTACGAAACAGGAGGCCACGAGATGCCCGTCACCCGGATCGCGATCCGCGATGGCAAGACGCCGGAGTACACGCAGGCACTGATGGACGAGATCTACGAGGCGATGCGCGAGACCGTCGCGATCGAGGATGGCGACCGCTTCATGGCGATCACCGAGCACGGCAAAGGTGAATTCGGCTACGGGGCGTTTCTCGGAATCGACCGCAGCGATGACCTCGTTCAAATCCAGGTGTTCTGGGCACCCGGCAAAACGGTCGATGCGAAGCTCGCGATGTACAAGCGGATCGTCGAGCGCCTCGGAGACAACCCAGGCGTCCGGCCCGAGGACGTGCTGATCTCGGTGACCGAGACGGCGGCCGAGAACTGGTCGTTCGGCAACGGCGAGACCCAGTTCTACAAGCCGGTTGAACATCGGCCCGCGGCGGCTTGACGACGCGCCTCGTCCGGACAACCGAAAGGAGCCACGATGGGATTGGCGTGGCAGCAGGGACCACTGGCGCCTGGGCCGGTCGGACGGTTTCTCGTTCCCGACCCACTCCCCGCGCGACTTCTCTACGCGGAACCGCTGCGGCGGCGGATGCGGGTCCGGTTCGCCGAAACCTGGATCGCCCAAAGCGACGACGTGGTGCTGTTGCACGAGCCCGGGCGATACCCGGTCGCTTACTTCCCCAAGTGCGACATCGCCCCCGACGCGCTCGAGCCGAGTGATCGCACGACCGACCATCGCGACCTCGGCCGTACGGCCTGGTACACCGTCCGGCTTGGCGACCACGAAGCCGCGCGCGGCGCGTGGGAGCACACCGCTCTTCCCGTATTCGCCGACGTTCTCGCCGATCGCGTCGCGTTCGCCTGGCACGCGATGGACGCGTTCTACGAGGAGGACGAGCGGATCGTCGGCCACGCCGCCGACGCATATCACCGCATCGACATCCGCCAGACGTCACGTCACTTGATGGTTCGCGCTGGAGACCGGGAGCTCGGAGATTCGCATCGCCCGCTCGTGCTGAACGAGTCGGGATTCGCGCCCCGCTGGTACGTGCCGCGCGAGGACGTCGACGATGCGGCGCTCGAAGCCGTCGACCTACAGACGTTCTGCCCGTACAAGGGACTGTGCAGCTACTACGACATCGGCGGCGCGAGCCGCGCGGCCTGGTCGTATCTCGACCCCTACCGCGAGGTCGACCGGATCTCCCGCATGGTCTCGTTCGAGCCGGATAAGGTCACGGTCGTGATCGACGGCATCGTCCAGCACCTCGCGCCCGGCCAGCACGTAGTCGCGCACGGGCCCGACCGTAACCTCGATCTCGACGAGGTCGCCGCCTGATCGCCCCACCTCGGGCATCCGAGACAGTTCGGAATCTCGGCGCCGGCGGCACATTCCGGCTCGAGCCGCCGCGGCTTCGCACGACCGGCGACCCACGTGAGGAGCGGCATGCGACCTGGTTCGAACTGTTCTTCGACCTCGTTTTCGTCGCCGCGGTCAGCCAGCTCGGTACAGCGCTTGCTCGTGACCCTTCGGCGGCGGTGTTCGCGCGCTTCGCGGGCCTGTTCGTGGTGATCGTCTGGGCGTGGGTTCTCTACGCGCTGTACGCCAACCGGTTCGACACGGACGACCTGATCTTCCGGCTGGCGAAGTCCGGCGCGATGCTGGCGATTGCGGCGCTCGCGGTCAATCTCCATCGCGTGATGGCTGGTGACGGAGGGGGGGCTGGGTTCGCCGCCGGATACGTGGTGCTGCGTGTGCTGCTGATCGCCCTGTATTGCCGCGCGCGGCACCACCTCGCCGGAGCGGGTCGCAAATTGTCGGAGATCTACATCGCCGGTTACTCGTTCACGACGGGGCTGTGGCTGGTGTCGATCTTCGTGCCCGGTCCGTTTCGCTACGTGCTGTGGGGCGTGGCGATGCTGGTCGACCTGGCGATTCCGGTTCGAGCCTGGGAAGTGCTAAAGGGCCGGGCCGTCGTCATCTCGCACCTGACCGAGCGCTTCGGCACGTTCTTCATCATCGTGCTCGGCGAAGCCGTCCTGGGGGCGGTCGCGGGCGTGGCCGGGCTCGAGTTCACCGTCCAGTCCTGGATCGTCGGAGGCCTCTGCTTCGTGGTGGCGCTATGCCTGTGGTGGATCTACTTCGACCTCGCCGACACCTCGGTGGTCGGCCGCGGCGCGCTCGGGTTGGTCTTCGTCTATTGCCACTTCCCGTTGCTGGCCGGCGTGGCGGCATTTGGCGCTGGTACGAAGCTCGCGATCGAGCACGCGGCGCAGCCGGCCGTGGCCGCCGGCACGCGCTGGGCGCTCGCGGGCGGACTCGGCGCATTCGCGTTGTCGCTGGCGGTCCTGCACCTCGGGGCCGAATGGACATCACCGCGAGACCGGACGTTCATCGGCCGGATCGCACTGGCTGCGCTCGCGATCGCGCTGGCCGCGGCCGGTGGCGGGATTGCTCCGGTCGCGTTCGCCGGACTCCTGACCGCCGCCGTGTTCGGCCAGCTGATGCTCGAGGCGTTGACGCCCCGCGCGGGAGCGGCGACCGTCTACGAGCCGACCGAGCGACTCCAGGAATCGGCCGGCTCGAATCCTTGAGTGAATTCAAAATTCATCACCCGGTCACAAATCTCCAGTTCCGGTCGGCGGGCGCCGAGGACGCTGGGGCGATAGCGGCGCTTCACGCTGACAGTTGGCGCCTTCACTATCGCGGCGCGTACTCGGATGCCTTCCTCGACGGCGACATCCGCGGCGACCGCCTGGCCGTCTGGGTCGAGCGGTTGCGGGAGCCCGATCGCCTGAGCCGGACGATCGTGGCCGAGGGCGCCGAGGGGCTGGTCGGGTTTGCCCACACGATCTTCGAGGCCGATCCGCGCTGGGGGGCGCTTTTGGACAACCTCCACGTCATCCCAGGGGCGAAGCGTCGGGGAATCGGGTCGCGGCTGCTGGCGCTGACTGCCGAGACCGTGCTCGCTCGCGGTACCGCGTTGTACCTGTGGGTGCTCGAGCAGAACGTCGATGCGCGCGCGTTCTACGAGGCGCGCGGGGGCCATTGCGCGGAGCGAGCGCCGGTTCCACCTCCGGGGGGCGTCGCGGCCAGGCTCACTGGGTCACCCGTCGGGTTGCGTTACGCGTGGCCCGATCCCGCTGTCGCAGTTGGGACTATCCGAACGTGAACACGTAGGCGTGCGCGCCGGCGTCCGGGAAGGTGATCTCGAACGTGTGCTCGGCGACCCGGTCGCGTTGCCGGATCAGCTGATAGAGCCGCGGTGCCGTGACGGTCCCATCGCCGCGCTCGTCGGTGTCGTCGCCATGGTCGGCCCGGGGTGGCTCGCCGTCGAGCAGGACGTTGAACCGGACGGGCCGGCCGTCCGGTGCAGGCGACATGACGAGATGAAGGTCGCGCGCGTGGAAGCGGTGCGCGATCCTGCCGCCGGGGGCGTTCAGGACCGCGGCCTGGCGCCCGACCGTCCAATTGCCGGCGAGAGCCCAGCGGTTGAGGTGGAGCGCATCTGGGAGCGCGTAGTCGTGGGCCCGATCGTGTGACGCGCCGCCGGGCGAGAAGAAGTTCGTCGCGCGCAGGTAGCCGATGTAGGTCTCCGGAGATCGCAGATCGTCCCAGTCCGCGGGAGCCTCGATACCCCGGCCCTCGACGGAGACGACTTCCCGGGTGACGTGGTCGGCGCCGGCCGCGGCGAGCAGAAGCTGGATCACGTTCTCGGAGTACTCGTACTCGCCCTCGCCGAATCGGTGGTAACGAATCTGGCCGTCGGCGTCGACGAAATACTGCGCGGGCCAGTACTCGTTGCCGAACGCGCGCCAGATCCGGTAGTCGCTGTCGACCGCGATCGGATAGTCGATCCTCATCTCCTCCGCCGCCCGGCGAACGTTCGCGACGTCGTGCTCAACCTCGAACTCCGGGGTGTGGACGCCGAGCACGACGAGCTCGTCGCCTCGGTACTTCTCGAACCAGCTGCGGACATACGGAAGTGTCCGGAGCCAGTTGATGCAGGTAAACGTCCAGAACTGGACCACCACGGGCCGTCCGCGGAGGGACTCGGGCGTGAGAGGCTCCGAGTTGATCCACCCCGTCGCGCCGGCCAGCGAAGGGAGTCGACCCTCGATCGGCAGCTCGAGCCTGCTTGCCATGCGCGCTATTGGATCACAGTGAGCCGATCGCCTGCGGGGCTGCGGCGATACAGGACGTGGCGGCGATCGCGTGCGCGTGTGACGAGTCCGGTGGCGTGGAGAACCTGTAGGTGTTGGGAGACGGCGCTCGGGGTGACCCTGAGGCGACGAGCGATCTCGACGGTGGGGAGTGGCTCCTCGAGCATCTGGAGCAGAAGCGCCCGGGTGCTGCCGAGCAAATCGACGAGCGCGGTCGGGTCAGGCCGGGGCGGAGGGCTCCACAGGGTCCCAATCCCGCGGCTCGGATACCCGAGAGAGGGAGGCTCATCCGGGTCGAGTGGGGGTACGGGCTTGTAGGCGAAGATCGAGGGGGTCAACAACAGGCCACGGCCGGCGGCGGCGACGGTGTGGTCACCGACCATCTCTGTCACGGTGAGGACGCCGTCGCTCCAAGTGAGGTTGGGGTGGATATCGGCGAACAGCCGATGCGCCCCCCCGGTTGCCAGCTGGCGCGCACGGTAGGTCGTGTCGGCTTCGAGGACGAGCTGCATCTCCGACCAGCCAGGCGCCAGCGAGCGTTGCCAGTGACGCTCCAGCGCGTCGCAGATCGCGTCGCGCAGCGCCGTCGTCGCCTCGTCGTCCGCAACGGTCGCCGCGTGGAGCTCGTCAGGCACCCGGTCGGGTGCGTGGGTCGCCAACAGATCGCGGCGCACGATGCCGGGCGGGGTCGCGCGCACGGCGGCGAGCTCGTCGTCGAAGCGCGCGAGGAACCTCGTCGGCCGCGGCGTCAGGAAGTCGGGGACGGGGCGGCTCGGATTGCCGCGAAAGTCCGGCGGGATGCGACTGGGTCCGACCAGCGATTGCAGCAGGCGGGCGTCGTCCGGGTCGATGTGATCACGGGCCGCGCGCAGCCACGGGAGGTGGAGCGTATGTCGGCTCGGGTCCGTCAGAGCCCAGAGGCTGAACACCGTCTCGGCCAGTGGGGAGATCCCGAAGCGCGTGTTGGCGAGGTCTTCGACGCCGAGCTCGATTCGGATCATTTAGCCATACGCTACATCCATTTGCGGACCTCGGGTCCTCGGTTGAACTGCCTCGCATGAGCTCCGTTCAACACCCCAGAGGAGGGCACGATGAACCACGCCGCGTACAAGCTCGCTCTGATCCGACGCGATCAACTGCTCCGGGAAGCCGCCGACCACCGCCTCGCCGCCGGGTCGGCCTCACCGGTTGAACGGGCGGCGAGCGGGAACGGCGGCCGGTTCCACTGGCTGGTTCGTGCCGGACACGCGCCGCTTCGACTGACCGTGCGATCGCGATACCGCTGAGGCGCGCGGGCCCAACGGGGACAATGATCAGGAGCAACGACATGAGCAGCGCAGAGATCGACGAATACCTGAGTGGTCTTGAGGAACCCAAACGCGGCACGCTTCAGACGCTCCGCCGCACGATCCTCGACGTATTGCCAGAAGCTGACGAGGTGATCTCGTACGGGTTGCCCGCGTTCCGCGTAGACGGACACACCGTCGCCGGCTTTGCGGCGTTCAAGGACCACCTGAGCTACCTCCCGTTCAGTGGCTCGGTTCTCGGACAGCTCACCGGCGAGCTCGAGGGATACGAGATGACCAAGAGCTCGCTGCACTTCGCGGTCGATCGCCCCCTGCCGACGGCGCTGGTGCAGAGGCTGATCGACGTGCGCCTCGCGGAAGTCTCCCGGCGTTCGCGCTCGTGATGCTCGCGTACCTGTTCTGGCATCAACCCGGCACGGATCAGGCGGTCGAACCGTACGAGCGGGCATTGGTCGGTTTTCACCGGCGGCTGCGGGACGTACCCGTGCCTGGGCTGGTGGCGTCGGGCACCGCTCGAGTGGGCGGGCTCCCGTGGATGCCCGGCGACGGGTACGAGGATTGGTATGCGGTCAACGACTACGCCGCGTTGGGCGTTCTCAACGAGGCGGCGGTCGACGCGCGGCACGTGGAAGCACACGATCTTGCCGCCCACGCCGCCGGCTTCGGTGCCGGGGGTCTGTACGCGCTCGAGCGGGGGACGATCGACGCCCCGGCAGGCCACTGCATGTGGCTGACCAAGCCGGCCGGAGTCAGCTACCCGGACTTCGCCGACCAGTTGATGCTCCTCACGGCCGGCGAAGCCGTCTCGGTGTGGCGCCGGCAGATGGTGCTCGGCCCCGCCCCCGAGTACCGCGTGACCGCCGGCCGCGAGCTGGCAATGCCCGCCGACATGGCGCCGGTGGCCTGCCAGCTCGCGAGCCTGAGCGTCGCCTGAACGCCGCGTGCGGTCTGCGCGGATCAGGTCCTGAGCACGGTCGAGACGAGGCCCGTCGTGACGTCGTAGACGTGTCCCGAGATCGAGACGCGCTCTGACACCGAGCGAGCCGCGCGCAGCCGCTCGACGTCCGACCGGACCGTTGCCGCGGGGTCTAGCACCGCTCCGTCGGTCAGGCTTTCGGGGTCGGCTCCGATCCGCTCGGCGTAACGGTTGCGGAAATCGTCGTCGGCGAGCGCGCCCGTCGCGCATTGCGTGTGGTGGATCACGGCGACCTCGAACAGCGGTCCCTCCGGGATCACGCCCTCGACCAGCTGGCTGAGGAACGAGATCTCGCGGACGACGTCGTCGGTCACGCGGCCGCCGGCGTTCCGCAGGACGGCCGCGTCGCCGAGGCCGATGCCGAGGAACGCGGCGGGGTCGACGCGCGGGTCGAGACAGGTGACAACGATCAGGTTGAGCTTGGGCATGATCGTCACGTCGCGGTAGGCGCCTGAGGCGGCGAACTCGCGGTTGCGATCGAGAGCGGGGGCGATGTGCGGCATGGTGGTACCTGCGTCTTTTTGCGGATTTGTGGACGCTGTCCACTATACAGCATATGTGGACGCTGTCCACTACCCTTGGGAACTGGAGACGAAGAACAGTGCAGTCGACCGATCGCTCCCAGCGCCGGGGACCGCGTCCGCGCGGCACCGTCCGCGCGTCCCTGATCGACGCCGGCCTGGAGCTCGCGAGGTCCGGTGGTCCGGACGCGGTCGTGCTCCGCGAAGTGACCCGCATGGTGGGCGTCGTTCCGAACACTGCCTACCGGCACTTCGCGGACCGGGACGCGCTGCTCGCGGCGGTCCGCGACGCCGCGCTCGGGCAACTCGCCAAGCGCATGGACGACGGGATGACCCAGGTGCGGGCGGGACGGCACACGCCGACCGGGGCGCGGCTGCGGCTTCGGGCGGTCGGCCGGGCATACCTCGAGTTCGCGCGCGCCGAGCCGGGGCTATTCGATACCGCGTTCACGGCGACCGACCATCCCCCGGCCACGGCGAACGGCGAGCCACGGCCGTTCGAACACCTCCAGGCCGCGCTCGACGACCTCGTCGCGACCGGCTTGCTGGACCCGGCCCGCCGGGCCGAGGTCGAATACCCGACGTGGGCCACGGTCCACGGACTCGCAGTGCTGTTCCGCGGACCGTTGCGGTCGCTACCAGACCGCGAGAAGACCAGGATCGAGCGCCAGACGGGCGCCTTCATCGAGGCGTCGTTAAGTGGCCGCCCCGCAACGCCCGCATTCGAGGCGCCCCTGGCGGCGCTGCGCTTTGTCCTCGGATCCTCACGTAGCGCTGCTACGCATCGGATCCTGCGTCCTCGCGCAGCATCCACCAGTGGCACCTCTCGGTGCGACCGTACTTACGGGGGCGACCACTGACCCCGCCATGGCGGCGGGGTCTCAGCCGCGGGGGAAGGTCCGCGGGGACGCTCAGGGCATTTCCGTGCGGACGCTCATTCCCAGCGAAACAGGCGAGTGGCGATGACCCACGAGCCCACGGCCCAGACCGCGAGCACGAGCAACGGCTCGACGCCCGGGCTCTGTCCGCCGAACGCGGCGTGCAGCGCGTTGAAGCCGGCTCCGGTCGGGAGCGCCTTGCCGATGTCCTGGATCACCTGCGAGTGGATCTCCTGGAGCGGGACGTACAGACCGGAGAAGAACGCCAGCGGGTAGAACACGACCGCGGTCAGGGCCTGGGCGATTTGCGGGCTCCCCGCCACGGCGGCGATGAGGAGGCCGAGTCCGAGCGTCGCCGCGCCGGTGAGCACGAGCGCGACGAACGACACCAGGTACCCGCCGGCGTCGTGCGGAAGCGCCAATCCGTACGCGCCGACGCCGGCGCCCAGGAGAATCGTGAGCCCGATCACCGCCATGATCACGCTGACGGCCGTCTGGGCGGCCAGGACCCATGACGGGTGAACCGGCGTGGTCGACATCCGGCGAAGGACGCCCTGCCGGCGGTAGGCCGACAACTGCTGGGGAAGCGTCATCAGCCCGACCGCGATGAGCACGAACACCAGCAGCGTCGGCACGTAGAGGTTGAAGAACGAGACGCCGCCGAGTGCCTTGGTGGGGCGGGTCGTGGCGGGAATGCTGCCGAAGATCACCAGCAGCGCAAACGGGATGCCGACGGCTACGACCAGCCCGATCGGGCGGCGCACGGCGATCTTGATCTCACTGGCGACGAGCAGGCCGAACGCCCGTCGCTGTCGGGGGGTGAGGGTGATGGCCGAGGCGCTCATCGCGTCGCTCCGTTCATGTCGTGAGGTGTCTCATCGGTGAGGGCCAGGAATGCGTCCTCGAGGTTTGCCGTCTCCGTCTGCACGTCCTCGGCGTGGATCCCGGCTCGGTGCAGGGCCAGTACGACCGCGGTCACGAGGTCGCCGGCGCCGGCGACCACGACTTCCGGTCCGTGGCGCTCGACGGCGCTGACCTCCGGCAGCCCCGACAGAAGCTCGTCGGGGAACGTCTCGGTAGGCGTGAAGCGAACCCGCTTGCTCGTGGTTGCGGCGATCGCGAGCGCGCCCGGCCGATCGAGGGCGACGACGCGGCCGTGGTCGATCAGCGCCACGCGGTCGCAGAGTCGTTCGGCCTCCTCCATGAAGTGGGTCACGAGCACGATCGTCACGCCGCGGGCGCGTATCCCCTCGATCAGCCTCCAGGTGTCGCGGCGGGCCTCCGGGTCAAGGCCGGTGGTCAGCTCGTCGAGTACCGCGATCTCGGGCTGGCCGATCAGCGCGAGCACGACTGACAGGCGTTGCTTCTGGCCTCCTGACAGGTGCTTGAAGTACGTGTGCTGCACCTTCTCCAGTCCGAGCGTGGCGATCAGCTCGCGGCCGTCCGCTGGCTCGCGGTAGAACGAGGCGTACAGCTCGACCGCCTCGCCGACCCGCATCAGCTCCGGCACGGCGCTGTCCTGGAGCTGCACCCCCACGCGCTCGTGCAGTTCTTGGCGGTCCCGGCCGGGGTCGAGACCGAGCACGCTGATCTCGCCCGAATCGGCGGCTCGCAGTCCCGTGATGCACTCCACGGTCGTGGTCTTGCCGGCGCCGTTGCGGCCGAGGATCCCGAAGATCTCCCCGGGCTGGACGGTGAAGCTCACGTCGTCGACCGCGACTGTCGTTCCGTATGTCTTGCGCACGTGCGACACCTCGATCACCGCCGGCGCTGACGGGTCGCTCGGCATCGATGCAGACAATCCGTTGTCCGTCCGAATCAGCTCTTGGATGCTCATAACGCGTCTCGTCCTTCTCGATATATTTCAGCGATATGAGCATGATATCACGCTGCTGATGGTGATACAATATGCATGTGATATCGGATCAAGACGTAGCCAAGGAGGCGCTGGCGCCCGGTCTGTTGGTTTCGGATCACGCGCACGACCAGCGACCCGCGTGGGTCGCGCCCGGACTGCCTACCATGGCCGGGGCGCTCGTGATCATGGCGGTCGGGATCGGGCTGGCCGCCATCTCGGGCAAGAACGGTGGGCTCCTGACATTCGCCATCATCGTGATCGTCATCGCCGGCTTCTCGTTCGGCGGATTCTTCGTTGTGCAGCCGAACCAGGCGCGGGTGCTGATCCTGTTCGGCAGGTACATCGGGTCGGTGACCGAGGCCGGCTGGTGGTGGGCCAACCCGTTCGCGAAGAAGCAGAAGATCTCGCTACGGGTTCGCAACTTCCAGAGCGAGCGGATCAAGGTCAACGACGCCAGCGGGAATCCGATCGAGATCGCGGCGGTCGTCGTCTGGCGGATCGTCGACACGGCCAAGGCGACCTTCGACGTCGCCGACTACGAGCAGTTTGTAACCGTCCAGAGCGAGACCTCGCTCCGCCATCTCGCCAGCGAATACCCCTACGACGACTACCGGACGGACACGATCTCCTTGCGCGGCAACGCCGACGACGTCCGCAACACCCTTCAGGTCGAGCTCCAGGCCCGCCTGCAGCTGGCCGGGATCGAGATCCTCGAGACCCGGCTGACCCATCTCGCGTACGCGTCGGAGATCGCCGAAGTGATGCTCCGCCGCCAGCAGGCCGAAGCGATCCTCGCGGCCCGGAAGACCATGGTCATGGGCGCGGTCAGCCTCGTCCAGATGGCGCTCGCGCAGCTGGCCGACTCGGACCTCGTAGAGCTTGACCCCGAGCGGAAGGCCACGATGGTGTCTAACTTGATGATCGTGCTGTCCGGTGACCACTCCCCAACTCCCGTGATCAACACGGGAACCCTCTACACGTAAGGCGCGCCTGGATGCCCGAGAGCAAGCGGTTCCTGCTACGACTCGATCCTCGCCTGTTCGACGCGCTCCGGCGCTGGGCGAACGAGGACCTTCGCAGCATCAACGCCCAGATTGAGTACCTGCTCACCGATGCGGCCCGCCGCGCCGGACGCCTCCCGAGCAAGCCGGTGCCGCGGCCGCGGCCCAGCACGTCGACCGACGGCGACACCGCGCCCGATTACGACGCCCCAACCGACGAGCTGAGCGACGAGACCACGGTCTCGCGCCGCTAGCTGATTGATGCCTGGACGGCAGGAGCGCCGGAGCCTCTCGGTCGCCGGCGGATAACGGCGGGCGCGATCGGTCAAGGTTTGTGGCGTTCGACAAACGAAGCCCTGGGGACCGACACGCATGACCGACAGCGCAGACACCCGCACATCGAGGGTCGCGATCGTCACCGGCGCCGACGGTGGCATCGGGGCAGGGGTGGTGAGTGCGTTTCGGGACGCCGGGTATGCCGTCGTCGGGACGTCGAAGTCGATTCCGCCCTCCGACGCGCGCGATTACCTGACGGTCGAGGGTGACATCACTCGAGCCGAGACCGCGGCGAAAGTGGTCGAAGAGGCGCTCGGACGGTTCGGCCGGATCGACAGCCTGGTCAATATGGCCGGAATCTTCATCGGCAAGCCGTTTACCGACTACACGCACGACGACTACCTCGCGATCACCGCCGTGAACCTGACCGGGTTCTTCCACATCACCCAGCGCGTCCTCCCGCAGATGGTCAGCCAGGGACGCGGTCACGTCGTCAACATCACGACCAGTCTTGTCGACCAGGCCGACAGCGAGCAGCCGGCCGCGCTCACGGCGCTCACCAAGGGGGGATTGGCCGCCGTCACCCGCTCGCTGGCGATCGAGTACGCGTCGCGCGGCGTCAGAGTCAACGCGGTTTCGCCCGGCGTGATCAAGACTCCGCTGCACGATCCCGCCTCCTATGAGGGCCTGGGCGCCCTTCATCCCCTGGGCCGGGTAGGCGAGGTGAGCGATGTCGCGGACGCGATCCTGTATCTCGAGCGCGCGACGTTCGTCACCGGCGAGATCCTGCACGTCGACGGCGGGCAAGCCGCCGGGCACTGACGCGTCTACGGCGGACCGGACCCGGGAGGCGGGTTCTGGATCTCCTGGTCGATCAACTGCCCGAGGATCTGCTGACCGCGTTGGGTGGGGTGGTAGGCGCCGGGGTTGATCCCGAGCCCGGTCGAGCCGCTGATGTGAGAGCTCGGCGCTTGCAGGCACGAGTTGCTCTGGCCGATCTCGCAGCCGGCGAAAGCGCCCGACGCGTTGATGCACTCGGCGCCGACTCCGGCGGCCTGGGCGTCGGCGCAGATCGCGTCGTCGAGCCTGACCGCCTCCTGGTTGAAGAACGACTGGTCCGCCGGGGTCAGGCAGATGTGCGCGATCGTGATGCATCCCGCATTCCCGGTGGGCGGATCGGGGAACAGCTTCGGGTAGGTGATCAGGATGATCCGGGCGTGCGGCGCGCGCTCACGGAGCGCTTGCAGGTCGGCGATCAGATTCGGCTCGATGCCGGCGATCTTGGCGTCGATCGCCGGCGCCTCGGAGCTGCACGGCCCTGACCAGTGCAGCTTGGCCCGATTCTCGTAGCAGTTCTTGAGGTCGTCGGAGAAGCCCGCGTCGTTGCCGCCGATCGACATCGTGATCAGGCTCGTGTCCGGCCCCACCCGGTCGGCCTGGCATCCCTCCCCGTAGCGGCCGGAGGCGTGCCCGGCCGAGCAGGTCGGGTCCCCCGGGTCATAGATGTCCTTGGTGATCGAGCCGCTGCACGCCCAGGTTTGCTTGCCGCCTTTGAACGTGTACTGGTTCGAGACCGTGCTGTTGTAGGCGTATCCGGAACGGTCACAGCCGACGATCACGTTGGGGTCCTTGTGGTAGATGCACGCGCCGAACACCGAGACGCGGCATTGGCTCTGGTGCACGCTCGAGCCGGGCTGATAGTCGCCCAGGCCCTCGCCGGCCGAATACGAGTCTCCGAGCGACACATACGTTCCCCACGTCGCCCGCGTCACAGGATTCTGCGAGTCCCACGGTTCCCCCGAGCTCGCTGGCTGGCCGGCCTGGGTCGCCGGGCAAGCGGCCGACTCGCCCAGCGCTTTGTGGACCGCGCACGTCACGCCGCTCGCGATCGCCTGCGGGACACCCGTGACGAGCACCAGCAGGATCACGATCGCCACGACCGCGAGCACGCCGGCCCATTCGATCGTGTCCTGCCCGCGCTCCGAGGACATGGCTGAAGTAACTCGCGTCGGGGCATCCGCGACAAGAGCCTGCGGACCCCACCGCGACGCGGCGCGGGACCCAATATCGGCGGGCCAAAGGACCTACAACGGCGGGTCGACGCCGAGCTCGGCGATCAGCATCGTGCCGCGGGCGCCGTTGTTGCCGAGCCGATCGGGGACGGTCGCGCCGGCGGCGAGAAGTATTCGCACGATTGCGACGTAGGGCTCGGTTGGGATCTCGTCGATCGTCCGCATCGTCGGGCCACCCTCGGGATCGTGGCAGTGGCGGGAGCCGTGAAGAGCCGCGCCGATCGCGCTGCCGCCGTTTCGGAATGTGAGCGCAGCGCCGCGCTCGACCAAGTCGCGCGTCATGTCCACGCGACCGCGCCAGCACGCGTGTCCGAGCGGGATCTCCTCACGTTCGGGGTCGCCGTCGATTCGCCCGCCAGCGTCGAGGAGCCGGCGCATCGTCTCGAGGTGTCCGCCCTCGACCGCCCCCATCACCATCTCGTCGATCGTTGAGAGCGCGATCCCGGGCGGCACCAGGCGGTCCGCGCCGGCGACGAGCGCACCCAGATCACGATCGTCGTCGCTGATCGCGGCCCGGTCGGCTCCACGCTCGATGAGCAGCTCGCCGACGGCGTCCTCGCCCCAGCGGGCCGCGACCCGAAGCGCGGTGAGGCCATGCTGGTCCGGCGCATCGATCGGCGCGCCGGCGTCGAGCAGCGCGGCAACGGTCCGCGGCGGACGCCGGCGCCACACCGCCTGGTGGAGATGACCGGCGTCTGCCCGTGCGCCGTGCGTGCAGAACATCTCGACCATCGCGGCGTTGGGGAAGTTGAGCGCGCGTCCGAGGTCGTAGTCGACGAAGTCCTGCCTCGCGCCGGCATCGATCACGAGCATCGCGCAGGTCGGGTCGGGGAATTCGCACGCGTGGTAGAGGACCTCGTTGCCGTGATAGCCGTCGCGATCGTCGGTCGGGTTGGCGCCCGCGTCGAGCAGCATCCGCGTCAGCTCGGGGTCGCCGGCGATCCCGGCGGCGCCGTACAGCGCGACCTGAAGCCAATCGCCGTCGTGGACGTAGGATGCGTCCGGATCGGCCCCGGCGGCGAGCAGGCGCCGCACGACCTCGCGGATTCCCGGCGCCCGCTCCGGGTCGCCACGGAGCAGCCGCGAGAAGCAGGCGTACATGATGGGCTCCCACCCATTGGGCCCGGTCGGCTCGCTGACCGCGGCCGGCCGCGCCGCGAGCCGCCACGAGACCTCGTCGGCCTCGCCGGTGGCGCACGCGCACGCGAGGTCGTGCCGCGCGAGGCCGGGGTCAACGTCGAGTAGGGCCCATGCGCGCCGGAGGTCGGCGGACGTGACTGACGCGATCAGCGCGGCGGCGCGCGTGGGGGCGTCGAGGGTCAGCGCCTCGACGTGGAACTTCAGCCGCGGCCACGAACGAAACCCGTACTCGCGGGCAATCGCCAGTTGGGCGAGTGCGATCGAACGGAACTCACCCGCCGCGTGGCGACGCTTGGCTTCGTCGCGCAGTTCGCGCAGGTCGGGATGGATCGGCAGAGAGCGCGGTTTGGACACGTCAGGGTGCGAGCTCCACCGCGCAGCCCGCCGCCTCGATCTCCGACACGACCGCCGGATCCGCGGTGTTGTCGCTGATGACCAGGCTCACCTCGTCGATGTCACAGACCTTGGCCAGCTCAACCTCGCCCAGCTTGGACCCGTCGGCCACGATAACGCGCCGGCGCGCGGCGAGCAGCATCGCGCGCTTGATCTCGGCCTCGGGCAGATTGATGTTCGTGATGCCGCCGCGCACGTCCACTCCATTGCATCCGATGAAGCCGATCGACGCATTCAGTGTGCCGATGACGACGGTGGCAAGCGGGTTGACGAGCGAATGCTGTAGGGGTCGCAACGTGCCGCCGGTGACGACCACGCCGATGCGCGGGTGCGCCCGCTCGAGCTCGAGCGCGACGTTCAGCGCGTTCGTGAACACGGTCACGTCGCGCAGGTCCGTCCGCGCGATCAGGGCCCTCGCGACCGCTGTCGTCGTGGTGCCGACGTCGAGCAGGACGGTCTCGCCGCTCGCAACCATGCGCGCTGCGTGTGCGCCGATGTCGCGCCTTCTCGGTGGCGAGGTCGAGCTCGGAGGTCTCAAACGGCTGCTCGCCGGGGACGACATTGGCGGGCACCGCTCCCCCGCGGATTCGGTGCAGCCGTCCGCGCGCCTCGAGCGTCTGCAGGTCGCTGCGGATCGTCACCGTCGAGACCTGGAAGCGGCTCGCCAGATCGACCGCGCGCACGAACCCGTGGTCCTGGACGAGGCCGGCGATGCGCTCCTGGCGCAACTCGACCGGAACGTCGGCATCGACGAGCTTGCCCGAGTCGGAGCTCACCGGGCTAGCCTAACCGCCGCTCCGACGCGCGCCTCGGAGCGCCACCCGCGCTCAGCCCCCGACGCTGAGCGCGAATACGTGCAGCGCCGGGTTGTAGCCCTGCACGCTCCCGAGCGAGGGAAGCGCCACCGCCTCGACGGTCTTGCCGGCGTCGATCGGAACCGACTGCTCGAACACGTAGATCGTGTGGCCGGAGGATCCCGTCGGGTAGTTCGCGTAGTTGACCGACGCGACCTGGTCGTTGGTCGGATTGCCGCTCTGGCCCGACTCGTACCAGAAGTTGCCGACGTCGAGCGTGAACGTCGAGGTGCTGCCGTCCGCGTAGTAGACGGTTCCCGACCCCGACTCGGCGGAGTTGTTGGCCGCGGTCAGGAACCCCAACTTCGTGCCCGAGCCCGACACCCGGATGATCTGGCCCTCGGCCATCGTGTTGTCGGGCTGGGCCGGCGCCACGTTTGGCCAGGTGAAACTCAGCGCGTCGGCGGTGACCGTGCTCCCCGGCGCAAGGCCGGCCGAAGCCAGGCCCTGCGCCGAGTACGTCGTCCCCTCCCCGTCAAATCCCTCAAAGTTCGGGCTCGGATTCCGGTTGCTGTCGTCGGTGACGCCGGTGTTATCGAAGCTTGCCGCGAGCGACGCAAACGGGACCTGCAGCTGCGCGGTGCCGAGCAGCGACTGCGTCTGCCCGGACGCGGTGAATGTGGCGCGCGCCACGAGGTCGACCGGGCCGGGGGCGGCGGTCCCCGACGCCGGCGCGGTGACATGGAAGGTCGCGACCGCCGCGGCCCCCGGTGCGATCGTCCCGACCGATTGCGCGCCGCTCGGTGTCACGCTCCAGCTGGACGGAACGCTCAGGCTGACCGTGCCGTCACGGAGCGGCGAGCTGCCCGGGTCGTTCAGGGTGGCCTTGACCGTGAACGCCTGGCCGGGGTTGACGAGCGCGCTCGAGCTGGACACGCCGAGCGTCGGGCTCGGAGCGGTGGGACGCCCATAGACGGACGGGTTCCAGCCGGGGCTGTAGACGCCCTGGACCGGCACTCCGCCGCTTTGGTCGCCCAGCGCCACCAGCCTCACCTTGGCGAGGCTGCCGCCGCTCGGGTCCAGTCCCCAGACCGCGACCGCGAGCGTGTTGTTGCCGTCCTCGTTCAGGATCCCGGCGGGGAGATAGAACCGGTGCTGAGGCCCCAGCTTGTTGTCGTACTGGCCCATGAGCCAGCCGTTGACGTAGATGAACGCCCGGTAGTCGGCGGTGCTCGAGCCAGGGCCAGGGCCGGGGCCGCCGATCTGCACCGCGACCGGCACATAGCTCTGACGCGCGAGGTCGAGGTTGAAGCTCGTCCGGTACCAGCCGATCCCGGGCGGCAGGCCGCGACGGGACCAGGAGTCGGGCAGCGTCACCGGCTGCCAGTCGTGGTCCGGGTATCCGGGGAGGTCCCACCCGTGATTGGTGCCGAACAGGCCGGTGGCGTTCATCGGCCCGCGCACCGGATCCTGGAGGTTCTCGCCTCCCTGTGCGCCTTGCAAGCGCCAGGTGATCGGGGTGGTCGAGGTGCCCTCGAGCGATGCGCCCATCAACCCGCGCGGCGACTTCTGCGCGTCCGAGGGCGGCGGGCCGTAGACGCCGTCCTCGTCGTGGCCCGAGCTCTGGGTGAGCACCGCGACGACGTTGTCCTGGCCGGGGCGGAGCGCGCCCGCCGGGAACGGGAACGACATCTGGATCTCGTCGCCACCGGCGGTGTCCGAGCCGAGGAAGGCGCCGTTGAGCCAGACCGAGAAGGCGCCGTGGGTGCCACCGCCGGCGGTCAGGTTGATCGCGGTCTCGCTCCCGGTCGCCGTGAAGTGGCCGCGGTACCACACGAAGCCGGTGTGGAAGCCGTAGTCGTCGGCGTACAGCACCGGGGTGGTCACGGGCTTGGTCGGGTTGGTGGTGGTCGGATGGTCGGCGAGCGTCCAGGTGCTGTCGTCGTAGCTTGGCTGTGCTTCGGGTGTCTCGAAGCTGAAGCGCCAGTTGCCGAGCGCCGGCAGCGCCGCCGGTGCGGGTCCGCCGACGTCCGAGGTGAGTGACCCGTCGCGGCGGTTCGTCGTCACGACCGGGCGTCCGTTCCAGGTGACGCGGCTGATCTGGGGCGGCGCCCACACGGTCAGCGTCGCGGGCCGGCTGGTGTCGCCGGTCAAGGCGAGCGTCGAGCCGTCCGCCCCAGCGCCGCGCACGAGATAGCTGCCGCGGACCAGCGCGGCTCCCGCGGATGTGCTCTCCGGCCAGAACTGCTCGGCGATGGTCTTCTGCGCGAGCAGGAGGAGCAGCGCCGGCCGGCCGCCACCGCTGATCTGCACCTTTGCCAGGCCGTCGTGCACGTAGTCCAGGCGGAGGTCGCCGCGCGTGGCGTCCCAGGTGCTCGTCACGCGTCCCCGAGAGGACCTTGACCCTGGGGGCAGACGAGTAGCGCAGGACGGTCTCGCCGTCGGTGCCGGCCGGCCCGTACAGCAGCGCGACAGCGTGGCTCCCGATCTGGGCCTGCGTCATCAACTCGGATGTCGAGTACACGAGCTGCTGGCCGGCGAACGAGTCGTTGGCGACCAGCAGCTTCGCGTCACGGCCCTGGAGGGTGATCGCCGTGCCGGCGGCCTGCGGCACCACCGGGTAGTAGTCGGCAGCCTGCGCCGCGGTCGGCACGTTGATCGCGTCGATCGACACGTACGTGCCACCCGAGGCCGGGTTCTTCTGACCGCTGACCACAATCTTCAGCGTGTGACTGCCGTCGGTCAAGCCGCTCACCGAGTACAGGACCTGCTGGAACTCGGTTCCCGGCGAGTAACCGTCGACGGTGGCCACCTGGTTGCCGTCCAGGTAGACGTCGGCGATTCCGTGGTTGCTCGCGTTCGGCGCGATCCACTGCACCGCGGTGCCGGTGAACGCGACCGACATCGAGTCGCCGGCGGTGTCACTGAAGCTCTCGGTCTTCTCGTAGTCGCCGCCGGTGTAGCTCTGATTGCTCACGTGTGACCAGTTACCGGTGTAGACGAGCGCCGGGTTGGTGTCGTCGTAGGTGTAAGTGCCGGTCTGGTCAGCGTTCAGTGCCATGTGGGTGGTCACGGTCGTCGTCGAGCTGGCGTTGGCCTGACGGAGGTAAACGAACTGGGTGCCGTCGTCGGGGTTGGCGCGCGCGGTCGCGGTCACCGCCGAGCTGTCGAGCGCCGGCGCCGCCACTGGGACCGTCTCGGTGAGCGACGGCGTCGCCTGGATGAAGTCGCCGATCAGCTTGTTCTCGCCGTACTTGGAGTTCGGGATCGTGTTCGGGTTGCTCGGTGCGCCGATCTCGCCGGTCTCCTGGATCGCTGCTCCGTAGTCGTAAGACGTGTACATGAACGGCGCCGGCAGCCAACCCCAGTTTGTCCCGCCCACGCCCATGTAGTTGCTTTGGATCGTTACCCCGTCGGCGAGGTTGCTCTTGTAGAAGACGTTCTCGAAGTCGGGGCCGGTCAACGCGTAGCAGTTCGCGTAGCCGCTACCGCCCCAGGAGTCGTATGAACCGCCCTGAAATTCCGGCAGCATCAGCGGAGCTCCGGATTCGGCCGAGAACGTCGGCGGGTTGCCGAACCCGCTGGTGTCGGCGCAGTTGAAGCCGAGCGGGTAGCTGTCGTAACCGGGGATCTGCGGGTTCCCGTTGGTCCCTTGGAACGTGTCACTCGAGTTTCCCGTGAGCGGGACGTTGATCCCATCCGCCTTCGCTTTGGCCTCGAGCTCGGCCATGTAGTCGTTGGTGGCGGGCTCTGAGTTGAACAGCTCGTTTTCGACCTGGTACAGGATCACGTCGCCGCCGCGCGTGATCTGGTGGGCGGCGATGATCGGATCGATCTCCGACAGCCACTGGTCCGAGGCGGCCACGAAGTCGGGCGCATCAGTCCGCGCGGTTCCGGACTGGGTCACGAGCCAGCCTGGGAAGCCGCCGGCGTCGGTCTCGGCGTTGATGTAGGGGCCGGGGCGCGCGATCACGTACAGCCCAACCTGCTGGGCCATGTTGAGGAACTCGTTGATGTCTCGGACCCCGGAGAAGTCGTACACGCCCGGCGCCGGCGAGTGGTAGTCCCAGTCGAAGTACGGCGTCACTGCGTTGTAACCGTCGGCCTTCATCTTCTCGAGGCGATCGAGCCACAGGGACGGCGACGGCAAGCGCCACGGATCGAACTCGGCGGCATAGATGAATGTGCGCTTGCCGCCGATCATCAGCGAGTACTGGTCGTAGCTCACGGATTCGGCGTTGCCGAGCAGGACGTCGCGCGGTCCCGGGATGCGCTCGGGGGTCACCCCGTTCGACGGCGACGACGCCGGCCCGCTGCTCCCCGACGCGGTATTCGCAACGACCGTGAACGAGTACGGGCTTCCGTTGGTTAGACCGGTGGCGATCACGTAGTCGTTCGGCACCTGCGCCGTCGTCTTCTGGCCGTTCGACGACGTCACCGTGTAGGAGACGACCTGCCCCTGGCCCAGGGTCGGAGGGCACCAGTTGACGGTGACCGAGCCGTTGCCGGCGATCGCATGCACGGCCGCCGGAGCTCCCGGTTGGCTCGCGGCCGCCTGCGCCGGTGTCGCCACCGGACAGCCCGAGCCGGGGGACGCTACGTCGTGGCGCGTTGCTGCGGCGCCAGCCGCCGGGGTCAGCGCGCTAAGGAATGCTGCGAGCGCGACGACGCGCCGCCTAACGACGAAGCGGAGACGACCGGACACTTCTCTCCTCCCTGCCATGAGGACCAGACACGCCGAGGCACTGGGCGGCGGCTCGGCAGCTTACTCTCTTGCGTTTTATTGTCAAGATCTCGCATTTCGCAAGTTTTGGTTTCGATAGCGCAAGTCTGTGCTGAGCCTCGCTCGCAAGTTCGAAGCCAACCGTTTCTAGCCGCTCCCGCGAACAGCGCATACGCTCAGGGGGCCCGGAGCGCGGCGAGGACGCACTCGGGGGGCTGTCGACGACCGCCCGCCTGGCGATCGCCGCCGCCCTCGACGGTGCGGTCGACCTTGGGCACGATTTTCTCGGCTGCGAGCACCTGATGCTCGGTCTGGCCGAGACGTCTGATTCGCGGCGCGGGCGGCCAGCTGCTGCGCGAGTTCGGCGTGTCGGCGGACGCGGTCCGCCGCGCGATACCCCCGGCTCTTTCAGCCGCCGCGCTCGGCTATTCGAACGCACGTCGGCTGTTTGCGCCGGCGGTGCCGGGCCGTCTCGACGAGATCATCCGCCGGCTCGACGCATTCGAGGAGCGGCTGACCGCCGGCGGGCTGTAGCCGGTGTCCTCACGGTGGCGGGCGCGCCACAGGTGCCGTATCAACAGCATTGGTGCAGCGAGAAGCGCGAGGGGGATGGCAGCCAGCAATAGCGGGATCGCGAGGAGCGCGGTCAGAGCGATCGCTGGCAATGCCAGCGGAAAGATCACGAACGTGACCAACCCAAGGCCGGTGAGCCACGACATGATCTCGTCGAGGAGCTCGAAATATGAGTCCCGATCGGACGTGGGGGACATCAGAAATCTCCTGGCTCGGTTTGTCGGTCCTGGTCACTAGGACGTATGAGACGCCGAGGCTGTGACAGTCACGACGCGCCGGCCGACGGGGTGGTGCGGACGGGCGGCCCTCCACGGTCGTCGTCGGGCTCGGGAGCGCGCCGCAATGGGTGACGGCGGACGTACCACACGATCGGGACCGCGCCCGCGGCGTAGATGATCCACCGGACTACCGGGGTGCTGCCGACGAACTCGGTGGTCGACAGCGTCAGCGCGAGGATCGTTTGGACCGCGGCGCTGACGAGCAGCGTGATCCCGACGAGCGCGGTGATCACGGCCAGTGTGCGGAGCAGCGGCTTGTTGTGTGACATCCGCTCGAGCCCGTCCGCGAGCTCTGGGTCTCGCCGGGCGCGAAGTTGGAGCAGCAGGATCGGGAGCGGGCGCCTAACCGCCACCGAGATCACGCACGTCAGCCCGATCACGCCCGCAAAGCCCGCATTACGGAGCTTGAGCGGAAGCGAGCTTCCGCCCGAGAGAACCGTGAGCCCCATGACGATGAGGAAGATCGCCACCACGAGCACGCCGATCCACTCGACCTGGCGCCGCCACACGAACATGATCACGACCCATGCGGTGGGGAGCGCAGCGGTGATCGCGAGCGCCACCGTATCCGTGCCGACGACTTGTCGTAGCAGCAGGTAGGCGACGACCGGCCCCAGCGCGACGAGCGCCGCTCGTCGCGTCTTTGCGATCCGCTGCCGGCGCTCTTCCTCGTAGTCGGGCCGGCTCGGAGGCATGACGCCTATACGAGGCCGGGCGCGGTGAGCAACACGCGTCGGATCTTGCGTGCGATCAGGACCGTGTTGACGATGAAGCCCAGGAACGGACCCCCGGGGCTCACCCGTATGGCTGCCGCTCCGGACTGGCGGACGATCGTCACCTGCGCGCGTGCCAGGGGGCGTGACCGGTTGCCGACCAGGATCACGTCGGGCTGGTCGGCTTGGGGGGTGCCGAACGGGCTGATCGGCATCCGCTTCCCGGGCTGCACGTCATAGCCCGGTCCGAGGCCTTCGCGCAGCGCCTGGCTCACCTCGTCGCTGGTGAGATCAGGTCTGGAGAGTTTGATCGTGGACATAGGTCTCCCTTTTCGTGGCACATCCCGGGGTGCAAGCCCGCCGCGAGCGGCCACACACCGGCTTCCCCGACCCGCGCTCGACTGTAGGCCGCGGAGCGCCGACTGTCCAGTTAGGCTATTATTAAACCGTGCGGTCTAAAATCAGTGTCGGCCGGTCAAAAGATCAGGGTCACCCGACCTTCATCACGTCCGCGCGGCGGACGCAGATCGTCGCCGCCGCGATCGACACGATCGCCGAGCTGGGCTACGGTCAGGCCTCGTTGGCCCGCATCGCCGAGCGAGCTGGAACGAGCAAGGGCGTCCTCACGTATCACTTCGCCGGCAAGCAGGACCTCATCCGGGCGGTGATCGCCGAGGTGCTCCGGCGGGGCGGCGCGTACATGCGCCCGCGGATCGAAGCGGAGTCGACCGGTGCCGGCGCACTCCGCGCATACATCGAGGCGAACCTCGCGTTCATGGACGAGCATCGCAACGACATGATCGCCATCATCGAGATCTACCGCGGGACCCGCCGCCGCGACGGCAGCCTTCCGTTCGACACCGCGCCGATCGATGCCTCGACGGCCTATCTCGAACAGTTCCTGCGCAGCTTCCAGGAGCGCGGCGAGTTTCGCGACTTCGATCCGCGCGTGATGGCCTACGCCATTCGGAGCGCGATCGATGCGATCCCACAACAGTTAGCCAGGGGGCTCGAGCTCGACCTGGAGCACTACGGGGCCGAGCTCGCCGAACTCTACGTGCACGCCGCCTGCGTGCCCTAAGGCGTCCGTTGGCTCGCCTGGCCGGGAGACCAGGCGAGCCCGGGGTCTCATTCGATCGTGAGCGGCGTCCCGATCGGCAGGAGCCTGGCCAACTGGACGATCTCCCAGTTGGGCACACGGATGCAGCCGTGCGACGGGTGGCCGGGAATCAATGACGGCTCGTTCGTGCCGTGGATGCCGATCACCCCGCCGCCGGGCCAGTCGGTCTCGACGTTGGACAGCGCGGAGGTGCCGAACGCCAACGGCCCGTAGATGCTGCCGGCTCCAAATCCGGTCAGCCGGTCACGGATGTAGAACTGACCGTGCGGCGTGGGCGTGCTGGGCGCGCCGGTGCCGACACGGGTGGTGAAAATGACCTTCCCGTTTCGATACAGGGTGAGCGTCGTCTTCTCGGTTGACACCACCACGTAGGTGTGCACGGTCTGGGGCGCACCGAGGGTCCACTCGGGAACCCAGCCGATCTGCCCGGCGGGTCGGAGCGGAAGCCGCACCCGCACCCACCACGTGCCGTGGACCAGAACGCGCTGCTGCTCGAACAACAGCTCACTCGTCCCGTCCTGCGTGGTCAGGCCCAGATACCCGAGCACCCGTGAGTGGCTCGAAGGCGCGGCGTACGCGTTGGTGCCCATCTCGAGATAAGCCCACGTCGACTTGAATCCCGGGTGCGAGAGCACCTGACGCTTGACCGTCGCCGCCTGGCCGAGGGCCGGGAGCGCGAGCGCCGCGCCGATCGCGAAGGCGCAGAGCGCCGCGGCCCGAAGGCCGCGGCGGCTGGTTACTAGGCGACCCCTCATGTCACCCGGTGAAGGACGGTGCGCGCACTGCCGTCGCCGCCTTGGCGGCGAACACCTTCACCTTTGCCATCTCCTTGCAGCTCGGGCTGCGGACGAAGATGGTCCCGCTCTGCGTCGGCTCGACGGTAAACGTCGCCTTGCCGTTCTTGCCGGTGCGCTTGGTCAGGCTCTTCCCGCCGGGGAGCGTGACCCGCACCTTGGCGCCCGACACCGCCGCGCCGTGGCGCGTGACCGACACGATGATCGTGTCCACCTGGCCGGCGCGCACCTTGTAGCCCATCGTCGATGCCCGGCACACGCCCGGGAAGGTCTTCGGCGGAGGCACGACCGTGGTCGTGCACGCCCCGCCCGTCAGCGTCTCACCGGCCGGGCAGGTGGTCGGAGGCACGCACTGGCCGCCGGACAGGGTCTGGCCGCTGGGGCAGGTTGTGGGAGGCGCGCACTGGCCGCCCGAGAGGACTTGGCCGCTCGGGCAGTTGGTGGGCGGGACGCACTGGCCGTTCACCAGTGTCTGCCCGCTCGGGCAGTTGGTGGGCGGCACGCACTTGCCACCGGACAGGACTTGGCCGCTCGGGCAGTTGGTCGGAGGCACGCACACGCCGTTGGTCAGCGTCTCCCCGGTGGGGCAGCTGGTCGGCGGCACGCACACGCCGTTGACGAGCGTGTCGCCGGTCGGACAGGTCGGCGTGCAGCCGCTCTTCGGCGCGCTGATCGTGGCCGAGGACGGCGAGCCCATGTAGCTGTTGCCGAGGACGTAGGTCTCCGGCACCGATGTCGTGACCGCGAACGTCTGCGTCGCCGTCGCGCCGTTGGACGGCGAGGTGAACGACGTCGGCTGCCCGAAGCTCACGGGGCCGGTCTGGGTTCCGACGGCGCCCTGGGTGAAGTAGTTCTGGTTCAGCCCCCTGTTGCCGGTGTCCGTGCTGGAGGCGAGCTCCTTCACGTTCTGGCCGACCGGGATGTTCTCAGTGGTCCCGCTGAAGTACTGCTCGGTGATCGTCACCGTCGCGGTGTACTGGCCGTTGAGCGGCGTGACGCACTGAGACGGGCCGGCGGACACCGACAGGGTGTGCGCCGAGGCCAGGGCCGGGAAGGCCAGGACCAGGAAGAAGGCAGCGACCATGCTGCCCATCCGACGTTTGTTGACCATTCGTACTCATTCCTTGAGGTCGTTGGACGTACACAAAGAACGGAAAAGGCAGAAAAAACTCACGCTTGGGCGTGTTCCTGTCGATACGGCAAAACCCTGGAAACCGGTGCTTCTTGTGCCGCGGGCGTTTAGGGGATCAGAACTGCCCCGCGCCGTGGTCGCACACCGGCGGTTCGCCGGTCCACGTTCATTACGTCGTCCAGCCGGCGAGCCGGGTCAGCTGGACAGCTACGGCGTCCACGGGCCGGGGCCTCGGGTCGAGATGGTCGCGTGCGGCGAGCGCCGCCGTTGGATGCGGTCGTCGATTTCGCCCGGCGCCGCGCGACACGCATTTTGTGGATAACTCCTCACTCGGTCCTCATTCGATGTCGAGTGTGGGGAAAGGCCCCCTAGAGCGTGGCTAACTCCACTCTCGAGCGAGAGATGTCGTCGAGTGTGGACTTATCCACCATGCGGGCGGGCAGGGATAATCGAATCGATGGACGTCAAGCCGTTCCGGATCGAGCGCTACTACGCGCAGTACGAGTTCACGACTCGGTACATGCTCTCGAGCAGCGATTGCGAGTCGCGCACGATCGCGGAAGTGCTCGCGCTGGAACCGGACGCGCACGACCGTCTGCTCGCGACCTGGTGTGGTTACACGGAATCGCCCGGGGCGCCGGAGCTCCGCGAGGCGATTGCGGCGCTTTATGAACGGATCGACCCCGACGACGTGATCGTCACCTCGTGCGCGGAGGAGGGCATCTTCCTCCTCTACCACTCGCTGCTCGGCTCCGGGGACCACGCGATCATCGAGACCCCGTGCTACGAGTCCGCGTTCGAGCTCGCGCGCAGCACGGGCGCGAGGGTAGATGAGTGGCGCAGGCGCTACGAAGACGGCTGGGCGCACGACTTCGATGCGCTCGAGCGGTCGGTGCGGGCCGATACGCGGCTGATCTACGTGAATCAGCCGCACAACCCGACGGGCACGCTGATCGATCGGGAGATGCTCGAGCGCGTCAGCGACCTCGCGCGCTCGCATGAGCTCGTGCTGTTCGCCGACGAGGTCTACCGCGAGCTCGAGCACGATCGCGGCGACCGGCTTCCGGCGGCGTGCGATCTCGACGAGAGCGCGGTGTCGCTCGGCAGCATCTCCAAGAGCTACGGGCTGCCCGGGCTGCGGCTCGGCTGGCTCGTGACGCGCGACGGCGCGATCCGCGACGCGATCATGCGCATGAAGGACTACACGACGATCTGCTCGAGCGCGCCGAGCGAGGTGCTGACCACCGTCGCGCTCAGGAACCGGCACGTGCTGCTCGAGCGCAACCTCGCGATCGTCGAACGCAACCTGCCGGTGCTCGACGATTTCTTCGAGCGCCACGCTGACACGTTCGAGTGGGTGCGCCCGACAGCGAGCCCGATCGCGTTCCCGCGCGTCAACGGCGTCTCCGACGTCGACGAGATGTGCGCCCGGTTCGCGGACATGGGCGTACTGCTGCTGCCCGGCTCGGTTTACGACGAGCCCTCGCACGTGCGGATCGGCTTCGGCCGCGCCAACATGCCGGACGCTCTGCGCCTGCTCGAGGCGTGCCTCGGGGCGCCGTCGACCGCATGACCGCTCATTTATGCGCCGTCGGGCGGTCGTAGCCTCCAGTAGCGTGAAGACTGCAACCGAGGAGAAAGTCATGGGCAAGCTGACGGTCACCGAGTTCGTGTCGCTCGACGGGGTGTTCGAGGATCCGGGTGGCGCCGAGGGATATGAGTACGGCGGCTGGACGTTCGAGTACGACCGCGGCGAGGACGGTGACAGGTTCAAGATGGACGAGCTGATGGAGGCGGACATCCAGCTGCTGGGGCGCCGGACGTACGAGGGCTTTGCGGCGGCGTGGCCGACGCGCGATGGGCCGTTCGCGGACAAGATCAACAACGGCGCGAAGTACGTCGTGTCGAACACGCTCACCGACCCGGAGTGGCAGAACACGACCGTGATCCCCGGCGACCCCGCCGAGGGGGTCTCGAAGCTGAAAGACGAAAGCGACGGTGCGATCCTCGTCGCCGGCAGCGGTTCGCTCGTGCAGGCGCTGCTCGCGGCCGACCTCGTCGACGAGCTTCGCCTGATGATCTTCCCGACGATCCTCGGGCGCGGCCGGCGGCTGTTCCCCGAAGGAATCGACCGGCTGAAGTTCAAGCTCGCGGAGAGCAGGACGGTCGGCACGGACGGCGTCCAGGTCCAGGTCTACACGCGCGCCGAGTAGATGATCGATCAGCCGACCGCCGATGGTGCGCTCAGGGCGCTCGATCCGCTCGTCGGCGAATGGACGCTGACCGCGGTGGGGCCCGACGGCCAGCCCTGGCCCGGCGAGGCCCGGACGAGGTTCGAGTGGCACGCTTCGGGCGCGTACCTGGTGCAGACCACGACGGTCAAAATGCCCGAGGCGCCCGACAGCCTCTCGATCATCGGATGCGATGCCGCCAACGGCACCTACTGTCAGCTGTACTCCGATGACCGCGGCGTGTGTCGCGTATTCGAGATGAGCATCTCGGAGACCGAGTGGAGACTGGGGCGCGAGGGTGAGCCGTTCTCGCAGCGTTTCATCGGGAGGTTCGAGGACGGCGGCCGGCGGATCACCGGCCGCTGGGAGAAGGCCGAGGACGGCGTCAGCTACACGACCGATTTCGACCTCACGTACGTCAGAGTGAAGTAGCGCTGGTCGCGCGGGGCGGGGCCTATGAGCCGGGCCCCGCCTCGATCTGCGCGCGCACCTCGGCCGCGCGCGGCTCGGGACCGAAGCTGTTCAGCACCCACGTCGCGCCGGCGGCCTCCCACGGCGCCAGATCCTCGCCCGCCGAAGCCTCGATCACGAAATCGAACGGTCCACTGTCTCCGTCCCGGAGCGCGCGCACCTCGTCGACCAGCCCCGCGAGCTCGTCGGGTCCGGGCAGCTCGATCGGGAACAGGCCGTCCCATCTGGCCGCGCGCCGCAGCGGGCGCCGGTTCGGCCACCGCGACGCGACCCACACCGGGATCCGCGGCCGCTGCACCGGCGCCGGCTCGAACTCGCCGTCCCAGAACTCCGCGAGCCGCGTGAGCCCCTGGTCGAGGAGGCGCGCACGCTCGCGCGGGTCGGTCTCCTCGCCGAACGGTCCGAGCTCGTCGCTGCGGTCGCTGCCGAGGCCGACCCCGAGGGTCAGGCGCCCCCCGCTCAGATGGTCGAGCGTGACCGTCTCACGCGCGAGTTTTTGGACGCGCCGGCGAGCGAGTGGCGTCACCATCGGACCGAGACGCAGCTCGCTCGTCGCATAGGCGATCGCGGCGAGGGCCACCCACGGGTCGGCGACGGCTCGGACCGGCGCCCGGTACCGGATGTGGTCCCAGACGAAGAAGCCGTCCCAGCCGCGGGCCTCGGCAAGCTGCGCGAGCTCGACCAGCAGGCGCGGCTCGACGAGCTCGTCGAACGGCGCCACGAAGATCCCACGCTTGAGGGCCATCGCCAAAGCAAATCATGACGATGGCTCGCGCGCGCGTGCTTGGGCAGCCAGAACACCGCCGCGCACGCCGCCGCCAGGAACCCGACCGCGACCAGCAGCGCGTGATCGGAGGCCCCGACGAAGGCGCCCGGACCGTGGCCGCTGCCCAGCCGGTCGAACAGCACGGTTCCAACGGCAGCGATACCGATGGACATCGCCAGCTGCTGGATCGACTCGAGCAGGCCCGAGGCGGAGCCGATCTCGTGCGGCGCGACCCCGGCCAGGATCACGTCGAACATCGGGACGAACACCATCCCCATGCCGAAGCCCGTGATCGCGAGCGGGCCGGCCAGATCCCACGCGGTCACGCTGCCGCTGTCCGCGCGCAGGACGATGTCGACCACGATCAGGCCGATCGCCATCACCACGATCCCGATGTGCATCGTGGTCCGCCCGATCTTCGCCAGCAGCGCGGACGAGGTAATCGAGCCGCCGATCGCCGTCACCGGGATCGCCACGGTGGCGACCGCGCAGGCCAGCGGCGTCAGGCCGAGGCCGGTCTGGAACATCACGTTGAGCGCGATCATCATTCCGCCCATCGCGCCGATGAAGCCGAGCACGACCGCCAGCCCGGCGACGTAGGCGCGCCGGCGGAGGATCGACGGCTCGACCAGCGGCGCGCGACCCTGGCGCGAGCGGCGAGCCTGGAGCGCGCCGAACGCGGCGAGTGCGACGAGGCCAAGTCCGAGGAGCGCGAATGACCACGCCGGCCAGCCGTGCTCGCGGCCCTCGATCAGCGGATACACGAGCGCGAAGCCGCCCACCATCGCGAGCGTGACGCTCGGCGCGTCGAGACGCGCGCCCGGCGCGGTCGGCGCGGACCGGGGCAGGTACCGCCGGCCGACCTGAATCGCGAGCAGGCCGATCGGCACGTTCACGAGGAAAATCGCCCGCCAGCCCGTCCCGACGAGATCGAGGTTGACGAGCGCGCCGCCGACTAGCGGCCCCGCGACGGCGGCCAGGCCCATCACCGGGCCGAACACGCCGAACGCCTTCTGCTGACCCTCGTCGCCGAACAGCTCGCGGATCAGCCCGAATCCCTGCGGGACCATGATCGCCGCCACGGCGCCCTGGAGGGCCCGACCGGCGATCAGCGCGCCCGGTGACGGAGCGAGCGAGCAGAGCACCGACGCGGCCACGAAGCCGCCGATGCCGACCAGCAGCACGCGCCGCCGCCCGAACAGGTCGCCGAGCCGGCTGCCGAGCAGCAATGTCACCGCCATCGCCAGGGTGTACGCGGCGGAGATCCACTCGAGCGCCGCATACGAGCCACCGAGGTCTCGCCGGATTGCCGGCGCGGCGGTCTGGGCGATCGTCGAGTCGAGCAGGTCCATCACCGAGGCGGCGAGGACCACGAGAAAACCGAGCCAGATGCCCCGGTTGGAGCTGGCGGGCCGCGCCTGAGCGACGGCCGTGGAGGGAGTGAAAGTGGTGGTTGACATGGGACCAAGGTTCTCGAGAATTGCGGTCAACTTCGGTCCGCAAAAGCTCTCACATGGGGTCATTGCGGACAGCTGCAGTCCGCAATCTGTGGAACCATGTCGCGGCATCATGGTTCAGACCTCCGCCCGCCTACTCGCACTGCTTTCACTGCTCCAGATACGCCGGGAATGGACCGGCCAGGAGCTCGCCGACCGCCTCGAGGTCGGCCCCCGCACGATCCGCCGCGACGTCGACAAATTACGGTCGCTCGGCTACCCGGTCGAGGCCGCGCCCGGCGTCGCCGGCGGCTATCGGCTCGGCAACGGCGGCGAGCTTCCGCCGCTGCTGCTCGACGACGCCGAGGCCGTGGCCGTGGCCGTCGGCCTGCGGACCGCGGCCGCCGGCGGCATCGCCGGGATCGAAGAGACTTCGGTCCGCGCCTTGACCAAGCTCGAGCAGGTGCTGCCCAGCCGCCTCCGCCGCCGGGTCAGCGCGCTCAGCGACGCCACCTCGACGTTCGGCGTCGAGGGCCCGCGGATCGACCCCGACGTGCTGGCGACGCTGGCCGGCGCCTGCCGCGACCGCACGCGCCTGCGCTTCGCCTACATCGCCAGGGACGAGAAGGCGTCGCACCGCAACACCGAGCCCCACGCCGTCGTCTACAGCGGGCATCGTTGGTACCTGGTGGCGTTCGACCTCGATCGCGACGACTGGCGGACGTTCCGGCTCGATCGGATTCGCGGTCGTCTCCGGCCGGCGGAGCGCGGGCAGCGACGGACCGTGCCCGGCGGCGACCCGGCGGCGTTCGTCAAGGAGCGGCTGCGGGGAATCAGGGACAGCGATACCGAGGCCGTGCCGGGCAGAATCCGCCTTCGAGCCGCGGCGACGCGGATCCGCGCGCGGATCCCGGCCCGGTACGCGACCGTCGAGCCCGACGGCGACGACGCCTGCATCGTGACCAGCCGGAGCGGGTGGTCACACGGCTTCCTGGTCTGGATGGCGACGCTAGACGAGCCGATGGAGGTGCTCGACCCGCCCGAGCTCGCGGAGGCGGCGCGGACGCTGGCGGCCCGGCTGGGCGCGGCGGCCTGAGCCGGCGCTAGTACGGACCGGCTCGAGAAAGCGTCCTGTCAGGACGTTTTCTCGAGCCGCATCCCTCAGTTTCTGCCGTCAGAGCGCGGACGCGCCCCGGTCACCCGCGCGTCGATGTCGGGATGACCGAGCGCCCGCGCCACCGAGACGCGGTGGCGCCCGTCGAGCACGTAGTAGCCCTCGGGTCGCTTGATCAACTCGATCGGTGGCAGGGCGTCACCTCGCCGGTGGGCCAGTGCGATCCGCTCCCAGCGCCGGCGCACGACTTGCGAGGCGGGGCGGAACGACGCGTCGAAATGGCGCGTCGGCTCGAGCGTGCCAACGATCGCGTCCAGGGGCACGACTTCCTCACGCGGCAACCCTCCAAGCGATACAGCGACGTCACCCAGCGTGCGCGGGTGACGGCAATCGGCCGCGCGTCTCAGCCAGCGACCGACCCGCGCTACCGCGTGAGCGCGGCGTGCGCGGCGGAAGTCCGACTCGGCGTCGAGGACCGGCATCCCGGTGGCGTGATTCTGGAGCAGCGCGAACATGAGCCTGGTTTCAAGGTAGCGCGGCGCCAGCCGCCCGCCATCGGGCATATGCCCATTCCTGGGCCTTAGTTCGGGTTCGGACCTACAGCTCCCAGCCGAAGCAGATCGAGCGCCAGCTGGGCCGCTCGCGCTCATAGAACCGATGGGCGTCCGCGCGCGTCTCGGCGGAGTCGAGCTCCAGATGGCTGGCGCCGCGGGCGCGCGCCCAGTCTTTGGCTTCGTCCAGCAGGCGCTTGCCGATCCCGAGCGAGCGGCGGTCGGGGTGGACAGCGAGGTCCTCCACCCATACTCGCCGGCCGAAGCGGACCGACACGATGTCGTCGTACGCCGTACAGAACCCGACGAACTCGTCGTCGACGGCGGCGACGAGCACGATCGCGTCGTCGGAGGCGACCGCATGCCGCAAAGCGGCCGTCCGCGCGACCCGCATCCCACTGAACCGGACGGGCACCCGGTGGTGCGAACAGCCACTCGTACATCGAGACCACCTGGTCGACGTCCCCGAGCTCAGCCGCCCTCACACCCAGCGCGTCCATCAGACGATGATCGCAGCCAGCTCGCGGGACAGGTCACCGTTCGGCGCCACCAATACGCGCTCGAGGTCGAGCCAGGTCGCGACCAGCTCGCAGCTCGGCCGAGAGCTCGGCGGCGACGCGGTCGCGGTCGACCCCGTCCTCGGCGAACGCGCCCTGGACGAGCAAGGCGCTCCGCTGGCGATCGGACTTGAGATCGACGCGGGCGACCAGGGTCTCGCCGAGCAGGAACGGCAGCACGTAGTAGCCGTGCGTGCGCTTCGCCGCCGGCGTATAGATCTCGATCCGGTAGCGGAAGTCGAACAGCCGCTCGGTGCGCTGTCGGAACCAGACCAGCGAGTCGAACGGCGTCAGCAGCGCGCGGGCGTGGAGCCGGCGCGGCCGGCGGGCGTCGGGCCAGAGGTAGGCGGGCGCGGTCCAGCCCTCGACCTCGACCGGAGCTGAGCTCGCCGGAGGCGACCAGCTCCGCGACGCGCGCCTTCGACGCCGCGCGCGGCAGCCGGAAGTAGTCGCCGAGGTCGGGCTCGGTGGCGACGCCGAGCGCCCGAGCGGCGATGCGGACGAGCTCGCGCTGCGCGTCCGCCGGGTCCGGCGTCGGCTTGTCGAGGATCTCGGCCGGGACGACGCGCTCGACCGTGTCGTACAGCCGCTCGAAGTTGACCCGCCTGGCCGCCGCCACCCGACCGGTGAAGAACAGGTTCTCGAGCGCGACCTTGCCCTCGTGCCAGTTCCACATGTGCCCGGGCCGAGGCGGGGGCCGCACGGCACCGGTGTCCCGCGCGCGGATCGGCCCCTGCTCGGCGACCAGCTCGAGCGTCTCGGCGACGAGGTCCGGCTGCTCGCGGGCGATCCTCGAGATCGAGCCCCAGGCCTCGCCGTCGACGTCCGCCATCCGCCAGCGAAACAGCGGATGTAGCTCGATCGGGATCAGCGATGCCTCGTGGGCCCAGTACTCGACCAGCCGGCGGTCGATCCGTCCGGTGCCGTGGCCGGCGATGCGGTCCAGCCGCGCGCGGTCGTACGGGCCGAGCCGGGAGAACACCGGCATGTAGTGCGACCGGCCGAAGACGTTGACCGAGTCGAGCTGGATCGCCCCCAGCCGCTCCACCAGCGCGGCGATCTGGTTCACGCTCGGTGGCCGGGGCGGTCGCGGCTTGCCGAAGCCCTGGGCGGCGAGCGCGATCCGGCGGGCGGCGGCGATGCTCAGCTGAGGCGTTCCACGGTCCATGAGCGAAGGCGTTCCAATATGTCGGGTGGTTCGGATGGCCCTCCGGAATCAAGCGCGTTCCGGCGGGTGCCGATCAACGGAACATGGAAGCCTCGTCCTTGCCGCTGGGAACGCCGGTCCGGCGGCGGATCGGCCGGCGCGCGCTGCCCGTCGCCGTGCTCGCGCTGGCCGGGCTGTGGCTGGCGCTCCACAAGGACGTCCAGTACTACAAGGTCACGTCCGGGTCGATGGAACCGACGCTGCAGATCGGGCAGCAAGTGGCCGCGCAGCGCTCGCACACTCCACAGGTTGGCGACATCGCGCTGTTCCATCCGCCGGCGGGTGCGCGACCCCGCGACCCGCTGTGCGGATCGAGCGACGAAGGCGCCGGAAGCACGCAGCCTTGCGGCATCCCGCTCCCGCAGGAGTCGAACTCGACGTTCATCAAGCGCGTGGTCGCCGGCCCCGGCGACACGGTGGCGATCGTCAACGGGCACGCCGTGGTCAACGGCGTCACCGAGAGGGACCCGTACATAAGGCCGTGTGCCGGCGGCGACGCCACATGCAACTTCCCGACCCCGGTGCGGGTTCCGGCGGGCGACTACTACATGCTTGGCGACAACCGCGGGACCTCGGACGACAGTCGCTTCTGGGGGCCTGTGCCCAGCGCGTGGATCATCGGCACGGTCGTGCGCTGCTCTGACCTCCGGACCGTCTGCCACGCCGTCCACTGATTCGCCCCAGATACGATCCGGTCATGAGCGATGAATCGCTTGTGCCTCGGCCGAGCGACCAACGCCCAGAGCTCCGTGCCTCGGACGCCGAACGCGAGCAGACGGCCGAGACGCTCCGGCGCGCAATGGGCGAGGGACGGTTGAGCGTCGAGGAGCTCGAAGAGCGGCTGCGGGCGGCCTACTCGGCACCGACCGTCCGCGAGCTCGAGCTGCTCGTCTCGGACGTCACGGTGCCGGCGGCCGCTTCGGCGGGCGCGGGCGGGCTGTCGGTGCGAAAGGGCCCGGGCGGTGACCGCTGGGTCGTCTCGATCATGAGCGGGCACGAACGCAAAGGGCGATGGCGGATCGCGGAGCGGTGCACCGTGCTCAACGTCATGGGCGGCAGCGAGATCGACCTCAACGATGTCGAGCTGTCCGAGCCGGTCACGCAGCTCAACGTCTACACCGTGATGGGCGGCGGCGAGATCCGCGTCCCCGACGGCGTCGACGTCGAGGTCTCCAACGTGGCGATCATGGGCGGCAACGACGTAAAGCTCGGCGATCAGGCGATGCCCGCGGGCGGCCCGGTGATCCGGATCCGGCTCGTCTCGATCATGGGCGGCGTCGGCGTCAAGCGCGGCCGGAAGCAGACCAAGGAGGAGCGCAGGCGCCAGAAGGAGCTGCGCCGAGCCGAGCGCGGACTACTGGTAGAGGACCAGCTGGTGGACGCAGAAGGCGAAGAACAGCGCCAGCAGACTCCAGGTGATCGGCCAGCTGAGCGTCCGCAGGAAGGCCACATCGAAGTGGCCGAACCGGAGCACGTACACGAAGATGCCCGCGAGCATGATCGCGTAGACGATGATCGCGGCCAGCGGTGAGAGCGCCAGGCCGATGATCGGCGCGACGATCAGGCCCAGCACCACCCAGGCGGCGATCGCGAGGATGTCGACCGTGATGCTGGTGCGCTGGCGTCCCACGATCGTCATGAAGCCGGCGGCGCCGACGAGCGCGGCGACCATGAACACCCCGAGCGGCCAGTGGGAGCTGAAGCTGAAAATCGCGCCCATCAGCTTCCCGCCGACCCAGAGCAGGAATGGATCGACGACCGCGACCGCCAGGTAGCAGGCGCCCATGTCGACGGTGGAATCCCACGGGTTCGCGAATACCGGCCGGCGAACCACGAGCGCCTCTCGTAGCGCGTCGGGTGCGAGCGCTCCGCGTAGAGTCTGCGTGCTGTCGGGTTCGGTAGCCAACTCTCGGGCCTCGACCCGGAATGGTACGGAGCCGAGATGCATCTCGCCCATCCGGAGCAACTGACTAATTTTCTGAGTCAGATCGCTAGGGTGGGCGGGTGCGCATCGCGCCGTTCAGCCTCATCTTCGATGACGTGTGCTTCTGTCACGGCGAGCCGCCGAGCACCGGCTGAGGGCCCGCGGAGCCTAATCCCGGGGGACCGGCGCCTGGCGCGCGCCGAGCTCGGCGCCCGAGTCGGAGAGAAGCGCCTTCAGTGCCCCGAACGCGTCGGCATCGAGCCGCGCTGGCACGTCGGCGCCGATCATCCCGAGCGCTGCCTCGGACGTGTAAGCGTGCCGGTACGGTCGCTCGGAGACGAGCGCCTCGTACACGTCGGCCACGGCCAGCACGCGCATCGGCATCGTCTGCTGCTCGGCGGGCAAGCCGCGCGGGTAGCCGCGGCCGTCAAGCCGCTCGTGGTGCGCGCCCGCGATCGCCGCGAGCCGATCGAAGCCCGGGACCTGCTGGAGGATCCGCTCGGTCAGGAACACGTGCTCCTTGAACCTGGCCTGCTCCATCTCGGTGAGCGGACCCGGCTTGTCGAGGATCCGGTTCGAGATCGAGAGCTTCCCGATGTCGTGGAGCAGCGCCGCTCGCCTGAGCTCGCGCGCCTCCGGCTCGTCGAAGCCCAGTACCTCGGCCATTCCCGTCGCGAACGCGCAGACGCGATCGCAATGCGCGTGGGTCCAGGGCGACTTCGCGTCGATCACGTTCGCGAACCCCTCGGCGATCGTGTCGAGGCGGTCTTCGTCGGCGGTCAGGACACGATCGGGCGGCTCCAGGCCGGAAACGTCGGGCCTGAGCAACGACGCCCAGAACCACTCGTCGTTGCGGAACGACTCGAGCGCCTCGACCAGGGCTGGATCGAACCACTGCCTCGTGCGTTTCGCGGCGACGCGGTACGCGGTGTTCAACCCGTGCGCGACCTGAAACGCGTCGACCGTCTGCGCCAGACACAAGATCCTCGCCGCCAACGGGATCTCCTCCTCGCGCAGGCCCAAAGGCTGGCCATGGCCGTCCCAATGCTCGTCGAGCGCGCGAATGGCCTCGGCGGTCGCCGCGGAGAACCCGAGCTTCAGCGCAATCTCGGCTCCACGGTGACAGCGAGCCTTCATCAGCGACTGGGTCACGTGACCCTCGTTGCGGATCGCTTGTAGTCGCTCGGCCCGCTGACGCAACGATCCATCGGGCGCGACGGTCTTCAGCGACCACACGAACGCGGACATCGGCCGCGCCCAGTCCACGAGCTTCGAAGTTCGCTTCGCTTCCTGGTCATCGGCGCCGAACAGCGCCGCCATGTGGGCCGAGTTCGCCGAGCACCCGGCATCCTTGAGCAATAGCGCGTAGAACAGGTCCGATCGGGCGGCCGAGTCCAGACCAATCTCGTCGGCCAGTCGCATCCCGATCAGACACGAACGTGCGGCGTGGCCCGGCGACTCTCCCTCGCCGACGTCCAGGGCACCGGACAACGCACCAATCAACTCGGACAGCGCGATCTCGTGGGAGTCGGCCATCGTTGGAAAGTATCGGCGCGCGAGGGTGCGAGGACAACCGGTTGGGTCGGCGCGCTGACGGTCTAGGCTTCGCTGAAGATGTGCGACCTAGAGAGCCGGTCCGCTGCCGCCGCTCGAGGCCGACGAGTACCGGCTCGACACGGCTCGCGTACGCGGGTTCGTCGCCGATGTGGGCGAGCGAATCGCGCAGGCGACCTCGCCGCCGCATGCGTGCGAGTTGATCAGCCCGTTGTTCGCGGCGCTGCTCGCCGATCAGCGACTGGCTGCCCGCGGCGTACCAGGAGCCGGCCGTCGGCAGTGGGATGGGCGGAGGCATCGGGCAGTGGCTCGTATTCCGCGCCGCGGATCGGTCGCTCGCACTGTTCAGCCTGGTCGTCCCGCCCGGCGCGATGACACCGGTCCATGATCACCTCGCGTGGGGCCTCGTCGGCGTCTATCGCGGGGTGCAGGACGAGGAGTTCTACCGGCCGGGAGGCGGGAAGCTCGCGCTCCTGCGCCGGCGACCGGTCAACCCCGGCGACTTCTACACGCTGCTGCCGCCGCGCGATGACGTCCACCGCGTCCGGACGACCTCCGCGGAGACGTCGGTGTCGATCCACCTGCTCGCGAACGACACCGGCTGCGTGTGGCGCCACACCTATGACGAGCAGACCGGCGAGGCCAGCCCGATTTCCGGTCGGGCTACGTCAACGCCGAGTGCGTGTCCGAGTGACCGCCACGCTGCAACGCCACGCGATCGGGCTGACCTGGACCGAGCACGGCAGGATGATCCGCTCGGGGCACGCGGTCCGCAGTGAAGATCGGGTGTGGCTGGTCGACCCGTTCGAAGATCCGTCCGGCGCTGCAAGAGGCCGAGTCCCTCGGCACCTTTGCCGGCGTCTTCCAGCTGCTCGACCGCCATAACCGCGACTGCGAGGCGATCGCCGCTCGGCTCGGCGTGCCGCTGCTGCGTCTTCCCGCGCGATGCTCCCGACGCGCCATTCGAGGTTGTGCCGGTGCTTTCGCGATGGGGTTGGCACGAGGTGGCGCTGTGGTGGGAGCGCGAGCGCGCCCTGATCGTTGCCGAAGCGATCGGCACCGCCTTCCCGTTCGCGCTCGGGCGGCGCGCCGGCGTGCATCCGCTCCTGCGGGTGACGCCGCCCCGGTCGCAGCTGGCCCCGTATCGGCCGTCGATGCTGCTCGTCGGTCACGGCGCCACGCACTCGAGACCGACGCCGCTGCGGCGCTCGACGACGCCCTGGCGCATGCGCGAGCCGACATCCCGCGGTTGGTTACGTCACTGCCTCGGCTGGTACGCGGCGGCTGAACTTGACCGCGATTTACGCGTCCGATCCGAACTCCGCGCCCGATTCGGACTTCGTGCTCCGGCGAGCTTGGGCATCTGGTGGTCGGAAATCGCGGCCGGCTGCTCGACGCTCGGCGCACGCCGATCACGATCACCGCGATCGATCCCGGTTCACGGTGCATTCGAGGTGGAGATCGGCGCATTCGAGGACGCCGGCGCTCGTTGGGAGTTGCCGCTCGACGACGTCGGGCGGTTCCAGTTCGCGCGCGAGCTGTGCGATGGCGGCGGACGCGTTCGTTTCGGAGCTCGAGCGGGCGCGCCGGTCGCTTCGATCGGGAGCTCATCGTCGGCTGCGATGCGGTCGCGCGGTCGCGGACGCTCGACCGGATCGAGCACGAGCGGGGGCGTGTTCGACACCGGCTCGACTCCGTGGACCCGGCGGTCGCGGCGTGCATCGGCGCGCGCTAGGGCGATGACGCGGCTGTTCGGTCTGCTCGACGAGGTCATCGCCGAGCGCGGGGTAGCCGACCTCGAGCACCGCTTCGCGACACGTTCGTGAGCAATCCGCGCTCGGGTGAGTTCATCAAGGGACACGCGATCGTTCTCGCCGAGCTCGGCCTCTGCCCCTATCGCGGCAAGATCGTCCGCGACCCCGCCGTGTTCGAGGGGGACTGGTCGAAATCGAGGCGAGCCGAGCACGTGATCACGCGGCTGGCCTTCGCGCAGGAGCTCTGGGGCCGCGAGCAGCCCGTGACGCTCTACCGGGGCGCCGCCGTCGAGGGCCCGCTGCCCGAACCCGCCTGATCGTCGTTCGTGTCCGCGACGTTCTCGCGCGACGTGGCCACGGCGCACTTCGAAGGCGGACCGGCCACCCAGACGGCGGTCCTGTGGCGTCAGCAGGTCCCGATCACCCGTGTGTTCATGACGTTCCTCGAGACTCGCGAGATGAACCGCCGCTTCAACGAGGCCGAGGCGGTGCTGATCGGCGATCCCGGCAACCGGGCGTTCTGAGGACGGCGAACGTCGATTACTTCGGGGCCACGGCCCGGCGTTCGCGCCGAGGCCGTTCAGCCAGTTGCGCATGTACTGGCCCGCCGGCGTGATCTCGCCTTCCTCGTAGCCCGTGGTCGCGCGCGCGAGCGTGATGCCGTTGATCGTCGACCAGCCGTACTCGATGGCGGTGCCGCGCGAGGCGAATCTGGCGACCGCCTGCCCCTGTTGGAGAATCGATCCCAGGCGCGCGATGTCCGTGATCTGCTCGGCGACGTACTGCACCTGGCCGGCCTGCGGGCCGTCCAGCAGCTCGAAGTACACCAGCGGCTGGCCGGCGTACCAGTCGGGCTCGATCGCGAGGATCTTGACCCGGCACGGCGCAAGGATCGGCGCCCCGACCGGCATCTGGGCGTCGACGCCCTGGTCGGTCCGCTCCCACACGGTGACGTACTGGAGCGGGTCGATGTAGGTCGCGTTGTTCGTCTTCACCGCGATCAGCTCGAGCTTCAGCAGCCGCCGGACCTCGGAGAGCGGTTCCGCGTGCGCGTGGGGGTCGCCGACGGGATCGTCCGGCGTCACCGCCTGGGCCTGCTGGCCCGCCGAGGGTTCGATCGCCTGAGGCCGGGCCTTCGGGATCGCCGTCGCCGTCGACGAGGTTTCCGCGGCGTTGCTCCCGACCGTGGACCCGCCGCACCCAGCGACCACCATCGCGAGCGCCGTAACCGCCGCGAGCCTGTATCGGTGAAACATATGCCTGCCGTCCACGCGCAAACCGTCTGTACCACACGTTAACGGCATCATTGGCCGCGGGCGTGAGTTCGTAGCGCTTGAGCCCTCACCCGGTTGCGCTACGGGCAGGTAGGGTGGTGCTCGTGGCCTACGTACCCGCTGACCGGCATCTGCTCCGGGCCAAGGACCTCGCCGATGCGCGGTATTTCGAGCCGCTCGACGTCGACGATCTCGCCCGTGCCGCGGGGCTGTCGCGCGCTCATTTCAGCCGCGAGTTTCGCCGAGCGTTCGGCGAATCGCCGCACGCGTACCTGCTGACGCGGCGGCTCGAACGCGCCGCGGCGCTGCTGCGCACGACCGACCGCTCGGTGGCGGATATCTGCTTCTCGGTCGGTCTCCGGAGCCTCGGTTCGTTCACGACCAGCTTCACGCGCACGTACGGGGTCTCGCCGACCGCGTTTCGCGCCCGGTTCCCGCCGGCTTCCGACTGGGCGATGGTCCCAAGCTGTGTCATCCGCGCCTACGGCCGGCCGCAGCGCAGCACGTTTCGAGAAGACAACCTGACGCCTCCTAATTAGTGTGGCCAGCGGAGTTACGACCACCACAGGAGGCCACGAATGATCAAGCTCTCAACCGCGCAGCTCTGGGTCCACGACCAGGATGAGGCGCTCGAGTTCTACACCAAGAAGCTGGGGATGGAGGTCCGGTCGGACGTCACCGTCGCGGAGATGGGCAACTTCCGCTGGCTGACCGTCGGCCCTCCCGGCCAGCCCGACATTTCGATCGTCCTGATGGCGATCCCCGGGCCGCCGGTGATGGACCCCGACACCGCCACACAGGTCAAGGCGCTGATGGCGAAGGGGTTCGCCGGAACGGTGTTCTTCACCACCGACGACGTGTACGCGGACTACGAGCAGCTCAAGAGCCGCGGCGTCGAGTTCTCCGAGGCTCCCGAGGAGCGCCCGTACGGGATCGATTCCGGATTCCACGACCCGTCCGGGAACAGCTTCCGCCTGACGCAGGTCGGGGAGCTTTCGGCGGCATAGGGGCCTCGTCAGAGTCCTGATTGCGATCACGACCGCCCGGCACGGATGCCGGGCGGAACGGGGGTCGCGGCGACGGCCCCGCTCGGTATCCATGCCTCGCGGACGGGGCCTGCCGCGCCACATCCGACGGACGCCGAGCGTAGCGAGGCCGATTTTCAGTTGTCGCATGTCGCGGCCGACCTTTCTACCCTTTGGGTGTGGCGGACCGGATCGTTTATGTGACTCGCCTGACCCGGCTCCCGTTGGTGGGAGCCGACGGCGCCGACATCGGCCGCGTGGTCGACGTCGTCCTGGACCTCGGCGGACGCCCGCCGCGCGTCAACGGCTTCGTCGTCGCGGTCGGGCGCCGGCGCGTGTTCCTCGGCGCGGGCCGGGTCGGCGGAGATCTCCAACGACGGCGTGCGCCTGCGGCGCGGCTCGATCAACCTGCGCCAATTCGAGCTTCGTGCCGGCGAGCGGCTCGTGGTCGGCGAGCTGATCGGCCGCCGGGTGCGCGGCGAGCGCGTGGTCGACGTCGGCCTCACGCCGGCGCCCGAGCCGTTCGCGTGGGAGGTGGCGACGGTCGCGCTGTCCTCGGCCCGGATGCCGATCGGACTGGCAGCGCGCAGACGGTCGCCCGACGTGATCGACTGGAGCGAGGCCGGAGAGCTATTCGCCGACGAGCGGCCGATCGACCGCCAGGCCGCGGCGCTCGGTGGCCTGCATCCGGCCGAGATGTCCGCGGCGATCCGCCGTCTCCCGCTCAGCCGCCGGCGCATCCTCGCCTCCGAGCTCGAGGATGACCGGCTCGCGGACCTGCTCGAAGAGCTCGACGAGGATGAGCAGGTTCGCATCGTCGAGGGACTCGATCAGGAGCGTCTCGCGCGCGTGCTCGACGAGATGGAGGCCGATGACGCCGCTGACCTGCTCGGGGAGTTCTCCGAGACCCGCCGCTCGGCACTGCTCGGCGCGATGGACCCCGAGGAAGCCGAGCCGGTCCGCCGTCTGCTGATCTACAAGCCCGACACTGCCGGCGGCCTGATGACGCCCGAGCCGGTCATCCTCGACGCGCAGGCCACCGTCGCCGAGGCGCTCGCCCGGATTCGCGATCCGGATCTGCCCGTGCCGCTCGCCGCCCAGGTGTTCGTCTGCCACCCACCGCTCGAGACCCCGACCGGCCGCTTTCTCGGCGTGGTCGGCGTCCAGCGCCTGCTCCGCGAGGCGCCGAGCAAGCCGCTCGGCCGCTGCCTGGACGAGGACTGGGATCCGATCTCCGCCGATGCGAGCGAGCGGGAGGTCGCCGAGCGACTCGCCGCCTACGACTTCGTCGCGATTCCGGTCACCGACGGCGCCAAGCGCCTGGTCGGTGCGGTTACGATCGACGACGTGCTCGACCGCATGCTCCCCGACGATTGGCGCGTTTCGCGCGCGAGCCGCTGATGGCTCGGCGCGACGACCTCGGCACCCCGCGAGGCACGCCCGGTGGCCCGTCGTATGACCCGGATGCGTTCGCCCGATTCGCGGAGAAGATGGCCCGCTTCCTCGGGACCGGCCGCTACCTGGCCGCCCAGACATTCTTCGTGGTGGTATGGATCATCCTCAACGGGATCGCGTTCACCAACGCGTGGGATCCGTACCCGTTCATTCTGCTGAACCTCGCGTTCTCGACCCAGGCCGCGTACGCGGCGCCGCTGATTCTGCTGGCGCAGAACCGTCAGGCGGACAGGGACCGCTCCGAGACCGAACGCGATCGCGAGATCAACGCCCGCTCCCTTGCGGAGTCCGAGTACCTGGCGCGCGAGATCGCCGGGATCCGCCTCGTGCTCGAGAGCAAGCCCGACCGGGACGACGTCACCGAGGCGATCGAACGGCTGACGCACGCGATCGAGCAAAACTACGGCGCGGCGGCGCCGTCCTACGCGGGGGGTGCGCTGGGCGAGGACGAGATCGAGGAGGACGAGTCCGAGTAGACGGGCGGTACGGGGCCTGCGGAAGCCGATCGGGCCAGCGCCCGCGGCCGAGGTGGCGGGGGGCCTACGATTTGTCGTGTGATCGCTCGCGTTCACTGGGCTCCGTTCATCGCGATCATGGCGACGGGGTTGGTGGGGGGATGCGGGTCAAGCGGCGCCCATTCCAGCACCACCGTCCGCCACGCCCAGCGGGCGCCGGTGCGGTCGACGCCGTTGCCGCCGCTGCCGAAGGACGGCGCCGGTGACCGGGTCGTCCCGGAGCCCGGTCCGACCGGGATCGCGGCGCGCCCCGCGGCGGTCGCGGTGATCCGGGCCTGGTCGGACGCGCTGCGCCGGGGCGACGTCCGCGGGGCGGCCCGATTCTTCGCGCTCCCGAGCTTGATGATCAACGGCACGGACTCGAACGGCGACGCGGTCGTGATCACGATCGGCACGACCGCCGAGGCCGAGGAGGCGAACGCGACGCTGCCGTGTGGCGCCGTGCTCCTGTCGACCGACCAGCGAGGCCGCTACGTCAACGCGCTGTTCCGGCTGACCGGGCGCCCGGGAGTCGGGGGAAGCACGTGTGGCACCGGCGTGGGCCAGACCGCGCGCACGAACTTCGTGATCGCGGGCGGGCGCATCGTCGAGTGGATCCGCGCGCCTGACGATCCCGGCGACAACGGAAATGTCCCGACGGTCCCGACCGTCCCGACGCCGTCGCCGGCGCCGACGCCCGGCCCGGCGGCTCCGCAGGCTCCCGGCTCGAACGTCTGAGCACGTCTAAGATCGTGTCCATGGACGGCGATCAACTCCGCGCGCTGCAGGCGCCCCTGAAGGACCGCTATAAGGCCGAGCCCGAGGCCGCGCTCGTCACCCTGTCCGCGACCGGCGAGCTCGGAGAAGGCGTGGCCTGCTCGGTGAACACCGCTAGGGCGATCGCCGAGGCCGGTCTGCACCCGGCTACCGGGGGCGACGGGTCGCTGCTGTGCTCGGGGGACATGCTGCTCGAGGCGCTCGTGGCGTGCGCCGGCGTGACGCTCCGGGCAGTGTCCACGTCGCTCGGGATCTCGGTGCCGGCGGGACGCGTCCACGCCGAGGGCGATCTCGACTTCCGCGGGACGCTCGGCGTCGACCGCGACGCGCCCGTCGGATTCAAGACGATCCGCCTTTCGTTCGAGCTCGACACCGATGCCGACGAACAGCAGCTCGCCACGCTCAAGAAGCTGACCGAGCGGTACTGCGTCGTCTACCAGACGCTCGCCGGCGGGCCGGAGCTCACGACGAGCTTCACCGCCGCTTAGCCGCTGTCGGTCGTTCGCGCTTCGACGTTCCGGCGGAGGTTCTCGTGGTACTGCGCGAACTGGCGGCCGATCATCCGCTTGACGATCGGCTCGGCGAATCGCATCAGCCCTTGGAGTGTCCCTTCGGCGACGAAGTGCACGCTCGTCCCGCCGCCGGATGGCGTGAATGTCCATGTGCCGTCGATCGGCTGGGGCCCTTCGACGATGTGCGTGTGGACGCGGTGCGGACGATCGAAATCGGTGAACTCGACGACCTGCTCGAACTCCTTGGCACCTGGCGGCTTGGTCCACTCGCGGATGCGGTATCCCTGCCGGGGTGGGCCGTCGGACAGCACCTCGACCCGGGTCTTCGATGTCTGCCAGTCGCGGAGGTTCGACGGGTTCGTGAGGTAGTCGAAGACCGCCTCGGGTGGGCGCGCGACCTCGAAGGTCTGCTCGATGCGCATCAGAACAGAACGGTAACGACGAGTCCGCCGCCCGGGCGCGGCGCGGCGGTCACTTCCGCGTTGTGCGCCACCGCGATCGCCCGGACGATCGAGAGCCCGAGCCCGTGATGGCGGTCGTCCGCGGTCCGTCTGCCGTTGAGGCGCTGGAACGGCTCGAACAAGCGCTCGGTCTCCTGCGCGGGAATCGCGGGTCCGGTGTTGCTGACGGTGAGTACGGCGCGGTCGCCGAGGGTCTCGGTGCGGATCTCGACGCGGCCTCCCTCGACGTTGTGGTCGATCGCGTTGTCGATCAGGTTTGCGATCAGCCGTCGGATCAGCGCCGCGTCACCGGCAGTCGCCGCGGGATCGAGTCTCGAGTCGAGCCCGAGACCGCGGCGATACAACGTCGGGCGCAGCTGCTGGAGCTCGGCTTCGGCCAGCGCCGGCAGCTCGACGCGCTCGACGCGCTCGAGCCCGCGTTCGCTGCTGGCCAGCGTCAGCAGCGCCTCGAGCAGCCGCTCCTGGTCGACCTGGGCGACGAGCAGCTCTTCGCACGTCGCCCGCAGCGTCTGTTCGTTCGCCTGCGGATCGGCGAGCGCGACCTGCAGCAGCGTCCGCTCGAGCGTCATCGGCGTCCGGAGCTCGTGCGATGCGTTCGCGACGAACCGCCGTTGCGCCTCGAACGAGGCCTCCAGGCGACCGAGCAGGTCGTCGAGCGTGTCGCCCAGTTGCTTGAACTCGTCGTTGGGGCCGGTCAGGGCGAGCCGCTCGTGCAGGTTGCCGGCGGAGATCGTCCGTGCCGTCGAGGTGATCTCGCGCAGCGGCCGCAGGACGCGCCCGGCGGCGAACCAGCCGAGCACGGCGGCCCCCATCGTGGTTATCGCGAGGACGACCCACGAGATCGTGAGCAGCCGGTCGAGGTCGGCGTTGTGCTGCTGAGCCACGATCGTCTGCGCCGGGGGCACCTGAAAGGTACGTAGGACGCCCCCCGTTTGCCCGGGCGCCGGCCTGGCCGTTGAGACCTCGATCGTGGCGCCGCGGGAAACGAGGACGAAGACGATCGCGAGCAGCGCCGTGCCGAGCAGCAGGAACAGTCCCGCGTACAACACTGTCAATCGCATCCGCGCGGTGCGAGTGGGCAGCCTGAGCCACGCAGCCGGCGCGAGCGATCTGAGCATCGGTCGCAACCCCCCGTCAGATCCGGTAGCCGCCCTCGCGGACGGTCTCGATCAGCGGCGGCTCGCCCAGCTTCGCCCGGAGCCGGCCGATCGTCGTCTTGACGGTGTTCGTGAACGGGTTCGCGGCCTCGTCCCACACGCCCTCGAGCAGCTCCTCGGCGGACACGACGCGTCCCTCCGCGCCGAGCAGGTATTCGAGCACCGCGAACTCCTTCGGGCTGAGCGCAAGCGGAATCTCACCGCGCACCGCGGTCCGCCGGGCTGGATCGAGCGTCAGGTCACCGTGCGCCAGCGTCGGCGGGAGCGCCGGGGTCGAGCGCCGCGCCAGCGCCCTCACCCGCGCGACGAGCTCGTCGAAGTCGAACGGCTTGGGGAGGTAGTCGTCGGCGCCGATTCCCAGGCCCTCGACGCGGTCGCGGATCGTGCTCGCCGCGGTCAGCATCAGCACGCGCGTGTTGCTTCGTTCCTGGCGCATGCGCCGGCACACCTCGTCGCCGTGCACCTGGGGGAGATCACGGTCGAGCACGACCACGTCGTAGCGGTGGACCGCGACGTGCCTGAGCGCGTCGGCACCGTCGAACGCAATGTCGACGGCCATTCCCTCTCGGCGGAGGCCTTCCGCGATGGCGGTGGCGAGCCGCCCGTGATCTTCGGCAACCAGAACCCGCAATGTCGTCTCCCTGGGCTCGGACACAGGATGCCCGATTCAGGTGACAACGAGGTCACAGCCGTCGTGACGGTGCTGTCACCACCGGCCCTCTACAACGGACGGGCAATGCGATGCCGGTCACAGGAGGCGTAAACCATGTATTCCATCCGGAGGGTTATCCCGGCGGCCGCGGCGGCCACGTGCGTCGCGCTGCTCGCCGTCGGATGCGGGGGCACGTCGCCCGCGACCACGACCACGGGCTCGGCGGCGCCCGGCAACGGCCCACCCAAGGACTTTGCCGCGTCGGCGTACAAATACTCTGCGTGCATGCGCAACCACGGGGTCGCGGACTTTCCCGACCCGAAGGTGCACATGAGCTCGAACGGCGGCAGCACGCAGGTGTCCGTGATGATCCCCGCCGGTGCCGCCAACTCGCCGCAGTTCAACGGGGCGCGAACCGCTTGCCAGGGGATCCTCCCCGCCCCTTCAAAGTCGGACCTCGCCCAGCAGGCGCACGACCAGCTCGTCCACAAGGAGGACCTCCTGTCGTTCACGCGCTGCATTCGCAATCACGGGATCAGCGGCTTCCCGGATCCGAACAGCCAGGGCCAGATGTCGCTCCAGGAGATCCAAGCCGCGGGAATCGATCTGACCGCGCCGAACGTCAAGGCCGCCGCGCTCGCGTGCGTTCCGGCTTCGAACGGCGGAGTGACCCGCGCCGACGTCGAACAGGCGACGAGCGGAAACGTGTCGCAGGGGAGCGGCACGGGGAGCGAGTCCTCGGGCTCTAGCTCGAATCCGTGAGCGCTGAGCGGGACGCGGATCCCGAGCGGCCCTCAATGTGACCCATCTCTCCCAATAAAGCGCCGCACGCGGGCAGGACCGCCGCGTGCGGCGCGTCTATTAGGTCTACGCTCGCTGCTCACGGTCTACGAAGGGAGGAAGGGTGCGTCGTCTGATTCTTGTCGCAGGGCTGGTCGGTTCGTTTCTCCTGGTCGCGTTCACCGGCTGGGGATTCGCGTCCGTCGGTGGCAGTGCCCGCGAGGCCCAGGCGACGATCCCGATCGTGATTCTCAAGGCGAAGGACGGTGAGACGCTCGCGCTCGCGCGTGTCGTCGTCCACGGCCGCGCGTTTCCTTTCCTGATCGACACCGGCTCCTCGAAGACGCTCGTCGACGTCGCGCTGGCCCGGCAGCTTGATCTCAAGCGAGTCGGGAAGCCGATCAAGGTCACGGGCGTCGGCTGCTCCGAGACCGCCAGCAAGGTGCGGCTCTCGCGCTGGAGCATCGGCGGGCAGGCGCTTCCATCGATCGTCGCCACCAGCTCCGTGATTGCGGGCTCCGGCGGCAAAGCCTTCGGCCTGCTCGGCTCCGACGTGCTCTCGCACTTCGGCGCGATTGGGCTCGACTACGCGCACGGGGAGCTGACGCTCGGCTGAGATTTGGTCCGTCGCGGGTGGCGCGGCGGCCGTGGATGCGAAATGCTTGCCGCGGGGCTTTCTAGGCAGGCCGCGGCCGGCGCTGGTTGGCAGGCAATCAACCAAACAGAGGAGGAGTGATGAGCACCCAATCGAAGGTCGTAATCAACCTCGCGACCGGGCTCGAGGATCCGGAGCGCGTGACTGTGGCGTTCCTCGTCGGCGGCGCCGCCGCGCAATCGGGCAGGCAGGTAACGATGTTCCTGACCAAGGAGGCGGTCCGGCTGGCACTCGCCGACTTCGTTCAGGGAGTCGCCTGCGACGGCTGCCCCGCGCTGCCCACGCTCGCCGAGCAGTACGCGGCGGCCGGCGGCCGGATGCTGGTCTGCCCGATCTGCTTCAACTCGCGCCAGCTGCACCAGGATGATCTGATCGACTCCGCCGAGATCGGCGGCGCCACCCCGCTGTGGGAGTGGATCGGAGACGGCGCCACGGTGTTCAGCTACTGACCACCCAGTACGCTAATGCTGTGAGTTCGACCCGATACCAAGCGAAGCCCGCACCCCCGGACCCACCGCTGGTCGTGCGGCTGGGGATCTCCTGGCTGACGAACGCGCTGGTGCTCCTGATCGTCGATGTACTGCTCACCGGCGTGACGGCGTCGAACGTAGGGTCGCTGCTACTGGCCGCGGCGGTGTTCGGGGTGCTCAATACGGTGCTGAAGCCGCTGCTCCGGCTGATCACGCTCCCGCTCGCGGTGCTGACGCTCGGGATCGCATGGTTCTTCGTGTCCCTGCTGATGCTCGAGATCACCAACTGGCTCGTGAGCGGCTTCTCCATCGACGGCTTCTGGACGCTGGTGGGGGCGACGCTGATCGTCTGGGTCGTGAACCTCCTGCTCGACTTCATCCCCGGTCCCTGGCAGGTCACGGGCAAGCGCCGGCGGCGCAATCGCCGGCGTGCCGCGTAGGAACGGGCCGTCCGGGTTCAGGTCTGGCGCGGGAGCGAGCGCGCGCGGCGGCTCATGCCGGCCCACGGGTCGGGGGCCTCGAGCCGTTCGCCGACGTTCTCGACGGTCCAGCCGGTCGGGCCGCAGCGTCTTATCGGACAGCTCGTCCCAGTGGAGCGGAACCGCCACCGGCGCGGTCGGTCGCGGCCTGACCGAGAAGGGCGCGACTGCGTGCTGGGCGTAGGCGATCCGGTTCACGTCGAGGTAGATGCGCTTGCCGCGCTCCGCCTTGTGCCACTCGAGCGTGAGGTGATCGGGATCGTCGGCGACCATCTGCTCGGCGAGCGCGCGGGCGAACGCGTGGACCTCGGTGAAGTCGGGACCGCGTCTCAGCGGGCAGACCACGTGCACGCCGCGCGAGCCCGTCGTCATCGCGAACGGGACGAGCCCGAGGTCGCGCAGCCGGTCGCCGGCGGCCGCGCCGCCGCGCGGACCTCGGCGAAGCCGCCGCCCGACGGGTCGAAGTCGATCGTGACCCGGTCGGGCTCGTGAGGCTTGTCGGCGCGCGACAGCCAGGTGTGCATCGTGACCACGTTCTGGCCGGTCAGATACACGAGCGTCGCGGCGTCGTCGGCGAGCACTTGGGTGATCGTGCCGCCCTTCTTGCCCACGGTCGCGCGCTTGATCCATTCCGGGAAGTAGCGAGGAACGGCCTTCAAGAAGTAGCCGTCGCCCTCGATCCCGTCGGGGAACGCCTGGAGCGCGAGCGGCCGGTCGCGGACGTAGGGCAGCATTCGCGGCGCGACGCGCTCGTAGTGGCGGGCGAGGTCGAGCTTCGTCAAGCCGGGCTCGGGGAACACGACCCGGTCCTCGTGCGTGATGCGGACCTCGCGGCGGCCGACCTTCAGCTCGGTGGTCACCCCTCGCGCACCACCTCGGCCGCTGCCTTGTCATCGCGCAGTCCCAGGAAGCGGGGGTGGCGAAGGCGGTGGTCGCGGGTCCACTCGGTGAAGCCGATCTCGGCCACGAGCTTCGGCTCGACCCACGTGACTCCGCGCTCCTTGATCGCGCCGGCGTCGGCGAACGGCGGATCTTTCCGTTCGAGCTTGCGCATCTGGCCGCCGAGGTCGTGGAGGGTCGCGGTGTCGAACCCCGTGCCGACCTTGCCGGCGTACTCGAACCGGTCGCCGCGGTAGTAGCCGAGCAGCAGCGCGCCGAACTCGACCCGCGAACCACGCGGCTCGGTGAAGCCGCCGATCACCAGCTCCTGACCGTGCGAGCACTTGAACTTCAGCCAGTCGCGCGAGCGCGTGGAGACGTACGGGCTGTCGGCGCGCTTGGCCATCACCCCTCCCATCCCTTCCGGCATGCCTCTTTGAAGTAGCTCCTCTCCGTCACGGTTGCGGTGCTGGCGTCCAGCGGACATTCCCGTGGAATTGCAGTGCGCCGCGAAGTAGGCGCTTGCGCGTCCGGAGCGGCAGCTTGCGGACGTCGTGGCCCTCGAGCCACAGGATGTCGAACACGTAGTAGAAGACCGGGACGTAGTGCTCGGCGCGCTCCACGAGCCTCGCGAAGCTGGTCTCCGACCCGTCGAAGGCGACCACCTCGCCGTCGATCACGAACTGATCGCACTCCTCTTGCCCGAGCGCCTCGACCAGCTCGGGCCACCGGTCGTTCTGGGACAGGTCGTTGCGCGACAGGAGCTTGACGGTGGCGCCGGTGCGGATCGCGATACAGCGGATCCCGTCGAGCTTGCGCTCGTAGATCCAGTTCGGATCGGAGAACCGGTCGTCGGTCAGCACCGCCTTCATCGCGCTGGAGGTGGTCGGCGCCGGCGCGGCGGGGGCGAGTTCGAGCTCGTCGGCGCTCAGCGTCTCGATCACGCTCCCCTTTGTCTGTGGTTCGGTCATCGTGTGGGACCGTACCTACTAGAACGGGACTCCGTGAACTGCTAAGCGACCATTCGGCCAGTTCGCGTTTCTAGCCGGCGCCCGCCACATCGTCCTCATCGGCATCTCCACCATCCAAGCAGACCGCGGCGCGGGGTATGGGCCGTCCGCTGCGCCGGGTTCGATAAACCGACCTGATGCCGATTTCGGCTCTGTTGCTCGCGCTCGCTGCGGCCGCCGTTCATGCGACCTGGAATCTGCTGCTGTCCGGCGAGGAAGACACGCATGCCGCGAGCGCGGTCGCGCTCGTCATCGGCACTGTCGTGTTCGTGCCGGTGGCGCTCGCTCGACTGGCGGATCGACTCGGCGGCGGTGCCCTACGTCGCCGGCTCGAGCGTCCTCGAGCTGGCGTATCTGGCGCTGCTGGCGACGGGCTATTCGGTCGCCGCGATGAGCTTCATCTATCCGATCGCGCGCGGCTCGGCGCCCGTGCTCGTGCTGATCGCGGGCGTGATCGCGGTCGGTGCGACTGTGTCGGCGTTGGCGGCGGTCGGGGTGGTCATCGTCGCCGTCGGGATCGTCCTCGTGCGCGGCGTGGGCGCGTCCGGCCGTCCACGCGACCTCGGGCTGGCGCTGGCGGTCGGGGCGTGCATCGCCGCGTACACGCTCGTCGACAAGCACGGCATCGTCCACGCCTCGCCGCTCACCTACCTCGTGCTCGTGCTCGGCGCGCCCGCGATCGTGTACTCACTCGCCGTCTGGCGCGTGCGGGGCGGCAGGCCCTGCGCGCCGCTGTGAACCGGTCGACGCTGCTCGCGGGCGTCGGCATGTTCGCCGCCTACGCGCTCGTGCTCGGGGCGCTCAGGCTCGCGCCGGCGGCGTCCGTCTCCGCGGTCCGCGAGTCGAGCGTGGTGATGGCCACCGCGTTCCTCGCGATCACCGGCCGCGAGCGGATCGGGACGGAGCGGCTGGTCGGCGCGGTGGCAGTGGTGGCGGGAATCGCGCTGATCTCGCTCGGATAGCGCCCATGTGAGACGCTCGGCCGCTCAGCGAAGGACGCGTATCGAGCGGTGGGCCGCGCCGACCCCGGTATCAGGTGGATCACGATCACGGTGGCGAGCGCGATCGCGCACAGCCACATCAGCCCGCGGAACATCCTGCTTACCGAGGACCAATTCACGAATAGCAGTGGTGCATCGGTTCCTTTCGCCCCGACCCAGGCCGCGTCTGATCGCGAAGGCCGGGGCGTTCAGGCGAGCTCTGTTCCGAGGGCCTACCCGCTGCGGGGCGCTCTGACTCACGAGTAGCGCGCGAGCGTGTCACCGCAAATACGCGATCGCGCCGGTCCGCCGGCAATCGCCGCGTCAGCTACGCGGCCTCAGCCACCGAGCGTCTCGAGCACGTCGGCGGCCTCGTCGTCGAGCTCCATCAAGCCGGCAAGGCCGCTGCGAGCCGCCTGGGTGACGTGGTACTCGCAAGCGGCCGCCATCGCGTCCGCGTCCCGGGCCTCCGCGGCGCGGACGATGTCGCGGATCTCGGACACGGTGCCGGCGCTCCGGTTGGGCTGCGAGAGCGATGTTGCGCGCAGCAGCCTGACGCGAGCCCGGAGACTGTCAAGCGTCTCGCGGATCGCCTTGTTCCCGGCGCCCTCCAGGAGGACGTCGTAGAAGTCGTCCTTGGCCGCCAGCATCTCCTGGATATCGGAGTCCCGCCGCTTGGCGAGCCGCTCGATCTCCCTGAACGCTTTGCGCAGCTGCTTGACCTGGGCGTCGGTGGCGTGGCGCACGAACCGGCGGCAGGCGAGCGCCTCGAGCGCGGCCCGCACCTCGTACAGGTCGGCCGCCTCCTGCGCCGAGGGCACGACCACGATCGCGCCCTTCTGGGGAATCGTCGTCACCAGCCCCTCGGCGGCGAGTTGGCGCAGCACCTCGCGGATGGTGGTCCGCGAGACGCCGGTCTGCTCGATCAGCTCGCGCTCGATCAGGCGCTGGCCGGGCTTGAGGCGGAAGTCGAGGATCGCCTGACGCAGCACGTCGAGGACCTGCTCGCGAAGTGGCGCGGCGACCCGCCCGACTCGCATCGACAGATCGGTGTCAGCCACCGAGTCACCCCGGCGAGTCTAGAGGGACATGTCAGTCATCTCGACCGCCTGTCTGCCTGTCAGACAATGCGATCGCGGGTCATGTCGACTGCCTGGCCGTGCGGAGCCGGGCCGTGGCGGCCTCGTCGACGACCAGACCCTCGGGGTCCTGATCCGGGTCGCCGACGACCACGACGCCATAGTCACGCGCCGCCCCGGCCACCGTCACGTACCCGTCGCGCACGTCGATCAGCACCCGCTCGGGCTCGCGTGTGAACGGATCGCCCCACCCGCCGCCGCCGCGGTTGATGTAGCGCAGCACGGTCAGTGGATCGGTGTTCCAGCTTGGCTGGCGGTAGGGATAACGAACCGCCCACTCGGCGTCCGGCGCGTTCGTGTCAGGGTTCAGCAGACCGGCCAGCGGGACGGAGTCGGCGTATGCGTCGTCGCCGGTCGTGGGGCTCGCCGCCGCCTCTCCTGCCGGCGGCCAGATCCACACGCCGCCGTTGCGTCCGTCGCCCCCGCCGTTGACCCCGAACCCCGCCGGTCGCCTGTAGTGCAGCGACATGAGATTGTGACTGGCGGCCTCGAGCCACAGCGAGTCGCGCAGGACGGCGAGTCCCGCCGCGATTGAAGCCTGGGCCGCCGGTGTCCGGAACGGGCTCCTCCCGGAGCAGCACGGCCGGCACGTCGGACTCGATCGCCTCCACCGCGCCCACGATGCCGTTGGCCTGGTAGGACAGCATCCACGTGTCGGCGTCGCCGTGCTCGGTGGCGCCGAACGGCCCGAGCTCACCGCCGAGTTGCGCGGCCGACACCCACGGCATGCCGCTCGGGTGAACGCCGCTGGCGTTGTGAATATCGGTGGTCCCGCGGTCGCCGGCGATCGCCGCCGAGCCGACCGCCTTGGCCAGCGCGCGCAGCAGCGCGCCGATCATCACCTGGCTCTGCTCGTAGTAGAGGAATACGGCGCCGTCGGGCGGCAGGGCGCTGACCACCGTGCCCTCCGGGAGGACGATGTCGATGTTGCGCCAGGCCCCGCTGGAAAACGGCGTCCGCGGATCGAACAGGTACTTGAACGCCACGCCGACGGTCGTCTTGGCATCGAGCGCGGTGGCGTTGATGCACGTGCGGGCCTGGCGCGAGGTACCCGAGAAATCGACCTCGGCGCGGCCGCCGCGTTTGGTGACCTTGACGTGGACGCGGTACTCCTCTGTCGCGTCGACCCCGTCGCAGTCGGCGGCGTCCTCGCCCTCCCACTCGCCGTCTGCGATCGCCGCCAGCGCCTCGGACATGCGCTCCGCGGCCGCGTCGCAGACATAGGTGATGGCTCCCTGGACGGCGTCGAACCCGTAGCGGTCGAGCGTCTCGGACAGCAGTCGCTCGCCGAGCGCTCAGGCCGGCGCAGATCGTCTGCATGTCCGGGAACAGGATCTCGCCGAAGCGGACGTTGTCGAAGATCAGGCTCCAGGTCTCGCGCACGGGCTCGCCGCCGCGGTAGAGCGCGCGCGGCGACACGACCAGCCCGGTCTCGTACACGTTGCGCTTGGTGAGGCTGAACCCGCCGGGGACAACGCCGCCCATGTCGAGTTGGTGGGCCTTGAGGTTGACGAACCCGGCGAGCCGGTCGCCGTCGTAAACGGGTCTGCAGAACAGAAGGTCGTTGACGTGAGTCCCGGTCCGGTAGGGATCGTTGGCGACGATCACGTCGCCCGGCCCCAGCCGCTCGGGACCGTACTCGTTGATCGTGTTGCGGACCGAATCGGTCATCGTGCCGGTGAACAGCACGATGCTGTTGCTCATCGCGGGCGTGGCGTAATCGAGCGCCGGCGGTCCGGTGAGGGTCGCCGCGAAGTCGTAGAAGTCGCGCAGGATCGGCGAGAACGCGGCCGTCAGCAGCCGGCCGCAGACGTGCTCGACGATGTAGCGGAAGCGGTTGGCGAGGACGGTCGCCGTGAACCGGTCGGCGCCGTAGCGGCGCGGCGAACTCCTCGGTCGAAAGATCGCGGATCATCAGCGCACGGCCTCGATCGAGATCTCTCCCAGCTTCCCACCTCCGCCCGCTGCCCGGACAGGAGGAACGTCGTCGACAGCCCCTCGCGGATGATCGCCGGACCGGCGAGGTGCATTCCCGGGATCGAGCGTGTCGCGGCTCGTACTCGGGGGCGTCGAACGGCTCGGCCTCGAGGTAGTGGACTGTCAGCGTCCGCGTCGGCCGCGGATCGGCGGACTTGACCGCGCCGCCCGAGCCCGATTGAGCCGGTCGTAGCTCACCTTGTCGACCGGCACCACGAGCTCCACGCGATAGGTGACGCCCTGCACCGGCACGACCGGGAAGCGGTTGCCGTAGCGCCGCTCGTACTCATCGTGGAAGCGGTCGATCATCTGCTGCACCGTCGCCTCGGTGATCGGGCCCTCGGGCACCTCCACCAGCGGCGTCTCCCAGCTCTGTCCGAGCAGCCGTCCGTCGAAGCTGCGCCTCAGCGTCACGCCCATCGCTTTCGGCCGGAGACCGACCGCGGAGCTTGCGCTCCATCGCATCGAAGATCTCCGAGATCCGCGGCGCGGCCTCCGGCGTCAGCACCATGTAGGCGCTCCGGCTGTCGTAGTAGACGAGGTCCGTGGCCAGTAGCCCGAGAGCCGAGAACAGCCCCGGGTGCGGCGGGACCACGACTCGCTTGACCTGCAGCTGCTCGAGCGCGGCCGGCAGCAGCATCGGCCCGGCGGCCCCGTATGCCATGCAGAGTGAAGTCGCGGAGATCGACGCCGTGGCGGATCGGCGACGTTCGTGATCTCCTCGGCGATGTTGTGCACGGCGATCCGGTAGGCGTAGGCGACGCGGTCGCGCAGCGACAGCGGCGTGTCCAGCGATGCGAACGCCGCCCGCGCCTGCTCCTCGTCCAGCCGCATCTCTCCGCCGGCGAAGCCGTCGGGGTCGAGGATGCCCATCAGCAGGCACGCGTCGGTGAGCGTCGGCGCGGCACCGCCCCGGCCGTAGCAGGCCGGGCCGGGATCGGCGCCCGCGCTCTCCGGACCGACCAGGACGTCGCCCGCCGGGGAAATCGAGACGATGCTGCCGCCGCCGGCGCCGACGCTGGAGATCTCGGTGGAGAGCGCGTTGATGATCAGGTCGTCCTCGAGCGAGAACGTGTCGTTGACGAACGGCCGGCCGCTCCTGCACGAGGGAGACGTCGGTGGAGGTGCCGCCGACGTCGCAGCAGATCAGGTTGCCCTCGCCGATCGCCTCGCCCAGCCGGGCGCCGGATGTCGTGCCCGCCGCCGGTCCGGCGACCACGATCCGAAACGGCTGCGCGAGCGCGTCGCGCCACGGTATCAGCGTGGCCGCGCAGTCGGCGAAGTTGAGCTCGCCCGCGAACCCAAGCGCCGTCAGCTGCTCGTCGAGCTCGCGCCGGCGTAGCCGCTGAACATCAGCTTCATCATCACGTCGATCACGGTCGTCGACGCGCGCGCGTACTCCTTGGCCAGTGGCGAGGTCTCGGCCGAGATCGAGACCGGGACGTCGCCCAGGACCTCGAGCGTCAGCTCGCGCAGGCGCTCCTCGTGGCTGCGGTTGACGTAGGAGTTGAGCAGGCAGATGGCCACGCCCTGAACGCTCGCAGCGCTCGAGGACCGCCAGCTGCCGCCGGGCGTGGTCCTCGTCGAGCTCCGTCATCACGCGACCGTCGGCGAGGATCCGCTCGATGACGCCGCGGCGCAGGTAGCGTGGGATCAGCGGCCGGGCGGCGTCGCCGAACGGTCGGCGCCAGCTCGCGTCGGTCTGGGCGTCGAGCGGTCGCCACAGTCGGCCCTTGACCAGGATGTCCCGGAACCCCTCGGTGGTCAGGAACGCGACCTTCGGCAGGCGGCGGGTGATCACCGCGTTGAGGCCGGCGGTGCTGGCGTGGTTGAACACCGCGCTGCCCTCGACCCCGAGCCGGCGGCTTCCCTCCACGACCGGCCGCGCCGGATCCGCCGGTTCACTCGGGACCTTGGTGACGGTGATGCGGCCGTCTCGGACGGCGACCACGTCGGTGAACGTGCCGCCGATGTCGACCCCGAGCATGTTCTAGATCTCCAGCCCGAGCGGGCGTGTAGGACCCGAACGGCGGAGCGGCCACGCGGCTCAGCGAGTGCAGGCAGGCCTGGCACTTGCGGACGTCCCACCAGCCACCCTCGCTGAGGACGCGGTAGTCGGCGAGCTGCTCGCTGCCACATTCCGGGCATGTGCCCTGTGCCGGTTCGCGCGCGGCGACGAGGTGAAGCTCCTGGGGTCGTGGGAACGAATGCACTTATCCTGCGCGCGTCCGGCGGGTGAGATTGTATGACGATCAGGCGGTAGGATGCTACTGTACCGGCCTCATGGCGACCCGTGCCAACGCCGGGGCGAAGCGCCGCCGTCAGGCGCTGCCGACAATCCGACTATCGACCGCCCGGAGCCCGACCTCACTCCGCAGCAGATGATCGACCGCGCGGTCGCGCTGCGACCGCTGCTTCGCGAGCAGTCGGCCGAAACCGAGCAGCGCGCCTGCCCATCGCAGGAGATCCACCAGGCCTGCGTGGACGCCGGCTTCTACCGGTGCTACATCCCGCGGCGGTACGGCGGTTACGAGTTCGGCGCGCCGACGTTCATGCGCGTCGTCCAGGAGCTCGCGCGCGGTGACATCTCCGCCGGCTGGTGCATCGCGCTGGCCGCCGCCCACGCGCTCCAGGTCGCCTCGTGGTGGCCCGAGCAGGCGCAGGAGGAGATCTTCGGCGACGGCGACTTCCGGTGCGCCGCGGTGGCGGCCCCGATCGGTCCGGCCGCCCGGAGCGATGGCGGGTGGGAGCTCACGGGCAGGGTCGGCTACGCCTCGGGCATCCCGCTGTCGACGCACTACATGGGCCAGGCGCTGATCGCCGGCGACGACGGCAAGCCGACCGAGCGCATGCTGCTGTTCGTCGCGCCCGCGGAGCGAGTTCACGATCCTCGACGATTGGGGCGGCCTGATGGGACTCAAGGGGTCGGCGCTCCAACACGATCACGTTCGATCGCGGCCGGATCCCTGCGCATTGGGCGATCGAGGACGCGTTGATGGTCGACTTCGACGTCGCCGGCCGCGGAGCTCCCGGGGTGGAGCTGCACGGCAATCCGATGTACGGCGGACGGGCAATGGCCTGCTTCACGCTGACCCTTACCGCGGTGGCGATCGGAGGCGCATACGCGGCGCTGGACGAGTACGAGGCGATGATGCACTCCAGGCTCACACCGCTGCCGCCGATGGTGCCGCGCATCGGCGACGAGACGTTTCAACGCTGGTTCGGGTCGGCGCTGGCGAAGCTCGCGACCGCGGAGGCCGCCATGTACAACGCCGTCGACCAGCACATGGAGGCTTGTCGCCGCGCCGCCGAGGACGGGATCCCGTACACGTACGGTGAGGACATGCGGATCGGCTGCATCGGCAGGGAGGGGATCATCCAGGCGTGGGAGATCTTCCAGTCGGAGATCTTCCGCACGGCCGGCTCCAGCGCGCGCCGTGGACGGATCACGGTTCGAGCGCATCTACCGTGACCTGTCGATGCTCAACAGTCACCGCAACACGGTGCTGCGGGAGTGGGCCTTCGGCGAGCTCGCCCGGGAGCACCTCGGTCTGCCGCGGCAGGGCAGGGGCAACGTGCAGACGCCGCGCGGCACGAAGTGATCCCCGTGCCGGCGGGTGACATGACCGAGCGACCGCCGTCCTACCGCGTGCTGGCGGTGCACTACGCCGAGCGTCAGACGACCTTCAGCGACGCCTACTACCGGTGGTCCACCTACGGCGAGCCCGACGGGCCGCTCGACATGAGCTATTACTTCTGGATCCTCGAGCCTCTGCACGCTCCCTGGTCGCCGCCGATCGTGCTGGACTGTGGCTTTGAGCCCGAGCGGGGCGAACGGATGGGGCGTCGGTGCCTGTGCCGACCAGCGGATGCACTGGCGCGTCTGGGGATCGACCCCGCCGCGGTCGATCTGCTGGTGATCAGCCACATCCACTACGACCACGTTGGCAATCTCCACCTGTTTCCCAATGCGCGGATGCCCGTGGCCCGCGCCGAGCTCGAGTTCTGGACGGCCGACCCGGTCGCCCAGCGCCCCCAGTTCGCCGCCCACGCAGACCCGGACGGGATCGAGCAGCTGCGCCGCGCCGCGGCCGAGGAGCGGGTCGAGCTGATCGAGGACCGCGCGGAGGTGGCGCCGGGTATCACGGCGGTGCGGGTGGGCGGTCACGCGCCCGGCCAGCTGGTGTTCGAGGTGGCCGGCGAGCACGGTCCGATCGTGCTGGCGTCCGACGCCATCCACTACGACGACGAACTCGAGCGCGAGCGGCCGTTCGGCATATTCAGCGACCTCGCCGACATGTACCGCGGCTACGCGACGCTGAGGCGCCACGCGTCCGCCGGTGCCGCGGTCGTCCCCGGGCACGACCCGTCGGTGATGAACCGCTTTGCCCCGCTCGACGGCGACGCCGCGGGGCTCGCCGTGTGCCTCACCGAGTTCCAAGGAGCGACCGATGACTACCACGACCGACAGCATCGACACCGGCGCGCTGCGCGAGGCATGGACCGAGGTGCACGGGCCCCCGAACGCCGCGGCCGAGCAGCTGCTGCACATGAATCCGAGCTACTTCGCGCGGGTGCTCGACTTCACCGCTCACGCCTGGCGCCGCGGTCCGCTGGAGCCGAAGGTCAAGGCGCTGATCCTGCTGGCGGTCGACAGCGCCGCGTCCCACCTGAACGGACCGGGCGCCGCCGACGACGTGCGCCGAGCGCTGGCGCTCGGAGCCACGCCCGCCGAGGTCCTGGAGACGCTCGAGCTGACGAGCACGATGGGCATCCACGCCGCCAACACTGGCGTGCCGATCCTGCTGGAAGAGCTGGCCGCAGCCGGACGGCCCGTGGACATGGACCTTCCGCTGACCGAGCGCCAGGAGCGGGTCAAGGCCGAGTTCACCGCCAAGCGTGGCTACTGGAACGAGTTCTGGGACGGCTTCCTCCGCCTCGACGCCGAGTTCTTCGCCACCTACACGGCGATGTCGGCGCACCCCTGGGAGCACGGCACGCTCGATCCGAAGGTCAAGGAGTTCATGTACACGCGCGTTCGACTGCTCGGCCACGCACATGTTCGCCCCCGGCCTGCGTCAGCACGTCGCCAATGCGATCCGGTACGGCGGGACGGCCGAGGAGCTGATGGAGGTGTTCGAACTCGCGAGCGGGATCGGGGTCGAGTCGTTTGCGCTGGCGCTCCCGGCGCTGGCCGAGGCCGTCGACGCACAGGGATGAGCGCGCTGCGCACCGGCATCGTCGGCGTCGGCCAGATGGGCGGGCGGATGGCCGCCCGGGTCCGCGAAGCGGGCGATCCGATCGTCGCCTACGACCGTGACGCCGAGCGGCTTGCGGCCAGCGGCATCGAGGCCGCCGCCTCGCTGGGCGAGCTGGTGGCGGCGGTCGACGTCCTGCTGCTGTCGCTGCCGGACTCGAGCATCATCGAGCCGGTGATGCTCGGAGCGGGAGGGCGTGCTCGAGCACGCGCGCGCGGGCCAAGTGGTCGTCGATCTGTCGACCGCCTCGCCGGAATCGACCGTGCGGATCCATGCGGCGCTGGCGGAGCGAAGCGTGGACTTCCTCGATGCCGGCATCTCCGGCGGGGCGAAGGCGGCCGACGCCGGCACGCTCACGATCATGGTCGGCGGCGACGCCGGCGCGCTCGCCCGCGTGCGGCCGATCCTGGAGCGATTCGCGTCGAAGATCTTCCACATGGGTGACAGCGGCGCGGGGCATATCGCCAAGCTGCTGAACAACTTCCTCAACGGGATCAGCCTGGCGGCGACCGCCGAGGTCATGGTCGCGGCCAAGCTGTCTGGCCTGGATCTGGAGACATTCCTGGATGTGCTCAACGCCAGCTCGGGTGTCAACTTCGCCACGCTCAACCGGTTCCCGCACATCATCAAGGGTGACTACCTGGAAGGCGGGCTGACCGGCCGGCTGATGGCGAAGGACATTCGCCTGTATCTCGAGCACGTGGCGCGGCTCGGCGTCCCCACGTTCAACGGGCCGGCGTGTCTGGCCGTGTTCGAAGTCGCCAACGCGCTCGGTTACGAGGACCAGATCTCCAACCGCGTGGTCGACGGGATCGGGGACCTGGCCGGTGGCGTGCGCCTTCATGAACCTCAGGAGGGAGCGAGCGGATGAAGATCAACCACGGACGTGTGGCGGGCATGCCGTCTGCCGAGCGAGGCGAGACATTCACCGGCGAGGTGTGGTCCGAGCCGCTGCTTCGGGACGTCCCGGGCGTGGTCATCAACACGGTGTTCTTCCCGCCGCGCGTGCGAACGGATTGGCACAGGCACGAGCGCGGGCAGATCCTGATCGTCACCCATGGCTCCGGGCTGGCTTTGAACGAGGTTGGCGACGGTGGCGCGATCGCGCCCGGCGATGTCGTCTGGTTCGATCCGGGCGAGCGCCACTGGCACGGGGCCGGGCCAGACACCTGGGTCAGCCACATCGCGATCTCGCTCGGCAGCACCGATTGGGAGGAGCCCGTTAGCGACTCCGATTACGCGGTGGGCGGATGACGGGCGCGCGGCTCGAAGGTCGCGTGGCGATCATGTCAGGCAGGGCGCGCGGAGTCGGTGAGGCGCACGTGCGGCGGCGGACCGCTAACCGGCGGCCGCGTGTGGCTCGCCCGCCTCTCGACCCGCACGACCTGCCATTCGAGCCGAAAGCAGCCGACGGTGGCAGACGACGCATGCCCCACAGGCGGCGCACTGCCAAAGTCACGCCGGAGCGCGTCGACTGTCAGGTGTTGCATGTCGCGGGCGGGTTTTCCGAGTCAGCGTCCCGGCCGGCGGGGCGCGCGCACGGGTGCGCGGTCGCCGGCGAGTCACATCGCGTCCATCCCGGGCGACGATGGCCCCCCAGGTGAAATGCCCCCGGGCGGCGCGCGACGCGCCGCCGCGCGAAATGCCCGGAGACGGCCGCGACTCCCGACCATGTGCACGGCCGGAGACGCGCCTCCAAAGGCGACGTCTCACCCTGACGATCGAGGGATCCTCGCCGGGATCATGATGGGCCGAATGAGAGCGAATGGCCGGGATGTGACTGGCGAATGAGCGGGATGCGCCTGGAGGGGAAGGTCGCGGTCGTGACCGGCGCCGCCGGAGGCCTCGGTGGAGGGTCGGCGCGCCGCCTGGCGAGCGAGGGCGCGCGGGTGGTCGCCGTCGACATCGACGGAGATGGTGCTTCGCGCGTGGCGGAGGAGATCGGCGGCATCGCGGTCACGGCCGACGTGTCGCGCGAGGAAGACGTGGAGCACTACCTCGCCGTGGCCGTGGAGCGCTTCGGGCGGATCGACCTGCACCATCTCAACGCCGGCATCCCCGGTTCGCTGGATCCGCTGCCGGCGCTCGACGTGGCGGGCTTCGAACGCGTGCTCGCGGTCAACGTCACGAGCGTGTTCCTCGGCCTGCGCGGCGCGTTTCGGCAGTATGCGGCGCAGGGATCCGGAGGCGCCGTCGTCGTGACCGGGTCCATCGCCAGCCTCCGCGGCAGTGCCGACCTGTTCGCCTACCACACCTCCAAGCACGCCGTGCTCGGACTCGCGCGCTGCGCGGCCGTCTACGGGGGCCCGCTCGGCGTCAGGGTCAACGTGATCGCACCCGGGATCGTCCCCACCGAGTTGTTCGCCGGCGCCGCCGGCGCCGTTGGCGGCGGCGGCGACATGGCCCAGCGGGCCACGACGACGCCGCTGCGGCGACCGGGCACGCCGGACGAGATCGGATCGGTCGTGGCCTTCCTGCTCTCCGACGACGCCGCCTACATGACCGGCGAAGTCGTGTCGGTGGACGGTGGCGCGACCACGACCAACTCGCTGCGCCCGTCCGGCGGGGCCGGCCGGTGGGATCCGTCGGAGCTGGATCGATGACGGTCGCGTGGGTCAGGCACGAAGGTGACGTGTGGCTAACTCCTCATTCGTCACCCCGCCGGGGGGTGAATGCGGGTTCAGCCACCTACTGTGTGGCTAACTCGCACTTTCGGCGGCCGGCGCCGGCCGAGTGTGGGGTTGGCCCGACTCCGTACGACCGAGGAGGAGTGAACGTTCATGGAACCATCGGTGCAGAACATCATCGGCTCGGCGGAGGTCACGACCTCGCGGCGCGGTTCCTTCTGGGTGGGGCTCGAGCCGGTGGCCGGCCCGCTGGGCACGGTCATGCGCGGTCCCATGTTCGTGGAATGGGAGGCTCCGGCCGACCCGCAGCCCGGCCCGCCGTGGGTGCTGGTGCACGGGGGCGGCGGCCAGGCGATCGACTACACGATCACGTTTGACGGCCGTCGCGGCTGGTCCCGGCTGCTCGTCGAGCAGGGACACACCGTGTTCGTCGTCGACCGTCCCGGCCATGGCCGGTCGCCGCATCATCCGGATATCCTCGGGCCGATGGGCCCGCAGCTCGGCTTCGAGTTCCTGCGCCCCATCTTCGTCCCCCCGCCCGAAGGTCCCTGACAGCAATCCGGCTGCCCATCTACACACGCAGTGGCCCGGTGGGCGTGAGCCCGGCGATCCGGTCTACGACCAGTGTCTGTGCACGTCCGGGCCGATGCTCGCCGATCCCGGGGAGATGCACGCGCTCGAGGGGCGGCGGCTCGCCGAGCTGCTGGACCTGGTCGGCCCGGCGATCGTCGTCACCCACTCCGCGGGAGGTCCAGGGACGTTTGCCGGCGCGGACGCGCGGCCGGATAAGGTGGCGGCGTTGTTCGCGATCGAGACGCTCGGCCCTCCCGTTCCTGAAACGGCCCGAGATGGGGATGGATCTGGCGTGGGGGCTGGCCAGCTCGCCGATCACCTACGACCCCGCGGTCACCAACCCGTCCGAGCTCGACACCGTCACCGAGGAGCGCGCGGAGCTCGGCCCGATTCCGATCACGCTCCAACGGGAGCCGGCGCGGCGGCTGGCCAACCTCAGTCAGATCCCGATCGCCGTCGTGACCGCGGAGTCGTCGATGTTCCTGGGGTTCGATCGGCACCTCGTCGAGTTCCTGGCGCAGGCTGGGTGTGACGTCGAGCTCGTGCGGCTGGCCGACCACGGTGTCCACGGCAACGGGCACATGATCATGTCTGAGCGCAACAACGCCGAGACGCTGGCGGTGCTCACCGACTGGGCGGCGCGCAAGCTGTCTTAGTGGCCTGAGCCGCTAGTGAGTGAGCGGCTGTCCCAGACGCGCGCGGCCGGTGGAGGCGAAGACGACGTCGTACTGGGCGCCGATGTGCGTCCGGAACATCGCCGCGTCGCGGAAGCAGCGCTCGAGCCGCGAGCCACGCCGCGCGGCGCTGGAGCCGCCGGTGGCGAACATCAGGTCGACGGCATGCCACGCAAGCCTGCCGCACTGGGCGAGCACGTCGCGGATCGCGCCGTCGTCGGCGGTGGTGAACGCCTCGCCCCGCTCCGCGAAGCGGACGCACTTGTCGGCGAAGCGGGCGATCGCACCGAAGAAGGCGAGCTCCGCGGTGTCGACGAGGCTGTACGCCTCCCCGTACCACCGCTGATAGTCGATCGACTCCGAGCGCGGGATCGGCGGCGGGAAGCTCGTGGCGCGCGTCGTCATCATCGCCTCGTACTCCTGCAGCGCGGCGCGGGCGTTTCCGATCTGGATCGCGTTCAGCGACGCGTAGAAGAACGTCATCGCGCGCGCTAGATACAGCGGGTTGCCGTGCAGCTGAAAGCCGATCGTGCCCTCCGCGGCATCTCGAAGTCCTTCCAGTCGTAACGCACCGCTCTGTGCGCAGGCACGAACGCATCGTCGGCGACGATCGTGTTCGAGGCCGTGCCACCGAGTCCGATCGTGGCGCCGCGGCCCCAGTCGTCGAGGATCTCGTAGTCGGAGCGCGGGATCGCCACCATGATGCGCTCATCCGATCCGGCGACGAGCGCGAGCGCGACGACGTACGTCGAGTAGGTCGCCCCCGAGCAATAGTCCCAGCGCCCGCTGACCCGGTACCCGCCGGGCGCCGGCGTCGCCTTGCCCCGCGGAATCGCCCGCGAGGGCCCGACGAAGTGGCCGTCGCGGCCGAACAGCTCGGCCTGCGCCTGCTCGGGGAAGAACGCCGCGACCTGGAGCGCGTGCGCGGAGCCCAGGCACAAGTTCCATCCGATGCCGGCGTCGGCGCTGCAGATCTCGATAATCACGCGATAGAAGGTGTCCAGCCCGAACTCGTAGCCGCCGAACCGCCGCGGCTGCAGAATCCGAAAGAAGCCCGCCGCGACGAACTCGTCTTGAAGCTCGGCGGAGTACGTGCCGCGCTCCTCGGCGTCGGCGGCCTCGGCCAACACCCGCTCGCGCAGACCGCGGGCGCGCGCGATGATCTCCTCCGCCGTCAGCTGCGGCTCGGGGACCGGGATGCGCGTGGCGGTTGCCATCCGGCTACGCGGCGAGGCTGGGGACTATCACGCCGCTCAGGTCGCGCTTCTCCGCGGAGGCGTGGAGCGCATCGTCGATCCGTTCGAGGGGGTACCGCGTGGTGATGATCGGCTCGGGATCCAGCCAGCCGTCCTCCATCATCCGGATGAACCGCGGCAGGTCGTGGCGCATTCGGACGTTGCCGTTCTGGGCGCCGAGGATCGCCCTTCCCTCCACCGAAAGCGCCAGCTGGGGGACGGTCACCTCGGCGTTGCCGCGCTCGACGCTGGTCAGCACCACGGTTCCCGCCCGCCGGGCCGCGCGAATCGTCAGAGGCACCGCCGACGACAGCGTCGCGGCCTCCATCGTGTAGTCGGCGCCGCGTCCGTGCGTCAGCGCCTTGACCTGCTCGACCGGATCACTTGGCGTCGGGGTCGACCGTGTCGCGTGGCCCCAAACCGGCCGGCCAACTCACGGCGCTCTGCGATCGGGTCGACGGCGATGATCTGGCGGGCATTCGCGATTCGGGCCGCCTGCACCATCCACTGCCCGAGGTGTCCGAGCCCGAAGATCGCGATGCTGGAGCCCGCCTGCACCTTCGCGACGTTGTGCACGCAGCCCACGCCGGTGGTGATCCCGCAGCCCAGCAAGCTCAACCACTCGTCGGGTAGATCGGTCTGAACGGGGAACACCTGGCTCGCCGTGACGTTCATGACCTCGGCGTAACCGCCGACGTTTCCGGCCGCGCTTACCGGCTCGCCGTTGCGGCGGTTGGCCACGTGGGGCCAGATCCCCCCTCGGTCGAACGTCTCCGAGCATTGATCCGGGCGGCCGATGGAGCAGTAGAAGCAGACCCCGCACTCCGACGTGCCCGGCACGATCACGCGGTCGCCGACCTTGATGTGGTCGACGCCGGCGCCCAGTTCCAGCACCTCTCCCATCGAGGCGTGGCCGAGGATCGTCGGCGGGATCTTGAACAGCTCGCCACGCCAGTTGACGCAGTCGGTCGAGCAGAACGGGGACGCGCCGGTGCGGATGAGCGCCCGACCGGGCGCAGGATCGAGGTAGTCGATGTCCTCCACCACGAAGGGCTCCCTGACCGCTGCCAGCAGTGCCGCTCTCATCCGGCGTCTGTCTCCTCGGCGACCACGCACGCGCCGCGCGCGGTCAGCAACTCGACCGTCGGCCCTCCGACGCCACCCGCCGCGCCGGTGACGATTGCCACCGCCCCTGCCAGCTCGTCGCTCACCGGATCGGCCAAGGTGCCGCCAACTTAACAGTCTGTCTACCTGTCAGACAATCTGTCCGCGGCTGATGGCGAGCCCCGGACCGATGCTCCCGGGACCGCTCGCCTACCATTCTGTATGATTGTCATACAGAGTCCACGACCAAGGGATGCGCGTTTCCTATGGAGGACAAGACGAAGCTCGAGGTCGGCCTTCAGACCCGGCGTGAGGTGCTGGGCGCCGAACACGTCGACCGATCGTTGGCGCAGGCCACCGACTTCGCCCGCCCCATGCAAGAGCTCGTCACCGAGTACTGCTGGGGGGCGGTGTGGGCGCGCCCCGGGCTGGATCGGAAGGTGCGCAGCCTGCTCAACATCGTGATGCTCACCGCGCTGGGGCGCCGGCATGAGCTCGACGTCCACGTGCGCGGAGCCGTCACCAACGGCGTGAGCGCGACGGAGATCCAGGAGGCGTTGCTGCAGACCGCGATCTATTGCGGCGTCCCGGCCGCGATGGAGGCGATGCGCACGGCCGAGGCGGCACTGACGGACCTCGGAGTGATCGAGCCGCGCGCCGAACAGCCGTCCCAGGCGTGACCACCGGCTTTCCTCGCCGGGTCGGCTTCGTCGGTTTGGGCGCGGTGGGCGGGCCGATGGCCCGGCGACTGGTCGAGTCGGGACACCATCTGAGCGTCTACGACGTCGCTCCGTTGGCCGCCAGCGCGTTGGCCGAGGCGGGCGCGGAGGTGTGCGAGAGCGCCCGTGGGGTCGCGGACGCCGCCGAGCTCGTGCTGGTCAGCCTGCCCTCTCCGGAGGTCGTGTCCGAGGTCGCCCGGCAACTCGTTGGGGGGTCGGCGCTACGGATCTACGTGGACCTCTCCACCACCGGGCCTCAGGTGGCGGAGGAGGTGGCCGAGCTGCTGGGGACGGCCGGCGTCGGTGTTGTCGACGCACCCGTCAGCGGTGGGAAGGCGGGCGCGGAAAGCGGACAGCTGACCGTGATGGTCGCGGGCGCGGCCGAGAACATCGCGGTCGCGCGACCGGTGCTGGAGCTGCTGGGCTCCCGGATCTTCGTCGTCGGCGACCGGCCCGGTCAGGGCCAGGCCGTCAAGGTGATCAACAACCTCATGTCGGCGTGTTCGATGGCGATCACCGCCGAGGCCACATCGCTCGGCGTGAAGGCCGGGTTGGATCCGGCCACGCTGCTGGAGGTCGTGGCCGCGAGCAGCGGCTCGAACACGGCCGCCGCCCAGAAGTTCCCCGCGTATGTGCTGACCCGGACCTTCCACCAGGGCTTCCGCCTCAACCTGATGGCCAAGGACGTCCGCCTGTGCCTGTCCGAGGCACGGCGCCACAACGTCCCGATGCTGCTCGGAGCCACCGTCGAGCAGCTCTGGAACCTTGGCGAGGCCACGTTCCCGGACGACGCCGACTTCATCGAGATCGTGAGGATGTTCGAGGAATGGGCGAACGTCACGATCGCGGCCGGTGGCGAGGGGGCCGGTGGCGAGGGGGCCAGCTCCCGAGGCTGAGTCCTCGCGGCAGAAGGGGCTGACCCGGGGTAGCACCGACGCCTCCGACCCACCACCGATCATATCGTCATACGATCACACAATCGATCCCAGCGTGGCGCCGCCCCGGGGCGGCCGGGGCTTCAACGTCTATCGATGACCGAGCTGATCGCGACCGCGAGGATGATCAGGATGCCGCGGACGACGTCCTGCCAGTAATCCGGAACGGCGAGCAGATCGAACCCGTTCGTGATCATGCCCAGGATCAGCACGCCGAGGACCGTGCGCCAGACCGCGCCGACACCGCCGAAGATGCTGGTGCCGCCGAGCGCCACGCCGGCGATCGCGAGCAGCGCCAGCTGGCCACCCAAGCCGCTCATGTCGCTCGACCCCGACCCGGTGGTCGACGCGTCGATCAGACCGGCTAGGCCGCAGGCGGCGCCGGTGATCACGAAGGTGATGATCACGGTTCGGTCGACCTTGATGCCCGAGAGCCGCGCCGCGTCGCGGTTGCCGCCGACGCCATAGAGATGGCGACCGAAGACCGTGTATGCCAAGACGAGCTGGAGGACGATCGCGACGACCGCGAAGATGATCACGGGGTACTGGACGCCCGCGACGCGCTGCTGACCGATGAACGTGAACACGCTGCTGGATGGCGTGATGAGCAAGCCTCCGTGGGTCACGCCGACGGCGATGCCCCCGAACGTGAGAGCGGTCGCGAGCGTTGCGAGGAACGCGTTTATGTGCACCTTCGCGACCAGCAGGCCGTTGATGAGGCCCATCGTCGCGCCGGAGACGATCGCCATGGGGAACGCCCACCACACCCCGATGTGGACGGCGGCCCATGCGGCCAGCACCTCGGCCAGGACGAAGATCGACCCGAGCGATAGGTCGAAGTTGCCGGCGACGATCGTGAGCGTCACAGCGCACGCGGCAACGCCGATGGTCGCGTTCTGGTAGACCAGGTTGAGGAGGTTGTTCTTGGTGAGGAAGACGGACGACGCGATCGTGAAGTAGATGAAGAGCGCGATCGCGAATACGACGATGCCGTAGTCGCGAATGTGCTCCGCCTTGATCCGGCGCATCGACAGCGCGCGCGGAGCAGCAATCACATCGGCTGCCACCGGGTCACCTGTGACAACGGGGTCCCCGGCTACGGGATCGGGCGGCTGCGTGGCGCTCATGCGGTCGTGCTCCCTCCAAGGCCGAACGCGGCCTCCATCACGGCATCCAACGGCGGGTCGGCGCCGAACTCGCGAGTGATCGAACCGAGACGTATCACGAGCACGCGATGGGCGAGCCCGAGCACCTCCTCGATCTCCGACGAGATCAGCAGCACCGCGGTGCCCTCGGCGGCCAGGTTGTTGATCAGGCGGTGGATCGCAGCGCGCGCCGCGACGTCGACGCCGCGCGTCGGCTCGTCGAGGACCAGCACGCGCGGGTTGCGGAACAGCCAGCGGGCGAACAAGACCTTTTGCTGGTTGCCGCCGGACAGGCTCGCCACCCTCATCGACGGGTTCGGCGGATCGACAGACAACTCGTGGAGGAGCGAGCGCGTCTTCACGCGCTCGAGCGAACGGCGCAGTACGCCGAATCGTGAAGCGACGGCGCGCAGATCCGCGAATGTCGTGTTCGACGCGAGGGAGAGCTCCATGAACAACCCGTCGTCCTTCCGGCTCTCGGGCAGGAACGCCATCCCGGCTGCCATCGCATCCGCGGGTGAGCGGATGCGACGTGCCTTGCCGTTGACGGTGATCGTGCCTCCATCGATCGGATCGGCGCCGGTGATCGCCCGGGCGAGCTCGGTGCGGCCGCTGCCGACGAGGCCGGCGAGGCCGACGATCTCACCAGCGCGGATTTGCAGCGAGATGTCGGTGAGGACGCCCTTGCGATTCAGGCCAGAGACATCCAGGACGACCGGCGCGGTCGAGCCGCGCGGCTTCTCGAAGTGCTCTGCCTCCGCGGCGGCACCGAACATTCCGGCGACGAGGCTCTCCTCCGTTTCCTCCGCCGCGGGCGCGGTCCGCACGAGGCGCCCGCTGCGCAATACCGTCACCGTGTCGGCGAGCTCGAGTACCTCGTCGAGGAAGTGGCTCACGTAGACGATTGTCCTACCGCTCCCGCGCAGGGTGCGGATCATCCGGTGAAGCGTCTTGGTCTCGACGCTGGTGAGCGACGAGGTCGGCTCGTCCATCACGATCACGCGCGCATCGCACGCGACCGCGCGCAGGATCTCGACCTTCTGTTTGTCGGCCGTACGCAGCGCGCCGACCCTGGCATGTCCATCGAGCTCGAAGCCCCACTCTGACGTGAGCTCCTCGTACCGCGTGCGCATCTGGCGCCGCTGCACCAGCCCGGAGCGACGCGGCTCGATGCCGAGAAAGACGTTTTCGATCACGCTCAGCTCCGGGACCGGGGAGAGCTCCTGCGCGATCGTCGCTATGCCGTCGATGCGCGCCTCACGCGGGCTCGTGTAGCGGACCGGCCGGCCGTCGACGTACAGCTGTCCGTCATCCGGGCGAATCACGCCGCCGACGATCTTCCCCAGCGTCGATTTCCCCGCCCCGTTGGCGCCGACTAGCGCGTGTACGGTACCTCCGGCAACCTCGACGCTGACGTCGTCAAGCGCCTTGGTGCCGGAGTACCGCTTGCCGATCGAGGCGAGCCGGATCGGAGCGACCGCCGTTGCACTCATCCGACTCGTCCTCGATCTTCCGTTGACTGACCTGCCTAACCTATCCCGCCTTCGAGCGTCCAGTCCGGCACGAAGTTGGGGTGTGCCGTCAGGAACGCCTGGTTGATGATCGCCGGATGGGTCGACGGGTTGATGATGTTGACCAGGTTCGGCACCGACTTACCGTTGACCGCGTCGTTCAGGTACTGAATCCCAAGCAACGACTCGGAGACCGGGTACAGGCCGAGCGTGGCGTACCACGTCCCATTCTTGACCAGGGCGACGGCTTCCTTCGCGCCACCGTACCCGATGATCAGGATGTTCTTGCCGGGGGTGTAGCCGCCGACCAGCTTCAGCGCGGTCGCCGCTCCCGCCGCCATCTGGTCGCCGAACGTCGCGAACACGTTGACGTTCTTGTTCGCGGTGAAGTACGTCTGGGCGACCTTCTGCGAGGCGGCCTGGTCGTACATCCCGGGCGGCAGAATCGTGAACGTGTAATTCGACTTCCCCTTGTAGTACGCCGTCATCGCGTTCTCCCGAACGGTGTCGGTCGGGTAGTTGGCGAGCCCCGGCAGGAAGGCGATGTTGCAGTGGCCGCTTCCCACCTGCTTCTTGCAGGCCGCGTTCATCGCCGCGATCAGGTTCGTCGACTCCGCGCCGATCGCCTGGCCCACGGTGGTGACGAGTTTCGGGTCGGCCGTCAATACGTTCTGGGCCGACAATGGACCCCACGTGTAGTCGGCGGACGCGACCTTGATGCCGGCGGCCAGCGCCTTGTTGATGATCGGCGTCAGGGCGACGTCGTTCAGGCCCCACACCCAGAAGGCCTTGTACTTGCCGGTCGTGATCGCGTCCTGGATCTGCGTGGACTGCATCTGCGGGTCGTTGTTGGCGTCGAAGGCGTCGAGTTTGATTCCCAGTTTCTGGGCCTCTACCTGCGCGCCCTTCAGCGACGCCACCCCATACGGGCTGGGGTTGTAATAGAAGATCGCCATCCGGGTTCCCGACCCGCTCGACGACGACGAAGCCGAAGTGGTCGTCGACGACGCCGCGGCCGGCGTGCTTGCTGACGACGCGCTCGACGACGACGAAGAAGATGACCCGCATCCGGCGATCACCGCCGTAATTGCGGCTACCGCTAGCACGCCCGCGCCTAGGCGCGCGCACTTAGACCTAAACATTGGTCCCACTCCTCCTCTCGCTTGCCCGCGTGCCGGTCCGCATTTGACTCTCCGCCCGGCTCCGGCGAAGCAAAGCGGTTCGCCCCGCTTGCAGCAAGTCCCCGCCGTTGAAACACTACGCAATCCGGATCGTAGTCTTCGCAATCTGGATAGCCGGCGATCAACGCAACATCGCGACAATATGGCTAGCGCCGAACGTCCGATCGACGATCGGGTGTGGACGCTGAATGAGGTCAGCCTGCGGAGCCGCGATCCCGTCGAGGCGAGCGAGGCCGTCGCGCGGGTCTACCACCAGCACCGTTTCACGATCCTCGGCGATCAGCGCGTGTTCGCGATGAGTCTCGACGCCGCGACGCTCGGTCCGATCACGCTGGGCTGGCTCTCATACGACACCGAAATTCGGATCGACTCCGAACCGGATGTCGATGCTTACCAGGTCAACCTGGTCACGGCCGGGCAGACGCCTGCTTACTGCGGATCGAATCAGATTGTCGCCACGTCGAAGACGGGCATGATCTTCCGACCCGACAGACCAACCGGTTTCGCCGGCTGGCGCGCGCCTGGCCAGATGCTCGCCATCAAGGTCGAACGACAGGCGCTCGAGGATGAGCTAGAGCAACTGCTCCATCGACCCGTCGCCGGGCCGATCGCGTTCGCGCTCGCGCTCGACCTCTCCCGCCGCGCCGCAGCCGATTGGAATCAGTTGGTGTCAACGGTCGCCAAGCGCCTGTTCGATCCCGAGTCTCTGTTCCGTCAGCCGATCATGACCGCTCCGCTCGTCCACGCGATCCTCTCCGGCCTTCTGCTCAGCGCCGACCACGACCACCGCGACCAGCTCGACGCCGCCGCGCGAAGCATCGGCCCAACGACGGTCCGGCGGGCCTATGAGTACATCGAGCAGCACGCTCACGAGTCGCTCACGGTCGCGCAAGTAGCCTCGTGGGCTGGCGTGAGCGTCCGCGCGCTCCAGCAGGGCTTCCAACGATCGCTGGGCGCCACGCCTCACCGGATCATCCAGCACACCCGCCTCGAGCGAGCTCACCACGATCTCGTCAACGCCAGCGCCGACGAAGCCACCGTGGCCGGCATCGGCGCGAAATGGGGCTTCCCGCATGCCGGCCGCTTTGCCGCCCTCTATCACGCCCGCTACAACACGTTTCCGTCGACCACGCTGAGATCGGCCGCGACTGTCCGAGGATCGGTCTGGGCCTGAGATCGATGTGGTCGCTCGGGGCGGCCATATGATCCGCTCCACCCGAGGGTGCTCGAGCTTGCAAATCACGGATATCACGATCGCGATGCACGAGCGCTCGTCGCCTCGATTGGCCGTGTTCGGAACCCGGGACGGGAAGCTGCCCATGGGGGTTCTCCGGATCGCGACCGACGCCGGAATCGAGGGCACCAACTTCCTGAGCTATCCGGGGCCTGGCCCGCTGGCGATCGCGCACGAGATCGTCACGTTCGTGAAGCCGCTGCTGCTGGGGGCCGACCCGCTCCAGATCGGGCGGCATTGGCGCCGGCTGTGCAACCTCGGCCACTTCGTCAACCCGATCACGGTGGGCGTCGTCGACGTCGCCCTGTGGGACATCGCCGGCCAGGCCGCCGGACTGCCGATTCACCAGCTGCTCGGCAACTGTCGCGACAGGCTCCCCGTGTATCTGTCGTCTGCCCACCACGCGAACGCACAGGACTACGCGGACGAGGCGGCGTACTGGCGCGAGCAGGGGTGGCGTGGGTACAAGCTCCACCCGCCGCGAGCGCCGTGGCGCACGGACGCCCCGCCGCCGATCTCGTTCGACATCGACGCCTGTGCGCGCGTCCGGGACGCGGTGGGCGACGAGATGACACTCATGCTCGATGGGACCTGGAGCTACTCCTACGCAGACGCCTTGGCAGTTGGGCGCAAGATCGAGGAGCTCGGTTACCTGTGGTATGAGGATCCGCTCCCGGCCCTGGACATCCACGGCTACCGCCGGCTCAAGCAGAACCTGCGGATTCCGCTGATGGCCACCGAGGTGACACCGGGCGGCCTTGCGGAACTCACGCACTGGATCGTGAGCGAGGCGACCGACTACGTACGCGGCGACGTCGTGATCAAAGGGGGCATCACGGGGCTGATGAAGATCGCCCACCTCGGGGAGGCGTTCAACCTGCCGTGTGAAATCCATGATGGCTACAACGCGATGAACAACGCCGCCAACCTCCACGTTGCCATGGCGATCGACAACTGCGACTGGTTCGAGGTGCTGCCTTTCAACCGGACGGGTGATCACACCCTCGAGCATCTGAGCTATGGGCTGTCCGGCTTCCCGATCATCGACTCCGCCGGCGACATCCACGCACCGACGGGCCCCGGGCTGGGTGTCGACGTCGATTGGGACTTGATCAACGCGTCCGTGACGCAGGTCATCAGCTGACAGGGCTCTCACCGCACGACGTAGGCGTCATACACGACCTGGTCTCGGAGCCGCACCGCGGAGGCGACGGCCACGACCCAGTTCAGCCACTCGTACTCAAGCGCCGACGTCTCGTACTGAATCGACACGCGGAAGTAGTACTCGGAAGGGTCGACCGGCTCGCCGCGGGCGATCCGCCGGAGCACCTCGCGCGGCCCATGGCGGCACCCGCGCGTGGCTACGTAGATCAGCGCTCCGTCGTGACACTCGAGCGTGTAGCGGGTATCGATCGTCGCGGTCCCGTCCTCATGAACCACCTGCCAATCCGCGCCGCCGGGCAGCACCTTGCCCGACAGAAGTGGCCCGTCGAATTCACCGCCGGTGACCCCGATCACTCGCCGTCGCCCCCACGGCGTCTGCCCGAGCTCCAGCGGTTCGGCGAGCGTCGCCCGCAGCCGGGTGATCAGCTCGAGACGCGGCGCGACAGGCTGTGGCGCTTCCATCGGTCAGGTGCCGACGAGTTGCGGCGCGATGACCACGTTCTCCTTGAGCGCGGCGCCCCACATCTGGGTCATGTCGAACACGTTTTGGGCATCCTCCACCGCGACGGCCCACGTATCGGACTCGACGGCGGCTAGGAACTGCGCCTCGTCGCCGAACCAGCACTCAGAGAAGCCATCAAAGCCGATCTCGGCGTCGTCGGTCTCGCCCTCCTCGCCGATCGGGCCGACGACGTGGTTCTGGACGTAGCGGTCGATGTCCAGCTCCTTGAAGATCGGACCGTGGATGTTGCGCCAATACTCGCGGCCGTCCGCGCGCGTCATCCCCTCTCTGAACCGGACGATCCAGACGACCTTGTATGGGCGCGTCGGCCCTTCGATCATCGGGATCTCCTCGATGTGCGCGCTCATGTTCCAAAGCCAGTCCGTGTCGAAGACCTTGGGGCCGTCCTCGACGATCCGCTGCCACGCCGGCGTGCTCATCGCCTTCTGGAAGTCCGCGCGGTCGTTCCACCACGCGCACGAGTACCCGTCGAACAACGTCTCTTCCTCAGCGACCCCCGACACCGCCGGGAGCGGCCCCTGCACGTGGCTCTGAACGTAGCCGGCGACCGGCGAGACCTCCCTCATCGGCGGCCCGTGCAGGGTGGCCCAGTAGTCGCTGCCCTCCTGCTTGGTCAGGCCCTTCCGATAACGCGCGATCCAAACCACCTTGTACATGTCCGCTCCCTCAATTCGATCGACCGGCGCTCACGGGGCGGGCATCGCCACGGCGCGATCCCATCCGTACTCGTCGAGGGCGGTCAGAAACGGTTGCATCTGCGCGTCGAAGTCGTCGGCGTGCATCGAGTCCACCCAGTGGAGGCACCGGTCGACGCCCGCGTCCTCTAGTTCATCGAACTCCTTCGCGCTGGGCGGGACGGCCACGACCGTCACCGAGACCGTGCGGTCGGCGGCGAGCGCGTCCGCCCGCAATCTCCGGACCCGGTCGGCGATATCCGGCAGGGCCACCGGCGCCCATCCGTCCGCGTGGTCGAGCACACGCCGCTCGGCGGTCGGGCCGTTGCCGGCCAGCAACACGGGCGGGTGCGGCTTCTGCGCGGGCTTGGGCCAGACCGCGATGCGGTCGAAGTCCACGTAGGGGCCGTGGTAGGTGGCTTCATCCTCGGTCCACATCTCGTACATCGCTTTGAGGCGGTCCTCGATGAGCGCGAATCGCTCGGGCGGGTCCGTGCCGTGGTTGCGCATCTCTTCGAGGTTCCACCCCGCGCCCACGGCGAACTCGAACCGGCCGTCGCTGAGCACGTCGACGCTTGCGACTTCCTTCGCGCAGATGATCGGGTCGCGCTGGGCCAGCTGGCAGATCGCGGTTCCGAGGCGGATGCGCGAGCTCGCGGTCGCGGCCTCGGTGAGCGCCACAAAAGGATCGAGCGTCCGCCAGTAGTTGCGCGGTAGCTCTCCCAGGGGGTAGGGCGAAACCCGCTCCCACGGGATATGGGTGTGCTCGCCCAGGAACAGCGACTCCAGCCCGAGCTCTTCCACGCGCCGTGCAACCTCTCCAGGCCGAAGCGTCTCCTCGGTGCAGACCCCGCCGATTCCGAATCGCATCCTCTTCTCCTTTCGCCCGAGATTCGCCTCGGTCCTCGGGCGCCGAGCCTACTCGACCGGTGGGGGTAACTCGCGAGAGGATCAAGCGAGCAGCAGGCGCCGGAGCCCTTCGATCGCGCGATCGTTGATGTGGTGCGCGCGGTCGTCGTAGGTCTCGAACGTCACGCTCGCGCCTGCCGCCTCGAACGCGCGCGCTGTGGCCAACGCATCGTCGAGCGCGATCCAGTCGTCGTAGCGGCTGGCGCACAGGAACATGCGCAGACGGGCGACGCCGGTCGGCACGACGCGTTCGTCGGCGGGCCCCAAGAGCGTCCCGGTCAGGATCCCCGCGCCGGCCCACGGCCGGGCGCGGCGCGCCACCAGTTCGGCGGTCACGCAGGCGCCCTGGGAGAACCCCGCCACGACGATTCGTTCGTCAGCGATTCCCGCGCTGTGCGCGTGTGCGATCGCCGCGTCGCACGCGTCGAGCGCCCACCCGAGCCACGGCCGGTTGACCGCCAGCGGATCGAAGTACCGGCCCGGATACCAGCTACCGCCGGCGGCGACCGGAAGCAGGTAGGCGATGTCGGGAAGATGCAGCCGAGCCGCCACCTCGAGCATCGCTCGTTCGTCCTGGTCTCGTCCGTGGACCAGCAGGGCCGCCATCCGCGCGGACTCCAACGGGGCGCCGGCGAGCACCGGCGCCACCGCCCTGTGCGCGCTCTCGGAGTTCAGTTCAGGAATTCTCGGATCATTTTGAACGTCCGCTCGGGCTGGTCGGCCTGCATCGCATGACCGCAGTCGTCGAGCACCTCGACGCGGCTGCCTTCGATCCGCTTGCCGAACTCCTCGGCGTAGACGGCGGGAACCAGCGCATCTTCGCGACCCCACATCACGAGCGTCGGCCCCGAGATCCGGTGCAGTCGCCGGGCGAGCCCGTGGTCGGCGATCGGCCACGCGAACTTCGTGGTGCAGCCGACGTTCCACGCGCCCTGGGCGATCGCCGTCGGGACCTGGTCCGGGTCGTCAGGAAGCGCCATGAGCCCTTGCGCCGCCTCGCTCTCTGGGTACTTGAACAGATAGCCTGGAAGCTCCTCGGGCGGGCCCGTGATCATCTCCACGAGCCGGATCGGAGCATCGTCGCGCCACAGCCCGATCGGTGACAGCAGAACCAGTCGGCCGGGCACCTGGGGGAAGCTCGCGGCGAGATCGGCCGCGACCATCCCGCCGAACGACATGCCGACCACCGCGGGGCGTTCGAGCCCCAGCGCCCGGAACGCCTCCTCGTAGGCGAGCAGCAGCTCCCAAAGGGTGTGAACCTCGCGGATCGCCTGCGGGTCGCCCGGCGATGTGCCGGGGTGCTCCGGCGCGTAAACGGTGTGGCACTCGGCCAGACGGTCGAGCAACGGTTGCCACTCAAGCCCGGGCAGCGGGTGGAAGAACACGAGGGGTGGACCGTCGCCCGCCACCTTGACGTGGAGCTGAAGACGCCCGTCGCACACCTCCACCAGCTCGTCGCGGACGTCGGCGATCGCGGTCGCCATCACGCCTGCCCTCCGGCCGCCGCCGCCGCGCGATCGCCGTCCCGGTCTCAGACCCGCGCGGCCACCAGTGATTCTCCCATCCCTCCTCGTCCCAGATCGGCCGCAATCTGGGCAACACCTGCTCGGCGAACAACGAGATGTTCTTCTCGGTCAGCTCGCGCGGCATCGACCCGTTCTGCAGCATCACAAGCAGGTTCCCGATCCGGAACTCCCGGACGAACTCCTCGATCTGATCGGCCACCGTCGCCGGGCTGCCGACGATCGCCACCTGCGTGTCCACGATCTCCTTGTAGGTGATGTTGCGCATCTTCGCGAGCATCCCGAGATCGCCGGGATTGCGAATCATGTGTTCGATCCCGACCGGCTCCGCGTAGCCTGGCACCGCGAAGCCCGACGCGGGGACGGTCCCGAGCCCGGAGCGGTAATGCGCCTCGAGATGCGCCGCGTACTCCTTCTCGGCGCTGGCGTCGGTCTCGGAGACCGCCACGACCTGCAGGAACGCCAGCCGGTATGGGTTCAGGTCGCGTCCGTGCTTCTCGGCGAACTCCCAGTATCGGTCGAAGATCTGGTGCCCGACGAGCTTGGGTCCACTCCAGCTCAGGTACACGAACGCGTAGTCGCGGCGAAGGATGTCGATCAGCGTGCCCGGTGAGCCGCTGCCTGGGATCCAGATCGGAGGATGCGGCTGCTGGATCGGCCGCGGCCACAGGTTCACCTGCCCGTACTTCTCGAACCGGCCGTTCCACGCGAACGGCTCACGCTCGGCCCACGCCTTGAGGATCAGCTCCCGATGCTCGTTGTAGCGCTCGCGGGTCTCGATCGCCGGGATCGCACCATTCTGGTTCGCGTCGTAGCTGAGCCCAACGGGGAAGCCGGCGATGAGCCGCCCACCGCTGATGTTGTCGAGCAGCGCGTACTCCTCCGCGACCTTCAGCGGCTCTCGTGACTTGCCGAGCGAGCGCCCGAGGACGGTGATGGCCGTGTCAAGGCCTTCCGCCCGCGTGCCATACGCGACTGCGGCCGCCATCAGGTTCGGGTTCGGCGAGATGTCATACGTCGACTGGCTGTGCTCGGTCACGCACACGCCGTCGAAGCCGGCTCGGGCCGCGTGCAACAGCTCCGCATACCCGGACTGGAGCGACTCCTGCATCCGTTCGGGCTCGACAAGATCGAAGTACGGCGTGGTCACCACCGAGCTGTAGCGATCCTCGAACCCGGCGGGCAGGTACCGATACGGCACCTGCTCAAACAGACTGACCTTCATCCTCGTCCTCCTCCTCCGCCCGTCTACGCCCGTTTATATCCGAGGCGGTGCAGGAGCGCGTGGACATCTGCGCGAGAAGTCTTTTCAATCGGCGACCAGTTTTTTGCATCTCGGCCACGACTCGTGTTTGCTTGCGGGGAGGGCTGGTTGCCGCATGAGCGCCGACGACCACGTGGACGATTAGGAGACCAAATGGGCAAGATCCTCGCTACGCACACCGGCAGCCTGACCAGGCCACCGGAGCTTCTGTCGTTCCTGGCCGCGGGCGAGCGCGGTGAGAGCTACGACGAGGCCGCGTACGGCGAGGTGCTGCGCGGGGCTGTGCGGGACGTCGTCAGTCGGCAGATCGACGCCGGCATCGACATCGTCGATGACGGGGAGATGGGCAAGGCCAGCTGGATCACATATCTGTATGAGCGGGTCAGCGGCCTGGAGGCGCGGGTGATGACCGTCGAGGGCGCGAGCATGATGCCGCCCAGCCGCGATCGCCAGCAGTTCCCCGGGGCCTACGCGACGCTCGACGCGCTGGACGAGGCGGCCGTCCGGGAGAGCAACCGTGCCGCGGACTCGAGCGAGCATGATGATGAGCCCGAGGCGAATCAGGCGATCGAATGGGTGTGCACCGGGCCGATCACCTACGACCGCACCGCGCTTGACCGGGACATCGCCAATCTCCGCGCCGCGCTCGAAGGACACGACGACGTGCAGGCGTTCATGCCGGTCGTCGCCCCGGCCAGCGCGTACTGGCTCAGGAACGAGCACTACGGCAGCGAGGAGGAGTTCGTCTACGGCCTCGCGGATGCGCTACGCGAGGAGTACCGCGCGATCGTCGATTCGGGGTTCTTCCTCCAAGTCGACGATGCCGTGCTGATGCACGAATGGGACTCGATGCTCTCCCTCGGACAGACCGACGACGACTATCGCCGCTGGGCCCAGCTGCGCGTCGACGCACTCAACCACGCGCTCGATGGTCTTCCTCCGGAGCGCATCCGCTACCACGTGTGCTGGGGCAGCTGGCACGGGCCCCACGCCTACGACCCGCCGCTGCGAGACACGATCGACCTGGTCCTCCAGGTCAACGCCGGCTATTACGCCATGGAGCAGGCCAACCCTCGCCACGAGCACGAGTGGCGAGTGTGGGAGGACGTGCCGTTGCCCGAGGGCAAGAAGCTCATCCCGGGCGTCGTCACCCATCACACCAACGTCGTGGAGCATCCGGACCTGGTCGCACAGCGACTGGTCCGGCTCGCCAACGTCGTCGGCAGGGACAACGTCCTGGCGGGCACCGACTGCGGGTTTGCGCAGGGAGCGTTCATCCAACGGGTCCATCCCGAGATCCAATGGGCCAAGCTCGCGGCGCTCGCGGAAGGTGCCCGCATCGCAACTCGGGAGCTATGGGGGACGAAAGCGGCCGCCTAGCGTCGTCGCTTCGGCAGTCGCCGGCGTCGCGGGTGGGCACGGGCCGCGCGGCCCGACGACGTCCGCCGCTCGAACGGGGGCGGGTTCGGCTCATACAATGGGACTCGCCCGCCCCCATGGTCTAGCGGTTAGGACGCCTGCCTTTCACGCAGGAGATCGCCGGTTCGAATCCGGCTGGGGGTACTCACAAACGCCCTGCAAATCCAGTCCTTCGCCTGTCATGCAGTGTGCGTCATCAGGCTTCCGGCTGGATTCCGCGGCCGTTTCCGGCCTTTTCGTGGAGGCGATCCGATGTCCGCGGGTCTACATGAGAGGCGAGGGGCACGACGCCGAGGAGTCCGCGATCTTGGCCCTGAGCCGGTCTCGGTCGGCTCTCCGCATGACGTGGGCGTAGAGGGCGAAAGTGACAGCCGGATCAACGTGTCCCACCTGTGCCTGGACATAGGGAAGGTCGTAGCCGGCGGCGATCATGTACGTGATGTAGGTGCGTCGGAAGGTGTGGGGGGTGACATGCGCGCGGATCGGCGGTCGTTCCTGCGTGGCTCGAATCTGGTTCGCTCGGGAGAGCACGGGCGCGATCACCCGGATGCCTGCGGGAGTCTTCGAGTCGTTAATGGAGAACCGCGCCTTGGCTAGGTCGACATCATCGACGTTGAGCTGACAGAGCTCGGTCACGCGCGGGCCCGCGAGCGCCAACGTCGCGATCACGGGGCGGCGGGCTCTCCAGACGGGACCTTGTCCGCTCGTCGCGGCAGGCGTATAGGTAGAACGCCGTCGACCGCGCAAGACCGAGCTGCGCCGCGATCGCCGTCCACTCCATCGTCGCGTCGTCGCGAAGCATCCTCGCTTCGGCGGCTCGCGCCAGCGTGGCCGGTCGATGCCGCTCGCGGTCGAGCTGGCAGCCGCGTGACACTGGTCACGGCGCCGCGGTCGGAGGGTCGTGTCCGCGGATGAACGTACGTATGCGGACACGCTCGTTTTCGGACACCGGCGCCGGGGACACAATTTCTTGGAACCGGTTCCGGCGTGGCTTGGCCCGCCGCTCCGAATGTATGCGGCGGACGATGCTCGGGACGCCAGCAGCGGACCCCGCGCGGACCTCGCTTTAGCAACGACCTAACGGAGGTCCCGTGATCGCCACGACCGTTTTGGGGCGCGATAGCTCGTGCCTAACTGACGAGCAGCTGTTCCAGATCTACTCAGAGCGCCGCGACAGCGCCGTCCGGGCCGAACTGGTGCGGCGCTTTCTGCCGTTCGCGCGCAAGCTCGCGCTCCGGTATCTCCACAGCCGCGAACCTTTGGAGGACCTCGTCCAGGTCGCGAGCCTCGGACTGTTGAACGCCATCGACCGATTTGACCCCGGCCGCGGTAAGCGCTTCACCGCCTACGCCGCTCCGACCATCCTCGGGGAGCTCAAACGACACTTCCGCGACAAAGGCTGGAGCCTGCACGTCCCTCGCGACCTCAAGGAACGCGCGCTCGCTGCCAGCCAGCACACCGAACGACTATCGATCGAACTCGGTCGCTCCCCGACCGTCGACGAACTCGCCGATGCGCTCGACTGCACGATCGAAGAAACCACCGAAGCGCTCGACGCCGGCGACAATTATCACCCCCAATCCCTGGACGCTGTCGTCGGGGAGGACGACGAAGATCGATGCCCGCTGCTCGAGATGCTCGGCGATAAAGACGACGGATACGAGCTCGCCGAGGCCCGCCAGGCCCTCGCCGCCGGCTGGATAAGGCTCAGCGACACCGAACGCGAGGTCCTGGGCCTCCGCCTTCTGCGCGACCTCACGCAGCGTGAAATCAGCCAACGAATCGGGTGCTCACAAATGCACGTCTCGCGACTCCTGCGCAAAACCATGCTCCACCTCGACGGGACCACAGCCGACGCCGGCGTAAGCGCTGTCGATCAGATCCGCAACCCGGACGCGGCGATGTCGCCATCGGTGTGCTCGAAGCGTCCGAGACCCGGCGGCGAAGTCAGGGCATCGTCGCGTCGCCCGCCCGCGGCGCGGGGAAGCGTGACGCTCCACCGCAGCGAACGAGCGGACACCATGGCCCAGGAGCGTGTGAGTCATCGAACAGCCTCGTAGGAGTAACGATCAAGCGGTCGAGCGCCGGTTCGACATCCGGCGTCTGCATCTCCTACAGACGACAGCTCCGCCGACCGTGTCTCCCTACCTGCTCGGTGAAGGATCGGTGATCGGAGCCCGATCTCTTGACCACGAATGCCCGACTCCGAAGAACGAAGCTGATCAGGGTCCGCCCGCTTTCAGACGCGTCACCGGAATCGGCTGCGCACGGACCGCGCCTGGTCGACATGCTAGCGGTCAGTATACGGTCGTTACGCTTTCGCCTCCGCTGAGCGTGCTCCACAGGCCGTTGTTACACGACGGGGAAGGAGGCAGGTGTCGGGTGGAATCGACGTCGAGCTTGTAGCCACACCGTGTGCAGTTGTAGGTGCCGGCGGAGACGTCACTGCCTGCGGGAACCGGTTCTGCCGCGATCGTCTCCTTTCTGATGGTACGCGCCTGCTTGGTGGATGAGTTGGCGCCGGCGCGTTGATGCATACCAGCTGCATACCCGCGGACCCTGCCCGATTCGATGCTCGGCCCGACTTGTCATTCACGCGGTTGAAAAGCAACTTGGTCCGCGTGCCACGGGTCATCAGACCGGGTGACGCGCTTCGTCGTACGAGTCCGGACATCCGCGGCGCCGCGACGTTGGCGTTGTGATTTGTGGCTGGTAAGTTTCGTGCTGCCTGCTCCTCGTAGGGGGCCTGCAGGTATTTCATCGGTGGGGGACGGCGACGATTGACGTCGGTCGGGTCGCCGGACCGTCCGGTCCGATTGAGTCAGGAGAGCCATGAGCTACTTGTGCTGCCCGCGCTGCGGCATAACTATCTATCAGCGTCACCCCGAGATCGCCATGGAGTATTGCCCGCGCTGCATCGTCCACGCGCGGATCCCGGTGCTCATGGAAACCTCGACGGCCCCGTCGAAGGATCCCTCGAACCCCTTGCCTCGCCGGACTCGCTCGTTCGGCCAGCCTCGTCTTGCGCGTGCGCGCGGTCGAAATACTTCTGCGGGCGGGCGACCGGCCCGGTGATCTTGGGGGCAGGGCAGGCTGCGGGGGCTCGCTGCCCCCGCAGCCTGTCCGATCTCGATCAGGCCCCGAGCCGGCTCGCGGGCACCACCCTCGCGTTCACGACAGGGCCTGTGCGACCGCTTGGAGGCGATGCGATTCCAGTTCCGCGAGTTGCTGCTCGGCGCGTGCGATCAGATCCGCGAGTGGGACGGGCGCGGAGCTGAGCTCGACGTGATCCAGTTCTTCCAGCGTCCGCCACAGGGCGAGCTTGCCATGGACACCGAGGCTGAGCGCCTCGAGTTCGACGATCTTGCTCAGCGGCGAATAGCCGAGGAGTCGGCCGTTGAATTTCAGCCTCCCGAGCTTTTCGGCACTCCAGCCGACGATGACTTTAATCGGATCAATCCGCACTCTGAGGGCACGCATGATCCCTAGAAGCGACGCCCGATCCGCGTCTATTTGATCGGCGAGATCCGCGAGAAACCAGCCGTGGCTCGAACCACGATTGTTCGCAGCCGCACGTCGTGCCAGCTCGCGACCGACGGTCGCACCGGCGAGATGGTCATTGAGATAGATCGCCAATAGCATTTTGCGAGAGGCTGGGGTGTACCCAAGAGAAGGGTGCACCCCTATACCGAAAGTCCTCACCTGTGACTACCCCAACTGCTCTGTTTGAAGCCAGCCGTCCGGCACCGGTCGGCGGTCGGCCGAACCGGCCCAACGCGCGCTGGACAATGTCGCCACGGTCCGCTTGACTCCCAGCCGACGCTCGTGATGACTTCGCGATACTGGCGCTGAGTCGCGGGGGGAGTCCCGCCGAAAGCGATTTCGTCTTGGGCATGCCAGAAGGAGTCCATCGCCATAGCGATGCCCGAGTGGCCTCGACAGCGGAGAACGGGCGGGCGGTCCGTTCTCCGCGCGTCGGAGCCAACCCCGATGACTAACCATCGCGGTGCTGACCCGCGTTGCTCGGAGGCACGCTGGGGAAGGGGCGACTGCAAAGCATATCGGCGCTCACCAGGAACCAGTCGAGGTCGCCCCCGGCAAACGTCGAGCGACCCGTCGCGGGTTGAGGCCGCGACCGATGCGAACTCATCCGGTGCCCGCGAGCTGTGCACAACCGACATATCCCTCGACTCCTGCTCGCTTCTGGTCCTGCGGCGGCTCTAGCGTCGCAGCCGTCCGGAGGACCTCGGTCGCCCGCGAGACTGACTTACCGTTCTGCGTGTTCGTGCGTCGTGTGGGTATGGGATGAGCATGGGAATGACACTCGTGATCGTCGCGAACCTCGTCATGTCGTTGCTGGCTGTCGGCGCCATCGTGGCCGGCGCAGTGATTGCGTACCGAGTGAGCGCTCGCCCTGATGGCGAGCGGGGCCGCCCCGACTGGCGCGGCCCCGCTACGCGCGCCGGGTATGGACGCCCGCGCCGCGGCCTGGGGCGTAAAACGACAGCGCGCACGGGCCGAGGTCTTCGAGGATGGCCCCCACCACAGCAGTACTCGCGAGCCGGCGCACGCATGGTGACCGGACGGGAGGCTCATACGAAAGGCAGGCGCCGAGGCCGCGCTACGTGCCCGCCCATTTTGCCTCCCACACGCCCTGTGCGTCCGGCGGGGCCGTCGCTAATGTGGCGGTGCGTCGTGGGTGGTGGTCTCGTGATTTTCCAGCCAGTGGCGGCGGTCAGAGCCGCCGACGAAGGTCGTTGGGATCTCGACGCCGCGGGTGACGCGATGGCAGGGCGCGACGATGGGGATGGGGTTGGCGCCCATGATCCAGCCGAGGTCTCGAGCCGAGTCGGCGTCGGTGAGGTCGATGTAGGATCGGTGTCCGGCGTAGGGGATTGATCCGGTTGATCTCAGCGCGGGCGCGCCGGACGACTCCAGAAACGCCCAGTCGATGACCCACTTCGCGCGGTCGGTGTTGCCAGCGAAGTAGTCGCGGAGTTTGGTGGCGGCATCGGCGAGGTGGCGGCGAGCGGCTTGGCTGCCGCGGCGGCTGGTGGCGTGCGCCCGGAGCGCGTCGAAATCGCCGTGACCTTCAAACGCGACGCGAGTGAGGCCCTGGGGGGTGGCGGCAAGTAGCAGCGGTCCGAGCGGGCCGTCGACGATCGCGGTGGCGACCCCGGGCGCGGCGAGCGTGTCGGCGGCGGGTCCAGATCGTGCGATGGCGCGAGCTCCGGCTCTCAGGCCGGCGTCGTAGGCGTTGCATTCGGTGCAGATCCCTTCGGCGCGGGTGTCGACGCGCTCAACCGAAAAACCGGGGTCGGTGATCTCGTCGGGGTTCTGCAACCCGCTGACAAGGTCGAATATGCGAAGGCAGAGGCGACAGCGAAAGTGCGCATGGAGGGTGGTGTTCGTCTCATACCGCACGGGCTCGGGCGAGCCGGAGGCGGACAGGAGCCCCAGCTCGCTGAACTCCGCGAGCGTGGCGTAGACGGTGCCGCGGCTGAGGTCGGGGAGCGACTGCACCGCGCGGGCGTAAACCTCATCGGCGGAGAGATGCTCGGTGGGGTCGCCGTGGAACGCTCCGAGAATGGCGCGACGTTGTGGGGTGCTGCGCAGCCCGCGGGCGCGCAGCACCTCACCGGCGTTGTCTGACTGCGGACTCATCGGCTCATTGTTGCGCGTGAAGACGATGATTGGTGGTTTCGAAAGTGCCTGAGGGGTACTAGAACGGACAGTGTCTTATCTAGAAAAGCGTCGTATGTTGTTCTACCGAGCGTATCTTTCTTGTCTATCGAGGAGTGACCCGTGATATTGCGCATCGATCTTCTGCAGACCGAGCTGCCACCTCCGTCTGACCCCGATCCCATCGGCGCCGCTGCCGTTCAGGAGCTATTGGGCGGGAAGTACGGCGAGATGTCGACGTTCATGAACTACACGTATCAGTCGTTCAACTTCCGCAACCGTCAGGGCGCCCGCCCGTTTTATGACCTGGTGGCGAGCGTTGCCGCCGAGGAGTTCGGACACATCGAGCTCGTATCGGCCGCGATCAACACGATGCTGACGGGCGCGACCGAGGGCAAGCCCGGCGAGCTCGGCGACCTGACCGGCGTCAAGAACGTGCGGAACACCCAGCATTTCATCGCTGGCGGCGCGGGGACGCTCGTGCAGGACTCAAACGCCAAGCCGTGGAGTGGGGACTACGTGTTCGCATCGGGAGATCTGATCGAGGATCTGACGCACAACTTCTTCTTGGAGACGGGGGCGCGGAATAACAAGCTCAAGGTGTATGAGATGGTCGAGCATCCGGCGGCCCGCGCGTTGACTGGTTATCTGTTGGTTCGCGGTGGCGTGCATCAGGTCGCCTACGCCCGCGCGCTTGAGAAGTTGACGGGCGCGGATCTGATGAAGCTGTTCCCATCGCCGCGGATCCCGACCGACAAGATCCCCGAGTGCCAGCCGCACATCGAGCGCGGCGAGCACCTCAAGCTCTACCGCTTCTCACCCGACGACTTCCAGGAGATCAAGGCGGTGTTCAACGGCCCCCACCCGGAGACCGGCGAGGACCTCATGATCGCCGATGAGATCTCACCAGAGGGTGCGCCGCCGTTTGACCTGCCCTCGCAGTCAGCGGTGTTCGCACCCGGACCGGATCCGGAGATGCTCGCGGAGGTGTCGGCCAAGCTGCGCAAGGCCGCCGGGCTTCCCGCCAAGCCGACCGGAGTGGTCGCCAACAACGGCAAAGGCGCGACCGGCAAAGGCGCGAACAACAAAGGCGTCGTCGACAAGGTCAAGGACGCCGTCAGCTAACCGCCCAGTCCCGCTGGTAGCGGCCCCCGGGGCGGGGGGCGATACCAGCGGGTCACCCGCGGGCCCTCACACCCCGACTCGGAGACGCAATGGCAGAACTAACCCACCTCGACGAAAAACTGGCTGAAGTCCTCGGGCTCGCGCAAGCCGCCCAGATCGCAACCAAGAAGGTCGCGACGCTCGCGCGCAAGGAGAAGCAGACCGAGTTGGTCGAGCTGATGACCCGAATGAGCGACGACGCGACGCAGGTGGAGCAACGCTGCGATCACGCCGCCGGCACCCGTGAGGGCATGAAGACCGCCATCGCCAGCAAGGCGCGCGAAACCAAGGCCGAGGTCAACGACTTCATGAGGACATACCTCGAAGACGCCGAGGCCCTTGACGGCCTCGAGTTCCTCAGCATGGCAGAGGCCGGCGAGCTGGGCCACTGGGAAATTCTCGCCAAGCTCAACGAAACCGCGAATGACAGCGAGATCGCCCGGGTCGTCGAGTTCGCCCTCCCGATTCAGCACGCGCACGTCAACGCCGTGAAAGAGCAGTCACTTCGGCTCGCCGCCGACCAAGATCCAGCGGAGCCGGCGTAACGACGGAGCCGAAACCTGAATGGCCGCCGCCGGCCGGCCGCACCGCGACGAGATCACCATCAGCGCTACCAGCGGCATCGCGAGCTTGGCGCGAATCACTGACTTCTGAGAAACCCACTCTGACGCCGACCCATCGAAAGGCAACCAGATCGAAATGCAACCGGACCCCCAGCAAAAAGACGCTCCCGACTCCCCCGCGCCAGAGGACCAGCCGGGGGAACCCGGAGCCGAAGGCGGCTCCCAATCCGACGCCAAGGACAAGCTTCCAGCCGCCCCATCAGACGACGACTCCCCAGTCGGCGACACCGACCAGCACTCAAACGCTTAGCTAGGCCAGAGACAAAGGAGGTAGCGCATGCCGACTCCCCTGAAGGCCCTCGCGGCGCGTGGCCAGAGTGCCTGGATTGACTACTTGTCGCGGCCGTTTGTCCGCGATGGAGATCTCGCGGGCCTGATCGAGGATGGGATCGTCGGCGTGACGTCAAATCCGACGATCTTTCAGGGCGCGATCGCGGAGGGGAACTCCTACGACGAGCAGCTGCACGAGGTGCTCGCCGCCGAGACGGACCCCAAAGAGGTGTTCCTGGCTCTAGCGCGCGAGGACATCCGCGCCGCGTGCGACCTCCTGCGCCCGGTTTTTGAGCGCGGTGATGAGACGCGCGACGGATGGGTTTCACTCGAAGTTGACCCCAACCTCGCCCACGACGCTCAGGCCACTACAGTCGAGGCCCGGCGGCTGCACGCGATGATCGACCGCCGAAACCTGTTCGTGAAAATTCCGGGGACGGAGGCAGGCCTTGAGGCGATCGAGGAGACGATCGCGGTGGGGATCCCGGTCAACGTCACCTTGCTGTTCTCACTCGAGCGCCACGTTGCCGCGGCGCACGCGTATCTGCGCGGATTACGACGCCTCAAAGACAGCGGCGGTGATCTCGCGTCGGTTGCCTCGGTGGCATCGTTCTTCGTCTCTCGCGTCGATACCGAGGCCGACCGGCGGATACGGGAAATTGGTGGCCATGACGAGCTGCGAGGCACTCTGGCGATCGCCAACGCAAAGCTGGCCTACCAGAACTACAAGGAGATTTTCACCGGTCCGGATTGGGAGGAACTCAAAGCGGCCGGGGCGTCGGCTCAGCGCTGCCTATGGGCGTCCACCTCGGCCAAGAACCCCGCGTACCGCGACGTGATCTACGTCGAACAGCTCGTCGGTCCTGAAACCATCAACACCATGCCCCGTGAGACGATCGAAGCCCTACAAGACCACGGCCAGATCACTAGTACCCTCGAGGAGGGTGTCGACGACGCCCGCCGAACCCTGGAGAACTTCGATAACGCCGGCGTGGACTACCAGGAGGTTGTGGACGTCCTCGAGCGCGAAGGGGTGCAAACGTTCGCGGACTCGTTCCAAGCATTGTTTGAGGGAGTCTCAGCAAAGCGCGAACAATTCGCTGCCGCGTAACGCGTCGAGAGCCGCACGGTCCCAACGAGACGTCACGCAATCGCCGATGCCCCTACCCCGCGATGCTGAGAACGCCCCGGGCCCGGCGTGACATGACGCCGGACTCGGGGGCGCCCTCGAGGGAGGAGAGGTACTACGACGATCATGATGTGCGTTATTCGACCTAGATGTCAAAGACGTATCTCGGACGAACCTATAAGCATCGGTTCTGAATAGCGCGGTCCGCGGCGAGGCGGCGTTGAGGTCGGTCGCGGGAGCCGAGCTGCGCTTCGCCTCCCCACCGCGTCGGCTTCTGGCGGCGCCTGAGCTCGACGCGGGGTGCGTCGGGTGCTGGCTGGGTGAGGTCGCCGCTGAGCGGGTAGCGGGGATGTGAGGGTCGCGCGGGGCGCCTCGGGGTGGGACGCGAGATCTCCCTCTACCGGATCACGATTGGAGGCAGTTTGATGAGCAAGTCAGAACAGAAGGTGGTGCAGTATCTGGGCGAAGCGCACGCGAGCGAGGTTGGCCTGGTGAGCGTTCTTCGGTCCCAGATCGCGATGACCCCGCGCGGCTCCTACCGCGACGGGCTCGAGAAGCACCTGGAGGAAACAAGCCGGCACGCGCAACGGATCCAGGAGCGCCTGGGTCAGCTTGGGCAGGGCCGCAACCCGATGCAACTGTTGGTCGGCTTCGCTGAAACGCTGGTCAGCCAGAGTCTTGCGCTGAGCAAGGCTCCGTTTGATCTGCTGCGCGGATCGAGCGGTGAGGAGAAGGTGTTGAAGAACGCAAAGGACGCGTGTGCGACCGAAGCGCTCGAGATCGCGACCTACACCGCTCTGGAGCGGCTGGCGACCGGTGTCGGGGACGAGCAGACAGCCGAGCTCGCCGCGTCGATCCTCGCCGATGAGGAGCGCATGCTCACGCGCATCATGCGCGAGCTCCCCAAGCTCACCGACGCGGTCGTCGGCGCCGACGTCGAGGGAAGGCCGTCCTACGACATCACCAAGACCGGCGCGGCAGACGCCACCCGCGAGGCCGCACACCAGGTCCGGCAATCCACACGCGAGACACAGGCGCGCGCCAAGCGCAGCGCCCGGCAAGCACGCAAGGTCCCCGGCGTCGCGCAGGCCGAAGGACAGATCAAGGGCGTAGCCGCCTCCGAGCAGGATCTCGCGATTCCGCACTATGACTCGCTGACCGCCGAGGAGATCCTCAGCAAGCTCCCCGAGCTCTCACAGATCGACCTTGCCAAGCTCGACTCATACGAGCGCAAGAACGATAACCGCACCACGGTGCTGAGCCGCATCAGCGCGCTGCGCAGACAGGAGCCGTGGCCCGGCTATGACGAGCTTACGGTCGCCGAGATCGAAGCGGCCCTGGGCGACAACGACTACCAGAGCACTAAGGACGTAGTTGCCTATGAGCGCGCGCACAAGAACCGCGCAGGCGTGCTCCGCAGCGTCCAACGAGAGACCGCCAACGCCTAAATCACGTCGCTGGGCGCGGACGGAGCAAACCAACTCCGTCCGCGCCGGCGAGGCGCACCGCACCCGTTTGTAGCTATCCGGCCAGTCCGCCCAGTTCGTCGCTGAGTGCCTTCGCAGCTACGGGACGGATGCAATGCCTTCGTGGCGGGGTGCGGGCAGCCCCTACACGCCTACAACACCATCGGCGGCCGTCGAGGCCGGGCCTTCGGCCCGCGCCTGCGGCGCGCCCCTGACGGGCTCCTCTGCCAGCCCGAACCGCCCGGTGAATGGCAAGCCCGGCCGCTCCCGCCCGATTCTCTGCTCGCTTCCTAGAGCCACTCTGATGCGACGCTTTCCACTGAAACGACTCCCGGCTCGAGTGAGCGTCCACGCCGGCCGGCAGCGACGGGGGCCAGAAATTTCTCGGATAGGGGTTGACAGGGCTCGCTGCCGGCCTATTAGAACGATCAGAAAGGGTTGACATAGAACTAACGGCTCATCAGTTGGGTGGAGGCCCGGGGCCCAGGTCGAGAGGGGTTGCCTGACGGTTGGGCACCTACCGCCTTTGGTCAAGGCTCTTTGGCTCCCGGCCTCCACCAACCTTCTGACCACCGTCTGAGCCGCGTGGTTGTCCCGGAGAAGGAGGTGAGCGTTCGTATGTCCGTTCGTCGTCGTTGGCGGATCGGCTGGGTGCGGCGGGGGCTTGGCTCGCCGGCGCATAGCGCGATCGTGTTGCCCAGGCTCCCGGCCGGCCGCTTGAGGAATGCTCTCGGATAGATCCTGTTCCGCCGGCGGCACGCCGGCGGAACCGCTGGGTCGTGAGCAGGTCGCGGCCATGTTGGCCAGCATCCAAAACGGCTCCGCGCTACACACGGTGAACGGGTTGGACGAGATGGCCGCGGAATCGGACCGCATCACCCACGACGAGAGCGAACTGCTCCAAGCGCAATCGCTGGCGGCACGCGGGCTTGATCAGGACCTGGCCGCGCGGTTGCGTCACCGTCAGCTCGGCGGCGAGACGAGCTCGGCCGGCTACCTGCGCGACCTCAGCGACCGCCCCCGGCTCCCGGCGGCCGTCGAGCGGCGCCTGATTGATGCCGCCCAGGCCGGCGACCGCCGCGCCCGCGAGGAACTGGTCGAGGCGTTCCTGCCGCTGATCGCCGGGGTCGCGCGCGTGTATCGCGGGTCGCGGACGATCAGCCGACTTGAGCTGATGCAGGAGGGCGTCGTCGGGCTGCTCCGAGCGCTCGAGCGGTATGACCCGAACTTGGGGGTCCCGTTCTGGGGGTATGCGGCGTGGTGGGTGCGCCAGGCGATGCAGCAGCTGATCGCCGAGCTGACCCGGCCGCTGGTCCTCTCCGACAGAGCACTCAGACAGCTCTCGCAGCTCAAGCGCGCGCACGGCGACTACCTCGCCGAGCACGGGCGCGAACCGAGCGGAAACGAGCTGGCCGTCAGCACCGGCCTCACCCACGCACAGGTCGGGGAGGTGCTCGCGCTCGAGCGCGTCCCGCAGTCGATGGACGAACCGATCCAGGGCGGCGAAGGTGAGCTGGGCGCGTTCGGCGAATTGCTCGCAGATCCGCTCGCGGCTGACGCCTACGAGCAGCTGCTCGATCACGCAGAGATCAAGCAGATCCGGGCGCTGCTCGGAAGTCTCAACGACCGCGAGCGGATGATCCTCCGCGCCCGCTACGGCCTCGACGGCCCCGAGCAGCCGCTGCGTGACCTCGGCGAGCGGATCGGGCTCAGCGGCGAGCGGGTGCGGCAGATCGAGCAGCGCGCGCTCGGCAAGCTCAGAGCGGCCGCCGACCGCGGCGAACGCGACTGACATTCAACCCGCCCGCAGGGTTGACGACACGCCACTCACGCCTATTTACCGCGGTGAGAACAGCGCCAGGCTGGAGGTGAAACGGCATGCACGCACTCCATCGTCCCCATGTTTCCCGCCCCCTGATGGTCACAGTCATCGCTGCCGTCCTGACGATCGTCCTCACCCTCGCGCTCGCCCCACGCCTGAACGATCTCGCGTCAACGCCCACGCCGACCGGTGCGGCCGGTCCGACGACCCCGGTCCCCGCGCCGACCACCAGCCCCAGATGGAATCTAAGCCCGCTCGCGCCGCTGCTGTCAGCGCCGGCGCGGATACCGTGGCGCCGGCACATCCATAGACGACGATCGGAATCGTGAGCGATGGGCGATGTCGATCACTACGCACGGCTAGGCGTCCGCAGCGACGCGTCCGCGAACGAGATCCGTCGGGCGTTCCGACGCCTGGCGCGCCAACATCACCCCGATGTGAACGCGCGTCCCGACGGGACCGAGCGGTTCGCTGAGCTCGCACACGCCTACGCGATCCTCAACGATCCCGCTCAGCGGGCCCGCTACGACCAGACCCTCCATCGGCACGCGCCAGCCACCCCACCGGCGATGCCGCGCCCGACGGCCCTCAGGGAAACGGTCCGGCGCGGGGTTCTCGAGCTCTCACGCAACGAGACCCGGCACCTCGCTCGCCGGCCGCTCACGCTCACCGACGGCCATGGCTGGACGATCGTGCTGCCCGCAGGCTCCGGTCCCGGCGACGAGATCACCATGCGCTACAACGATCGCCCCGTCATCCTGACGATCCAACTCCAAGAAAGACTTGACAGCAATCGACTGAGATCTATTACCGGCGATGGACACTAACCGTTCTCTCAATGGAGGTTCACATGGCACTGATTCGCTGGGAGCCGGTCACTGAACTCAACACCATCCAAAACGAGATGAACCGGCTCTTCAACACCTTCTTCGACCAGCCCGCCCCCACCGGCCGCGGCGGCGCCCCCACCAGGCGGTGGGTCCCTGCGATGGACCTCGTCGAGACCGCCGACCACTACGTTCTTCGCGCCGACCTTCCCGGCCTGTCCGACGACGACGTCAACGTCCAGCTCGAGGACAACGTGCTCACCATCTCCGGCGAGCGCAAAACCCAACACGAACAGCACGAGGAGGGCTACTACCGAATCGAGCGCGCGTTTGGCAACTTCGCCCGCTCCCTAACCCTCCCGGACGGCGTCGACCCCGAAGCCGTGCAGGCCCACTTCGACCGCGGCGTGCTCGAGATCCGAATTCCCAAACCCGAACAGAAGAAACCCCGACAGGTCCAGATCAGCCTCGGCGCCAACCCCAAGACGATCGAGAGCACCGACACCGACCACCCGAACGTCAACAGCGACGACCCGGTCCCAGCGCCAGCCTGATCCACGAACTGCCATACGGGCCCTCCAGAGAAACGATCGCGGACCGCGGGCAATCACCGCCGCGGTCCGCGATCCCCGCTCTCCCTCGCCGATCAGCGGCGCTCCGCGATGGTCGGATCGCTCGCACGCTCCTCACCGTCGATCCGCGCTCGTTCACTGACCGCCGAGCGCGGTCGCAACACGGCCCGAACAGGTGACATCGTGGCGCCAACACCTCGAGAGGGCGCGCTCAGACACGAGCGCGCTCTCTCGTCACACGCACGAACCGGCGAGGCCGAGCCGTCGCACTCAGCGCAAGCGTCTCTCGAATATGCCGACACCGCATGCGAACGACCCGCGAAGCACCAGGGACATCACGTACCGATCGGCATATTCAAGGGGTCGGGATAGTACGTCGAGCGGGCAGAGCGGCACGGCATGATCCCGATGCACGTTTCGCTACCTGACGGGATCGATCCACACCCGCTTCGCGATCAGTTTCAGGGCGGCCGCGACGACGGGGGCTACCAGCGCCGGCCGCGGCGCGTATAGCGTCACCGCCCGCAACCAGAGCAGCGGCGGCTGCCAATGGAGCAGGTGAGGACCATTCCTGATGTCGTCTGTCTCTGTGGCCGCTACTACCGATTCGAGGGTGACATCGGCGTGTGCCCGCGATGTGATGAATACGCGAGCGTGACCACCGTCTCGGCCGAGGAGCAGCAGCAGATTCCCCCCGCCGGCGGTGGGACCGAACGCCCCTCGCCGAACCGGAGGCTTCAGCGCGCCGTTTGAGCGGCCCAGCGCGGAAACGTGGGCCGAGATTCGCGCCTGGACGTGACATCTTGGTCAAGCTGCTCGCGATCGTGTTCCATCGGCCCGTACGGCCTACGGCGCCAGCTTGATCGTGGCGCCCGAACGGATCGCTGGCGGGGTAGGATCCAGCCGAGACGATGACCGCTGGTATGCCGAGCAAGCCGACCGCGGCAAAGGCCGGAGTTAAGGGCGCATCGAAGGTCGCGCGCAACCGCACTGCCCGGCGGGCGGCCAAGCCAGCCGCCAAGGCCACCTGGTTCGTCGGCAAGAAGGTCGCGAAGCGCAAGGCCCGGAAGCACGCCCACCGCTACGCCAACGCTGCCCGCACGGCCTGGTCGGCCGCGCTCATCTACGGGCCGATGGCCGCGGAGGTGCTCGGAGTTGTTGAGCAACCCAAGCCCCGGCGGCGGTTCCCGGCCTTCCTGGCCGGGATAGCGGTCGGTGGCGGCCTCATGTACCTCGCCGGCCGCGACCGGACCGCTTAGGGTCCGCGCGCGACACCCGTCACGCGCGCCGATCCACTGCAAATCGGGCCCCATAACGTCTCACTCGACGCGCTGCGGTGGCCGAATGCGCATTCGGTCGGGTCTGGCACCGGTAACGTCTCACTCGAGCGGACGAGCCGCCGAGTGTCGGGTTATTGGGCCTCGCTGCGCTCGGCGTCCATGGGGCCGTTCCGCCGGGCGTCCATGCCCGGCGGCCCACGGTGGCCGCGAACCCCCGACCGCCACCTGCGTGTGGTTGGCTTCGTCCAATCTCGAAAGTCCGCCGACGCGGGTGGCGCCAGGGCAGTTATGACGCTCGCGCGGAGCCGGTTATCTCGTCAGGACGATGCCCCTGGTCCAGCGCACGATCCGGACCACGTGGCCGTGGCGCGTGATTCTGGCCGATCCCTGGCCGGTTGCCGGTCCGGGGTGAAGTCGCTTGCCTTTGGTGATGCTGAGGACGATGTGCCATTGCGGCGGATTGTTGTTACAGCCGTGCTTGCGCCAGACGCCGAGCGCGGTGCTCCGCCCTTGCTTGATGCGAACGGTGAGGAGCACCCTTTCGCCGGGCTTGCAGACGACGCCCGGACCGCTCGCGCGTACGTTCCTGCCGTGCCCGAGCAGCTTGGCGGTGGGATCGAACGCCCCGGTCGTGACCGCGCCCGCGAACAAGCGAAGGATGTTCGTCGCGCGGGTGAACAGGAAGAACGGCGCCGGCACGGGGCCGCCTTGACACGCGGTGCCGTCGGCGTTGAACGGATTCGCCGTGCAGTTGGAAGAGATCGGCTCTCTCACGTCGGCGAGGGAGGTCGGCGCGAGCGGGACGTTGAGCTCGTCGAACACGAAGGTCGGGTTGCTCGGGTTGACGAAATGCCCCACGAATCCTCGGGTCCTGCCGAGGAAGTCCGCCCGCCACGTGACGTAAGGCGTGTTGGCCGAGAACGTGATGTCCGGCCGAGTGTCGCCATGGGTGAACGTCGCGAGGGGAGCACCGCGGTTGACGATCTCGAAGTGAGCAGTGGCACCCGTGCCGACCAGGCGCGAGACGAAGATGCGGTCCAGACCGGAGACGCTCTCGTCCCAGACCACCCACGGAACCGTCGCAGTTCCAGCTGTCATGGTCCCGGCGGCGACGCGTGGATCCTCCGCGTCCGCGGTCGGATCGTGGTTGAGCGCGCACTGCTGCTCGCTGGTGGCAGATTCCGCGCACGCGCCGAAGCCGTGCGCCCCGCTCGTATCGAGCGTCCCGCTCAGCTGGTTTCCGACCGCGATCCAGTGAAAGCCCCCGTTTCCGGCCACCCCGTCAGGTACGCCCTTGGCGGCGAACACCATCTCGTTGTCCTGAAGGGTGCTGATCGACGTGTTGTCCTTTTCGTACCACACGACCCATGGAACGCTGTCGTTAGCGCCGGTGAACGCGATGTCCGGCTCGACGCCGTTGCGGGTGGGATCCACGTTGAGGCTCGGGTCCGCGTGTCCTGGACCGACGCGCGGGATGCCGGTCTGCTGCCAGCAGAAGCCCCCGATCGCGGGGACGTGGCCGGCTACGGCGACGCCCGCCGGCTGGACCCCGTCGCAGTTTGTAGTGCCCGGTCCGATCGGACGTTCGACGAAGATCTGGTCCCTGTCGTTGGTCGGCAGGGTAGTGGTCTCCTGCCAGGTGACCCACGGCCCCGGCTTGGTGGGATCCACGGCCGAGCCGCCCGCCACGGATGGGTTTTCCGCATCCTGGTCAGTGTGGATGTTGAGTGACGGCACCATCACGCTTCCGCCGCCAGTGCCGCGATTCTGGCCGGCGAAGATCCACTTGTTCTGGGTGACGTCGAAGCGGCTCGCGAACACGTTGTTGTTCCCGAAGCCGGTGCCGGTCGTGTCCTCATACCAGGTCGCCCACGGCACGGTCCGTCCGGCGCCGGCGAAGTCGATCTCCGGCGCCTCGGCGTCCTCTCCCTGGTCGAAGTTCAGCGAGCCGGGAAACTGCGGGCTGGCGCTCGATCGTCCGCCAACGGTGCCGCTGCCGCGTGTCGTCCACGCACCCGCTGCGAACGAGCGCGAGAACACCTGATCGTGCGGTGGGACGGAGCCGTTCGTCTCACGCTGGCGGAACACGGCCCACGGAACCGCCGGATTGCTGGCGACGAGCGAGCCGCCGACCACATCGGCGTTCGTCGGGTCCTCGCCCGAGACGCTGATGTTCTTGTTGATCCCCGCGGCCAGGTCATCGTTCACCTGCGCCCCCGGTGGGAGGGGCTGGAATGCCAGCGCCGATCCGGCAGTCATCACCGAGACCGCGACCGCGGCCAGGCCGATCCGGCGCGGTATCCGCGCTGCGCCTCGGCCCGTGCGCGAGCGGCGTTCCACGTCCACAGCCGCGCCACGCGCTTCGTCCCTCGGCTCTTCTCCTGGTCGACGAGATGTGTTCGCTGACATCTCTCCCCCTCTCGTCGCGTCGCGCCACCTTTGGGGTGGCGGCTAGTGCGCCGGACTGCTGGCAGCCCCCTGTGCGCCGGACTACGAGCAGCGGTTGGTAGGTAAAATCCCTGCCAACCTTAACCGCCCGCTGGGCGCGTAGTCAAGGCCGCCGAGCCCAACGCCGATAGAACACGCCAGATGCGAGGCGGCCGGGTATCACCGAAGGGCAGCTTCATGGCTGCCATGGACGGCTCGAGCGCGACGCCGACTCTGCCGCGAGCGAGTGGAGGGCCACGAGGCGCTGGAGGCGCGAGGATGCTTTACCGATGCAGCGCGATGTACAGGTTTCTCTTGCGATCCGGTGGTGTGTGGCGTCGGTGGTTTGGGCGGCGATCGTCGGAGCGACGGCGGTCGTCGCCGGCCTGGCGGCAGGTGCGATTGCGCTGATCGCGTTCGGCGCGGACTCGGTCACCGACGGGCTGGCGTCCGCGGTGTTGGTTTGGCGCTTTGGTAACGAAAGGGCCGGGCACCACAACGTCGAGCGGATCGAGCGATGGGCCGCGCGAGCGGTCGGCGCGATCCTGATCGCGATCGGGCTGTACGTGAGTATCAGCGCGATCGCAGCGCTCGTCCGGCACTCGACGCCCGATCACTCGACGGTCGGTTTGGCGCTGACGGCGGCGTCCGTGCTCGTGCTGCCGGTGCTCGCTCGAGCCAAGCTCCGCCTCGCCGGCGCCCTGCAGAGCTCCGCATTGCACGGCGATGGCGTTCTTAGCCTTGCCGGCGGGGCGCTGGCTGCGGTCACGCTGGCCAGCCTCGTGCTCAACAGCACGCTCGGGTGGTGGTGGTCTGACGCTGCGGCCGCGCTGCTCATCGCAGCCTTCCTGCTCCGCGAGGGGTTGCGCACTGCCGATCGATCACGTCGTCTCGACGGCTAGCGCTATCCAGCACAGGCCAGCCACTTGCCCGCGGTGCGCCGAGCATGTGGGCGACAGCTTCAGATGGGAGTGGTGTACGCGCCGGTGATGCCACCGTCGACCATGAACGCGGTCGCCGTGATGTAGCTTGATTCATCGCTGGCGAGAAACAGCGCAGCGTTGGCGATCTCGTCGGCTCGGGCGAAGCGTCCGATCGGCACGTGCACCAAGCGCCTGGCGGCCTGCTCGGGATCCGTGGCGTACAGCTCCTGCAGGAGTGGCGTGTCAACCGGCCCCGGGCATAGAGCGTTGACTCTCACGCCGCGGCGCGCGAACTCGATGCCCAGCTCTCGTGAGAGCGCAAGCACTCCTCCCTTTGACGCGGTGTAGGAGATCTGGGAAGTGGCCGCGCCGAGCACCGCGACGAACGAGGCAGTGTTGATGACCGACCCGCCGTCGCCGTCGAGGAGATGGGGAATGCCGTGCTTGCAGCACAGGAACACGCTTCGGAGGTTCACTGCCTGCACTCGCTCCCACGCGTCCAGTGCAGTGTCGAGCACGGACGCGTCGTCCGTGGGGGAGATGCCTGCGTTGTTGAACAGCACGTCGATTCGTCCGAGCTCCTCGCGCGTGCGCGTGTATACGGCTCGGACCGCGTCCTCATCGACCAGGTCGGCCTGGAGCGGCAGCTCCCCCGTCGAGTGCTCGACGAGGTCGACTCCGACCACTCGGGCGCCTTCGCGCGCGAACCGAGCCGCGGTCGCCGCGCCGATCCCGCCGGCGACGCCGGTGATCACGCACACCTTGCCCTCCAACCGTCGCGCTGTACTCATGACGTTGCGTAGTAGATCGACTTGACCTCGGTGTAGGCGTCGAGCGCGTGCGGCCCGAGCTCTCGGCCGTAACCCGATTGCTTGAAGCCCCCGAACGGGGTCGCGACGCGCACCGACGTGTTGGAGTTGATCGACAGGACGCCGGCGTTCATCGCCCGGGCGACGCGCAAGGCACGCGCTCCGTCGCGGGTCCAGATCGATCCCGACAGCCCATAGATAGTGTCGTTCGCGAGGTGGACAGCGTCCTCCTCGTCGGCGAACGGGATCACGGTCGCCACCGGCCCGAAGATCTCTTCACGCGCAGCGCGCGACGTCGGGTCGACGGGACAGAGCACCGCGGGCGCGAACCAGTAGCCCGGCCCCTCGGGCGCGTGGCCGCGGATCGCGACCGGCGCGCCGTCATCCAGGAACGAGCTGACGGTCTCGCGCTGTGTGGCGGAGATCAGCGGTCCCATCTGCGTGCGCTCGTCGAGCGGATCGCCGACCGTGATCGACTCGACGGCGCGCTCGAGTGCCACCATGAACTCGTCGAGGATCGATCGCTGGACGAGGATTCGCGAGCGCGCACAACAGTCCTGGCCGGCATTGCCGAACACGGCCATCGGCGCAGCAGCGGCGGCCGCATCGATGTCGGCGTCCGCGAACACCAGGTTCGGGGACTTGCCGCCGAGCTCAAGCGTGACGCGTTTGATCGTCGCCGCCGCGCCCGCCGCGATCGAGCGGCCTACCTCGGTCGAGCCAGTGAACGCGATCTTCGAGACGTCGGGGTGCTCGACGAGCCGCCGGCCGCAGACGCTGCCGGGCCCGGCGACGACATTCACCACGCCTTCCGGAATGCCGGCGTTGAGAGCGATCTCGGCGAACCGCAAGGCCGTCAACGGGGTCAGCTCCGCCGGCTTGAGCACGACCGTGTTCCCGGCAGCCAGCGCCGGCGCGAGCTTCCACGATGCGATCGTGAGCGGGAAGTTCCACGGGACGATGAGCGCGACGGTGCCGAGCGGCTCGCGAACGGTGAACGCCTGTCCCCCCGCGACCGGGATCGTGTCGCCCAGCAGCCGCTCAGGGGCACCGGCGTAATAGCGGAAGGTCGCGACGACCATGGCCATTTCCCCGCGCGCGTCGCTGATTGGCTTCCCGGCGTTGCGGGCCTCGAGTAACGCGAGCTCCTCAGCGTGCTCGCTTAGCGCGTCGGCGAGTTCGTTTAGAAGACGCGCCCGCTCGGCCGGAGTGACGGCACGCCAGGTCGGAAAGGCGCGTTTGGCGTTCTCGACCGCGGCATCGACCTCCTCGACGCCGGCGCGCGGCAGCTCCTCCAGCACCGCCTCGGTGGCGGGCTCGATGACCTGGATCATCCGCGCTCGAACATCCGGCGTCGCTCGTAGTCAGTCACGACCTCGTCGAACAGCCGCTGCTCGGTGCGCCCGTAGTTCAGATAGTGGCCCCAGACTTGCTCACCGAATGCGGAACGAGCGAACTCGCTCCCCTCCCAGAGATCGACCGCCTCTCGGAGCGTGGACGGGAACGGCTCCGCCTCGGCCGCCTCGTAGGCATTTCCGACCAGCTCCGGCCCGGGATCGGTCTGGTTGGCGATGCCGTCCAGCCCGGCCGCGAGCAGCGCCGCGTACCCGAGGTACGGGTTGACGTCGGCACCGGGGATTCGGCACTCCACGCGTCGCGACTGTCCGTGCCCGACGATCCTGAAGCCGGCTGTCCGATTGTCGCGTCCCCATGCGATCGAGGTGGGGGCCCAGCTCTCGGCCGCGTAGCGCTTGTACGAGTTGACGGTGGGCGCGATGAGGAGCGCCAGCTCGCGGATCCGGCGGCGAGCCCCGCCGAGGTAATGGCGGAACACATCGGTCTCATCGTGTCCGTTGACGAACCCGCTCGCGCCGGTCGAGGCATCCAGCAGGCTCGAGTGAATGTGACACGAGCTGCCGATGTCCTTCTCGGACGGCTTGGCCATGAACGTCGCCGACACGCCGTTCAGGAACGCGATCTCCTTCACGCCGTTCTTGTAGATCGTGTGACGGTCAGCCGAGGTCACCGCGTCGGCGTACCGCACGTTCAGCTCGTGCTGGCCGTACCACGCCTCGCCTTTCGAGAACTCGACCGGGATCCCCGCGCCCCGCATTCCGCGGCGGATCTGACCGATCACGTTCTCGTCCATCGTGGTCGCGAGGATGTGATAGTCGAGGATGTACGGGATCGTCGGCGTCAGGCCTCGGTAGTCCTGCTCGTGGGCCTGGGCGTAGCTCTGCTTGTACAGGTAGAACTCGAGCTCGGAGGCGAACAGCGGCGTGTAACCCATCTCCTTGGCGCGCTCGTACTGGGCGATCAGGATCTGTCGCGGGGAGGCGGTCACCGGGCCGCCGTGGTGATCGACGACATCGCACAGCACCAGCGCCGTGCGGTCGAGCCACGGGATCCGCCGAAGCGTCGACATATCTGCGGCGATCGCGAAGTCGCCGTAACCGCCCTCCCAGTTGGCCATCTCGTATCCGGGCACGGGATCCATTTCCATGTCGAGCGCCAGCAGGTAGTTGCAGCCCTCGATGCCGTTGTCGGCGACCTCCTCAAGGAAATAGGAGACGTCGATCCGCTTGCCGACGAGGCGGCCCTGCATGTCGGTGAATGCGGTCACCACCGTGTCGATCGTGCCGGCCTCCGCCTCGGCCCCCAACTGCTCGAGGGACAGCATGCCCTCGGCGACTCCCGGTCCTCCTGGCCGCGTGATGCTCGCCATGGCCTACTCCGCTCCGCCAGCGACCGCCGGCGAGGGCGGTACCGGCGGCGGCTCCGTCGCGAACTCGGCGTCGTCGATCGTCCGCACGGGACCGTGGTAGCGGTTCTTCGCGCCCGCCCACCACCAGATACCCACGATCAGACCGACGAGCAGCACCAATGGCGAGTAGTTGAACGCCGTCCAGGTGAACCCGCTGTCCCAGGGCGCGCCGGCGATCGAGGTCGGCCCGTCCAGCGAGTACACCACGAGGACGACGAATGCGATCGCGCCGATGTTGATCCACTTGTAGTGCCGTCCGAGCGACCATGGGCCCGGGTTGAAGTTGTCGCCCGCCCGCAGCCGCAGGTACACGGGGAGGATGTAGGCCAGGTACAGGCCGACGGTGCAGATCGCCGTGATCGCGAAGTACGCCCACGGGACGCCGGTTTTGGTCCCGAAGTAGGCAGGGATCGTGATGATGAGCGACACGATCGACACCGCCAGCACGGCGTAGAGCGGTACGCGCTTGGCGTTGACCCGCTGGAACAGTGTCCAACCGGGCATCCCACGGTCACGCGAGAACGCGTACCACGTGCGCGAGGCGCTCGTGAGCCCCGCGGCGCCGCAGAACAGCTGACCGACCGTGAAGATGATCAGGGTGAACTTCGCCGCCCACGCGCTCAGTCCCAGGTTGACAACCGGGATCGCCCCACCGCCGGCTGCGGTGATCCCCTTGACGTTCGTGGCCGCGAACAGGAGCGCCAGCAGCAGCGCCCACCCGGCGATCGCCGAGTAGAACACCGAGCGCCACACGCCCTGTGCCGCTGCCTTGGCCGCCCCGCGCGTCTCCTCCGCCGTGTGCGCGGACGCGTCGTATCCGGTCTGCGTGTACATCGTGAGGATGAAGCCCAGCGGCAGGACGTACACCCAGAAGCCCAGTCCGCCGGTTAGCCCGCCGTGGAACCCGGTGTTGTTGAAGCGCGTACCGAAGACCCAGCTGGCGCTCTGATGGTGGCTGGGCACGAACGCGACCAGGGCGATGATCACCAGGACGCCAAGCACGTGCCAGCCGACCGAGACGTTGTTGAAGATCGCCAGCAGGCGGTCCGCAAAGATGTTCACGACCGTGTAGCCGACGAGAATGATCAGGAACAGCAGGAAGGTCTCGTGGAGGATGGTCGAGGGGTTGCTGGTGGCGAAGTTGATGCCGAGCACGCTCAGGTTGTAATCGGCGAGCGTCGCCTGCAGGAAGATCGCCGCGCCGTAACCCACGCCCGCGACGATCCCGACCAGCCCGACGATGTTGAACCAGCCCGTGATCCAGCTCCAGCCCGGGCTGCCGAGCTTGGCCGACCACCAGTACGGGCCACCCGCAGTCGGGTACGCCGAGGTCAGCTCCGCCATCGAGAACGCGACCAGCAGCACGAAGGCGCACAAGACCGGCCAGCCGATCGAGATCGCAATCGGGCCGCCGGCGTTCCACGCGAACGAGAAGTTCGTAACCGGTCCGGCGAGGACCGAGATGATCGTGAACGAGATCGCGAAGTTGGTGAAGCTGCTCCAGCCGCGAGCGAGCTCCTGCTTGTAGCCGAGCGTGGCGAGCTCACGCTCGTCCTCGCCCATCGTGGGTGTCGGTGTCGACGTTGCTAGCCGCTCATCCGCCACGGTTACCTCCCCGGGGTCTGGGCCACGCGCGCCCGTGCGCCCAAATGGTGTGAAGACAACACCTTCTGATGGCGCGACGATACGCTTGCCCGCGGACAGTGTCAATGGCCCGCTTACCCGACGTCGACGTCGCCGTGATCGGCGGAGGCGTGGTCGGCTGCGCGGTCGCGCTCGCGCTCACGCGCCGGGGGACCGCGGTCGCGCTGCTCGAGGCCGAGCCGGAGCTCGCGCTCGGCGCCAGCGGCACCAACTCGGGCATCCTGCACACCGGGTTCGATTCCACGCCGGGCGAGCTCGAGACCGAGCTGATCCTCGCCTCGGCGGTCGCCCGCGAGCCGGTCCGGAACGCGCTGGCAATACCGGTGCTCAGGTGCGGCGCGCTGATCCGGCCGTTCGACGATGCTGAGCGCGAGGCCGTAGTCGCGATTCCCGCGGTCGCGCGCCAGAACGGCGTGCGCGTGGTCGCGCGCGACGACGGGGCGCTCGAAGTTCCCGACGAGGCCATCACCGACCCGGTCGCGTATACCTTCGCGCTCGCGGCCGAGGCGGAGCGCCACGGGGCCCGGGTGCACACGAACTGTCCCGTCGACTCGATCCAGCCCGATCGTGAAGGACTCGCGCTGCACACCGCGTCAGGCGTAAGCGTGCGATGCCGGGCGGCGATCAACTGCGCCGGGCTCGACGCCGGCGGGATCGCCCGTCTGACCGGAGATGAATCGTTCTCGATCTATCCGCGGAAAGGAGAGTTCCTCGTGTTCGACCCGCCGGCCGGCGAGCAGCTCGACCGGATCCTGCTGCCGGTCCCGACCCAGCGCACCAGGGGCGTGCTGGTGTTCCCCACGATCGACGGGAAGATCGTCGCCGGCCCGACCGCGGTCGACCTCGAGGACAAGCGAGACTGGACCGTGCGGCCGGGGGCGCGCGAGGAGATCGTCCCGAAGGCCGCTGCGCTGTACCCACCGCTCGCCGACGCCGAGCCAGTGTTCGCGTACGCGGGGCTGCGTCCGGCCGGGCGCGACGTCAACTACGTGATCCGCCCGGCATCGGCATGCCCACGGCTCGTCCACGTGGCCGCGATCCGCTCGACCGGATTGACCGCGTCGCTCGGGATCGCCGAGCGCGTCACAGAAATCGTGGGGTCGCTCGGGGTGCCGCTCGGCCCCGAGGCAGCGCTCCGAGGCGGCCCCTCCGTGGCTCCCGATGGTCCGTGGTGGCGACGGACAGCCGAATATCGAGCCGGCGCGCGGGTATGACGCTGCTGCTCGGGATCGACGAGGGGACCTCCGCCGTCAAAGCAGTCCTGTACGACGCCGACCTGCGACCGCTGGCCGAGGCGCGGCGCGAGAAGCGGCTCTCGTACCCCCAATCCGGCTGGGTGGAGCAGGATGGGGCCGAGGTGCTGAACGCGGTCGTCGATGCCGTGGCTGAGCTCCTCGGACACGCGGCCGAGCCGGTAACCGCGTGCGGCCTCGACCATCAGGGAGAGTCGGTGCTCGCATGGGACGCCGATAGCGGCCGGCCGCTGACCCCGATCGTGACGTGGCAGGACAAGCGCTCCCAGGAAGTGCTCGACCGGCTCGAGGCGGCGGGCCAAGCCGACGAGGTGCGCGCGCGGAGTGGCATGCCGCTCGACCCGTACTTCTCAGCGGGCAAGCTAGCGTGGCTGCTCGACCACGACGCGGACGTCGAAAGAGCGCTCGAGCGTGGGACGCTCCGGATGGGGACCGTCGACTCGTTCCTGTGCGACCGGCTCGGTGCCGGGTTCGCCACCGATCCGTCGACCGCGTCGCGGACGCAGCTCGGCAGCCCGGAATGGGATCCGGCTCTGCTCCAGCTGTTCGGCGTGCCGACGGGGGTGCTGCCTCACATTGTCGACACCGCGGGGGAGCTCGGGACGCTCCGCCACGAGTCGTGGTCCCAGGAGCTTCCCCTACGGGCGCGGTGTGTCGATCAGCAGGCGGCGCTCGCGGGAGCGGGTTGCGTGCGTCCCGGGTTGGTGAAGGCGACGTATGGGACCGGCGTGTTCGTGCTGGCCCACGCCGGCGACGCGCGACCCGCGCCGAGCGGGGGCCTGCTGCCAACGGTGGCCTGGAGCGTGAACGGCCGCCTGGAGTGGGCGATCGACGGCGGCGTGTTCACCGCCGGAGCGCTGCTCGACTGGCTCAGCCGCGACCTCGGGCTGGCCCGCGACCCCGCCGCGCTCGCGGCGGCCGCGGCAACGGTGGATGACGCCCGCGGCGTCAGGATGCTCCCCGCGCTGGCGGGCGTCGGCGCGCCGTGGTGGAAGCCGGACGCGCGGGCAGTGATCGCCGGCCTGACCGCAAGCGTGCGTCCTGCTCATCTCGCACGCGCGGCCCTCGAGGGCGTCGCGTGGCGCGTCGCGGACATCGTCAGCGTCACCCAGGAGACAGTCCCCGTGCAGGTCCTGCGCGTCGACGGCGGCATGACCCGCGACCCCACCTTGCTCCAGCTCCAGGCCGATGCTGCCGGCGTGACCGTTCAGCGCGGCCTGCTCGACGCGACAGCCGCGGGAGCGGCGGCGCTCGCGGCCGTCGGCGCCGGCGTATGGCCCTCGACGCTTGAGATCGAGGAGCGGATCCCGGTGGGCGAGCGCTTCGAGCCTCGGCGCCACGCCGAGTGGCGTGCGGCTGCGCACGCCGAGTGGCGCGCGTTCGTCGAGCGCGCCGCCGCGCTGTGACTCACCGAAGGAGCCCCGCCAAGATGTGCTCGGTGCCTTCGATGTGCTCGCGCATGAGCCGCACCGCCCGGCCGGTGTCCCGTTCGCGCAACAGGCGCACGAGGCGCCGGTGCTGTGCGTTCGAGTGCATGAGCAGCTCGGGTGGGTGCGGGAGCCGAGTGATCAGCTCGCTCATCCGGCCCTGAACCTCGGTCATCGCGCTCACCAGGCGAGGAGAGCCCGCGGCCTCCGCGAGCCCGACGTGGAAGCGGATATCTGCCCGCCGGTAGACCTCGAAGTGGTCCACGTCCCACATCCGCTCGACGAGCACGTCGAGACGGTCGAGGTCGTCTGATTCGGCGCGCTCGCCGGCGAGCATGGTCGCGCCGGTCTCGATCGCGACGCGATGATCGAGCACCCCCCACGCGTCGTCGCCAAGCAGCGGCTCGCCGGCCGGTGCCAGCGGGGGGCTCTCGGTCACGAACGTCCCACCACCTCGGCCGCGGAGCGAGATCAGAAGGCCGCTCTGCACGAGCGTCGTCAGCGCCTGCCGAAGCGTCGAGCGTGAGATTTCGAGCTCGTCGGCGAGCATCCGCTCCGCAGGCAGTCGGCTCCCCGCGGGCAGGATGCCGGTGCGGATCGCCGTCCCCAAGCGCTCGACAGTCTCCTCAAAGGTCGTCGCCGTCCGAACGGGCGTGAACACCGAACTAACCACCGCGTCCCGGTCCATGATCCGACAGTATGGCTCTACGAGAGCCCTCGATGCGGCGTACCGGCGATTGCCGACGGCAACGCGACGGTCTGGTCGTCTGCTTCCTCCCGACGGGCAGCTTGGCCACGGAGAGCGGCGTACGTGCTTCGGGCGGAACGGGGTTTCGCGGCGAAACATTCCGGGCATATATGCATCGTGCATACATATGATTGGAGGGACGATGACGACGTTGCACGGTAGTTTTCGGGTCGCGTCGTGGGATGAGAACGCCTACGACGAACGCGACGGGCGCCGGCTTACGAAAGCCTCGGTGACCCAGCAGTTCGAGGGGGACATCGCGGGCGAAGGCGCCGCGGAGTGGCTGATGGCCTACCACGCCGATGGCACCGCGCGGTTCGTCGGGCTTCAGCTCGTCGACGGGCAGGTAGCGGGCCGGAACGGTACGTTCGTGCTTGAGACCAGCGGTGAGTTCGATGGAGGCGTGGCTCGCTGGGAGGCCAGCGTGGTCTTAGGTTCCTCGACCGGCGAGCTGGCGGACCTGAGCGGGCGCGGCAGGTTCGAGGCTCCCCACGGCTCCGAGGCGTCGTATGAGCTCGAGGTCGAGCTCCCCGAGCGCTGATCCGGCCACCGGCCGGCTGTCGAACCTGCTCGGCGCGTGGGCGCTAGCCATTTCAGATCGCGTCGGTGCGGCGGCCGCCGCGGCGGCCGGCCGCGGCGGCCAGGCGCCGGCCGCGCTCGTGGCCCTGCATCAATTCGCGGGCGGAAGCACGATCGAGGATCTGCGGCAGGTGCTTGGGCTGTCTCACTCGGCGGCCGTGCGCCTGATTGACAGCCTGGTGGCCGACGGTCACGTGGCTCGGCACCAGGCCGCAGACGACCGGCGCTCTGTGGCTCTCATCCTGACCGCGTCCGGCCGCACCACCGCGCGCCGGATTATCGCCGCTCGCCACCGGGCTGTCGAGGCGACGCTCGAACGCCTCACCGAAGCCGAACTGCGTTCCCTCACCCGGCTCGCGGAAGGGCTCACCGAGGACATCGTCGATCTACGACTGAACGAACGACGTCACGGCGCTGCTCCCGACGCGGGGTGGCTGTGCCGCCTGTGCGACTTCGGGGCTTGCGGACGGTCAGAGGGGAGATGCCCCGCGGCCATTCGCGCCGCGCGGCCTCAGTCGTGACGGATCGTCTCGAGGCTGCGATCGGCGAACGGGAGGTGACGGCGTCGCAAGAACCCGCTCGGAGCGGATGCGGCCCAGACCCTCACCAGAACGCGCGCCGCAAACGGAGGATACCGGTCGTCCTCGAGCGTCGCCCGTATTACGCTAGTTGCCCGCTGCGCGCACGGTCACGCGGCGGAGCGAGAGAGGAGACCACGATGCGTGCGATCACCGTCAACGAATACGGCGCGACACCGGGACTGACGGAGGTGGACGACCCGCAGCCGGGACCGGGTCAGGTGCTGATCAGGGTCGAGGCTGCCGGGATGAATCCGATGGACCGGTCGATCGCCGCCGGCGCGTGGAAAGAACAAATGCCGGGGAGCTTCCCGTTCGTTCTCGGCGCCGACCTGGCCGGCGTCGTCGAGGCCGTCGGTGAGGGCGCGGTCAGGTTCCAGTCCGGCGAGGAAGTGTTCGGGCAGCTGCTGATCGCCCCGCTCGGCTCGGCCGGCACGTATGCGGAATATGTCGCCGTCACCGAGGATGCACCGCTTGCGCGGGTGCCGGAGGGCCTCGATCCCACGATCGCCGCGGCGCTGCCGACCGCCGGTGTGACCGCGCTGGAAATCGTCGAATCGCTCGGACAGCTCACGGGGAAGACAGTGCTCATGGTGGGCGCCGCCGGCGGCGTCGGCTCGTTCGCGATACAGCTCGCCGCGCACGCTGGCGCGCACGTGATCGCTGTCGCTCGCGCCGACGCCGCTGTCCGCATGCGTACCTATGGTGCCGCAGAGACCGTCGACCACACTGCGGTCTCGGTACCCGACGCTGTGCAGCAGACGCATCCTCACGGCATCGACGTCCTCGTCGACGTCGCGAGCGACGCCAGCGGCTTCGCTTCGCTCGCGGCACTCGTACGCGCAAGCGGCACGGCTCTAACGACACGGTACTTCGCGGACGCGGATGCGCTCGCGTCGCGCGGAGTTGCCGGTGTCAACTTCCGCGTGAGCATGTCGAGTGAGGCGTTGGAGCGGCTCGCCGACCTGGTCGTCACTGGAACGATCGTCGTGCCGCCGATCACCCTCATCAAGCTCGACGACGTGCCGACACTGAACCCTAACGCGCACACTGAGGGCAAGACGGTCATCACCCCCTGAGCTTCCTTCGTCCGTCGCCGCTCTCGGCGTCCGGGCCGGGCGCTCGCTCTGTGCTCCTGTCCCCCCGTCTAGACCGCCACCGTGGCCGCTCCGACTCGAGCCCGCAGCCTGTACGCGATCATCGCCACTCCGGCGCCGAGAACCGCATAGACGGCGAGAACGATGAGGGCGTGAGAGCTCCCGTGGCCGTTGAAGTAAACGACATCGCGCATCGAGGTGACCGCGGCGCCGGGTGGCAGGATTTGACTGAGGGTTCGCCAGAACCCCGGGAGAAGCTCGGGGGCTGAGCTTCCGCCGGAGGCCGGGTTGCCGATGACCAGGAACAGGACCGCACCGATCATTGTCCCGGCGATTCCGAAAATCACTTGAAAGGCGGCGATGGGCAAGCCGATGGCGAGGACGAACAGCGTGGCCACCCCCCACACCTGGAAGAAGCGGTCGGGGAAGGCCCCTACGAGGACGTTGGTAACCAGAGCCGTGATCAATCCCGCACCGACTCCGAGCGCCACGGTGGCCGCCAGACGCAACGACTCGGGGCGGTGCCGAGTCAATGTGTAAACGAGCGTGGTACCAGCCAGTCCGGCGATGATGAGGCTGAGGACGGCAGAGAAGGTTGTGGCGCCACTGGAATCAGATGACGGCAGTGGCACCAGATCCCGGACTGCCAGAGCGCGACCCGATCGGCTGGCGACGCTCGCAAAGGTTCTCTGCAGCAAGGCGGCCACAGGGGGACTGGCCGCGCTGGCCACCAGCAGGACCGTCGAGGGGACGGGTTGAAACGCGCCATAGACCGAACGGTGCCGCACGGCGCTCCCCGCCGATGCCAGGGACTGGTAGGCGTGGACCTCGAAAGCGCCCGGCGCCGCCCGAGCGAGTTCAGCACGGGCCGCTTCAGCCACCGCCGGCGTCCCGACAATCCCGATCGGAAGACTGTGAGGCTTCGGCGAGTGGTTCGCCGCGACGTTCGACGCAACCAGTGCGAACACGGCAGCCAAGACGCCGAGCGATGCGACCAACAGTTTGCGATCGTCCGCGGACAGCGATCGTCGCTGGAGCGTTCCGTCACTCATGGACCCGAACAAGGGGCACGACAGTTGCTGGCTCGGATCAAATAATGCTCCCGTCCTTGCGCGGCCTGCTGAGCCTGGCGGACGTGATGTTCGCGCAAGGCCTGGGGCCATCTCAAGTTCTTGGGTCCCTCTCGCAGACCACAGGATTGCCCCGACCCAGGTGAGCTGTCCTCACCCGATAGCGGTGATTTACGGACGCACGTCCCGACGGCCAGCGCTCAGGTAGGCCGTCGGACCACAGGTAGGGATCGGTGGTCGGAAGGTCAGCTGGGCACAGGCCACCTGACAGGGAGCCCGGACCGAATCGTCGGTCCGCCGCGGCCGCTCGGTGGCGGCTACGCACGCTGGTCGGTTGCCCGCGGAAGCGTGGGGATCTAGTCTAGGTTCCCCGGAAGTAGTCCAGGCGGCGCATCCTCAGTGATCGGGCGACAGGCTCTAGCGGCATCCAGCAGCACCCTCCTTCCTGGCCCACCGACGTCATTGGTCGGTCGCGAGGGCGATGCCGCAAGCGTGTGCGCATTGCTGCGCCGGACTGATGTGCGTCTCGTGACGCTTACCGGGCCTGGCGGGGTGGGCAAGACCAGTCTCGCTCGGCACGTGGCGGCGCAACTCGCTTCCCGGTACGAGGACGGCGAATGCTTCGTCTCGCTCGAATCCGTCCGCGACCCCGCCCTGGTGGCAACGGCGATCGCTCAGGCCCTCAGGCTGCGCGAAGAGGGCGTGTTGAGCCTGGTGGATCGCCTCGCGTCGTTCCTCTATGACCGGCAGATGCTGCTCGTCCTTGACAACTTCGAGCATGTTGCGAGCGCCGCCACGGTGGTGGCGGAGGTGCTCGCCGCTTGCCCGTTGCTCGAAGTACTGGTCACCAGTCGGGGGAGCCTGCGATTGTCGGGCGAGCACGAATTTACGGTCGCACCGCTCGCGTTGCCCGACCTCGAGCACCGCCACGAACTCGACGCGCTAGGCGCCTATCCCGGAATCGAGCTTTTCCTCCAGCGGGCGAGGGCCGTTCGTCCGGATTTCCGCCTTTCAGAGGCGAACGCGGGGGCAGTCGGTGCGATCTGTGCCCGCGTCGACGGTCTGCCGTTGGCGATCGAACTGGCGGCCGCGTGGGTAAGGCTGCTATCACCCGCCGAGATCGTCCCGCGGCTTGCGCATCCGTTCGAGCTGCTCACGGGCGGGCCGCGTGACGTACCCGACCGCCAGCGCACGTTGGCTGACACGATCTCATGGAGTCTTGCCCTGCTCGACCGGGGCGCGCGTACGATGTTCACCCGCCTGGGAGTTTTTGCGGGTGGGTTTACGGTCGACGCGGCGGAGGCGGTCGCCGGTGATCCCGGCGCGGCGGGGGTTATCGAAGCCCTTGCAGCGCTCATCGATCACGGCCTGGTCCAGCGCCCGGCAGAGATGGATCCGGCCTCGCGACCGAGGCTGCTCGAAACAGTCCGTGAGTTTGCGCTCGAGGAGCTTGGCGCGAGTGGCGACGAGGACGATGTTCGAGCCGCGCACGCCGCCTTCTACCTTGCGCTCGCTCTCGGCGCTGACAGTGAGCGCCTCGACTCCGAGCAGGCGAACCTACGTGTCGCGATGCGCTGGTATCTGGCCCGCGAAGATCAGGCCGGCGCACTGGCGTTGTCGGCGGCGGCGTCGGGGTTCTGGTTGTCGCGGGGCCATTTGAGTGAGGGTCGCGGCTGGCTCGAGCAGGCCCTCGCGCTCGGCGACGGCCCGCCCACGGCGGAGCGCGCTCAAGCGTCGATCGCCGCCGGTCTGCTCGCTTACCATCAGGCCGACTATTCCGTTGCGGTGTCGCATTTGCAGCGCGGCCTGGATCAATGCCGCGAGCGGGGCGATGATGCAGGCGTGGCGCGAGCGCTCGCGGCGCTCGCGCTTGCTCGCACCCGCGCGGGTGACCTAGAACCCGCGATGCACCTAGCCGAGGAGGCTTTGGTCGCGTACCGTCGGCTCGATGACGAGCCGGGCGTTGGCCGCTCGCTCGAGACGCTGGGGCGCGTGTTGTGGATTCAGGGTGATTACGTGCTGGCACGCGCCCGGCTGCAGGAGAGCCGCGCCGTGGCGCGTCGGCTCGGCGCTCGCGATATCGCCTCGCGCGCGTCGCAGGGTCTCGGCTGGGTGGCGCTTGCCGATGGTGACCTGGAAGGCGCTAACGCGCTGCTCGAGGAATCCCTGGCCGAGTTTCGAGAGCTCGGCGATCGCTGGTGGGCGCTGCGCGGCATGTGCGGACTGGGCCACGTCGCCGCCCGACGAGGTGCGCACGCGGCGGCCCGACTGCAGTTCGCGCAGGGGCTCGAGATCGCGCGCGAGCTCGGCGACCCGATGCTCGAGGCGGCGTGCCTCGAGGGGTTCGCGGTCGCGCACGGGCCCGCCCTGGCGGCGCGGTTGCTCGGGGCCGCCGAAAGCCTCCGCGAGCAGGCGGGCGCGGCCTGGCCGGCCTTCGTGGAGGCCGACTCCGAAGGCAGCGCCGACCGCGCTCGGCGCGCCCTTGGCGCCGAGCGGTTCGCCGCCGAGTGGGCACGAGGGCGGGCGATGGGCGCCGCCGAGATCCTCGACCTTGCGTCTCCCCGTCCGCCAGAGCATCCAGCCGGGCTCACCCTGCGCGAGGTGGAGGTCCTGCGGCTGGTCGCGGCCGGCCTTACCGACGCTCAGGTAGCCGAACGGCTGGTTCTCAGCGTGCGTACCGTCCACTCGCATGTGCGCTCGATCTACCGCAAGCTCGGCGTCAGCTCGCGCTCGGCGGCCACCGGTTACGCGTTGCGGCAGGGCCTCGGCAAGGTCGGCGGCTAGGCAAGACTGCCTAGCCGCCGCTCGCGCGATCCGGTAACAAGTTCGGCATCCCTGCCGTTGGCCAGTGGCGGGGACGGGCGTAGCGTGGCATCGATCGTCGGGATGGAAACCGTCATGACACCACAGGTCGCCGAAGAGGTACGCGAGGTACCCATCCGATGAGCGCGCCCACCGACGTGTGTTCGACGCGAGACGGCCAAAAACCCGACGCGGATTCGGGGCCCGTGCTACGCCCGCTCGATCCGATGGTGCTCACGGATCACATCGACGTGCTCTACCGCGCCGCGTGGGCGATGTGCGGTTCCCGCCACGAGGCGGAGGACCTCGTCCAGGACACGTTCGCGCGAGTGCTGAAGCGCCCGCGTTTGCTTCGCAGCGACAACGAGGTCGGATACCTGCTGCGCGCCCTGCGCAACGCGAACGCTGCTCGTCACCGGGCCGCCAGCCGGCGCCCGATCACGGTCCCGCTGCTCGAGACTGATTCCAATGACCGAGCCGAAATCGCTGGAACCTTCGACGCGCGCGAGCTGATGGAGGCGATCGCCGCCACCCCCCGGCTCTACCGAGACGCGGTCGTGGCGGTCGACGTCGTCGGGATGTCCTATCGGCAGGCGGCGCGCCACCTGCGTACGCGTGAGGTGACGATCACGAGCCGCTTGTCCCGCGGTCGCCAGCACATCGCTCGAGCCCTGGGCGGCACGGCGGGCGCACATCGGGGTCGGTGGGCTACAGATGCCGATCGGGTTTCCGTTCTCGATCCTGGAGGGGAGTCTTCTCGTGACCGGTAGGAGCGGCACGCCACCACGCATCGCGACGATCGAGTACCTCGTCGAGGTAGTCAAGGATTGGACACTCGCTCGCTTCGCGGCGGCAGAGAGCACCGAGTTCGTACTCGTTCCCCATCGCTTCGAACTGCTCGGTGCCCGCGTTCGGCGGCACGCGCTCGCGCCAGACTCCCGCGAGGCGGCATCTCCCTTCGACGCGGTTCGGCGAGCGCAGACACCGACCGTGTGGTCACACAGCACACTCGTGACCTTGCTCGCTGACTCCGAAACGGGGCCGGTGGAGTTCGAGCAAGAAATGGTCGAGATCTTGGCGATGGACGGCGAGACGGTGCTAGCTGAGGCTGCCGCAGTAATTCGCATCCCCGGTCTCGCGCCATGCCTAGGCGCTTTCCAGGGTCCCCGATGATCCCGCACCCGCCGCGCCACGCCGCCGGGGGGCGCTGGCAGGCCCATCTCAACTATCTGCGCGATCTACAGCAAGTCGCGCGCGAGCTGCTAGCGCGTGCGGGGCAACAAGAGTTACCTTCTGAAGATTGCGAGCCCGGTATCGCGGGCATCGTCAATCGCTCTTCACGCCAACCGCCGATCAGCCGGAGCGCGTGTGGGTGAGGGTCCAGGCTAACGCGCGAGGCACCCGCGACCGAGGCTCAGCGTTCGGTGGAAGGCGCCGGCATTACGTCGACGACATGATGGACGACTACGTGAGCTGGCGCGACGCCTGCGCCGCCGTCGCCGGGTCATATGGGGACTGGAAGTGCTCGGATCGCTCGGACAAGAAGCTCGCCTTCAGCGTTTATGTCGCGGCCCTGGACCGCGAAGAGCAAGCGGCGGCGGCCTACCAGCGAGCCGTCGCGCAGGTCGCGACGGCGTAAGCAGGGGCGACGCAACTCAGCGCGAGAGCGCTCAGGCGGCCTCGGACTGCATCGGCATGCCGGCTGCCCGGTAGGCGTCGATGCCGTCGAGCGTCTCGGCGCCGAGTAGGGCCGCGGTGAGCTGTTCGAGCTGCTCGCGGTGGTCGGTCAGGAGATCCGTCACCGCGCTGTGCGCGCCATCGATCAGGCGGCGGACCTCGTCGTCGACGATCTGCTGGGTGGCCTGGGATGTCTCGCCCGCCGCGCCCAGCAGCGGCCCGAGACCCTCGGCGGGAAGCACGGAGACGAGTCCGATCGTGTCGCTCATACCCCACCGGCCGACCATCTGCCGGGCGATCATCGTGAGTTGCTGGATGTCGCTCTCAGCTCCGGTGGTGATCGTCCCGTAGACGATCTCCTCCGCGACGCGTCCCGCGACCGCGACCTTGAGCTTGGCCAGTAAATCCTCGAGCGTGTACGAGACCTGATCGTCGTCCGGTGCCGACAACGTCACCCCGAGTGCCATCCCGCGTGGGATGATCGAGACCTTGCGCACGGGGTCCGCGCGAGGCGTTAGCATTCCGACGAGCGCGTGTCCGGCTTCGTGGTAGGCCGTCCGCTCGCGGTCGGCCGGGGAGAGCACAATTCCACGCGGAGCTCCGAGCAGAATCTTCTCCAGCGAGTCTGTGAAGTCGGTCCGCTCGACGCGTCGATGTTGGCGCCGCGCGGCGAGAAGGGCTGCCTCGTTGGCCAGGTTGGCCAAGTCCGCCCCGACCATCCCCGGCGTGCTCGCCGCCAATCCATCGAGGTCGACGCTGTCGGCCAGCGGAATCGAGCGGGTGTGAACATCGAGGATCTTTCGGCGGCCGACGCGATCGGGTGGCGTCACCGCCACGCGGCGGTCGAAGCGCCCAGGACGCAGCAGGGCGAGGTCGAGGATCTCGGGCCGGTTGGTAGCCGCGAGCACGACGACCGCCTCGACGCTCTCGAAGCCATCCATCTCGGTGAGGACCTGATCGAGTGTCTGCTCGCGCTCGTCGTTGCCGCCGGTGACCGATACCTGACCCTGGCGCGAGCGGCCGATCGCGTCGAGCTCGTCGATGAAGATGATCGACGGCGCGGCCTCTTTGGCCTTCGCGAACAGGTCACGGACGCGTGCGGCGCCGACGCCGACGATCGCCTCGATGAACTCCGATGCCGAGATGGAGAAGAACGCCGCGTGGGCCTCGCCCGCCACCGCTCGCGCGAGCAAAGTCTTGCCGGTTCCCGGCGCGCCCGAGAGCAACACGCCGTGGGGCATCCGGCCACCCAACCGGCCGTAGCGCTCGGGGTTGCGCAAGAAGTCGACGATCTCGGTCAGCTCGGCCTTTGCCTCATCGATCCCGGCCACGTCGGCGAAGGTGACCCTGATCGTCGCTGGGTCGATCCGGCGTGCTTGTGAGCGACCGAAGTTTCCCAGCGCACCGGCCGCGCCGCCGCGCGCTGTCCGTCGCGCGAACATGATGAACACGCCCACTAGGAGGAGCGTCGGCCCAAACCCGAGGAGCAAGGAGCCAGCCACCGAGCCGCCCTGAGTCGGCGAGGACGCATTGATTAGGACGTGATGGGACTCCAGTAGTGCGGCGAGCTGGTTGTCGTTCCAGAATGTCGGGACCTCAGTGCTGAACAGGGTCGTCGGCGGCGCGGTGGGGTTCTCGGCCGGGTAACGTGCAGCGAGCTTGAACGTTCCCTGAATGGTGTTTCCGGTGGAGGCGATTGACGCGACTCGTCCCGCCTGCACGGCGCTGAGGAAGTAAGGGCTGAATGGCACCTTCACTCGTGGCTGAGCGCCGGGCTGCACCAGCAACACCGATCCGAGGTTGAGGGCGAGCAGGAGGCCCACCAGCCACACGAACCAACGGGACCGGTGCGGCGGTCGCCGCGCAGGAGGATCCGGCATACCTCGCCCGTCGGGAGCAGGGGCGACCCGCCACCCGCGTTCGTCACGCGGCATCCCGCCGTCTGGCCTGTTCGATCTGAGAAACGTGGGCATGTATTTGGATGATACTACCGCGTGTAGTAGATTCGCCGGAGAGGTGCCGCCGGGCCGGTGCCTCGTAACCGATCGCGCGCAACGCGCGGAGCCATTCGCCGGGCCGTGGCCGACCGGCACAAACGACCACCAGCGAGTCCAGCCGACTGCTCACGAAAACATCGAGGATCTCCGAAAACGCGAACAGCTCTCGCCGTATCTCGTGCAGGTTGTGGCGGCCGCGTGAGATGTTGATCTGGTGGGTCTGCACTGGATCCTTCCGAGCATTGAAATATATCTACTACGATTCATAGTACGGCACCGGTGGCGGCGCTCTGCGCCGCCGTGGCGCCGACGATCGAGTCGGACCGGGCGGAGGCTCGGCGTCCGATTGCGCGGCCGATGCCGCGAAGCATGTTGCCGAAGACGAGATGGTGGATGGGGCAGAGCAGGTACCAGTACGCCAACCCGACACAGCCGGCGGGATCGAACACTGTGGTCTGGCGAAGCTGGACGCCGCCATCGTTGTGAGGATCGAGCTCGAACTGCAGCCATAGGCGGCCGGGGATTCGCATCTCCGCCGTCAGGCGCAACCGCCGGTCGGGGTCTAGCGTGTCGACGCGCCAGAAGTCGATCGTGTCGCCGACACGGAGATCGACCGGGTCGCGCCGACCGCGCCGCAGCCCGACGCCGCCGCTCAGCGTGTCCAGTAATCCACGGGCGCGCCAGAACCAGTTGCCGGCGTACCACCCGGTGTGTCCGCCTATACGCTGGATGGGGTCGAATGCGTCACTCGCGTCGGCGTTCAGGCGGAGCGTGCGCGAGGAGACCAGGCGCCGGCCGAACGGGGTCGGGGCCAATCCGGCCGGGGGCGCGGACGCCAACGCGTCCGACCAACTGGTTTCGGCGAAATCGAGATCCTCGTTGATGAGCGCTCGCTGGACCGCTCCTTGGAGCCCCCGGGGGCGGATCGGGAACGCCTCCAGCGAGGCCGCGGAGCGGACGACGGTCTCGTTGCGCAGCCCCTCGACCAGCGCGCCGGCAACCTGTCCGTAGACGGGGGTGATCAGGCCGAGGAAGAAGCGCGACAGTCGCGGTGTGAGCAGCGACGAGTGGAGCAGTGGTCTCCGAAGGCCGCGCTGGCGCGCGTACTCACGGATGATGTCCGCATAGGTCACCGGGTCGGCGCCGCCGATCTCGAAGATCACGCTCCGACGCTCCTCGCACTCGAGCGCCGCGAGCAGGTACTCGAGGAGGTCCTCGATGGCGATCGGCTGCGCGGCCGTCTCGACCCACGGTGGGGCGATGATCAATGGCAGGCTCTCGACGAGCGCTCGCACGAGTTCGTAGGACGCGCTGCCCGAGCCGATCACGATCGAGGCGCGGAACTCGATCGTCGGGACTCCCGAGGACCGCAGGATCGCGCCGACCTCTTGCCGGCTCGCGAGATGCGGGGACAGCCGATCTCCGCCCCCGAGACCGCCCAGGTAAACGATGCGGCGTACTCCGGCGCAGCGAGCCGCTTGGGCGAAGTTGCGGGCCGCCAACCGGTCGAGCGCCTCAAACTCGTGTCGAAGTCTCCATCGAGTGGATCAGGTAGTAGGCCGTGTCGACGCCCGCCATCGCCCGGCGCAACGACGCCGCGTCCAGGGCGTCCCCGGCCACCACCTCGGTCCCCTCAGCGACGCGCGTCGCCAGCGCCTCGGGCCGCCGAGTCATACACCGAACCTGGCGGCCCGAAGCCTCGAGTCGATGGAGCAGGCGGCCCCCGACGTAGCCGGTGGCGCCGGTGAGGAGGACCTGGGCGGTCATCAGCCTACTATACCTCATCGTAGGTCGCTCTGCTACGCATCGTAGTGGATCAGGGAAGGTATCAGCCGACATGCGGAGTCTTCCAGTGAGAAGCAACGCTGGCCGAGCCGCGGACGAACGTTCGAGAGGTGAGGGCACGTTGGACAATTTTCCATAAGGAGCGAAGTTCAAATGAGTCGAACACGATTCCCACTGATCGCGGCGGTCGCCGTTGTTGTCGCCGCAGCCATCGCCGTCCTGGTGGCCACCAGCGGCGCCAGTACCACCAAATCTCAGCAGACGGTCGCGGCCGCGTCGGCCATCTCGGTGAAGCAGACCTCGCTGGGCTCGACCTTGGTCGATGCCAACGGGCGCACGCTGTACCTGTTCGAGGGCGACAGGCCCAATGTCAGCACGCTGTCAGCGGCCGGCCAGGCCATCTGGCCTCCCTTCACGGCCACCACGAAACCGCGAGCGCTGAACGGCGCGGTGGCCGGACGGATCGGCGCGGTGACGCAACCGGGCGGCGGGACCCAGGTCACCTACAACGGACACCCGCTGTACTACTACGTCGGCGATCGCGGGCCGGGTCAGACGACCGGCCAGGGCCTGAACCAATTCGGCGCCCTGTGGTACGTCCTCGGACCCGGCGGTAACGCGGTCACCTCACCCCCCACCACACCCGCGCCCGCGAGCGGGGCCGGCTCGTCCAGCTACGGATACTAAGCGCGACCCTCACAGCGGCCAGGCGCCGAGCCCCCCAGTTCCAAGCGGGGGCTCGGCGCCGGCCCGGTTCGCCGAAGCCGGGAGGTTGACCCCACGATAGACCTTACCCAGGCGACGGACCTGGGCTAGTCGAGCGACTTGACAGACACGTCGTGGGGGGCGGTTTATTGGCCCCCGCGCGGTGGCTCAGGAGCGGCGCTCGAACAGGCCGGCGACGAACACGCTGAGCTCGTAGAGAACCAGCATGGGGATCAGCTCGAGGAACGTGGTCACGACGTCGGTGCCGGGTAGCAACAGCGCCAGCGCGACGAGGGCAACGATGGCGTGGCGGCGGTGCTTGCGCAGCTGACGTGTACTCACGATCCCTGTGCGGGTGAGTCCAATGACGGCAACCGGGATCTGGAAGAACAGCCCGGTTGCCAACAGCGTCAGCAGGATGAATCGGTAGTAGGTACTGGCCTGCACGAGGGCATCGAAGGAACTGGCGTTGAAGTTCTGCAAAAACCCGACCGCGCCAGGCAACACGACGAAATAACCAAACGCAATTCCGGCGATGAAAAGGAACGGCGCCATGGCCATCAGCGGCAGCGCGACACGGCGTTCGCCGGGGCTGAAGGCGGGGATGACAAAGGCGTAGAGCTGCCAGAGGATCACGGGCAGCGCGAGGAGCAGCGCGAAGTAGCCGGCGACGATGAGCGTCTGGGTGAACGGTTCAGCCAGGCCGAGGGTCACCGGCTGCCGGCCTTGGGGCTCCGGCGGGCTAACGGCTACGACCGCCCCGTCGGCCTGGGCGGCTGACTTCAGCGCTCCACGCTGCGCGGCGTCGAGCGGCGTCGAGGACCCCGCGAGCAGCTCGAACGCCAGGCGCTGACGGGCCAACGCGATGCTGAGGGTTTGCTGAACGCGGGCGGTTTCGGCGAGCGGACCGTGCGAGTGCCTGAGCCCCCCGGCACTCGCACGCGCCAGCGGGCGGTTCAGGACGTTCAGCAGTGCGTGGTTCTGCCAGAACGCAAAACCAAAGGCAACTACGACCGCGGCCAGCGCGATGCCCAGCCGCACGCGCAGCTCGCCCACATGCTCAAGGAGCGGCAGGCGAGCTTCGTGGCTAACGGGTCGGAGTGGTAGTGCCATGACGGTGACTGCCCGGCTCGGGAGGGCTCGGTCCGAACCGCATCACGCCTGTCACTCCTGCGGCGCGGTGTCCTCGTGGGTGCCGTCGGGCCGCGCTGCGATCTGCGGGTCATCGCCGTGGCTCCCGCCGATCGAGCTTTTGAATTCTTTGAGTCCCTCGCCGAGAGCGCGGCCTGCCTCGGGGAGGCGTTTGGGCCCGAGGAACAGGAGGGCGACAGCCAGGAGGATGATCAGGTGTGTGGGTTGCAGGATTCCGGTGAACATGGTGGTGTCCTTTGCCTGGGCGGACCGGCCGCGGCTCTTTAGATGAGCCGCGGCCGCTCTGTGTGGTTGGTTAGCGGCCGTGTAGTCTCGGCGGCTGCAAGCTCTGTCGGCGCGACTAACGGAGGCTGCGCTGCGCGGCGTCGGCCTCTCTGGCCAGCTCGAGGACGGTCCTGAAGAACTTCGCGGACTGGCCTTCGAACAGCCGGTCGGCGGTGAAGCTCTTGATCGTGGCTACGGCGCCCCCGTTGTCGTCCAGGGTGGGTCGCACGATTGAGCATTGGGGCAGATCCTTGCGCAGGAAGTCGCACGGTTCGGGCAGGATCAGGTTGGTCTGGTTCAGCTCGCCGCCCTTGGCGTTCAGATCGGGGAAGGTCACGCCGGTTTCGGGATCGGTCACCCCGGCCAGTGGCTGCGCGACGGCGTTGCCGGCCTTGTCGTGCCAGAGCGAGAAGTGGTTGGTCTCCACACCGCCGATCGAGACGATGATCCGCAGCACCTCAAGGCTGGTGGCCTTGAGCGCCATGATGCTGTACAGACTCGAGCCGCCCTGCTCGATGTAAGCGAAGTGAAACCCCGCCGTGTTGGCGATCGCTTGCATCCGCGTCTCCTGAGCACCCACCGGCGGGACCGGCGCCGGCAGTCCCGGCGGAGTGTCGGTGTCGTTGAGCGGGATCGCCGGCTCGTGCTTGATGTCCACCGCCTGGGGGAAAGTGGCCCCCAGATCGGGGTTCTCGGTGCTCCGGTATCGCACATACCAGCTCGTGTCGACGTCGAGCGTCTGCAGATTCGTCAACCGCCCTTTCTGCTTTGCGCCGGTGGCGTGGCTGCTGGGCAGCGTCCGGAACTCGTCCAGATTCACCGGCCGCGCGCCCTTGGAGCGGAGATACGCGTTCAGGAAAGCGGCATGGCTCTCCTCATCGTCGGTGTTGTCGGCGATGTACTGCGGCATGTCGCTGTCGAGATTCGATAGCGCTGCCATGTAGGCCGGGTTGCCTCCGTCAACCCCACCCAGCTCGTTGTACTGCTGCCACAGGTCGGTCTCGATCAACTCGATCGCAGCCAGCAGCCGCAAGATTGCGACATCTCCCGCAGTGATCTCGCGGCTTGCAGCGCTCGCCTCGCTCGCGAACAACGCCGCCCCCGGGACCGCCGCGACGCCCGCCAGCCCCACGCCCTTCAGAAACGAACGACGACCCACCACTCCGCGCCAGCGGGCTTCCAGGTCGACCTCGCTAGTCGACTCGATTGAACGGGCGGGCGTTACGTCTGATTTGCTCATGTTGTGCCTTTCGTTTGTTGGGTTGAGTGGTTCAACTGGTATGGACCGCTGGGGGCAGGGGCACGGTCGTGCGCCCGCCCGAGCCCCCAGGCCCGCTGGTGGCCGCGCGCGCGGCTTTGTGTCCTCACGCGAGGCGCGTTTCCGGCGCTGACGCGCCCACTGAGGATTCCGTCGCTGATGCCCTCGAGCCAGGCGTCGACGTTCGCGTCGCCCTCGTAGACGATCAGCAGCGTGGCGGTGATCGTGGTCGCCAGGACGTCCGTGATCCCGGGGAAGTCGTCAAGCAAGCGGTCGTGGACCGCTCCCCAGTCCGAGGCAACTCTTAGCCCCGGCACAGTGAGCATGAACAGTCGCGGCACCGCTACGCCTCCGACGCGGTGGGAGGGGACGCGTCTCCTGCCTCGTCGCGGGTCACTAGCCTGGCCCGCAGCTCGTGCGCCTGCCGGTCCGCGATGGCGAGAAAGACACCGAGCGAGGCGATGGCGACGGCCTCGGATGCAATCGCGATCACGATCTCGAGCCGATATCCGTGTTCCATGAACCCGAACAGCGACCTGTGCTCGCTGATCAGCAACGCGGCCAAGGCGCCAGCCGCAACCCCGACGCCGGCCAGAGCCGCCAGCGAGTCAAACAGCAGCCGACCGCGGCGCGCGGACCGTCGAATTGGGATCAGCAGAACGAGACCGAGCGACGTCGCCGCGATGAAATTCACCAGGAAGAGCGGTCCGATCGTAGGTATCACCGAGAAATGCGCAACCGTGTACTGCTCAAGGTGCACAGCACCTACGACGAGCAATGCGATCGCCCCGGTAGCCCTCGCCACGCCCAGCGCGGGTCTCCGATGTCCGGGTTCACGGCCTGGTTTCATGAAATCTTCACGAGGTCTCTCGGGTGTCTTCGAGACGCTCTACGACGCGGCGTCGTAAGAGCTGCTTCCTCTCAAGACGCCGGCGCGCGAGAAAACTTCCCAGTGCCGGGTAAGAAAACGACGCAGCCTCGTAGAAGCCGCTGCTGAAGCCTCGTGGAACCCGCGCTAGACGGTGTTGCGGCGCAGCCAGCGCGCTGCGCCGGCGCAGCCCAGGACCACAACGACGGGGATCAGCGCCAGGATCACGATGCAGGGCTGGTGGGAGAGGAACGGCGGGGCGAGCGTGGCAGAACCCGCCGCCAGCTGGCCTGCCAGCACCGCGATTGTTCCGAGCAGGCCGATCGCGACCGCCCCCGCAAGGCACAGCAGAGTCGGGAAGCGCCAGTTCGGCGGGTCTCCGAGGAGGTGATCGACCCTCCCAGGATCGATCCCGACCGAGCCGCCCGTGGACGAGGACTCCGAGAAGGTAAGCATCGCGCGCGCTAGCGCCGAGCGGCGGTCAGAGCCGGCGTTCATTGCGCTTTCGTCCGCGCCGAGCTCCGCAAGGTTTTGCTGGCGGCGGACCAACTCGGCGAGACCCGGCACGAAGAACAATGCGCGTGCGAGGACCCGACCGACCGCAAGCCGCAGGGGATCCCGGCATCGTGCGTGATGAGCCTCGTGCGCCAGGACGGCGTCCAGGGCCGTTTCGTCGAGCGCCGCGACCGCGCCGGACGACACATAGACGCGCGGGTTCAGCAGGCCGGCGCAGAACGCCTGCGGACGCTCGTCATCGATGACCAACGCGCCCTTCCACGGCATCGGCTCGAGCGCCGCGAGGTGCCGCGCGGAGGGTTCTCGTCGCGGCGAACTCGCGGACTGCCCCCAACGCCGTCATCGCGCCGACGGCTAAGCCCGCAAGCGCGAGCCCCAGGACGATCAAAGCGTCGAGGTTCGCCACCGGATAACTCAGCCGTTGGCCCAGCAAGGAGATCTGGTGAGACGCCGCGTGAGGCGTCACCCGCCAGGTCACGAACAGCCGGCCAATCACGAATACCGAAAGCGCGAGGCCGGAGGCCCAGAGCACCATGCCCGCGGCCCAGACCCGCCCTGCGGCAGCCCCCGCCGGGCGAGCAGGCCGGGGGGCGGACGACGAGTTGATTCGCTCCGGCGAGGCCGCAGCCGCTTCCGGCTCGCTGTCGATCGTGCCAGCCATCGCCTACGGTGGATCGTAGCCGACCCCGGCGTCTCGATCGCTCTGCGATGTAGGTACAAAAAGAGCGACCCCGCCCGGCAGAAGGGCGGGGCCGCGCGACGTCGGCCATCCGGGGAGAGGTCGCCGTCTGATCGAGGGCTTCTGCAGCGGCAGCCCTCGAGCTTCCTCAGCGATGAGGCGAGAGCGCGTTTCCCCGGCAAACCGTGGGATACGGAGGGCGAAGTCTTTCAGGAAGGTTTGGCGTCCGACGGCGTCTAGGTGGATTAGACATCTACGACGCCGCATCGTAGACGCGGCATCCGGCTTCGAGAGACCCAGGAGTTGATTGGCATGAACCTGAAGAGAGCACCTCGACCTCACGCTGTTCGCCTCGAGCTTCTCGATGCGCTGATGGACAGCTACCTGCACTGGCGCGACGAGAGCCGCGCGGTAGCCGAGTCGTATCGGAGCTGGCGCTCCGCGCCCCGTCCCGGCCGCGACTTCGCCTTCGATGAATATCTCGCGGCGCTAGATCGCGAAGAGCGCGCGGCTTGCGGCTACCGGCGCGCGGTCGAGCAGACGGAGGCGGTCTAACGCGGCCGTTGAGGCAGGCGCGACGATCTACGAGGCAGCATAGTAGAATGCGAATCGTGAATTCGTCTGTAGGAGTTTGACCATGACCGAGCGCACGGGATCGATCCCGACCGGGCGTGTCCGGCGAACGGCCAAGGTCGGTCGCCTGGTTGCCGGCGAGGTCGCCAAGACGTATGCAACCAGGGCGGCGAACCTGGTGCGGCCGGAGGAAAGTCGGAGCGCCGCTAACGAGCGCCGGCGTATGGAGGCAGCAGGCCGCGTCGTCGAGGTGCTCGGACAGATGAAGGGTCCTGCCATGAAGATCGGGCAAATGGCTTCGATTCTGGATCTGGGCGGGTTGCCACCCGACGAAGTGGCGCGGCTCCACGCCAAGTTGGGCGAGCTCCGCGATCACGCGCCTCAAGCTTCGTTCAAGGAGATGCGCAGGGTGATCGAGCAAGACCTCGGCGAGCGTGTCGAGGACCTGTTTGCCGAGTTCGACCCCGATGCCGTGGCCGCGGCGTCCATCGGACAGGTCTATCGAGCGCGTCTCCACGACGGGCGCGACGTCGCGGTGAAAGTGCAATACCCGCGCGTCGGCGCTGCGGTGCGCGCCGATCTCCAGAGCCTGGGCCTGATCATGCGGGGCGCACAGCGGTTCGCGCCGGGGATCGATCCCGCGACCACAGCCTCGGAGCTTCGCGAACGCATCAGCGAGGAACTCGACTACGAACACGAGGCCCAGGCCCAGCGGATGTTTGCCCGCCGATGGCGCGGACATCCGTTCATCGTGATCCCGAATGTGGTGACAAGCCTGTGCCGCACTCGAGTGCTCGTCAGCGAGTGGGTCGACGGCATTGGCTTCGAGCGGATTAAGGAGGCTCCACAAGCCACCCGCGACCGCGTCGGCGAGATCGTCCTCCGGTTCTTCCTCGGTTCCCTGTACCGGTTTGGACAGTTCTCAGGCGACCCCCATCCGGGCAACTTCCGGTTGCTCGGTGACGGACGAGTCGCCTTCCTCGACTTCGGGATGACAAAGCGTGTCGCGCGCAGCAGGATCGATGCCGAACTCGCCGTGATTCGTGCCGCCCTCGAGCACGATGCGAACGCCGTCCACGCGGGGTTGGCCGCGCTTGGCTTCTTCGAACCCGACGATCCCCGCTTCGATCGCGGGCTCGTGCTCGAGCACGTGCGGGCCATCAATGCCTGGTATGCAGACGACAGACTGGTCACGCTGAATCCACAGTACGTTTCGGCACTCCTGGCCCACGCCGGAGACCCCCGCTCGAAGTATTGGGACCTGATGAAGAACGAGACGATCCCGGCGGAGTCACTGTTATCGAGCAGAATGCAGGTCATGACGCTTGCCGCGGTCGGCCAGCTCAGCGCGACCGCTAACTGGCACCGGATCATGTCCGAATGGCTGTATGGCTCGTTTCCCGCCTCACCCTTGGGCCTCGCCGAAGCTGAGTTCTTTGAACGGCCCGGCGCCTCGTCTCGGGCGGCGGCCGCCTGACCATCGTCCCGCTTTGCGAGAGAGATTCGTCGTGCTCGGTGCGAGGATGCAGCCGCCCGGCAGACGCGAGACAACGGCGCGGGCGGTGCTCTCGGCAGTGTCTTCCTCTTGCAGCTCCCCGCCGCCGTTCCTCGTAGGATTCCTTGTCAGCGGCTGCTAGCTGAGCGGCCCGAAAATGACGCGATCGTCGCTGGGCCGACAGCTGGGATCCGAACTATCCGGAGCCCGGCCCCCTGGGAAGATCCTGGCGCCACGTAGCTGCGGGTTACCTACGACCTCACCGCGCTCACCCCCACCGGTGGTCGCGTTCGACGGTGGTGACCACACCGAGATCGCGGCCTGGTCCACCGAAGTCGCCACGCCCTCGGCCGCCCCGCACGCGCTCGGCCGCCCCGCACGGACTGGCCATGGCGCCGGTGAGGGGGTTAGCCGACCGCTCCGGCCGGTGGCGTATAGGCGGACTCTCGGCGCGGTCGCTAGGCGATCGACTTCGCGCCGGCCGTTACGAGACGAGCCGGCGCGTGAGCGAGCGGCGGGATCGCGAGGAATGCGATCGCCCCGCGCGTGAGAACTCGTTTCCGGTGGATCGCTTGCGTGGCGGTCGCCCGCCCGATCACGCGCAGCGGCGACCCGGGGCGGAGCTAAGAGCCGGAGCCAACCGTCTTCGCGACGGACGCCTGCGCGCCGGCCCGCCTCGGCGCCCGCTTGCTGCGGACGCGCCTCAACGAGCCAACGCCGGCGGCGTTTGCGGACAGTACGACCAGCGCCGCACCGCTGACGAGCTCGTTCAGCCACGCCGCGTGGTCGGTTGCGTAGCCGAGCAGCCAGGGACTGGCGATCAGCCAGACGCCGCCCATCAGAGTCACGAACGCGGCGGGACGGAGGTTGACCATGATCAGCGCCAAGGGTGCTAAGCCGAACACGAGCGAGACGTGGTTGGCCACGGCGGCGTGGTTGTCGGCAAAACCCCATACCCACGGGGAGACCGCGACCCACAGGAATATCGCCCCTCCGGCGATCTGGCGCCGGTCGGGGACGGGAAGGGTTGGGAGAGTCTTGATTCGGGTTCGGAGAGTCTTCATTCGATTACCTCCAGCACGGGGCGGCCAAAGAGGGTGAACAGCAGGTAGGTCGCGGGGAGAACGAGCAGCAGCACGATCGCGATCGAGATCGCGATCGCGATCAGAGCAGGGTGGGTTGCCGCTGCCGTGTGAATCGTGAGGCGGGGTCCGATCAGTCGGGGCGACTGCGCCACGAACCAGCCCCAGAGCACGGCGGCTCCGCTGAGCATGGTCAGGACGCGAGCGACTCCGTATCGGCGCCCGGCTAGCGAGAGCAGCGAGAGCGCCATGGCGAGCAACCCGATGATCAAGGCCGGTCGACCGGCGCCGATCAGGCGGTGCCACAGCGCGGGCGTCGTTGCGGCTGAGGTGGCCAGCGCGGCCACGCTCAGCGTCAGCACGCAGAGTCCTGAGGCGAGCGCGCGACGCCGGAAGCGCTCGGTGATCAGATCCTCGCCGGAGCGGTAGAGGTTGAGGCTGACAAAGGTCGAGGCAAGGTGCACGCAGAGTGCAACCGCGAGCGCTCCCACGAGCACGGCGAACAGGGCCGTCCACGGGATCGCGGGTGCGCCGTGGCCGATCGGAACGGTATGGACCGAGGCGATGGCCAGGCCGCCTGCCACGGTCCCGAACGCGAACGGAGCGACGACGCTGGCCCATCCGAACAGCCGGCCGAGCATGACCTGGCTGCGGGCTTGGGCACCGGGGCTCGAGCGCAGGCCGAGCGCCGCACTGCGCAGCACGATCGCGAGCAGGGCGACGGTGAAGGGAGCGAGGAGTGCCGTCCCGAGCGCGGAGAAAGCGGCCGGGAAGGCCGAAAAGAGGATCGTTATCGAGAAGATCAGCCAGACGTGGTTGGCCTCCCAGAGCGGCCCGATCGTCGCGGCGATCGCTTCATGGTCAGAGCTTCTCTTCCCCGCGAGAAGATCCAGGGCCCCAGCGCCAAAGTCAGCTCCGGCCAACACCGCGTACGCAGTCAGAGACAGCCCCAGGGCGAGCGCGATTACGGCGGGAAGGCTCATCTAAGCCACCGCCAGCGCTGTCGGAGAGAGCCCCTGGACCGGCGTCGCGGCGATACGTCGCACGGCCCACAGCGTGAGCGCGGTCAGCCCCACATAGAGCAGCGTGAACGCGGTGAAGGTCACGCCGAGCCCGGGCGCGGTGGTGATCCCGCTCGAGGTTCGAAACACCCCATAGACGATCCACGGCTGGCGTCCCAGTTCGCTGACCAGCCATCCGAGCTCGTTGGCCAGGAACGCCGCCGGCCCGGCCGCCGCGAGCGCCATCAAGGTCAGTCGGTCCTCGGGCCCGTTGGTACCCCTGCGCCGGCGCAGCCAGTACCACAGACCCAGCGCGACGAGGCCGGTGCCGATGCCGACCATGCCGATGAAGGCCAGGCGCACGTACGGGGCGAGTGGCGTGCGGTCAGCCTTAGGGAACGTGTCCAGACCGCGCACCGGGGTGTTCGGATTGTCGAACGCCAGCACGCTGAGCAGGTGCGGCACCTTGACGTTCAGCACGTCGCCGTTGTGGCCGGGCAGCGGGAACCCGCCGATGTTGAGCCCCGCGCCTCGCTCGGTGTGCGTCACGCCCTCGATCGCCGCGAGCGTGGCCGGTTGGTGGTTGGCGACGGTGCGGCCGAGCAGATCTCCGACGGCCAGCTGGAGAGGCGCGAGGATCGCCGCCATCGACAGCGCGAGGACGATCGCCTTGCGGTGGTAGGAGTCGCGGCGTCCGCGCAGCATCCCGACCGCGTATACGCTGGCGACCCCGAACGTGGTCGCCAGATACGCGCCGAGGACCATGTGCGAGGTCTCGGTGGCCCACGCCGGGTTGAACATCGCCGCCAGCGGGTCGACGTGGGTGACGCGGCCGTGGACGATCTGGAACCCGCGCGGGACGTTCATCCAGGCGTTGGCGGTGACGATGAAGAATGCCGAGGCGACGGCGGAGACCGCGATCGGGATGCCCGACAGCCAGTGGGCGCGGGGAGACAGACGGTTCCAGCCGTACAGGTAGATCCCCACGAAGATCGCCTCGATAAAGAAGGCGGCTCCCTCGAGCGAGAACGGCAGGCCGATGATCCCGCCGGCGTAGGCCATGAAGCGCGGGAACAGCAGCCCGAGCTCGAAGCTGATGATCGTTCCGGAGGCGGCGCCGACCGCGAACAGGACCGCGAACACCTTCGACCAGCGGCGCGCGAGCGCGCGCCACACTGGATCTCCAGTCCGCAGGTGCATCCCCTCGGCCGCAAGCATCATTACCGGCAGGCCCACGCCGAGCACGGCGAAGAACAGGTGGAAGCTCAGCGACGTGCCGATCTGGCTGCGGCCGGCGGTGAGATGGGAGACGGCGGCGATTGGAAAGCTCATCTACTACACACCGTAGCAGACCTCGATCCACCTCGTCAAGAGTCCTACTAACAAACATAGTATTCGATTCGCCGTAGACGCTGCAAACACCCGAGCTTTTAGAGCCGGCCATAAGTAGCCATGACGCCACCGCACGTTGCTGTCCCTACTCCGCCGCTTCGGAGATTTAGGTCAGGGAGGGAAGGTTCGAGCGCGTGCGGCGTCTAACGCTGCACAACGATTACTACGTTTCGTCGTAGCAGATCGGACACAGGGCCGAATCGAGACCTCGTTCAAGTCTCTGAAGCGAAAGGACACCCGCGTGCACGCACACGACATCTCATCCCTGTCGATCGGACAGGACGCTTCGGGCGCCTCGGCCGAGGACGATCTCCGGGCGCACTCGCGCCGGCCGCCTATCCCGCGGTCGGCGTGGTCACGGCTTGCCGCTTGCACCGCCTGCGCCGCTCTGCTTCAACTCGACGGCACGCTGATCACGGTCGCGCTGCCGTCGGTGGCGCACGGCCTGCACATCAGCACGAGCTCAACGTCGGTCATCCTCAGCGTTTACTTCGCTGCCTATGCCCTCCTGCTGATTCCCGGCGGAGAGCTTGTCGACCGGTTCGGGGCTCGGCGGGTGGCGCTCGGTGGCCTGGCGCTGTTCGCCGCCGGAGCGGCCGCGGGCGCACTCGCGGACAACTTCGTCGAGCTGCTGGTCGCGCGCGCAGTGCAGGGCGCCGGGGCGGGCCTCGTCAGCCCCGCCGCGCTCGCCGGCGCCATCTCGGGCTTCCCGCCGGAGCGACGCGGGCGCGCGCTTGGAATCTGGGGCGCCAGCGCCGGTATGTCGAACCTGCTCGGCCCGCTGCTCGGCGGCGTGCTGACCGTGGTGCTCGGATGGCGCGCCAACTGGTGGGCGCTCGTTCCGCTCACGATCGCCGCCGCGGTGGCGATCGCACGGCTGCTGCCCGCGACCGTCCAGGCCGACAAGGGCGACAATCCGGCGCGCAACCGGATCGTGCTGGCGGCCACGCTCATCGCGGGGCTCACGTTCGCAGTCATGATCGGCGCCTTCTACATCACCGAGCAGTACTTGCAGCGGGTGGCCGGGTTCTCGGCGCTGGGCGCCTCCGGCGCCCTGGTGCTCGTAGCGCTGCTGGTCGGTGCAGCCTCGCCAATCGCCGGGCGGCTCGTCGATCGCCACGGAGAGCAGCTGCCTGCGCTGATGGGGTTCGGCGCCTCGGCGCTGGGGCTGGCGGTTCTGGGGATCCCCGGGGTGAGGCTCGACGGCGTAGTCACGGTCCTGCCGTTGATTCCGGTCGGCCTGGGACTCGGGATGCTGTTCGTGCCGACCTCCCGGGCCGCGCTCAACGCCACCCCGCTCGTGTCGCACGGTCGCACCTCGGCGCTGCTCTCGGTCGGCCGGCTGCTCGGCGCCACCGTTGGTGCAGGTCTGGCCGGTATCGCCCTGTCAGGAACGCTGACCGCGTCGACCGTTCACCGAACCCTGCTGTTGTCGGCGATGCTGTGCGTCGTCGTAGGGATTCCGGCCGCGACCCGCCTGACTGCCAGGGCCGCGCGGCCGGCCGTGCAGCCCACGACCGCGTGACCGACGGACGGCACGCGCGGCCGAGCCAGATACGCCGTGTACGCCGAGGGCCTAGCTCAGCCCTTGCGGGCCTCGCGTTGCAGAGCCCGCCGGCGCGCTGGGTCGAGTTCAGCCATCTGCTGTGCGAAGTGGCTGAGCGCAACGTCGCCGTATTGATCGACGAGCGCCGCGACCTCCGACTGGGCTCGGAGCGCCATGTATTCCTCGCGCGTGTACTTCGGGGCGTAGTAGTCAGTCTTGCCTTCGCGCCGGCGGTCGAGGAGGCCCTTCTTGTGCAGCCTGGCCATTATCGTCATGTAGGTGGTGTATGCGCGCGGGTTGGCGGCGCGCTTGTTCAGGCTTTCCATAACAGTCCGAACGGAACTTTCGCCGGCCTTCCAGAGTTCCTCCATGACCTCGGACTCTAGTTCGTGCAGAGGCGGCGGCGCCGACTTGCGGCTCGACTTGCTGCGCTTTCGGAGTGGCATCTACGACGCATCATAGCAAGCGCATCGGCGCTCGCGGCCCCGCCCCCAACTGGTCCCCCGCCCGCGGCAGACCGGCGACCTTGTGCGGGCTCTTTGAATCAGCTACTATGCTGAATAGTACGAAAGGAGACGTGTCCATGCGGCAGCAGCAAACGAACCAAACGAGGCTCGGTCTCGTACCCGACGCAGAGGATGGCGAGGTGACGGTCGAGCAGGCGCTGGTTATGCGGGACAACCAGGCCAGCCGAGCCGAGCAATATGCCAATCGGGTCGAGCAGGCACGAACGTCCGGTCATTGGGCGCGCAATGCGGCACTGGATCCACGAATACCGGCGCGCCACGAAACAATGCCGTCTCCTGGGCGAGCGGATCCGCAGGGAGCGCACCGCGCCGGCTCAGACAGCGCCGATGGGCGCTCCCCAAATCGCGAACCCCCCCAACGTGACCCGACTCGCGCCGCGGGTAGCTGCTGACATGCCGCCCGCCGGGGAAGCGGCCTGAACCGGTGGGGTCCTCGTCTACAAACGCAGACGCCCCCCTTCCTCCAGCGCTTCACGAGCTCGAGGAGGCGGTGATGGAAGTGATCTGGGCGCACGACGAAATCTGCGTGCGAGAGGTCATGGAAGCCCTGAATGGTCGCGGCGCCGCGCGCGCATACACGACCTATATGACGATCATGGCCCGGCTGGATGCCAAGGGCCTGCTGATCCGCACCCGCCGCGGGAAGACCGACTTCTACCGGGCCGTCCACACCCGCGAACGCTACGCGGATCTTCGAGCCGGCGCGGCGATCGACGCGATCGTCGACCGATTCGGCGAGGTCGCGCTCGCCCACCTCGCCCGCCAGATCGCGCAGCTGGATCCCGCCCACCGGCGATCGCTCACGCGCCTTGCCCGCCGGAAATGACATAAGGCACGGATACGTGTTCGGGCTGGCGGCCGCACTGGGCGCCGGCGGGCTCGGCGTGACCGCCGCCACGATCACGACCGCACTCGCGTCGCTGCATCAACCGTCCGCTGGCGCCGGGCAGATCGTGCTCGCAGGGATACGGTTCACCTATCCAGCGGTGAACGGCGCAGAAATGCTCTTGATCGTGCTCGCGACATTCGCGGCCGCTGTGATTGCGGCGGCCGCTCGAGCGGCTTGGCGCCAGGTCAACGCCCACCGGCACTTCACGGCGGTGCTCGAGCGGGTCGAGTCCCTCGACCGAGACCCGAGAGTCGGCGTCATCCGAGATCCGCGGCCTCAGGCGTTCTGTGCGGGCTATCTGCGGCCTGCCGTCTACGTCTCACGCCGAACCGTCGAGTTGCTCGGAGACGCCGAACTCGACGCGGTGCTCGCGCATGAGCACCATCACCGCCGGGTCAGAGATCCGCTCAGGATCGCCTGCGGCCGCGTCCTCAGCGAGGCCCTCTTTTTCGTGCCCGTCCTCAAGCCACTTTGCGACCGCTACGCGGACATCGCGGAGCTGAGCGCAGATCGTGCGGCGGTCCGCGCAAGCGCGGGCCACCAAGCGCCGTTGGCTTCCGCGCTGCTGGTTTTCGATGAGAACGCCCCCCCGGGCACCAGCGGTATCTCGCCCGAGCGCGTCGACTCGCTGCTGGGCCAGCCGACACGCTGGCGCCTTCCGGCCTGGCTGCTGGCAGGGTCGGTCACCGCCCTATCGGCGCTCACCGCTGCCATCTGGTTGATCAGCGAAAGCGCCCGCGCGCACGCCACCTTCAGCCTGCCGATCATCTCCTCACGACCGTGTCTGGTGATGATGAGCATCTTGCCGGCCGCCGGCTGCGTCAGGGTGCTCAGCCGGCTGGTGCGATCGCGCGACACGGATCGTAGATAGCCGCCCGCTCAGGCGAAGGTCCAGTCTGTGCGCGAGGGAGGACTGCGGGTGCGGCGCCTCGGCGCCGCACCCGCACGGTGACATCTAGCTGCCGTTGGGGACGAGTGTTCCGAACAGGCCGTCGGCTTCGTGGTTGAGGCCGGCGGTGAAGAACAGCGTGTTCGGGCTCGCGCCAGGGGTCATGGGGGCGAAGCGCAGTCCCCAGAGCCCGTCGATCTCGACCGGTCCGCCGTGCGGACGGCTGAGGGTGCCTTCGAACGCACCGGTGGCCTGGTCGTAAGCATGGATCCGGCCGTTGCCGAAGTTGCCCACGAGGATGTCGCCACCGAAAGCGCCGAAGGTGGAAGGCGCGAGCGTCACCGCCCACGGCGAGTCGAGCTTGCCGCGGGTGACCAGACGCTGGAGCAGGTCGCCGTTGGGGGCGAACACGTCTACGAAGCCGTTGCCCGGACCGGCGTCGTCGTCATCCTTGCCAGGTCCCTGCTTGGCGAAGGTGACGTACAGATTGCCCCCGATGTTGTGGATGCCGAAGGGGGCGAATCCTGCGGGAATGGTCGGGTCGGTGAAGCTGTTGACGAGGTTGAATTGATTGTCAAACTCTTCGACCTTCCCGAAGCGGAAGCTCGTCGCGTAGATGAACTTGCCTTGCGGCGTCGACACGAGGGCAAGGCCCTTGTAGTTGGCACCCACGTCCCCGGCGCTGTCGGTCGCGGTTGAGCGATCAACCGCGATGACCGCGTTTGTTTTGTCGACGTTCGGGTTCCAGCCTGCGATCGTGCCGTCTTCGGTTGCGAAGAGAAAGAAGGCGGGACCCGACTTGCCCTTCTTTGAGATGACGAAGTCGGTCGAATTGGGGTCGAGGGTGTTGAACGCTTGCCCGTCCGGCGCCCCGACCGCGTTCGGGCCGGCGGAGGGCGGAGCGGGAATCGCTACCTGGAGCGGTTGCGGGTTCCCGGCGCTGTCATAGAGCGTGGCCAGGCCGGCGTGGTTGTCCGAGACCCAGATCGGCGTGCCCGGGCCGACCGAGGTGCCCCAGGGGTTCTTCAGGTTTGGGTCTGTGTGCGCGGCAAGACCGGGGATGTCCGAGACCAGGTTTGTCTGCACGTAGGAGCGGGCCGCGATCGCGCCGGCGCGGGCCGGTGCCGTTCGAGCGACTCCAGAGAGCGCGATTGCCGCGGCGAACGCGGCCATCGCTGCGAGTGCGAGGATAGAACGGGGTAGCTTCATGACTTCCTTTCTGTGGGGGCTGCGCCACCGCGAGCCCGGTCGTGTCCCGACCGGTATCTACGATGGCGTGTAGTACGTGGTTCTGTGGTGTTAGACGCACCAGCCGCGAGAAACTTCCTCCTCACGGTTCGCGGTCTCTGCGTAAGTGCGATCGCGCGCGACTGGGCGGCCGACGGCCGGCGCGCGCTGGGTTGCACGCGCCGGCGTGTGTCGGGGGATCGCCTGGGGGCAGGGGTATGAGGGTGTGAGGCCCGCTCGGCGCTTCTAGCGGCTGCGCTCGTGGGTGGGCAACAGCGCGTTGTCGGCCACGAAGTCGGCCACCTGACTGCCGAGCGTTTGCCCGGCTTCTTCGTCGTAGCGGAAGTGCTGTCCGGCGAAGATGCGGCTGTCGGACGCCTCGTCCGATGCCGCCGAGAAGCTCGTGAACGATCGGGTGATTGCGACCGACGGGTTGGTGACGGAGAACGAGAACACATCGGTGCCGAAGAAATCCTCGAGCACAGTCGCCGCTGCCTGACTAAACGTGGCGTGGGCACCCGGGTAGCTCGGGTCGTTCGCCGTGTTGGCCAGAGGCACCCAGTTGGGGTCCGCGACCGTGATGTCGTTGCCTTGATCGGGTGCGGTGATCGCCGTGATCGGCCGCCAGCGATGGAAGGCGTATTTCGCGTCGTAGAGCGCGATTGCGCTGTCAGCGAGCGTCGTGTTGAGCTGCGCGAACAGGCGGGCGTTCTGCTCGAGGTTGTTGCCGAAGCCGATCGCGGCTTGGTCGGCGATCTGGTTCCAGACGATCCAGATCGGGGCCGCGCCCCAGAACTTCCCGATCGCCGTCTCATCAGCGGTGCGGGTGGTGCTGTTCAACTCGCCGAGGGACTTCACCTCGTTGAAGTCCGCCGCGTACTTGGCGCTGGTCACCGCTGGGGGCGGGGCGGGCCGGAACTGGTTCGCGCTCTCGAGCACGAACGGCCTGACGTGCGGCGTCTGGGTGAACCCTGCGGCGGCGAACGCGGGAGGCGTGAGCTGGTATTCCCCGGGGCCCGTCCCGGGGGTGAACGCAGGGGGAGTGGTGGTGGCTCCGTCGGCGGCACGGGCGGCCAAGACGGCCTGCGCAACCGCGTTTCCAAAGCGAACGCCGCGGTCGACGTGCTCGCCTGACCCGATCTGAGCCAGCGAGGCCTGGAAGAACTCATCGATCGTCGGCTGCTGGCTGGGGAGCAGCGCATCGAGCGTGGTGCGCGCCGCGGCCGCCGCCGCGGCGTCCGCGGACGCGCTGCGTGGCCCACGGAGGTCGACGAGCAAGGGTTCGCCGCGTCCGAGAATGCCGTTGACCGCGTCGTATACGGCGATTTGGGTGATCGCCAGCGTGCGGGTGGGATGAATCGAGGCGGGCTCGGCACCGGGCGCGACCAGAACCTTCTGGAGTTCCTGGTTCCACTGGATGACCTGGTCGGGCGTGTCTGAGGCGAGGCGGGCGCGCACGGCGCCGTGACGGTTGCGCGAACCGCGTCCGCTGGCGATGGCTGCGGTCGCGAAGCTTGCGATGAGCGTCGCGGCGGTGGCGAGGAGGGCAATGCGCTTGATCACCGGGGGGTCTCCGATCGGTTGGGATAGGTATCGACTACTACGGCACATAAGACTACATGCTGTAGTTGAGATTCTCCACAACTCGGGAAGGTCTTCGCGAGTAAGGCGTCCTCCACAGTGACGACTATCTACGACGTATCGTCATAGATGCTTGTGGCCCTGACGCTGGCCCACGCCATCGGCAGCCGACACCGACCGAACAGCGACCCGCATGCCGCACAACGCCGAAACCCCCCATCTGCGGTTCCCGAGCCGAAGCGCGCCCGACCCCAAGACGGCCCGGCGGCGCCTCGCGATACTGACTAACTGGCAAACCGGAGCTGTCGCGACCACGATCGTCGTGACCGGGCTACTGCCTTTCGCGATCGCCTGGCGGGTCAGCTACCTGATCGCTATCGCCGCGTCGATCATCCTTGCCGCGATCCTAGCCATCGGTACGCACATCGCGCGCCGGCGGCGGCTGGCGACAATGGCGCTCTCGCCCAAACTCGTCCAGCTGCCAGAGCTCGAGTCCGAACGCAAGCGGTTGCAAAGCGCGCGCACCCGCGGCGCGCTGGCCGCGGGGCTCAGGCGAACCGCGGACCCCATCCAGCCCTCCCGCCGCCTGGACCCCTGCCCAGTCCTGGTCGACCGCGTCGCAGTAGTGCGCGCGCAACTGCTCGAACTCGCCAACGACCTCGAACGAACGCAAACACCCGATCCTGCGTCCGTCGCCGTACTACGCGAGCTCCTGACGAACGGAAGCGGCCCCCTCTACAACCCCAACGTCCCCGCGGCGGACCTCCACACGACCCTCGCTCGCGCGCGCGCCGGACTCACCACCTCCCCCACGGCGACGATCAAAGTCGCCGCATAGAGGCCAGGACCGCCGGCTGGGCTGGTCACACCTGGGACTCGACCAGCATTCGGATCGCGTCGAGCGTCGCCGCGACATCGTGATCGCTCGCGGCTGCGTGCGGAGTGTCGAGAAAGAGCGTCAGCCGGGAGCCTTCACCGTCCTCGTCGACCTGCAACCAGCCGCGGTAGCCGGAGGCTGCGCCCCACTCGATTCTTCGCGCGGCGTCGTCAGTCGCGAAAGATGCCTCGCCGTGCTGTTCGTGGCCTTCATAACGGGCATCGACCTCTACACGATCTCCGCTGGCAGCGCGCGCCGCCGTCAGCTGTGGCACAAACCTCGGCAGGTTGGTCACGTCGGAAATTGCCGCGTAGACTGCACCCGGCGGCGCCGCGACGTGCTCGGTGTGCTCATATTGCATGCGAGCTCCTAGCTTTGGGGACGCTCAGGCAACCATATCTCCTGAGAACGAGCCGCTGCGCGGTCTTGAGGCGCTCGCACGATCGCTTCGGTGTCCTCCCACGCCGCAGAACCGCCACGTTCGGTCGGCGCTCAGGACCTGGGCGCGGCACGCAGGAGCGCCGCTTTCTGCGCCTGGAATTCGTCCTCGGTCAGGACCCCGGACTCGCGGAGCTTTCCGAGGCGCTCGAGGTGCCCGATGAACACGTCCATAGACCTCAGAGCTGAGTCGCTGCCGTCCGCTGGGGCAGGGACCGAGGTATCAGGCTGCGTCGACCAATCGACCAAGTTCGGCGAATCCGGTGCAGTCTGGATGCCCGGAGCCGGAGCCGGAGCCGGAGCCGGAGCCGATCGGTCGGCCCCGTTCGACATCTCATTGACCTTCGCCACGAACTCCTCGGCTTGCATGTGGACCCTGAGTGCGGCAGCCGGCAGTGGCGCAGCGATGGAAACGCGAGGTCCGTCGATTCTCAGCACAACCTCGCGCGTATCCCGAAGCCGGTGCTTATGGCCGGACCTCTCGACCCGGGCGGTAGCGCCCATGACCGAGCCCGACTTCCCCTGATACTCGATCTGCCCATCGGCATACAGCTTGATGTTCCGAATCGACGGTGCGAATACGGCGACCGGCTTCTGTTTATGGGCCATAAGCAGTTAGATCCTTTCGTCCACAGCTCAGGCATATTCGTACCGTACAGCGAGGTTGTCAGGATGCTGCGCCCGGCGATGATCGACATCGCCGGGTTACGGCGCTCCGAACCACGGCGCCGACAACGCCGGCCACGCCAGGGCGATCTCCTCGAAGCTCCCCGGGATGCACTCCGTCGCGTCGTCGCCCTGGTTGGCGAACACGGGCGTAATCACCATCGAAGCGATCTTCCAGGCGCCGTTCGGCTTGACGTACCTTTCGGTGTAGTAGCCGCCGGTTCTGCCCCAGCCGCGCTGGGTGTACTGCCACAGGCCGCGGGCGCTGTCCGGGCCGATGATCTCGATTATCGAACCGTGAACGGTGTGCAGCGTCTTGACCGTTCCTACGGTCGCGCCGACGCTCGCCACCCAGTCGTCGAGGCCGACCAACTCCGGCTCGACCGCATCGCTTCCGGGTATTCCGCCGCCAACGCGCGCGCCGTCAGCAAAGCAGCTGCGATAGAGCGGCCAGTCCTTGCTGTCGAGGGCGAGGCAGTACCGCACCTTCAGCTGCCGTATGGCCTCGATCTCCACGAGATCGTCGATCCGCGGTGCCACTGCGGACCTCCTTACGGGGCGGCAGGGCTGAACGTCTGCATCTCCGGACCGAGCGGTATCTCTGCCATGCGGACGTAGCTCCGGTGCGAGAAGCGCCACTGCCCGTCGGCTCGGGCGTACGTGTCGTAATAGAGGCCGATCGCCATTCGGTTGGTTCCGTCCGCGAGCGCTGAGAAATCGGTGTGGAACCAGCGGCCCGTCGCCGTATCGCCGACCGCGTCGACGGTGCCGTTGTTGATCGTCTGCAGCACCCAGGGGATGCCGGCCATCAACGGCTTCCAGTAAGCCATGATCGCCTTGCGCCCCTCGTAAAGGTTGCCTCGAATCTCCCACACCCCGTCGGCTGCCCAGGTGTCCTCGTACGCATCCGCGTCTCGTCGATTGACCGCGTCGGCGTAGCGCTCGACCAAGGCTCGGATCTCGCAGTAGGCGTGTTCCATGACGTTCGAGCTCCTGACTAGAAGACGAGTACGAGCCGGCCGCGGATCCCGGCGGCTTCGAGACGCGCGTGTGCCTCGGCCGCGCGATCGGGCGCAAAGGTCTCGGCCACACGGAGGCTCAGTGCTCCCTCCTCGACCAGCCTGGCAAGGGATCGAAGCTTCTCGGACTCGGTGGCGTATACGCGCACGCTTATGAGCTCGGTGGAAATCCCACGGTCGACCTCACCGGCGAAACCCCGAACGCACACAATGCGGCCACCGTCCCGGACGCCAGGCAGAACCTCGCCGCCGAGTACCGCGGCGTCTACCACCGCGTCGGCGCCATCGCCCGTCAGCTCACGAACTGCCGCCGCGGACTCCTCGCCACGCGCTACGACTTCGGCCGCCCCGAACCGGCGGACGAGGTCTTCGTCGCCTTCGGAGGAAATCGCGATGACACTGATTCCTTCGCTCGACGCCAACTGGACGACGTAGCCGCCGACAGCACCGGCCGCTCCCGTCACGGCGAGCGTTTGCCCGGGCGACAGTCTGAGTCGGTCCAGCGCGAGACGCGCGGTGAGGCCGTTCATCGGAAGCGTGGCAGCCTCGGCCATCGACACTCCAGTCGGAATATCGGCCACCGACCGGGCATCGACTACGACCTGCTCGGCGTGCGCCCCGCGCCCATTCGGGATGAACGCCGTTATCCCCATCACCGCCGCGCCAGGCTCCCAGTCCGCATCGGGCCCGGCGACGTCGACTGTACCCGCGAACTCGAGTCCGGCGACATATGGAGGCTCGGCCGTGGCGACGGCGGCCGCGAGTCCGCCACCCCGGAACAACGTATCCGCGGGGTTGACGGTCGCCGCCTGCACCCGCACCCGCACCTCACCGGCCCGCGGAGTGAGATCGGGCAACTCGACAATCTCGAGAACCTCCGGCGGCCCGTACCGATGGAAGCCCGACGCGCGCATGGGCGTCAGCCTCCGGGCGCAGCGCTTGCGCCGGTCAGGATCGAGAAGATCGAGCCGGTGAGCTGCTGAACCGGCCGCGTCGCGCTTAACACCGGCGGGATTCTAACAAGCGATTGGTCGATTGTGGGCGTGCTCTCCACTCTCCGCTTGCAGGCAACAGCGATCGCGAAGGTGATGCTCGCCTTCGCGTGGCTCACTACGATGTGCCCGTGAGCGCCCAAAAAGTGCCAGGCGGGGTGGTCCATGAGCTGCCGGCGGACTTGCGTAAAGCGCTGATCGCCAACCCGACGGCGCTCGACGCTTGGAAGGACATCACTCCGTTGGCCCGCAATGAGTTCATCTGCTGGGTTGAGGATGCAAAGCAAGCCACCACCCGTGAGCGCCGCATCCGGCGGACCGGGGAGGAGCTGGAGGAAGGTCAGCGCCGGCCGTGCTGCTGGCCGGGGTGCAAGCATCGCGACCGTAACGGCAGAGCGTAGGACCGGAGGTCTCCCTAGGGGGAACCCGGCTGTACCTCCCTAACCCAACTGTCGGCTTCGGCTGGGTCCGCGGGTGGCGCGGCGACGAGCACGAGTTCGTCGACGCCGAGCCGCGTCAGCTCGTCGCGATCCTCGAGGCGTGGCGGGTCAGCGAGCGCCACTGCGATGTCGAGCTCCGACGGATCGCGACCGGCGGTTTCGCAGAGCGTGCGCAGCCGCGTGATCCGTTCACGCGCATGCGCGGGGTCGGTGAGGTTGAAGCCGTACCAGCCGTCCGCGGTCCGGGCGGCGCGTCGGAGCGCGGCGTCGCTGTTGCCCCCGACGATGATCGGTATGCGCCCGTCGCGCGCGGGCTTGGGGTTGACCCGGATCTCGGCGAACTCCACGAACTCACCGCAGAAGGAGGCCGGGTCATCGCGCCAGAGAGTGCGCATCGCCGCCACGTACTCGTCGGTCCGCGCGCCCCGCCGCTCGAACGGGATCCCGAGCGCGGCGAACTCCTCCTGCGACCAGCCGACGCCGATCCCGAGCGCCAGCCGCCCAGCGGAGAGGCGGTCGAGGCTGGCGGCCCTCTTGGCCAGCGTCACCGGGTTGTGCTCGGGCACCAGCAACACCCCGGTGGCGAGGCGGATCGTGCTCGTCGCGGCCGCGGCAAAGCTGAGCGCGATCATGGGATCCAGCCAGTCGGCGTCCGCCGGCACGGCGATGCGGCCATCCGGAGCGTACGGGTAGCGCGATGCGCCGCGATCGACCATCACGACGTGCTCGCCGACCCACAAGGTGCGGAACCCGGCGGCCTCGGCGGCGAGCGACACCGCGTCGATCACCTCGCGGCGGGCGCCGGCACCAATCCCGAGAGCGTGCAGCCCGAGTCGCACCGAGGTCAGCCGGAAGACCTTGTCGCCGGCAGCGCGTTCGGACCGATCGGGCCGGTCAAGAACTCGATGCCCCAGCGCACGGATATGTCGCGCAATTCCGCCGGTCCTGGCCGAACGCGGTCCAGCGCGATCGTGACGTGGTTGCCGCCGGCAACGATGTAGACAGTCGTACGATCGGCGGCGCGAGGGGTCAGAGGTGTCATCGCGGAGGGTTGGGCGAGAGTGCGGTCGGGCCCGTTGTGGTGATACCAGAGTGTGGCGGTGAGTCCGAGCGCGCCCAGAACAGCGTCTCGCATGCCAGGCAAGGTAGTCCGGGTTACACGAACCGGTCGAGCCAGTCCCACACGCAACCCCCGTCCGGCCTGTCACAAAGGAGCCGCTCAGCACCGGGAGCCCGTGCGCACAGATCCTCCGCCTGGACGGCCCATGAGGGCTCTGGCCCCGCCGGACAGACGCGCATCGGCGTCGCGACCCGCGCAAGCTCCTCCCCGAGCCGGAACCCGGCGATTCGCTCCGAAAGCTCGTACAGCGGCAGCCCCGACTGGTCGTACCCACGCCCGAGGCGCCGGAGGCGGTCGTGGGTCTCCGAGTCGAACAGCGCCACGAGGTGAAGCTCGCGGTCAAACGACTCGCGGTCCCCGTCTTCCAGCGCCGTCCGCGCTTGTGGCGGCAGCGCCTCCATCCATAGTCGCGACGCGTCGACGATTCCCGGCGCCACGACTGCGGCCGAGAACCGCCGCTCGACCGCCAGGGCGCGGGGGACGCCGTAGCCGGCGTGGTCGAGGCCGATCACAGCGACGCGCTCGCGGTCGACGTCGGGGCGGGCCAGCATCGCGTCCAGGACCGGCGTGAGGACAGCCTCCCAGTCGGGTCGCAGAACCAGACCCTGGCGGCGCAGCGCCGCCTGGCGCCCGGGCCCGTCGAACGTCATCCAGTGATGTCCGCGGGCCGCTGCGGCAGCCCCGCCGGCCGCCCACGCCGAGGAGGTGGCGACCCGGCCGCCGTGATCGATCACCACGAGCGGACGTGCGCCTCTGCCGCCGGAGAAGAAATATCCCGGCAGCGTCGTCCGCTCATACGCGATCGAGAGCCCCTCGCCGCCGAGCAACTCGACCGCGCGGTCCCAGCACTCGCGCTGGCGCTCCCACAACCGGTCCTCCTCGACCCAGCCATCCCCCTGGTCGATCAGCGCCAGCGCCGCCGCGTAGCAAGAGGCGGCATGCAGGAACATCGATGCAGTGTTCGCGGATCGGGCGGACGCCCATGCTTCGCCGCCGGCCGCCGTCCACTCTCGCACCCACGCGCCGCCATCGCCGTCGCGCAAGCGAACGGCGATGGCATCGACTACCTCCGGATCGGCCGCGCCCCAGCGGGCGGCGGCCCGGAGGGCCGCCAACTCGTGCTCGCGGCGGGCGCTCGGAGGGCGGATGGCGGATTGGACAATCACGTTTCCCCGCTATGCGACCTTCTGCACCGGCTGCGGCTTGACTCTCCCCACCGCTGATGGCCGAGGTGCGCTTGATCCCCCAGATGATCAGCCCGAGCGGGATGACCCAGTTGCAGATGATCGTCGCGGGCCTGGTGTTGATCGCCCCGGCGATGATGTGGAACGGGACCATCGCGATGAACACAAAGCCCCACAGCGCGCTCAGCCTGCGGTTGATGAGCTCGAACCGGGGGGAGCCCCAGTACTGCTCGGGGACCTGCTCGCGCGCGTACTGCTCGGTGAACGGCACGAACAAAAGCGACCCGAACGCGATCGCGGCCAGGATCAACGCCGCGATCCCGCGCGCATAGCGCGACACCCAATGGGCCGTCGCACTGTCGGCGACGAACGCGACCACCACGAACCCGATGAAAGTGATCACCGCCCCGACCTCCAGCGACTTGGGATGTCCGCTACGGATCCCCGGGATCGCGATCACGACCGCCGCGGCCAGCGCGACCAGCGACCCGACTTTCAGTGTCGAGTGCGACGCCAGCACGGTGAAGATGATCCACGGGACCAGGGCGATGAAGATCCCCTTCCCAGTCCCGCCCGACTCGGCGCTGTTAGTAGACGACATGCGGTTCTCCTTCGGGTTGACGTGATGACCAATTGCCATACCGGAACTCTCCCGCCGTCCCCGCCCGGTGTCCTGCGTAGCCCACTACGTATCCGCACGCCCGAGATGCCACTCCACCTCGCGTGCGAACGTGTGTTCCCGCCCCGGCTAGACTCCATGTCGTGTCGTTCGTCGTTCAACCCTCGCTGTTTGGCTCCTCGGGCGACCTCGGCCTCGCCGATCTCGGGGCGGCCGTGGAGCGTCGGCTGCTCTCCGACGGCGCCTGGATCGATTGGCGGCCGGGTTTCGTCACCGCGGCCGACGAGCTGTTCGACGCGCTGGCCAGCAATGTGCCGTGGCACGAAGAGCGGATGCACATGTACGACAGCACCGTTCGGGTCCCGCGGCTCCTCGCCCGGTACGCGGAGGACGAGCCGCTGCCCCATCCCGTGCTCGACGATGCCCGCTCGGCGCTGAACGCCCACTACAGCGAGGAGCTGGGCGAGCCGTTCGTGAGTGCCGGGCTCTGTCTCTATCGCGACGGCAACGACAGCGTTGCCTGGCACGGAGACCGCATCGCCCGCGAAAGCCCAAGCGACACGATGGTGGCGATCCTGTCGCTCGGCGCCACCCGGCCGTTCTCGCTACGGCCGAAGTCAGGCGGTCCCGGGCTGCGCCTCCATGTCGGGCACGGCGACCTACTCGTGATGGGCGGAAGCTGCCAGCGAACCTGGCAGCACGCGATCCCCAAGACCGCGCGGTGCCTCGGCGCGCGCATCAGTATCCAGTTCCGCCCACACTGGGGCAACGATCTGGGCAAGCCCACCGCCGACGCTCGCGACGCATAGTCGACGGCGCGCGCTCGTTCGCCGCGGCGCACCACGATGGTCCGGGGACGGCCGCTCGTCGCGGCTCGCTTGACCTGCGCCGTCCCGCCTGATCGAATCGTCCAATAGATCCGACCAAAGGAGACGAGATGTCGGTCATGATGGGGCTCCGGATCACCGCCGATCCGGCACGAGTCGAGGAAGCTCTGAACAGCGATCCTGAACGACTCAAGCGAATCGCCCAGCGCGCTCGAGACGCCGGGTGCATCCACCATCGGTTCTTTGCCAACGAGGCCGGCGGCGAGGTTCTGATCGTGGACGAGTGGCCCGACGCCGCCTCGTTCTTGCGATTCTTCGAGGAGAGCACGCCCGACGTTGGCCCGATGATGGCCGAGGCCGGCGTCAGTGAGCGGCCGATGCCCGTCTTCTGGCGCGAGCTGGACACGCCGGACAAGTTCTAGATACTCACGCCCATCACTGCCCCGACGTCTTAGACGTATTGCGTAACCCCACGCGAAGGACGATCTGGGCAATCCCTTGCCCAGATCGTCCCTCGGAGCGTGGGCGGTGTGGCGCCCGACTGTTACTTCACTGGCTTGGGGCTGATCCTGTCCCAGAACGCGCACTGGTGATCGAACGAGATGGCGGCCGCCGACATCAGCTCGTCATCGCCTCCCGGTTGCAGCGACATCACCAGGTAGCCGGTGTTGGCCTTGTACCGCGGCCACAGCGGCACTCCGGTCGTGTTTGGGCTACCGGTCGCGGCGAACGCCGTGATCTGCGCGATCAGTTCGTTGCGGAGGGTGGCCTGATTTGCGTCCAGTTGACTGTCAATTGGGATGCCCATCGCGGTGGGGAAGAGGTAGCCCGGCTCCCAGTCGTGCGAGGAGCCCGGCGGGTTAGCCGTCGCGGTGCTGTACGGCGGCAGGTCGGGGGTGTCTCCCTCAAAGGCGTACATGGGCATTACCTTCGACAAGTACTGATCCCGCACCAAGGCAGGGCAGACCGTGTTTGAGTCCGCGGCGACCGTGCGGGACGCGACGTATGGAGATGGGAATCGAGCGAGTGGGTAGTGGAGAAGCACCTCCGATGACTCAGCTCCATACTGAGAATCGATCAGGGAGGTGTACGCGGCCGCTGTGGTTGCCGTACCGGTCAGGTCCTCGTCGCGGTTGACGCCGAGGAGCGCCGGAACGCGGTTGACGTGTCCCGTCGCAAACGACTCCAGGGGTTGCTCAGTAAGCGTGGTGCCGTTGACGATCGGGGAGTTCGTGCCGCCAGAGGCCTGGGCGGTCAATAGTGTCTGCCACGGCACGGCACGGAGGCAGGTCGCGACCTCGTCGTCATTCTTTTGACTACAACCGACGCTGGCTGCGAACAGGGCTCCGGTGGCGTTCGCTTGCCGCTGGGTGGGTAGTTGCGCCTTGCAATCCTGAGGTTGAAGCGACGTAGGTGCGCCGAACAGCGAGTTGTACTCGCCGCTGAAGTTGATCGCTTTATCGAACAGCCCGTGGGCGGTCGGTGAAGCGATCTGGTCGCACACGCTCGAGGCGCCGGCCGAGCTGCCCATGATGGTGATGTTGGCCGGGTCGCCGCCGAATGCCGAAATGTTCTGATGCACCCATTGCATCGCAAACTGCTGGTCCTGCAGACCGTAATCTCCGGAGTGAGTGCCGAGCGCCTTGTCAGCGAGGAAGCCGAGCACGCCCAGTCGGTACTCAATGCCCACGACGATCACCGGCCCTCCGGTGGCCAGCGGCCCTCCGGTGGCCAGTTCCTGTTCGGGATAGGTGGACGTCGTGCCGCCCGTGAACCCCCCGCCGTGGATGTAAACGATGACTGGCAGCGCTGAACCTACGCCAGTCGGAGCGGTGATGTCGAGCTGCAGGCAATCTTCGCTCGCGGTGCTGGTGCCTGACCCCGGGCATCCCGGTGGCTGGGTCACAGCTGCCAGAGTCGTGGTCGACGACGCCTCATACGGATGCGGGGGCGCCCAACGCAGCTGCCCCACGGGCGGGGCCGCGTAAGGGATGCCAAGCCACTGGTTAAAGCTAGTTTGAGCGACAATCCCCGTCGCTGAAGTCCCAGCGGGATACGAGATGCCACAGACCGAGCCGCTGCTGGTCTGAACAGTGGTGCCCGAGCTGCAGTCGGAAGCCTGAGCGGCCCTGGCCACCGGCCTGGCCACCGTCTTTCCCGTAGCCAGACTCGAGCCTGCTATCACCGCGATGCCGGCAGTCACCGCGAGCACGGCAGCAACCGCTGCTAGCCGCCGCGATGGGACTCGCGACCAATCACTGAAATGCACAACGTCCTCCTATTGATGGAGCTTGGGCTGGTATTGGGAGCTGGACTCCGTCCCCGGCTGAAATGCCGGCCGAGTCCGCGCCCCTGCGGCACCGACGCGGACCGGCGCACGGTCGGCCTGCAGCACGGGCAATGTTCACGAGAGTCCCGTGTGGTCGCAGGGTCCCCCCTCGCTTTCTGGACTGCACATTCAGCAGTCGTTTCCCCAACATGTGGGCGGCAATCAGCCAAAATACTGGCCGGGCCGTCCCTGTCAAGTGCTTGGTCTCAAGTAAGACCAACGCGGCCGAGCTTGCACAGCTTCGGCCTCGAAATCGACCCGAGCACCGCAACTACCCTGACCGCTAAGGAGAACCCTATTGCCATCAGAGGCACCGCAATCGTCGAGTCCGCATACCACAAAGCTCGCCGCGCGGCTGAGGCAACTCCGAGCCGAGCACGGTCTCTCGTTGTCTGAGCTAGCGCGCGCCACCGGCATCTCCAGCTCGTTCCTGTCCCTCATAGAGCAGGCACAATCCGACATCACTATTGGACGACTAGTCCGCCTAGCCGAGTTCTACGACGTCGAGCTGGCAGACTTGGTGAACGGGCCTCCGACAGCCCCCAGCGACCACGTACGGATCCTCCGCACCGCCCCTGATCACGTGCTCCATTCCCCAACTGAGGGAGTGGACGTGTACGACCTCACCTGCGGTGCACGCTGGACACTCGTCCCCTCCCTAAGCAGCTTCCGGCCCGGCGGCAGTATCGAGATCGACGACGAGCACGAGCACGAGCGCATGATCTATATCGTCGAGGGCACACTCGAACTGGTCTTTCCTGGCGAAGCACCAACGCGTCTACGGACCGGAGAGGGCGCGACCTTCCACAGCGTGGGCCGATATCGCATCACCAACGTCGGGAAGGGACAAGGCCGGGTTCTCGCAGTTCGCGTGCATCCCGGACCTCACTAGACCAAGGGCCGCGGCGTTGACCGCGGGCCGCCTGGATACCCGAGCTGTGCCTACGCCGGAGCTGTCAGCCCTAGCCGTGCGGCCTCGGCGGCGGCCTCGCCGCGGGTGCGTACGTTGAGCTTGCGCAGGATCGCCGAGACGTGGTGGTCGACGGTTTTCTCGGACAGCACGAGGCGCGCTGCGATGTCCGCGTTGCGCAGGCCCTCGGCCAGCATTGCCAGCACCTCGAGCTCGCGGACGGTTAGGCCGGCTGGGTTCTCGCGGGTGCTGCGCCGCGGGCCGCGGGGCACCCCGCGGATGCCGCGCTGACGCAACCGCCGCGCGACGATCGCGGCAGCGGGACGGGCTCCGAGCGACTGGAGCTCCTCGACCGCCTGACGGAGCACGACTTCGTCGTCGGCGTCTGCCATCGCAAGCGCCGCCTCATACGGACACCCGATCGTCCGCCACCGTTCGGCAGCGGCCTGCCAGTCACCGGTCAGCGAGAGCCGATATGGCTCGGCGGCGAGCTCCGCGCGGAACTCGTCCCGGACGCCCGTCCGCCAGCGCCAGTAGGCGAGTTCGCCGACGGCCCATGGCTCTTGGCGGTCCAGCGCCAGCGCAAACGCGGCATCGGTTATGCCCGTCACACGATCGGGATGGCCGGCCAGCCATGCTGCCTCAGCCTGGGCAGCGGCCGACCTGTGCGATCCGGTCCAGCTCAAAGGTCGGAGTCACCATCGCGTTCGCCTCTTCGAGTGGGACGAAGGCCTCGGGGTCCCCCCGCCGCGCCCGCACCAGGCCGAGCGTCGTCAGCGCCCAGGAGCGCCCGACGTGAGCCGCGCGAGGATCACGCAACACCGATGCGGCCAGATCGGACGCTTCATCCCAGTGCTCGGTATCCAGCGCAAGACGGGCGCGACACGCGAGCAGGTACAACCGAAACGTGTCCAGCCCCCGATCCGTGCAGTACGCGAGGCCAGCCTCGAGATGCTCGGATGCAATCTCGAACCGCCGGTACCGAACGGGGAACATCACGAGCCGGCTGAAGGTCAACCCGGCGAGTTCTTCGTGGCCATCGCGGAGCGCTTGCTCCAGCGCCGCCTCCAACGCGATACGGCCCTTGTCTGGATCGGCACGGAACTCCGCGGCGCCGATGTTGCTCAACGCGTAGACCTCTGCCTCGGTGTCACCGAGAGGGCGCGCGAGCTCGAGCGCTCGCTGACCCCACTCCACCGCTTCAGCGGGGTCCTCGACGACCATCCGCCGCTGCGACACGTTCGCGTAGGCCATCGCGAGCTCGTGCCCGGCCGGCTGCCGCTCGAGCAGCTCGATCGCCTCGAGCACGAGCGGCTCCGCCTCTGACGCTCGTCCCGCAAAGAACAACAGACGCGACAACACTCTCAGCGTGTTGCCCGCCGCGCGTTGGTCCCCGAGTCGACGACGGCATTCCAGCGCTCTGCGTTGGGCGTCGATTGCCTCATCGATCTGCGAGGTCAAATAGCACTCCTCGGCGAGACCCTCCAGCAACCCGGCGGATACCTCAGGCGGCTGGCCATCAGCGAACCGCAGCGCGCGCGCATACTGCTCGGCCGCCTCGCGGTGGGCGCCCGACGCGGCGGCGCGCGCCGCCGCACGCGGCGCCCACCGCAGCACCGCCTCGGCATCGCCCGCGGCATCGGCATGGTGCGCCAGACGCGCAAAGTCAGGATCCTCCCTGCTCACGAGCGCCGCGAGGGCGGCACGATTGAGAGCGAGTCTCCGATGCGGGGGGATCGCGCCCTCCACAGCCAGACGAGCAAGCTCGTGGCGGAACGCAACGTTGGTCGGTCCCGACGTCAGCACTCCCGAAGCGAGGCACTCGTCGACGTGGTCGACGAGCCGGCCGGCGAGAGCTTGCAGGAGCGACACCTCGACCTGTCCAGGGACGATCGCGACGCCCTCGAGTAGCCGCCTTGCCTCATCGGACAGGCGCGAGGCGCGCGCGAGCACGGCGTCGCGCACCGTCTCGGGAAGCCGCTCACCGCCTGCAGCAAGCACCTCGGTCACGAAGAACGGATTGCCGCCCGTGCGCTCATAGAGTTCTCCCGGGTCGAGCCGATGCGGCTCGGCCAGCGCCGCCACTCCAGCCCGCGACAGCGGCTCGACCTTCAGCTTTGCCGGGTGGCGGGCCACCTCTCCGAGCACGAGGCGGAGCCCCGGCGCGCGGTGAACCTCATCGTCCCGGTAGCTCGCGAGTGCGAGCGCGGGCACGGACCCGATCCGCGTCGCGAGCAGCATGATCACGTCAAGCGTGGCTTCGTCTGACCACTGGAGATCCTCGAGCACGAGCACGGTCGGCGCCCGACCACGGAGCTCGTCGAGCACCGCGGCCGCCACCTCGTATGGTCTCCCGGCGGCCGCGATCAACTCCGCGAGCTCGCCGGACGTAGCCTCGGCGACATCCACAAACGGGCCGAGCGGACGCGGCGTGCGCAACGGCTCACAGGCCCCCCACAGAATTCGCACCGGTTTGACCTGGCGCCGACAAAAGTGGCGCAGAAGCGCGGTCTTGCCGACGCCCGCTTCGCCACCAATCCATATGAACATTCCTTCGGAGCGGGTACGCACACTCGCGATCCGGTCATCCAACGCGCCGATCAACTCGTCACGCTCGAGCAGCGCCGGGTCAAGACCGCGTGCGGCGACGCTCACCGTCCGACTCCGCGTGCTTCGCGCTGCCCCGATGGGTTGGCCACGATGGCCTGCAGCGCCTTACGGAGTCGGTCGCGCTCCTGTGGGGTGAGCGGTGCGAGCAGATCGGCCTCGGCGCGCTCGCTCGCCCTGGCGGCTCGCTGGACGGTGTCACGACCGGCGTCCGTGAGCTCGACCACGTTGCGGCGCCGGTCCGCGGCGTGGGGATGACGGGACACGAGCCCTTTGTTCTCGAGCGCGTCGAGGAGCGCGACCATCGAGGTCCGGTCGATGCCGAGCCGCTGCGCCGCCTGCAGCTGAGAGCCGGGCTCGTGGCTCGAGATGACGAGCAGGATGCCGAGCTCGCGCGGGTCGATGCCGTACGGGGCCAGCGCCTCGGTATTGAGCTCGTGCATCCGAATCTGGGCGTGCTTGAACAGGTATCCGAGGCGCTCGGCTCACCGCAGGGCCAGGTCCGTTGTCACTGGACATGCCCGGAGCGTATCGCTATGCTGATCGTCAGCACCACTGACGATCAGCTCTAAGGACGAAATGAGGACGGCGATGATCTTGATTACCGGCGGGCTGGGTTTCATCGGCTCGCACACCGTGCAGGCGCTACTCGACGCGGGCGAGGAATGCGTGCTCGTCCAGCGCAGCCATGCCGAGGCGCCCCCCGGCCGCTTCAACCGCGGGGTCGCGGTGGAGCAGGCCGACGCCGCCGATCTCGACGCGCTGCGCGACGTCGGCCGGCGTTACCGGATTACCGGAATCGTCCACCTCGCCGGCTCGATGCCGTGGCCGCCGAGCTCCGAGCCGCCGGTGCAAGCGGCGCGACGGTCGCTCGGCAGCCTGTTCAACATCATGCAGGCCGCCCAGGAGTGGGGCGTGACACGCGTCGCCCTGGCGAGCACGATCGGCGTCTACGGCGGCGCCCGGGACCCCTTCGAGGGGCCGCTCACCGAGGACATGCCGTTGTCGATGAGCGCGCCGCACCTCATCCCCACGTTCAAGAAGATCAGCGAGCTGCTGGGCGGTCACCTCGCGGACGCCACCGGCATCGAGGTCGTCAACCTCCGCATCTCCGGCACCTGGGGACCGCTCGGCCACAACCCCGATCCCTTTTTCCCGGCCCCGCAACTCATCCACGCCGCCGCCCGCGGCCACGCGCCGGACCTGTCCGGGGTCGGCGGCCGGACGCACGCCGAGGACTCACTGGACCTCCTCTACGTCAAGGACACCGGCCGGGCTATCGCGCTACTGCAGCTCGCCGACCGCCTCAACCACCGCACCTACAACGTCGCCTCCGGCCACGCCACGACAAACGCCGAGATCGCCGGGGCGATCCGGCACATCGTCCCCGACGCCCAGGTCGACCTGCCGAGCGGAGGAGAGACCCGCCAGGCGTGGCTGGACATCACCCGCCTGCATCAGGACACCGGCTACGAGCCGGCCTGGAACACCGAGCGCGCTGCCGCGGACTACATCGCGTGGCTGCGAGCAGGCAACAAGAGCTGAACGACCCACCACACACGCACAGATGATCAAGACGGCCCCACTAACCGGCGCGCGAAGGTGCGAGCGGGCTGATCAGGCCCTTCTTGACCGCGGGCCACTCGGCGGCGAGGATCGAATAGAACGCGGAGTCTCGGACCTTCCCGTCGGCGCCGAGACGCTCCGCGCGCCGGATCCCCTCGAACTTGGCTCCGAGACGCTCGACTGCCGAGCGCGAGCGATCGTTACGCGCGTCGATTCGGAACGCGACTCGCTGCACCTGCCAGGTCTCGAATGCGTGGGAGAGCATCAGCAGCTTGGCCTCGGTGTTGCACGCGGTTCGCTGCGCAGACGCGCTCAGCCACGTGTAGCCGATCAGGCAGGCGTCGGGGGGCCGGTCGCGGTGCGGTTTCTCCGCCGGTGGGTGCCAGCGTTCCAGGTCGTAGAACCGGGTCGAGCCGACGATCCGCTCGACAGCGAACGAGTACGTTGCGAACGGCAGCTCGCGCCCTGCTTCGCGTCCGGCCAACGCGTCTCGCACCCACGCCGACATCGCGGCTTCGGTCTGGGGTGCGGTGCTGAAGCGAAACGAGGCTGGATCCTCGTTGATGGCAGCGACGAGCGGCGGGACGTGCTCGAGGGTCAGAGGTTCCAGGCGGACGTGATTGCCGACAAGGGTCAGGCCGTCAGGGCGCTCCATGGCCACCAGCGTAGGTCACGACCGCACCGACCGTCACGCTGCCAGTGGGGCTACGCCGCGACTAGGCCCCCCACCCAGGTGGTGGTGCGTGCACGCCCGGAACGATGTTCCAGTACTCGACATTCTTCGAAGCCAAACCGCCCTTGACGAACGTGACCACGTTGGTCTCGAGCAGCGTGATCATGTGATTACCCTTTGGGTTGTAAACCGGGTCGCGGAACGTCACCCAGATCTCGATAGCCGCACGATTACCGCTGACGATCGGAGTTCCTTGGATCCCATGAATCAGCGACTGCGGCCGTGTGACGTCATACCAATACTTGTGAATGGCTTTGCGTCCGACGAATGTCTGACTCGAGACACCGGGAATCGACTGATAGACGCCGCCGGGCGTGAACAGCTTCACGACGGCGTCGGCGTTCCGAGTCCCCCACGCCGTCAGGTATGCCTGCATCCATCTCGCGGCGGTCTGCTTGCTCACTCTGTATGCACCGGCAGCCTGGGACACAGAGGCAAACACGCAGGCCACTGTCAGAGCCACGGAGATCGCCAGAAGCCACGTTCTCTTCCTCATCGGATAACCACCTCCCAACCTCTCAAGAAATGACGCTGAACCGGAGCCGACTGCTCCGCTCCCGCAACCTGGCCGAAGCTTATGGCTTCGCAGGCTGAGACGTACGCAGGCGGCGCCGGCGATTGGTGGACGGGTCGCGCGACAGCGCGAGCGCCGTCGCCAACAGAATCCCCCAGACCAGAAACCAGGGATCCCAGAGGAAGGCGTGCCACCGCAGCGCCTTGTGATCTGCGTGAAGCGACGCGCGGACGATGTCGGCCTGCACCAGCAGGCCGACGAGCGTCAGGACGCCGCCGTAGAGGATCAGGACCACCGCCTCCAGCCACGCAGCCACGCGCATCACTCGGGACCAACGGGGCGTCAGCCAGCGCGGCTGGGCGACGGCGAGAAGCCCGATACCGCTGGCGGCCACCTTCACCACCACGGTGGCCCAGACGACCACCAACACGCCGGCGGCGCGAGCCCGCCCCTCGTGCTCAAGCGTCCCTCCGATCGTGTCAAGCAGCGCCGTGCCGCCCGCGCCCCAGTACGCGCTCACCGCAGCGTAAAGCGCACCGAGCAGGCCGGCGGCGCACGCGAATATCCACGCGCGCCCGAGTCGCCGGGGCGAGTGGGTCCGGGGTAACGAGGAGATCAGGAGCTAATGGTCGCGGAGTCGCGATCAGGCCGCGGCGACGAAGCCGGGCTTGGTGTCCCAGCGAAACCTCGGCGCGGGGGCGCCGGAGGACATGAGGTCGGCGTAGGGCGCGAAGCGCTCGGTGGCCACGGCGATCTGCTCGGCGGTGAGCTCACTGCGCCAGTCACGGCGCGGGCCCTTGTCCACGTGGTTGGCGTGCATGAATGTGACCGGATCGTTGATCCCGTTCATCAGGGCCTCTGGCGGCTGCTCGGCGATGCGGGCCGAGCGCTCGCGCATCTCCGAGAAGCTGAACTGGTCCCGCACCGCACCTACGACCTCCGGGGCCAAGGTCATACCCATGAACTCGACGATGCGCTCGAGGCTTCTGAGCTCGCCGTCGCGATGCAGGTCCACGAGCACGACCTCTGGGCGACCGGCGACGCGGCGGGCGAGCCTCAAACCGCCCTCGACGTGTCCGAGCGCAGTCTCGAAATTCCAGTGGTGCGAGAAGGGCTCGCGGTTGACGAACTGCTCCATGCACGAGGCGAGCGACGCCATCGGATCCCGCAGCGAGAAAACGATGCCGTTGACGAACTGGGCGTCAAGCGCGGGCAGGAAGCCCCCGCTCTCCTCGTGACACTTGATCACGTGGTGATCGCCGCCCAGCGTGCTCCAGACGACGGAGTCGAGCTCGGCCCCCTCTGCCCACTGCCAGGAAACGTGCCGCTCTGGCGGCGCCAGCTCCAGCAGACGGCGCACGACGTTGAACGCCCACATGCTCCCGCTGCGGACCACGCCGGCGCACACGGCCCGGACGGCCGGGTACTCGCGGGTGGTAGGCGGAGCGGTCATGAAGCCTCAGCCAATTCATCGGCAAGGCACGGAAGTGCTTGAACCGTACGGCCGAGTCCCTGACCTACGCTCGGCGGATCCGTGAGCGGCGCGCGCTACCCGGCGGCACGGACACGCTTGGCTTCGCGCTCCTGGTTCTGCGCGCCTGAGCTGGCCCTTCGCCCCCGGGTCTCACCAACGGGATCTCCGGGTACGACCGGGCTGAACCCGTTACACGCGAGTCAGTGATTCAGCTGGGGGTCAGGCGGCGGCCGCTGCGTGTGCTCGCCGGAACCGGTAAGACGCACCCGGATGATCGTCGGACAGCTTCACGTGACCAGGTCCGAGGATCCGCTCGCGCAGGGTGTGCTCCTCGTAGTCGCCACGCGCGGCTCCCCGCTTGCGGAGGATCGGCAGGACTTGCTCGATGAAGTCTTCCGTCGCCCGAGGCTGGATCAGCGGCGTCACCAGGTATCCGTCGAGCTCCGCCTCGTCTGCCACGGCACACAACTCATCGGCGGCCTCCTCTGCCGTGCCGACGATGATCCAGGGATTCACTCCCTTTTGGCGAAAATCGGCGAGCACGTCGCCAACCGTCTGTCCCTTGAACCTGTCGACTTGGGTCTGACCCAGTTCCGTGTGGAGGTCTGCCATCGGCGTATCCGGGTCATGTGCCGACAGGTCGATGCCCGTGAACATCGCATAGGACGCGACGGCCACATCGGGGTTCTGAGCGTCGATGATCCGCCGATACTCCTTCTCGGCCTGCTCGCGCGTCGGTGCGATCACCGTCGAGACGCCGGCGAGCGCCTTGACCGACATCGGGTCGCGATCGAGCGCCGCCGCCTCCTTGCGGATCGCGGAGACAAGACCCGCCAGCCCGCTCGGCTTCGAGCCCAGGAACACGCACTCGGCGTGCCTTGCCGCAAACTGCCGTCCACGGCTCGAACTGCCGGCCTGGAACAACAGTGGCGTTCCCTGCGGCGACGCAGGCGCGTTGCCGTAACCGTGCGACGTGAAGTAGGCGCCATCATGATCGATGCGGTGCACCTTGCTGGGGTCGGCATAGATACCGCCCTTGTCGGCGAGCACCGCGCCGGGATCCCAGCAGCCCTCCCAAAGCTTGTACACGACTTCCATGAAGTCGTCGGCCATGTCGTAGCGCTTGTCGTGAGGTGGCATGGGGCGGCCGAAATTGGCCGAGGTGGTGTCCGCGAGACCGGTCGTGACAACGTTCCACCCGAGGCGTCCGGATGACAGGTGATCGAGGCTCGAGAGACGGCGGGCGAGTGAATAAGGCAGCTCGACGAGCGTCGCCGCGGTCATCACCAGCCCGAGATCCTTGGTCTCGGGCGTGACGGTGGCGAGCACGATCGCGGGATCGAGCCGCGGGAGATCGAGGCCCTCGGTGAAGCAGACATCGGGGCGCTTCCCGTTGACCTGGGCAAAGCCCCACGCGTCGGCCAGGAACATGAAATCGAGTTTCGCGTCTTCACACATCTTGGCCAGCTCGATCCAGTAGTCGAGCTCCGTGAAGCGGTGTCGCTGATCATCGGGATGACGCCAGGGTGCCATGCCAAAACCGTTCGCTTGCGCGTTGTCGAACATCCCTAAATTCAGCTTCCTCAAGATTTCACTCCTTACCTATGCCCTCACGTGAGCTGTTCGGTGCCGTGGTCCCACCACAGGACCCTCTTGTGGATTACGCCCAGGATCACGACGAACGCGATGCCGAGCGCGCACAGAATCGCGATCGACGCCCAGATGACGGGGAGGTCGACCTGGGAGGCGGATACCTCGATCAGTGCTCCCAATCCGGACTGCTGGCCCGCGGCGGCGAACTCCGCGACGGTGGCCCCGACAACGGACAGCGGAAGCGCGATCCGGAGGCCGGCGAATACAAACGGCAGGCTGCCGGGCAGCCGTAGATAGCGGAACGTCTCCCAGCGGTTCGCGTGCAAGGTCGTGAATACGTCTCGCGCGCGCGGATCCACGGCGCGGAGTCCGGCCAGAGAGTTCACCAGCATCGGGAAGAACACGATGATCCCGGTCAGCAGGTACTTGGGGAACAGTCCAAAGCCGAATGCGATCACCAGCGCCGGCGCGATCGCGATCACTGGCGTGACCATGAGCATTACGGCCAGCGGCATCAAGGCGCGCTCGAACACCGGAAGCTCGGCCATCAGGATCGCGAGCAGGAAAGCGATGATGATTCCGCCGCCGGCGCCGATCACGATCTCCTTGAGCGTCGTCAGGAAGTTCGACCAGTACAGCCCGGGTTGGCTCTTGAGGCTCTTCCAGATCGCGCCGAACGTCGGGATCGCGTACGGGTGCCCGTGCGCGTACCACTGCCACAGGCCGGCGGCGATCGCGAACGCGATCAAGGGTGGCAGCCAGACCCCGACCCGCAGGCGCGACCAGCGCCCGCCCCGCGACTCGGCAACGGCCAGTTCCTGGTCGCGTTCGACGCCACGCCCGGCCTCGGCGACGATCTGCGTCTCGAGCGCGAGCTCGTCGCGGATCTCAGGCATACGTCGGCTCCGTCACTTCGCGGAGCGCCGCCCGCACCTCGGATTCAACCTTTCGGAACCCAGCGCTCTCGTACACGTCCTCCCCACGGGGGCGGGCGAGATCAACGTCGATGATCGTCTTGAACCGGCCGGGATGCGTCGACATCACCACGATGCGGTCCGAGAGCACGACCGCCTCGCGCACCGAGTGGGTGACAAACAGGACCGCCTTGCGGTTCGACTGCCAGAACCGCAGCAGGCCGAGGCGCTGCTGATCCCGGGTGAGCTCATCGAGCGCCGAGAAGGGCTCATCCATCAGCAGCACGCCCGGGTCGAACACGAACGCACGAGCGATCGCCACCCGCTGCTGCATGCCTCCTGAGAGCTGGGCGGGATGCCGGTGCAGCGCGTTGCCCAGCCCAAAGGAGCGAAGGATCTCCTCGGGATTCCGGAGGTTCCGCTCCTGACTCGCCTTGCTGTTGACGTGGATCGCGAGCTCGACGTTCTTGAGAACGGTCCGCCACGGCAGCAACGCCGGGGACTGCGGGACGAGCCCGATCGCCTTCTCTCGGGTGGCGGCCTTCACGTCCTCGCCGTCGACCAGGACGCGCCCGGAGTCAGCCGGGATCAGGCCGGCGACGATCCTGAGGATCGTCGACTTCCCGCAGCCGCTGGGGCCGATCAGCGAAACGAACTCGCCGCGTCCGATTGTCAGGCTCACGTCGTCCAGGACGAGATTTCGGCCCTTGCCCGCCGGGAACGACTTGACGATCCCATCGATCCGAACGCCTCCGCCACCGCCGAAATCGGTCGAGGCCTCGGCGGCTCCGGGTGCGGGCGCTGGCGTACTCTCTCTCCCAGTCTCCAGCCGATCCATCTTCGTAGATCGTACTACGAACATGACCGCAGAGGTGATCGATGGATCCCCACTCCGCACCCCCGCGCAACAATGCGCCCGACTGCCCTGCTACTGCCGCATCGGCCGACCCTTCTAACGATGCCCTAACCCGTCTCGCTTGCGGAATCGTCCCTCTAAGGCCTATGAATTTTGTATGATGAAGCCACGAGGGAGGATCGCATCGCCGCGACCCTCGTAGTCGGCCAACCATAGAGGGGTGAGATGAAGTGGTAAGTCGTGGAACGCTGACCAGGTGGCTAGCGGCTGCACCGGTTGCGCTTCTGGCCGCCGGCCTTCTGGCGGCCTGCGGGAGCAGTAGCTCGAGCAGCACCTCGAGCGCGAGCTCCAGCACTGCCTCCAGCGGTAGCACCAACGCGACGAACAGCTCCGGGGCGTCCTCCACGGTAGCCAGTTCGGCGCAGTGCAACCGCAACAAGGCCGTCGGGAAGATCACGTACATATCGCCGTTTGGGTACGACGCCGCCGCCGGCCTGATGGACGTGTTCGTCGCCCAGCATCTGGGCTACTTCAAGGATCTGTGCCTCGACGTCTCGATCAACGCGTCGGCCCAGAACGGGCAGCAGCTCGTCTCCTCGGGCCGGGCACAGTTCACGTCGATCGGATCAGCAGCCGACGATCTGCTGGCGAAGGCAAACGGGGCGAACATCACGGCCATCGCGACCGACGGAGCCCAGGATCCGCACGCGATCTATACGCAGGCGAAGATCACGAACCTCAAGCAGCTCGAAGGCGGCACGCTCGGCTACCACATCAACGTGACGCCGGCGGCCGACGCGATGCTCGTAGCCGCCGGGGCAGACCCCAAGAAGGTCAAGTTCCTCTCGCTGACGAGCTTCGACCCGACCGTCGTCACGCGGGGTCAGATCGACGGCGCGATCGGGTTTGCCTCCAATGAACCGAACGAACTGAAGCTGGCTCACCAGAAGTTCAACGAGTTCCTGCCGTCCCAGTACGGCGTGGGAGGAACGTACACCGTCATGCAGGTGAACACCTCCTGGTACAACAAGAACCGTGCCGTCGCCGCGGACTGGATGCGGGCGGATCTCAAGGCGCTCCAGTACTGCATCACGAACCAGGCGGTCTGCGTGAAATACATGACCGGGCTGGCTGCAGCCAACGGATTGGGTAAGGCGTTCCCGCCCGATCTGGAGTCCAAGGTCTGGGCCACCGAGTCGACCTACGTCCTCAAGAACAACGGGCTCCCGCCCGGCGTGCAGACGGACAGCGAGTGGCAGCCGAGCGTCACGCTGGTGACGAAGTACGGCGGCGCGAAGAACGTGCCTCCGCTCTCGCAGGTGTTGGATCCGACGTTGGTCGCTTCGCTCTACAAGGGCAGCACGCTCATCTGGCCCGGCTCGTAACGGCCAATCAGGGCTCCACCGCACAAGGCTTGGTCAGCTCCGTCCCGGCCCCGGCCCCCACGCCGGGACGGAGCGGCCGGGCACCCGGGCCGCGGTGAGCCGGCGAACGCGTAAGGAGCACGGAGTGGAATACCGCACACTGGGCCGGACCGGAATCAAAGTGAGCGAGCTCTGCCTCGGAACGATGATGTTCGGCGATTGGGGAAACCGGGACGCGGATGAGTGCCAGCGAATGGTGGACACGGCCCTCGACGCCGGCATCAACTTCGTCGATACCGCCGACGAGTATGCGTTCGGCGGGAGCGAGGAGTTCGTCGGGCGCGCACTCCGTGGCCGGCGCGACCAGGTCGTCTTGGCGACCAAGTTCCACCACCAGATGGGCGAGGGCCTCAATCGGAGCGGCAACTCACGGCGCTGGGTCACGACCGCCGTCGAGGACAGCCTCAGGCGACTCGACACAGACTGGATCGATCTCTACCAGGTCCATCGCCCGGACCCGAGCACCGACATCGACGAGACGCTTGGTGCCTTGTCCGATCTGATTAGGCAGGGCAAGGTTCGCGCGGTAGGAACCTCCGCCTTCCCCGCCGAGCAGATCGTCGAGGCGCAGTGCGTCTCAGAGCGCCGCGGGCGGGAACGGTTCGCCACCGAGCAGCCGTCCTACTCGATCTTCGCTCGGCATGCCGAGGCCGCCGTCCTTCCTGTAGCCGAGCGCTACGGCCTCGGCGTGTTGGTATGGAGTCCGCTGAACGGCGGATGGTTGAGCGGCAAGTATCGCCGCGGCACGGCTCCGCCCGAGGACTCGCGCGCGGTCAAACATCCGGACTACTTCGACCTCGACGGGACGCCGATCGCGGAGCGCAAGCTCGACCTGGTGGAGCAGCTATCCCAGCTCGCAAACGACGCGGGTCTCACCCTGATCCAGCTCGCCCTCGGCTTCGTGCTCTCGCACCGTGCCGTGACCTCGGCGATCATCGGCCCACGCGTCCACGAGCATCTCGAGAGCCATCTGCAAGCGGCCGGGGTGCGCCTCTCGGACGACGTCCACGACCGCATCGATGAACTCGTTCCACCCGGCACCACGCTCAACCGGGAGGACATCGGCTGGACTCCGCCGGCGTTGACTGATCCGCGCTTGCGCCGCCGGTGCGACGGCGAGCGCCGTTAGGCGCACGCCTCCATCACCTGTACAAGGCCCGAAAGCGCTCCACTCGCGTCCCGCCCCCGGGACATAAGCATCCCCCACACGCTTATGTCCCGAAGGTCGCGACGGGCAGGGGAGGTTTCGGGCCTTGTACAGGTCGGTGCGCGGTGGCGCGCCTCACGGCGACGGGTTGTCGAGCACCGACCGCGAGATCACAGCAGCTCGCCGTCGACCGCCACTCGGTAGACGTCGGTCCGGCGGTCTGCCCGCGGCCGGATCAGGTCGCTCCGATCCTGCGCGCGGTCGGCGTCGCTGAGGTCGATGCGGGCGATCGCCGTCTCGTCCCGGTCTCCAGGCAACGGCCCCGCGACGACCGAGCCGGTCGGATCCACGACCACCGAGGATCCGAGGAAGATCGTCTCGCCGAACGTCCCCGCCTGCGAGGCGCACGCGATGAACACTTGCGACAGGTTGGCCTGTATCGCCGCGGCGTGTGCCTGCCGCGCGACGCCGTTCTCGTCGCTCGGCTCGGTGTCGAAACCGCCTACCCACGCCGTCGGGACGAGTACGAGCTGCGCCCCGCGGAGCGCGAGGATGCGGACGGTCTCTACGAAGCGCAGGTCATAACACACGCACACGCCGATGCGGCCCAGCGGTGAATCGATCACCGGAAGGCCCAGGTCTCCGGGCTCGAACGCGTTTTTCTCCTCGCTGAACAGATGCAGCTTTCGATAATGCAGTAGGAGTCCTTCGGGGCCGACGACGACGGCCGAGTTGAACAGCGATCCTCCGTGCCGCTCGCACAGACCGCCGGCGATGTAACCGCCGCTGCGCTCCGCGACCCCGGTCCATGCGCGGACGGTCGGCCCGTCGAGCGGTTCGGCAAGCTCGAGCAGCTGATCGCGGTCGGCTCCGTAGCCCGGGACGATCAGCTCCGGCAGCACGACGACGTCAGCTCCACGCTCGAACGCTCCCTCCGCGGCCTCGACGCTCGCCCGGCGGTTGCGATCCCCTGCGTAGGGCGGTCCACTCACCTGGCAGATCGCGAGCGAGAGCGCACGGCTCATGGCGATCGAGTCACCATGGGTCAGTCGCCGGCGCCGGGCTCGGAGCCGTTCTCCAGCGCGATGTAGTCGCCGCGGAAGAAGACCAGCGGAGCCCCGGAGTCGTGATAGTCGAAGGCGGTGACCTTTCCGATCCCGATCGTGTGATCACCGGCCTCGATCAGGTCCCGCAGGTCGCACACGAACCACGCCAGCGCGTTGTTCAGCACGGGAACTCCATGGTCGACACGATGCGTGACGTCGTTGAACTTCTCGTGCGGAATCATCTTCGAGGCAAAGATGCGCGAGAGGTGCAGGTCCTCACCGCGCAGCACGTTGACGGCGAACCGCTCGGTCTCGCGAACAATCGGAAGCGTACGGCTCGTGTTGTCGAAGCACACGAGCAAAAGGACCGGCTCGAGCGACAACGAGGAGACCGCGTTTGTCGTCATGCCGGCGGGACCGCTGGACCCGCTCGCGGTGACGACGGCGACCCCGCTGGCGAAGTGCCCGATGGCCGAGCGGTACCGACGCTGAATCGTGGCTTCAGTCATGGCGTCGGAAGATTCGTCGCAGGCGCGCCCGGATCGTCCTCAGAACCACCCGGAACACCGATACGCGCGGCGGTGCCTGCGACATCACAGGATCCTGCATCAGCCTCCCCTTGAGGCAGGTGGCGAAGGCGTCGGTCATCTCCTGGGATACGTCTTCGATGATCTCGCTTCGCCCCACTCGTGCGACGGCCCCCTGAAGCCGCATGTCCGTCTCGACAGTCACTCGAGTGCCGTCCGCGACCTCCATGAGCTCCGAGCGGATCTCCGCCGAGGCGCCCCCGCGGCCGCTGCGCTCCCTGGCCTTCACGACCAGCCGGACCGTCCCCGCACTCCTGTCGGCCTCAACCCGCGTGACCTCGGAGTCGAACACCATCGCCATCGGACCGAGTTGTACGCGCAGCTCGGCGTTCCAGCGATCCTCGCCGATCGTGTCCAGCAACACGGCACCGGGGACGCATGACACGACCTGGGGGACGTCCATCAGCAGGTCCCACACGGCATCGCTCGGCTGTGCCACCTCGAACCCATTCTGTACCTGCATCTCAGGTCTCCGGGGTCCGCAGGCGCCGGGCTGCCCGCCGGAGCGAGCGGCGCACCATCGTCGCGATCAGCTCGCGGCGAAACTCGGCGCTCACGTGTAGTCCGCCGCGCGGGTTGCAATCGTGGAGGGCTGCGTCCCCGGCGCTCGCGATCGTCTCGTCGTCGAGCCGCGAACCGAGCAGCGCCGCCTCCGCCGACGGCGACCGAATCGGGCGCGGCGCGACTGCGCCCAGGCCGACGCGACAAAACGTACAGATGCCGGAGGTGTCGACCGCGACGACCGCGCACGCGGACGCGAGCGCGAAGTCGCCCGCGCGCTCGGCGAACTCTTCGAATGCGCTGACCGCCCCGGCCGGCGGGTTGGGGAACCGGGCTTCGACGAGGACCTCGTTCGGCTCCAGCGCGGTCGTCAGATGAGCCCGGAAGAACGACTCCGCCGGGATCTCCCGTGCGCCGCCGGCCGACCGCGCGACGACCTTCGCGCCGAACGTCGTCGCCAGAAGCGGCAGCTCCGCCGTCGCGTCGGCATGCGCCAGCGAGCCTCCGATCGTGCCGCGCACGCGGATCGGAAGATGCCCGACGAGCGGCATGGCGTCGCTGAACGCCCTCCAGCTGCCGGCGGGGCGCGCCGCCTCGAGCGCGACGTGCCGGGTCGTCCCACCGATCACCAGCGTCGCCTGCTCCTCGCGGATGTACTGCAACTCGTCGAGCTCGCTGATGTCGACCAGGTGCGCGGGTGCGGCCATCCGCAGGCTCATCAGCGGAAGCAGGCTCTGGCCCCCGGCGAGCAGCTTCGCGTCGATGCCGTGTTCCGAGAGCAACGACAGGGCGTCGTCGATCGTGCGCGCGCGCGTATACGCGAACGCGGGCAGCTTCACCGGCTCGTCTCCGCGGCCCTGATCAACGCGCGCACGGCGTCGGCGCGCAGCGGCATCGACGTCACCTGCGCGCCATACGCGCGCAGCGCGTCCGAGACCGCATTGGCCATCGCCGCGTGCGTGCAGATGATCCCGGAGTTGCCGCCGCCCTTGACGCCGAGCGGAGTCGTCGGCTCGGGATATTCCAAGATGAGCGATTCGATCTCGGGGATCTCCGCCATCGTCGGCAGCATGTAGTCCATGAAGGTCGTCGACAGGGGCTGGCCGGTGGCGTCGTAGGAGGACTCCTCGAGGAGCGCGCCGCCGAGTCCCTGCGCGGCGGCGCCGGTGAACTGGCCCTCCAGCATCAGCGGATTGACCGCTGTCCCCGGGTCATAGCAACCCGCGTACCGAACCGGCGTCACCCTTCCGGTGGGCACGTCGACGGCTACGACGGCCACCGCCGCGCAGAACGACAGCCACGTCGGCCCCCCGGGCTCGAACCGGCCGACCCCGGCCACGCCGAGCTCACCGAGCGACCAGCGCTCGCCGCCGGACACCACCGCATCACCGATCGCCTCGATGCCGTCGGCATCCTCGCCGATGCGCTCCGCCAACGAGCGGCGGGCTTGCAGCTTGAGATCGGCGATCGCCGCCAGCGCGGCGCCGGTGCCGAAGATCATGCCTCGGTCCCCGAAAGCGCCCTCGCCCTCCTCCACCTCATCGGTGTCCGCATGTGTCACGCGCACGCGTTCGATCGGCACGTCGAACTGATCCGCCACCACCTGCGCCAGGGCGGTACGGATCCCCTGGCCGACCGCCGCGACTCCGACGTACGTCGTGAACGACCCGTCGCTCTCCGCGACCACACGGGCCCATTCGGAGTGACCAACCCCGCTCTCGGAGACCGAGCACGCAACCCCGATCCCGATCAAGGTCTCCGGATCTTCGCCGGAGTCGACGTGCTCCCGAAGTGACGCGTAGCCGACGTGGTCGAGCAACCGGTCCAGCTGCTCGGGGTAGTTTCCGCTGCCGAATCGCAGCGCGTCGTCCTTCTCGGGACCGAACGACACGGTGTGCGGAATCGCCTCGGCGGCAATCAGGTTCCGAACGCGAAGCTCGACGGGGTCGAGGCCGAGGCGCCGGGCGAGGATGTCGAGCATGCGCTCGCGGGCGAAGGTAGCCTCGACCTCTCCGGGTCCGCGAAACGTCCCCAGCGGTGTCTTGTTCGTCAGCACGCCGAGCGCGTGCGCTTCGAACCCCTGCCATGCGTACGGGCCGTGCATCGATTGCGCGCACAGCATCGGCGGCACGATCCCGTTCGTGCGCATGTACGCGCCGAGCGAGGTCACGTTCCGGCTGCGGAAGCCGAGCAGACGTCCGTCGGCCGTGGCGCCCAGTTCGACGTCGATGTAGTGCTCCCGCGACTGATTGAGCGCCACCAGCGACTCGGCGCGGTCCTCGACCCATTTGACCGGCCGGTTCAGCCTGAGCGCCAGCCACGGGATGATGTAGTCCTCGGGGTAGAGCTCGCCGCGGGCACCGAACGCGCCGCCGACATCGGGCTCCACGAAGCGCACCTGCGACGGCGGCAACCCGAGGACGCGTGCGACCGCTCGCAGGTTGAAGTGCTTGACCTTCGCCGCGCCCCAAACCGTGAGCCGGCCATCGTCGCCCACCTCGGCCAGGAACCCGCGGGTCTCGAGCGGCGTCGAGCCGTGGCGGTGTTCGTAGAACCGCTCGGAGATCACGATGTCGGCTTGGGCAAGCAGCGCATCGACGTCGCCGCCGCCGGCGAAGCGCATGTCGACATTGACGTTCGTTCCCTGGTCAGGGTGAAGCAGCACCCGGTCTTCGAGGGCGTCGAGCGCATCGAGCACCGCCTCCTCTTCGTCGACGTCGACCCAGACCCGCTGGGCAGCCGTTTCGGCCAGGTACGGATCGGTCGCGACGATGACGGCGACCGGCTCGCCGACGTACCGCACGCGGTCCGAGGCGATGATCGGCTGAAGGCCCCACTCCGGGATCGGGGATTCCTCCGCGGCCTCTAGTCGCGGAGGGATCCGTGCCGCTGCCAGCTCGGGGGCATCGCCGGAGGCGTACGCGCCGATCACGCCCGGCATCTCGCGGACCGCGTCGAGGTCGACACTGACGATGGCGCCGTGCGCGACCGGGCTGCGGACGATTCGGGCCCAGACCTGGCCGGGACGGTGAAGATCCGCGGCGTACTGCCCCCGGCCGGTAACCAGCGCGCGATCCTCCAGGCGCCGGATGGGCTCGCCGACGAATCTGCTGCCGGACTGGGTGACGGTAGTCACCGGGCGTTCAGTTCCTGCTGCGCGGCGAGCGCTGCCGTCGCGATCGACTTGTACCCGGTGCAGCGACAGATGTTTGAAGACAGCAACTGCCTCAGTCGATCAGGCGAGGCGTCCGGCTCGCGCTCCAGCACGCCTGCGATCAGCATGATGAACCCAGGAGTGCAATAGCCACACTGAAGGGCGTGCTGATCGATGAACGCTCGCTGCACCGGGTGCAGCGACTGCGCGTCGTCAGCGGCGAGTCCCTCGACCGTCGAGATCTCGTGGCCGTCGGCCTGGGCGGCCAGAACGATGCACGAACGCACGGGCTCGCCATCCATCAGCACCGTGCACGCCCCGCAGACCCCGTGCTCGCACCCGAGGTGCAGCCCGGTGAGCCCGGCCTTCTCCCGGAGAACGTCGGCCAGCGTCCAATGCTCCGGCGCGTCGATGCTCGTCGCGCGGCCATTGAGGACACAGTGAACGGTGATCTCTGCCGTCAGGTTCGCTCTCCCTCAGAATCCTTGACATTCGTATTACGATGGACCGGTAGGCTACCACACACGCCACGGCCAAGGATCACGCGGATCGTGCCGGGGAGGTGCGAATATTCGTCAGGAGCTAGCGCATGACGACGGAGCTGATCACCGAGTTCGACGGCCATTTTGACGTCCGGCGGCGGGCGTACTGGGATCCGGACGTCTTCCGCCTGGAGCACGAGCGGATCTTCAAGAAGTCCTGGCTGTTCCTCGCGCACGAGAGCGAGATCCCGGAGCCCGGCGATTATGTGCTGCGGCGCCTCGGCGTCGACCCGGTGATCGTCATCCGCGCCGAGGACGGCGAGATCCGCGTGCTCGCCAACACCTGTCGCCATCGCGGCGTGGCCCTGTGCAGGGCCGACCGCGGGAACGCGTCGCACTTCCGCTGCCCCTACCACGGCTGGACGTTCGCCAACACCGGAAAGCTGGTCGGCGTGACATTCGTCGCGGAGGTGTATGGCCGTGACTTCGACAAGTCGCGATTCGGCCTGTTCCAGCCCCCGCACGTCGACTCGTTCACGGGGCTGATCTTCGCGTGTTGGGATCCCGATGCACCGAGTCTGCGCGACTACCTCGGCAGTGCGGGCTGGTATCTCCAGTCGATGCTCGGCAAGTGGAACGACGGCCTGGAGGTGATCGGCTCCCCGATGAGGACGATCGCCCCGACCAACTGGAAGCCGGAGACCGAGAACGTGGGCGGGGACGGCTACCACACCCAGATCACGCACCAGTCAGGCGTCCAAATCGGCATGTTCGCTTCGCCCGAGATGCTGGCGTCGCTGGGCGAGATGGGAACCAAGCCCTACCGGGGCCGTGTGGTCGTATGCGAGAACGGTCACACCTTCCGCGTCCATCAGATGGGCATAACCCCGCCGCGACCCTCGTTCTTCGGATATCCCGAGGAAATGTGGGACGAGATCGAGTCAAACCTGACCCCGAGCCAGATCACCGCCCAGAGCCGGCTCTCGATCATGCACGGGAACATCTTCCCCAACCTGACGGTGATGGAGAACTTCAAGACCTCGACCGAGAAGTCCGGCAGCGCGTGCCGCTTCCTGCGTTTCACGCTCCAGTACCCGCTCGCGCCAGACCGCAACGAGATGTTGTGGTGGGGGTTGGTGCCCCGTGACAGCCCGAAGGAGTGGCGCTCCACCAGTCAGAACGCCAATCTGCGCACCTCGGGTCCGGCGGGAATGTTCCAGGTCGACGACATCGAGAACTACGTGAGCCTCGCCGCCAACTCGAGCCCCGGCTCGGTGATCATCGACGAGCCGGTGACGCTCGAGGGGGGCATGCGCAACGAGATCGATGCGAGCGTCGATTGGCCGGGCACGGTCTACGACGCGGACAAGAGCGAGCAGACGCAGCGCGCGTTCTGGCGGCGCTGGCGCGAGCTCCTCGGCGACGGCGCCAGCACCAACGGCAGCCACCCAGCGGGCCAGGCCGTAGCCGCCACGTCAGCGCGGTCATGAGCGTCGAGATTCCAGCCGGCGCTGCGCGAGTGTTTGCCGACCTCGACACGCACGCCTCGATCCGTCACTTTCTCGAGCGCGAGGCGGAACTGATCGACGACCGTAACTACCGCGACTGGCTCCGCTTAGTGGACGAAAACTTCGTCTACAAGATGCCGGTCACGTTCACGCCCGACAACCCGGCGAAGCCCCACTACGACCCGGACGCGTTCATCATCGACGAGACCCGCGAGACGCTGACCGAGCACTGGTTCCGGCGGTTCGAGCCGGACATGTGGGAGATCGCGTGGTCGGAGAGCCCGCCCGTGCGCTACCGCCACTTCGTCTCGAACGTCCGTGTGCGCGTCACCGAGGACGAAGATGTGCTCGACGTGCGCTCAAACGTGCTGCTGTCCGCCGCCAGGCAGTCCGATCAGCCGACGCTCCTGGCCGCCGAGCGGTTCGACCTGATCGCGCGCGCGGGCAGCGACTGGTCCCTGCGGCGACGGTACGTGATCCTCGACGCCACGGTGGTGGAGTTCGCGCACATGCGGGTGGTCTTCTGACCACGCACGAAGACGACGATCAGCCAGGCGGCTTCACGGTCACCAATGAGTTCACCTCGGTGCGCGTGCGCGTGGTCCAGACGCGCAACGGTGAACGCCTCGAAATCCAATCGCTGCGCCTCCCGTATTCGATACGGCTCGACGCGCTGCTGCTGGAAGCGCTGACCTGGCAGGACCCACTCGAGCTGGGGAAGGCGCTCGAGCAACCGTTCGGACCGCACTCGGGTCCGTCGACGGGCTAGTTGTGTGACTCCGCGGCGGGCGTCGGGGCGGACGGCTTTAACGGCGGGCACCTGGAGGGCGGGGTGGCGCGTTCCCTCGCGGATCCGACCGCGTGCATATCACGCCAATTCAGGCACCAGCCGGAGACCGTGGCCGAGTATGCGTGTGGGGCATGCGCGACACGCCGAGGGCTTCGCCGGCCGGCGTCAATTGGCGCATCATGCATGCCGGATGATCGGATAGGTCTGACGCCGTCAGGCCCGGCCGCCGCAGAGTGACAGCGCGGTGAGCGCATAGACGCGCGCGCTGCGAAGAAGGTCTGCCTTTGACACCGCGTAGGTCCCATCGCCGGCGCGCCCGGGCGGGCCGTAGGTCAGCGCGGGAATCCCGACCTCGTTGTAGACGTTGTGGTCGCGCCACATGCTGGTCTCGGGAACGGTGGCGATCTCAGGGACGGTGCCGAACTCCGCGACGTGCGCTTCGTCGAGCGCCGCAACCAGCGGCTCGACTCCCTTGGCCTCGTAACCGTCGCGGTTTACGAACTGCTCGACGTCCCCTTCCAGCCCGAGGCTGTGGAGCATCTCCTTGAATGTGTGGCGGATCAGGCCACCGTCCTGCCCGGGGACGGTCCGGATATCGAGGTAGACCATGAACACCTCGGGATTGGTGATGATCATCCATGGACGCCCCGCCCGGACCGCCCCGATGTTCACCTTCGGGACGACGATCCCGCCCGGGCCTTCATAGCGGTTCTCCTGCTCGTACTCATACGCCCACTCCTCGAGCCGCTCGAGCAAGGGTATGGCCCGCAGGATTGCGTTCGGCTGCTCCTCTCGAGAGTACGGACGCCGGAGGAATGGGGTGTAGAGGACCGGGCCGCCGTAAACGGTGATCTTGTAGAAGGCCTTGCCTGCCTCGACCCACCCCTTGCGGAATTCCGTTGCCTCGGCGCACAGGCAGAACTGGGGTCGCGGAGAGTGATTGAGGAGGTAACGGCTTCCCACCTCCTTGCTCAGGTACCGCTTGCCCTGGAACTCGTCGACCGGTTCCTGCCCGATCTCGCCGGCGACCATTCCCAGGTACACGCTCCCGTCGAGCCGTACTCCTGTCTCCTTGATCGCCTTGGCGGCGATCAAGTACGCCGACATCGGACCCTTGTCGTTGACGATCGGATTTCCGATCAGCATGTCACCTTCGGCCCACCCCAGGTGGTAATCGGCTCGGCTCGGGTCGCGGGTCGTGAGATGGTCTTCGCGAGTGACCGAGACGTCCATGTGGGCGTTGAACGCGAGCGCAGGCCCGCGCCCGGCGCCCGGCAGCTCGGCGAACACGTTGAAGCGGTCCTCGAACATCCCGACACGGCGCGGAGCGAACTCGTGGTCGAGCAGCCACGCGTGGATGGCGCCGCCGACCTGGCCTTCGAAGCCGGGCGGGCTCTCGATGCTCGAGAGATGAACCGCCAGATCGACGAGCTCGTCCTCGCGGATCGCGCTCAGGACAAGTTCCGCCGCCTTGGGGTCAATCGCCATCGCTGGGAGATCGTGCGGAGTTAGCCCCGTCGGAAGATCTCGAACGTCACGTAGTCGTTGTCCGCGTCGATCGTGGAGAACGCAAGCGGCTTGCCGGCCTTCGAGTAATGGATCTCGTGCAGCCGCATGAACGGCTGCCCCTTCTTCACGTCGAGGGCCGTCTTGGCCGGCGACGTCTGGACCAGCGCCATTGCCTCGACCACGGCGTGGTCGATCGGGGTCTTGCAGTGCCGCCGTGTGAACTCGAACAGCGACGCGGGCACGGGGTCGTTGAAGTCTTCGTCTCGGAGCGTGTCCCAGGGAACGACGTCACGGATCACCATCGCGGTGCGCCGGTCCTCGATCAGGTAGTTCTTGAGCGTCAGCAGGCATTCACGATCCGAGGCGATTTCGAATACCTCGCGCACGTCCCGGGGAGGCACCGCCCGCTCCCACTCGGTCTGAATCTTCACCTGGTATCCCTGCTCCCGCAGCAAGGCGTCAAATCCGGTGAGTCGCTGTAGGGCCAACGCCGACCGGCGAATATGGGCGTTGATGGTGGTTCCGACCGCGCGCTTGCGGTTAACGACGCCGTGCTCCTCGAGGCTCTGGAGGGCGCTGCGAATCGTCGTGCGGCTCACATTGAGCATCTCGGCGAGCACATCCTCGGGCGGCAGCCTGTTCTCGAAGCGCTTTTCGAGAATGGCGTCGAGGATTGCCTTGCGTACACGCTCGGCGAGCGGAGTGTCGTCCAGCGGCTCTAGAGCAAATGAGTTTTCTTTGGCCATACCTGCGAGGTGTCCGCCGCTAGGTCGTTCGTTATACGAATAATAGACGACCCATCACCCAGCAGGCGTTACGGTTGAATGTCGAGAGGGAGGCCTGCTCAGGCGTCGTCCGCCTCGACGAAGGCCACGACGCGGCACGGTGAGGCCTCACCCCCGGTGATCGGCATCGGAAAGGCTCCGATCACGCAGCGCCTCGTCCCGATCGTTCCCAGATCGCCTCCCAAGTTCTCGACGTGACAGATGCCCTGCCGGAACGGAACCCGGTGCATGACGAACAGATCGTCGACCGGGAACAGCTCGTCGGCGTCCCGCCCGCATCGCTCCTGAAACTGCCGTGCTATCTCCGGACGCCACTTCGTGCGAATCGAGGTGTTCAGTGGATTGTCGCCCGAGGCGCAGTCGAACCCAGTCCAGGCCAGTTCCATCTCGACGATCCATTCGGCGAACTCGCGGTCGCCGCCCGGATGGCGCAGGAAGTACCGCTCTTCATCCTCCTCGGGAGCGCCGTTGAAGAAGCGCCCGTAGCCGGTGTTGTAGATGAGGATGTCGCCCTTGCGAACCTCGATGCGATCGGTGATATGCCGGGGCTTGATCACACCCCAGTCCTCCATCTCGTCGGAGATGTCGACGATCACGCCGGTTCCGAGCAGGCGGCTCAAGGGGACAGAGGCGATATCGCTCCCACCCGAGATGATGTGCATCTCCGCGTCGAAATGCGTCCCGCAGTGCAACGGCAACTCGAGCAGCTGCGAAACGATCCCGTGGGTGGCGTGACGCTGGAAGTAGTAGAGCTTCGGTGACGGGTAGCCGACCCACCCCGGTGTGTGGATTGAAAAGGTCTGGGTGAGGTCCACGGCGCGGACCCGAACCCCCGAGTCGCCTCCCAGCAGAAACTCGGCCTCTCTCGGTCGCTCGGAACCCTCGCTGAGAGCTGCGGTAGTCGTCATTTTCCATGCTCCTTTGTCATCCCCCGGGTGTCCGGCGGGGTTCTCATATCGAAACGTCCGCGCCCAGCCGCCGCGCCGGAGTTCCATCTGCAAGCGAAGGCGGTCGGCCGGGGCGCCACGCGTCGAACGGGAGCGGGTTGGTGACGATCTTCGGCGGCGCCGCGGCGTCGACGCGCGCCATGTCGGTATTCAGCTCGAGCCTGTGGCCGCTCGGGTCCTTGAAGTACAGGAATACGTTGTTGCCGGCCACGTGGCGGCCGAGGGAGCAGTCGAGCGACATGCCACGGGCCGCCAGCATGTCCGCCGCTTTGACCAGGCTAGCCACCGACGGGACCGCGAAGCAGAAGTGATGCAGCGCGGGCTGATCGCCGGGCAGCAGCCCGATGTCGTGGTGAAGGACGCCGGCGCGCAGGTGGGTGTTACGCCATGGTCCCCCCGGCGGCTGCACGGAGTCACTGATGCGCAACTCGAGCAATTCGGTCAGGAACCGCGCTGTGGTGGCGATGTCCGGGCACAGCAACGTGATGTGCTCGAGCGCAACGGGGCCGACGCCTTGATAGGCGGCGAGCATGCGTTCCGATAAAACCGCGTAGGGACGAGGGTCGCGCTCGACCACCAGCCTCAGCACGTGCCCCGCCGGCAGCGCGGTCTCGATTCCGGCGTCGAGTCCCGGTTCATCGCTTACGTCGATGTCGGTGACCGGTGCGCCCGCGGCGGCCAGGCGCGCGGTAAGCGTTTCGAGCGCCTCGTGTCCACACACCGAGAACGCAAAGTGACCGAACTCGGACTCGCCGGCGCGCAGCTGCAGCTCGTAGGTGTTCGTCGCGCCGCACGCCATGTACGTCCGATCGCCCTCCTGCCGGACCGCCTCCATGCCCAACGCCTCCGAGTAAAAAGCGGCCGCGGCCTCGAGGTCAGGTACGCCGAGCTCGACGTGCGCGAGCCGACTTACCAGGCAAGTCATACCGCAATTCGTATTACAAAGATCCTTTACTGTCAAGGCGCTCCAACAGACTGCGGAGCTTGCGCGACCCTACCCATGGAACGTGAGCGCGCCCACCGGACAGTTGTCGACTGCCCGTAGCGCGTCCTGCTCGAGCTCCTCGGGAAGCGTTTCCACCAGCACCACCGCCTTGTTCGTGTTCTCATCGAGGTCGAACACGTCGGGTGCCTCGACTACGCAATTTGCGTAGCCCTGACAGGTCTCGAGATCAACCTCAACCCGCATCGCGGTCCTCCTATCGCATCACGCGCAGGCTGCCGATCTCGTCCACCACGCGACCGACATCCCGCTCCTCAGCCGCGAGCAGCAACTGGTGTGCGAGCACCAGGTCCTGCTCAACGCTCCCGATCGACTTGAACAGCGTCGTCCCGGACCCGGCGTCGAACGGCTCAGTGAGCCAATTACCCAACAGGAGCGCCGCAGACGGGTCCCAGCCAAACCGCAGCGCGTCGTGCATGTCTCCGGGCTCCTCGAGCGCGTCGGCACAGTCGACGACGACCGCTCGCGCCCCTGCGACGACGTCGCCCGAGAGCTCGTGGTGGTCCGGACGGGTGGCTCCGACCGCGGCGACGAACCCGAGGTCGCTGACCTGATCGTGGCAGACGACCGGCGCCCTCGCGGCCGTCGCGACGTACGCAGTGTCCGCGCCCAGAAGCGCCTCCTCGACGGAGTCGACGGACTCGACGGGAATCTCGAGCTCTGACGTCATCGCGGTCGCGTACGCATCGCGATTCGCCGGGGTTGGAGAGAAGACCCGCGCGCCGCGCACCGTCACGGCGGCCGCGATTGCCCGGAGCCCTTCGGTCGCCTCTTCGCCCGATCCGACGACCCCGATCGTCAGCGGCCGGTCGGCGAATACGTGCTGGAACGCTAGCGCCGCCGTCGACGCCGTCCGCAGGCTGGTGATGCGGCGGCCGTCGACGATCCCCAGTGCGTCGCCGGTCTCGAGGTCGAACAGAGAGACGTGATAGCGCACCCGCTTGCCGACGCGATGGAACTCCTTGTAGCCGACCAGCTCGAGGTCGGGGACGATGCCCGCCAGGACCCGCATCCATGCCTGCTCATCGCCGATCTGCACTCGCCCCACCGAGCAGCCGCCGACGGCGGCCATCGTGGCGGACAGTCGCGCGGCGAGTAGCCCAGCGTCGCCCTTCGCCAGGACGTCGACGTCATCCCCGTCGAGCAGCCGCATCACGCCGGGTTGCGGCCCCGGAAGAACGCGTCGTCGGGGTCGTCGGTCACGGGCAGTCCCGACGCGTGCGCCCCCGAGCGCAACTGAGCCATCTGCCCGGCGTTGAGCCGCCCCATCGGGCCGCGCAGCGGGCCGCCGTTGAGCCCCATCAGCCAGCCCTGGTACTTCCAGACCATCCGCGGCACCAGCGAGGTGAGCGCGACGGCCGCCGAGGAAACCGCGGTCCCCGCCTTCCGCGCCGGCGTCAGCTTCCAGTACAGCTCCATCCCCTCGCTCCATGTCGTCGGGTCGGAGAGCAGCTTCAGCATGCGCGGGATGCTGGGCCCGGTGTACTCGTAGTTGGACGTGCCCATGAAGCGCATGCCGTAATTGCGGATCCAGATCGGTGCGTTGTGTTCGAGCGGATCGGTGACGACGACGGTGTCATTGAACCGCTCGAATACCTCGGTCAGACCGCCGGCATACGGAAGGCCGACCTCGTTCTTGATCCCGGCGAGGTTCGGGCAAGCTTCGACGAGCCGTTCGAGAAAGTGAACCGGGAAGCCCGCCGGGTGCAGACGGGCGAAGTTCCACTGATCGATCGCGAAGATGAACACCCCGAGGCGGGTCGAGTCGATCAGACGGCGCGTGTCCTCGAAGATCTCGTCGTAAGACGTCGGGTAGTAATTCAGCGGATACGACGGCAGAACGAAATCGACGCCGGCACGATCGGCGTACTCGATCGTCTCCGCCATGTGTCGGAACGTTGGCTGGGACGCCTGGACGAACGTGACCAGATCCTCGCCGGCCTCATCCACGCAGATGTCGAGCATCTGCCGGTACTCCTCGAGACTCGTCCCGCCCTCAGAGACGACGAGGATCGCCGACATGCCGAGCTCCTTCTCGCGCTGCACGTCGAAGCGGATCGCGGTCTCGTTCAGCGAGCTCAGGTCGGAGGTGAACGTCGGGATCACGCACCCGCAGCAGCCCGACAGTTCCGAGAGCGCCCAAGCGCGCGGGTCGGAGTCGTACTTGGGCACGAGGGCAATCGTAGTACAAATGCCTGAAGGCTCAGATTCGCCACATGTTCACCACGAGATCGCCGGGCGAAGCCTGACAGCCGTCGCTGAATCCTTTGTCATACCTATGATAGGGTCCCGGGCGGCCCGCCACACTGGAGGAAGAGATGACCCACGCACTCGGTGTCTCCGAGCACATCAAGGACCGGATGCGCAAGTTACGTGGAGACCTGCGGATCTACAAGAACCTCGATCCGGACAAGACCGCGCTCGTGATCATCGACATGCAAGCGGCGTTCCTGGAGGAGGGCGGCGTGATCGAGGTTCCCGCGTCCCGCGGCATCGTCGACAACGTCAATCGTGCCGCCCGTGGCTTCCGTGAGCTCGGGATCCCGGTGATCTGGATCCGCTCGATGCACCCGACCGGGGCCGCGGACTGGCGTCATTTCTTCGATCACTTCGTCCGGCCCGAGCGGCGTGAAGCCGCGGCGGCCGCGATGTCGGACGACGCTCCTCCGTCCCGCTTCTACAGGGAGATGGACGTCAGGGACAGCGACTACGTCGTGATCAAGAATCGTTACTCGTGTTTCATCGCCGGGGCCTCGAGCCTCGAGCGGCTGCTGCGTAGCCTCGGCAGAGATACCGTTGTGCTCGCGGGGACCAAGACCGACATCTGCGTCGAGTCCACCGCGCGCGACGGCATGATGCTCGACTTCCGAGTCGTCGTGCTCTCCGACGGCACCGCAGCGTTGAGCGACGAGGAGCACCAGGCGGCACTGAATGTGCTGGTCCAGGAGTTCGCCGACATCCTCACCGTGGACGAGGTGGTGGCCGAGCTCAGGCAGAATTCGACCGGCGCGGCCGCGGCCTGAAGCATGGCCCCCGGGGCTCAGAACGTGACCAGGCTCGACCCGGTCGCGTTCGAGATTCTGAGCTCGCGACTCGCCGCGATCAACGACGAGGCGGCCATGACCATGCGACTCGTCTCCGGGTCGCCGGTCGCCAACGAGGCCTACGACATGAACGTCGGCCTCATGAACGCCGAAGGTGAATGCATCGCGATCGGCGTCTACATCTCGATCCACGCGCTCGCGCTGACCGCCACGGTCAAGGACATCACGCGCGAGTACGTCGAGGACCCCGGCATCAATCCGGGCGACGTGTTCATGAGCAACGACCCCTACGTCGGCGCCTGTCACCAGATGGACGTCACGGTCGTCGCGCCGATCTTCGTCGGCGACGAGGTGATCGCCTGGACCGGATCGACCGTTCATCAAATCGACCTCGGCGGTCCGGTTGAGGGGCAGGTGCAGATCGGAGCTCAGTCGATCTGGGCCGAGCAGCCTCTGTTCCCGCCGCTGAAGATCGTCGATCGCGGCGTCGTGCGCCGCGATTTGGAGCGCGAGTATCTCCGTCGCACACGCCTCCCGGCGCTGACCGCACTCGACCTCAAGGCGATGATCGCGGGCTGCAACGTCGCCGCCGAGCGCGTCCAATCACTCGCCGACCGCTACGGGCGGTCCGACGTGGTCGCGGCGATCGACGACATCAGCGACGTCACCGAGGCGCGCTTCAGGGCTCGCCTCCGCGAGCTCCCCGACGGGACGTTCAGGCATCGTGGGTATATCGAGTACGACACCGTGTATCCGGTCGTCGTCGCGGTGACCAAGCAGGACGACGCGCTGATCGTCGACTTCTCGGAGACTGCCGATCAGGCGCCGGCCGTGATCAACTGCACCCGTCCCGCGTGTGTCGGGGCGACGGTGGCGGCGATTCTCCCGTACCTGTGCTTCGACATGCCCTGGTCCCCGGCGGGGCTTCAGCGCGCGATCGATGTGCGCACGCGCGAAGGCAGCGTGGTCCACGCCGCCTGGCCGGCCGGCGTCTCGAAGGCGACGACCACGGGCAGCTTCATGGCCACCATCAGCACCAGCGTGTGCCTCGCCAAGCTGCTGGCGGCCAGCGACGCCCACCGTCGGCAGTTCATGGCGACGTGGATGGGCGGCCTGTTCGTCGAGGACGTATTCGGGGTCGACCAGCGCGGGGAGTTCTTCGGCGCGGCGATTCTCGACGCGATGGCGGGGGGCTCTGGCGCCCGATCGTTCGCCGACGGCCTCGATGCCGGGGGCTTCCTCGACTCCCCCTCGGCGATCATCGCCAACGTCGAGGACTACGAGTTCACCTACCCGTTTCTCTACCTGTACCGGCGCATCCAGGCCGACACGGGCGGAGCCGGCCGCTATCGGGGCGGCGCGACCGTGAGCATGTCCTACATCGCCCACGACGTCGACGCGATCCCGACCAAGATCATGCACGCGATCGGCACGATGCAGCCCGGGTCGGTCGGCATCGGCGGCGGCTATCCCTCGTGCACCAACCAGTTCGTGATCAAGCGCGACACCAACATCCGCGAGCTGCTGGCCGCCGGGGTGCTACCCGCCGAGCTCGAGCAGATCGACGGCGAGCTCGAGCTCTTCGAGGACAGCATCGTGCGGACCTCTCAACGTCGCGACGACGTCTACCGGGTCGTCGCGATGGGCGGCGGCGGTTACGGGGATCCGCTCGAGCGCGAGCCCGACCGCGTGTTGCGCGACGCCGTCTCGGGCGCCGTCAGCGTGGCCCACGCGCGCGAGCGCTACGGGGTGGTGATTGACGAGCTCACGATGACCGTCGATGAAGGCGAGACCGCGCGCGTGCGCGACGAGATCCGAGCCGCCCGACGCGCAACCGCGACCTCTCCGAAGCCGGGAGGCTCGGGATGACCGTGATCGCGGTCGACAGCGGCGGCACCTTCAGCGACTGCGTCGTGCTCGACGGCGACGGCAGGATCACGATCGCGAAGGCTCCATCCACCCCCGCCGACTTCTCGGTCGGCGTGGTGAATTCGGTCGCGGCCGCCGCGCGGCTTCGCCACGCCGAGCTGGACGAGCTGCTCGCCGGTGCCGACGTTTTCGCCCACGGCACCACGGCGGCGACAAACGCGTTGCTGACGCGCACCGGAGAGCGAGTCGGTCTCATCACCACCAAGGGCCACGAGGACGCGCTGATCATCGGACGCACGATCCAGAAGGCCGCCGGCCTGACGACCGAGGAACTGACGAACCTTGTGCGGCTCGAGAAGGCCGACCCACTGGTTCCGCGCCAATGGATCAGGGGCGTCACCGAGCGGATCGACTACAAGGGCGCCACGGTCGTTGCCCTCGACCTCCAGGAGGCTCGCGGTGCGGTGGCCGAGCTGGCGGACGCCGGCGTTCAGGCGATCGCGATCTGCTTTCTGTGGAGCTTCATCAACCCGGCACACGAGCAGGCCGTCGAGCGGATGATCGAGGCCGAGTTCCCGCACGTCTCGGTGACGGCATCCCACGCCGTGGCGCCGGTGATCAAGGAGTACGAGCGCGGCGCCACCACGATGCTCAACGCCTACCTCACGGGCGCCACCGATCGCCACATCTCGGCGCTGGAACAACGACTCGCCGAGTGCGGCTTCGAACGCACGCCGCTGATCATGCAGTCATCGGGCGGCGTCACATCCTCGACGAAGGCGAAGGGCCACGCCGTGCGCCTGGTTTCCTCGGGACCGGCCGGAGGACTGATCGGGGCGGCCTCGATGGGCCAGGTGCTCGGCTTTCCGAACATCATCACGACGGATGTCGGCGGCACCAGCTTCGATGTCGGCCTGGTGGTGGACGGCCAGCCGCTCGTCAACAGCCGACCGGTGTTCGACAAGTACCACACCGTGCTTCCGATCGCCGATGTGGCGTCGGTCGGGGCGGGCGGGGGAAGCATTGCCTGGATCGAGCCGGCCACCGGTCAGCTGAAGGTCGGACCGCGAAGCGCCGGCGCGATCCCGGGCCCCGCCTGTTACGGAAAGGGTGGCGAGGAGCCGACGGTCACCGACGCGAACGTGGTCCTGGGGCGAATCGACCCCGCATCGTTCATGGGTGGCGAGCAGCCGCTCGATCGTGACCTGGCCGAGCGGGCGATCCGCGACCGGTTGTGCGACCGGCTGGGCCTATCCGTCGCGGAGGCGGCGATGGGGATGATCGAGATCGTCGATGCCCGGATGGCCGACCTCGTGCGCCGCGAGACGATCGGGCGGGGATATGACCCGCGCGAGTTCGCGCTGTTTGCGTTCGGTGGCGCAGGTCCTCTGCATGTTGCCGCCTACGGCGCCGACGTCGGCGTCCGGACGATCGTCGTACCGGCATTCGCCTCGGTGTTCTCCGCCTTCGGAATCGCCGGGTCGGACGTCGTCACCGTCCGACAGGCGAGCGACCCGATGATCGCGCCACTCGACTTACCGCGGCTGAACGATCTCTACGCCACCCTTGACGAGACCGCGCTGACCGATCTCGAAAGCGACGGGGTAGCGCGGGACGACGCCACGCTTCATCGTGAGATCGAGCTGCGCTACCGAGGCCAGGTTCACGAAGTTCGCGTGCCGGTTCCCACCGGGACGCTGACCGAGGACGACCTCCGATCGATCATGAACGAGTTCGAGATCCGTTATACCCGGCTGTACGGAAAGGGCACGACCTACGGCCAGGCGGGGATCGAGGCGAGAACGTACGTCGTCCGCGGCGTCGGTCGGCTTGCGACCCCCTCGCTCGAGCCCGAGGCGCTCGGTCCGGCGGACCCAAGCGACGCTCGGATCGGCGAGCGCGAAGTGTTCTTCCGCGAAACCGGCGGCTCGACCGCTACCGCGGTCTACCGCTGGGAGGCCCTGCGGCCCGGCCACACGCTGCAAGGTCCCGCGGTGATCGAGGCCGCGACCACCAGCATGCTGATCCACCCGGATCAGACCGCCCGTGCAGACGGACTTGGCAACCTCGTGCTGGAGGGCGTGTGAACGGCCAGCCCATGCAGACAATCAACGAGTATCTCCGGATCGTCGGCGAGGGCGCGGAGGCAGTCACGGCGTGCCGGTGCGGGCACGAGATCGCGCGCGCATCTGAGAACTACAAGGAGCACGCGCTGCTCAGAGAAGGCCCGGTCCAGGCAGCGGGACCGTGGGTCGACCCGAACAACGTCGGCAAGGACCGGTTCGTGTGTCGGGAGTTCTTCTGCCCCGGCTGCCTGACGCTGCTGGACGTGGAGATCGCGCAGCGCGGCGAACCGCTGCTGTGGGATGTCCGCCTGCGCGTTGACTGACCGCTCGATTCAGCATCGGCTCTGAGCCGGCCCCCCGCGCGCACCGCGATCGGCGAAGCTATCCCGGATGCCCTGTCTCGCCGCGCCGAGTCGATGACGAGGATCCGAATTGCCGCCGTGAGCGACCTTCACGGCTTCCTCCCCGAGCCGGATTCTCTGGCGGGCTGCGATCTCCTGATCGTTGCCGGCGACATCTGCCCCATCGACGACCACTCACCGGCGTATCAGCGCGAGTGGCTCGAACGGAACTTTGCACCGTGGCTTCAGGCTGTGTCGGTGCCGGTCGTCGGCTGCGCCGGAAACCACGACATCATCTTCGCCCCGGAAACGAAGCGCTCCGTGCCGAGTCTGTCGTGGCTCTATCTCGAGGATGAGGAGACACAGCTCTGTGGCCTTCGCGTGTATGGGACTCCGTGGGTTCCGTTCCTGCGGCCCGGCTGGGTGTTCCAGGCTCCGGAGACGTCCGGCGATGATTTTCTGGCGGAGCGCTTCCGGACGATCCCCGACGGCCTCGACATCCTCATCTCCCATGGCCCGCCGTACGGCGTGCGGGACACAACCCTGGTGCCCAAGATCGGCGTCGATCCGCACGCGGGCTCTCAAGCACTCGCTCACGCCATCGGGCGGACACGACCGCGGCTGTTGGTGTGCGGGCACGTACACGGGGCCCGCGGCGTCTCCCACATCGTGGTCGACGGGCATACGACGACGGTTGCGAACGTATGCGCGGTCGACCGAGACTACCCGCCACCGTGGGCACCGATGGTCTTCGACCTCGCGCCGGCGTCGGGGTCCGTCGAGCTCGTGCGCTCGTAGCGAACCGGATCCGATCGCGTTCTAATAGAGAGAACATGTGCGCCCGAGGAGCTGGCCCAACCGTCGCCAGTCGGGTCGGACGACCGCGAGGGGCTGGCAGCGGTCCGGACTCTCCCGCGTCTGCGCCGGTCGGACGTGGGTGACAGGTCCACTCCGCGACGCACGGATGCGCAGCGGGGCCGTCGCGACGACCGCCGATCTGCCCGGCGTCCATGCCCGGCGCCACCGCGACTCGGAGCGGGACCGCCACCACCACAGCAACAGCCACCGCCATACCAACGCTAGCCACTGTCCGATTCGATCGACCGATCCGGCCGCTGTCCACACGACCTGGTTAACGCCCGAAACCTCTGCGCCCTGCTGCCACTTTTGGGACATAAGCATTCCCCACGTGCTTATGTCCCGGTTTGTTGTCAGACGGCGTGCGGTTTCGGGCCTCGTACATGGCGCGGCTCCGTGGGGCCGGCGAAGTTACAGCGCGCGACGCCGGCAAGGCCCCCGGCGCCGACCCGGACCGAAGCGCGGTCGCCCGCGCGGCGCGGGCGGGTCGAGGCAAAGTGGGGCCGTCAATCAGGCGTCGGCCCGATCAATGCCTGGCGGATCTCGGTGACCCGCCCGTCGGCGACTCGATAAAGGCTCAGGCCGCGGTAATCCGACCCGTTCGCAAGATGGCCGGTCCAGACCACGGCGACGGTGTCGTCGCGAGCGACCAAGGCTTCGATGTCGTAGCGAATCAAACCACCCGTGATCTGGACGGCGTGCTCGTAGTCGTCGCGAGCGCCCTGCGGTCCGTGACCGGGCGGGGTATGCCCGTAGTCGACGTAATCAGCAGAGACAAGCTCGTCGAACCGCTCTGGATGGCCCTCGCTGTAGGCAGCAAAGTACGCCCGGACCGCGTCTTCTGGTGTCACAGCATTGCTCCTATCTGGGTCGTGGCAGGCTCAGGGCCGGCCTCCGGGCCTCCACCTCTGTCTGACCCGGTAGCTTGACGGGTCATGAATCACCTTGCGATTCCGGTACGCGATCAGACGCGCTCGCGCCGCTTTTATGAGACCTATCTTGGTTTCGGGGCACGTCCCGCCAAACGCTACGACGACGGCGTCCTGATGCTCTACAACGCCGAGGGTTTTGCACTCGCCTTGGGGCCGAGCACCGACCCCATCGCCGGGCCGTCCTGGATGCACTTCGGAGTGGGGTTCGACAGATGCGAAGACGTCGTGGCCCTGCGCGAGCGGTTCGTCGGCGACGGCATCGAGCTGATCGAGGAGTCGGGCGAGCCCGACTACGTCAGCATCAAGTGTCGGGACCCGGACGGTTACATCATCGAAGCATTCTGGGAGCCAGAGCAGTAACAACGTTTGACCGCCGCATGCTCGCGGCGTGACGCTCTGGACACAAGGTGTTGCGGGCCGAGGTAACGGCCGCAAACTGCGATAAAGCACACCGATCGGTAGGTACCGCGAGGGTTGACACCCGATCTGACCCCTCGCCTCGAGGCCTGACGGTCTGCGCTTTCCGTGAACCCTGGTTGAGTTGCTGTGCACCGGGTAGCGGGGGCCTCGGCAGTGGTTCGCCGAACGCGTGGGAGGAGCGAATTCATGAGGTACGGAGTCATCGCCCGACTAGTGGGACTTGCCGCCGCGATTGCACTCGCCGCGCCCGCCGGCGCCGTCGGCGCCGTGACCGGTGTCGCGCCCGGCGCGCCGGGTGCACGAGCCCTGTGGACGGCCGGGAACAAGGATGGCTTTGGGACCTCCACCACGTTGGGCAGCAAGGTGTGGTACACGCTGAACAGCGGTGAGCTGACCGAGGTCTATTACCCGGATCTGAGCACGCCCGCGGTGCGCGACCTGCAGTTCGTCGTCACCGACGGAAAGTCATGGGTGGAGCGCGAGACCGACGGCACCGAACATACGGTCAGGCTCACCGATCCGCGCAGCCTCTCCTACGAGCAGATCAACACCGACCCGCACGGGCGGTTCCGTATCACCAAGACGTATACGACGGACCCGAGTCGGTCGGTGCTGTTGATGCGGGTGCACTTCGAGTCGCTGACCAAGGAGCCGCTGCATCTGTACGTGGTGTACGACCCCAGCCTGTCGGGCAACGGCGACGACGACTCCGGCTCGACCGTAGGCAGCTCGTTGGTCGCCTCGGACGCGAAGTCGGGGAGCGCCCTCGTGTCGGAGCCGGCGTTCACCGAGACCTCGAGCGGCTACCTCGGCACGAGCGACGGCTGGACCGATCTGAGCAGCCACGACGCGATGGACTGGAACTACACCTCGGCGCCCGACGGCAACGTCGTGCAGACAGGTGCGGTGCCGCTGACCGGCAAAACGGGCAGCCAGAACGCGACGATCGCGCTCGGCTTCGGGACCACGTCCTCGTCGGCACTGGCGAGCGCGAAGGCCTCGCTCGGTCGCGGTTTCGACGCGGTCGATCACGCGTACCAGTCCGGGTGGCATCAGTACCTCGCCGGGCATCCGCGCCCGTGGAGCGTCGCGGGCCACGAGGAGCTCTACGACGTCTCGCTGATGGTTCTCGGCGCGTCGGAGGACAAGACGTATCGCGGCGCGTTCATCGCCTCGCCGACGATGGCCTGGGTCTGGGGCCAGATCCCCGGCTACAACGGCCCCTACCACCTGGTGTGGTCACGTGACCTCTACGAAATGGCCACCGCCGAGATCGCCGCCGGTTATCGTGCGGCGGCCGGACGCGCGCTCGCCTACCTCTGGAACCGCCAGCAGGAGCCGAACGGCTGCTTTCCGCAGAACTCGAGCGTCGACGGAACCCCGGTGTGGACCGGCCTTCAGCTCGACGAGGTCGCCGACCCGATTCTGCTCGCATCGCAGCTCGGGCAGACGGACGCGGAGACCTGGAGCCATGTTGAGCGAGCCGTTGGGTGCATCCTGGCCAACGGCCCGGTCACGCAGGAGCGTTGGGAGAACGAGATCGGCTACTCGCCGGCGAGCATCGCCGCTGAGATCGCCGGCCTCGTTTGCGCCGCGCAAATCGCGCAGGACAATGGCGACACCGCGGCCGCGGCTCAGTACCGCGCCGTCGCGGATAACTGGCGCTCGCAGCTCGACCACTGGACGGTGACCACCAACGGTCCGCTGTCGTCATCGCCGTACTTCCTGCGACTCACCGTCGACGGCAACGCTGACGCGGACACCACGTACACGCTCTCCGACGGCGGCCCCACGGTCGACCAGCGCACGGTCGTCGACCCGAGCTTCCTGGAGCTCGTGCGGCTCGGCGTGCTCCGCGCGGACAACCCTGCGATCCTCTCCACCCTCCCGGTGGTCGACCGCGAGCTCGGCGTCGACACGCCGAACGGAGAGTTCTGGCACCGGTACAACCACGACGGCTACGGGGAGTCGCTCACCGGCGGCCCGTTTGGGAACAACGACGGCGTCGGACGCCTGTGGCCGATCTTCGCCGGCGAGCGCGGTGAGTACGAACTCGCCGCGGGCGAGCTCTCCGGGCACGTGGCGGCGGCCCGAGCGGCGGCTATGAAGCGCCTGAACGCGATGGCGAACACGGCAAACGACGGGCTCATGCTCCCCGAGCAGGTATGGGACGACAACCCGCCGGCAGGCACGGACGGCCGGCTGCCGGGGACCGGCACCGGCTCCGCGACCCCGCTCGGATGGACCCACGCCCAGTTCATCCGGCTGGCCTGGTCGATCGACGCCGGACGCCCCGTCGAGCAACCGAGCTTGGTGGGCTGTCGCTACGGCGGCCAGTGCTCCGGCGCCGCTCCGTAATCGACCTAGCCGCTGATCCCGCATTCGAGAGGCGCCCGGTGCCGTAACGTCCGCCAGGTGCTGACGTTCTCGGGGATGTCGATCGATCGCGCCGTGACGGAGCGGCTGGACCCGGCGTGGGTCGCCGGGCGACTCGAGCACCCGGCGAGCCGAGCGGTGGTGGCGAGTGCCGATGGTGTGTTGGTCACGGGCGACCGATCCGTGTCGCTGGTGCGCGTGCCGGTGACGGCCGGCGACAACGGCACGGTTGACGAGGCCTGGCCGGTGATGCTCGGGCTCGAGGACGACGTCGCGCTGTTCGCGATCGACCTCGACGTGCAGCCGCCGCACGCGCGTCGCCGGCTCAACGAGCTTGGCCGAATCGCGACGTTACGCGAGGCGGGAAGGGTGCTTACACAGCAGGAGGCCGGACTCGCTGCCTACCTCGTCGCCCTCCTCAACTGGCATCGGCGGCACCGGTTCTGCCCAGGATGCGGGGCCTCCCTGCGGGTCAGCGACGCCGGGTTCTCGCGGACGTGCCCAGGCTGCAGTGCGCAGCATTTCCCGCGCACGGACCCGGCCGTGATCGTGCTCGTCGAGCACGACGGTCGTGCCCTGTTAGGTCGCCAGGCGGGTTGGCCCCCCGGGCAGTACTCGGTGCTCGCCGGGTTCGTGGGACCCGGGGAGTCACTTGAAGAGGCAGTCATCCGCGAAGTCATGGAGGAGTCGGGGATAACCGTCCACGACCCGCAATTCGTCGGGTCGCAACCGTGGCCGTTCCCGTTGTCGGTGATGCTGGGTTTCGAGGCGCGCTCGGACGGCGGCACGCCTGCCCCGCGCGACGGCGAGCTCGAGGACGTCCGATGGTTCACCCGCGAGCAGGTTGGTGAGGGCCTCGCGGGACGCAGCTCCGAGCTGGTGCTACCCCCGGGGATCTCGATCTCGTATTTCCTGGTCGAGCGCTGGTTCCGCCGGGGAAATTCGTCGATCAATTTTCGAACAGTAGGCCGAGGAGGCTCGAACGCTAGGCCGTGGCGGTGAACACCTGGAACGCGAGCGGCGCGTCTATCCGCCCATCGTCGCGGGTGAGCGGCGCGAGCCGGCGTTCGATCGCATCCCAGGCGGCACCGAAAGACTCCACGGGCACGCCGGAGAACTCGAGTGCTTCGTCGTCGACGATCGTGTCACGGTCGACGGTCACGACCAATTCGTGCGCGGTGCCGGTGACCTCGCGCCAGCCGCTCGCCTCAAGGATCCCGGTGGTGTGCTGCGGGTCGGCCAGGCTGAACGGATGGGTCGGGCTCTTGCCAGGGGCCGGCGGGGGCGGCGGGGGCACGATCCCGGCGAGCGCCGGGGCTGGGAACCACGGATTGAGTTCGGGAGCCCGCCAGCAGGCGAACCCCAGACGGCTGCCGGCGCCGAGCTGGCGTCGGATGTTCGCGAAGGCGGTCTCGGGCTCTTCGAAGAACATCACCCCGAACTGGCTGATCGCGGCATCGAACGGGCCGCCCGGCACCGTCTCCTGCTGGACATCGGCAATAACGAACGAGACGTTCGCCGCGCGCTGTGCCTCGGCGCGCCGGCGCGCGAGTTCGATGAGCGGAGCGGAGATGTCCGCGCCGACCACCGTCCCGTCGCCGACGATCCGCGCGGCGGCGAGCGCGGCGACGCCGCCGCCGGTGCCGATGTCGAGCACCCTGTCCGCTGGCTGCAACCGGCTACGGCTCAGGAGGACGTCGGTGACTGCGGTGGTCAGCCGCTCGCGCTTTGGCCACGCTGCCGCCCAGGCGCGATCGTTCCAGCGGCGGCGCTCGGTCTCGTTCGACTCGGTCGTAGTCATCTGCGGACGGAGCCTATTACGGTTCCACGCCGAGCTCCGGTCATGCCCGGGCCAGCTCGGCGTTGGCTCGCTCGAGCACGGTCGTGAGGACGCGACCGGCGGCGGCCAGGTCGTCGGCAGGCAGATCGCCCCACATGCGGTCGGTGATCTCGACCACCGCTGAACGGATTCGCCCCTGCAGCTGACGGCCGGCGTCCGTGACGTGGACGGGCGACCCGGCGACGTCGGGCACGACGAGCAGCTGCGCCGCGGTCAGCTCGTCGATGCGAGCTCGCGCGTCGGCGTCGTTGATCTTGAGCACATCCGCGACATGGCTGACGAACGACGTGAGGTCGGCCGTTCCGCCGGTTCTGACGGCGAGGGTGAGCGTGACCCATTGGGGCTCGGTCAGGCCGGTCCCCGCGAGGAGGCGGTCGAGGATCGCGTTGAGCGTCTTTTCGGTCTGGCCGATGAGCTGAGCGCTGAATGTGGGACTGGTCGACATCGTCGTGGTCCTTCCGTTGTGGAAACGTTGGTAAAGCCAACGATACCACAAAGTCGTTGGGCTCACCAACGTTGGTGCATCCAAGCTATAGTCGGTCGCGCGATGGCAGCTAACCGCCCCGAGTACGACCCACCGCAGCGGATGCGGCGGCTACCGAGCTGGCAGGCCAGCGAGCTCGCGCGCCGGGGCCAGGCACTCGTCGGAGAAGCGCTGGCCCAAGAGGGCGCGCGCCGGCAGCACTTCGCCGTGCTGACCTCGCTCGCCGAGCAGGGCGCAGCGAGCCAGGCCGACCTGGGGCGGCGGCTCTGGATCGACCGGAGCGACTTGCACGCTCTGCTCGGCGAGATGGAGCGCGACGGGCTCGTGGCGCGCGTCCGCGACGCCTTGGACCGCCGGCGCAACGTTGTCACGCTCACCTCCGCGGGGGAGGCCGCGCTGGCACGCCTCGACGAGCGGATCGACTCCGCGCAGAGAGCTCTGCTGGAGCCGCTCTCGGCCAAGGAGCGACGCGAGTTGATCAGGCTGCTCGATCGGGTCGTCTCGGAGCGGTCCTAGGCTGGACTCGACTACGCGGGCGTCGCCCCGCTCAGGCCGGCGCTTCCTCCGGATTCCAGGCGAGCGCGTAGCGGATCGTCCCGCGGTCGTAGATCGGCACGACCAGACCGGACTCGACGAGGACCGCGAGATCGCGGGCGAGCTCTGCCTCGAACTCACCGCTCGGCGGCGCGGCGGACCCCCCGCTGGCCGTTCGGTCGGCCCACGATCGCGATCCTCGGGGAGGCGGTGGCCAAGCGCGTCCGGCGCGGGGGGTGGGGGCTCCCGGCATTTGCGTTCCTTTCCTCATATGGCGTGTCTACAGCTCAGCGCGTATGACAGCGCACGGCCCGGACGGAACTTTCCGATGCGTCCAGGCGGCGACCGCCCGGAAGCGGCGCGAGACTTCGCAAATTGGCCGTTTTGCTGGTGAAAACCCCGGTCGATGCGGCATGTTCGTGGCCAGTCGACCGCCTTTTCCACCGCCACGTAGGGGTTGTCAACAACGCAGCACTCCGTATGAACATCCTCTCCACAGGTCATCCTGACGCGGTCAATGGCACCTCGTGTAGAACCGCTCCGACCGATGACCCGACGCTCATCAGCACCGTCCGCGCGCCTGCTCCGCGCCGTCGCCGCCGAACGCGGCGATTTGGAGCGGCGGAGAGAGGAGCTGCTTGACCGGCGGCGTCGCCTGCAGGCGGAGCTCGACGAGATCGAGGCGTCGATGGCGGAGCTCGACGAGCGGCTGATGCTGATCGGCCGCCTGGCCGGCGATGACCGCCACGGCGAGCAGCCGCGCATCGACGGCGAGCAGGACGTCTCCGAGACGGACGCTCACGACCACGCTGCGAGGCCCGGCGATCCGCGCCGCGGCGGTGAGGGTCCTCCTCGCGCATCCGCGCCGGCCTGAGGCCCTCCACTATCGGCAGTGGTTCGAGCTCCTCACGGACGCGGGCTATTCGGTCGCGGGAAAGGATCCGCTGGCCGTGTTCCTCACCCAGCTTTCTCGCTCGCCGGTGATACGTCGTGGCACTCAGAGCGGGGTCTATGAGCTCGAGCTGCAGGCTGCGGCGCGCCTGCGCGTCCGGCTCCAGGATCTGCAGGGTCAGCTCCGGGAGCTGACCACCACGGTCTCGAGCGAGACGACCGACCTGAGCTCGATCCGAGACCGGCGGATCGCGCTGAACCTCGAGATCAGCAAGGTCGAGAAGGCACTCGAGGAGGCAGAGCAGACGCTTACCAAGCGTCCTTCGACTCCCGGCCTCGCCGTGGCCGGCTGACGCTCGCGGCCCGGGCGCCGACCTACGAGTAGGTGTCGGCCAGTTAGGCTTCCCCGCCGAGCTACCTGGAGGTGCATCTATGACGGACGACATCCTCGACGAGGCGCGCCGGCAGGTCCTGGCGCGCGGCATCGGGCTTAGCCGAGAGCAGGTCCTGGCCGTGCTCGAGCTGCCGGACGACAGCGTGCCCGAGGCACTAGCGCTCGCCCACGAGGTACGGATGCGGTGGTGCGGGCCCGAGGTCGAGGTCGAGGGGATCGTTTCGGTCAAGACCGGGGGCTGCCCCGAGGACTGTCATTTCTGCTCGCAGTCGGGCCGGTTCGACACTCCGGTTCGCGCGGCTCGTCTGGACATCCCGTCACTGGTGGAGGCGGCCCGGGAAACCGCGGCCACCGGCGCGACCGAGTTCTGCATCGTCGCCGCCGTCCGGGGACCCGACGCGCGGCTGATGGCGCAGGTCCGCGACGGCGTGGCGGCGATCAATGACGCGGTCGAGATCAACGTCGCCTGCTCGCTGGGCATCCTCACGCGCGCGCAGGCCGAGGACCTCCGCGACCTCGGCGTGCACCGGTACAACCACAATCTCGAGACCGCCCGCTCGCACTTCGCGGAGGTCGTCACCACCCACACCTGGGAGGAGCGGTGGGAGACGCTTCAGCTCGTGCGGGAGATGGGCATGGAGGTCTGCTGTGGCGGCATCATCGGGATGGGCGAGTCGCTCGAGCAGCGTGCTGAATTCGCGGCCGAGCTCGCCGAGCTCGACCCCGACGAGGTACCGCTCAACTTCCTCGACCCTCGACCCGGGACGCCGTTCGGTGACCTCGACGCGCCCACCACGATGGACGCACTGCGGACGATTGCGGCGTTTCGGCTAGCGCTGCCGAGAACCGTCCTCAGATTCGCAGGAGGGCGCGAGCTCACGCTCGGCGACCTCGGCACGCGCCAGGGCGTGCTCGGCGGCATCAACGCGCTGATCGTCGGCAACTACCTCACGACGCTCGGCCGCTCCCCGCAGGACGACCTCGATCTGCTCGCCGAGTTGAAGATGCCGGTCAAGGAGCTGTCGAACACGTTGTGACGCACTGCGCTGGTTGCGGTCGGCCTGCCGACGTCGGGGATCACTCCGCGTGCGAGGCGCGACAGCGCGCGACGGACCCGCCGCGCTTCTGCACCAACTGTGGGCGCAAGTTGGTCGTCCAGGTGCTCCCGACTACGTGGCGGGCGCGTTGCGTCAAGTGCGGAGAGGTGCCCGCGGCTCAAGCGCCCGCCTAGAATCGTCGGGCCACCGAGCCTGCCGGTCTACGTCAATGGAAAAGGTTGTAACGCCAAGCCCCGCCGCCTCAGCGACCATCTTCGAGGTGGCGTCGGAGGCCGGGGTGTCGATCACGACGGTCTCGCACGTGTTCTCGAGCAAGCGCCACGTCAGCGAGGAGACGCGACGGCGGGTGCTCGCGGTATCGGACAGGCTCGGGTACCGGCCGCGGGCGAGCGCGCGCGCGTTGGCGACCGGACGATCGATGACGATCGCGCTCCAGCACTCGCTGAGCAGCCCCGAGTTCGCGCTCAATCCGTTCTTCGCAGCGATGCTGACCTCGATGAGCGAGGCCGCGATCAGCTCTGGATACTCGTTCATCTTCGTGCCGGCCGATCCACCGGCGGAGGTGTTCGTGACGCCGCTGATCGCCGAGCGGCGGGTCGACGGAGCGATCCTCATCGATCCGGTTCCGGGCGACGCGTTCGTCGACGCGGTGATCGCCTCGGAGATGCCGGCGGTCTCGCTCGGCCGGGTCGAGGGACACCCGGAGAAACTGTCAGTCGATCACGATCACGCCCGCGCGCTGAAGGGTGTGCTCGAGCATCTGGCGATTCAGGGCTACGAACGGCCGGCGATGCTGTCGCTGGCGGCGGAGATGTCGTACGCGGCAGATATGGACGCCGCGTTCGAGCGGTTCGCGCCGGCGGGGGCGCCGGTGCTGTCGGCGGCCGAGTTCTCCGAGCGCTGCGGCTACGAGCTCGCGCAGGAGCTGCTCGAGGGGCCCGATCGGCCGGATGCGATCTTTTGCGTCAACGACATCCTCGCGGCCGGCGCAGCACGCGCGGCCTGGGATTTGGGTGTGGCGATGCCGGACGAGCTGGGGATCGTCGGCGTCGGGGACAGCGCTCGGGCTCGGGAGGCCGCGATCCCGCTGAGCTCGCTGCGCGTGTTTCCCGAGCGCGCCGGCACGTTGCTGCTCGAGCTGATCGAGACCCTGCTCGCGACCGGCGAGCAGCCGGATCCACCCGATCCGCTGCCGACCGAGCTGATCGTTCGACAGTCGACCAGCCGGCAATAGGTCCGTCCCAGGCGGCGATACAGCGGTTCCAGGGCTTGCGCTCCGCCTGGGACCGCGTTAAGGTCCCGCTCGATACAAAGCCCTTTGCATCTAGCTGTCAGGAGATCCGGATGAGCGCTACATCCGCGGGTTCATCGCCGGCCACGGCTCCGGTTCAGGCCGGAGCAGGGCTCTACACGCGCCAAGCGTCGGGATTGGTGAGGGACATCTCGCCCGGCGCGGGAATCGCCTTGAATGTCTCGTTCATCTCGATTCCACTGGCGGTCCTGATCGCCACGCAGGCGCCGTCGGCGTTCCCTGGCGCGAGCCCGTTCTGGGTGACCGTCTTCGCCGGCGTGCTGTGCATCTTCCCGACGCTGCTGTACGCGACGTTCACCGCAGTGATGCCTCGCGCCGGCGGCGACTACGTGTTCGTCAGCCGGACGCTGCACCCGTGGGCGGGATTCGCCGCGAACTTCAACATCACCGCCTGGTACCTGCTGGTAATCGCCTACTTCGGCTATCTGCTGGCGCCGTTCGGCGTGTCGACCGCGTTCGCGACGATCGGGGCCACCGCGCACAGCGCGACCTTCACGCGCTGGGCCACGGACGTGTTGACGAAGGGCTGGGAGTTCGGAATCGGCGCGTTCGTCCTGATTCTCGTCGCGGCGCTGATGAGCCTGAGCCTGCGGCGTGCACTGACGCTCTACAAGTGGCTGTTCGCGATCTCGCTCGTGGGCGTCGCGATCGCGTTCGTGCTACTGCTGTTCAACGATCGAGGCGACTTCAGGCATGCTGTGAGCACCTACGGCGGCAGCTACACCGGGATCATCGCGGCCGCACACAAGGCCGGGTTCTCCGGAAGTGCCCACTTCGATCTCGGCAACACGATTCTCGCGATGCCGCTGGCGTTCGCGTCGTTCGGCTACGCGATCGTCACCGCGTACGCGGGTGGCGAGATTCGCTCACCGAAGACTTCGGCCAGGCGCGTGATGCTGATGTCGCTCGGCATCTCGGTGGTCATGGTCGCGATCCTCATGGGCCTGTCCTCGCGGACGTTCGGCAATGATTTCCTCGGCTCCGCGACGTACCTCTCCAACGCCGGGAGCAAGGCGTACACGCTGCCGGCCGCATCCTCGTTCTTCTTCTTCGTCTCGATGCTGACCAGCTCGACCGTCGTGATCGTGCTGCTCAACCTGTCGTTCATCGTGGCGATCGTGGTGGCGCTGCCGGCGACGTTCCTGATCGCCACCAGGAACCTGTTCGCCTGGTCGTTCGATCGCGTGATCCCCGACAAGGTCAGCGAGGTGAACGAGCGGACGCGCTCGCCGCTGGTCGCGAACATGATCGTGCTCGCCGTGACACTCATATACCTGGCGGTGATCGTGTTCGCGGGCGGTGGATTCCTGAAACTCCTGTACACCTCGGGAATCGCCGAGCTCCTGACGTTCTTCGTGGTGGCCATCGCGGGGGTCGTGTTCGCCTATCGCCGCCGCCAGATGTACGAGGCGTCGTCGGTTCGCAAGACGATCCTGGGGCTCCCGGCGTTGACCGTCATCGCCACGGTGTCGCTGGCCGTCTACATCCTGTTCTTCGTGTCGCTCTGCACAGCGGACGCGCTCGGCGCGAACGGTTCCGACGGTATTCGCGCGACGTACATAATCGCGATCATCGCGGTGCTGATCTATCCCGTGTCCAAGGCACTGAACCGGCGCAGAGGCGTCGACCTCGGGCTGGCGTTCCAAGAGCTCCCGCCCGAATGAGCCCGTTCGGACGCCGCCGCCCGAAGGGAGAGCGAACCCGCCTGTTCTTCGCGACTGACGTTCACGGGTCGGAGCAGTGCTTTCGCAAATGGCTGAACGCGGCCGCGGCGTACCGCGCGGATGCATTGATCCTCGGCGGCGACGTGACGGGAAAGGTGATCGTCCCGATCATCGGGAACGGAGCCGGCACCTGGCATGCCGAGATCCATCACGAGCGCGTGCTCGTCGATTCGGACGAGTCGCTGGCGGAGCTGCGCAAGCAGATCAGGATGATGGGCCGGTATGACCTGCTCGTGACCGCCGCGGAGGAGCGCGCGCTGGCCGAGGATCCCGCCGCCGTCCCGGCCGCGTTCGCGCGCGTCACACGCGACAGCCTGGCGCGGTGGGCGGAACTGGCCGGGGAGAGGCTGAGCGGCGCCGGCGTCCCGGCGTTCATGATCCTCGGAAACGACGACGACCCTGCGCTCGCCGACGTCTTGCGCGAAGCGAGCTACGTCCATTACGCCGAGGACGGGATCTGCGAGCTTCCCGGGGGCTGGCAGATGCTGTCGTTCGGTCCATCGACGCCCACCCCGTGGCAGACCCCGCGCGAGCTCACCGAGGACGAGATCGCCGGCGCGCTCCGAGACCTCGCCGCCAACCTCGAGGATCCCGGCCGTGCCGTGTTCAACATCCACTGCCCACCGGTTGACACGCATCTCGACCAGGCGCCCAAGCTCGACGCCGAGCTCCGCCCCGTGGTCGACGCCAGTGGGATCCGGACGACCTCGGCCGGCTCGACCGCGGTCCGGGAGCTGATCCAGGACCTTCAGCCGGTGGTCGGTCTGCACGGTCACGTGCACGAATCGCCGGGCGCCAGCAAGCTGGGCGGCACGGTCTGCCTGAACCCAGGCTCCGACTATCAGGACGGCGTGCTACGCGGCGCGATCGTCGAACTCGACACCGAACAGGGCCTCCGCTCATGGCAGCTCGTCCAAGGATGAGCTGATGGCCGAGATCGTCTGGGTCAACCCGGTCCAGGGCGGCGCGTTCGACGGCGAGGTCGCGGTCCTGATCGAATCGGTTCGGGCTCCTCACCACACCCCGCGGATCGAGCATCTGGAGCACGGTCCGCCGCACCTCGAGTACCACACCTACGAGCACGAGGCGCTCGGCCCGATGCTCGACCTGTTCGTGCGGGCGGAGGCGGATGGATGCGGCGCGGGCGTGATTGGCTGCTTCTACGACGGAGGCCTGCGCGAGGCCCGGGAATTGCTGCGGATGCCGGTCGTCGGCATGGGGGAGGCGAGCATGCTGCTAGCCGCCACGCTCGGTCACCGGTTCTCGATCATCGTCGGGCGACGCAAGTGGATTCCGAAGATGACCGACAATGCGATCCTGCTCGGCCTCGACCGCAGGCTCGCGTCGTTCCGGTCTGTGGAGATGGGTATCCCCGAGATTTCGGCCGATCACGATGCGTTTCTCGATCGCGTGATCGAGGAAGGCCGGCTCGCCGTGAGGGACGGCGCCGAGGTGGTGGTCCTCGCCGAGCACACATCACCCGAGTTCCGTGCGCGCGCGCGCGAAGAGTTGCCGGTGCCGTTCGTCGATCCGGGCGTGGCCTGCTGGAAGTGGGCCGAGATGATGGCTGACCTGTATCTCGGCTCTGGTCTCAGCCATTGCAAGTCGTTTGGATACGAATCGCCTCCGACGGATGAGCGACTCCCTGCTTGAGGCGGCGCAGCAGCTCACCTCGGCCGGTGAGGAGCGCGGCGTCGCGCTCCGTGCGCTCGGCGGTGTCGGGGTGCTCATGCACTGCCCGGTGGCCCGCTCTACGGGGCCCCACCGCGCGTTTGCCGACCTCGATGTCGCCGTGCCACGGGACGCCGCGCGGCAGGTGCCCGAGCTCTTCGAGGCGGCGGGCTATGACGCTGAGGTGCGCTTCAACGCACTCCAGGGCGACCGTCGGATGATCTTCCAGGGTCCGGCCGGAAAGGTCGATGTGTTCGTCGGCGTGTTCGAGATGTGTCACAAGCTCGATCTGTCGCCGAGGCTCGGGCTGGAGCGCGAGACGCTGACTGCGTCGGACCTGCTGATGACCAAGCTCCAGGTCGTCGAGGTCAACCAGAAGGACGTCGATGACGCGGCGCTGCTGCTGTCCGAGCACGAACTGCGCGAGGGGCCGGGCGACCACATCGACCTCGCGTATCTGAGCACGCTCGTCTACGACGACTGGGGGTTGTGGCGGACGGCGACGGGAACGCTCGAGGTGGTCGCTGAGCGGCGTGACGACGTCGCCGGCCCCGCGCGCGCGATCGCCGGCGCGATCGACGGCGCGCCCAAGGGCAAGCGGTTCCGAATGCGGGCTCGGATCGGCGAACGCAAGCGCTGGTACGAACTGCCGGACGAGATCAAGTGAGGTCGATATGGGACAGGTGAACACCGCCGCCGACGTCGAGGACTTTCTCCGCGGGGCCAATTTCCTGAGCGCGTCCGGCGGTGGAGACCCGGCGGTCGAACGCGTCGATCTGCTCGCCGACGTGCAGTCCGGCTTGGACGTCGGATGGGTACCGCTGGAGCAGTTCGCCGCCGACGACGTCCTGTTCTGCTCGTGCTACTCGGGTTCGATCGCGCCCGAGTCGTTCGACGATCCTTCCGAGCGGGCCGAAAAGCTGGGGGGTGGACGCGTCGTGGATCGGCCGCTGGTCGCGGCGATCGGATTGCTCGAGCGTCATCTCGGGATCCCGTGCGCGGGCTTGATCTCGGTCGAGATCGGCGGGATCAACTGCGGCGCGATTCTCGACGCCGCGGCCAAGCTCGGGCTTCCGCTCGCGGACGCCGATTACTCGGGCCGGGCGATCCCAGAGTTGCACGCGACCGCGCTGGACCTGTACGACAAGAACGTTCTGCCGTTCGCGCTCGCCGATCATTTCGGCAACGAGGTGGTCGTCACCGGGTCGCCGTCGCACGCGTGGACGGAACGGATCTCGAAGCACCTCGCGCTGTCCTCGCTGGGGATCATCGGATGCGCGTTCGCCGCGCTTCCCGCATCGGAGGTCCGCGCGATCGCCGTGCCCGAGACGATGAGCGAGGCCCTGCGCCTGGGCAGCGCGATCCGAGAAGCCAGGCAGCACGGGGTCGATCCGGTGACCGCTGCGGCCGATGCGATCGACGGCTGGGTCTTGTTCCGGGGCACCATCGTCGGCCGCGACTGGCAGAACACCGGCTATATGGAAGGGCGGCACAGGCTCGAGGGCTTGGGCGCATTCTCCGGGCACACGCTCGAGGTGTGGTTCCGGAACGAGAACCACGTGTCGTGGCTCGACGGCGAGCCATGGGTGGCGAGCCCCGACCTGATCGAGTTTTGCGACCCGCAAACCGCCGAGCCGTTGGTGAACACGTATCTGGAGATGGGCCAGGGGATCGCGGTGGTCGGGCGCCGACGCCGGGACGCCTTCGACTCCGATGGCGGCCTCGCGACGCTCGGGCCTCGGCACTTCGGCTTCGAGATCGAGTTCCGCGGCATCGAGCAGCTGGCAACCCGGTGACCGAGCGCGAGCTCGCCGCCGAGATCCTGACCGCGCTGGCGACGTCTGACGTCGACCGCGTCCGCGCCCTCGCAACCGCGGACGTCGTGCTGTTCGGGACCGACGAGGGTGAGCGCTGGGACGACGTGGGTTCGCTGATCGGCGCGCTCGAGGAGATGCGGGCGCTGGGCCTGACCGCGACGTGGTCCGGCGACGTCCGGGAAGGTCACGGATGGGTCGCGGGAACGGCGATCTACCGGCTGGCCGACGGCAGCGAGTTACCTTCGCGGGTCTCGCTCGTGTTCGAGGACGGCCGCCTCGTACACGGACACTTCTCGGTCGCGCGTTAAGCGCCGGCCGTCACTAGGGCGCGTAGGTCCCGCCGAGCGGCGCGCCGGGCTCATGGCGCAGGTGAAACCACGGTGGCATGACATCGGCGGTCCGGCCCGAGCCGATCTCACAGCCGGCCTCGCGCACACGATCGCGCTGGGCCCGGTCGGAGCGGTAGTCGCTCCGGGCATGACCGACGACGACGATTCGCCCGACCAGGGGCATGTCGAGGTAGCGGACCGACCACTCGAGCATCTGCAATGCGGGTGCCGCCTCGTAGAACCCGCGCTCGCCCTGCGCGAGCACCAGCACCGTGCGCTTGCCGCGCATCCTGTCGCGGAACAGCTCCTCCTCGAGATCCAGCAGGCAGCTCCAGCGGTCGATGAACGCCTTCAGCTGAGCGGACGGCCCGTACCAGTACAGCGGTGTCCCCAGCACGAGGCAATCGGCGGCGTAGACCCTCTCCACGATCGAGTCGAACCCGTCCTCGATCCCGCAGCTCCCGCGCCGTACGCATGGGCCGCAATCTCCGATCGGCTCGACGGTTCCCGGAGTGAGCAGTTCGACCTTGCCGCGAGCGCCGCCGAACTCGGCGCCATGCACCAGGTCGGCCGTCGCGGCGGCGGTGTTTCCGTCGAGGCGGCCGCCGGCGACGAGTCCGAAGATCACCACCAGCGGCTACGCGCGGAGGTGAGCACCTCGAATCCGTGCTCCGTGACGATCCCGTTGTGCTCGAACTGGGCCCCGCCCATCGAAGGGTGGCCGAGCAGGACCTCGACCGCGAGGTACATGTTCGGCTCGATCCGCGCGGGGTTGTCCTTCACCAGCCAGGGCGCCTCCCACATCAGCCCGAGGCCGTGGCCGACCGCGGGGAAGCCCTCCATCTCGGGTTCCTCCACGGGGATCGAACCGACGAATTCGGATTCGGTCAGCCATTGATCGGCGACCGCGTACACCTCGCCCGCGGTCATTCCGGGCTTTATCGCTGCGCAGGTTGTCTCGACCGCGCCGATCACCGATTCGAGCAGGCCTCGCTGCGTCTCGGTCGGGTCGTCGCCGACGACGCGCGAGCGGGCGAAGTCGAAGAAGTAACCCCCGTACGATCCGTAGCAGTCGACGTGGAACATGTCCCCGGGCTCGAATCGGCGGATCGGGTCCGCGGACGGCAGCCGCGCCGATGTGTAGCCGTGGGCGTTCGGGCCGGAACCACAGGCGGCGTCGTACAGGACGCCTCCTCCCCGAATCAGGACGCGCGACGCCTCGGCGACCGCTTCGGCCTCGGTGGCGCCCTCGACGACCGCGTCGATCAGCGTCTCGAGCGTCAGGTTCCCGAGCGCGCAAGCGCCACGGCACAGCTCGAGCTCCGCGTCGCTTTTGATGATGCGGATGTCCTCGACCATGCGGTCCTCGCGGACGAGCGTCGCGTCGGGTACGGCGGCCTGGAGCCCGAGCCACGCGGCGGCGGTCATGTAGCTGGCGCCGACGATGCCCAGTCGGGCGGATTTCAGCCCGAGGTCGGCCAGCGCCCGGGCGGTCGTCCCGGTGACGTCGATCGACGGCCGGACCTGGTCGGCGACCACGAGGTCTCGCCGCCACCACGGAATATCGACGATAACGGTCGTGGGCCCGTCGGCCGGGATGATCACGACTCCGTGCGACCGCGCGGTCCCGACGCCGGCGTCGTCGCCCATGTACGGCTGCTGCGAGTAGTGATTGGTGAGGTACAGGACGTCGGCCGACATGTCCATGAACGCGCCACCGCGGCTGTATACGACCGCGGCGTCGAGGCCCTGCGAGACCACCGCCTCGCGCACTCGTTCCTGCCTGACGCGGAACTCCTCCGCGGGGATCACCTTCCACGGATCAATCGTCTGGACGGCCACAGGTCCTCCTCGTGCAAAACGCTTTGCAAGTCGCACCGCGGACTGTATATCCTCGCCCGCGTGCCGTCGAGTCGTCCCCCAACGGACCGATGACCTACTCGATCGTCGCGCGCGATCCGGCCACCGGCGAGCTCGGGGTGGCGGTGCAGTCCCACTGGTTCTCGGTCGGCCCGCTCGTGCCGTGGGCGATGCCGGGCGTAGGCGCGGTCGCGACGCAGGCGAACATCGAGGTGGCGCATGGCCCCCATGCCCTGGCGCTGCTTCGCGAGGGGCTCGATGCGGGGAGTGCTTTGCAGCGCCTGCTGAGTGCTGATCCCGGTGCGGCCGGCCGTCAGCTCGCGATCGTCGACGCCGCCGGGCGGGTCGCGGCGCACACCGGGAGCAGTTGCATGCCCGAGGCCGGCCATGTGACAGCCGACGGGGTGTCCTGTCAGGCGAACATCATGGCCTCGGCTTCAGTGTGGCCGGCGATGCTCGAGGCATTCGAGCGGACCGACGGCCCGCTCGCCGGTCGCCTGCTCGCGGCGCTCGACGCGGCCGAATCGGAGGGCGGCGACATACGCGGTCGGCAGTCGGCGGCGCTGCTCGTTGCTCCTGCCGAAGGCGAGGAATGGGAGGCCAAGATCTCGCTGCGCGTCGAGGATCATCCGGAGCCGCTCGTCGAGCTGAAGCGGCTCGTCGCGCTTCGCGACGCATATGAGCTCGCCGGACAGGCTGACGCGCTGGTCAATGAATCCCGGCACGACGAAGCGGCTCGTCTCTACGTTCAGGCGAGTGAGCGAGCGCCGGACAACCACGAGCTCCTGTTCTGGGCCGGGCTAGGCGCAGCACAGAGCGGAGATCTGGACACCGGGGCCGCCAGGGTCAGGCAGGCGATTGCCATGCAGCCGGGCTGGAAGGTCCTGCTCGGCCGGTTGCCGGCCGATGTCGCTCCGGCTGCGCAGGCCGTGCTCGAGCGACTCGCCGACGACACATGAAGCCAACACGTCGGCGGGTGGCATCATCGCTCCATGGCCAAACCAAAAGCCCCTCCGCCCGCCGAGGAGCAGGCGGAGAAGATCAAGTGGCGCGCGGACGTGGCGCCGCACGATTACGCCGCCGCCGAAGCATATTTGTCGCTCAAGCTCGACAGCGATGCCGTAAGCAAGGCGGTCAAACGGCTACGCAAGGCGCCAATCACCCGGAGGCGCGCGAACGACATCCTGCGCGCGGCCGGTCTGAGTCCCGCGGCCCTCGATGATCCAGGCGTGATGAAAGACCTGATCAAGGTCATCGAAGGGACGCGTCTCAGTCCCGTGCTCGTCATCAGCGACGGGGTGAGTGCGGACATCGCCGACGGCTACCACCGGGTGTCGCTGGCGTACCGGATCGACGCGTACACCGAGATCCCGCTCAAGCTTGCGTAGGGACGGATAGATAGTGATGGCCCTCGCGCCGGCTTCCCGGCACGAGCAGCTTGTCGATCTCCTTGAGCAGCTCCTCGTCGTGCTGGGTGAGGCGAATGTGCTGTCGCTCGTGCTCGTCCCAGGAACTGACGAGAAAGCCGGCACGGACACCATCCCGACCACCCCGATCACCGCCAGGAACGACGCCGCGTTGACGAAGAACACGAGCGCGGCGCTCGTGGCGGCGAGCAGCAGACCCCCGATCGCCGGCCCGATCGCGCGAGCCAGGTTCTGGTTGACCGATCCCAGCGCGATCGCCTGCGGACGCTCGGACGCAGGGACGAGCTCGGGCTGGAGCGTCTGAGCGATCGGTCCGGTCAGTCCCTGGCCGACGCCGATCCCGCACAGCAGGATCAGCAGCACGGCCGGCGAAACCAGGCCGGCGAGATCGAGCGCGCCGAGCGCGGCCGCCGAGACGAGCATCACTGCCTGACCGGCGATGATCAGCTTCTTCCGGTTGAGCAGGTCGCCGAGCACGACCGCCGGAAGTCCTTGAAGCGGAGCGGGCTCCAGCCCGAACCGCGCTCAGCCGACGGAGCGACGGGCTCGGCGACCCGGTCTGTCACTCGACGCCGACTGAGGCCCCGGACATGTCCCGACGCTACCACGGCGAAGTCGACCCGGACAGTCGCTGGATGTGACGTCTCCGGCCGCGCGTACCTTGTCCCATCAGCATGAGCGCCGGCGGCGCCCCATCGGTACCGGCACCTCGATCACTCTCCGAGCAGGCGGCAGCGAGCCTCGGGCATCCGCTGTCGCTCGCCCTGCTTGCGCTGACTTTCTCGACGGGCACCGTCGACGCCGTCAGCTACCTCGGTCTCGGCCACGTGTTCACCGCGAACATGACCGGCAACGTCGTCCTGCTCGGCTTCGGAATCGCGCATGCCGGCGGACTGCCGATCGTGGCGCCGATCGTCTCGATGGCGGCGTTCCTTCTCGCGTCGGGCGCCGGGGGCGCGATGGCGCGGCGGCTCGCCGACCGGCATCCGACTCACATCGCCTCAGCCCTCGGCGTCGAAACGGTGCTGCTCGTATGCGCGACGGTCGTCGCCGCCGCGGCCCACCCGCGTCCGACAACGTTCGCCGGCGACGCCACGATCGCGTTCATGGCGGCCGCGATGGGCGTCCGTAATGCCACGGCCCGTCGCCTCGCCGTCCCCGACCTCACGACCACCGTCTTGACCATGACCCTCACCGCACTGGCAGCCGAGTCGACGCTCGCCGGCGGGACGGGAAAGGGCACGCTGAGGCGCACGTCCGCGGTCGTCGCGATGCTGGCGGGAGCGGTCGCGGGCGCCCTCATGCTCAGGACAGGGCCCACGCTCCCGCTCGCATTCGCGGCGGCGATCGCGCTCGCTACGTGCGCGGCGTATCTCTCCGTACAGCGGCGCGCGCCGGCCTAGTACCTTCCCAGGAGGCGGCGACCGGAAGGAGGGAGTCCTGGAGATGGCCGACGGTGGGATCGCGGACAGCGCGAACCACGCGCGCCGGCACTACCGGGTCACGTTTGGGCTGCTCGCGCTCGCCGGCGTCTCGTATGCGTTGCTCCAGTCGCTGGTCGCACCGGCACTGCCGGACATCCAGCGCAACCTCCACACGTCGGTAAACGGGGTCAGCTGGGTCCTGACGGCGTACCTGCTGAGCGCCTCGATCGCGACTCCCGTCCTCGGGCGCCTTGGCGACATGTACGGGAAGGCGCGGTTGCTCGTCGTCGTGCTCGTCCTGCTGTGCGTCGCGACGGTCGTCTCGGCGCTTGCCACGACGCTGGCGGTGATGATCGCCGGGCGGGTCGTGCAGGGCGCGGCCGGCGGGATCTTCCCGCTCGCGTTCGGGATCATCCGCGACGAGTTTCCACGCGAGCGGGTCGCGGGGGCGGTCGGAATCATGTCGGCCCTACTCGGCGTCGGCGGCGGCGCCGGCGTCGTGCTCGCTGGACCAATCGTCCAGAACCTTTCGATCCACTATCTGTTCTGGGTCCCTTTGGTGTTGCTCGTGCCGGCCACGATCGCCGTGCACCTGTTCGTCCCGGAGTCGCCGGTGCGGGTACCCGGCCGCGTGAACTGGGGCGGGGCGGCGCTCATGTCCGGGGGACTTGCCGCGGTCCTGCTCGCGGTGAGCGAGGCGCCGGTGTGGGGCTGGCTGTCGGCGAAGACCGTGATCGCGTTCGTGGTCGGCATCGTGTTCCTGGTCGCTTGGGTTCGCAGCGAGTCCCGCAGTCCAAACCCGCTCGTCGACATGCGCATGATGCGGATCCGCGGCGTGTGGACGACCAACTCCGTAGCCGCGCTGCTCGGGTTCGGGATGTACGCGTCGTTCATCCTGCTGCCGGAATACGTGGAGACGCCGACGCGGGCGGGTTACGGGTTCGGGGCCTCCGTCACCGGGGCGGGTCTGTTCCTGGTTCCCTCAACGATCGCGATGCTGCTCGCCGGCGCGCAGACCGGGCGGCTCGAGAAGCGGTTCGGCTCGAAGCCGCCGTTGCTGGCCGGCGCGGCGCTCACGTGCGCGGCGTACGTCCTGCTCGCGGTGGGACGGACGGAGCGTTGGGAGATCTACCTCGCGGCCCTCCTCCTCGGGGCCGGCATCGGGTTCGCTTTCGCGTCGATGGTGAACCTCATCATCGAGAACGTCGGGCCGACCGAGACCGGCGTCGCGACCGGGATGAACACCGTGACGCGGACCGTCGGCGGCGCGTTCGGCGGCGCGGCCGTGGCCTCGATCCTCGCGTCGACCGTCCGAGCGGGCGGATATCCGTCGGCCAACGGATTCACGTTCGCGTTCGCGGCGTGCGCACTCGCGCTCGGGCTCGGGTTCGTCGCCGGGCTTGCGATCCCGCCTCGCCGCCCGGCGGACGCGTTCGCGCCTCACGAGGCCGGCGACCTCGCGGAAGCCGCGTCGCGAGGGAGCCGCGAGTCGGAGCCGACGTTGAGTCGCTGAGCCGACGAGAGTCACCTGATCTCACGTTTCGGCGTCCCCGGTCGTTTCTATCCTCGATGACGATGCTTCTTTTTCAAACCAAGATCGGGACGTGCGGCGTCAGGTGGTCCGAGGCCGGGATCAGCGAGGTCGTGATGCCCCGCAGCCGGGGTCTGGTCGGCGAGCCGTTCGAGGCCTCGAGCGACGTCCCCGACGGCGTCCGGGACGCGATCGCGGGCATGGTGGCGCTGCTCGATGGCGAGCCACGAGAGCTGCGCTCGGTCAGGCTCGACGACCGCCACGTTGACGCATTCCGGCGGCAGGGTCTACGCCGCGACCCGCGAGATCGCGCCGGGCTCGACCGCCAGCTACGGCGAAGTCGCGCGGGCCATCGGCGAGCCGCGCGCAGCGCGAGAGGTCGGCGTTGCCCTCGCCCAGAATCCGTTTCCGATCATCGTGCCCTGTCATCGCGTGCTCGCCGCCACCGGCGCGCTGCATGGGTTCTCCGCGCCCGGCGGAATCGCGACCAAGCGCCGGATGCTCGAGATCGAGGGCGCGCCGGGCTTCACGCAAGAAGCGCTGTTCGCCTAAGAGCGCGCAGGGGTACGATTCTTCGTCGGTGTTCGACTTCATGTTGAAGCCTGTCCGGTCGGTCGTTCGCGCGGTGAATCAGGACGCACTCCGCCCGCTCGAAGAGACCGAGCGCGACACGCTGGAGGGCGTCGAGGCGCTGGAGCGCGCGACGGCGTCGATCGAGCACCACGTCGAGGTGATCGAGTCACTGGCCACGTCGGTCGGGCCGCTGACCGAGTCGGTCAACCGGCTCACCGACACGATGCAGGACCTCGTGAAGATGCTCGGACCGATTGCCGCGATGGAGCACGAGATGGGGCGAGCCGAGCATGGTGTGCAGGAGGCCGAGCACTTCTTCGGTTTCCGACGTCACAAGAAATCAGCCGAGCCAGAAGCGGGAGCGGCGGAGACTGAGCCAGGGCGCGATGAGCAAGCCGGGCGCGGAGGTTGATCGGGGACTGATCGGCTCGCCGCCGGCGGACGTCCGGGTAACGGTGGTCTTCGCTCCTCGAGGTCCGACCGCGAGGCAGCGGATCGCGGCGGTGCGCGCGCGGCTTCGTGCTCGCACGATCGCGGGCGTCGCGGCCGTCGCGATTGCGACGGCGGTGGTCGGCGGGGTCGCTCTGGAGAGCGGCCGAAGCGGGCCCGCCCAGGTTGAGCGGGGCCAGTCTGCGGGGTGCGTGAGCGTCGGCATCGCGTTTCACGACCCGAGGTTCGGGCGCGTGAGCTTCGACCGCAGATTTCCATGCCTCGGTGGAGGGGCGTCGTAGGATCCGCGGCCTGACGATGTCGCCGACAGGGGAGGAGCGAACGAGGGGTCTAGCGCGGCTCGCGCGTGAGGTCGCGGACGTCGCCTACCGAGCCGGTGCCCACTATGTGAGCGTCCTGTACTGGGACCAGCACGTGAAGCGATCGCGGTTGTTGCACGGCGATCCGGAGTCGCTCGCGTACACCCCGGGGTGGTGGGACCGCCACACCGAGGAACTGATTGAGCGGCGTGGCGCGCACATCGTCCTGTGGGGCGATCCCCACATCGACCTGCTCGACGACGTCGATCCCGCGCGGGCCGGCGACGACACGATGCCGCTGACCGGCGCGATGCACTCGATGCATGGCGGTGGCGAGGTGAACTGGACGTTCGTGCCGGCGCCGACGAGCGCAGCTGCCGAGCGGATCGTCGGCACTCCCGACGTCGACGCGCTCTGGGAGGTGCTGACGCCGATCCTTCGCCTCGAGGCGGACGATCCCGAGGATGCGTGGTGCGCGCACATGGATCGCCTGGCCGCCCGGGCCGACGTGCTCGACGGGCGCTCGTTCGCGGCCCTGCGGTTCCACGGGCCGGGCACCGACCTGAAGGTGGGTCTGATGTCCGGCATCCACCAGGACATGATGATCGGCGGCCCCGAGATCGCCGTGGACGGACTCGATACCGACGGCAGCGCGACGCCGATCCTCCGCGACGACATCTGGGTTCTCTGACCCGACGCCGTCGCGGAGGACGGTTCGACGCAGCGATCGCTAGCTGCGCGGCGTCGCGGGCAGCAGGCGGGTAAGCGCCGCCACCGCGACCAGAAGGGCCCCAAGCTCGGCGAGGCTCAGTTCCAGCGCGTGCGCGTAGCCGCCGTGCAACGCGCCGAAAAAGATCACGCCGGTGATCGCCACGCCGAGCGCGCCGCCGACGTTCTGCATGGTGGTGACCGCCCCGGAGGCGCCGCCGGCGTGCCGGGTGTCGACGCTCGAGAGGATCGTCGTCGTCAGCGGCACCAGCACCAGGCCCATGCCGGCGCCGATCAGTACGAGGCCCGGCACCAGCTGGACGATCGAACCGCCCACGCCGATATGCGCCACCGCGGCAAGCAGCAGCCCGTGGCCCGACGCGAGCACGAGCGCTCCGATCGCCAGCAGTCGCCGCCCATAGCGCATCACGAGCGCCGGGGCCTGCGCGGAGGCCGCCACGTACGCCACCGCCATGATCGTGAACACGAGCCCGGCGTCGAGCGCGCTCAAGCCACGGCCCTGCTGCAGGTACAGCGCAAGCACGAGGAAGAACGACGCCTGTCCGCACCAGAACGCGAGTTGGGTCAGCAGCCCCACGGTGAACGAGCGGGTCCGGAACATCGCGGGCGGGAGCAACGGCTCGCCACCGCGGCGGGCGAGACGGCGCTGCCCAGCCGCAAACCCCAGCAGCAGCAGTGGCGCGACGCCGAACGAGATCCAGGTCCAGGCGGGCCAGCCGTGCTGTCGGCCCTGGACGAGCGGCAGCACGACCGCGGTCAGGCCGGCGGTGAGCAGCAGCGTCCCGACTGGATCGAGCCGCGGCCGGCGCTCGGCACGGGATTCGGGCACGAACCGCGGAGCGAGCGCGAGCGCCGCGATGCCGACCGGCACGTTGATCAGAAAGCACGCTCGCCAGCCGGAGCCGGCGACGTCGGCCTGGATCAGTCCGCCGCCGATGAGCTGGCCGCAGGCCGCGGCCAGGCCCATCACGAGTCCGTAGATGCCGAGGGCGCGGGGCAGATCCTCCCCGCGGTAGGTCACGTTGATGATCGACAGGACGCTCGGCATCACCATCGCCGCGCCGACGCCCTGCGCGAGCCGCGCGGCCACGAGCACGGACGGGCTGCCGGCGGCGCCGCAAGCGGCGGAGGCCAGCGTGAACACACCAAGGCCAATCGAGAACGTGCGCCGGCGGCCGAGCCGGTCGCCGAGTCTCGCCGCGGTGATCAGGAACACGGCCGACGTCAGAGCGAACCCGGCCACGACCCACTCGATCGCGCCCGTTCCCGCGTGCAGTTCGCGCTGCATCGAGGGCAGTGCGACGTTGACGATGAAGAAGTCGAGGACCACCATGAAGGTGCCGGTCAGGAGCACCGGAAGCGCCGCCCAGTGGGTGGCCTCGGCGGACAACGCGCGACCACTCGCGGGGACCGCCAATGTGGATGAATTGGATTCCGTAGTCATGCCGGCCACGGTGACGGCCGGCGCGCGGACTGTCGATTACCCGGTAGGTAATGCCATTACCTCGGCGGTAACCAATACAGGCGCTGGCGACCTGCAAAAGCTGACAATGGAGCCGCCCCGCTCTGACCGCGGCAGACAACGCATGTGGGGCGTGCGCGGAATGCCACGGTCCCGGCCGCTCGCGTCACATGACAGGTTTTGCAGGTCGCGGGGGGCCGGCGCCGGCCCGTGGGAGCCGCTACGGTGAACGGCTTGAGCGTGTACGTGGACAGCGCGTTTGCGGTAGGCGACTGGGGGCGATGGAGCGGCGGTGGCCACCTCCAGGCCGACACGGTCGAGGAGCTGCACGCGTTCGCGGAGCGGCTCGGCTTGCGCCAGGAGTGGTTTCAGTACAAGCCCGGACGGCCGGAGAACGATCACTACGACGTAGGGCGGAGGGGGCGCGAGCGCGCGCTGGAGCTCGGCGCGATCGACGAGGACAGAGCCGCCGGCACCCGGCGGCGCCAGGCCTTGCGCCGCGCGCGCCGCGAGAGCGGTGCCGTCCGGTCGACCGTCTGACTCAGGGTCCGAACCCGCGTGCCCCCGCGTGCCCCCGCGGCTCAGTCGGCGACTCCGAGCCCCCAACCGCCGTCGATCACGATCTCCTGCCCGGTGATGTACTCGCACGCGGGTGACGCGAGGAACAGCGCGAGCGTCTTGATGTCATCCGGGAACCCGACGCGGTGCATGGGGATGTCCCTGGCGAGCGCCGCCTGCACGTCGGGGTTGTGCGCGTGACCGCCGCCGATGTTGGTGACGAAAAAGCCGGGTGCGATCGCGTTCACGGTGATGCCGTCGGCGGCGAGTTCGAGCGCGAGACAGTGCATGTAGTGCCGGGCGCCCGCCTTCGCGGCCATGTAGGCGGACCCGATTGCGCCCTCGGTCACGGTCGCCGCCAGCGACGTCGTCACGACGATCCTCCCGAACCGGCGAGGACGCATGTGGCGCGCCGCCGCGCGGGTCGTGGCGAAGATCCCGTTCAGGTTGATGTCGATCACGCGGTTCCAGCGCTCGTCGGTGTAGCGCTCGATCGCGCCCTCCTCGACGCGCGGCCGCGTACCGCCGGCCCAGGCGCCGACGAAGCCGACGCCCGGATCGATACCCGCGTTGGCGAAGGCGACGTCGAGGCGGCCGTAGGTCTCCGCCGCCTCGTCGATCGCGCGATCGAGGGCGGCGTGGTCGGTCACATCCGCGACCGTGCCGCGGACGTCGAGGCCCTCGGCCTGGAGGCGGGCCGCCTGCGTCGCGACCGCCTCGCCGTCGACGTCGATCAAGGTGACTCGCGCACCGTGGGCGGCGAGCACCTCGCCGTATGCGAGTCCCAGGCCGCTGGCGCCGCCGGTGACGATCACGCCGAATCCGGCCACGTCGAACCTCGAGGAAACGTTCACGATCATCGCTCCTGATCTCGTTGGCGGCGGCAGCCTATAAGGTCACCGCACGATGGCCCGGCTTCCATACCTCAGCCCGGACGACGCCGACCCGCACGTCGCCGCGGTGTTGCGTAGGTCGCCCGGTCTCGGCATCTTCCGGATGGTCGCGAACGCCCAGGGAGCGTTTCCGGCGTGGATGCGGTTCGGCGGCACGCTGTTCGACGGCGACGAGCTCGACCACCTGCTGCGCGAGCTCGCGATCATGCGCGTCGCGGCGATGACCCAAGGCGCCGAGTACGAATGGGTCCAGCACGCGGCGATCACGCTCGCCGTGGGCGGGACGCAGGAGCAGCTCGACGCGATCGAGCGAGGCGACCTCGACGCCGCCGCGCTCGGGGACGACGGGCGGCTCGTCGTCCGGTTCACGACCCAGGTCGTGCGCGACGCCGCCCCCGACGAGGAGACGTTCGCCGCGATGACCGCGCGGTTCACGCCGCGCGAGATCATGCACCTCCTGCTGGTGATCGGGCAGTACATGATGGTCGGCCGGATCATGGCCACGACCCAGCTCGACCTCGAGCCGGCGCTGGCGGGCGAGCTGCTCGAGAGCGCGAGCGAGGCGAAGGCCAGGCGCGCGGCGAAGCCCGACGGGGGGTGACCGGCGGTCTCTGCCCGCACTCACCTGGTAGGGGGATTCAGCCGGGAGGGCTCGATCAGAGCCCAGCGCGCCGGCATCGCGCCGGCTCGCTCGTGGACGGCCTCCACCGATATCCGGACCAGCCGCTCGGCGCCGGGCCAGGCGCCGACCTCGCGCTCGTCCCAGACGACCTCAGCGCGACCGGTCAGCTGGAGCGCGGTGCCGCTCTCCCAGTCGAGGAACAGCAGGCCCGCGCGCGGGTCCGCCGTCAGATTGCCGAGTGTCTGGAACATGCGGTTGCCGGGGTAGTCGGGGAACACGACCTCGCGGCCGTCGCCCGAGACTTCGACGAATCCCGGCCGGCCGCCACGGTGCGACGCGTCCGCCCCGCGTTCCGGGTGCGCGCTCGCGATGAAGAATGTGTCGGCGCGGGAGACGATTCTCACCTGGTCGGCATCGAGTGCATCCCCGAATTTGTGCCGGGGTTCGCCGGCGTGCGGTAGTGCGCCGGTCGGGAGCCGGCGCTGGATGAACTTGGGGCAGTTGCCGAATGCCTCCTCGACCGTGAGCACGAGCCCGTCCGGCGTGCGCTCCGCGACGCCGTTCACGCGGATCCGGAGCCGCGTGGCGAACTCGATCGCGAGCACGCCGATCCGGGCATGCCCGAGCGCTGCTTCGAGCGGGTCGCCGGCCGGTGGATCGGCCGCGAAAATCACACGGTGGTCGTCCAGGGCGCGAGCGAATCCGATGCCCCCCGCGAGCGGCGAAGCCCAGATGCGCTCATCGGTGTCCGCGCCCCCGATCACCACGAACGGCTGACGGGTGAGGAACTGTCCGAACTCCGGCGGGATCGACCGGGTGATGTTGTGCTGAGCGACGTGCGCTGCCACCCGCTCTACTCCGGCCCGGCGCTGGACCTCGCGCTCACCCACATGGAACATTTGTTTAGTGCTCGTTCAAGAACTTCGGCTGAAGGAGACGGCGGTCGGCCGCCGCTCGGGCGGATCATAACAGAACGATCGCTCAAGAACCGCGAGGACGCGGGAGAGGTGGGCGCGTCACCTCACTCGATATCGGCGAATGCGCCGTTCACGATCGTCTCCAGCACCTTGCGCCCCGGGTCGGTCTTACCGACGACCATGAGCCCCATGCCTGTCGCCATCAGCTGGGTCGCTTTCGCGCGCGGGTTCACGCCCGCAGGGATCTCGCCCCTGCGCTTGGCGTTTCGCAGCGCGCGCTCGGCGTTTCGCTCCAGCCGTGACATGTGCCCACGCACGAGCTCTCCCACCTCGGAGTCCTCGGCCGCCAGTTCGACCGCTGAATTCACCATCAGACAACCGATTCGTCCTTCGGGCGTGCTGAGGTCGCGGACCAGCCCCTCGAAGTACCCCCGCAGCTCGGGGAGGCCGGCGCCGGGCCGCTCGAGCGCGCCCAGCTTCTCGGGTACCACGAGGTTTGAGTAGCGGTGCAGCGACTCCAGGAACAGCCCGCGCTTGCCGCCGGGAAACGCGTTGTACAGGCTGCCCGGGCGCACGCCCGTGACCCGGACCAGGTCGTCGACGGAGGTGTCGCGATAACCGCGCTCCCAGAACTCGCGCATCGAGCGATCGAGCACTTCGTCTGGATCGAACTGTCGCGGTCGCGCCACCCGAGCGAGCATAGCGGAACGATCGCTCAAAAATGGGCCGCGCTAAGGTCGCCCGATGCAGCTACGCGTGGCGCGGCACACGAAGCGACTCGACGAGCTCGTCCGCTTCTACCGGGACGGCCTCGGCCTGACGGAGATCGGCGGCTTCAGCGACCACGACGGATACGACGGCGTGTTCCTCGAGGTGCCGGGCACCGGGGCGCACCTCGAGCTCACCGCGGGCGGTGGCCACGGCGCTCCGGCGCCGCATCCGGAATCGCTGATCGTGCTGTACCTCGGCGACGAGGAGGCGATGCGGGCCACGTCGGCCCGACTCGGCGTGGAGCCGGTTGCGCCCGCCAACCCCTACTGGGCCGAGCACGGCCTCACGTTCGAGGATCCCGATGGCTTCCGCGTCGTGCTCGTGCCCGAGCCCTGGAGCGCGCGGCCGCCGGTGTCGGCCACTGGCGATGAGCCCCGATAGCGTGCCGGCCGTGCTCGCCGACCAGACATGGGTCCTCACCGGGGCGGCCGGTCGGATCGGCACCAGCGTCCGGCCGTCGATCGCGGAGCAGGTCGGGCGGCTGCGGCTGGTCGACCGCGTACCCGTGACGCCGGAGTACGAGGGCGAGGAGTCATTCGTCGCGGACCTTCGGGACCGCGCGGCGACGAGCGAGGCGCTCGCGGGCGTCGACGGCGTGTTGCACCTCGGCGGCATCTCCGACGAGGCTCCCTTCGACGATCTCTGCGCGGTGAACATCCTCGGCACGTTCACCGTCGTGGAGGCGGCCCGGGTCGCCGGCGTCGCACGGTTCGTCTACGCCAGCAGCAACCGGGTGACCGGGTTCTATCCCGCGAGCACGATTGTCGGGCCCGACATTCCGACTCGTCCCGACAGTCTCTACGCCGTCAGCAAGGTGGCCGGCGAGGCGCTCGGCAGCCTCTATGCCGACAAGTTCGGCTTGTCGTTCGTCTCAGTCCGAATCGCCAGCTTCGAGGAGGCGCCGCTCGACCGGCGACACCTCAGCACGTGGCTGAGTCCGCGCGACTGCGCATCCGCGTTGCTGGCGGCCATGCGCGCTCCCGGGGTGAAATATGCGGCGTTCTACGCCGTCTCGGCCAACACGCGTGGGTGGTGGGACCTCACGCCCGGCCACCGGCTCGGCTTCGATCCGGTCGACAACGCCGAGGACTACGCCGACGCGATCGAACTCGGCCCGGCGCCGCCGCCGGACTACCCCCAGGGTGGGGTCAACGCGTCGCCGGAGCGCACCCTGCCGTACTTGCCCCAACACCAATAAATTGGCACTCGACACGTTGCGCCTCTCGAGTGCATGCGTTTCGGTGCCATGGCGGGCCGAATATGCATTCGGCCCGCGGGGGGTGGCGAGCGCGCGGCCGATGTCGTAGTCGGTCGCTCAGCCTTCGACGATCATGACGGTCGCGCCACCGGTGGCGAACGTCTCCACGTCGGCGCCGGCGGCGCGTCCCTCGGGACTTCCGAAAGCCGCCTGCATCGCCTCGGCATCGTCGAACGACAGTTCCGCGAGGTAGTAGTGCGGAGCCGCGCTGCCGTCGGGCGTCCCGACCACCTTCCCCGCCTCGAATCGGCGCAGGTTCGGGATCTTCTCCACGAGCGGCACGTGCGTGGCGGCGTAGTGCGCGTCGAACGCCGCCGGGTCCTTGGGGTGACCGTACATGACCACGAACTTCACCATCGCTTCCTCCTTGTTGGCGGGCGGCGGTCGAGCCTATCGACTCGCCACGCTACGCGGCCGCTTCGCCGAACACTGGGCTCGGCCGGCTGCGGACCGGTGCGGGGTCAGGCTCGCGGCGCGCCCGCGCCGGGCTGAGCGCGGGGTGTTCGGACGCCACGATCGAGCGGAGTGCGGCCACGCACTCGGGGTCGAAGGCGCGGCCCGTTTCGTCGTCGAGCAGCGCCAGCGCCCGCTCGGCGGGCCAGGCTTCGCGGTATACGCGGTCGGCGGTGAGTGCGTCGTAGACGTCGGCGACGGTGAGGATGCGGACCTCGAGGTCGAGGTCGCCGGCCGCCACGCGGTTGGGATAGCCGCCGGCGTCGAGCCGCTCGTGATGGCTCTCCACGAGGTCGAGCACGAGCGGCGAGAAGCCCCCGAGCTCGGTGAGGAGCTCGCGCCCGGCGCCGGGATGGCGGCGGATCTCGTCGAACTCCTCGTCGGTGAGCCGCCCCGGCTTGTTGAGGATCTCGTTCGGCACCGACAGCTTGCCCACGTCGTGCAGCAGGCCGCCCACAGCGAGCTGTCGGAGGCGCCCCTCGGGGAGGCCCAGACTCTCGCCGATCGCGACCGCAAGCGTCGCCACCCGGCGAGTGTGACCCTCGGTCGACGGGTCCTTCTCGCCGAGGCGGACGAGTAGCGCGCGGACGCGGCCGCCGAGGAACGCCTCCTCGTGTTCGACTAGATCGGCGGCCCGGAGATCGCCGACCAGCGGACGGGACGCGACGGCGTGGCGCAGGTCGAGCGCGACGGGGATCGCGACCATCCCGATTCCGGCGACCTCGAGAGCGTGCGCCGCCCACCAGGCGCCGCTCATCATCGTGAAGTTCAACAGCCCGAACTGGGCGGCGGTCAGCCAGACGATTCCTTCGACCACGACAAGGTCAGAGATCCGGCGGGTCAGCAGATGCGTCCGGCCCGCGCGCCAGGCGAGCAGCACGAGCGGGATCGCGCCGACCGCGAAGATGAGCTCGGCGGTCATGGTCGAGGGATTCGGAACCACCGGGATCAGTCGCGCGTACACCAGCGCGGCCGCCCCCGCGACCGCGAGCGTCGAAACCACCAGGAACTGGATTCGCAGCAGCAACTTCACCCGACGGGGCCGCCGCAGCGTCGGCAGCCCGGACGCGGCGAGGATCGCCCCGCAGACCGGCAGGTCGAGCGCCCCGGCCACCTGTACCAGGCCGTTGCCCCCCAGGATCACACCAGGGGTGGCGAGGCCATGGATGACGAGGATCGTGGCGATCACCGAGAAGGCCATGCCGGTCCACACCGCGCGGCCGTCGTTCCGGCGGGCGGCGATAACCGACATCGCGATCGCGCACGACGCGGCGAGGAGCCCGGCGACCCCGACCACCACCATGTGGAGCACCGGGATGAACATCACCATGACCATGTCGGTGGCCAACAGCACCACCGCGGGGATCACCGCGGAACGTGCAAGTAACCCGAGAACGGGCAGACGCGGCCGGATCTGGCTCATGTAAAGCCATTCGGGGGAGTGGACCTGGACCTGGAGAAGGAGCCGGACCCGCGGACGGGCCTCTTACTCGACCGGTGCGGGCTCGGCAGGGATCGAGCGGCCGAAAAAGCCGCCTCGGTACGCGAACTGCTCCTCGAGCAGCGCCTTCGTGTAGTACGGCAATGCCTCGCCGGCGACCGTCGCGCCGTGCATGGCGTGGACCCAGGCCGGCTTCATCTCCTCGATCCGCCGAGCCACGGCTCGAACCGGGTCCTCGTGGGCGAAGATCCCAAATGTCCGGTACGCCCCGAGCATCTCGCCCGCCAGGTTCTCGGTGGTCACGGCCGGCTGCTCGCCCGGCTGGAGATATAGGTCCGACGGGAACAGGCTCCCGGTCGTCTCCTCGACGACCATCATCGAGTCCCAGTGGTGCACGTGCGGGGTCTCGATGAAGCGGAGCTTGTGGACGCCGAGGTCGAGCCTGTCGCCGTCCCGGAACCCGCGCGTGCGGGTGCGCAGCCCGAACCCGGTGGCGTTCAACGCGATCGACAGCTCGGAGCCGACGAGCTCGGAGCCAGGGGCACGCGACATGAAGCGATCCATGCCGCCGTTCTCGTCTCCCTCCCAGTGCAGCAGCACGATGTTCGCGAGCCGCGCGGGATCGAGGACCTCGCCGATCGCCGCGGCGACGGCCTCGTAGTCGTCATACCGGCCCGTGTGCACGAGCGTCGGGGCCTCGTCGTCGATCAGGAATTGGTTGAACGTGATTCCGGTCGGCGGCGACCACACCGAGATTCGGTAGATCCCGCCGACGATCTGGTCGATCGAAGCACGCGCCACTCAGCGGAGGTTACGCGTCGGCCAGGGCGGGCTCGCGCGCCCGGCTCCGCTCGGCGACCTCCGCGGCGGCGTCGATTGCACCGGCCCGGAGCATCTGGCCGGCGAGGCCGGCGGCCAGCGCTGCGAAAGCGGCGCCGATGACGAACGCGACCCGATACCCGCCGACGAGCGCCGCCAGATGAGCGCTTCCCGCCGCCACCAGGTGATTGGTGCGCGACGCGGCCACGCTGGCGAGGATCGCGAGTCCGAGCGCGCCTCCCATCATGAATGAGGTGTTGACGATCCCCGAGGCCAGGCCCGCCTCGCTCTGCTCCACGTCCCCCATCGCCGCCATCAGCAACGGATTGAAGGCCGCGCCGGCGCCGAACCCAAGCAGGATCATGCTCGGCAGCAGGTTGGCCAGGTAGTGGCCGTGCACAGGTGCGCGAGCCAGCAGCGCAAGCCCGACCGCCGCAAGCGTGAGCCCTCCGACGAGCGGGCGCTTGATGCCGAAGCGCATCACGAGCTTCGCCGACAGGCCGAGCGATAGGGCCGCCATGATCAGGTTCGCGGGCAGGAACGCGAGGCCGACCTGCAGGGGCGTGTACCCGAGGACCAGCTGCAGGTACAGCGCGGTGAGGAAGAACCACGCGAACATCGCCGCCGCCCACAAAACGCCGACCACGTTCGCGGTCGCCAGGTTCCGGCGACGGAACAGGCCGAGCGGCATCAGCGGCGAGCGCACGCGCGACTCGACCGCGAGGAACCCCACCAGCAGCGTCGCCGAGCCGGCCAGCAGGCCGACCGTCCGGCCCGACAGCCATCCGACCTGATTGCCGTTGACGATCGCGTACACGGCGAGTATCAGGGCGGTGGTGACGAGCACCGCGCCGGCCGCATCGAGACGACCTCCGACGTGGGCCGTCTCGCTCCGCGGAAGCACTCGTACCGACAGAACGCAGACCGCGATCCCGATCGGAACGTTGACGAGGAAGATCCAGTGCCATGTCAGCAGGTCCGTCAGGACGCCTCCGAGCAGGACGCCGAGCGTGCCGCCCCCGGCGGCCACGAACCCAAACACGCCCATCGCCTTCACGCGCTCGGCAGGCTCGACGAACAGCGACACGATCAGCGACAGCGACACGGCGGACACGATCGCGCCGCCGAATCCCTGAACCGCCCGCGCCGCGACGAGCATGCCCTGGGTGGTCGAGAACCCGCAAACCAGCGATGCCAGCGTGAACAGCGTGATCCCGCCGACGAACAGCCGCCGGTGACCGAAGTGATCGCCGAGCCGACCGCCGAGCAGCAGGAAGCCGCCGAACGTCAGCATGTACGCGTTCACGACCCAGGCCAGCGAGGTCTGGGAAAAGTGGAGGCTGGCCCGGATCGACGGCAGGGCGACGTTCACGATCGTCGTGTCGAGAACGATCATCAGCGAGCCCATGCACAGCAGGACGAGCGCAATCCAGCGGTTTCGGCTATCGGAGGTCACGGTCGGCTCCTTTCGGCGAGTCGGCATCGGTCTTCATGCCGGTAAGACGTCCGTGACCGGCGAGAATCATCGGCCGGCCCCGTGACTCCGTGGATAGCGTCCGGACAGCCTGGTGCGGTACCTCGGCTGGGCGTACGCTGTTCCCGTGGAAGGCGACCGAATCCACGAGGAGTTCGATGGACCTCGCGACCTGGTCGTGATCGGCGCCTCGGCCGGCGGTGTCGAGGTTCTGACTCGGGTCGTGAAGGGGTTGCCCTCGGATCTGCGCGCCGCGATCTGCATCGTGCTCCACGTAGCGCCGGGGAGCCCGAGCATGCTCGCGCAGATCCTGGGTCGGGCGGGACCGCTGCCCTGCCGGTCGGCACGCGACGGCGAGCGGCTCCGGCAGGGGGTCATCCTCGTGGCGCCGCCCGATCACCACCTCATGATCGAAGACGGGCACGTCCGGCTCACCGCCGGCCCGCGCGAAAATGGTCACCGGCCGTCGATCGACGTTCTGTTCCGCTCGGCCGCGGCGGCGTTCGACGGCCGCGTCGTCGGCGTTGTTCTCTCCGGGACCCGTGACGACGGATCGGTCGGTCTAGCGGTGATCAAGGCGAGCGGCGGCGCCACCATCGTCCAGGATCCGAAGGAGGCGATGTACTCCGGCATGCCTGCCAGCGCGATCGCGAACGTGGCGGTGGACGCGATCGTGCCGTCAGAGCTGGTGGCGAGCACGATCGCAGCGATGGTCAAGGGAGAGGCTCCGCCTCCGGGAGCCGGCCCGATGATCCCGAACCCGACCCGCCTCACGGCGAGGAAGTGAACGCCGCGTGAGCGCGAGTCAGCCGCATACGACTCTCGAAGCGCTGCTCGAGTTCGTCAGGGACACCCGGGGGTTCGACTTCACGGGTTACAAGCGGTCGACGATCCAGCGCCGCGTCGCCAGGCGAATGGCGGCGGTGGGCACCGAGCGTTATGACGATTACATCGATTATCTGGAGCTGCACACCGAAGAGTTCGCCGAGCTGTTCAACACGCTGTTGATCAACACCACCGGCTTCTTCCGCGATCCCGAGACGTGGGAGTACCTGGCCACCGAGATCGCCCCGCAACTGCTGGCGGCGCGGTCATCAGGCTCGACGCTTCGCGTCTGGTGTGCGGGTTGTGCATCGGGCGAGGAGCCCTACACCGTCGCGATGGTGCTCGCGCGGGTGATGGGGGATCCGACCTTTCGGGAGCGGGTGAAGATCTACGCCACCGACGTCGATGAGGAAGCGCTGGACCAAGCTCGCCAGGGCGCCTACTTCCCGCGCCAGATCGAGGACGTGCCGCACGATGCGCTCGAGCGGTTCTTCGAACGCACCGACCAGCGATACGTATTCCGCAAGGACCTCCGACGGTGCGTGATCTTCGGCCGGAACGACCTCGTCCGGGACGCCCCGATCTCGCGCATCGACCTGCTCGTGTGCCGGAACACCCTCATGTATTTCAACGTTGAGACGCAGGCACAGATTCTCCGGCGCTTCCAATTCGCTCTCGACGACGACGGATACCTGTTGCTCGGCAAGCCCGAGATGTTGATCACGCACACTGAGCTGTTCGCGCCCGTCGATCTCAAGCGCCGGGTGTTCCGGACAGTGATCAAGCCGACGCTTCGTGATCGCGTGCGGGTGCTCGTCACCGGCGACGGCGCCCGGGGCCATCCCTTGACCGAAGCCGACAACCTGCGCGAAGCGGCGTTCGATGTCGTCGGTGCCGCGCAGATCGTGCTCGATCACGAACGGTCGCTGATCATGGCCAACGATGCGGCGCGCAGGCTGTTCGACATGGGGATCGCCGACCTCGGCCACCCGATTCAAGATCTCGAGCTGTCGTATCGTCCGATCGAGCTCCGCAGCCACCTTGACTCGCTGGATCGCGACATGCGTCCGTCCGAGATCAAGGCCGTTCACTGGCGCACGGCCGACAGCGAGCGGATCTTCGACGTCCGCCTGACACCCCTCATCAGCGACGGCGTGACTATGGGGACGAGCATCACGTACATCGACGTAACCGAGACGCAGCGGTTGCACGACCAGCTGACGAGCTCGAAGCGGGAGCTCGAGCAGGCCTATGAGGAGTTGCAGTCGACGGTCGAGGAGCTGGAGACGACGAACGAGGAGCTCCAGTCGACCAACGAGGAGCTGGAGACAACGAACGAGGAGCTCCAGTCGACCAACGAGGAGCTCGAGACGATGAATGAGGAGCTCCAGTCGTCCAACGAGGAGCTCGAGACGATGAACGAGGAGCTCCGGCACCGCACTGGCGAACTCAACGACGGCAACGCCTTCCTCGAGACAATCCTGAGCACGATTGGGCTCGCGGTGACCGTAGTCGACCGCGACCAGCGCGTACAAATCTGGAACGGCAACGCCCGCGAGCTTTGGGGCCTATCGGCTGCCGAGGCAGAGAACGAGCATCTGATGGCGCTCGACATCGGCCTCCCGGTCGACAAGCTTCGTCAGCAGATCCGGGACACGCTAACCGGTCGATCGGGGCGCGAGGAAGCCGTTGTCGAGGCGACCAACCGGCGAGGAAACGCGTTCACGTGCCGCGTCACGTTGCTTCCGGTCGGGAACGGCGGCGACGGCGCCGTCTCCGGCGTGATCATGATGATGGAGGACGTCCCCTCCTGAGCGCCTCCTCGGCGATTTGCTGGCGCGTAGCCGTCATTCGCATGCGAGCTGCCCGAATCCGCCGCAACTGATCGCGGGTCTCCTGTCGGTTGTACTGGTGCTGTTCGCGAAGCAGGCGGACCGTTTCCGTCAGGTCCGCGTAGACGACGCTGGGATCCAGCGGCGGCTCGGGCGGCGGCCCCACCACGACACCGAGACTCCCGCCAGCTCAGGCGCGAGCACCTTGGGCGTAGGTCCAGGCTCGGGCGGAGGCTCCACGAGCAGCCAGCCAGAATCCTGGTGCAGGATCGAGCCCTGGTTGCTGAGTTTCCGCAGCGCCAGTGTCACGGTCGGCCGGCGTGCGCCGACCATCGCGCCGAGTGTCTCGTGCGTCAGCGCGAGCGGCAACCGGACGCCAGCCGGCGTGACCTGGCCCCAGGACTCCGCGAGCAGCCACATCATCGCGAGAACCCGCTCGTCGACACGCGGAAGCTGACAGATGACGAGCTGCGCCGTCACCCGCTGCATCTGGTCGGCGACGCACTCATTGAGCGCCGAGATGAGGCGGGGGGCACGACGCGTCACCGCGAGAAAGCTGTCCCCGAGGAGCGCGATGCGGGCCGGACCGGGTGCTCGAAATTCGATGCGCTCAAGCCACGGAGGCGAAGCGGCGCCGGGCTGGAGAAGCAGATCCCCGGGCCCGAGCAGCTGGAGTCCGGACTGCTCGCCGATCTGCAAGGTCTGCACCACCATTCCTTCAACCACAGCCGCGGCGAATGCGTTGTGGTCTCGGAGCAGATTCGTCGAGCTCGAGTGTGGCCGCGGACAGCTCCGTCGCCGGTAGCGTCACCGCGCTGAGCTCGGCACGCTCCGCCGGCGCCAGGTGGCGCGTGAGCTCGAGCTTCGCCTCGAGCAGCTGGACTCGGTCTTTTGAAGGCATCGGCGTCCGAGCGACCCGATATGAGATTCGCCCCGCGACCCGACGGGAACATCCGAAGTATGAACGATAAGGATCTGGCGGTCGGCGCGAGGGAACGGGAGCAGTGCGCGCGAGAGCGCGAGGGTTGGGCCCCGGCTCACGAACGCGCTGCGATCCTCAGGGCGCAGGAGGCCACGAGCCCGGAGTCAACCGAGAGCCATCGTCTCGAGGCGGAGACCCATCACAGCGCTGCGGAGCTTCATCACCGAGCGATCGAGGTCCAGATTCGGCACGCCGAACACCACGAGTCGTAGCAATCTTTGTGTTCCCGCGCCCCGGCGCCGTTTTCCCCAGCCTATGCTCCGCTGGGACTCGACCCGTCCTCCGCCGCCGGCTCGAGCGTGAAGACTTCGATCGCCACGTCTCGGCCCGTGTCGATGCCGCTCACGAACGCCACCGTGCGGCGCCCCAGCGCTTCTTCGACGATGGCGCGGAACTGGTCCTCGAGCGCGTAGGTGAAGAACAGCCGAGCCTCGCGCAGCCGCTGGTGCTCGCCCATCGCGACCAAGTTCCGTTCTGCCACCGTCAGGCTGGCCTCCAGGATGACTACGAGCGTGTCCGCCCCCGCAAACTGCGCGCGGGCCTTGGTCGGACCGCGGCCGAACGCCTCCTTGTAGAGCCCCACCATCGCGTTCGATATCTCGAGCATCGGGCTCCGGTCCTGCGTTGCCGTACCCGAGTTCTGATTCGTGCCGACCGTCATCTCAGCGATCTGTTCGTCCATTTCTCGCCTCATTGTCCCTGCGTTCTTGGCCGCCGCCGACGAGCATCTGCACCGAATCAATCTAGGTCGGACCCCGGGAACCGACAAGCGGCCGGTTGAAAACCAACCGCGGCCCGGGTACTGCGCCTAGGGTACCCGAAGGGCCCGCGCCGGCCCGAGCGGCCATCAGTACCATCGGGCCCCTCCGGGCGGTTAGCTCAGCTGGTAGAGCGCCTGCCTTACAAGCAGGAGGTCACTGGTTCGAGCCCAGTACCGCCCATGCCAGTTTGCAGGGATTTCCTCCGCGGGGCCGTGATCAGTGTGCCACTCAGCGGTCACTTGGCGAACACTTGCCGCCACGCGGGCGACCCGGATCGCGTCCTCGGCGGTGATCCGCGGCGCGTCCTCGAGCTCCTCGATTACGTGGCCGTAGGTGCGCATGCACACCGCTGTCGAGTGGCCGACCTGGCGGGCGACGTACACCACGCTTCGGCCCTCGTGGAACAGCAGCGAGGCATAGCTGTGGCGCAGGTCGTAGGGGCGCTGGTAGGGGATCCCGACCCGCTCGAGCGTGGGGCGCCACACACGGTCGATCCACTCTCGTAGCCGCCTCGGTCCACTCTGGGTGAACTCGGGGGCGGTGCCGTTCCCGTTGAACGCGGGGATCACGAACGTGGTGTCATCGGGTCGGCCGGACGCATCCGCCATTCGCGGAGATCTTGCGCGAGCGGCGCGAGCAGCCGCACTGTTCGCGGCTGTGGGTTGTGTCGCCGGGTCTTGGGGGCATGGACGATCAGCGTGCGCTCGCCGACGTGCTTCCACCGCAGCGCTCGCGGCTCCTGGGGCGCAGCCCGCGTAGGCCAGGATCTGGACGACTCGCGATCTCGAGGCCGGAGACGCAGCATATGCCTCGATCGTGACGGGGGCGATCGGCCTCACTTCGTCGGTCATCGCGGGTGCGGCTTTGCGGACGAGCCGTTGCGGGTTGGCTGGCGATCCGTCCTGCCTCGGTCGCGCGCTGGAGAATCCCGCCGAGCAGCGTGAGCGCCTTGCGGGTGGTCTCGACGGGGGCGCCGGCGTCGAGCCGATCGGACTGCCAGCGGCCGATGACCTCGGGGGTGAGCTCGCGCAGCGGGATGTCGCCGAGGTACGACGCCATGTAGTTGTCGTAGAGCAGCGCGTATAGGGCGCGGGTCTTGGGCTCGAGCGGTTTGGCGTGAACGGCGCCCAGGTGCCCTCGACGTAGGCGGCGAGGGTTTCGGCTCCTGCCTCGAGGTCGACGAGTCCGCCGAGGCGGCGGCGGCGCTTGAGCTCGGCGTCGAACGCCTCGGCGTCCTTACGGGTGCCGATAACGCGGGAGCGTGGCCGGTTCCCTTCGCGCCAGCGCACGCGGTACACGAGCCGGTTGCGGCTGTCGCGGCGCGGGTTGCCGTCCTTGTCTTTTGCGATCTCGACGCTCATCGCTTGCGACCCTCAAGTTGGTTCAGCCGATCGAGTCGAGCGGGATCGGCCCGCTTGGCCGGCGGCGACTCGTGGGCGCGGAGCATCTTGTAGAGCGACTCCCGGCTGATGTCGAACTTGCGGGCCAAGTCCGACGCGTTGGCGCCCTTGCTCATCCGCTCGCGGATGTAGGCGTTGCGGGCAGTCCGCGCCTTCGTCAGCGCGGCGCTGGCGTCCGTGACCGCTTTCGCAAGCCTGGCCTCTCTCGGCGTGATGGGTGTCTGTCCGTACATGTCAACCAGGGTATCACCGTTAAGCGTAGAAAGTGTCAACCTGGTTGCTAGGGTCGAGGATCTCCTTCAGTCGGCCTCGATGCGATCGCTCGCGCGGGAGTGGCGTGTTCTGCACGCGATGGTCCTGGAGGTAGCGCTCCACGTCCGCGGGGTCGAACCGCAGCCGCCCCGCGACCCGGTACGCCTTCAGCTCCTCGCGCCCGACGAGCCGTCGCACGGTCTTGACGCTTACGCCGAGCAGCACGCCGGCGGCCTTCGCGTCGATCAATGGGGCGATCACGGCGCTGTCTCCGTTTCCGCTGATCGGACTCGTGATCCACACCACGTCGAGCCCGTCGACCGGCGGATGGCAGATCCCACACACGCGATGCGCGCTTTCCCACAGCCGCCAGTCGCTCAGCCGGTGGTGCTCGTAGCGGCAGATGGGCGCAGGCCGGCCTCTGAGGAAAGCGAGCGGGCCTTCCACGAGCGCGGTGGCTTTCGGGCCGAGGAGCCGCGCTGTCTCGGGATCGATCCCGTGGGACGTGCTGCGACTTGCCATCACGCCGCCCTGCGGCCCTCCGTGCTCGACGGTCGAGCCGGGGAAGAAGGCCAACAGCTCCTCCTCGGAGAGGTCCGCCAGCGTCCGTGCACCGACCTCCCAGCGCGCGACCAGCGCCCTGAGGTCGTCGAGGTCGCCGCCGGCGTCGATCACCACGCGCGCGAGCTTGCGGATCTCAGTGGCGCTCACGAGCCCTTCTCCCGCTCCTTCGCCGCGAAGTACTCGGCGACCAGCCGCTCGATCGCGGCCTCCTTCTCGGGGTCGAGGTGCTCGCCGGGTGCGTCATCCGGATTTCCGACGAACGGTTCTGGAGCCTTCGTGTCCGAGCGACCGTCATCACCGTCACCCTGAGGGTGGGGGGGTCCTGAGTCGACGTCAACACTGCAACACTCGGCCAGCCTCTCCACCGAGGGTAGGATCACCTGGTCCTCCGGAAGCGGATCGCCGAGCCTCAACCTCGACGGCTTCCCGCGCCGGTCCTCGTCGTTGACGAGGAATCCCTTATCGATCGCGGCGCGGGCGCGGCGGCTGACGGCGGCCCTGTCGAGCTTGAGGACGACGGCCAACCGCGCGTTGCTGACGTGAGTGCTCTCGTCGTCCAGAAGTCCCGCAACCGCCGTCACCGTCTCGCGTACCGCGGGACTGACCTGCGCCCCGATCCCATCGCTGACGAGGTCCGCCACGAGCTTCCGGACGGCGTCGTAGTCCTCCAACGTGGCGACCAGGCCGCCGGCCTCAGACGATGCCCGTGTCGCTCGGTGAAGCAGCGCGTGGGCGCGGATCAGGCCGAGCACCGACGCGAAGTCACGGCGCAGCCGAACCGCCAGCGGCGGGATCAGCGTTGACAGCACCGTTGCATAGGGCACGTCAACACTCCGACGACCGTCCGTCAGCCAGAACTGAAGCTCGTGCCATTCCCGGAGATCCACGCTGCGCCCGTTGCGGCTGGCGATCGCCGTCATCACCCGGGCCGTCTGGTCGCGCGTGTCGTCAATCGGGACCGACAGCAGCCGGGTCTCGTTCTCGTCGTGCAGGTTGACCTGGGTGGTCGACGTGATCAACCCGGCCGGCCCCTCGCGCACGACCAACATCGACTTCAGTCCCTCGCGCGTGGACTCGACCGTCCCGTGTCGGAGACAGCCCTCGCTCAGCAGCGTCCGGACCAAGTAGGAGGCGTACTCGCCCGACATTCCGGCCGCCTCGTGCAGCACCAACATCTTGTGCTTGATCGGAGTGGTGTCGTAGGCGAGGTAGTGCTCGCTCATCCCCGAGAGCCGCACGATCGCCTCGTCGGGAAAGAACGACAGGACCCGGTCAATCGTCGCGGACTTGCCGGCGGCGCTCGGTCCCTTCGCGACGAGCGAGACGATCTCATCAAGCAGCCGAGACGTGGCGGACAGGTAGACGAGCCTGCAGGCGCGCTCCTCGCCGATGTGCCCGACCCGCCTCAGCGCCTCGATCAGGCGCCCGAGGATGTCCGGCTCGTAGGCTAGCCGGGGCGGGTGTTGACGTGTTGACCTCGGCTCAGGACCCCCACTCCCCCCTACTGACGTCGACGGCGGTTCCGGCGGCTCGCTGGTCGAAAGCCGGACGATGTCATCGAGCGTGTGGCCGCCGGCGATGAAGTCGTCAGCCCCGACCTTCGTGCCGCCCTCGCCGGACGGGAGCCGGGTGTACGCGACCTCGGCACCCATCCGCCCTAACGCGGCTCCGAGCCGGTTCATCGCCAGGCGCACCGGCTGTTTGAGGAGGATGTCGGAGTCGTAGACGATGAACACCAGCCGGCCTTCCTTGACGGAGACCCACTCCCAGTCCGGGAGGATCGCCAGGCCGTCGTCGTCGTTGCGGCCCCGCCAGTTCCACACGCCGACCACGCCGATCACGGCGTGCGCTCCCGCGGTGATCAGCGCATCGCACTTCTTTGACCCCTCGGTGACGAACACTGGATAGCGGGGGTTCGCGAGGTTCGGCCGCACTCGCGGGTGGATGTCGAGCGCCATCTTGCGCCCGGTCGGGATCTCGTACTTCTTCGCATGACCGTCCTTAATTCGCGGCCGGTCGGGACGATGGACGAACCATGGCGCCTCGTCGGCGACCACGCCGTGAATCGAGATCGCCAGCGTCGGGATGATCAGTTGGGAACGACCGAACCCGAGTTCCTCGAGCTCGCGCTTGTGCTCGACGCTGAAGTAGCCGCGCTCACGTGCGACGGTCCCGCTGATCGCCGACTTCGCGAGTTGCTCGAGATGATGGGGGAGCAGGCGCGGGCCGCTCTCGCTTTCGTTCATCGGGCGGCTCCCCGCTTGTAGGCGTTCCGGCACTCACGCCCGACGAACCCGAGGCCGCGGCACAGCCAGCAGCGAGGTCGGACGAGTGCCTCGTCCCCGCACAGCGAGCACACCGCGAGCCCGACCGGCAGGCGCCGCAGCGCGCGCTGGCTCGGATTGAGACGCCGGCTCATTGCGCCGTCCTCGCGTAGTCGCCGCGAGCCTTCAGCCGGCGAACGAACTCGGCGAACTCCATCCCGGAATCCGCGAGAGGCGACGGGATCCCGTTCAACCTGGCCGCCGGGATCTCGGGGATATCCGGCAGGTCAACCGCGTCGGCGGGAATCCACAGCGCGTCGTTCAGCGCGTCGACCTGATCCTGGATGGCCTCAAGCTTCGCTTCGCCTTCCGCCCGCATTTGGGCGATCAGGTCCGGGCCGAGCTGGGCGATGAGCGCCTCTTGCGCCTCCGCCTCCCACGCCTCCCTGACTGCCCGTACCCGCCGCTCGAGGCTCTCGTCGTAGAACGGCTCGATCCCCCGCCGGACGATCTGCTCGAGCACGTCGGGTCGCAGGGTCGCGATCGCGTCGAGCTCGACCTGCTGAATCCCGAACGTCCGCTCCCACGCGCCACCGCGGCGCTCTCCCTCCTTCAGCGGGGAAGAAGGCAATGGGGTGCCGTTCATGTTGATCGCGTGCACCTGCTCGGGCAGGAGTCCGATCGGGTGGACCTCAAACTCGAGCTCGGGAAACCAGCCGTCGCGGAACGCGCCCAGCTTGTAAGCGATCGTGGCGGGCATCCAGTACCCGGCCGGGTCGGCGTCGCATAGCGTGAGCACAACCATCGGCCGGCCGTCCTGCGCCCCGATTGCCGCGATCTGGTACAGGTGCGTGTCGGAGATCTCGCCGGCCTCGAGGTAGGCGTCCACGCCGAACCGTTCGACGAGCAGGAGCACGACGTGCGCGACGGCGGCCTTCTCGGCGAAGATCACCAACTTGTGTCGCTGGGCGACTCGGAAGTCCCTCAGGGCCGCCTCGGGCGCCAGGTCGTCCGGGAATCCGATCTCGACGTTCCCGAACAGGATTCGCGGTTCGGGCGCGGGCGGCGTCCACAACTGCACGCGCGGCTCGTCGTTCTTCTTGTCGACGATGTCGGTCCACGGCACCAGACCGAGCCACCGCGCGGCCTTCGCCGGCTTGTCTTGCATCCACGCGTAAGCCTTCTCCGTGTTCGTGTACGGGGTCCCGTTCGGCAGTGGCGTGTCGATCGCCGCGTAGTGCAGCCCGCGGACGTGCACGGGCCGATGCGGAATCCGTTGTATGGACGCTGCCAGCCACTCCGCCTCTGACCGGTACTTCTCGAGCCGGTACGGGTCGCGGTGCGGCGCCATGATCGTCATCGCCGCCTGGCTGCGCACGTCCTCCTCGGCCATGCGCTCGAGCAGCAGCGTGTGCAGCGGCGGGCTCACGTCGCCTGCTCCTCGATCTCGCCGTTCCGTCGCCAGGCACGGGCGAACAGGGCGCCCTGGCGCTGGCCGTAGGCTCGGTCGGCTAGGGCACGGGCGGCGCCCTCGAGCGCGGCGGCACGCCAGCTGCAGCGCCTCGCGTCGTTGGCAGCGTCCTCGACCTCAACCTCGACCTCGACCGCGTCGCGGAACGGAAGCGAGTCGACGTGATACATCCGCTCCCAACCCCACGAGTAGGCGGCCTGGCGCTCGGCGTCCGGGTAGCGGGGCTCAGATGTCGGCGGCCCGGTCATCGCTCGCCCATCGCGTCGACGACGACTGCCCGGTATCTATCGAGCAGCGCTCCAAGCTGCTCATGGATTTCGCCGACCCGAGCCACGAGCAGGCCGACCGACTCGCCCTCGCGCTCCAGCCCGAACCACGCCGAATCCTCGATCACCTTGAGGCGGTGGCTGATGTCCGATAGCTCGTCCGCCAACCTCAAGCGCGGATCACTGGTCATCGCGTACCTCGCAGCCACACGCCCCTGCTGCCGGCAAGCGCGACCGGCTCGCGGCGCGTGGGCAACTCGTAGACAACGGCCTGGCGTCCGGTCGGCTTCCCGGCCCGAACCCACGCTTTGAAGTCCGCGCGGAGGTCGGGACCACCGGGCGTTTGAGAATCGCCTCCAGCTCTTCCCTGCGACGCCTGCGGTAACGAGCATCGCGCTGCCGCTTGAGCTTGCGTTGGTGCTCGATTGCGGCCGCCGTCGTGGCGAGCCCCGCACCGTCGAGCCGAGTAACGTTCCTGCTGTTCGCTGACACAGCATCTCCGTTCTGTGGTGGGCCGGCTCGCCGGGGCCAACGGTGAGACCGGCCCTTTGCTCATGTGTTACGGCGCCGGCGGCCAGCCCGGCGACGACCGGCCGGCTGGGCGTTAGGCGTCACCCCCTTCCGGGCGGCGGGCGCCGAGCGCGTCGAGCACACGCCAGATCTCGTCGAGCTTCGGGCTCGACGTCGGGCAGAGACCGAGCTCGAGCTGCCTCACCCAGGAGAGCGAGCAGCCGGCCAAGTTGGCGAGCTTCTCCTGCGAGAGCCCGGCCCGGTGGCGCGCGGACCGGAGCTCAGGACCGACTCGTGTAGCGGTAGCGGGCATCGCACCCGGAAGCGAACGCTGGGCGTGATGGGCGCGCAACCACGACGCGCCCACTCTTGGGTTGGGCGCTACTTACGGCGGCGTTTCGCCAATAACTGGCGGGCTTCCGCGACGCTCGGCACGATCACAAAATTGGTGGGCGCGTTAGGCGCGTCGTGTTGTTTGGGTAACGCGCCCACCTCGCGGGGCGCGCTTTCCAGGATGTCCCACCCCATGTCCATCAACGTCTCGCAGTCCCTCACGAGAGGCTCGGGCACGACCGCCTCACTGGCGATCGGCCGGCGCCCCGAGCGTTTGAGCTTGCCGGCGCGCTTGAGCTCGAGCAGGCGCTTCAACTTCACCATCTTCGATCTTGGCACCCGTCGCCGCCCACCGACTGGCCGGCCCGCCTTTCGCGGGCGGCGTTTCTTACGTGCCTCGGTCGACGGCTCGCGTTCACGCCCCTGTTGAAGGAGATCTTCGAGCGCACCGGCGATGCGCTCCTCGGGGGTCGGTGGTCGCTCAGGAAACTCGAAGGTCTGCCAGAACGGCTGATCCTCCCAGCGGTATTCGTCTGGTGGGCCGTCGCTGCCCACGCGCCCTAGACTGCGGCCGGCGTTCTCAACATACGCAGGAGCGTGCCAGATATGGCGGCGCTCGGAGGCGCCCTCGGCGAAATCCGAGGGCGTTCTCTTTTCGGGCGGGGTCGGCGCCCTCATTATCGAGCCGTGGATGTCGCCGTTCGGCGCCCTCGCCGGACGTGTACGATGCGCTGGAAGTAACTCTCCGGCCCCGGTGGTCCTGCCCTGACCGCTAGCACCACCCGAAAGTCGGCCGTCCCCGGCCAGGTCGCGATCCGCCCCGGTTAAGGAGCGATCGACCGGTTTGGAGCGTTTTGGGTGGTTTGGCGGTCGGGCCGCTCGAACCCAACGCGTCCTGCGCCCGTGTGCGCCCCTGCGACGGTTTTTGCCGACCTCCGGCCTGGCCGGTTTGAGCGTTCGGCACGGAGTTCCGTGGCTGCTCCGCGCGCCGTGATGAGTGATGGCTCGTCGAGCAGTCGCCTCGAACGAGACGCGCCGGCGGAGTGTTGATCGGGGCGAGCAACGTCCCCTAGGCAGCGGTCCCAGGAACCGCCGCGCTCGCGGTCGCGATGAGCATCTCGGTCCGACGTCCGGCGGTGGCCGCGAGCGCGATCGTGGTGGTCGCCGTGGCCGCGAACAGCATCATGTTGATCGCGATGATCCTGAGCGCCATCTTGGGCGTGTTGATCGGCGCGGCGAACGCCTTAGCCCACTTCTGCGCAGCGGGAGTGTCGTCGCCGTTCTGGAAGTACAGCCGGAACGGGCCGCGCTCGATCGAGACGCTCGTCCAGCGTGCCCTTGTCTGGCGCGTGCAGTTCGTCGCCGACAGGACTCTTTGGGATCGCCGTCGTCATGGTGTTCGCGACGACCGGGAACAGCATCGTGATGATCCCGATCGCGGTGATCGCGGCGGTCGCGATCGCCACGTTGGGCCGGCGCGCCGGCGATCAGCAGCAGGGTGGTCGGCTCGTAGAGCGCCCATCCCGTGGGCCGAGCGGCGGTGCGGCCCGTCCTAGCGCAACCCGATCGTTCAGCTTGACGAGCAGTGAACGTCACGCGGGCCGGGAGAACAGCTCGGTCCTATCCGGCGGCTCGCCGCAGACGGCGTGCGTCGAGGCGCGCGGTCGACGAGCGGATGGCCTGCGCCGGCTCGAGCGCATTCGGTTTTGCGTCGGGGTATCAGGCCGGCCGACGGTGCAGGCGGCGGTCGATAGGACTTATCAGAACGAGCTTGATCAGCTTGATCGTGGAAGCCCAGGCCAGGAAGTCCTCAGCGTGTCCAGGAGCCGTGTCCACCCGCCACCACGCGAATAGAAGCGTCGCTATCCGGAATATGGCGCCGAAGAGCAGAGGATGACCGCCGTAGTAAAGAGACGGGACGACGCAAAGCGTGGCCGGTAGGACGGCCAGAGCGAGGAGGTAGTGCCGCCGGTAACGCGACCTCTCCGCGACGCGCCAATCCCGCTGCAGCGACTTGCGGAGGCTCCACGCCACGTACTCGGTCGACACGAGCGAGGCGATGAAGAAGATCGCGATGACCGTGGCTTTGCCCTCGACGCTGACGGTGCTGAAGACCGGCGCGGAGTGGATCTCGTGTCCCCAAGGGGTGGTCGAGAGACCTGCATAGACCGATGCAAGCGCCCAATGGCACGCTACGACCGCCGCAGTCAGCGCCAGATACGTCTGTCGCGGGAGGGCCACCTTCGCCGGCGCTTGACGGGATCTTCGTTTTCGCCACGCCACACTGGCGGCCGCCAGCATGGCCACATCGATTACGACAAGGCCGAGATTGAGCCTGGCTGAGAGCAGCAGCGCCAGAGCGCCGGAGTTGAGCCCGCTTGCCGAGAGCAGCTGCATCAAAACGAACGTGAGCAGCGCCAGCGCGATCAGCGGCCGAAGCAACCGAAAAGTCGCGTCGCCCGGCCGGCCGACGATGACGGTATAGGTGACGCTCGATACCGAGACGACGACAATGATCCAAGCCAGGATGTCCTTAAGCACTTCGTCCACGGTAGCGACGCGGGTGGCTGGGTTGGAGCCGGCATCGTCGCCCCCGGTGGCGTCTTGGCGTCACTCCCCGCGTGTGGAGCCGCGACGTCCCGGCCGTCCAAGCGCGGCGCTCAGGAATAGCACCACGATGGGCTTCGATCCGCGTCGGCCGGCATCGCGACGAATCGCGGTGGCTCCGATTACCACCGGGGCTGTCCAAACGCGAACGAACCCGCAAACGGACCACGAGCCCGATCGAGCGCGCGTCGGTCGCTCGTAGAGCGGTCGCTCACCCGTTCGCGCCGGGGCGAGCCAGGCCGGACGCGGTAGCGAGCCAGCCTGCTGCGAGGACGCGGGACCTCCTAGCCGAGGGGCAGGATGCGGTAGTCGCTGATGTCGCCAACCAGCCCGCGCAGCGGCGCCGGATCGGTGACGTTCTTGGCCTCCCAGGCGAGCACGGCGGCGAGCGCGGCGGCGATCGGCGCCTGTTGCTGCGCGTCGGCGGCCAGGTAGACGTGCCCGCGCTCACTGGTCGCGAGCTGCGCGGCAAGCATGTGCGCGGCCAGGATCGGGTCGCCGTCATGCCCGACGAGCCCCGCGCGGGCGTCCGCCGCGAACCGTTCGATCATCGCGGCCGTGCGCGGCCCGGGCTGCTCGACGCGATGATCGACAACACGCTTGCGGCCGATCTCACGCCCCCAGTCGTCGACGAGCGAGCACCACTGCGGGCTCGCGGACGCGAACACGGCGCCAACCCTCCAGGCGGCCACGGCGTGCTGCAGCGCCCGGTCAACGTTGTCGTGCGGGTCCCCGCCAGGCAGGTCGGGGTCCTCGGCGGCGAGTGTGAATAGCGTGCCGTCGGAACGGCGGCATGCCATGAGCGCCCAGCTGCCACCGCCGCCACGGAACCCGAGCGTCACCTCCTCCCCCGGCTCCAGGTACGCGGCCGGTCGTTCGAGTGACCGCCATTCCTCGAGCGTCAGGAACGCGCCGGTGGATGAGACCCAGCAGCACGCGTGAAGCTGCAGATACCTGCCCGCGGTCAGCGCCGGAGACTTCGCGAGCTCCGCGAGCTTGCGGGTCGCGATCCAGCTCGCGGGGTTCGCGGCGCGGATCGCGTCAGTATCCAGCGGATCCTCAGTGTGGGCGCAATAGCTGTAGACGAGGGTCCGAGACGCGTGATCGCGGGAGATCGTCAGCGCGCGATGCGGCCGCTCGAGCTGCCCGTCGCGCTCGTTGGCGTCGAGGATCCGTCCGAGGATCCCGTCCGCGCGCTCGTGCGGCTCGCCTGCCGTGCTGATGATGATCACGCGCGCCTGGTCGCGCTTGATCTTGCCGGCGCTTACGAGGTCGGCCCAGGTGCTTCGCCGCCTGGGCGTGTTCCAGTCGCTCAGCTCGTCGGCGATGACCACGCTCGGGTTGTAGCCGGCGGCGAGGGCGTCGCCGCTGACACGCCGCAGGGTCCCGAGCCCATCAACGCGGACGATGTGGCCCACGTGCTCCCGAATGACCAGGCGGGCGCTCAGCCACGGATCTCGTTTGACGAACCGCACGGCGCTTTCGAACAGGCGACCGGCCTGCGCGTCGGTGGCGGCGCACAGCAGGACCTCGGGGCTGCCGCCGGTCTCCACCAGCTCGTACAACGCGAGCGCGGCCAGCAGCGAACTCTTGCCGTTGCCCTTCGGGATGATCAGGGCCGCGGTGTGCCAGTAGGACACCCAGCCGGACTCCGGGTCCTCGCGCTCGGCGAGGACCTCGGACGCGATGTCCCGCTGCCACCACTCGAGCTCGAGCGGCAGATCGGCGAACCGGTCGTCGGACTGCACGCAGTGCTCGGCGGCCCAGCGAGCGAACGCCGGGCCGCGGGTCGCGTCCCCGTAAGCCTTCCAGCGCTCGTTGACGGCCAGCCAGCGGTCCTCGATGGCAGCCACGGTCATCACGCGCGCCGGCGCGGGTTAGCCGCCCGGCTCGACGACCTTCAGCTGTCGCACTGCTCGATCCGGCGCCGAGGCCGCGCCCGCGGGCCTGCCGCCGAACAGTGGGCGCCCTAGCTTCCGCTGCCCGGCCGGCGTTAGCGCGAGCTCGCCCTCGAGCTCAAGGATCTCGCGCCGCAGATCAGCCATCACCCCGACCAGCGGGTGTTTGCGTTCCTGCCCGGCCGAACCCACATCAGTAAACCGGCCATCCCAGCTAGCGCGCGCGGCCGCTAAATCGTCGACCAGGACACACAGCCGCCCAAGCGGCTCGGCCACCGGCTCGACGTCCAACCCAATTACCGCGAGCGTCCCGACCGCACCCCGCCAGTACCTTCGGCCGTCCGCTCCGAGTCCGCGAGGTGCGTTCACGCGTCCATTATTGGGCCAAACCGGCCTTGAGTCGCCCAAAAACCCGGTCTGGGGGTTTCCGGTCCGGGTTCCAGGTGATAACTCTGTCGGGGCCTCGATTCGGGCTAGAGATTTCCCTCCCCCCTGGGTTCGAACGGCGAGCGACCGAGCCGATGTAGGCGACCGGCGCTGATTGGGGTCTATCTCGAGAGCCCGCCACCTGAGCTGAACCACGTCCACCATGTACATATGCTTGACGTACGCCCATTGCGGCGCCGCTGACGAACATATCTGTAGGACAGCCGCTGTTCCTATGGTCATTTTGCGACACCGACCAGAAGCAGGATCGCCGAACTGGCCGCTACCATCCCGCCGCGGGGTGAGGCAATCCAATCGCACGGCGTGGCCCCGGACCGTGAGCGGCGTCGGGTGCGGCGATGATCACGGCTGAGGCTCTGCCAGAGCGGCTGCCCGCGTTGGGCGAGCTTGTGCACGTGCGGTCGCGTCGCTGGCTCGTCGAGGCGGTGCCGGAGAGCGACTCAGATCCGCGCGTTGTGACCCTCGCCTGCGCGGATGACGACGCGCAGGGCGAGGTGATCGAGGTCTTTTGGGACTATGAGCTCGACCGCCGCATTCTCGAGGAGGAGCGCTGGGCTGATCTCGCAGCGAGCGGGTTCGACGATCCGCGACAGTTCGCCGCCTTCCTCAATACGTTGCGGTGGGGCTCGGTGACGGCAACGGATCCGAATCTGTTCCAGTCGCCGTTCAGAGCGGGGATCAAGATCGATGCCTACCAGATGGAGCCGTTGCGCAAGGCGCTGCGTCTTCCGCGCGTGAACCTCTTCATCGCGGACGACACAGGGCTCGGCAAGACCATCGAGGCCGGGTTGATCGCGCGCGAGCTGCTGCTGCGGAAGAAGGCGAAGTTCATCGTGGTTGCGGCGCCGCCATCGGTGCTGGAGCAGTGGAAGGCGGAGCTCGACGAGCGGTTCGGGCTGGTGTTCGAGCTGCTGGACCGGCAGTACTTCGCGGCGGTGCGGCGCGAGCGTGGGTTCGGCGTCAACCCCTGGCGGACGCACAGCCGTTTCCTGGTCTCGCATAACCTGCTGATCGACCCGACCTACGCGGACCCGATGCGGGAATGGCTCGGCCCGCTGCTACCGGGCAGCCTGCTGATCCTCGACGAGGCCCATCACGCGGCCCCGTCGAGCGGCGGGCGCTATGGGATCGAGACGAAGCTGACTAGGGCGGTGCGCGATCTCGGTGACCGCTTCGAGCACCGCCTGTTCCTGTCGGCGACGCCGCACAACGGCCACTCCAACAGCTTCTCGACGCTGCTCGAGCTGCTCGACCCGTACCGCTTCACGCGCGGGGTCAAGGTGCGCGGCAAACGGGCGCTCGAGGACGTGATGGTGCGCCGGCTGAAGGAGGACATCCGCGAGGTCCAGGGGGGCGGGTTCCCGCGACGGATCGTGAGGCCGATCCGGATCACGGGCCTGCCAGACGATGCGCCGGAGCTGCAGCTGTCGCGCCTGCTCGACGAGTACCGGACTGCGCGCGAGCAACGGTTCGCCCAGGCATCGGGCCGGACGCAGGCGGCCGCTGGCCTGCTGGTCGTCGGGCTTCAGCAGCGGCTGCTGTCCTCGATCGAGGCGTTCGCCCGTAGCCTCGTTGTGCACCGAAGCACCGTCGTCACCCAGCGCGAGCGGCACGCCGCGAGCGCAGCGGGCAGCGGGGCTTCGCTCGAACAGCGGGCGCAGCTACTGACTGCCAGCCCCGGCCCGGACGACGAGCTGGACGGTACCGACGAGGAGCGCGACCGCGACGAGACAAGGGAGGTCGCCGAGCTGACTGCCGCCGTCGAGTCGAACGCGTCGCGGGAGGCGACGAAGGACGAGGCGCTGTGGGCACGTGAACAGGAGCTGCTCGACACGATGGAGCAGATCGCACAGGCCAGCCGCTATGAGCCCGACGCGAAGCTTCGCGCGCTGATCGACTGGATCCGCGAGCACCAGTGCCCGGGCCTTCCGGAGTTCGGTCGCGCACCGAAAGGCGAGCCGCCGGCGTGGACCGAGCGGCGCGTGCTGATCTTCACCGAGAACCGCGAAGGTACGAAGCGCTACCTGCAGACGGTCCTCGAGCGCGCGATCAGCGGGACCGACCGGGCCGAGGAGCGGATCGCTGTCATCACCGGATTGACGAGCGGCCCGCTACGTACCGAGATCCAGCGGCGATTCAACACCCATCCGGCCGATGAGCCGATGCGGATCCTGATCGCAACCGATGCGGCGCGGGAGGGTCTGAACTTCCAGGCGCACTGCACCGATCTGTTCCACTTCGACCTGCCGTGGAACCCGGGGCGAATCGAGCAACGCAACGGGCGGATCGACCGCAAGCTGCAGCCGGCGCCCGAGGTCCGCTGCCACTACTTCGTGCTCCCGCAGCGGGTGGAGGACCACGTGCTCGAGGTGCTGGTACGGAAGACCGAGACGATCAGGGTGGAGCTCGGGAGCCTGTCGCAGGTCATCGACGAGCAGGTGCAGACCCGGCTTGCCGGCGGGATCCGGCATCGCGACGCGGCCAAACTGGCGGAGGAGATCGAGCATGCCGACGTCGACGCCGACCGCAAGCAGTCGGTCGGCGAGGAGCTGGAGGAGGCGCGCGAGCGCCAGCACGATCTCGAGCGGCAAATCGACCGCTGCCGGAACCTGCTGGAGGCCTCGCGCCGGTGGGTGCGGTTCGAGGCGCGCCCGTTCCGAGACGCGCTGAACTGCTCGCTGGAGCTGCTGGGCGCCGATCTCGCTGCGCGAGGGGGTCGATGAGCAGGGTCGCCCAGTGTGGGCGTTCCCGGCATTGGACGCGCGCGCGGCGAGCGATCCGAGCTGGGCGGCGACGCTCGACACGCTCCGGGCGCCACGCAAGACCGCACAGAAGCTAATCGACTGGCGGCGCGAGGCGCCGGTGCGCCCGGTCGTGTTCGAGGACGCCGGCGAGCTGACTGAGGCGACCGTGCATCTGCACCTAGAGCAGCGGGTCGCGCAGCGGCTGCTTGGGCGTTTTCGCTCGCAGGGGTTCGTCCATCACGATCTCTCGCGCGCGTGCCTGGCGCAGGTCAGCGACTCGATCCCGCGCGTGATCCTGCTCGGCCGGCTGTCCCTGTACGGGCAGCGTGCCGAACGGCTGCACGAGCAGCTCGTCCCGGTCGCCGCTCGGTGGGTAGCGCCCCACGAGCGAGACAAGCCGCTGAGCGCCTACGCGCGGGACGCCGAGGCGCGCAGCCTCGAGCTGCTCGACGGTGCGCTCGCCGGCACGCCCCACCAGCCGGCTGCACGCGTGCGCGAGCGGCTGCTCGAAAGCGCGGCGGCCGATGTCGCCGAGCTGTTGCCGCAGCTTGAGCAGCGCGCGGAGGCGTACGCGGCCGACGCCGAGCAGAAGCTTCGCGAGCGGGGCAACCGCGAACGCCGCGACCTGCGCGAGATCCTGGAGACGCAGCGCGACCGGGTCCGGAGCGAGCTGAAGCGCTACTCGGCCGAATTCGCGCAGCTGACGCTCGGTTTCGCCGACGAGGAGCGCCGCCAGCTCGAGGAGAACATGCGCTCGTGGGACCGGCGGCTCGCCCAGTTCGAGCGCGACCTAGCCAGTGAGCCGGATCGGATCGCGCGACTTCTACGAGGTACGGGCGCGCCGCGTCGAGCCCGTCGGCCTTGTGTACCTATGGCCTGATACGAACTGAACCTGGCGCGCGTCGACCCACAGATTCAGGACCACCTCGAATGGCTCGGCTTCGTCCAGCCTACGGACTCGTCGTGTCCGCGCCAGCGCTCGTGCGCGCGGGAGCGATCCTCGACCGCCGCGATCGCGACGGACAACGCCTCCTTCGGGAGTGCGTCGAAGAGCGCCCGGCGGGACCAGCAGCGAACCACAGCCAGTGATCGTCGACTTCGAGCATTTCGCGACAGAGATGTCCTCGGCTGGAGTTTCTCCCCGAAGGGGTACGCGGGCCTCGACGGGACGCCGATCCCCGAGGAGCTCGAGCTCGTCCTGCCCGACTACGGCGTCACCTTGCGACCGGATCTCGCCGTCCGCGAGCTCGAGCCGGCGGACGACGCGCCGCCCTGGCAGCTGCTCGTGCGCGTGCTCGACCCCGCGGCCGACTTCGACAAACCACCGGGAGGACGCGACAGGCTCGAGGCCAGCGAGCACGGACGGATGGAGCGGCTGCTCCGAGACCGCTCCGTCCCCGCCGGCCTCCTCTTCAACGGCCACGCGCTGCGGCTGATCTCGGCGCCACGCGGCGAGAGCTCGGGCTGGCTCGAGTTCAAGGTCTCCGACATGGTCCAGACCGCAGGCCGCCCGATCTGCGCGGCGCTGCGGCTGATGCTCGGGCAGGACACGCTGCTCGCCCGGCCGCGCAAGGAGCGGCTGGCGGCGCTGCTGAAGAGCAGCCGCGAGTTCCAGAACGAGGTCTCCGAGAAGCTCGCCGAGCAGGTGCTGCACGCGCTGTACGAGCTGCTGCGCGGCTTCCAGGGCGCCCACGAAGACTCCGGCGGCGAGTTGCTGCGCATGCCGCTCGCCGAGAACCCCGACGAGGTGTACCGGTCGCTGCTGACCGTGATCCTCCGGCTCGTGTTCTTGCTGTACGCCGAGGAGCGCGAGATGCTTCCTGGCGACGCGACCTTCCTGCGCTACTACTCGCTCGCTGGGCTGTACGAGCGCCTGCGTGAGGACGACGCCCGCAACCCGGACACGATGAACCAGCGCTACGGCGCCTGGGCCCAGCTGCTCGTCCTTTTCCGCATGGTCCACGACGGCGCACACGCCGGCGACGCGACGATGCCCGCCCGTCACGGCGTGCTGTTCGACCCCGACCGTTACCCGTTCCTCGAGGGCCGCCCGAGCGCAGGCGGCCGCCAGATCCATGAGCGCCTGGAGCCACCGCTCGTCCCCGACGGCACGATTTACCGCGTGCTCGAGAAGCTGCTCGTGCTCGACGGCGAGCGCCTGTCCTACCGCGCCCTCGACGTCGAGCAGATCGGCTCCGTCTACGAGACGATGATGGGCTTCCGCCTCGAGCAGGCGACCGGGCGCTCGCTCGCCATCAAGGCGCAGAAGTCATTTGGAGCACCGACCACGGTCGACCTGGAGGTGCTGCTCGGGGTCGCAGCCGACAAGCGTGGCAAGTGGCTTCAGGACAACGCCGACCGCAAGCTGACACCGAAGGTCGCCACCGCGGTCAAGGACGCCACCACGCTCGACGAGCTGCATGCAGCACTCGCGCCTGTCAGTGACCCCGCCGCGACGCCGGACCTCGTCTCGGCCGGCGCGATGGTCCTGCAGCCGAGCCCGGAGCGGCGTCGCTCGGGGTCGCACTACACGCCGCGGTCGCTCACCGAGCCGATCGTGCGCACGGCGCTCTGGCCGGTGCTCGATCGCCTCCGTCGCGACGGTGGCACGATGACCCCCGAGGAGATCCTCGACCTCAAGGTCTGCGACCCGGCGATGGGCTCCGCGGCGTTCCTCGTCGAGGCGTGCCGCCAGCTCGGCGACGAGCTCGTCGCCGCCTGGACCGCACACGGCGGCCGCTCGGAGCTCCCTGCGGATGAGGACGAGGTGACGCTCGCCCGCCGGCTCGTAGCACAGCGCTGCCTGTACGGCGTCGACCGCAATCCGGTCGCGGTCGACCTGGCGAAGATGTCGCTGTGGCTGGTGACGCTCGCCCGCGAGCACCCGCTTACGTTCCTCGACCACGCGCTCCGCCACGGTGACTCGCTCGTCGGGCTCACCCGCCGCCAGATCGAGACATTCGACTGGAAGGCAGGCGCACCTAGCTTCGCTGCGATTCGGATTGGCCGGCACGTCGAGCAAGTCGCCGAGCTTAGACGCCAGATCCGGGAGGCCGGCGAGGAGACATCCGACTGGGCACTCCGCGACATGTGGGACGAGGCCCAGCGCGAACTGGACCAGGTCCGGCTCTTCGGCGACCTCGCTGTGGCCGCGTTCTTCGGCGGTGCGAACGCGAAGGCGCGCGAATCGAAACGATTGGAGTTCGCCGACGCCGTCACCAACGGGGCCTCCGACAAGTATCGGCCGTGGCTGGACGAGCTGCGGCACGCCGAGAAACCGATCGCCTCTTTCCACTGGCAGATCGAGTTCCCAGAGGTATTCGACCGCGGCAACCCGGGGTTTGACGCGATCGTTGGCAATCCACCGTTCGCGGGAAAGAACACCCTTGGCGAAGGGAACGCCGAGCACTACGCGGACTGGCTCAGGGAGGCGCATCCACAGAGCCACGGCAACGCCGACCTTGTCGCTCATTTCTTCCGCCGCGGGTTCAACCTCTTGCGCGACGACGGGGCACTGGGGTTGATCGCAACGAATACGATTGGCCAAGGCGACACCCGCTCGACGGGGTTGCGTTGGATTTGCACACACGGCGGGGAGATCTACGCTGCGCGCAAGCGGGTCAAGTGGCCGGGACGCTCGGCGGCCGTGACCGTCAGCATCGTGCACATCGTCAATGGACCCTTCCCTGGGGAGCGGCTGCTTGAAGGCCGGGCGGTCGAGACGATCACGGCATACCTCTTCCACAGAGGCGGTCATGACGATCCGGCCAAGCTCGCCGCGAACGCCGGCAAGAGCTTCCAGGGCAGCATCGTGCTTGGGATGGGCTTCACGTTTGACGACACCGACACGAAGGGGGTTGCAACGCCGATCGCCGAAATGAAGCGGCTGCTCGCCGAATATCCACGGAACGATGCGGTGATTTATCCCTATATGGGGGGCCAAGAGGTCAACGACAATCCGACGCACGCATACCACCGTTACGTGATCAACTTCGGTGAGCGGGACGAAGAGGAGTGCCGGCAAGGTTGGCCGGAGCTGATGGCGATCGTTGAGGAGAAGGTCAAGCCCGCACGAATCGCACTGCCCCCGAAGAATGATTGGAACCGAAATGTGGCGAAGCGGTGGTGGCAGTTCGGCGCCGATCGTCGCGAGCTTCGAGTTGCGACTGCTGACCTCAACCGCGTGCTTGTCGCACCGAGGACGAGCAAGCACGTAGCGGTCACCTTTCTGCCTCCCAACATGGTCTTCAGTGAGAACACCGTCTTATTCCCATTCGATCAGTTCTCTGTGTTCAGCCTGTTGCAGTCCCGCGCCCATGACGTCTGGGTGCGCTTCACAAGCTCAACGCTCGAGGATCGAATCGGCTATCGGCCTTCGGATTGCTTCGAAACGTTCCCGTTTCCTGAAGAGCTGGGACCTCAGCCCGGCGCTTGAGACCGCAGGCGAGGCCTACTACGACTTCCGCGCCGGCCTGATGGTCCGGCTCGACGAGGGTCTGACGAAGACGTACAACCGCTTCCACGACCCGTACGAGCACGACCCAGATATCGAGTGCTTGCGTGAGCTCCATGCCGACATCGACCGCGCCGTGCTCGCGGCATATGGCTGGGATGATGTCCCAACCGCCTGCGAGTTCCTGCTCGACTACGAGATCGACGAGGAGGAGTGGGGGAACAAGAAGAAGCCGTATCGATATCGCTGGCCAGACGAGGTCCGCGACGACGTGCTCGCGCGGCTGATCGCGCTGAACGCCGAGCGGGCGGCCGAGGAGCAGCGCTCGGGGGCGGCCGCTGTCGGGAAGCGTGCGGCGGCGACGCCGAAGACCGGCCGCGTGGCGCGCAAGGCGAGTGCGGCCACCAGCGAGGCGTTGTTCTGATGGAGGCGGCGACCTCTCAGCCCGGCCTCGTCACGACACCGCTCGCGGTCCGCGATCGGCTGGTCGAGGCCCTCGAGCTCGATCTCGTCGGTCCGGGCCCGGGGCATCCGTTGGCGGAGGAGCAGTTACCGGGGTGGGAGCGACCGTCCAACTGGTACTTGACTGGCTTTCTCATCCCGGTCCGTTCGGCCGATGAGGAGGCCGGCGACGTGGACAGCGACGAGGAGGTCGACGAGCCGCAGGAGGACGACCCGTCCGACGACGGCGCTGAGGACCGCACAGCGGCGAAGCGGCGGTACTTCCCGTCATCGCTGGGGTTGAGCACGCTCGTCGCCGCCGGCGTGGCCACCATCAGCGTGACAGTCCGATGGGGCGACTACACCGTCGGCGAGCAGGCACCCGACGAGGACGGCGGGTCAGATAGCGAGAGCCGGAGCCGCCCGCGGCGCGTGTGGCAGCGAGCTCCGCAGGAACGGACGATCGAGGTGCCGCTGAGCGGCAGCTCTTCGATTCCGCGCGTGATCCCGGTGCCGGACTCGAACGGGCTTGAGCTGCACATCCTGGAGCGACCGTTGCCCGTCGCCGGGATCGACGGGCGGATCCCCGCGGACACACGCGCCGTGTCGGTCTTCGTCGTCAACGATCGCGATCCAGACTTGAAGCAGCGTGATCGCGCCTACGCCTTCCAAGCGGGGGTCGAAGTCAGCTGCGAGCAGCCGTTCGTCCCGCGGCCTGACCTGCGCTCAGGGGATTCGGACTGGGACGAGCAGGTAGCCGACCTGCACTACGCGGACACCCCGGAGTTCGCGACCGGCCACGGCGTCTCGGTCGATTGGGATCTCGTCGATGGGGAATGCCGGCAGCTTCGGACCCGGTGGATCCCGTCGGCTGAGGTCGAGCAGACGATCCCGGCGGACGTCGGCGGGGCTGAGCTCCGGATGGAGGCGCTCGGCGCACTCGTCGACGGGGTCGCCGCGCAGGACGCGCTCGCGCCGCTCGTCAGCGAGTACCGCGCCTGGATCGAATCCCGTGAATCCGAGATCCGGATACTCGACGGCGAACGGCGGTCAACTGCGGAGACACTGCTTGCCGGGGCAGGGTTCGCGGCTGGTCGGATTGAGCGGGGGATCGCGACGCTCGCCGGCGATCCCGACGCGCTCGATGCGTTCCGGATGGCAAACCGCGCGGTGGCGAAGGCGCTGCGCAGACGTCTACCCGAGTTGAAGGAGCCCGCGTGGCGGCCGTTCCAGCTCGCGTTCCTGTTGGTCAACCTGCCCGGGCTCGCCGATCCGGCCGCGCCGGACCGCAGTATCGTCGATCTCCTCTACTTCCCGACGGGAGGCGGCAAGACCGAGGCGTATCTGGGACTGGCCGCATTCGCGATCGTGCTGCGAAGACTGCGGCGGACCGACTCGGGCAGGCTGACGGGCGCAGGCGTCACCGTCGTGATGCGCTACACGTTGCGGCTGCTCACGCTCGACCAGCTTTCGCGAGCCGCCGGCCTGATCTGCGCGCTCGAGCTCGAGCGGGCAGACAATCCGGGTCGGTACGGGACGTGGCCTTTCGAGATCGGGCTGTGGGTCGGGAAGGCGGCGACACCGAACGCGATGGGCCGCAAGGGCGACGGACGCACCGACACGGCCCGTTCGCGTGTCCTGCAGTACAAGGCCAATCCGCAGGGCAAGCCGTCGCCGATCCCGCTCGAGGAGTGCCCGTGGTGCCAGACGCCGTTCACGGCAGCGTCGTTCTCGCTTCACCCCGACTCCGACCAGCCGCGTGAGCTGCGGATCGTGTGCACGAACTTCGAGTGCGACTTCACGCGCGATCGGCCGCTGCCGATCGTGACCGTCGACGAGCCGCTGTACCGGCGGCTGCCCGCGTTCTTGATCGCAACCGTCGACAAGTTCGCGGCGCTGCCGTGGGTCGGCCCGTCGGGCGCGCTGCTCGGCGGCGCGAGCCGTTACGACGCGACCGGCTTCTACGGCGCTGCCGAGCCGGGCCGCGGCACACCGCTGCCAGAGCCGCTGCCACCGCCCGACCTCGTGATCCAGGACGAGCTGCACCTGATCTCGGGGCCACTCGGCACGATGGCCGGCCTGTACGAAACCGCGATTGCCGGACTGTGCCAGCGCGAGCTAGACAACCAAGTCGTGGCGCCGAAGATCATCGCCTCGACGGCGACCGTGCGACGCGCGCAGGACCAGATCCAGGCGCTGTTCGCGCGGGCGACCACGCAGATCTTCCCGCCGCCCGGGCCGGACCGCCGCGACTCGTTCTTCGCACGGACGGTTTCAGCGTCAGCCGCTCCGGCGCGGCGCTACATCGGCGTCGCCGCCCCCGGCCGCAACCCGAAGGTGGTGATGCGCAAGGTGTGGCTGGCGCTGATGGGCGCGGCCGAGCGGTGCTACCGGGACAACGGCGGCCACAACAACGCGGAGAACCCCGTCGACGGGTACATGACCGTGATCGGCTACTTCAACAGCCTGCGCGAGCTCGGCGGCGCGCGGCGGATCCTCGAGGAGGAGGTCCGCAACACGCTCAGCGGGTACGGCGCGCGACGTCGGATCGGTGAGCATCCCGGGCTGTTCCAGGACCGCCGGAACTTCAACGAGGTCGTCGAGCTGACCTCACGCGTGCCGACCAACAAGGTCGCCGAAGCCCGGCGCCGGCTCGGGACCCCGTTCACGGACATCAAGCAGCGGGTTGACTGCGCGCTGGCGACCAACATGATCTCGGTCGGCCTCGACATCCCGCGGCTCGGGCTGATGGGCGTGCTCGGGCAGCCGAAGGCCGCTGCCGAGTACATCCAGGCGACCAGCCGCGTCGGCCGCTCCAACGACGCGCCCGGCCTCGTCGTGACGCTGCTCAACGTCGGCAAGCCGCGTGACCGCTCGCACTACGAGCGCTTCCGCCATTTCCACGAGACGTTCTACCGCTCGGTCGAGGTCGGGAGCGTGACCCCGTTCTCGGCACGCGCGCTCGATCGCGGGTTCGCCGGCGCCCTGGTCGCTCTCGCCAGACACCTGGCGCCGGCGCTAGAGCCGCCGCTCGGCGCCGAGCAGCTCGCCGCAGTCCGCGTCGGCCTCGAGCAGCAGCTGCGCGAGCTGTTCGACCGGCGCCTGCTCGAGCAGCCGATGGACGAGGAAGAGCGCCGGCAGCGGGCCGCGAGCGTCCAGGAGCGGATCGTCGACCTGCTCGACGCCTGGCAGGCGATCATCGACGGCTACCAGCACGACTCGATCGACCTGCGCTACCAGCGCTACGAGGGACCGGACACGCCCAAGCCGCTGCTGCGCGACATGCTCGACACCGACTTCATCACCGAGAACCACCGCAAGTTCCGCGTCAACCGCTCGCTGCGGGATGTCGAGCCAAGCGTCAACCTGCTGCTTCGGGACATTCGCGGCGGGCCGATCGAGAACGACTGATGGCCCGCGCGCACGGACAGGTTCGCCGGAGCCAGGTGATCACGACCTGGGGCCCGGGGTCGCTTGATCGACTTGCCGCGACACTCCGGCATCGTCGCCGGGCTCGACACCTGGCCCAAGGCCGACAAGCTCGAACAAGTCATCGAGCCACGGCTTACCCGCAAGATCACGATGCTGACCGGGGTGCCGAACCCGCCCCTGTACTCACCTCCGCCCGACACCGCTGCGCCCGGTGAACCGCAACTCTCGATCGGCGTCTACCGATTCCCCGAATGGATGGTGGTCCAGGAAGACGGCAAGACCGGCGACGCCGGCGACCGCTCCCGCCGACTGGTGCACCGCAACGGCGCTTGACGAGAAAGGCCGCTTCGAAGGCAAGCAGGTCGTTCCGACCCGGTTCGTGCGCGCCTGTCCCCGCGGCCACATCGAGGATCTCGACTGGCGCGGCTACGTGCACGAGCACGGCGACACCTGCAACCGCCAGCTGTGGTTGCTCGAGCGCGGCACCGGCGGCGATCTCGCCGACCTGCGCGTGCGCTGCGAGTGCGGGCGCAGTCGCGGCCTGCACGAGGCGGCCGACCTCGGCCTCAAGGCGCTCGGTAACTGCCGCGGCCGGCGGCCCTGGCTTGGAGCGGTCGCGCACGAGCCGTGCGGACAGCCGAGCCGACTGTTGATCCGGACCGCGACCAACGCGCACTTCCCCCAGGTACTGAGTGCGCTGTCGCTGCCCGAGCAGGGAAGCCAAGCTGAGCAGGCGGTCAAGGCGCAGTGGGCGATCCTCCAAGCAGTCGACGGACCCGCAGCCCTCGCCGTTATGCGCAACGTGCCCGCGGTCGGCGCTGCGCTGTCCGGGTTCAGCGACGAAGACGTGCTGGGCGCGATCGACAAGCTCAAGGGCGGCGAAGTCGCCGAGCTGCCGGTCAAGCTGGTCGAGCTCGACGCGCTGCTCGCCCAGCCCGAGGGCTACGAGGACGACGTCCCGATCAACCCTGACTTCCATGCCCGCCGGCTGCCGCCTGAGATCTGGCGCTCGCTGCCCCTGACCGACTCGATCGCGGCCGTGATCCAGCTCCATCGCCTGCGCGAGGTGCTCGCGCTGATCGGCTTCACCCGCTTCGAGGCCGAGGTCCCCGACATCAACGGCGAGTTCGATACCGACGTCACCCGCGCCGAGCTCGCGATCGAGCCCGAGTGGTTTCCCGCTGTCGAGAACCACGGCGAAGGGCTGTTCGTGCAGCTCGACTCGGACGCGGTGCTCGACTGGCTCGACCGCCCTCAGGTCAGAGCCCGCCTCGACCAGCTCGTCGAGGGCCATGTGCGGTGGGCTGCGCAGCGCAAGGTCGACCGCCCGTTCCCTGGCGGCCCGTACGTGCTGCTCCACACCCTCTCGCACCTCCTCATCGGCGCCGTCGCGATGCGCTGCGGCTACCCGGCGAGCTCCATTCGCGAACGGATCTACGTCGACTACGATGCACGCCGCTTCGCGGTGCTGCTCTACACCGCGAGCCCCGATGCCGAGGGCACCCTCGGCGGGCTCGTCGGACAGGCCCGCCACATCGCCGCCCACCTCCGCGTCGCTCTGCGCGCTGGCGCGCTCTGCTCCAACGACCCCGTCTGCGCCCAGCACTCCCCCGCCGAGGGGATGGAGGCGCGCTGGCTGCACGGAGCCTCATGCCACGGCTGCACACTGATCGCCGAGACCTCGTGCGAGATGCGCAACGACTACCTCGACCGCGCGCTCGTCGTACCGACACTGGCCGTCCCGGACGCCGCGTTCTTCCCCGCGCTGCCGTGATCGAACCGCTCCGGGCGCTGCCAGCGCACCTGCGCTCCCGGCTACAGCAGGCGCTCTCAACGTCGATGCTCGCCCCGCCGTACACCGCAGCGGCTATCCGATCCGCACTTGGCGGCGGCGTCGACGATGTCGAGGCGATCCAACGACGCGCTCCTCGCGCTCGACGCGCATGGCGTTAGCGCGCGCGCGATCACACTCATACTCGACGCAACCGCCCCGACCGGCACCGCCAGGCCAGACCTCGTCTGGTCTGGGCCGACCGCCCCAGGACTGCACACGCGCAACACGCGGCAGGTCTACGACGAGCTCATCACCACCGCCGAGCGCTCGATCTGGCTCAGCACCTTCGCCTACTTCGACGGGCAGCACGCGTTCAAGTCCCTCGCCGACCGGATGACGGCGATCCCCGGGCTGCAAGTCCGGATCATGCTCAACATTCAGCGTCGGCACGGCGACGATACCCCGGCCGAGGAACTGATGGCGCAGTTCGCATACCGCTTCTGGTCCAAGGACTGGCCAGGCGAGCGGAAGCCAGCCGTCTACTACGACCCCCGATCATTAGAGCCCGACGGGCCCGAGGGGGTGCTGCATGCCAAGGCTATCGTCGCTGACGAACGGACGGCGCTCGTCACGTCTGCGAATCTGACCGAAGCGGCGTTTGACCGCAATATTGAGGTCGGCATCCTCACCCGCGATCAATTGCTCGCCGCGAGCCTTGTCAGGCACTTCCGCATCTTGATCGACCATGGAAGGCTGCTGTCTCTCGACGGGTCGTGAGGCGGCAGATGTGGGTCTCACGACGGTATTCCTCATACGGCTTTCTTGCCCGGGCGCCGTGTTAGCCCAGAGTGACCCCCGGTTAACCGAATGGCCCGTCGCTTTAACGCGCCTCATGCCGTCCGTACGCCGAGTCGTCGCAGCGTCGAAGTCGTCTGCGCAAGGCAGCCGGCGTTTCCTGTCGGGGCGATAGGGCAAGCGTGTCCCGCCGCGCCACGCCGGGCACACGGATGATCGCCATGTCGCGACAAATCGATCGCAACGGACTAGGTCGGGGAGGAAGCGCTGGTCTCCTACGGTCGAAGGCATCCTGGCTCATCACCCACTGCCGGCACCGAAAGCGCCGGAGCCCTAGCGGTCACTCCTCCGAGCGTCCTGCAGGCTCGTCCTCCGCAGCAGGGTTCTCGTCGTGAGGGAGGCTCGCCCGCCGGGCGATGAGATCGAGCAGTTCCGTGCGCACCTCGGTGAGGTCTTCGTCCGTGGGATAACCGCGACGGAGTGGTAGCGGAGTATTCGCGCGCTGCGCATTCGTTGTGCGCAAACGGCGCTCCTTGGGTGTCCCACGAAGGAGCATCTTGTGGAGTCTTTTGACCCGGGGGTCATCATCGCGCCAGACCTCAAGGCCGCCGATGCGACCGCGGTACGCGCGGCCGTCATAGGTGGCGAGATGCAGCGGCGTTCTCATGTCGAACGCTGAAAGCGATTCATCGAAGAGCCAATATGGTGCGGTGATTCGCTTCCTCCAATCGGGGTGGAAGGCGCGGATGACCTCGAACTGCTCGGGCTGTCCGTCAGCGCGGATTCGTGCAAGGACGTTCAGAAACGATCGGTACACCGCGTACTTGGGCTCCTCCCAAATCTGCTCGCGCGTCAAGGGCGTTGCCATGGTCGCTACACCCGAAAAGAAGTACTCCCACATGCGAGGGGCGGATTCCCGCGCGCAGACGAATACGACGTAGTCGCCCTTCTTCAGCAACGACCGAACGTCCCGCCGCACGCCCACGTGGCCTTGCACACGTCGTCGAGTAGCTCCGTCGCCGAATAGAAGCTGGGGTCATCACCCCAGTCATAGAAGTAATCGTGCTGGCCGTAGAGATCGAGGTATCGACGCAGAAACGAGTTGCCGTTGGCCTCTTCCTCGGTCTTGGCACGGTCGGAACTACGCGGGATGGGACGGCGGTACGCACACACCCACGCACGCATGGCACCTGCGAGCGTACCTGGCCCAGCCGGAGTGGTGGTCAGTGGCGGCGACCCACAACCTGCCGCATCGCCTCCTGACCGGGACTTTCATCGGCGGGATCGGGGATTCCCGCGAGGCGCGGCGCTCCGACCGGCTTGCGCAGTGTCAACTCCCTCGCAGTGGAGCTGCATCGACTTGTCCAGGTCGAATGTGCCTGACCTGGCATGCGAACGCCGATTTACCTACCCTCGGCCGCTGCCCGAAGACGACGACTCTCCGCACCCAGACAGAGCAGCGGCGCGCGGAGGCAAGCTGAGCACCGCGGTCGTAGCCGCCCGGCATGTGGCGGATGCACAGGCGGCGGCCGCCGGTCCGTCGATCGAGGCGCTCATCGATGAGGTGATGACGCACTGCGGCACCGCGCTGCACGCCCTCGCCGGCCAACATGGTTCCGTGGCCGATTACACCGACATCGACCTCGAGGCAGATACCCGGTGGGCAGCTCGGTGGCGGCTCGCGGGCGCAGCAATCGCCTACGCGATGCACTTGTTGACTTGTCCGAGCGGGGCCACGTCGACACGGCGCTGCCGACGGCACGGACGTTGCATGCGCAGCGCCTTCGCGCAGCTGCACGTGTACCAGATGGAGTACGGCGCGCCCGACGACGAGCTCTGCCTCGTCGTCAATCGCCCGCTCTCCGTGCGTCGACAGAAGCTTCTCGACTCCCTGGGCGTCGCGGTGCTCGTCAAGAGCGGCGCCGACTTCCAAGCGGGCAACGATCATGGCTCGCGCCTCATCGACGCACTGACCGAGCCCGCCGTCTAGTTGCAGGCCGGTTCGCGGGGGCCTTGCGGTCACGCCCCCCCTCGCGGCCCGCCCGGCAGGCGTAGCCGGTCGAGACCCGTAGGTGAGTCGTTGAGAAGTTTGACCCCTCACAGGCCCGCGAGCGAGGTCCGGCCACAGTTTCGGACTCTGCCGTCGCCCGCCGTCGCGATGCTTTAAGCCGTGTGTACGCCAGCCGATCTGCAATTCGACGTCCCGCACCCGATGCCGACCCCGCATCACGCGCCGCTGCTGGCGTCGTACCGACTGCTGGTCGAGCAGTCGGCGGACGCCGTCCGGGTCCAGGTGCGTCAGCCACCGTCCGCGTCTCCGTTTGAGGCATGGGAGGTCACTCGCGCGGCGCTCATGGCGCGCATGGCCGGGACGCTCCGCCACCTGGGCTACCTCGCGCCGTCGTCCTCGCGGATCGACGGCATTGCGTTGGCCCGGACACTGGTTGACCACGTCATCACGTTCGCCTGGCTCAGCGCCGATCCGTCTGAGCGCCTGCCTCGGTTCCTGCGGAACAGCTACGGCAGCATGCTGACCAAGGACGAGAGAGCCACCCAACGAGGCGAGGACGCACTCTTCACCGACGAGGTGCGCGCCAAGTTCGAGGAGTACAACCGCATCCACCCCCACGGGATGCCAAACCTTTACGACCGCGCGACTCAGGCCGACGGGATCGTTCCGGGGCGAGATCGCAGCGGCGCTGCCGCCGTCGCTAGAGGTCCTCGGCTTCGTCGATCTCTACAACAAGGTCTACAGCGGCTACGCGGACTACGACCACCCGTCGACGCTCGGACTTGGGCGCATTCATGCACCGCGACTCGAACGAGCAGATCGTGACAATCGACGGGAACCGGGAGCATGAGCCTGCCGAGGACCTTCGGCCCGACTGGATGGCGGCGTGGGCGTTCGCCGACGCGCTGCTGGTCTCGAGCCTCAAGTCGACGCGTCCACTTCGCGGGCCGCTGAGGCAGACCTTGGAGCTCGTCGGCACGATTCGCATCGCACAGCGCGACGGACGCCTGCGCATCACGACGACCGGTGGCCGGGTCACGATCGGCATCGACTGACCCGCTATGCGGCCAGCGACACATGAGCAGAGTGGCGCTCCACTCGATCGCGGCGATCGGCTTGCGCGCGCCCGCAGCCACCCAGCCGGCGCTCGGGACGGCTGAAACGATCGGAAGCAGCTGGGTACCGGCAGGCATCCGGACGGTGCCCCCGAGCGCCATCGCAGCACGCTGTTGCTGTGCAGATGCGATCACGCTCCGGGCAGCAGTGACGGGAAGCAAGCCCTTGAAGCTGTCACGGGCACTCGTGGCGAGCTAGAGATTGACCCTCCCCGCAGGATTTTCGTTCGAGCCGAGCGCGAGCGATCAGGCCGTGTCGAGGCGAGGCAGAGGACGTGCCGGGTCGGCGTGTCGTTCGGTGTCGAGGTCGAGCGTCGAGCGGCTCGCTCGCTGTCCACGGCCACGAGCGGGGACCATGCACAGCCAGGTGGACAGGGCTCACGCTCTCACCCCACGCCGTCGCCTTGTGGTCGAGCACGCACGATGGTGTCTGTGCGCTGCAGGCCAGTGACGTGCGGCAACGCGAGGCCGTGGCGTGGGTCTTGCCTTCGCGCCCGGCACCGGCCCCGCAACCGGGGATCCTCCCCTAGGTCTTCGCGCCGGCGCGCCTGGCGCGCTGCTCGACGCTCCAGCGTCCCGTCTCCGTGCGGTGGCACGGCGCACACCAGGCGGCGAGGTTGGACGGCTGGTTGTTACGCGGGTTGTGGTCGAGGTGGTGGACCTGTTCGGACGGGGGCGCTGGTGCATCGCTCGCACATGGGGTGCTGAGCGATGCAGGCGTCGCGGATCTTGCGCCAGGCGTGGCCGTAGACGCCGAGCTCGACGGTCGCGGTCTGCCAGCCGTTGGTGCTGTGCTCGGGGCAGCGGCCGGGTCCGTCGACGATGTTCGTGCAGTACGGCATCGAGCATAGGTGAGGGGTCGTTCGGGGCACGGCCGAAGCGTATGGCGGCGTGAGGACATGGGGACTTTGCCGGACCCCGCGCACGCGCGCGAGCATGTGACCGGGCGGACACATGGCGGACACACCCGGTGTCCGCGGCAGGGGTCGCGCGTTCTCACGAGGGTGAGTGGAACGCGGGTGCTTGCAGGCAGTTCGGGGGACTGGCGTGCCCTCGTGTTCCCTGCGGTGGACATGCCCGGGTTGCCTTACAAGCAGGAGGTCACTGGTTCGAGCCCAGTACCGCCCACTGCGCGAATCGCCCGCAAGCATCGGGTTTTCTTGCTCCAGGGGTCGTCCGCAGGTTCGCCGGACAGCGGCATGGAAGCCTCCTGGAAGCCATTGCGGGCTCAAGGAGCGTGGCCGCCCGGCCCGTCGCAGCGCCCTAGCTGATCTGCGTTCGGCTCGCGCACGAGCTCGGGTAGGCGAGTTCCCGAAGGAGAAGATGTATGAGTGAGCGATCCCCCTCCGCCTGCCCGTCGTACAAGCCCGATCCGGTGACGGCCTGGATGGCCGTCGCCGGATCGGGCTTAATCCCGCGGAAGGCGACGCTGGAACTGCCGAGGCTCCCCGCGAACCGCGGCAAGCGTCGCTTTCCACGCAGCCGGACGAGGGTCGCGACGCCGCTCTCGGAGAATGCGTCGCAACTTCCGAGCGGTGAGGAACGACGCGTGGACACATGCGACAAGCTGGGCGGCGCTCCCGGCAGAGCAGTCTCGACCGCGTCGAGAGCGCGCTTCCACGTCGTCGTCCGCTTGCCGGTCAACCGATCGACAGCTAACACCGCCTGCTCGCGGACTTGCGCCTGATCGCCGAAGCCCTAGTTGGGCGCGAGCGGCAACGACAGGAGCAGTCGCCAGCACCGGCGCGTTCGCGTGATCGAGACCGTGGCGAACCAGTAGTCAAACGCCCGTCAGAAGAATAGCGCGGCGCTCGACGTCGATCTCGCGCGGGTCGACTTGCGCATCATCTGGGCCGTGCAGTCGTCCGGCCGCCCACGGCACGACGGCCGTGGGCGTGGACGTCCTGTGTCAAGTCCTGGGTGCGTTAGCGGATGTCGGCGTGCCGTCAAGCGCGTTGCGCTCGGCCCTGCGGGCCGCCCTTCGGGTGACGGCGGTGCCGAGCATCCGCTGTGTGGCGGCTGTGTCGGGCACAGGGCCCGACGAGGTGGGGATAGTGACCGTGAGGTGCCGTTGCAGGGCGCGGTGGCGGGCGGGGTCGTACGGCCTGCGGTCCTGCCAGCAGCGCCACCCGATTCGGCACCACCCGCGTCCGAGGGTGCGGATCGCGCGGGGGTGGCGTGCCCGCGGGCGTGGGCGGCGGCGTAGAGGTCGTGCGCCCACGGGTTGTGGTGGCGGCTGGTGTCCGCGAGCGTGACGAATGCTTGGCGCAGGCGTTTGTTGCAGGCCCACCGGAAGGTGGCCGTCTTGCGTTTGCCGGACTCGATCGCGACGGCGGCTTGGCGGGCGTCGGCGGCGAGCGTGTCGCGGGTGGGAGCGGCCTCGGCAGTCGCCGATCTCGGCCAGTAGCTCGGCGGCCGTGATCACGCTTCCGGGCTGCTTGAAGAGCGAGAGGGAGATGTGCCCGTCGGGCGCTCGCGGATGCCGGTCGTGATCTGCCGCTCGGACTGCTTGATCTGCTCGTTCAGCGTCTTGATCGTCGCGACCATGCTCAGGATGAGCGTCCGGTGGGCGGCCAGCTCGAGCTCGCCGACCCGGGCGACAGGGGCACGCCGGAGCTTTGCCAGAAGCTGCGCGGGCTTCTGGCCACCCGCTAGCGCTGGCGCGCCAGGAACGCCTGCAGACGCGCCGGTCCTAGCCCGCGCGCGTCCTCGGGGCCGGGATAGCGCTCAAGGAATGCAAGCGAGATCGGGCGGTGCAGGCTCGTGAACAGCCCGAGCGGTCCGGGCCAGAACCCCGCCAGCTGAGCGCGCAGCTGGTTGGTCAGCGCGGTCCTGCTGGCGACCAGATCTTCGCGTGCTCGGGTCAGCGCTCTGAGTGCCTTGGTCTGATCGCAGTCGGGCTCCAATACCCGGAGCGGTGGTGATCGGTGCGCGCCAGCTCGCAGAGCACGAACGCGTCGAACCGATCGGACTTTCCGCCCGAGGCGCGGAACCGATCACGCGTCGCCGCGACCTGGTTGGGATGCAGCGGCAGAATCCGCAGCCCCGCGTCCAGCAGCCGCTCGACCAGCAGCCCGTCGGGCCGCTCGATCGCGACCAGGCTCACCCCGTGGCGCACCAGGGCGCGGCACAAGCCGCGCACCCCGGCCTCATCGTGCGCGAACGTCGCGGCCAGGATCCGCTCGCCCGTCTCATCAGCGATCAGCACGTCGTGCTTCTCGGACGCCCAATCGACGCCCGCATAGGTCCTTCTCATCACAACTTCAACTCCATCTAGTTCAGGTGTTCTCAGCGCCCCGACCAAGGAGGTACCGTTGCGGTTGCCTATAGAGAGGACCTCAAAGTGGGGCTACGTCCTGTTGCCGCTAACTCGGCACCTCACCACC
>CAWKIW010000002.1:0-89625 GCA_963849675.1 uncultured Solirubrobacterales bacterium | reverse complement strand
TGGTACAGGTGCAGGCGCTTGTCTTAGCCGAGGATTTGGGTGATCGCCGGACGTGATCGCCGGCGAGCATCTGGCCGAGGTGCGACATGTGGGTCTCGACGGTGTAGTAGCTCCCGCCGCCGTCGAGATAGCCGGCGTCGATGCCGAGTAGCGAAGCAGCGCGTCGGTCGCGTCGCCGACGATCTGCAGATAGCGGCTCTCGGTGACGTGCCCGTTGTAGTCGATCCAGTCCGGCGGGATCGCGCGCGATAGCACCGCCAGGGCACCGGCGGGCCGCCGTCGGTCGCGCGTGCGGGCTCGGCGGTCGAACCGAGGAGGCTGTCCTCCCAGGCGGCGAGCGTGGCGCCGGCGCCGGCGGCCTGTGACCGCAGCGCCTGAAGCAGGGCGACCAGGCAGTCGTCGCGTTGCGCTCGAGCTCGGACACCGACAATCCCTCGGCCTGCGCGTCCGACTGCGCGGCGAGCTTGTCGAGGAGTGCGGGGGTCAGGTCGGGTACGTCCACGAGCTTTGTCCACGGCAGCGCGAGCGCGGGCCCGAATTGGTCGATGAAGTGCCCCAGGCCGGCCTCGCCGCCGGCCATCCGGTAGGTGAGGAACGTTCCCATGATCGCCCACCGCAGCCCCGCCCCGTACCGGATCGCGTCATCGACCTCCGCGACGGTCGCGATGTCGTCGTGCACGAGCCACAGCGCCTCGCGCCAGAGCGCCTCGAGCAGCCGGTCGGCCAGAAATCCGTCGATCTCGCGGCGCACGACGAGCGGGTGCATGCCGATCGCCCATAAGCCGCCCGGCGCGCTCGATCGTCTCGGGCGCGGTTCGCTCGCCGCCGCACAGCTCGACGAGCGGTAGCAGGTAGACCGGGTTGAACGGGTGGCCGACCGCGAAGCGCTCGGGATGCTCCATGTCCGCGGCGAGCAACGACGGGCGCAGGCCCGAGGTCGATGAGCAGAAGATGACTTCCGGGCCCGCCGCCCGGCTGGCCGCCGCAAGCAGGGCGCTTGAGCTCGATGCGCTCGGGCGCGGACTCCTGGATGAAGTCGACGCCCGCCGCCGCCTCCTCCGGAGAGTCCACCAGCGTGAGCGAACCCTCCGACGGCAGCGGCACCAGCGTAAGCTTGTCGTAGGCTCGCCGCGCGTTGGCGATCATCTCCGCCACCTTGCGAGGCGCGTCGGGGTCGGGGTCGTAGAGCCTGACGTCGACTCCGTTGAGGAGCAACCGGGCGGCCCAACCGCCGCCGATGACGCCGCCGCCGAGAAGGCCGACCGACGCGGGCTGGTCAGGCACGACCGCGCAGCGAGAGCTTCTCGCGCACCTCGTCGGGTCCGAGCACGCGCACGTTCATCGCCTCCAGGATTCTCACCGCTCGCTCCACGAGCTCGGCGTTCGTCGCCAGGCGGCCCCGCGACAGGTACAGGTTGTCCTCGAGGCCGACGCGGACGTTTGCGCCGACGATCGGGGCGAGCGCGGCGTATGCCAGTTGCATCCGGCCGATCGAGAACGCCGAGAACACCGCCTTGGGCGGCAATCGAGCCGCCATCGCGAGCAGCGTCGGGGGATCGTCGGGCGCGCCGTAAGGGATTCCCATGCACAGCTGGACCAGCGGCGGATCGTCGATCAACCCTTCACCGACCAGCTCGTTGACGAGCACGAGGTGCCCGGTGTCGAACACCTCGAGCTCGGGACGGACGCCGAGCGACTGCACCCTGCGTGCCATCGCGCGCAGCATTCCGGGCGTGTTGGCCATGATGTAGTCACCGCCGGCGGCGAAGTTCATCGTGCCGCAGTCCAGCGTGCAGATCTCCGGTAGCAGCTCCTCGACGTGCGCGAGCCGCTCGCCGGCGCCCGCCATGTCAGTCCCGGCCGGGTCCGGTGGCAGCGGCCGATCCTCGCCGCCGAGGACCAGATCGCCCCCCATGCCGGCCGTCAGGTTCAGGACCGCATCCACGTCGGAGGCGCGAATCCGCTCGACGACCGCGGCAAACAGCCGGGGATCGCGGGCGCCACGGCCGGTCTCAGGATCGCGCACGTGGATGTGCACGACCGCAGCGCCGGCACGCGCCGCCTCGATCGCCGAATCGGCGATCTGATCCGGGGTCACCGGGACGTGCTCGCTGCGGCCAACGGTGTCGCCCGCGCCGGTGATCGCGCACGTGACGAAAACCTCCCAGTTCATGGCGACCTCCAGTTTCGGTCCGTTGTCCGCCGCGGTGTGTCGACCGCGGCCCACGCGCACAACCCGAGGGTGGCGCCGGCCGCGAGCTGCCGGGGCACGTCGGCGTCAGGGACGAGCCAGGTCCGGCCGTCGCGGCAGATCATCGTGTGCGAGTTTGCCACCGCCGCGTCGACGAGGATCTGGTCCCAGTGCCGGTACTGGACGTCGTGTGCCTCTCCGTCGTAGCAGCGCAGGACGACGACGTTGGGGAGAGCGCGCCGCCACACCTCGGCGTGGATCGGTGGCACGACCTCGTCATGCGTCCCCCAGTAAAGGTAGGCGGGGGCCCGGACCGCGCTCAGGTCAGGGAGCGGGGTGGTTGAGAGGAGGTGCCAGTCGTGGGTGAGGGCACGGGCGCGGTGCGCGCTGGGGCTGCCCGAGCCCTCGGAGAGCCGGTCGGCCCCGTAGGCGGCGGCTGCTCCATTCTCGCCTTGGCCCAGGGCGTGCCTCCCCTCCTCGACGGCGGCGCGGGCGAACCCCTCGATCAGGTGCAGCGTGCTCTTCGCTGGCAATTGCCACATCGCGCCCGGGTCGGCCGCGAGCGCGGTGGCATCGGCGTACGTCGAGGCGGCGGTCCCGACCGCAGCGCTCAGCGATCCGGCGGCAGCCGCTGCGAGGTGAAGCGACAGCACGCGCTCTGGAGCCCGGGCGGCCAGCGCGGCGGCGTACGGCGCTCCGCCCGAGAATGCGACGATCGAGAAGCGTTCGAAGCCCAGGGCCGCGAGTACCGCGAGCACGTCGTCGGCGGCGTCGTCATAGCCGAGCGAGGAGTCCAGTGGCGTTTCTCCGAAACCGTTGCGCTCGACGCTAATCATGCGCAGCCGCAGCGTAATGCGGAGCGAGCGCGCGAACTCTGTCAGATAGAACGCGCCGACGCTGGTGCCGAGCCCACCGAAGAACACGGCGCCGCGCCAGTCTGGATCACCCTCGTCGACGTAGCGCGCCAGTCGGCCGCTCGGGAGCGTCAGCGCGTGGATCGCACGCCCGTTGCCGGTTGTCTGCGCCCCGAGCGCGTCGAATCGCTCGGGGAGCTGACTGAGATCCGGTAGCGCGCTCGAAGGCGCCGCATCCATCAATCGGCGCCGGCGGCGTGGCCGAGCGCCGCTTCGATGCTCGGGGTGTTGGCGAGCAGCTTGCGCGTGTAGTCGGCTTTCGGGACCGTGAACACCTCGACGATGTCGCCGGACTCGACGATCCGCCCCTCGGTCATCACCACCACACGCTCGGCGATCGTTCGGATCAGCGCGAGGTTGTGGGTGATGAACAGTAGGCTGAGTCCCATCTGCGCGCGCAGATCCGCGAGTAGGTCGACGATCGCCGCCTGGACCGAGACATCCAGCGCGGAGGTGACCTCGTCACACACGAGCAGCACGGGCTCGGCCGCCAGCGCGCGCGCGATCGCGACGCGTTGACGCTCGCCGCCTGACAGCTGATCGGGAAACCGGTTGCCCGCCTCGGCCGAGAGCGAGACGCGCTCGAGGCACTCGCCGACGCGCGCCGCGGTCTTGCGGCGGTCGAGCGGGAAGAACAGCTGCAGCTGGCGCGCGATCGTCTGGCCGACCGTCCGCCTCGGGTTGAGCGAGGCGTACGGGCTCTGGAACACGTATTGGATCTGCTGGCGCGCCTGCGCTGAGCGCTTGCGCGCGGAGGGAGGCAGGACGGCGTCGCGCAGCTTGACCGCACCGGTGAAGTCCTTGTGCAAACCGGCCACGCAACGGGCAAGCGTCGTCTTGCCCGAGCCCGACTCGCCGACCAGCGCGAGGCACTCGTCGCGGTGCACGTCGAGATTGATGTCGAACAGCGTCCGGCGGCCACCGTAGCTGGCGCTCAGCGAGCTGACGTCCAGCACGATCTCGTCCGACCGTTGCCTGGACGCGGCCTTGGCCCCGGTCTCCGTGCGGGCCGCCTGGGCATCGGCGACGTGGTAGCAGCGGACCAAGTGACCGCCGCCGAGGTCGGTGACCGTCGGGAAGGTCTCGCGGCAGTCGTCGCGGGCGAACGCGCAGCGGGGGGCGAAGAAGCAGCCCTTGGGGCGGGCTGAGGGCAGCGGCGCGCGCCCGGGGATGCCGAGCACGACGCGGTCTCCGGCGAGGTCGGGGACGGCGCGCAGGAGGCGCTTCGTGTACGGGTGGCGTGGCGAGGAGAACAGCGCGTCGCGCGTTGCCGACTCCACGATGCGGCCGGCGTACATCACCGCGACGCGGTCGGCGAGCTCGGCGACGACGGCCAGGTCGTGGCTGACGTAAAGCGCGGCGACGCGGTGCGTGCGGCACAGGTCGCGGACGGTCTCGAGCACCTTCGCCTGCGTGGTGACGTCGAGCCCGGTGGTGGGCTCGTCACAGACGATCACGTGCGGGCGGCAGGCGAACGCCATCGCGATCGCGACGCGCTGCTGCTGACCGCCCGAGAGCTGGTGCGGGTAGCGGCTCAGGAAGCTGTCCTCCGAGGGCAGGAGCACCTCCTCCAGCGTCTCGCGCATCCGCCGGTCGCGATCCTCGGCCGACATCGTCGCTCGGTGGGCGGCCAGCTGCTCGGCCAACTGGGTGCGCAGCCGCAGCGCCGGGTTCAGCGCCGTGCCGGGGTCTTGGGGGATGTACGACACGACGCCCCCGCGCAGCTGGCGTACCTCGGGCTCATCGAGTCCGGCGAGGTCCGTTCCGTCGATCACGATCGCCCCGCCGCTGACATATCCACCCGGCCGGCAGTAACCGAGCAGTGACATCCCGACCGTCGTCTTGCCCGAGCCCGACTCGCCAACAAGGCCGAGCACTTCGCCGGCGCCGATCCGGATCCCGATCTCGTCGACGATGTCCTTGTGGGACGAGACCAGCTCGATCCGCAGGTTGCGGACCTCGACGGCGATGGGCGCTGTCGTCACAGCTTCGGTCTCAGGATGTTCGGCAACGCTCATGACTCACTCCCTCGGTCGAGGCCGATGGCGGCGCGCGCGATCCCGTCGGTGACGAGGTTGGTGCCGATCGTGAGCAGGCCGATGGCCAGCACGGGCAGCAGCACGCCCAGGGTTGAACGGTGATCGACAGACGGTTCTCGAAGATCATCAACCCCCAGTCGGCCTTCGGCGGCTGGATCCCGAAGCCGAGGAAGCTGAGCGCGGCGACGAGCCCAATCGAGTAGGTCAGCCGCAGCCCGATCTCAACCAGCAGTGGGCTCGTCACGTTGGGCAGCAGTTCACCGAACACGATCCGCGAGCGTTTCTCGCCGACGGCCTCGGCGGCCTTGACGAAGTCGCGCTCGACCACCTGGAGCGCAGCCCCACGCATCACGCGAGCCACTCGCGGTGCGTGCGTGATCGCGATCGCCGCCACCAGCAGCCAGAGCTTCGGGCCGAGGGCCGCGACCAGCAGCAGCGCGAACAGAATCTGCGGGAAGGCTAGGAACACGTCGCATGTGCGCATCAGGACCTCGTCCACGATCCCGCCCGCATAGGCCGCCGTGAGGCCGATCAAGACTCCCAGGGAGACGCCGAGCGCCGTCGTGAGCACGGCCAGTCCGATCACGGTGCGCCCGCCGTATAGGAACCGGCTGAAGATGTCGCGGCCGATGTAGTCGGCCCCGAACAGCGCGTGACTCGACGGCCCGGTGTTGGGCAGCGCCACGAATGCGGTCGGCGAGTGCGGCGCCACGAGCGGACCGAAGATCGCGATCAGCACCATGAAGGTCACGATCCCGAGGCCGATGCGGGTGCGGGTCAGCCGCGACGCGACCCGCAGGACTTGGAGCCACTGGTGCTGGCGTAGCGACGGCGGCGCCAGCGGCTCGACCGTCTGGTCGAGTGCAATCGCCTCGGTCGTCATCGGGCGGCCGTCCGCAGCCGCGGGGTGAGCAGGATCGTCGCGAGGTCGGCGGCCAAGTTGACCACGACGTAGACCGCGGCGATGATCAGGGCGATCGCCTGCACCACCGGCACATCGCGTTCGGTGACCGCGTTGATCAGCGCCGTTCCGGTGCCCGGGTAGTCGAACACGAACTCGATGACGATGACGCCGCCGGCCATCCACGCGAGCTGGAGCGCCGAGACCTGGATCGCCGGGACGATCGCATTCGGCACAGCGTGGCGCCAGATCACCGCCCGCTCGGACAGCCCCTTCAGCCGGGCCATCGTCACGTAGTCGCTTTCGAGCACCTCGATCATCGAGCCGCGCATGATCCGGCTGATGTATGGCGTCACGGCGAGAATCAGCGTCAACGCCGGCAACACCACGATGCTGGGCTTGTCCCACGCGTGCTGGCCCGGCCCGAGCAACGAGACCGCGGGGAACACGTGAAACACGCTCGTGGACAAGATCAGGACCAGCGCGATCGCGATCACGAACTCGGGAAGCGAGGCGACAAGCAGCGTGCTGGTCGACAGCGCGTGGTCGACGGCCTTGTCACGGCGCATCGCCATCAGGACGCCGAGCGCGATCGAGAGGGGGATGGCGATCACCGCGGAGACGAGCACCAGGAACGCGGAATTGGCGAGCCGGTTCCCGAGCAGGTGGGTGACCGCCTCCTGAGTCGCGGCCGAGGTGCCGAGATCTCCGTGGACGATGCCGCTGAGCCAGTGCAAGTACTGGCTGATCACCGACTCGTTCAGGTGCAGCTTTTTGCTCAGTGCCGCGAGCGCCTGCGGGGTGGCCGTCTTGCCGAGGATCGCCTGGGCCGCGTTGGCGGGGAGCGCCTGTGTGGCCAAGAACACCACCACCGAGACGAGGAACAAAGTGAGGACGCCGAGCGCGACGCGCTTGGCGATGAACTTGGCCGTTCTAGACGACAAAACCAACCCTCCCGAAACCGTAGTTGGTCAATGGCAGGCCCGAACGTGCCGGGCGGAAGCCGGTCACCTGCGAGCTGTACGCGTCAAGCTGGTTGCTGAACGCCCACACGATGTAGCCGCCCCGTTCGTATTCGATCGCCTGTGCGGCGTGCAGCAGCTCATTGCGCTTGCTCTCGTCGAGCTCCGCCTGCGCCCGGCGGATCAGCTTTTGGAACGTCGGGTCGGCCCAGTGGGTCTCGTTGAACGGGGACGTGGGGAGGCTTCCCTGCTCGACCTGAGGGATGTAGTTGCGCGTGAACCAGAAGTCCTGGGCGAAGGGCCACTTGAGGTAATTCGGCCCGTAGAACGTGGTCGTGTCGGTCTTGTTGATGTTGACCGTCACCCCCGCGCCGCTCGCCTGCGCGGCGAACACCTGGGCCGCCTCGACGATGCCCTCGAACACCGGGGCGGTGACCAACGTGACCTTCAGTCCGCTGTGGCCCGCCTGCTTGAGCAGGGACTTGGCCTGATCGAGATCCTGGTGACGTTGGGGAAGCGCGCTGTTGTAAGCGGGGTCGAGCGCGGCGTAGAGGTCGTTGCCGCGGCGCCCCTGGCCGAGCAACACCTGGTCGATCATCTGCTGGCGGTTGACGATCAGGCGAAACGCCTGGCGGACGCGGGCATCGTTGAACGGCGGCGTGTCGACCCGCATCGTGAACGGCTGCCAGGCGCCGGCCTTGGAGATCAAATCCCTCAAGCTCGGAAGTCCCCTCACCTGTTCGAGCTGCGCCGCCGGGAGGTTTGTGATCGCGTGCACCTGACCGCTTAGCAGCGCGTTGACCTTCGCGGTGTCGTCGACGAAATCGATGATCGTCAATTGGTCGACATGCGGAGGCCCGTTCCAGTAATCGGCGTTGCGGACGAACACGCTCTGCTGGCCGGGGGCGAAGCTCTGGTACTTGAACGGTCCGGTCCCGACAGGGTTCTTGTGGTCGTAACCGACCGGGACGATGCCGTTGAAGTACTGGCCTATGTCGTCCGGGAACCCCACGTTGGGGTACTGCAGTACGACTCGCACTGTGTGCGAGTCGACCTTCCTCGTGCGTTTGAGGTCGATGTAGCCGATCGACGCCGCCCCCGTGCCCGGGTTCTTGGGATTGATGATCCGGTTCAGCGAGAAGATCACGTCGTCGGCCGTCACCGGCTTGCCGTCGTGGAACGTGACGCCCGGACGCAGCCGCACGATCCACGTGTCTGGCGTCTTGCCTTCCGGCGTCATCGACTCCGCGAGCAACATCTGCAAGCTGAAATCGGCGTCGCGGACCGCGAGTGGCTCGTAGAGTTGGTTGAGCCGCGCGATGTCCGGGTCCGACGTCGCGAAGTGCGCGTCGATGCTGTCCTGCGCGCCGCCACCAGTGGAGCCGACGCTAAGCTTGCCACCGGGCTTGATCGCGCCCTTCGGCTCCGGCGAGCTAGCCGCGATGACGCTCGGGTTGGCACCGCAAGCCGACAGCAGGCCCCCTCCGACGAGCAGCGTCCCACCGGCTGCGGCGCCGCGCAGCGCCTGGCGGCGGGTGATCCCGTTGCCGATGTCCTTGCCCGGGCCGAACCTTCTCTCGCCCTTGGAGGAGTCGGTCATCGACCCCACCCGGCCAAGTCCGCGGCCTCTTGCGCCGTGTCCGCGGTCTCGTGTGCCCTCTTCGTGCTCCGTGTGATCTCACCTGCGATCAGCTTCGCCGAGAGCCGTAGGTGATCCCGGACGAGGTCCGGCGCGGCCGGGTCGCGCCGCGCGATCCCGTGGAGCAGGACGGTGTGGTCGGCGGCGTAGTCGGTGGGCGCGTAGATCGGCTGGTGGTGCAGCAGCATCTGCGCTTCGGCTGCGAGCGTCTCGTGCGCGCGGCTCAACCGGGGGCTTCCGCCAAGGGCGACCATCTCGCGGTGGAAGTCCAGGTCAGCCGCGATCAACTCGGTCCCCGCCGGCTCGTCGTCGGGCGTCGCGTCGGCCGCAGCGACGATCCGGTCAAGCGCGGCTCGGAGCGGCGTCAGGTCGAGCGGTCGGCCTCGCTCGAGCGCAAGTTGGACGGCGCTGACCTCGATCGCTTCGCGCGCCAGGTAGACGTCGATCGTGTCCTGCACCGAAAGCACCCGCACGAACGCGCCGCGATTGATCCGGTACTCGACCAGGCCCTCCTGGACAAGGTGGCGGATCGCCTCGCGGATTGCGCTCCGACCGGTCCCGAGCGTGCCGGCGAGCGCGGTCTCGCGGAGCGGCTCGTTTGGCCCGAAGCGTCCCGAAACGATCGCCGAGCGCAACTCGGCAAGCACATGATCGGTCGTCGACCGCCGTTGCACGGCGGTCAAACCCCAGGCTTGGCGGTCTGCCATCAACCACTCCCACTCGATTGTCGACAACCTACGTGCGGACAAACACAAAGTCAAGCCCGTGCGCAGGAATTTATGGTCGAGATTGCAGCGAGCCTCCGTAGAGAACGAACGCATCAACGCCGGCCTCGCGGAACGCCTGGACCGTCGGGTTCGGAGGCTGAGCCGAAGCGTCACGAGACTCGCGCACCGCCAGGGCCAAACAGAAGTGCAACCGAACGGTTTCGCTTTGGATGAGGACCATCAGTTAGGCCTCAATGCTCCTTCCTGGAGGAGCAGGAGTTCGCGCTCGACGCGCCCGTGCCCCGAGCCGGGAGGATGCCCGGATATCGCGGCGGTCGGGTCGCCGCGCTTTTGGTGCTCGATGACCGAGCGGGGACGGATCTCGGCGAAGGAATGGACCTCTGGGGCCTCAGGTGACGAGTAGCGCGGGCACGTCGGCGATTGAGTCGACGACGCGGGTGGGTTGGATGCCGGATTCGCGCAGGCGGTCTTCGCGGTACTTGCCGGTGCGCACGAGGATCGCGTCGAGCCCGGCGCGGAGTGCTCCGCCGATGTCGGACTCGATGTCGTCGCCGATCATCGCCGCCGCGCTGGCATCGACATCGACGGAGGCGAGCACTTGCTCGAAGAACCCTTTGGCGGGTTTGCCGACCACGTACGCGTCGCGGCCGGCGGCGTACTCGATCGCGGCGACGAATGGGCCGACGTCGAGCGAGAGCCCGTCGGCGCGCATCCAGTAGCGGTTCTTCTGCAGCGCGATGAGCTCGGCGCCGTCCATCACCTGGCGGAAGGCGTGGTTGAGGACGTCGTAGCCGAACGCGGATCCGAGGTCCCCGATGATTACCGCGTCGGCGCGACCGGTGGTCTGCTGGAGCTCTTTGAAGTCGCGTGTGACTTCCTCGTTCATGATCAGCGCGACGCGGTGGTAGCCGCGCTCGCGGCAGTGCCTGACGGCGAGCGCCGCCGGGGTGATGAGTTCGTGGTCATCTACCCCCAAACCAAGGCGGGCGAGCTTGTGGAGTGTCCGATCGCGTGAGTGCGCGGTCGTGTTGGTAACGAAGCGGAGCGGCAGCCCGCGCTCGCGCAGCCGGCGTACAGCCTCCGCGGCGCCGGCGATCGGCTCCTCCTCGACGTACAGCACGCCGTCGAGATCGATCAGCAGCGCGCGGACATCCTCGAGCATCGTTCGCACCATCGCAGATCGCCATCCGCCGTAGGCTCGAGCGACGAACGGCAGCTCCTAAACCGAGTCTTCCTTGGGCCGGGACGTGTAGCCTGCGGGCTCGTGCCTCGTGGTCCTGGCGGCAAGCTCGATCGGCGGGTGGTGCGGGCGGCTGAGGCCGCGCTCGCTGAGCGGAGGTTCGTGACCGCGATCGACGTCCTGGTGGGTCTGGGCTGGCTCGAGCCGCGCCGGGTGGATGAGTGGCGCCAGGGGCGGATCGCGTATCTGGAGGCGATCGTGATCGCGAGCCTGGGGAAGATCTCGACCGCGATGAAGGTCTTTCGCCAGTGGGCCGCCGCGCGCGGCTTGGCGCCGAGCGAGACCGCGTATGTGGCGCGCACCCGGGACCGGCGTCCACTGCGGTTCTCCAAGTCGGGCGATGAGGGGATCGAGCGGGCATATCGCACGCACTGGGTCTCACCCGAGCTGTCCGAGCGCAGGCGAGAGCGGGTGGCCGAACGTCAGAGCCGCCCGCCCGAGTTGGTCGTCGTCTCACCGGTGAAGGAGTGGACGTGCACGGTGTGCGGCAGCGACGAGGGCGGGTGGCTGATCATGGAGGACCCAGGACCGGTGTGCCTGGCCTGCGCCGACATGGATCATCTCGTGTTCCTGCCGTCCGGCGATGCCGCGCTGACCAGGCGCGCGAACAAGAACAGCCGCCTAGCGGCGGTCGTGGTGCGTTTCAGCCGCGCGCGTAAGCGATACGAGCGCCAGGGGATCCTGGTCGAGGAGGACGCGCTCCAGCGCGCCGAGCAGGAGTGCCTGGCGGATGAGGAGTCGCGGGCGCGGCGCCGGGACCGGGAGGCAGCACGACGCGCCGGCGAGGACCTCGAGCTTCACGCGCGGATGGCGGTCGAGATCGGCAAGCTGTTCCCGGGCTGCCCGGCCGGGCGAGCCGAGGCGATCGCCAGACACGCCGCGCGGCGCGGCAGCGGCCGGGTCGGACGCACCGCGGCCGCACGCGCGCTTGACCCGGACGCGCTCGAGCTGGCGGTACTGGGCGTCCGTCCGCCACCAAGACTCCGGATACGACCAGCTGCTGATGTCGGGAGTTGACCGCGCCACCGCCCGCGACCGCGTGCGCCGACCAGGTCAACGCGGTCCTGGACCAGTGGCGCCACGGGTGAGCTCGAACCGGCACGTGCGCACCCAGACGCTGTCGAGTCTCGCCGGACCCACGCCGTGAACGCCGCTCACCGGTCCTCTCGGTAACCTCGTGCGCCACGCCGCAATGTCCATCCGGCTCGACACTCATCTACGCGCTGCCGGGCACCAACGCACCCAGGTACGACAGACCCGAGGCCCGCGCCCGCTGCAGCGGCTACAGCCCGGCCCGGCGTCCGCAGGCTTCCGCTCCGACTAAAGCAGCTCCCCAGTGTCAGTGCCCCTCCTCGTCGCCGGTCCGGGGCGCCACCCAGGATGGGCCGCTCGACGAGGAGACCACGTTGAGCGAGACCAAGAGGTACCAGACCCGGACGACACAGCAGAACTTCGAGATCGTGAACGCCGGCCGCGTGGCGACCGGTCGATCAAAGAAGTGTGCCCCGAGCACGAGCTCGCCGAGACGCTCCATTTAAAGCTGGCGCGACAAGCTGTGCGAGGGCTGGAAGGCCGCGCTCGCCGGCGAGGAAATGAGCGCACCGGCGAGGAGGAGCTAATCCGCGAGCCCGAGCGCGCGCTCGGCCGCAAGACCCACGAGTTGGAGATCGCGGGGGAAGCATTTCGAGGCTGGAAGTGAAAGAGCGCGTCGCCCGGTCTCGCGGGCTGGTCGACCACGGCTGTGCCGCGGCGACGGTAGCGCGCGTCCTGCACATCACTTCCTCGCACGCCCACGGTTGACAGCGACAACGGCTCAGCGTTCACAACCAAAGCCACGGCTCCTGCTCTCCGGACTCGGTATCGCTCACCGCCGTGGCGGCTACCGCGACCGCGAAAGCCATGCCTCAATCGAGAGCTGGTTCCGCTACCTCAAAGAACGATGCGTCTGGCGCCAGGAGTTCGAGACCCTCGACCAAGCCTGGGAGGTGATGACCGCCTACATCGACCACTGCCCCGACTGGCCCCACAGCCGGCTGAACTACCTGACACCCCACGAAATACGCGCCGTGGGACGATGTGAGGAGCACTACAAAACATCGCGGCTTGACCCGCCGACCCCTAGCGGGAGCGCTCGAGTTCGAATAGTCCCGGCCGCGGTGTGGGCGGTCACGAAGGTCGAGATCGCGTTGGGATCTGGATGTGCCCGGAGTCGGGCGAGAACAACTTCGCACGTCTTGCCGCCGCTGGGGGAGCTGGGCGCCCGACTGCGCCTGACGCCGGACGTGGGTGAGTTCCGAGATGCCGTCTAGCGCCAGGTTGCTGCGGCAGACCGCAACATTCAGGTGGCGCAGACGCGCCGGGCAACTGGCTGTGGTGCTTTCCATTCCCGACGAACACGGCCGTCCGGCCGGCTTCCGCGACCCTGAGGTCAGAGCCGTTGAGGTGCGGCTGGCCGAGACGAGCATCGTGGTTGCGGCTCTCGAAGACGTCATCGCATCCAAAGCGCACGCGGACCGAGATAAGGACCGAGCGGCGCTGCCGGAGCCCCGGATGTTCATGGAGCGGCGGTAATCCACAGCGGAACAGGGGCAGCACAATCGCAAGCCCATGGATCGCGACCCGAGGCCTAGGCGAACGCGCGTCCGCCAACCCCCAGAAAACGATTGACATGACCTCAGTTCATCTGCGATCATTTCCTCATGCAACCGGACGCTCTGACCGCGTCGGCCGCCGCCGGCGCGGACGCCCCGATCATTGAAGGCGCTGAGCCGGCCATCGTCGGCCCGCTGCTGGCGGAAGCGATGTGCGACGCGCGCTGGAGCCAGTGCAGCGTCGCGCTGATATCAGGGGGCAAGTCGAACCTCACCTACCGGGTGCGGTCCGACGCCGGAGAGGTGATCCTGCGCCGTCCGCCGCTCGGCCACATCCTGCCCACCGCGCACGACACGGGCCGCGAGTACCGCGTCATCACGGCGCTGCGCGACACGCCGGTGCCGGTGCCGCGGACGTTCTACGTGAGTACGGGGGATTCCGCGCTCGGCGTCGCCGTTCTACGTCATGGAGCGGGTCGTCGGCCACGTCTGCCGGGACACGCTGCCGCCGGGATATGCCACCACGGTCCGGGAGCGCGCGGCGATCGGCGCCGGTCTGGTCGACGTGCTTACGGCGCTGCACATGGTCGACCCTGAGAAGGTCGGCCTGGGCGACTTCGGCCGCCCGCAGGGCTTCATGGAGCGGCAGTTGCGCCGCTGGTCCGAGCAGTGGCTGCGCTCCAAGGCCGGCGACGTGCCGGCTCTCGACGCGCTGCGCGACGATCTCGCCGCCACGATGCCCGCACAGCAGGCGGCAGCCGTCGTCCACGGCGACTATCGCTTGGACAACACGCTCCTGCACCCTAACCGCCGGGGCGAGATCGTCGCGGTGCTCGACTGGGAGATGAGCACGCTGGGAGATCCGCTCGCCGACCTGGGCGCGCTGCTCGCGTACTGGAGCGAGTCCGACGACGACGAGGTGCTCGTGCGAGCTCGTATGTTCGGGCCGGTCACGGCGGCGCCGGGATTTCCCAGTCGCGCCGAGGTCGTCGACCGCTACGCCGCCGCGACCGGACTCGATGTCTCCGCCATCAGCTGGTACCAGGCGTTCGCGTTCTTCAAGCTCGCGGTCATCTGCCAGGGGATTGCGCTCCGCGCCGCCGGCGGGGCGATGCTCGGCTCCGGCTTCGACGACGCCCAGGGCCTGGTCGAGCCGCTGGTCCAGGCTGGCCGTCACCACCTCGACCGCGGCGGACTGCTCGGCGGCCGGACCGCGGGTCAGCTGCGCGGAACCGCGTAGCCGAGCGCGCCGCTTGGACGCCGGGCGCTCTCGCGGAGCACGAACTTCTGGATCTTGCCCGTGCCCGTCTTCGGCAGCTCGTCGACGACCTCGATCGACTTGGGAACCTTGAAGCGGGCCAGCCGATCGCGAAGGAACTCCGTGAGCTCGGCCGCGTCGACGCCACCGGCGCCGCGCACGGTGATGAACGCGATCGGCACCTCGCCCCACTTCTCGTCCGGCCGCCCGACCACAGCGGCCTCGGACACCGCCGGATGGGCCATCAGCGCTTGCTCGACCTCGATCGTCGCGATGTTCTCACCGCCTGAGATGACGATGTCCTTCAACCGGTCGCGGAGTTCGAGGTAGCCGTCCGGGTGAACCACCGCGAGGTCGCCGGAGTGGAACCATCCGCCGGCGAAGGCCTGACGGGTCGCCTCGGCATCCCGGTAGTAGCCGAGCATCACGTTGTTGCCGTGCATGACCACCTCTCCCAGCGTCTGCCCGTCACGCGGGACGTCACGCATCTCCTCGTCGACCACCCGTAGCCGCTGGCTCACGACGGTCCCCACTCCTTGCCTGGCCCGCAGCCGTGCCTGCTCGCCCTCCGGCAGCTGGGCCCAGTCGGGATTCCACGCACAGACGGCGATCGGCCCGTAGGTCTCGGTCAGCCCGTACAGGTGAGTGACCTCGATCCCGAGCTCGGCGGCTCGCTCGAGCAGCGTGGGCGACGGCGGTGCTCCCCCCACGAACAGCCGGACCGGCTCCGGACACCGGCGCTGCGCGCTCCGAGCCGAGCAGCATTGTGACCACGGTCGGCGCGGCGCAGATGTGCGTCACGCCCTCGTGGAGCAGTCGCTCCCAGATCGCGTCCGGCTCCACCGCCGGCAGGCAGAGGTGGCGCCCGCCCATCGCGGTCACCGCCCACGTGTAGGCCCACCCGTTGCAGTGGAACATCGGCAGCGTCCAGAGGTAGGCGCTCCGAGGCTCGAGCCCGGCTTCGGCGATCACGCCAAGGCTGTGCAGATACGCGCCGCGGTGGGTGGTCATGACGCCTTTCGGGCGACCGGTCGTTCCGGAGGTGTAGTTGATCGAGAGCAGCGCGCGCTCGTCCTGCGGAAGCCGTAGCTCCGCCGGCTCCGAGCCGCCGAGCAGGGTCTCGTAATCGCAGGCGTCACCGCCCGCCGGATCGACCCAGACCACGCGTGGCCCCTTTCCCGCGAGCTTCGTCAGTGCATCCTCGAGCGGCGCGGCCAGCGATGTGGAGGCGAACACGGCGCGCGCACCCGAATGGTCGAGGATGTAGGCGTAGTCCGCACCGGTGAGGCGGGTGTTCATGGGAACCAGGACCGCGCCGGCGCCGGGCACCGCGTAGTGGAGCTCGAGCATCGCCGCCACGTTCGGCAGCAGCGCGGCCACTCGGTCGCCGTCGGCGATCCCGAGCTTGCCGCGGAGCGCGGCCGCCGCCCGGCGGATCCGGACGGCGTGTTCGGCGTATGTCCAGGCGCGCTCCCCGTCCGAGACGGCGGAGCGGGCGGCCCACACCTCGGCGCTTCGCTCGAGGAAGCTCAGCGGGGTTAGCGGAGCGTGAGAGACGGCCTCGGTCAAGGCGTTCGTATCGTCGCCGGGCATCGGAGAAACCGTATCAGCGCGTGGCAGGGGTCAGAGAACGGGACCGCAATAAATTGATATGATTTCAAATCAGTCAAGCATCCGCGACTCCGACCCAAGCCCGGGATCCGCCGACCCCCGGCTACGAGCCGGGGAAGAGCGCAGCAGCCCGGCGACCCCCTACCCGATTCAGAGGCAATTCACATGGACTTCGCATTCGACGACACAACCCTCGAGCTGCGGGAGCGGCTACTGGCCTTCATGGACGAGTGCGTATATCCCGCCGAGGAGACGTTCCGCCATCAGGTGCATTCCGCCGCGAATCCGTGGGACACGCCGCCGGTGCTCGGGGAGCTCAAGGCGTCGGCGCGCGAGCGCGGGCTCTGGAACCTGTTCCTCCCGCACACGCACGAATACGGGGCCGGCCTCACCAACCTCCAGTATGCGCCGCTGGCCGAGATCACGGGGCGCAGCGTGTGGATCGCCCCCGAGGCGATCAACTGCTCGGCGCCTGACACCGGCAACATGGAGCTCCTGTCGCTGTTCGGAACCGGCGAGCAGAAGCGACGATGGCTCGAGCCGCTGCTCGACGGGACGATCCGCTCCGCCTTCTCGATGACCGAGCCCGAGGTCGCCTCGTCCGACGCCACGAACATCTGCACGCGGATCGAGCGCGACGGCGACGAGTACGTCATCAACGGCCGCAAGTGGTGGTCGTCGGGCGCGATGTCGCCCCGCTGCGCGCTGCTGATCGTGATGGGGGTGACCGACCCGGACGCTGAGCGACACCGCCGCCAGAGCATGATCCTCGTCCCGACAGACACTCCCGGCGTCACCGTGCGGCGTTCGACCACCGTATTCGGCTACGACGACGGCCCTCACGGCGGCCACAGCGAGATCGTCTACGACGACGTCCGCGTGCCCGTCTCCAATCTGCTCGGCGAGGAAGGCGACGGCTTCAAGATCGCCCAGGAGCGGCTCGGCCCCGGACGGATCCACCATTGCATGCGGGCGATAGGGATGGCCGAGCGAGCGCTCGAGATGATGTGCGAGCGGACCGCAAGCCGCTCCACGTTCGGCCGGCCGATCATCGATCAGGGCGTCGTTCAGCACTGGATCGCCGAGGCGCGCATCCGGATCGAGCAGGTCAGGCTGCTCGTGCTGAAAACGGCGTGGCTGATGGACACGGTCGGCAACAAGGGCGCCCGGATCGAGGTCTCGGCGATCAAGGTCGCGGCACCTGAGGTGGCGACGTGGGTCATCGATCGGGCGATCCAGGCGCACGGCGGCGCCGGCGTGTCGCAGGACACGCTGCTGGCGGAGATGTACGCGGTCGCGCGCATCCTCCAGATCGCTGACGGCCCCGACGAAGTTCACCGGATGGCGATCGCCCGTCGCGAGACGAGGCGCTACCGCGAGCCGGTCCCGGCCTGAGCTTCATCCGCGAGTGACGGCGACAGGCCGAGAGCCGCCAGCTGCCGGCGCACGAAGAAGTCTGCGACTTCCTCCAGGCCGACGGTACCGCGCGGGCGGTACCAATGCCACACGCTCAGGTTGAGGCCGAGCACGGCGCGGGCCAGCAGTCTCGGATCGGCCTCGGGGAGATGACCCTGCTCCATCCCGCGGACCAGGAACGTGGCCCAGGCGAACTCGAGGTCGCGGGTGCGCGCACGGGCCAGCTGGCGCGCCTCCTCCTCGCGAGGCGCGGTGCGGCGGATGCCGACGAGGCCCTGCTCGGCGACCAGCACCCGGAAGCGCAGCACCTCGTGCTCGCTCAGCTCGTACCCCGATCGAAGTAGTGCGAGGAGCGCCTTCAGGTAGTCATCGTGCTCCCGCGTGATTCGTTCGAAGTCGCGCTCGAAGAACTCAAGGGCGTCAGCCATGATCACGTACAGGCAGTGGAGCTTGGACTCGAAGTAGTGATAGAGCGCGGTTGAGCCGATGCCCACCGAGGCGGCGACGTCGGCCCATTTGGTGTCCTCGTAGCCGTGCTGTCCGAAGTGCTCGATCGCCTCGGCCAGGATCTCGTCGCGCTTGCCGCGCGTCGAGGTCTGGGCTGCGGGTACACCACTCCGGCCCGCTCTTCCGGTCTTTTGTCTCTTGGTTGGGGCACCTGTTGAGGGCATGATTCGCGCGTGACGATAGCAGACTGAGATGACCTCACCTCAGGCACGCTCACGACCGGTTACGGGCGCGACCCATGATATGATCTGACTTCAGTTCAAACCATGCGGTACGAGCCCGGGGCTGCGCGAGGTGCACCGCGGCTGCGCGAGGTGCAGCGCGGCTGGTTCGCCGCGCTCGCGCGGCAGACAGGAGGCAGACATGGCTGATTATGAGGGCTACACGTCGATCCAGTTCGAGCGGACGGGCGACGTTCTGCAGGTCACGCTGGCCAATCCCCGCAATAAGCTGAACGCGGTCGACGGCGAGATGCACGCCGAACTGGTGCGGTGCTTTGAGGAGTTGAAGACCGAGCAGGGCGCGCGGGCGGTGCTGCTCACCGGCGCGGGGCGGGCGTTCAGCGCGGGCGGGGACTTCAACTGGATGTCGTCGACCACACCCGGGGACCTCTACCAGATGCGGCGCGAGGGCAAGCAGATCGTCTGGAACCTGCTCGACGTGGAGCTTCCGATCGTCGCGGCGATCAACGGTCACGCGATCGGACTCGGCGCGACGCTCGCGCTGCTGTGCGATGCGATCTTCGTCGCCGACTCGGCCAAGATCGCCGATCCACACGTGCAGGTCGGGATCGTCGCCGGTGACGGCGGCGCCGTCGTGTGGCCGCTGGCGATGGGACCGGTTCGGGCCAAGCGCTATCTGCTGACCGGCGACGCCTTGAGCGCCGCCGAGGCCGAGCAGATGGGTCTGGTGAACGCCGCGGTTCCCGACGACGAGCTCCAGTCGGAGGCGCTGGCGTTCGCGACTCGGCTGGCCGCCGGAGCGCCGCTGGCGGTCAGGTACACCAAGCTCGCCGTCAACCAGCTGCTCAAGCAGGCCATGGCGACGGCGTTCGACTACTCGACAGCGCTCGAGCTGGTCACGTTCGTCAGCTCGGATCACAAAGAGTCGCTACGGGCGATCCGTGAAAAGCAACCTCCCCAGTTCAAAGGTCGGTGATCGCGATGGTGAACGGTAAGGCCGGACTCTCCTACCAGGGCAAGCGCGTCGTCGTCGCCGGCGGCGGCGGCTCCGGCATGGGCGCAGCGGCCATGCGGCTGCTCGCGGAGCTCGGTGCGGAGGTCATCGTGCTCGACCTGCGCGAGCCCGAGCTCGACGGCGTCGGGTTTCACCGCACGGACCTCGGCGACCCCGAGGCGATCGACGAGGCGCTCGCTCTCATCCCCGGCCCCGTCGACGCCCTCCTGAACTGTCAGGGGATCTCGGGTGCTGCGCCCGGAACCACGTCGGCCGACGTGATGCGCGTGAACTTCCTCGGCGTGCGCCATCTCACCGAAGTGATCCTGCCGACCATGCCGGCGGGTGGCGCGGTGGTGAGTATCTCCTCGGCCGGAGGCCTCGGCTGGGCGCGGCGCCTGGAGGAGATCCAGGAGCTGCTCGAGACCACCGACTTCGAGGATGGGTTGCGCTGGTGCGAGGACCACGCCGACCGGCTGCTGGCGCCCGTGTTCCCGAAGTCCTACTCGTTCTCCAAGCAGACATTGATCGTCTGGACGATGCGACGCGCGGTGACCGCGATCGACGCCGGGGTGAGGATCAACTGCTCGAGCCCGGGATCGACCGAGACCTCGATGGCGAGCGAGTTCCCGGAGGAAGGCGTGGAGTACATGAACCGCCCGATCGGGCGCGGGTCGACACCCGAGGAGCAGGCCTGGCCCGTCGTGTTCCTGGCCAGCTCCGCTGCCTCCTACGTCAACGGCGCCAACCTGATCGTCGACGGGGGTAACGCGGCGGCCCGCACGCTCGGGATGCTCACGACGACCGTGTGACCGTCGCCACCACCGGACCCCCGGCGCCAGACTGACCTGATATGATTTCAGTTCATGAATCTCCGCGAGACGACTGACGAGAGGCGGCTCCGGGACGAGGTGAGGGAGTTTCTGCGCGAGCACTGTCCCTCACCCGAGGAGGTGCCCTACGCCCTCGACGACCGGATGCAGCTTCCTGCGCGAGTGGCAGCGCCTCTGCTATGAGGCCGGCTACGTCGGCCGGGCTTGGCCGGCGGAGTTCGGGGGTCGCGGCCGCCCGCCCGTAGAGCAGATCATCGTCGACGAAGAGCTGGCCGCCGCCGGCGCGCCCGAGTTCCCCAACATCGTCGGCCTCGACGTGATTGGTCCTTCGCTGCTGGCCTTCGGCAACGACGCCCAGCGTGAGCGCTACGTGCCGGCGATCCTCTCCGCGGATGAGATCTGGTGCCAGGGCTTCTCGGAGCCCGATGCCGGATCCGACCTGGGCTCGCTGCGGACACGGGCCGTGCCCACGGACGAGGAGTTCGTGATCAGCGGCCAGAAGACCTGGACCTCCTGGGGCCAGTACGCGCGCTGGTGCGGGGTCCTGGCCCGCACCGAGCCGCCGGAGACGCGGCATCGCGGGCATCTCCTTCCTGATCGTCGACATGGAGTCGCCGGGGGTGGAGGTGCGACCGATGACGCAGATCACCGGTCACGCGGAGTTCAGCGAGCTGTTCCTCGAGGACGTCGTGGTGCCGGGCGAGAATCTCCTGGGCGCGCGCGGCCAGGGCTGGCAGATCGCACTCCACACGCTCGCGCACGAGCGCGGCACCGCCGCCCTGCCGCGCCAGGTCAAGCTGCGCACCTGGGTCGACCGCCTCGCGGCCGAGGCTTGCGCGCGCAGCATCGACGGCCGGGCAATCGCCGATCACGAAGACGCGCAACGTGCGCTCGCGCGAGCGCTGATCGCGCGTCGAGGTTCTCCGCCACCACGCGAGCCGGACGGTGGGGGCGTTTCTGGACGGCAGGCCGGTCGGGCCGGAGAGCTCGACGGTGAAGCTCGTGATGGCCGAGGCCGAGCAGCTCGTCGGGACCACCGCGCTCGAGGTGCTCGGCGAGAGCCTGTACGCCCCTGAGCGCACCGAGGACGCACGCCGCCAACGCCTTCTGGTACGAGACCTACCTGTATCTCGCGGACGGCGACGATCCTCGGGGGCACCCAGCAGATCCAGCGGAACATCATCGCGGACCGGATCCTCCAGCTTCCCAAGGAGTAGCCATGGACCTGGAGCTCACCGACGAGCAGACCTGGCTGGCGGAGTCCGTCGAGCAGCTGCTGGCGCAGTCGCCCGGCGCGGAGACATGGTCCGCCCTGGTCGAGTTCGGTGCCCTGGCCATCGCGTCCGGCGAGGACGGGCTCGGCGCGGTCGAGCTGGCCCTGGTGGGACGCGCGCTCGGGCAATCCCTGGCCACCGTTCCTTTCATCGAGACCGCCGCCGCGCGTTACGCCACCCGCGCGCTGGCCTCGCCAGAGCATCCCGCGTTCGCAGCCCTCCATGGCGGGGAGGACGCCGTGGCGCTGTGCCTGCTCGAGCCCGGCGCCGGCTGGGAACTGGCCGCCGGCGCGACGATCGCGAAGTCGCCGCGCGGCGCCGCGGCGGTGATCGAGGGGCACAAGGTCGCGGTTCATCACGCGAACGATCGCCCGCGAACTGCTCGTGCTCTACAGCGACGGCGAGGACCGCCGGCTGGCGCTGATCGACCGCGGTGGCGCCGGCGTCAACCTCACCCCGACCGCATGCGATCGACGAGTCGCTGCCAACCGCCTCGGTCGTGCTCGCGGGAGTCGAGGTCCCCGCCACGCACAGCCTGGCGCCCGAGCAGAGCGAGGCCGTGCTCGGCCGCCTGCTGGCCATCGGCGCGGTGCTCGCGGCCAGCGAAGCAGTCGGAGCCGCCGCGCCGCTGGTCGAGCTGGCGCGCGACTACGCCGGGCAGCGGCGCCAGTTCGGTCGGTCGATCGCGAGCTTCCAGGCCCTCCGCCACCTGCTCGCGGACATGCACGTCAAGCAGACGAGCGCCTGGTCGACGGTGCTTGTTCGCGGCGGCCGCGCTCGAAGACGGGATCGACGGCGCGGACGCGCACGGCCTCGGTCGCCAAGGCGTATACGTCGCGGGTAACGCTCGAGGTGGCCCACGGCGCCCTGCAGGTGTTCGGAGGCATCGCGTTCACGGCGGAGCACCCCGCGCACCGGTTCCTCCGACGCATTCTCGTCCGCGGCGGCCAGTTCGGCGATGCGCGGCACCACGAGCGGATGATCGGCCGTGAGCTCGTCGCCGCCGCCCGTCACGAGGAGCTCGTCGCGTGAGCGGTCCCGAGCCCGAGTACTGCGTGCTGCCCGGAGCCGGCGGCTCAGGGCTGTCGTGGACCCAGGTGCTCGAACCTCTCGGCGCCACGCTGTTTGAAGTACCCGACGAGCGCGACGTCCCGGCGATGGCGGCCGCGATCGCGAAGCCCGTTCGGGAGCTGCCGCGTCCCCTGGTGCTGGTCGGCGCGTCGCTCGGCGCGATGGTCGCCCTGGAGCTCGCGCGCACCGTGCCCGTCGATGCGCTGGTGCTGATCGCCGCCGGGTTCGGGATCGAGGTCAGCGACTCGTTGCTCGAGTGGGTCGCCGCCGACCCGCCCGACCTGCTGCGGAAGGTGGCCAAGGCGTCGATCGTCGATCGCGAGGACCGGGAGATGATCGAGCTGGTCACGCGCGATTTCGCGGCGCGCGGACGGCCGGTGCTGCTCCGCCACCTCACCGCGCTCGGTGCCTACCGGCCGGAGCCTCTTGAGACGCCGCCGCCGACGCTCGTGATCTGGGGAGAGGGCGACCACAGCGTTCCGCTCGCCGACCATGTCGAGCTCGCCTTGCGCTGTCGCGGTGCGGTCGCTCCAGTCGCCGGCGCCGGGCACATGCCGTTCCTCGAGCGGCCGGCCGAGACGCTCGCGTGGATACGCACAGTCGAGAAGCTCATCCACGTGCCGGCGGCGGATGAGGCTGCGGCCGGCCAGCGCCCGGACTCGGCCACGGTCGCCTGAAACCTCACCCCGCGGCGCCGGCCTCGGGCCGCGCCGGCCTCACCCAGAGACTCGTCCCTGAGCTGACGTGACTTCGTCTATGTTCACGTGAAAGCCCGTCTCGGCTAACACAACATCAACACTGGTTCGCGTGTTTTTTACTTGACATCAGTTCAGGAAAGCGACTATGATGCCCACGTCGTCACAGACGCCCCGATGCATCTGTTCCCAAGGCCTGAGGAGAGGACCGTGACCAGCAGCGCTTCCGCTACGACCGACGCCGCGCTAGAGCGCGCCGCGATCACCGACGTGCTCTACCGCTACGCGTCGTGCATGGACCGGTTCGACTTCGACGGCGTGCGATCGGTTCTGGCCGACGACATCTTCGCCCAGTACGGAAACAACGGCGAGCTCCACGGAGCCGACGAGGTAATGCGGTACTGCAAGGAGTTCACAGTGGACTGCCAGATGCAGCACCACTACCTCAACGTCTACCACGTGGACGTTGAGGGTGACCACGCCAAGGCGCTCGTGTACCACACCTCGCACCAGCTGTTCGAGCGGGCTCCGGGGATCATCCACCTGCTCGTCGGCCGGTATCACAACGAGCTGCGCCGCACCGATGACGGCTGGAAGATCTCGAAGCTCGTGCTCGAGCTCTGCTGGGGCGAGCGCCGCGCAGACCCGACCGGCTACCTGGCCGAGGTCGGCGGCCCCGGCCCCACCGAGTGATCTGAGGCACCGTCGTGTCTTCGCAAGCAACAGCAATTCAGGAGCGCCCGCGGATCGGCGTCGGAGACCTCGCGTTGCGCGTCGAGGGACTTTCGAAGACGTTTCCCGGCACCCGGGCGCTGACCGACGTGTCACTCGACATCCGTGCCGGCGAAGTGCACGCGCTCGTTGGACAGAACGGCTCCGGGAAGTCGACGCTGATCAAGACGCTGGCCGCGTATCACACCCCCGACCCGGGCGCGCGCGCCGAGCTCGAGGGCGAGGAGTTCGCGCTCGGGCATGATGTGCCCGAGGGGCTGCGCTTCGTCCACCAGGACCTCGGCCTCGTGCACGAGCTGAACGCGATGGACAACCTCGCGCTGCGAGGGGGCTTCATCAGCGGCGCCGCCGGCCGCGTTCGGTGGCGAGAGCAGGAGCATGAGACCTATCGGATCCTCGAGCGCTTCGACGTCGAGCTCGACATCCACGCCCCGCTTGCCGAGGCGACGCCCGTCCAACGGACGGTCGTCGCGATCGCCGGCGCGATGCAGGGCTGGCAGGGAGGAGGCGGTGTGCTCGTGCTCGACGAGCCGACGGCGGTGCTCCCGCACGACGAGGTCGAGCGGCTGCTCGAGATGGTGCGCGAAGTGCGGAGGGGAGGCACCAGCGTGCTCTACGTCTCGCACCGCCTCGACGAGATCTTCGAGATCGCCAACCGCGTGACGGTGCTGCGCGCCGGCCGCGTCGTGGCGACGCTACCCGTGTCGGAGGTCGACCACCGCAGCCTGGCCAAGTTGATGGTCGGCGAGGATGTCGATCCCGACTTCCGGGCGCCGGTGGCGGCGCGACCGGACTCTCCGGTCGTGCTCGAGCTCCGCGACATCCGCGGTCACCGGCTGGACGGCGTCGACCTCGATGTCCACCAGGGCGAGATTCTCGGGATCGCGGGGCTCGCCGGCGACGGCGTGTTCGAGCTGCCATACGTGATGGCTGGGCAGCCCCGCCACCCCGCCACCGGGACGATCCGGCTGCCTCAGACGTCGTCTGAATGGACGGACGTCGCGCAGGCATTCGACCTCGGCATCGCGCTCGTGCCGGCCGACCGAGCACGCGAGGCGATCATCCCCGACTTCTCCGTCAGCGAGAACCTGACCCTCTCGGTCCTCGATCGGCTCACCTCCCGCGGCAAGCTGGGCAAAGCGGCCGAGCGCGAGCTGGTAGAGCGCTGGATGGGTCAGCTCGGGATCGTGACCGCTGGCTCCGACGCCCTGATCTCCACGCTCAGCGGTGGCAACCAGCAGAAGGTGGTCGTGGCTCGCTGTCTGGCCCGCGATCCAGCGCTCCTCGTCCTGGCCGAGCCCACCGCGGGAGTCGACATCGGCACGCGGGTCGCGATCTACGAGCTGATCGCCGGGCTCGCACGGGGCGGCCTGACCGTCGTCGTGTCCTCTTCAGACCTGGGTGACCTGCTTGCTATGTGCACGCGGATCGCCGTGCTCCGGGAGGGACGGGTGGTCGCCGAGCTTGCCGGCGAGGGACTTACTGAACATGTATTGGTGAATGAGATCGAGGGAGGACACAGTGCCGACGGTGCCAACAACCCAACCGAATGAGCTAGCGCCGTCCGCCGCGCCGGGGCCCGGCGCTCAGGTCAATTCGACGGCGACACGCCCGGCACGCTCCTCGCTCGGCAAACGCTTGTCCGCGGACTGGCGTTCGACAAGATCGGTGCCGTCTATGTGTGGCTGGTGCTCGTGGTCGTGTTCTCGATCTGGGTGCCGGCGACATTTCCGACATCGGCGACGCTGAAGCAGATCCTCAATGCCAACGCGATCACCGCGATGGCGGCGCTGGCGATCACGATTCCCCTGGCCGCGCGCGTGTTCGATCTCTCGTTCGCCTACACGATGTCGTTGACCGGCGTCGTCGCCGCGCACTTCATCTCGGTCGGCGTTCCGCTCGTGCCTGCGCTGCTGCTCGCGCTCGCCACCGGCGTGGCGATTGGGGTGATCAACGGGATCGTCGTCGTCGGGATGCGGATCGATTCGTTCATCGCCACGCTGGCGACCGGATCGCTGATCCAGGCGCTGATCACGATGGCGACCGGGGACACCCCGATTCTCAACGTCCGGCTCGCCGGAAGCTTCGCGAAGATCGGCCAGACGACGATCGACGGCTTCATCCTGCCGGTCCTGTACGTGTTCGTGTTGGCGCTGGCGATGTGGTTCCTGCTCGAGCACACCGCGACCGGGCGCAGGATATACGCGACGGGGTTCAATCCCGATGCGTCAAAGCTGTCGGGCGTGCGCATCAACCGGCTTCGGTTCATGTCGCTCGTGACCTCCGGGACGCTCGCCGGGGCTGCCGGGATCGTGCTCGCGTCGACGATCTCATCCGGCTCACCGACGGCCGGCCCTCCCTACCTTCTGCCCGCCTTCGCCGCTGCGTTCCTCGGCGCCACCCAGCTGAAGCACGGGCGGTTCAACGCCTGGGGAACGCTGATCGCGGTCCTGCTGCTGGGCACCGGAACCACCGGCCTCGCGCTTGCCAACGCGCCGGCATGGGCGAACGACATGTTCGTCGGCGTAGTGCTGATCGCATCCCTCGCGGTCACCGGCATTCAGCGCCGGTCCAGCGGCGCGAGCAGCGGGAGCGTGGCGCACCTCTGGCGCCGCCTGCGCCCGAGCACGAGCACGACCACCTGACGGCTGCCGTCAGCAGAACCAAACCGTTCGTCAATCGAGTAGGAGGAGATCCGAGATGTCGTTGTCAACCCCGGCCTCGAGCCGGATCCGCCGGGCCACAGTGCTGGCCATGACAGCCGCCGCACTCGCGGCCGCCGTCGCAGCCTGCGGCTCTACGAGCAGCAGCTCGTCGACGACCGGGAGCAATGCCGCAGCGACCAGTTCCGGAAGCGCATCGGGCGCAAGCGCCCAGGCCCAGCAGATCGTTGCCCAGGCCTCTCAGCGGCCAACTGCAGTCACGGTCACCACGCCGGTCGGCAAGACGATCCCGTCCGGCAAGAAGATCGTGTTCATCAGCTGCGGCGCGTCGCAGTGCGAGCTTCAGGGCAACATCATCGCCCAGGGCGCCGCCAAGCTCGGCTGGACGGCCTCGACGATCGCGACCGATGGATCGCCGGCGCAGATCCAGAACGCGTTCAACACCGCGCTCCGAAACGGCGCCAACGCGGTGATCGTGAACGCCACGCTGCGCTCGGAGATCGCCCCCCAGCTCGCGGCAGCGCAGAGCAAGGGCGTGCCGGTGGTGGAGTGCTGCGCCACCGATCCGCTTGCCCCGCCGATGATCTACAACACCAGCACGGCGGCGCAGAGCGCGACGATCGGGAAGTATCTGGCCGCCGAGGTGGTGGCCGACAGCAAGGGGAAGGCCAACACGCTGTACGTCAACATCCCGGCCTACACGATCCTGGCCACACTCGGGACGCAGTTCAAGACGAGCTACCAGCAGCTCTGCCCAACCTGCACATACGCGTCGATCGACGTGCCGCTGACGGGGCTCGCCACCGCGACCAACACGATCGTCTCCTACGTCCGCAGCCACCCGTCGGTCAACTACGTTGCCCTGTCGGTCACCGATGCGCTCGACAACGGGCTCCCAGCCGCCCTGTCGGCGGCCGGCCTGTCCCATGTCAAGATCGTGGGTCAGGGCGGAGGTCCGACCTCGTTCCAGTACATGACCCAAGGACAGGAGCTGGCGCTGGTCCCGTTCGACTACTACGACGTCGACTACCATGATGCTCGATTCGCTCGCCCGGCACTGGGCAGGAGTTCCGGTCCAGCTCACCGCGCCGCCGCTGTGGCTGATCACGAAGGCGAACCTGCCCGCCGACCACACGCAGCTGTTCCCGAACGTGGAGACCTACCAGAGCCAGTTCCTGAAGCTCTGGGGCAAGTAATAGCGCACTGACGGTTGAGAGCCGGTTCCCGACTGCCGGAGCCGGCTCAGCCGTTTCATCGCTGGAGATCAGGTTCGGAGCAAGAGGAGGTCATCGTGTCTACGCAGGTGCTCGGCCCGACCGAACTCGTGCTCGACGTGTCTGCTGAGCTGCCGTTCGAGGAGCGCGCCCTTCTAGCGGGATCCGTCCATCTTCCGGATCCCGAGGGTGATGCGCCACGATGCCGTCCTGATCTGCTGGCCCGGAGGCTCTTATGCGCGGGCTTATTGGGACATGCATATTCCAGAGCACCCCGGATACAGCTTCGCCGATCATATGACCGCAAAGGGATTTGTGGTCGTGGCCGCCGACCACCTTGGCGTGGGCGCAAGCAGCAAGCCCGCCGACGGGGACCGGGTTAACTTCGAGACGATGAGTGCCGCGGCGGCATCGTTCGTGCGGCAGGTGCGTTCGATGCTGGCCGACGGGTCGGCGGAATTTGGCAGCCGCCCGCTTGTATCGGTCCCGATCATCGGGCTCGGCCATTCGCTCGGTGCATGCCTCACCGTCGTGACCCAAGCGCGCCATCGCTGCTACGACGCGGTGGCGTTGCTCGGGTTCACCCACGGACAGAAGGACGTGGCCGTCACGGCCGTCGGCACCGCGGAGCGCGACGCGACCGACGACGATACGTTGCGGGAGACCGCGATCGACCAGGCGCGGGCGTTCTTCGGAGAAAGCTGGGACGACGTGTACGGCTTCGCGCCACGCGAGCCGAATCATGCCTGGCTGCATCACTCACGACGTTCCCGCCGCGGTGATCGCGGCCGATGACGCACAGGCGGTCAGATGGCCCCGCCAGTCCTACGTGGAGGCGCTCCTAGCAGGACACAGCGCCCGATTCGCCGCCGAGCTCGAGTGCAACGTCTTCATCGCCTTCGGCGATCACGACGTCCCACCCGTCCCCCACGCCGACGTGGCCTACTACCGCCGCAGCCGTGACGTCACCCTGTACGTCCTGCCCAACTCCGCCCACTGCCACAACTTCGCTTCCACCCGAGGCGAGCTGTGGGACCGAATCGGCCTGTGGGCTGGAGAACAGGGTTCCGATGCCACCTGAGAGCAGCGTGGACCTGCTGGTCATCGGCGCGGGAATGGCAGGCGCCGCGGCGGCGGCTCGCGCCGTGCAGAAGGGCGCGTCGGTGATCGTTGTCGAGAAGGCCTCGGCAATCGGTGGATCGGCCGTGTACGCCGGGTTTGTGTGGACGGCACCGACGCTCGAGGTGATGCAGCGCGAGAATCCCCGTGCGGATCCGGCGCTGGGCGCTCGGCTGGTCGAGGGGTTCGAGCCGGCACTCGATTGGCTGCGGTCGCTCGGCGTCGAAGTCGGAGACGCGGTCGCTGTGCTCGGCTTCGGGCGCGGCTATCCGGTCGACGTGGCCGCCCTGATGATGCGCTGCGAGCGGATCGTGCGCGAGTCGGAAACGTCAGCGCTGCTCACGAAGTCGACCGTCGAGCGACTGCTGGTGGAAGATGGCGCAGTCGTAGGAGCCGAGGTCGTCGACGGCGCCGGCGAGCGCCTGCTCATCCGGGCTGACCACACGTTGCTGGCCAGCGGAGGCTTCGGCGGAGATCCCGAGCTGCGAGCGCGGCTGATCCATCCACAGGCCGGTGACATGGCGCTGCGGGCAAACCAGCAGAGCACCGGTGACGGGCTGCGGCTCGGGCTCGCGGCCGGCGCCGCGTTCGGGAAGGAGCACGCCGGCTTCTACGGCCACGTGGTGGTCGCGCATGTGCCGTTCTCGGACCCGACCGAGTTCGTCGACCGGACCTTCTACCACAGCGAGCACGGGGTATTGCTCAACCTCGAGGGCAAGCGATTCTGCGATGAGACGGTCGGAGACCACATCACGCCACTCGCGCTGATCGAGCAGCCCGAGGCTCGCGCGCTGCTCGTTTACGACCAGCGCGTGCACGAGGATTGGGAGCTGCAACCGTACGTCGAGGGCGTCGAAGCCGTCGACAAGTTCCAGCTCGCGTATCGACTCGGTGCCCGCTGTGCGATCGCCGACGCACTCGAGGAGTTCGAGGAGCTTCCCGAGGAGTGGGGCTACCCCGGCCCGCAGGTCCTCGAGTCGCTGCGCGACTTCAACCGGCAATGCGAGCGCGGCGAGACTGTGCCGCCGCGGGTCAAGGATGCGACGCCGCTGCTCACGCCGCCGTATTACGTGATCGAGGTCGTTCCGGCGATCACGTTTTCGTTCGGAGGGCTGCTGATCGACGCCGGAGCACGGGTTCTCGACGTGCAGGGCGTGCCGATCCCCGGTTTGCTCGCTGCCGGCGCCGACAGCGGCGGTGTGTTCTATCGAGCCTACGCCGGCGGACTGGCCAACGCGCTCGTGTTCGGGCTGCAGGCGGTGGACACGGCGGTGGCGTCGGTGGCGCCGGCGCCGGGCGTGTGACGGGGCCGCTTCACGGACGCCGCCGCAGGCGGCCGTCCCCGGCGTGTCAGTTGGTCAGCGCTACCGGCTCCTGCGCCCTCTCCTGCGCGGACGGCGTGCCCGGCTGATCGAGCATCAGCACCCCCCGCATGTTGATGCCGGCATGCATGTCGGCATAGCCCTGATTGATGTCGTCGAGCGAATAGGTGCGGGTGAGCGTCGGCTCCAGCCGTAGCTGACCGCTGCGCCAGAGGTCGAGCAGACGTGGCACGTCCTTGGACGGCGACATCATTCCGTAGATCGCGCCTTGGATGCGCTTCTGATACATGGTCAGCTCGAGCAGGCCGAGCGGCACGTTCGTCGGGGCCTCGGAGCCCGCCGCGGTAACGACAACGGTCCCCGCCTTGCGGATCGCCGAGAACGCGGCCGCGACGTGATCGCCGCTGATGACCCCGACGCAGATGATCTCGGCGTCGGCTCCCTGACCGCCCGTGAGCGAGCGCCCGAGCTCGGCCGCCTCGTCGTGGTCGGCGAAGGCATCGGTCGCGCCGAGCTCGAGCGCGACTGTGCGCTTGAGCTCGACCGGATCGACCGCAATGATCCGCGAGGCACCGGCATGCTGCGCTCCCTGGACCGCGCTGATGCCGATTCCGCCGATTCCGGTCACGATCACGACGTCCCCGGGGCGGACGCCCGCGGCGTTCACCGCCGACCCCCACCCGGTCGGCACGGCGCAGCCGAGCAGTGCGGCGATGTCGAGCGGAACGTCGCTCGGGATCTTGATCGCGCTCCATTCGGGCATCACGGTGTATTCGGAGAAGGCCGACAGCAGCCCCGCCTGGGCGACGTCCTCACCGCCGAGGTGCATGCGAAACGTTCCATCCAACTGATTGCCCTCGAGCATCAGCGCGCCGTTGTCGCACAGCGCCTGCATTCCGCTCGCGCACCACCGGCACCGACCGCATGCGGGGATGAACGAGGTCACGATGTGGTCGCCGACGCTCAGCCCCCGAACCCCCGGTCCGACGGCCTCGACGACGCCGGCGGCCTCGTGGCCACCGGCGAAGGGAAGGTGCCCGACTGTGATGTCGCCGGTGGCGAAGTGATCATCGGAGTGACACAGCCCCGCGGCGACGATCCGGACCAGGACCTCGTGGTCGCGCGGTGGATCGAGCTCGACCGTCTCCACCTCCCACTTCCCCGGAACCTCTTTCAACAGCGCCGCTCTGGTTTCCATGGTGATCTCCTCTCTCGAATGCGACAGCGTCAGTACATCGCGCCGACGACGCCGCCGTCGACCGCCAGCACCGCGCCGGTGGTGAAGCTCGAGGCATCGCTGGCGAAGTACAGCGCGGCCCCGACTATCTCTTCCGGGCGGCCGGCGCGCCGGAGCGGAAACCCGGCCGCTTGGCCCTGGAACTTGTCCATGTCCCACCCGCGCGCGATGTCGGTCAGGAACGGTCCCGCCATGATGCAGTTGACGCGGACCTTCGGACCGAGTGCGTCGGCGAACCCGCGGGTCAGCGCGATCAACCCCGCCTTCGCCGCGCCGTAGGGGAGGATGTCGGCGGTCACGCGGACGGCGCCGATGCTCGACACGTTGATGATCGAGCCGCCGTCCTCCTCGGCCATCCGTGCGCCGATGGTCGCGGTCAGGCGGAACGGGCCCTTGAGGTTCACCGCCTGCACCTTGTCCCAGAGCTCTTCGGTGATCTCCTCCGGCCGCGAATACAGGGGTGAAATGCCGGCATTGTTGACGAGGACGTCGACGCGGCCGAAGCGTTCGTAGGCGGCCTCGACGAGGCGGTCGAGTTCCTCCCAGCGGCCGACGTGGCACGGATGGGCGAGCGACTGGCGGCCGCGCTCGCGGATCTCCTGCGCCACGTGCTCGCACGCGTCGGGCTTGCGGCTCGACACGATCACGTCGGCGCCCGCGTCGGCGAGGCCGAGCGCGATCGCCCGGCCCAGGCCTCGAGTACCGCCGGTGACGAGCGCGACCCGCCCGCTGAGGTCAAAGCCGGCTACCGTCACCGCGTCCTCTTGCCGCTCTGCGCGGTTGGCAGCGACAAACCGCATCACCAGGCTCGCGGAGTCGGCTCCGGCCGTGAATCGGCGCGCATCAGCTCGAGCACGGTGCGGTCCGCGTCCCAGTTGGCGTGCGTCAGCCGCCGCGGCGAGACGCAATCTCCGATCGTCCGCACGATCGCGCCGCTTTCAGGGGGCAGCGCGGCCAATCCGTCGTTGCTGATCGTCCCGGCGTGCATCGCGACGAAGTCCGCCGGCAGCTCGAGCGGATCGCCGGTGAGCGCGTGCACGAGCGTGACGCTGCCGTTGCGGATCCCGTTGACGTGAACGAGTGGATGAAGCGAGACGCGGCGCTGTCCGAGGCGGCGCAGCAGCGGGCCGATGCTCTCGAACGGGATCGCGGCGCCGACGCTCCGCGCCGGCGTCACGAGCGCGACCGATAATCCGGCGTCCCCCAGCAACTCGGCGGCGCTGACCGCCTCCCAGAAACCGGTCCCGTCGTCGGCGACCACGGCGCGCTTTCCGTCGATGTGCGCGCCGCCGAGCAGATCCCACACGGTGGTCAGCCTGGCGCTGCCGTCGTGCTGGAACACCGGCGCGAGCGGCCGCGCGCCGGTGGCGAGGATGATCGCGTCGGCGGCATTGGCAATTTCTCCGAACCGCCCAGGGGTAATCTCCGCTCCGGTTCGTATGTCGACGCCGAGCCGGCGCGCCTCGTGCTCGAGGTGGAGGACGAGCGCGAACACGCCGGCCCGGCTCGGGACCGCCGCCGCCAGGCGGAGTTGCCCACCGAGTTGCTGTTCGCGCTCGTACAGGACCACGTCGGCCCCGAGCTCGGCGGCGAACCGTGCGGCCTCCAGACCGGCGGGGCCACCGCCGACCACCGCCACCCTCAGCCCGCGCCGGCGCGGCGCCAGGAGCCGCTCGTCGAACCACCGTTCACGGCCGGTGCGCGCGCTCGCGGCGCACAGGATCCCGCCGGGAAACGTACGGCACTCCTGGTTGAGACCGATGCAAGGCCGGATCGATCGGGTCATTCCGTGCCGGGCCTTCGCCGGCCACTCAGGGTCGACGATCAGCTGGCGCGCCATGCCGACCAGGTCGGCCGCTCCGCGCTGCAGGATCGTCTCGGCCATCGTCGGGTCCACGATCCTGCCGGCGACCAGGACGGGCAGCGTCGTGTGCTGCTTGACGGCGCGCGCGGCATCGACGGCGACGCCCTCGCGGTGCGTGATGTCCTTCACGTAAGCACCGCGCTGCCCGAGAGTGATGCTGAGGTAATCGACGCCTCCGCGCTCTGACAGGCGCTGGGCGATCGCGATCGCGTCGTCGACGTGCATTCCCTCCGGGATCTCCTCGTCGGCGCTGAGGCGCACACCGAGAACGCAGTCGGCGTCGCAGCGCTCGCGGATACCGGCGATGATCCGCTCGAGAAACCGCATCCGGCCTGAAAGCTCGCCGCCGTACTCATCCTCGCGCCGGTTAGACGCCGGGGAGAGGAATTGCGCGATCAGGTAGCCGTGCGCGGCGTGCAGCTCGATGCCGTCGTAGCCGGCCCCGCGAACGTTCACCGCCCCCGCGATGAACGCCTCGATCAACTCCTCGATCTCAGCGGCCGTGAGCGGGTGCGGCGTCGATGCGTCGCGAGGCGATCTGATCGCCGAGGGCGCCACCGGGGCATATTCCGAAGCGCCGCCGACGCCCTCGCGCCCGAGGTGGTTCAGCTGGCAGAGGATCGCCGCCCCGTGGCGGTGCACTCGCTCCGCTCGCCGCGCCATCTGCGCGAGCGCATCCGGATTCCACGGTTCGGCACGGCGGCGGTCTCGGAGCACGCCGCTGCGGTGCGTCGTGGTCGCGCCGGTGATCATCGCCGCTACGCCGCCGGCCGCGCGGGCTTCCCAGAAGGCGATGTCCTCCTCGGTCGGCACGCCACGGTCGGTCATCGCCGTGCCGTGGGGCACGGCCACGATCCGGTTCTTCAGCCTGAGCTGGCCGAGGCGCGCCGGCGAGAACAGCGTCTCGAACGCGTGCCTGTGAGCGGGCGCCTCGAGGACCATGTCGGTCAGACGGACGAGCCATCGGCCGCCAGCTGCGGATCCGGTACCACCGTGTCAAGCGACGGCCGGCACGCCAGCAAGCGGGTCGTCTTGTACGACATGACCTCCACGCCCTTCTGGTTGAGCACCTTGTGGCGCATCGCGAGGATGCCGTGGCCGGGCTGTCCCCGCGACACGCGCGCGGAGTCCACCGACACCTCGACGTGGATCGTGTCGCCGCACAGCACCGGAGCCGTCAGTCGCAGCTCGTCGAGGCCCAGATAGGCCCTGCCCTGGTGCGTGTGCCCGGTCTGGACGTACAGCCCCTCGGCGACGACCAGGATCAGCAGCCCCGGGACGACCCTGCCCTTGAACAGGGTCTTGGTCTTCGCGTACTCGGCGTTGATAAAGATCTCTTCGAAGATGCCGGCGAACGTGACGAAGTTGACGAGGTCAGCCTCCGTCACCGTGCGGCCCATCGTCGTGTGGACCTGTCCGACTTCGAAGTCGTCGAAGTACCAATCGTGATCACCCGACATGTTCGAGGCTCCTCTCGGCCGTCTCCGCGACCATGGCCTTGACCTTGACGCGGTGGAACTTCCCGAGCTCGGTGCGCGGGATGTCGTCGGTAACGATCAACCGCTCGGGCAGGTTCTGCTTCGGCAGGCCCTGCTCGGTCAGGTGGTCACAGAGCTCCTCGAGCGTGAGCGACTCATCGGCGCGCTCGGCGACCGCGACGATCACGGCCCGCTCGCCGAGCCGCCGATGGGGCTCCCCGACCACCACGACCATCGCCACCTTGGGATGCTTCACCAGGATCGTCTCCATCTCGATCGGATCGATCTGCAGCCCGCCGCGCCGGATGATGTCCTTGGTGCGTCCGCTCCAGCTCACGTATCCCTGCGGGCTCTGCACCATCAGATCGCCGCTCCGATAGAAGCCGTCTTCGGTCACGGCCTTTGCGGTCGCCTCCGGCTGCCCTGCATAGCCCATGAACAGGTTCGGGCCGCGGCATTGGTACTCGCCCGCGCTGCCTGGCTCCACCGGCTTGCCGGACGGATCGAGGATCCTGTGCTCGAGGCCGGGGAACGGGATCCCGTCGTGCCGCAGCCGGACCTCGGCGGGATCGTCGAGACGGCCGATCGCGTGACCCGGACATTCCGAGCACCCGTACACCCGCACGATCGGGAAGCCGAGCGCGCGCTCCCCATCCTCGAACAGCGAGTCGGGACCGGCTCCCGAGGTCACGACCCGAACCGAGCGCAGGCAAGTGCGCATCTGAGGGTCGAGCGTGAGCAGGTCGAAGATGTGCGTCCCCATCGTGATGAAGTACGTCCCGCCCCAGCGCTCGATTGCCTCGGCCACCGGCTGCGCCCGCCAGCGGGCGATCGGTAGGATCGAGGCGCCGTAAAGCAGCGGCATGTACACCTCGAACACCGATCCGCCGGCGTGCCCGTAGGGCGCGAACGCGACCTGGACGTCGCTCTCGGTGTAGCCGGTCGCCGCCCCGAACTGCCTGGCCGCGTACACCAGTGTCTCGGTGCAGTGCAGGATGCTCTTGGGGGTTCCGGTGGTTCCGCCGGTCGAGAGGACGAGACAGGGCTGGCAGGCTGCCGGCCTGACCGGCTCGACCCGCGGTCCGCTCCGGACCGCCTCCTCCAGCTGCAGCGAGACCCCTGTGTCCGCCGGCCCGTCCCCTTTCAGCATTACCGGGCGGTCCTTCAGCCGCGCGCTCATCTGCGCCAGCGTCTCCCGCCACTCCGCCGTCTCGAGTAGGTCGGCCTGGAGCACCAGGCCGCGGCAGTCCAGCTGCTCGAACGTGTTGAGCGCGAGGGTGGGCGAGACGTGCGCGGACTGGGGCGCCAGCCCGACGCCCGCCACCGAAACTGCCACCTCGAGCACGATCCCCTGCCAGGAGTTCGCCATCACCGCGAGCACGAATTCGCCCGGGGCGAGACCCGCTTGGACGAGTGTCCCCGCCAGCCTCCGCGCTTGCTCCCAGAGCGCTGCGTAGGTCAGCTGCGTCTCGCCGGTGATCGCGACGCGATCGGGATGCCGCTCCGCTCCACGCTGGACGATGTCCGCCAGCGTGATGTCCTCCCAATAGCCGAGGCGCCTGTACTCCTCCTGCACCTCGAGTGGCAGGAGTGGGTGCTGGTGCCGGGGCCGCGCCTGGCTTTCGGTGCTCATCTGGCTGGTTCCTCCGTCTTCGCGGTACGCGGGCTCAAGAGCCTGAACTCTACGCTCTCAGCGCTGGAGAATCAAGCTGACTTCAGTTCAAGAGTCGTCCCGCGGCCGCTATCCAGCGCACGGTCTCCTCCGGTCGCTCGAGATACGGCAGGTGTCCCGCGCCGGCGATCGGGACGAGCAATCCATGGCAGCGCAGCGCGAGCTCGACGTGGGCTTTCAGGGGGACGCCCGGGTCTTGCACGCCCCACAGCACGAGTGTGGGGGGTGGGTCTAACGGTGGTTCGGGGTGATGTTCGGCGAGCACCTTCATGTGGCGGAGCAACACCGCCGCGCCGCGAGCCTCGAAGTCCCGGGCGACGAGCTCGGCCAGCCGGCCGCGGCCGTTATCGCCGAGCACTCCGCGAGCCATGTCGCCGAGCAGATCGGGTGGGTTCGCGGCGATCCGTGCGAGCACCGAGGGATGGACGTCGATCCCGAACCCGGCTGCGATCAGAACGAGCGCATCGACCGGGACGCGCCGTGCCAGCTCGAGTGCCACGAGCGCTCCGAGCGACGAGCCGACCAGCACGCGTGGCCGCGGAAGGGTTTGGACGCGCGGCGCCAACGAGGCCGCCATCGCCGGCACGGACGGCTCATCGGGGAGAGGCAGGACGATCGCGCCTGGGAGATCGGCGGCGGCGCGTCTCCAGACGAGACCGGCGCTGCCCGAGCCGGGCAGCACCGCGTGGGCTACCGCGCCCACGCGACCAGCGTGTCCTCCCGAGCATGCGCGATCGCGCGTGCCGCGGCGCGGCCCTCGGCGATCGCGTGCGAGAAATGCCGTGGCACGACCGCGTCTCCGATCACGAACGCGGTGGCGCCCTCGGGAAGCAGCGCTTGCCAGTCTCGCGGCCTTCGCTCACAGACCACGATCACGGCGTCGGCGTCGAGCCGGTCGGTCTCACCCGTGGGCGTGTGCCGCAGCTCGACGGTTCCGTCACCGGCCGCGACCAGGGCGGTCAGCGGTCGCATCGCGATCCGGCTGCCACGCAGGCGAGGCGCGAGTTGAATCCGGCTCTCCCCGGGAATCGCCGTCGCGAACGCCGTACCCGGAGTGACGATCGTGATCTGTGCTCGCGCCCGCGGCGATGCCGAGCTCGACCGCGCTCACCGCCGGCCACCAGCCGAAGCCGTCGTCGACGACCACGAGGTGCGAGACGCCGGCCAGCGACTCGGGGCCGGCCGCGATCGCGGCAGACGCGGTGCGGGCAAATCCGGCCGCCGCGCCGCCGGGAAGCAGCTCTTCGGCGCCCGAGGCGATCACGATGGCGTCGAAGCTCGCGAGCGCCGCGGCGTCCGGTTCGGCGCCGAGGCGCAGTTCGAGCTTCTCGTCCTCGAGCGCGGCGCCATAGAACTCGATCATCCTCAGCCAGCCGTCGCGATGCGGCGCGGCGCCGGCGAGTGCGAGTCCGCCGCCGATGGCATCCGAGCGCTCCCACACGACCACCTCGCGGTGGTTGCCTCGTGCGAGCGTCGTCGCGCACTCGAGCCCGGCCGGCCCGGCGCCGACGACGGCGACTCGTCCCGCGGCTCCCGGGAGCCCCGGGCCGAGCGATCAGCGGGCGAGCCGGCCGCTCGCGCTCGCCGGGCGGGGCGAGGTCAGGATTGACGGAGCACAGCAGCACCGGCTCGAACAGCCGGCAGTCCTCGTTGCAAGCGGTGCAAGGGCGGACCGCGCGCCCGTTACCGGACAGGATTTTGTTCGGGAGCTCGGGATCGGCGATCAGCCCCCGGGCCATGCCGACGAGGTCGGCGCCGCTCGCCAGCGCCGCCTCCATCGCCGGCTCGTCGCGGAAGGCCTGCGAGATCAGCAGCGGCCGTTCGGTCAGCGCGCGCAGCCGCGGCAGCGGCTCGAGCAGCGGTGGCGCGGCGGTGCTCATGTCGCGCACGTAGGAGCCACGCATTCCGACCGTCAGATTGACGTATTGGATCTCCGGGTGGAGCTCGCCCAGGAGCTCCGCGAGCTGCTCCTCGGTCAGCCCCGCGTCGTCGGCGTCGCCCACCGACAGCCGGATCCCGATCAGCGCGCTCAGGTTCCTGCTCGCGGATCGCGTCGACGATCCGCCAGAGTGGCGCCGCGCGCTCGGCCACCGTGGCCGCGCCCGGGTTCGTCACGGGCGAGAGGAACGTGCCGAGAAGGTAGCCGTGGGCGGCATGGAGCTCGACCCCGTCGAACCCGGCGTCGAGCGCGTTGGCCGCGGAGGCGACGAACGCGTCGAGGATGCTCTCGAGCTCCGCCTCGCCCATCGCGCGGGGGGCGGTCGGCTCGCGACGCGAACGGACGGTCGACGGGGAGGCCGGGGAGTAGTAGGTCGGCGCTCCGAGTGTTTCGCGGCCGAGGTGGATGAGCTGGAAGACGCCGACCGCGCCGCCCGCGCGAATCGCCTCGGCGCGCCGCCGCAGCGCGGGCTGCACGTCGGGCCGCCACGCCGCCGTCAGGTTGCCCCGGCGGTAGAACCAATCGAGTGACACGACGCTACCCCCGACGATCGCCATCGCCGCACCGCCCTGCGCCAGGCGTTGCCAGTACTCGGCGTCGCCGGCGGTCGGCATGCCGTCCGCCACCGCGCCGCTCGCGTGGGCGGTGGCGACGAACCGGTTGCGCAGCCGGATCGCGCCAGTGAGCTGGAAAGGTTCGGCGAGCGGCGTCACTCCGCGCGAACTGTACGAGTTCTTTGAACTAATGTCAATTTGCTTGGTCGGGCAGTTTGCGTCCGAGCAGAACCCCCATAATCCCCGCCTGCTACTGGGTAGAGCCAACCACTTGCATCGGACGGACGCTTCCATCATACTTGGCAACATGAATTCGATTCTGACAACCGATGCGGCCGCATTCCCGGGGCCGGAACCAGGCCCGGTCAAGCTCGGCTCGCGCCTGGAGGGCAAGGTCGCCGCGGTGACGGGAGGAGCCGCCGGCATCGGACAGGCGATCTGCCTGCGCCTGGCGGCCGAAGGCGCGCAAGTCGCCGTTCTCGATCTCGATCAGGCCCGCGCCCAACAGACCGTCGAGGCCACCGGCGGCGGGCTCGCGACCGCGGTGGACGTGAGCGACTCGGGCGCGGTCGACGCCGCCATCACGACGATCGAGAACGAGCTGGGTCCGCTCGACATCTTCGTCAACAACGCCGGCGCCACCGGTGCCGAGCACGTCATGCGCGTGGGCGCTCGCGCCGACGCGCAGCGTGCCGAGGCGGCGGCCGGCGAGATCAAGACGCCGCTCGACGCGCTCGTGCGCCTGCGTGACGACGAGTGGAGACGACTCCTTGCGATCCACCTCGACGGGACGTTCTACGGCACGCGCGCCGCGGCGCGCTCGATGGTCCAGCGGGGGGCGGGCGGCGTGATCGTGAATATGGCCTCGGTCTGCGGCATCGAGGGCTGCGCCGGCCACCCGCACTACTCGGCCGCGAAGGCCGGCATCCTCGGCTTTACGCGCTCGGTCGCCAAGGAGCTCATCCTTCACGGCGTCCGCGTAAACGCGGTCGCGCCCGGGTTCATCGACACGTCCACCGGGAGCGGCCCTGTGAACCAGAACCGCCGTGACATGGCGCTGCGGACGCCCGCCGGCAGGCTCGGGACGCCGGCCGAGGTCGCTGCCACGGTCGCGTTCCTCGCCTCCGACGACGCGTCGTACTTCGTCGGCGCCACGCTCAGCCCCAACGGCGGCCTCGTCACGGCGGTGTAGCGATGCTCGAGGACAAGATCGGTCTGGTAACCGGCGCCGGGCAGGGGATCGGCCGGGCGATCGCGGTGGAGATGGCGCGCCAGGGAGCCGCCGCCGTGGCGGTGGCCGACCTCAACCTCGAGGGCGCGGAGGAGACCGCGGCGCTGATCCGCGACGCCGGCGGCGAGGCCCAGGCAATCGAGGTGAACCTCCGTGACCGCGACCAGATCGAGGCGATGGTGGCCCAGGTGGCCGACAGCTTCGGTGGCCTCGACACGCTGTTCAACAACGCGGGGATCATCGAGACCTCGCTGACCGAGGACACCGCCGTGGACACGCTTCCCGAGGCGGCATGGGACGCTGTCTACGAGGTCAACCTGCGCGCGGTGTGGCTGACGACGAAGTTCGCCGCGCCCCACCTCAGACGCTCGACGCGCGGGCCGGCGATCGTCAACACCGCGTCGGTGTCAGGTCTGACCGGCTTCTCGCACGGGCCGGTGTACTGCACGACGAAGGGTGGCGTGATCCAGCTCACGAAGGTCACCGCCGTCGACCTCGCGCCGATCCGGTGTAACTGCTTCGCCCCGGGCGTGATCGAGACGCCCTCTGAGCCGCGCGTTCATGGACACCGCCGAGGATCCGGTGGCACTCGAGCGCTCGATGCTCGCCCCTCAGTTGCTCAACCGGATGGGGCGGCCCGAGGAAGTGGCAAGGCTCGCCTGCTACCTGGCCTCCGACGATGCCGGCTTCATCACCGGCGCGGTGTTCCCGATCGACGGTGGCGCGCTCGCCTGGATGGGCGTGCGGCACGAGTAGTAGGGCCCGCACGGGCCTGTGCTCCCCCGTTCTGCCCCCGCTCGTAGCGAAAAACTGTCTGAGCTATCGATAAACTGGGGCCCCATGGCTTCAGGCTTGGCTGATGGTTGGGACCCGGCGCGCCTGGGGTCGGCGATCCGCGCTCTGCGCACGAGTCGGGGGCTGTCGATCAGCGAACTGGCTCGTCGGAGTGAGTTGTCCCAGTCGTTTCTCTCGCAGGTGGAGATCGGGAACACCGACATCAGCGTCGGGCGGCTAGTGCGGTTGGCCGAGGCGCTCGACGTTGCCTTGGCGGATCTCGTCGATCACCGGGTTGGGTCTGTCCACCAGGTGGTGCGCGCGGATGAACGCTTGGAGCTTCCGTCTCGCTCGAAGGGAATGCATCTGTATTTGCTTGCGCGGAGCCTTGACAGCAGCCGGATCAACGGGTTGGGCTGCCTGGAGCCCGGCGCGGCCGCCGGGCCGATCTATTCCGGTCCTGGCAGCGAGTCGTTCTTGTATGTGCTGGAGGGCGTCGCACGGATCGATCTCGCGGAAGGGACGGTACTGACACTGAATCCCGGTGACAGCGCCTCCTACCCGGCGGAGGAGTTCGTGGGGATGAGCAATCCGCACCACAGCCGGCTGCTGTTCCTGTGGGTGCAGTCCGGCCCGCGCTCCCCATTGACACGCTAGTGATTTATCGCTAGCCTAGTGAGAAATCACTAGGCGTGACCCGCGGCAGGTGCCGCCGGTAGCACGAGCGCGAACGTTAGCGAGGCTCAGCAAATGGTGGCCCAGGCTTCGCGGCGACAACGGCGTTTCTCTGCTCGGACGGCGCTGCCTGCATCACGGGCCAGATGATCAGCGTCAACGGCGGGCTCCACATGCCGTGAGCCGATGATCCACTGGACGCGATCCGGCTCGAACGGAACCGCTCGGTCAACCGCTTACCGCAGCCCGGCAACTTCCGCGGTTGGCTCGGCCGTCTCGATCACGTCCGCCGGGAGCTCCGCGGACGGATCGACCGAGATCGTCTTGGTCAGCAGGTAACCCTCGAGCCCGGTCACGCCGTGCTCCCGCCCGATGCCGGAGCGTTTGTACCCGCCGAACGGGCTGTTGAAGTCGGCGGCGAACGTGTTCACCGAGAACGTGCCGGTGCGGACCCGGCGGGCGACCTCGAAGCCGTGCGAGACGTCAGCCGTGAACACGCAACCGGAGAGACCGTAGTCGCTGTCGTTGGCGATCCGGATCGCGTCCTCCTCGGTGTCGTAGGGGATCAGAGCCGTGACCGGGCCGAAGATCTCTTCCTGGGCCACGGTCATGTCGTTGGTCACGTTCGTGAGTAGCGTCGGTTCGACGAACCAGCCATCGGGATGGTCTGCCGGGATCTTCCCCCCGGTCGCCAGGACCGCACCCTCATCGACGCCCTTCTGGATGTAGCCGAGCACGCGCTCCCGATGGGCCTCCGAGACCACCGGTTGGATCACGGTGTCCGGCTCCATCGGATCGCCGATCTTGAGGCTGGCGAACGCCTCCGACAGCTTGGCCGCGAGCTCGTCGTGCATCTTCCGCTGAACCAGGATCCGGCTCATGCAGACGCAGCTCTGGCCGGCGTTGGTGCCCACGCTGGCGCCCACGAGCACGGGGACCGCCGCCTCCACGTCGGCGTCCGGAAGCACGATCGCCGCGGACTTGCCGCCCAGCTCCAGCACGCACGGCTTGATCAGCGACCCGCACGCCTCGCCGATCCGCCTGCCGACGTTGGTCGAGCCGGTGAAGCTCACCATGTCGACCTGCGGGTGACGCACCAGATGATCGGACGCCACCGGGCCCGCGGCCACGATGTTGATCACTCCGGGCGGAAACCCGACCTCGGAGATCAAGTCCCCCATCCCGAAGATGGCCAGCGGATTCTGCTCTGGGACCTTGACGACGACGGTGCATCCCGCGACCAGCGCGGGACCGGCCTTCTGGCCCACGCACGGCAGCGCGAAGTTGAACGCGCAGAAGATCGCCGCGACGCCCACGGGCTCCTTGACCACCAGGCTCTTGCCGCCGAACGGCACGATGCCCCCTCCCCCAGCGGCCAGCGGGGACAGGTCGGAGATGCGCACCTCGGCGAATTCGTATTTCTCGCCGACCTCGGCGGCATAGTTCCAATGCAGGGTGGGCGCGGCCGCCTCGTAGACGTCGGCCAGGAACTTCGTGCAGCCCAGCTCGGCCACGATCAGCTCCGAGAACTCCTCCTGGCGTTCAGCTAGCGCCGCCGCGAGCTTGCGGCACAGCTCGGCCCGCTCGTGGACCGGCCGCCGGGACCAGTCGGTCTCGTAGAAGGCTCGGTGCGCGGCGGCCACGGCCGCGTCGATGTCGGCCTTGGAGGCCGAGGGCACATGGCCGATCGGCTTGCCGGACGATGGCGAGACGACCTCGAACACCTCGGTGCGAGTCGGGCCTGCGCCAGCCACCGTCGATGTATAGATCTGGGTATTCACGGGTGAGCATGCTGAAACCCCTCTCTTGATTAGCCCTTTTTGACTATGTTGCCGGCATCGATCGGCAGCGCCACGCCGGTCACGAAACGCGCCGCGTCTGAGCAAAGCCAGACCACCGCTGCGGATACGTCCTCTGGCTCGATCCACGGCACGTCGGGAAGGATGTTCAGCGCCGCGAACGGCGCGCGCACGTCGTCGGGCGTTGGGTTCGGCCACGTCGGGAGCGAACAGCTCGGAACGTTCGCTCGTTGATCACCAGCGGGGTGTTCACGGTCGTCGGGCAGATCGCGTTGACGCGGATCCGATGCGGGCCGAGCTCCTGCGCCAGGACCTTCATGAGTCCGATCACGCCGTGCTTCGCCGCGGTGTAGTGCGCGGTGTGCAGGTAGCCGATCAGCCCGGCGGTCGAGCTCGTCAGAACGACGCAACCGCCCTCGCCACGCTCCACCATCGATGGCAGTGCGGCGCGCGCGGTGTTGAAGACCCCCGTGAGGTTGATGTCGATCATGTCCTTCCACTGCTGCGCGGTCATCTCCCAGCTCACGGCCCAGGTGCCGATTCCGGCGTTCGCGCAGACGATGTCGATCTGCCCGAGCTGCTCGAGTCCCGCGTCGACTCCCGCCTGAACCTCGGAGAGCTCGCGAACGTCGGCCACCGCCTTGACGGCGCGGCGGCCTCTGGCCTCGATCCCCGAGATCGTCTCGTCGAGGTCCTGCGGCGTCGCGAGTCCGTAGCCGACCGTCTCCACTGCATCGGCGCACACGTCGAGGGCGATGATGTCCGCGCCTTCTTCGGCGAGGGCGAAGGCATGCGAGCGGCCCTGGCCGCGGCCCGCTCCGGTGATCAAGGCCACCTTCCCGTCTAGCGATCCCATCACTTCATCCCTCTCGTGCCGGAGTCCACCTCGCCGCGACAGACTAACATAAACTGAACTCAGTTTGGCAAGCGGAGGAGGTCGAGCGCGTGGGCGTCCCGCATCAGGAGGACAGCGCTGCCGGCTGCCCCACATGCGCCGGCGCGCGGCTCCTCGAGCACGCCGCGGGCGATCAGACCGTCGATCTCCTCGGCGTGCATCCCGAGTAACCCGGTGCAGATCTCGCGCGTGTGCTCGCCCGGCTCAGGCGCCGCCACGCTCGGTGGGGCGGCGATGTGCCGCGAGCGAAACGGTGCGTTGTCAACGGCCCTCGGCTCCAGGCCGGGCTGCTCGAGCACGCGGAAGAAATCGCGCGCCTGGAGCTGCGGATCGGCCTCGAACTCGTCGGGACGCTGCATGAACCCGGCGGGCACTCCAGCCGCTTGCAGCGCGGCGGTCACCTCGCGGGGTGACCGCTGGCCGATCCACGCCGCCAGGTGCCGATCAACTTCGGTGCGCAGCGCGACCCGGCCGGCCGTGGTGGCGAGCTCCTCGCCGGCCGCCCAGTCCGGGTCACCGAGGGCGGTGCGCAGGCGGTGCCAGTCCTCGTCGCAGCGGACCGTCACGACGCACCACTCGTCATCGCCGGCGCACTCGTAGACGCCCCATGGGGCTGCGCCGGCTCCGACGTTCCCGGTGGCCTGGACCGACCCCGGTCGGAGGGCCTCCTGCACGAGCAGCGTGCCGATCTGCATCAGGATGGTCTCGGCCTGCGAGGTCGCGATCTCGGCGCCGCGGCCGGATCGCCGGCGCGCGATCAGCGCTGCCAGCACGCTGATTGCGGTCACGCGGGCGGCGTAGTGGTCGGGGTGGATCGTCGTCGAGTCGCTGAAGCTCTCGGGGTCGTCCGGATAGCGCCACAGGCTGGTGAGACCGGACGCACAGCGGACCAGCGGCCCGTAGCCCATCCAAGTGCTCCACGGGCCGGTCGCCCCGACCGCGCTGCTGCCGGCGATCACGATGCCGGGGTTGATCTCCCGCAGGGCCCGAGGACCGAGACCGAGCTTCTCGAGCGTTCCCGGCTTGAAGTTCGCGAGCACCACGTCGGACTCCGCGACCAGCCGCTTCACGACCTCGATGCCCTCAGCGCTCCGCAGGTTCACGCCGACGCTCTTGCTCCCGCGATGTCCGATCGCGAAGTGCACGGGCGAGACGCGCGCGCCATCGGGAAACGCGCGGCTCTCGATCTTGATCACCTCGGCGCCCAGGTCGGCGAACAGCCGGGCGGCCTCGGCACCCAGCACGATCACGCCGAAGTCCAGCACCCGTAGCCCCTCGAACGGGCGACGCGCGTCGCTGCCGTCGGCGGAAGTCGCGGCGAGCGTGCGTGGCGGCTCCGCGAACACCTCGTCGTCGTGCTCGCCAAGCTCAGGGGCGCGGCGAGCCGGCCGCACGCGCCGGCCGTCGATCTCCGCGAATCCCGTCGGCGCGTCGGCCTCCATCCCGGGCGCGAGCTGCGTGCGCTCGATCGCGCCGCGCGTTCGGTAATGGTCGGCCGCGAGCACGTCGGCGGGCTCGAGCACGGGCGCGATCGGAACCCCCAGGGCCTGCCCCGCGAGCGTCAGCTCATGCTTGCCGCGCTCGCGAAATTGCCGGTCGATGACGGCATGCAGCCGCTCGGACGCGAGCGCCCGGCCTCGGATCGTCTCGAGCTCCGGATCCTGGAGCTCCTCCGGCTCGCCGAGCCACGCCCGCATCGCGCGCCACTGGCGAGGGGCGAGCAAGACGACCCGGACGTGGCCGTCGCGACAGCGGAAGATCGGGTACGCACCGGGCACGGGGCGGTCGCGCGTCTGCTCGTACCCTGCGACCTGCGCGGTGCCGACGACCCCCATCGCGGGGTCGACGACCTGCGCCGTCGCTTCGTACAGCGAGAAGTCGACGTGATCGCCGTGCCCGCGCTCCAGCCGGTTCCAGTACGCGACGAGCGCGGCCCACGCCGCCTGCATCGCAGTGACCTCGAGCGCCAGGTCCCCGGGCGGCATCAGCGGCTCCCGTCCCGGCAGTCCAGACCGGCTGAGGACGCCGCCCATCGCGAGCAGGGTCCACTCGGTCGCAACCCAGTCCTGGTATGGCCCCGTCTGCCCGAAGTCTGTGATCGAGAGCACGACCAGCTCGGGGTTTCGGGCCTGGATGACATCCACGCCGAGCCCGAGCTCGGACATGGCGCCGGGCCTCGCGCTCTCGATCCAGATGTCGGCGCGGTCGAGCAGACCGAGCAGCTGCTCCCGACCCTCTGGACTGGTGTGGTCGATGACGACGCCGCGCTTGCCGGCATTGTGCGTCGCGAAGTGCAGGCTGACCCCGGCGTGCAGCGGCGCCCGCGCGCGCGATGGCGCGCCTCCCGGCGGCTCGACCCGGATCACGTCCGCGCCGAGGTCCGCGAGGAAGCGGCCGCACATCTCGCCCTTGCTCTCGGCCATGTCGATCACCCGAACGCCTGCGAGTGGGGTGGGTCGCTCCTGCGTCGGGGTGGGTCGCTCGTGCATCGCCATCCGGTCTTAGCCGAGCACGATCTCGGCGGCCTGGCGCAACCGCTCCACCGGGCCGGCGATCAGGATCGTGGTCACCGGCGAGTCCCGCCAGGCCTCGAGGTCGTGGCGGATCTTGGCGGCAGGCCCGATCAGCGCCAGCTCCTCGACGAGCTTCGTCGGCACGGCGGCGGCCGCCTCGTCCTTCTTCCCGTCGAGGTATAGGTCCTGGATCTGCTTGGCCACGGCCTCGTAGCCCATTCGCACGATCACCTGGTGATGGAAGTTCATGCTTCGCGCGCCCATCCCGCCGAAGTACAGGGCGTACATCGGGCGCAGAACGTTCGCGGCCCGCTCGACGTCGTCGTCGACGATCAGCGGCACCGACGGCGCGATCTCGAAGTCCTCGGGCGCCCCGCCGCGCCGGGCAAAGCCCTCCTCCAAGCACGGGCGGTACAGCTCGGCGTCGTAGTACGGGGAGTAGTAGAGCGGCAGCCAGCCGTCCCCGATCTCCGCGGCCAGCGCGATGTTCTTCGGACCCTCGGCGGCGATGTAGATCGGAATCCGCTCGCGCAGCGGATGGAGGATCGACTTGAGCGGCTTGGCCAGGCCCGTGATCCCCTCCCGCCCGGACGCCGGGAGCGGGTAGTGCGGCCCGTCCGATGTGACGGGCTCGCGCCGGGCGATGACGTCGCGCACAATCGAGACGTACTCGCGCGTGCGGGCCAGCGGCTTCGCGAACGGCTCGCCGTACCAGCCCTCGACGACCTGGGGTCCCGATACGCCGAGGCCGAGCATGAACCGGCCGCCGCTGAGATGGTCGATCGTCATCGCGGCCATCGCCGTCGTGGTCGGGGGGCGCGCGCTGATCTGGATGATCGACGTCCCGAGCCTGACCTTCTCGGTCTGCGAACCCCACCAGGCCAGCGGCGTCAGCGCGTCCGAACCGTAGGTCTCCGAGGACCAGATCGAGTCGAAGCCCAGCCGCTCGGCCTCCTTGACGTTCTCCAGCGCGTCGGACAGCTTGGATCGTCCCGACAACAGTCCGGTGCTAAGGCCGAGCTTCAGGCTCACCGGATCACTTCCCCGTCCAGACCGGGCGGCGCTTCTCGGAGAACGCCCTCGGCCCCTCGATGTAGTCCTGGGAGGCGAGCATCCGCGGGATCCGCGCCTCCCAGTCGCGAGCGATCGCGTCGTCAACGGCGAGTCCGAAGCCGTCGCGGACCGCCTCCTTGGTCAGCTGGACGAGCAGCGGCGAGCACTCGAGGATCTCGCTCGCCCACCGCTCTGCCGCCGCCATCAGCTCCGCCGCCGGGACCACCTCGTTGACGAAGCCGAGCCGGTAGCCCTCCTCCGCCGAGACGAACCGGCCGGTCAGGAGCATGCCCATCGCGTTCTTGATGGGGATTTGCCGGGATAGACGGTGGATACCGCCGGCGCCCGCGATCAGTCCCACTCGGGGTTCGGGGAGGGCGAATCGGGCGGTGTCGGCGGCGATCACGAGATCGCACGCCAGGGCGATCTCGAATCCGCCGCCGGCGGCGACGCCGTTGACCGCCGCGATCAGCGGCTTTGGGCACGCGTAGCCGCGGGTGATCGCGGCAAAGCGCGAGCGCGAGTCGACCCGGCGCTCGCCGTTGGCGGATCGCCTCCGCGGTCGCTTTCAGATCGTTGCCGGCCGAGAAGGCTCGGTCCCCGGCGCCGGTGATGATCGCCACCCAGGAGTCCTCGTCGGCGGCGAAGTCGTCGAAGATCTCGATCAACTCGTCGTGGGAGTGTTTGTCGAGCGCGTTCATCCGCTCGGGCCGGTTGAGCGTCACGTACGCGACGTGGCCCCGCTTCTCGTAGATGACGTGGTCGTAGCTCATCCGCGCGGCCTGAATTTCGGGACGGCAACCTCGTCGGTCATGCGCTCGAAAGTGACCTCGAGCGGCATCCCGATTCGAAGCTCGTCGTTCGGACAGTCGACGATCTGACTGGTGAGACGAACACCTTCCTCAGTCTCGACTTGGGCGATGTTGTAAGGAATGTCCGCGGCGAACGCCTCGTCGTAGAGCTGGTGCATGATCGCGTAGCTGTAGAGCGTCGCCCGACCGCTCGACGCCGCCCACTCGAGCTCACCCGAGAAGCAGTTCACGCAGCGCGCCCGCAGGGGCACGCCGATGTATGCGATCGGTGAGCAGAAGGTGGCGCAGACGCGGCAGCGCAGCAGCATCAGCTGACCCGCAAGTGCGCCTTCGAAGAACGGACCGCTGGTCTCGTCTGGAACGGGCACCGGCTTTGGCGCCGGCGCTGCGGTAGTGGTCATCTCCGCTGCGGTCGTGGTCATCTCATCCCTAGAAGTCGTGCTGGCTGAGGATCGTCGTCGAGTGGAAGTTCAGGGTGCCTCCGTTGCCGGAGACGAGCACGTGGTCGTGCTTGTTGACCTGCCGCTCGCCCGCCTGGCCGCGAGCCTGGATCACGCCCTCGGCCAGCGGCGTGAAGCCCCACATGTAGTAGGAGGAGAGCTGACCCCCGCCGGTATTGCACGGGAGCGAGCCGCTGGGAGCGAGCTTCCCGTCCGCGACAAACTCCCCACCTTCGCCCTTCTCGCAGAACCCGTAGTCCTCGAGCGTCACGAGGACGGTGTACGTGTAGCAGTCGTACAGCTCGAGCACGTCAACATCGGAGAGCTCGATCCCGGCTTGGCGGAGCGCGATCTCGCCCGCCTTGGCCGCGCCGGTGTGGATCGCAGGCTCGCGCTCGACCCGCCCGGTGTCCCCCGGCGCGCACTGCCCGAACCCGCGGAGGTACACGGGCGGCTGGCGCAGCTCGCGCGCCCGCTCCGCCGAGGTCACGATCACGGCCACGCCCCCGTTCGAGACCAGGCAGCAGTCGAACAGATGCAGTGGCTCCACGATCCAGCGGGACGCGTGGTAGTCCTCGAGCGTCATCGGCCGGCGCATCTGCGCGTCTGGGTTCATCAGCGCCCACTCCCGCTGGCCGACCGCGATCGCGCCGAGCTGGTCGTGGGTGGTTCCGAACAGATGCATGTGCCGCCGCAGCGCCAGCGCGTAGCTCGAGTTGGCGGGGCCGTAGTCGCCATAGGCGAAGCGCAGTCCCGCGAGGCCCGGGGCATCGAAGCGCCGCCCGCTGTAGCCGGATTGCGAGACCGAGGTGCCCTCGCGCAGCGGCGCGTCGGCGTACACGCAAGCGACGACGTTCGCTTGCCCGGTCTCGATCGCGTGGGCGGCGTACTGGAGCATCGTCCCCGCGGTGGATCCGAACGCGGTCATCGTGTTCACCAGGGTGAGGTCGACGAGCCCGAGCGCGAACTGCAGCCTCGGCGCCATCTCCTCGGACTGGTTGCCGTTGATCAGCAAGCCGTCCAGATCGCGTGCACGCAGGCCGGCGTCCTCGAGCGCGAGCGCGATTGCCTCGCCCGCGAAATCGGATGCCGTCCGGCCGTATACCTTGCCCATCTCGGTGATGCCGAGACCGGCAATCGCGGCGCTCACACCCACAGCCAGCAGCTCCTCTCCACCGCTGCCGGCGGACGACACGTACGTCGGCGAGCGGACGGTAATTTCAGTTGAACTTACTTCAGTTTATAATCTGATGGCCGCTGTGTCAACGCGAGAGGAGACCCGACGATGAACATCAAGGCCGCCCTTTCGAGCGGAGCGCAGGAGCCGTTTGAGATCGCCGACGTGGAGCTCGACGAACCGCGCGCGGACGAGGTCCTGGTCAAGCTGACGGCAACCGGGGTGTGTCACACCGATCTCGCGACGAAGGCGGCGTGGCCACAGGACAAGTCGCCGATCGTGCTCGGACACGAGGGCGCCGGTGTCGTGGAGGCCGCCGGAGCGGATGTGACCGCGGTCCGCCCCGGGCAACACGTGTTGCTCAGCTACCGTAGCTGCCGCTCGTGCCCAACGTGCAAGGCGGGCCATCCGACGTATTGCCGCGACTTCAGCACGCTCAATCTGATCGGCTCGCGCCCCGACGGCTCGACGACGATGCGCCGCGAGGGGTCGCCCGTGTTCGGATCGTTCTTCGGCCAGTCGAGCTTTGCCTCGCATGCGCTGGCCTACGAGTCGAACGTGGTCGCGGTCGAGGACGGCATCGATCTGACCGTTGCCGCACCGCTCGGCTGCGGCGTGCAGACCGGCGCCGGCGCCGTGCTCAACGTACTACGGCCCGTAAGCGAATCATCGCTGGTCGTATTCGGTGCCGGCGGCGTGGGTCTGTCGGCGCTGATGGTCGCGGGCGCGGCCGGCGTCGGCACGATCATCGCCGTCGAGCCGGTCGCCCGCCGGCGGCTTCTCGCTACGGAGCTTGGCGCGACCGCGACCATCGATCCCAGCCTCGACGACGTGGTCGACGCGATCCGCCAGCTCACGGGCGGCGGCGCCACACACGCGCTCGACACGACCGCGAACGGCGCCGTCATCAACCAGGCGATCGAGGCGCTGGCACCGCTCGGTACCCTGGCGCTGGTCGGCGTCGGGCCTGCGGAGGTGCAGATCACCGTCCGGAACGTGATCGGCGGCGGCAAGACCATCCGCGGCGTGGTCGAAGGCGACGCCGTGCCGCAACGGTTCCTCCCGTGGCTGCTTGCGCTCCATCACGAGGAGCGGCTGCCGCTCGAGAAGCTGATCCGCAAGTACCGCTTCGACGAGATCAACCAGGCCGTCGCTGATGCAGCAGGTGGCGCAGCAATCAAGCCGGTGCTGGTGCTCTGATGGCGCGGCCGGGCTCAGGCAACCTTCACCCAGACGGACTTGGTCCGCGTCAGCTCGTCGAGGTGTGCCTCGCCGAGCATGCGACCGTGGCCGGAGTGCTTGAAGCCGCCGTAGGAGACGCTCGGGTAGGTCAGCTGGTACGTGTTGACCCAAACGGTACCGGCGCTCAGCGCCCGCGCGGCACGATGCGCTCGCGACAGGTCGTTGGTGAAGACGCCGGCTGCGAGCCCGTACCGGGTGTCGTTGGCCCAGCGATAGACCTCGTCCTCGTCCTCGAAGCGCAGGACGGACATCACGGGACCGAAGATCTCCTCCTGAGCGATCCGCATCTCGTTGCGAACCTCTGTGAAGACGGTCGGCTGATGGAAGAAGCCGCGTTCGCCGGCGAGCTCGCCGCCCAGCGCCAGCTCGGCGCCTTCGTCGCGGCCGATCGAGACGTAACCGTGGACGCGCTCGAGCTGCTGCGCGGTGATCAGCGGGCCGATCTGCGCATCGGGATCGAACCCGCCGCCGATCTTGAGGTCCTTCGAACTTTCGACGACCGCGCCCACGAGTTCGTCGTGAACCTTGCTGTGGACCATGACGCGCGTCCCGCACGTGCAGAACTGACCGGACCCGCCCCACACGCCACCCATCGCGGTGGCGGCAGCCAGCTTCAAGTCGGCATCCTGGAAGATGATCAGCGGGCTCTTGCCACCGAGTTCGAGCCCGACGCGCTTGACGTGCTTGGCCGCGGCGGCCTGGATCGCCATGCCCGTCGCCACCGACCCGGTGAAGAAGATCGAGTCAACCTGTGGGTGCTCGACGAGCGCCGCGCCCACGGTTTCACCTGTGCCCTGCACGACGTTGAACGCTCCGGGCGGGATCCCCGCCTCGAGGGCGAGCTCAGCCAGGAGCACCGCGGTCATCGGCGTCTGCTCAGCCGGCTTCAGTACCACGCTGTTGCCGGCACAGAGGGCGAAGACGGCCATGGAGGCGCCCGCGGACGGCCCGTTCCACGGGATGATGGCTCCGACCACGCCGATCGGCTCCTTGACCTCGTACACGGCGAGCTCGTGGGGGACGGCCGGGATGCTGCCTCGCAGCTTCGATGGCCACCCCGCGTAGTACTCGATGCCTTCGACCGCGAACAGGTTGATGTAGGAGGCGACGGCGCGAAGGAAGCCGCAGTCGATGACGTCGAGCTCGATGAAGACATCCGCGCGCTCGCTCAGCAGCGTCGCGAGCCGGCGCAGGCGGCGCTCCTTCTCCAGCGGCGCTAGGAAGCGCCAGCGACCGTCCTCGAACGCGGCCCGGGCCGCGCGGGCGGCACGATCCACATCGGCGGCGGTGCCCGCCGCAGCCGTGGCGACTTCCTCTCCGGTGGCGGGATCGATGACGGGCATCGTCCCGCCCTCTATGGACTCCACGACCTCGCCATCGATGAAGTGCCCGAACAGCGGGCGGTCGAGCTCGCGGCGAGTTGCCGCCGAGATGGGGTATGCGGACGCTTCCGTCGTGGCAGTCATGGCAACTACTCTCTCCTCACGATGCGGCCCGGTCTATTTTACCTGACCTCAGTTCGACTTGGTATCGAACAATATTGCAGGAACTCAGCCGCAGTCAAGCCGTAAAGCTGATTTTTCGCGCTCAGAGGAGGAGGCGCATTTATCTGATACCGGTTCAATTGCTCGCTTGCGCGGCGCCCGTCGCCCGTGTACCTTCCTTCGCCATATGCGCGTCCAGGGCCAGCCATCAGACGAGGTGCACTACGTCATCCTCCCCGGCGCCGGCAGCGCCGGGTTGCCGTGGGAAGGGGCGGCGGGGCAGCTCGAGGCTGACGTGCTGCTGGTCCCGGACGAACCCGACGTCGTCTCGATGGCGGCCGCCGTCGAGCCCGCTGTCGGCGCCCTGTCGCGGCCGCGGGTCTTGGTCGGAACCTCGCTCGGCGCGATGGTCGCGCTCGAGGTCGCGCGGCGGATCGAAGTCGATGCCCTCGTGCTGATCGCCGCGGGGTTCGGCATCTCGGTCGCTGACTCCGTCCTCGATTGGGTGGCGTCGAATCCGCCCGACCTGTTTCAGAAGATGGCGCGCATCGGTCTCGCGGATCGCGGCAACCGGCGGCTCGCAGCAATCCGGCTCGCGGACTTCACGGCGCGGGGCCAGCCGCTGCTCCTGACCCATCTTCGCGCGCTCGCGGCGTACCACCCCGTACCGCTGGAGCCACCGCCTCCGACGTTCGTACTGTGGGGCGAGCACGATCACGGCGTGTCGCTCGCCGCACACGCCGAGCTTGCGCTGCGCTGCCACGGGGTCCTGATACCGATCAAGGACGCCGGCCACGCGCCGTTCCTCGAGCGCCCAGATGACACTGTCGCCTGGATCCGCGCAACCGCGGGTCGCGCCGCGCTGGCCGCCGCGCCTTACGGCCCCCCGCCGCTGGCGGCGACGCGGGCAACATGACCGGCGCTCGCGCGCGCGAGCCACAATTGCTCTCGGCCTGGGCTGCCGTCGCCGACGCCACCGGCATCGGAAGCGGGATCCGGGTGTTGGACATCGGTTGCGGCGCGGGCGAGTTCTGTGCCCTCGCCGCGGCACGCGGCGCGTCGGTCCACGGGCTCGACGCCACGCCCGTGGCGATCGAGCACGCGAGGCGCGCAGTTCCCGATGGCGACTTCCAGGCCGGGCTGATGGAGGATCTGCCCTGGCCGGACGCGAGCTTCGACGTCGTCACCGGATTCAACTCGTTCCAGTACGCGCTCGACATCGACGCGGCGCTCGGCGAGGCTCGGCGCGTCTCCCGCGCGGGCGGTCGACTCGCAATCTGCAAATGGGCCCGGCCCGAGGACAACGAGTTCTTCGCGCTTCTGATCGCGCTCGGGGCCGGCCGCTACGACTCGCTGCGAGCAACCGACCCGGTAGACGAGGCGGTGTGCCGCGCGGGGCTCGCCGTGAGCCGCATCGGCGAGGTCGCGGTGGCGATGGAGATGGCCAACGCCGCGGCGCTCGAGGCCGCGCTGATCTCCGCCGGCGCGCTCCAGGGACCGTGCGACGAGCGCGAGCGGCGCAGGTTGCTGGAGACCGCGGACCGATTTCGCCAGCCGGATGGGGGCTATCGGTTCGCGAGCCGCCTGAGGTACGTCGTCGCCACCACCTGACTTGGGCCGGGCCGGCGACCGCCCGTAGTTGCCCGCAGTCGCGCTGCGGATACGCCACAAACCTCCGCCAAGTGCCTTGACCGCGTGAAGGGGAAAGAGCAATATGAGCTGAAGTCAGTTTATAAGGAGGAATCCTGTGGACCGCCCAGACGCCCCCGCTAACGGCGAAAACGCCTCCGGCAACGCCGAGTACCCCCACCTGTTCGCACCGGGGACGATCGGGGGCGTGACGATCCCCAACCGGATCGTCCAGCTGCCGATGGGCACGAGCCTGATCGAGCACGGACGGGTGACCGAGCGAGAGATCCGCTTCCAGGAGGAACGCTCCCGCGGAGGGGTGGGACTGATCATCACCGGAGCGGCCATCGTCCACGAAACCTCGCGCTTCCCGGAGCAAATACAGATCGAGGCATGGGACGCGGAGATCATCGACTCGCTCCGGCTCCGCGTGCAGGCGGTCAAGCGCCACGGCACGCGGATCTTCGGGCAGATCCTTCATCTGGGGCGCGAGCAGCCGGGCGGCATGACCAATTACCCGGCCTGGGGGCCGTCGCCGATCCCTCGCCGCGCAACCCCGACGTGCCGCACGAGATGACCGCCGGCGAGGTGCGGATGATCGTCGACGGCTTCGGCAGATCGGCGAGAAACTTCCGGTTCGCCGGTTACGACGGGGTCGAGATCCATGCGGCCCACGGATACCTGGTCGCCCAGTTCCTCTCCCCGGCTTCGAACCGGCGGACCGACGCGCATCGAGGCGACACGCTCGAGGGCCGAACCCGCCTGCTGTTCGAGGTGGTCGAAGCGATCCGCGAGCAGTGTGGTGCGGATTTTCCGATCGGCGTTCGCCTGAGCGCAGACGAAGAGACCGCCGATGGCCCCACGCTGGACGACACGCTCGAGATCGTCGACCTCCTCCAAACGACCGCCCCGGCCGACTACCTGTCGATCACGGTCGGGATGCGCGGGGCCTACGTCAAGGATTCGAGCTTCGAGGAAGGTTTCGCGCTCGGTCTCGTCGAGGCGGTCAAGCAGCTCGCCGACGTACCCGTTATCGCCGCCGGGCGCTTCAGGCTTCCGGACCTGGCCTAGCGGGCGCTGGCGGCGGGCCAGGCGGATTTCATCGGCGTGGGCCGGGCGCTGCTCGCCGACCCCGAGTGGGCGGCCAAGGTGCGGAGCGGACGCGCGGCTCAGATCCGTCCCTGCGTTGGGTTCGTGCAGGACTGCCGCGTGTACGCCGGCCGGGTCACGTGCGCGGTCAACGCCCGCGCCGGCCGTGAGGCGGACTGGGGCCGGGCGCACGGGCCGGCGAACCCGGCGCAGGGGCCGGCGAGTCCGGGACGAGAGCCGGCGAGCACCCGCCACCGCGTCGTGGTTGCCGGCGCTGGACCGGCTGGAATGGAGACCGCTCGGCTGGCCGCCGAGGCTGGTCACGAGGTCGTCCTCTATGAGCGCGACGACGCATTTGGCGGGCAGGTCCGCATCGCGGCAGCCGGCCCCACCCGCGAGCAACTGCTCGATGTGATCTTCTACCTCGAGCGGGAGGTGAAGCGCCTGGGCGTCGACGTTCGGCTCGCCACCGCGGCCACCGCCGCGGCGATCCTGTCCGATCAACCCGACCTCGTCGTGTGCGCCACGGGAGCGAGCCCGGATCCCCCTCCGTTCGCGGTCGATCGCCACGCGCGGGTGGTGACGGTCTGGGACCTCCTCGAGGGCACAGTCGAGGATCTTCCCCAGCGGGCGGTCGTCCTCGACGGCCCGGGGGATGGTTTCTGGCACGCGATCAGCGCGGCGGAGTACCTCGCCGAACGAGGCGTCGACGTCGAGCTGCTCACGCCCGCCCGGTCCGTCGGGCTCGAGATCCCCCATGAGAGCATCGCTGGAGTCCATCAGCGTCTGCGCGGCAACGGCGTCCGCTTCAGGCCGTTCGCGCGGGTCACCTCCGTGCAAGGCGATACGGTCGCGTTTTCGGACTCGGTCACTGGAGAGCCCGCTCAGGTCACTGCCGATCTGGTCGTGGTCCGGACGCAGATGCACCTCAACGACGAGCTCGCGCGCGACCTGGTGGGGCGCGTTCCCGGGCTAGCCGTGATCGGAGACTGCGCGTCGCCGCGACGCATGACGCACGCGATCCTGGAAGCGAATCTCGTCGTTCGGGCCTTCGACGCCGGCAGCCGGGCGCAGTACCTGTGGCGCGGGCCGGACTGGGAGCGCCTCAGCGTCAGGTCACGGGGGTGGTCACGTGAACATCGTCGTGCTGACCAAGTTCGTCCCCGAGCGGGCCGGACGCCCGCCGGAGATCGGGCCGGATTTCCGGCTCAGACGCGAGAGCGGCGACGGTGGCCTGGACTCCGTCGACGAGCCAGGCCTGGCGATCGCCCGCAGGCTGGCAGACGCTGTAGACGGGACGGTTACCGCGCTCTCGATGGGACCCGAGCGAGCGGTGAGCGCGCTCCATCGGGCGCTGGCCACCGGCGCAGATCGAGCGATCCTCGTGACCGACGACGCCATCAGGGGCGCGGATGCCCTGGCCACGGCGAGGGTGCTGGCCTGCGCGATCGAGCGCGAGCCCTACGACCTCGTGATCGCCGGGGTCGAGTCGAGCGACGGATCCACCGGCACGATGCCGATGGCGCTGGCCCAGTTGCTCGGCATCCCGAGCGCGACGTTCGCCCGCCGGTTGCTCCTGGGCGACAGGAACGTGGAGATCGAGCGCCAGACCGCCGATGGCTACGACGTCATCGAGTGTCCGCTGCCGGCGCTGGTGACGGTCACGGCCGGCGTATCCGAACCGCGTTACCCGTCGGCCAAGCAGATGATCCAGGCCACGCGCAAGCCGATCGTGCGGTGGTCGCTGGCTGACTTGGGCATGGATCCGGAGCTTGCTTTGCCGACCCAGGAAGTCACGGGGATCGAGTTTGGGCTGGAGAGGCAAAGCGGCGAACTGGTTGAGGATCCAGCCGAGGCGCTGGCTCGCATCCTGCAGTTGCTGACGAAGGCGAAGGTGGTGTGACATGGCTGGAATCTGGGTCTACGCGCAAATGACAGGCGGCGCCCTCGACCAGTCCGCCTTGGAGCTTGTGTCGAAGGCGCGGACGCTCCAGCCCCACGTCGCCGCCGTGGCGCTCGGCGCCGGCGCCGGATCGGCGACCGCCGATCTCGCCGCGTACGGCGCCCGGACCGTGTTTGTGGACGATGACTCCGTGTACGACGATTACGTGGCCGAGCCCGCCGCGTACGCCCTGGCCGAGCTCGCGCGGGCGCATCGACCCGAGCTGATCCTGTTCCCGCCGACGTTCGATTCACGGGATGTGGCGGGTCGGCTTCAGGCCATGCTGGGGTGCACGCTGTTGGCCAACGCCGATGACCTCCTCGCGGTCGACCGTGTGCGCACCCGCGTCGCATTGAGCGTCTGGCCGGGGCGCCCGGGGAACTGCGCGGCGGCGTTGGCGGCACGAAGATCGTCGACGTGGCCTTATCGGGGCCTGATCCGAAGCTTGTCATCCCCCGGGCCAAGGCGTTCGATGCGGTCCCGTGCGGCGGGGAGGTGGAGATCGCGGAGGTCGAGCTTTCGATCCCGGACGAGCTCAAGCGGGCCAAGCGAGTGAAGCGTCACCGAGACCCCCGGTCCGGATCGTCCCTCGAGCAGGCGAGAGTCGTCGTGGCGGGAGGACGCGGACTCCAAGATTCCACCAACTTCGCGCTGCTGGACCGGCTCGCCGACGCCATCGGGGATGCCGCGGTCGGTGCGTCGCGTCCCGTCGTCGATGCCGGCTGGATGCCGTTCAGCGTGATGATCGGCCAGACCGGCAAGGCGGTCAAGCCCGAGGTCTACCTTGCGGTCGGCATCAGCGGGGCGACGCAGCACGTCGTCGCGATCAAAGACGCGAAGATCATCATCGCGATCAACAAGGACCGCAACGCCCCGATCTTCCAGATCGCCGACCTCGGCATCGTCGGCGACGCCCTCGAGGTAGTCCCAGCCCTTCTCGAGGCGCTCGACGGGCCGGGCACGCCCGCGGGCCGGAGGCGGAGGCGGCGCCAGCCGAGCAGCCGGTCGTCGCGTAGACCTCAAACGCGCGCGACGGCCCGGCGTTCTGCGACCGCGATCATCTCTGGAACGCGGACGAGCTTGATCCGCGGTCTCCCGTGCGGCTCGCCGCGCGCGACCTCGTGCTCGTCGATCGCCTTCCAGCCGTGCCAGGTGACAAGCCCCGGGACGCGACCGCGCAGCCATGTCGCGACGGCACTCCGATCCGGGTTCACGGGGTCGTTCAGGCACCCCGCCTCCGCGTCCTCGAGCAGCTTGGTGATCGTGTCGGCGGCATCCTTCTTGTTCGTGCCGATCACGCCCGAGGGTCCGCGCTTGATCCAGCCGACCGCGTACTCACCTGAGATCGGCTCTCCGTCCTCGGTGGTGACGCGGCCGCCATGGTTACGGATCACGCCGCGGCGGTCGTCGAAGGGAACGCCGGGCAGCGCGCGTCCGCGGTATCCGATCGACCGCAGCACGAGGCCGCACTCGATCACCTCCTCGGCCCCGGTCGAGACCGCGCGCGGGTTGCCGCGCTCGTCGGGCTCGATCCGGTTTCGCACGACCCGCAAGCCGCTGACCGGAGCATCCGGACCGTCCCCGAGCACCTCGAGCGGTGAACGGAGGAAGCCAAGCTCGATCCGGTGCGGCTTGCCGGTCGGTGAACGCTGCGCGTACTCGCTGAGGATCGCGACCTTCTTCTTGGCCAGCGCCTGCCCCGGCTGCTCGAGCCAGGCGCTCGAATGCTCATCCAGCTCGACCTCCGAGGGATCGACGACTACGTCGCAGCGCCTGAGCTCGCCGAGCTCGAGCAGCTCGGGATTCGTGAACGCGGCCTGGGCGGGACCGCGGCGGCCGAGCACGACCACGTGTTCGACGAGAGCCTTCGCGAGTCCCTCGACGGCGTGGTCGGCGGTGTCGGTCGCCGCGACCTCCTCGGGATCGAGGACCAGCATCCGCGCGACGTCAAGCGCGACGTTGCCGTTGCCGACGACGACCGCGCAACTCGCCGACAGATCGAACTCGTAATCGCAGTAGTCGGGATGCCCGTTGTACCAGGCGACGAACTCAGTCGCCGCGTGAGAGCGGGGACGGTCCTCGCCCTCGATCCCCAGTCGCTGGTCGTCGCGAGTCCCGACGGCGTAGACGACGGCGTGGTAGCGCTCGAGGAGCTCGCGCCGCTCGATGTCCGAGCCCAGCTCAACCCCACCGAAGAAGCGGAAGCCGGGAGCCTCCGCCGTTTTCTCATAGCGGCGGGTGACGGTCTTGATCTTTGGATGGTCCGGGGCCACCCCGGCTCTTACGAGCCCGAAGGGTGTCGGAAGGGCGTCAAACAGGTCAACCTCGAAGCCGTCCCGCTTCAGAAGATCCTCGGACGCGAAGAAGCCGGCGGGGCCGGCGCCGACCACCGCCACACGCACAGGCATCGCCGGCTCAGTCCTCGTGGATCAGCGAGATCGCGCCTTCGGGGCAGGTGCCCTCGGCTTCCTCCGCGAACTCGATCTGATCCTCGGGGACGTCGATCGCCTGCCCCCTGATCGAAACGTAACCCTGGTCGTCGTAGCTGAGCAGGTCCGGGGCCAACCGGTAGCAGCGGCCGTGGCCGGTGCACTCGTCGGGGTCGATGTAGATCTTCACGGCGCCACCGCCCATTCCAGCGGCATCTCGAGCGGCGCGGTCATGGCGCCGCCGCCGCGCTCCATGATCACGCTGTCGGTCGCGAGCCAGAAGTCCGGGATCACCCGCAGCCACTCCTCGACCGCGACCTGCATCTCCCGCCGCGCGAGGTGCAGCCCCAGGCAGCGGTGGGGACCGCTGGCGAATCCGAAGTGGTGGTTCTTCTTGCGGTCGATCACGTACTCGTTCGCGCGCTCGTACACGCGCGGATCGCGGTTCGCGGCGGACACAAGGCCGTAAACCATGTCCCCCTTCTTCAGCTCCGCACCGTGGAACTCCAGGTCGCGCGTCACCTTGCGGCCGTCGCCGAAGATCATCGTGTAGAAGCGCAGCACCTCCTCCACGGCGGAGGGGATCAGCTCGGGCTCATCGACCAATCGGCGTCGATCCTCCGGGTGCATCGCGAGGTGCCGGAACATGTAGCCGAGCTGGGCGCGGGTGGTGTCCAGTCCCGCCAGCACCAGCACGGTCAGCATGTCGAGCCGCTCCTCGTCGGTCAGCGGCCGCTCGTCGTCGTACTCGGCGTTCAGCAGATACGACGCGAGATCGCCCTCGCGCGGAGCGGGATCGTTGCGTCGCTCCGCGAGCGCATCCACCCAGAACTGGCGGATGCCCTGCAGCGCGTCGGCCATTCCCTGCTGGCTGTCGACATCTCCGCCGAAGCCGCGGAAGAAGTCCTCGACCCAGACGAGGAACCGATCGGCGTGAGCGAGATCGACGCCGATCACGCCGAGAAACGCCTCGGTCGGGTAGCGAAGCGCGAATTCCTTGACGAAGTTGCATCTGCCCAGCGGCGCCGTCTCCTCGACCAACCTGCGGCAGATGCTGCGAATCATCGGCTCCGCGGCGTCCATCTGCCGCGGCGAGAACCAGGGGTTCAGAATGCGCCGGTACTTGATGTGCTTCGGTGGATCGATTTGGGTGGGGACGAAGCGGTAGATCGGCTCCGGATCCCAGGGAGTGATCGACTCGCTCGAGAAAATCTCGGGGTTCTTGTAGATGTCCTTCACGGCGTCGTAGCGCGTGAAGATCCAGTAGCCCTGCGCGAAGGAGTTGAAGTACAGCGGGCCCTGCTCGCGCATCCGGTCCGCCAGTGCCCAGTAGCTCCCAAGCGGTTTTGCCTCCGAGAAGTCCTGGTGAAAGACCGGGCACCTGACCTCGCGGTCGACGGTTGTCTCGATCGATTCGTTTGCCGTCGTCACCCTCGTTCCTTCCTCATGGTTGCCGTGGTCAGTCTGCTCTCTGTTCAAAGTCTGCCTGACTTGAAGTCAGTTTGCAACTATACAGCCAAAGTCAAGCACACGCCCGGCTGCGCCCGGCCATCGGCGACACCGAGTGTGTCGACGTCAGTTCAAATCGCCTGCTTGCCCGCCTCAGCGCCGGAGTCGCTCGAGTAGCTGATGGGTCGTCGCGGAGGGAGTCGTCGCGAATGACGCCAGCGCCCGCTCGCAATCCTGGTAAGCGCGCACAACGCCGTCGTCGCCGCCGAATGGGCCCGCGATGCGCATGCGCAGGCGTCAGGCACCCTCTCGAAACGGGTCGGGTTTCCCAACACGCCGGCGGGAATCTCGCGGCGGCTCACCAGCACGAGGCGCATGTTCGGTGCCCAGTAGCGCACGACGGCCTCGATGACCGCCCAGGCCAACTCGTCGACCCCCAGGCGCTTGAGGTCGTCGACGACCAGAACGACTGGTGTCTCTCCGGCCGCCTCCGCGAGCAGGCCGGCAGCCTCGGCGTGCGGGACGCCGCCGGCGACGGCCGCGGTCGCAACAGCTTCGATCTGCGGCAGAACGCGGATCAGCGCCGCCTCGAGGTACGTCACGGGCCGACCCGGAGCGGTGTCGGTGCGGTCGACCGTGAGCCAAGCAACCGGTCGATCGAGCCAGCCGGCGGCTCGCGCCACCGCTGTGGTCTTGCCGGCGGCGGCGGTCGCCGACACGACGACGACGCGATGCGACTGCACGAGCGCGGCCAGCATCCGTTCGAGCCGCGGCCTCGCCACGTGCTGCCGGGGCAACGCCGGGACCTGCAATTTGCCCTGAATCACCGGCGGCCCCAATCGGGCTGCAGCGATCGCCGTCTGGGGCCTCGATCGACCGCGAGCATATCCCATGGTTTCGGCGTCGTTAACGGTGACGACGCAGAGTTGGGAGTAATCTATCTGGGGAGGTTCGACGGATGATTCCGGACCCGCTCGCGATGATCCCGATGCCGGCCAGGAACGGCAACGCGGCAGCCGACGCCGCCGGCCGGGAGCCTCGCTTGGCCGGGCCGCTGGCGTGGGCATGGCGCGACGCACAGACGGACGCGACGCTCGCGTACGCCGCGTGGTGCGGCGACCCTGGAGCCGACACTTACGCGGCCTACCGCGCTGCCCAGGATCGGGCCGATGTTGCCCAAGACATGGTGTCGCGCGGCAGTCCTTCGGCGACGGGTTGACCAAACCCACGGGCGCGCGTGGTCGGCACCCCCTCGTGTCGCATGGGCACGGGCAGCCACGGCGCCAAGGCGTCGCGGCTGCCGGCTCGGGGAGGAGGGGGATTGCGCCCCGCTGCGAGGCTCTAGGCGACGAGCTCGCGAGCGGCGCTTGTGTAGGCCTTGGTGACCTCGCGCGTGAAGTCGGCCTGGGCGGTCGCTAGCGTGCTGACCCAATCGAGCCGGGTCGCGCCGGCGGCCTTCTCGTAGGAGTCGACCAGCGTGAGCACGGCCTTCTCGTACGAGGTGAGGTATGCGGCGCCGGCCTTCTTGCCGTTGGCGGCGGCCTGCTCGCGTGCCTCGGTGAGTCGGTCGGCGACGGCCTCGACAGAGTCGGCGACGGGGGTCTTGGTCTGTGTGGGCACGGGGGCCTCCTTATGATCGTGGAATAGGGTGGTAGCGCTATCTATTTAGCAGGGTTCATGCTAGCAGCTAACCCGAATCCATGTCAATTTACGATCCTCAGGTTCCGGTCCAAACGGGCTCGCGCTTCTCGAGGAAGGCAGCCACGCCCTCCCGGGCGTCGTTGGAGTGATGCACGACGTTGCACGCCATCTGCTCCATGACGATCAGTGACTCCTGATCGGCGTCGAGACCGCGATTGACCGTGTTCTTGGTGATCTTCATGCAGAACGGGCTCTTGTCGGCCAGCGGACCGACGAAGTCGGCCACCAGGTCGTCGAGCCTGTCCGCGGGCGCGGACGCGTTGCAGAGGTTCCACTGCGGGCTGGCCGCCTCCTTACCCGTGAGCAGCTTGCCGGTCAGCATGAGCTCTTTCGCCTTGCGGATGCCCATGATCCGCGGCAGGCGGTAGATCGGGCCGCAACCGCCGAACAAGGCACGGCGGATGTGGAAATCGCCGATCCGCGCGTCGTCGGCGCAGAGCGCGAAGTCGGTCGAGATCAGGAGCTCGAAGCCGCCGGCGACCGCGTGGCCTTCGACGACCGCGATCGTCGGCTTGCTCATCGTCTGGATGCGGTCATAGGTCTTCTGGGACATCTCCGCGAGCTTCAAGGACGCCGTGCTGGTGCCGACAAACTCGCTGCCGAGCATGCGCAGGTCTGCGCCGGCGCAGAACGTGTTGCCGCGGCCGCGGAACAGCACGACACGGATGTCGGGATCCTCGGCCGCCTCCTCGACGCGCTCGCGCATCTGGGTCAGCAGCTCCCAGTTGACGCAGTTCTTCACCTCTGGCCGATTCAGCCAGATGGTGGCGACGTGGTCGCTGACCTCGTACTGGATGGGGTCGCTCGCGACCGCCGCTTCGGCTGTAGCCATGAATCCGCTCCTTCCCGATAACAGAATTGAATTCAGATCATATCAAGTAGGATCGTTTCTGCAAGCGCTATCCGGGTCGCTAGACGATGCTCTGGCCGCCGTCGACGACGACCACTGTCCCGGTCACGTAGCTCGACGCATCCGAGGCGAGGTACGCGACGGCGCCGCGGAGTTCGTCGGGCCGGCCCTGCCGGCGCATCGGGATCTGGGCAACCATCGGCGCGAGCTTGTCGTCGGGGAGGCTCTGCATCATTCCCCCGGCGATCGAACCCGGGGCGATCGCGTTGACGCGGACACCCCGGTGTGCCCACTGCGCGGCGAGGTCGCGGGTCAGCTTGATCACCGCTGCCTTGGATGTCATGTAGCTGAGGTTCGGGCCCATCTCGGGCAGGAAGGACTTGATCCCGCCGGTCGCCGCGACATTGATGATCGATCCGCTGCCCGCCCGCAGCATCGCGCGTCCCGCCGCCTGGCACGACAGGAACGTCCCGGTGAGGTTGGTGTCGAGGACGCGCTGCCAGCCGCGCTCGAGCGGGACATCCTCGGCGGGCGCGGACCAGAAGGTCGCGGCGCCGTTGACGAGGACGTCGATCGTGCCGAACTCCTCCAGCGCAGAGGACATGAGGTGCTCGATCTCGTCCGCGCGGGTGACGTCGACTGCCACTGGCAGCATCCGGACGCCGTAGCGGGTTTCGAGGCGCTGCGCCAGCGACTCGCACGGCTCGACGCGCCGGGCCGCGAGGACGACCGCACAACCCAGTTCGGCAAGCGCGCCGGCGATCGCCTCGGCCAGGTCGCCATGCCCCCCGGTCAGGATCGCCGCCTTTCCGCTGAGATCGAACGATTTGAAGAGGGCCTCCGCCCGGCGCGGCTGAACTGAACTCATTGTTGGATTATTTGCGCTAAAGGCCGCCGAGTCAAGCGCGCGTGCGCACGGTATCTCGCCATGTACTTGCAATCCGACCGTTTTTCCGAGCACGCTTGGCGGACGCAATCCAAAGCTGGTAGGCTCTACCGATATGAATTTGGCTCAGGATCAGGCAGTGCAACCGCCGGACAAGGGGACTCGCACCGAACGGACGAAGCGAGATGAGATTCTCGCCGCTGCGGTTGCGCGCTTCAGCCGCGACGGCTACGAGAACACCAAGTGGGCGGAAGTCGCGGCTGACGTGGGCGTCGGACCAACGGCGCTTTACCACTACTTCGATTCAAAGCAGCACTGCCTGTTCGTGATCTTGGACGATGCGATCCGGGACGCCCTGGCGCGGTTCGAGCGGATCACCGCTTCCGAGCCCGATTTCGAGCGGGCTCTGCAGCTGTTGGTCGCTGATGCCTTCGACCTGAAGGTGCTCGACTCCCAGCGGCTCAGCGTGCTCGAAGCTGAGCACGGGCTGCTCGCTCGTCGACAGGTCTCGGCGCCCGAAGGTCAGCAGGCCAGGCAGGCCGCGCGTGCACACACACGCGATCTCGAGCTGGCCTGGGCAACGTTTCTCGAGCGCGCGATGGACGCCGGTGCCGTGCGGAAGTCCGACCCGCGGCTTCTGGCGCGCGCGGTACTCGGGCTCTACAACAGCATCTGGCACTGGTATCGGCCGCAGGGCATCATCTCGCTCGAGGTCGTGGCGACTTTCTACCGCGCCAAGCTGCTCAGCGTCATCGGCGCCGAATCGCCGCTCAGCGAGGGCCTACGCGCGGCGTGAGCTGTTCGTGGCGTGACCCCGCGGAGGCGTAGCGTTCGCGCAGCTCGCGCTTGAGGACCTTCCCGGTCGGTGTGCGCGGGAGGTCGTCGACGACTTCGATCGAGCGCGGCAGCTTGTAGCCCGCCAGGCGCGCGCGGGCAAATGCCAGCAGATCCGCCGGTGACGGGGCCCGACCGGCACGTCCGATCACGAGCGCCTTGACGGCTTCGCCCCAGTGCTCGTCGGGCACGCCGATGACGGCGACGTCGGCGACTTCCGGGTGCTGAGAGAGCACCTCCTCGACCTCGATCGGGTAGACGTTCTCTCCGCCGCTCACGATCATGTCCTTGACCCGGTCGGTCAGGAACAGATAGCCCTCGTCGTCGAGGTAGCCGCCATCGCCGGTGCGCAGCCAGCGGTCGGCGGTAAGCGCCGCGGCGGTCTCAACCGGGCGATTGAAGTACCCGGACATCACGTTCGGTGCCCGCAGCCAGATCTCCCCGACAGTGTGGGCCGGAAGGTCCTCGCCCGAAGACAGATCCACGATCCGAAGCTCGACCCACTCGTACGGCCGGCCGGCGGACCGCAGCAGGTGCTGGCGGGGTCCGTTCGCGTCGTGGTCGGACCCGTCAAGGTGGACGACCCCGCCGGTCGTCTCGGTCAGCCCGTAGAGCCCGATCATCTCGCAGCCGAACGTGCGCAACGCCGCCCGGAGCGCAGTCGTGGTCATTGGGGACGCTCCGTAGACGATCGAGCGGAGTGCAGAGTAGTCGCGCTCGGCGGCGCCGGGCACGGCGGTCAGCATCTGCACCATCGTCGGCACGAAGATCGGGTTGGTCACCCGCCGGCGCTCGAGGGTGTCGAGCACCTGGGCCCCCACGAACTCGCTGACCAGGATCGTCGTGGCGCCGTGCCAGAGTCCGCAGTAGACCCAGCCGATACCGCCGATGTGGAACAGGGGCAGCGGCGTGAGGCTGATCGTGTCGGGGTTGAACCCCCACCGCGACGATGTGGCGGCCGCGGCGGCGAGGTTGCGGTGCGTGGTTAGGACACCCTTGGGCACGCCGGTTGTTCCCGATGTGTACATCTGGACGATGACGTCATTCGGATCCCCGCGCCCGCCGGGGTCGATGGCGTCATGCGCACCCAGCCACGGCTCGTAAGCATCAGGGTGCTCGCAGCCGACGACCCGCAGCGCGAGCGGTCTGGATGCGTACGCGCGGAGGGCCTCGGCTGTCTGGAGATATCCGGCGTGCGCGATCAGCAGCGGCGCGTGCGAGTCCTCGAGCACACCGGCGAGCTCTCGCGGGGACAGCCGCCAATTCAGCGGCACGATCACAGCCCCGATCTTGCTCGCTGCCAACAGCAGCTCGATCACCTCCGGCGCCGAGCGGCCGAGATACGCCACCCGCGCGCCGCGGCCCATGCCGGAGCCCAGCAGCGCTTGGGCGAGCCGGTTCGAGCGCTCGTCGAGCTGGGCGTACGTGAGCGCGCGATCGTCATGTCGCAGGGCCACGACCCCCGGGCGGTGCTGCGCCGCCCGGCGAATGACATCGGCCACGCGAACCCCGGCGGTCGCCGCGATATCGCTGCCGTCCACCGCGCTAGATGTCATCCGCGACTCCGGCCTTGATCATCGAAGACCACTGCTCCTGGACCGAGTGCGACAGGACCAACAGGTCGCGCATCTCGCCTGCTCTGTCACGGACGTGGTCGCTCAGCAGCGCCTCGGGATCAAAGCCAAGCGAGCGGAACATGGCGATCGTCGGGTCCTGGACGGCGATCACCTCGACCACCATCTTCTCGAGGCCTAGCTCGAGTGCCTCGACCACCGCGCGCCGCGCGAGTGCGCGACCGACGCCGCGGCCGCGGTGGGCCGGATCCACGATCAGCCGCACTTCGCCCACGTGGCTGGACCAGCCGTGCAGTGGCAGGACCGAGAGCCATCCGATCACCTCGCCGTCCTCGATGGCGATCGTTCGGGCGGGGCCGGGCTGGACCCAGCCGTCGACCACCGTCGGGTCATCGACGTCCTCCTTGAAGAACGTGCGGTCCGCCTCCGGGATACGATCGAGGAAGCGCGTCAGGGCTTCGCGATCAGCGAGCTCGAGGTGTCTGATTTCCATGGCTTCCCTTTCGTCTCCTGCCGTGTGTCGCTGTGCGAGCCGATCCAGTGCGCCAGGTTCGGGAGTGTGTGCTTGAACGCGGAGCGGCCTGTGCCGAACGTGGCGTGGCCGCCCTTGACGACCATCTCCTCGCGGCGGTCCGGGCGGCCCACGAGGTCCCCGGCGGGCGCGGCGGCCGCCCGTGGTACGACTCGGTCGGCGGAGGCCATCACGTTGAGCACGTTCGCGCCGGTCGTCGTGAAGTCGATCTCGCGACCCCCCAAGCGCCAGGATCCCTCCAGCAGCACGTTGCGGCGGATCAGCTCGTCGACCATCTGGCGGAACGCCGCCCCCGGGAACGGCACCTGGTCGCGGGTCCACTGGGCGACGGCCTGGAAGCCCCTGACGAACTCGTCGTTCCAGAGGTTTTCGAGCAGGGTCGCGTTCTGAGCAACCACAGTGGTCGGCGCCATCATGTAGAAACCGCTGTAGAGCACGTCGGCCGGCACGTTTCCGGCCTCGTCGATGAGATCGTCGGCATCGAGCCGGCCCTCCACGAGGGCTGCGACCATCGGGCCCATCTCGCTGTAGTTCACCGGTGTCGCCAGGAGCACCAGGTTGCGGACCGGCGCATCCTGGTGGCCGTTCGCGTACAGGAACGCGAGCACGCCGCCGAGGCAATAGCCGACCAGCGTGACCTCCTTCGCGCCGGTCTCGCGGATGACTGCGTCGATCGCGCGCGGCAGATACTCGTCGACGTACGTTTCGAACGTGTTGGCGGCGTCGAGCTCGTCCGCGATGCCCCAGTCGATCATGAAGACGTCGAAGCCGTAGTTGCGCAGGAACTCCACCGAGCTGCTGCCGGGGAGGAGATCGAGGATGTAGCTCCGGCTGACCAGGCTCGTGACGACCACCAGCGGTTGTTCGAAGCGGATGGGGCCGCCGCGATAGCGCCACAGCTCCGCCTTGTCCCGCCGCCACACCACGTCCTTGGGCGTCACTCCGAGCTTCGGGCGGTGGGTTCCGCGGACATATCGCACGCCGTTGCGAGCCCGGAGGAGCGACCGCTCCACGTCTCGGTTGACGCGAGCGAGGAGGTCGGTCGGCGAAGGCGGCGACACTGCCCTCACCGCTGCAGCTCGCGCTCGGAGCGCTGCTCTTCGAGCTCCTTCGAAACCTCCACGAGACGGCGCTCCATCCGCGCCAGTTGCTCACGCACGCGCCTGATGTCCGTCCCCGCTGGAAGATTCGCCAGGTGGAGGATCCGCTTGGAGACGCCTTCGATCGAGTCCGTGAGGGTCGCCTTCCGGCGACCCAAAAGCGCGACGAGATCGAAGTACGGATCGCTGTGTACGGCCGACTCGACCCTGGTCCCGACCGCGCGCTCGGCATGAAGCACCAGCTTCAGCCACAGCGGTGTGCCCTCGCTCATGCCGGGTAGGATAACAACGCATTGACCTGAATTCAATTCTCTCCGGTACGGCGGTCAAGCACGACCGAACGGTTGGGCAAACGGTTTGGCGCGTCCGCTCCCGTCGCTCAGGAGTGCGCTCGCATGAACGCGCTGATCTGCTCGTCGACTCCAGGAGCCTCGGTTGGGTAGAGGTGTCCCGTGTCGCTCAGCTCGATGAGGCGCGATCCCGGGATGCGCGCCGCGATCATGCGCCCGTTCTCAACCGGGATCATGCGGTCGTCGGTGCCGTGCACGACGAGCGTCGGGGTGTCGATCCGGTTCAGTTGCCGGTAGCAGTCGTGCAGCGCCGCGGCCCACAGCTGAGCCCGGTAGGCCTGCACGGGAAACGTATGCGCGAGCCGCTGTTCGACGTCCTCGGCGATCCGCTCCGGATGCTCGACGCGGCAGCGCTCGCTGTAATTGAACTCGACCGAGCTCCACGCGGCTTCTTCGTGTCTCATCCACAGGCGCCGGCGCAGGAAGGTGACGACATCGAAGTCCGGTCGGCGAGCGTGCCGTCCGCCGGCGTGCGTCGCCCCCAGCACGAGCGATCGCACGCGTTCCGGGTGCCGGAGCGCCAGTTGCTGGGCCACCATGCCCCCGAGCGAGATCCCGTACACGTGCACGCGTTCGACGCCGGCCGCGTCGAGGACCGACGCCGCATCATCGGCCATCGCCGCCGTGCTGTAGGCATGTAGAAGCGCCTGCGAGTTCCCGACGCCTCGATTGTCGAACGTGATCACCTCCAGGCGCCGCGCGAGCACCGGGACGGTCCGCCACCAGGCTCCACCGCTCAGGCCGAGGCCCATGATCAGCAATACGGGGGGGCCAGATCCGGTTCGCTCCCAGTGCAAGGTCACCGGCCACGCGGTTCCGACCGTTGCGCTCAGCAGCCCTGACGTTAGGTCTGAAACCACCCGGATGGCTGACTCGCACTCCTCGATCCAGGCTCGGCCGAGCCCCCGGAGCAACTCCTGTTCCGCCCAGGACATAGCCGGCAAGACCTTACCGAAATTCAGTTTGGGTAAACCTTGTCAGGCGCGCCGCGGATCGGTTACCGCCGGTGCGCGTGCGGCGCTTCCGTGTGCGCGTCCCCGCCCCTGCGGGTGCGTGTACTGGTTTGCCGGTGCGCTTCCTGCCGGTGGGAGCTCAGGCGGGGGGACCCACGGTGCGGGAGGCGCTGCCGCTCGCAATCGCCGGCGTCCCGAGCCCGAGTAACCGCTTGACAGTAGCGATCGCCTCGATAGCGGCCTCGAGCCCCTCCGCCTCGGGCACAAAATTGAAACGCCTGCATCCCCGGTAAACGTAAGGCGCGAGCGCCCCAGCAACGTCCTCCGGGCGTCCGCACGGCGTATAGCGCTCGAAACGCTCGAACGGCAAGCCGTAGGACTGCTCGAACACGGGGCTGATACGCGCCACGGCTTGCTCGCGCGTCTCATCGAACGCCGCCCAGAGCTGAAGCGTGTGCCGCCAGCTCACTTGCCCGCGCCCCACCCGGTCGGCGCTGGCCTGAACCAGGTCCGTCCCGGCCGTGAACCGCTCCGGCGATACCCACAGGGCAAGCCACCCGATTCCGAGGCTGCCGGCTCGGTTGAATGCCGCAGCCGAGCGACCGCCGACGAGCACCGGGATCGGCGGGGCTAGGGGTGGTTGGATAGCCGCTTCGCGGACGTCGAAAAAGCGCCCGTGAAACGTGACCTGATCGCCGGTCATGAAGCGCTGCACGAGCTCAAGGGCCTCGGTCGTCCGCGCGCCGCGGGTTCGCGGGTCGACGCCGCAGAGCTCGAGCTCGCGGGGGTCGTCACCACCCACGCCGACCCCCAAGGTGAACCGGCCCGAAGCAATCAGCGAGATCGTCGCGAGCTGGCGCGCGACCGTCGCGGGGTGGCGCAGGGCGAGCAGGTAGACCCCGGTTTGGACCGCCAGCGTCGGATGTGCGGTCAGCAGCGCCGTCGCTTGGATCAAGCCGTCGACTCCATAACCTCCAGCAAAGCTGACGTGGTCGCCGACGGTTATGTGATCGATGCCGGCGGCCGCGACGGCTGCCGTCAGCTCGGACAGCCGACCGCGCCACCCGCGAAGATCGGCCTCCCGCAGGACGATTCCAACCACCACGTCTTCAGCTGCGCTCTGCGACGACTCGGTCCCCATCTCATGCCTCATCCCTGTCCGGGGCACTCAGCTGCCCGGGCACTCGGCCATCCACAACGGAGTACGCTAAAGTCTAACTGACTTTAGGTCAGGATGCGAGAGATCCGCGTGACGATGACTCCAGAACTCGCTGGGCGGCGAGCGTTCGTCACCGGCGCCGGCAGCGGCATCGGCGAGGCCTGCGCGCGGCTCCTGGCCGGGCGAGGCGCGGCCGTGGGCGTAGTCGACGTCCGCGATGACGTGGTTCGCGATGTTGTTCGAGAGCTGAGCGCGGGGGGCGCCAGAGCGGTCGGAGCCACGTGCGACGTCGGATCCGAGGCGGAGGTGGCGGCGACGGTCGCACAGGTCGCGGTGCAACTGGGCGGACTCGACACGATCGTGGCGGCGGCGGGCATAGCGCGGACCGGTCGGACGATCGAGCTTTCTCTGTCGGAATGGGACACGGTCATCCGAGTGAACCTGACCGGCGTGTTCCTGACCCTGAAGCACACGCTGGGCCATCTTGCGTCTGCCGGTGGCGGCGCGGTCGTCACGATTGGCTCGGTCGCCTCGCTCGTGGCCGCCGGGCGCGCCCCGAGCTACGACGCATCGAAAGGAGGAGTCCTTCAGTTGACTCGCGCAATCGCCGCCGAGTACGTGGATCAGAACATCAGAGCCAACTGTGTCTGCCCCGGGATCGTCGCCACCCCGCTGGCCGACAACAGCCGCGATCTGTACGGACCCATGGCACGGGGGCCTGAACGGCTCACGACGACGCGGACGCGGCCCCCGATCGCGCGGGCTGCTGACCCACGTGAGATCGCGTCGGTCGTCGCGTTTCTTTGCTCCGACGCCTCGTCATTCATGACCGGTGCGGCCGTCCCGGTGGACGGTGGTTACACGGCCGTACGACGAACGGGGCGGCTCGCCGGTGCCGTCCCTGCGCCACCGGCCGGGCCTCGCCTTATCATCGTTGCCGGGTCGTCGATATTAGGAGGCTCTGATGCCGCAGGTTCGCCAGACCGCGCGAGCTGGCAGAAACAACACTAGGCCCAGTACAAACGCCAAGACCGGTACGTCGTCACGGAGCAAGCGGGCCATGATCCTCGAGGTCGCCACGCAGTACTTCGGCGAGCACGGCTACGAGGACACGAAGTGGGCCGACGTCGCGGCGGCGGTCGGGATCGGCTCAACCGCGCTCTACCACTACTTCGAGTCCAAGCTCCACTGCCTGTACGTGATCATGGCGGACACGCTCGAATGGTTCCAGAGCGAGTTCGACCGGATCACCAGCGAGCACGAGGACTATCTCGACGCGCTGCTGGCTGTGCTCCGCTCGGGATACGAGCTGAACGATCACGAGGTGCTGCGCCAGCGTGTGCTCGTCGCCGAGCAGGGGCTGGTCGGCATCTCGCGGACCTCTCCACGCGAGGAGGAGGCCCGGGCGCTCGCGCGAGCGCGGACGCGCGACCTCGAGTTCTCTTGGGGCACGTTCCTCGCGCGCGGTATGGAGCAGGGCATACTGCCGGAGGCGGATCCGCGACTGCTGACGCGCGCCGTGCTCGGCCTGTACAACAGCATCTGGCACTGGTACCGGCCGCGGGGGACGCTGAGCGTGGACGACGTTGCGGACTTCTTCATCCGCCGGCAACTCGCGGTGTTGGGATTGCCCCCGGAGTTGCTCGACGGCAACCGCAAGGCTCCACGGCCGAGAGCGAACGCTAGGAAAAAGCGCTAGTCGTCGAGGCGCGCTTGGCTTGCCACTCCTCCGCCGCGGTAACGCTGGCCGCGTAGTGCGCCTGCATGCGCTGCTGCTGCGCGCGCATGCACGATGCGCACGGCGCGGCGTGGCCGGAGCCGGCGTGAGCGGCGCATCGCCCCGGCGGAAGCTGACCGGCGACTCGGCCGCGCTGCATGCTCTGGGCGAGACCGCCCTGGCGCGGCCGCAGCCGCCTGTCGACAACCTCGGCGAAAGACATCTACGTCTCCCTCACTAAGCCGTCCGCTGCTCGCCCGCCGCGCGCGTCGTCCAGGCGGGCCAGAGTCTCGCGCCCCACACGCTGGAGGTTGCGCAGGTAGTCCACATGGGCGCCCCAGCAGCTTTCCGGCGCCAGATCGTCGGCGAGGATGACGGTATCGGCGTGCGCATCGAGCAGCTCGTAAACGAGCGCCGCCAGTTCATCGAGCGCCGGCGGAACGATGTGGCTGTCGTTGGCCATGACCTGCTCCTCCGTCTACCCGTGACCGCCGAGGGCCACCCCAAGGTGCCGGTGGCCCGACGGAGATCGCGGCGCCGAGAAACCGAGTTGCCCGACGGCAGACGGCGGAAGGTGCTTCCCGGACATTTCCCCAACCTGCGCCGCGCCAAGTCCGAGGCTTGCAGCCCGCGGGCCGTGGGCGGTGGCGCCTGGCCGCAACGGGATAACAGTCGGGTAACTGAAACGATGCTCTTCCATTGCCTACTCCTCGCCTCGTACAAGCTGAATTCAGTTCAGGACTGTACCAGCGACTCCGCTCTTGTCAAGGCACAACGAGGTTCGTTCTGGGCCCAGCTCGATCCGTGACAAGATTCACTGACGTTACTTCAGCTCAAGGGAAAGGACGAATGATGGCGGGCGCCGCGAACGACCGGCCGGAGGTGAAGGGGCTCTCGTGCCCGGTGTTGGCGGACTACTTCGACCGGCTCGACGGTCGTGGACCCGCGAGCGTGGTGGAACTCCTGGCGCCGGATTTTCGGTTTGCCGCCCTGTGGGGCGATGACGAGCTTGCTCGGCAATCCAGTGGCGGACCCTCCGAGCTCGAGGCGTACTTCGCCTCCCGCGACGGGACCGGTCAGCGCCATCACCCGCTGGAAGCAAAAGCCTCGGCGAACACCGAAATCGCGGTTGGTTACACGACGCGCCACGGAGCGCCGCTTGCGAGCTTCCTGATCATGGTCCAGCTCGATGAGTTCGGCCGGATCCGGCGTATGCTGGCCGCGCGTAGCTCAGCGCTATCGCTGCTGGATTGATCCCCAGGTGGCTCCGGCGAGGGTTTGAACGCTGAAGTGACTTCAGCTAAGATGCTGCGTCATGACTGCCGCACCGACCTCAGTCACCGGCCGAGAAGTCCGGCTGATCCGATACCCGGACGGCCCGGTGTGTTCGACGGACTTCCGGACCGTCGAGGTCGACGTGCCCGAGCCGCGACCCGGCGATGTTCTCGTTCGCAATACGTGGATGTCGATCGACCCCGGGCTCAGACTGCGCCTGCGCGCGCAGAGTCCCGAGGGCTACTTTCCCGCGCTGCCGCTCGGGTGCCCGATCACGGGGGTGATGACCATTGGTCAAGTGATCGCGTCGCGCGCGGAGGGATTCCACGCGGGCGACACTGTGTCCCACGGACTCGGCTGGCGCGACTACGCCGTCGTCGAGGCCGGCAAGGAGGAGATCGGCGGGATCGGGACGCTCAGACGGATTGACACAGCGCTCGCACCGCCGCAGGCATACCTCAGCTTCCTCGGCGGCAGCGGGCTCACGGCGTACGCCGGAATCGTGCACCTCGCGGACCTGCGGCCAGGCGATGTCGTCTGGGTCTCGGCTGCAGCGGGGGGCGTTGGCACGCTCGCCGCCCAGCTTGCGAAGGTCCGCGGGCACCGGGTGATCGGGAGCGCCGGATCCGACGACAAGGTCTCATACCTCGTTGACGAGCTCGGGCTAGACGCCGCCTTCAACTACCGTCGCGGATCGCTGCCGGACCTGCTCCGAGAGACGGCGCCCGAGGGAATCGACGTCTATTTCGACAACGTCGGCGGAGATCACCTCGAGGCGGCTCTTGGAGCGTTGCGCCGCTTCGGCAGGATCGTGATGTGCGGGACGATCGCCGAGTACGACCTCGGGGCTCCGCTGCCCGGGCCACGCAACTTGTTCTTGGTCGTGGCCAAGGAGCTGACGATCCGCGGCTTGCGCGGCAACACGTACGCCGAGGTGATCCCGGAGCTGTGGCGCGAGGTGGGAGGCCTGCTCCGAGAGGGACGGATCAAGTCGCGGGAAACCATCGTCGATGGACTCGAGAACGCCCCCGTGGCGCTGGCCAGGCTGATGCGCGGGGACACCACCGGGAAGACGCTCGTCCGCATCGCCGAAACGGAGTCATGAATGAAGGCCGTCCAGCTGATCGGCTGGCGCACCGAGCCCGAGCTGCGGGAGGTCGACACTCCGAGGCCGGGGCCGGGCGAGGTGTTGGTGAAAGTCGAGGCCGCCGGACTCTGCCACTCGGACCTGCACGTCATGGACTGGCCCGAGGGAACGCTGGCGTTCGAACTGCCGATGACCCTAGGTCACGAGACGGCCGGCAGCGTCGCGGCGCTCGGCGCCGGAACGAAAGGCGTCCGGCTCGGCGATCCGGTGGTGATCTACGGACCGTGGGGTTGCGGCGCCTGTGTGGCGTGCGCGCGCGGCGCCGACAACCTGTGCGCGCGCCGGCGCGCCTGCGGCCTCGGATTCGACGGCGGGCTGGCTGAGTACGTTCTCGTTCCGTCGCCCCGGTTCCTCGTCCCGCGCGGCGAGCTCGACGCCACCCGATCGGCGCCGCTCACCGACGCCGCCCTGACGCCGTATCACGCCCTCAAGCCCCACCTCTGGCGTCTTGTCCCCGGCTCGAGCGTGGTCGTGATCGGGGTCGGCGGCCTCGGCCACGTCGCGGTCCAGCTTGTCCGCGAGCTCTCGCCGGCGCGGATCGTCGCGATCGACCTCCGTGATCACGCGCGGCAGGTCGCGCGGGACGCCGGCGCCTACGCGGCATTGGATGCTGACGGACTCCACGCGGCAGACGTGCGGGCCGAGACGGGGGAGGCGGGCGCGGCACTCGTGCTCGACTTCGTCGGGTCCGACGCGACGGTGCGCCTCGCCGCCTCCGTGATCGAGGTGGGCGGTCACGTCAGCATCGTCGGTTCGGGCACCGAGAGCTTCCCGTGCGCGATCGGAACCGTGCCGCTCGAATGGTCGGCGGGGCGGCCGAGCTGGGGGACGCTCCCCGAGCTCCACGAAGTGGTCGCGCTGGCGCGGGCCGGGCGGATTGAGATCGAGGTCGAGCAGCTGGCTCTCGAGGAGGCCGTCGACGGTTATCGCCGCCTGCGCCGCGGGGAGGTCGCGGGGAGGGCCGTGGTCGTTCCGTGAGCGACTTCCGCAAAGTCTTGAGCTTGGACTGAATTCAGTTTAGGATCAACGGGTGATGTCAAGCTCTGATCTGATCGCCGGGCAGACCACCGTCATGAACGCTGCGTCATTCGCGGTGATTCCGGGCGCCGGCGGCGCCGGGCTTACTTGGGCCGAAGTCGTGGGCGAACTCGGCGCGGCCGTGTTGGCCGTGCCGGACGAGCTGGAAATCCCGACAATGGCGGCCGGGCTCGACTCCGCGGTTGCCGATCTGCCGCGCCCACGCGTGCTGATCGGCGCCTCGATGGGTGCGCTGGTGGCGCTCGAGATCGCGCGCAACCTTGAGGTCGACGCGCTGGTGCTGGTCGCGGCCGGGTTCGGGATCGACGTCAGTGAGCGCTTGATCGAATGGCTGGAGCGCAACCCGCCGGGGATCCTCGAGAAGATGGCCAAGATCTGCGTCGCCGACGAGAGTGACAGGACGAAGATCGACGCCCTCGTCGCCGACTACGAAGCCGGCGGGCGTGAGCGGCACATCCGGCAGATGCGGGCGATGGCCGCCTACAAGCCCGACCCGTTGGCTGATCCGCCGCCCACCCTGGTCCTGTGGGGTGCGCTTGACTCGGCTGTACCGCTCGAGTCGCACATCGAGCTGGCGCTGCGGTGCGGCGGCGCGCTGATTCCGATCGCGGATGCCGCTCACGTGCCGTTCCTCGAGCAACCTCGCGAGACGCTTCGCTGGATCCGTTTGGCGGCCGTGCTCACGGCCGTGCGCGCGGGGTCCTTCGGGTAGACGGTGACCACCCTCGGCCACGATCCGATCATGTCCGACGTCATCCAGATCCCGCTTCCGCTTCTCTATCTGGGGAGCGTCAACGTGTGGCTGCTGCGAGGCGAGCCGCTGACGCTCGTCGACACGGGTCCAGCCAACGATGAGGCGCTCGAGTCACTCGAGGAGCAGCTCGGCCAGCATGGCTTCGCGATCGAGGACATCGAGCTGGTGCTGCTCACGCACCATCACCTCGACCACTCCGGCTTGGCGACCGCGATCAAGCGGCGCTCCGGCGCCGAGGTCGCCGCGCACCGCGGGACGGCGCTGTGGGGGCTGCGGGTCCACGAGCGAGCGGCCGCCGAGCGGCAGTTCACGCTCGCCCTGATGGCCTCGCACGGCGTGCCGGAGCACATAGTGCAGGGCAGCCAGGAGTTCTTTGACCGCATCCTGGCGGACAGCGCTCCCTATGAGACCGACCGGGTCCTGTCCGACGGCGACACCGTGCGCGCGGGCGGCCGCACGCTGCGCGTTGTCTTCAGGCCCGGGCATAGCACCACTGACACGCTGTTCGTCGACGAGATCAACGACGACGCGTTCGTCGGCGACCATCTGCTGGCGAACATAACTTCGGGTGCCGAACTGATGCCCACGGAGCTGCCCGGTGACGAGCGCCGACGCGGCCTGCTCGATTACCTCGCGAATCTCCGCAAGACCCAGGCGATGCGTCTTGCAACCTGCTGTCCCGGCCACGGCCCGACGATCGATGACCACAGGGCATTGATCGACGATCGCCTCGCGTTCCATTCGTCGCGGCTCGACCGCATTGCCGAGCACGTCGCCGACGGGTGCCAGACCGCGTTTGAGATCGCCCAACGACTGTGGTCGGAGGAAACCGCTGCGACCCAGCCCGTGCTCGTCATCTGGGAGGTCCTCGGTCACCTGGACGTGCTCGTCAACCGCGGGACGGTCCGCGAGGAGGTCGACGAGCACGGAGTGCATCGCTTCCGCCCGCGTGAGGCGGCCCGGCTCGCCGTGGTCAGCGGCTAAGCCGATCGGCGCTCAGCGGATCGTCCAGCCGCCATCGACGGCGATCACCTGACCGGTGCAGTACGACGACGCGTCTGAGGCGAGAAACAGCAGGATGCCGTCGAGCTCGTGCTCGCGTCCGGGCCGCCCCATGGGACACTGGCGCTGTAGCCAGCGAAGCGACCGCTCGTCCTGGAGCAGCGGCGCATTCATCTCAGTCTCGAACCAGCCGGGCGCGATTGCGTTGACGCGCACGCCTCGCGACGCCCATTGGTTGGCCAGCTCTCGCGTGAGTCCGTTCACCGCACTCTTCGACGCGACGTACGCTGCGTCGGGAACTGGGGTCGAGGCGACGAGCCCGAACATCGAGCTGACGTTGACGACTGATCCGGATCCGCGCACGAGCATGTGCTCCCCGACCGCCTGCGTCAGTGCAAACACTGCCTCGAGGTTAATGCGCATCACCGAGGCGAAGGTGTCGAGGTTGCTTTGAAGCTCGGCTCCACCGGAGGCGATGCCGGCATTGTTGACGCAGATGTCGATGTGGCCTGCTACCCCGAGCGCCGTCTCAACCAGGCGGGCCCGGTCCCCGGCATCGGAGACGTCACAACGCACCGCGAAGATTCCCGGCTGGGATCCGGCGAGCTCCGCGATCCGCTCGACTCGTCGCGCGCACGCGATCACGCGGGCTCCAGCCTGCGCGAGCACGGTCGCGAACCGTGCCCCAAGGCCGCTCGAAGCACCGGTCACGATCGCGACCCGGTCCTTGAGCAAATCGGGGGGAATTGCGGCAGCCATGGCTGAACTAAATTCATTTTAGTACACTCGGAGCACAACCGCATCGATGACGAGGAGGCCGTAGGTGCCGGAGCTGAGAGAAGTTGTGATCGTCGGGGCCGTTCGCACGCCGATTGGTCGTGGGCACGAGGAGAAGGGCTATTACAGAGATGTGCATGCGGCGGAGCTGCTGGGACGCACGTACTCGGAGCTGATTGCGCGCGCCGAGATCGATCCGGGGGAAGTGGAGAACGTGATCGCGGGGTGCGTGAACCAGTTTGGTGAGCAGAGCCTGAACATCGGACGCACCGCGTGGCTGCAGGAAGGACTGCCGATCGAGACGGCGGCGACGACGATCGACCTGCAATGCGGCTCGGCGCAGCAGGCGGTCAACTTCGCGGCGGCGCAGATCGCCACCGGCACCTTCGACGTCGTGGTCGGTTCCGGGGTCGAGCACATGGGCCACATTTCGTTCGCGGATGTCGACGCGGTGCATGAGCAGCATGGGCACCCATTCACGCGTCGGCTGCTCGACCGCTACTACATCGTCGGCCAGGGCCTCGGCGCCGAGATGATCGCGCAGGAGTGGGAGATAACCCGCGCGGAGCTCGATGAACTCGCGATGCGCTCGCACCGGCTGGCGCATGCGGCCACCGAGAACGGGCGCTTTTCACGCGAGATCGTCCCCGTCCAGACCAACGGCAGTACACGCCTGACCGATCAGGGGATTCGTCCCGACACGAGTCTCGAGGCGCTCGCCGCGCTCCGCCCCGTGTTCAAGCCGGACGGGACGATCACCGCCGGCAACTCGTCGCAGATCTCCGATGGGGCGGCGGCGGTTCTGCTGATGAGTGCAGACAAGGCCCGCGCGCTCGGGCTGCGTCGTCGCGCACGGATCGTCGATCACACGGCGGTCGGGTGCGACCCCGTGAAGATGCTCGAAGGCCCGATCCCCGCCACGACGAAGCTGTTGCAGCGCAACCGACTGTCGATCGACGACGTCGACTACTTCGAGATCAACGAGGCGTTCGCGCCGGTGGTGCTCGCATGGGCGCGCGCCCACAAGCCGGAGATGACCCGCGTGAACCCTCGCGGCGGGGCGATGGCACTCGGGCACCCGCTCGGCTCCACGGGTGCACGACTGATCACCACGCTCGTGCACGAACTCGAGGACGATGACAAGGAACTTGGCCTCGTCGCCATGTGCTGCGGCGGGGGGCTCGGGACCGGAACCCTGATCCAGCGGGTCTAGAGCGAGCGCGCTCTCAGAACACCGGCTGCTCGCGATAGCTGCCCCAAACCTCGTGCAGCCCTTGCACGATCTAACCCTCGGAGGCTTGGACCCGAGCGACGAGTTCACGCCAAAATCAGACCCCGCTCGCGTAGGCGAAGCGGCACTCGACTCCCAGGCCGATGTTAGACGGCCCGGCGTCGCCCAGCAAGCACCGGAGACGACGCTCGAGTTCGGGATCGACCGGGAGCTGGACGGCAAAACTTTGACCGACGTGAAGTCACCTCGGTCCGTCGAGCTGACGGCGGACCGGCGACAGAAGTCTCGAGAGCGACGAGAATCTCTTCCGGTCGGGACGAAACGGAGCAGCGCTTATCGCGGCAGCGATGAGATGACCGCTTCGCCCTAGCCGAGCAGCAGCCACTTGATCGAGATCGCGGCGACCGTCGGTACGGTCTCTGCCTACGCACGAACGTGACCCTGCTTGCTTGGAATCGGGATTCAGCAAACTCGGTGCCCTGTCGTGATCGCGCACATCCAGGCCTGTTGGTCCCGTGGGGGCGCCACGACTGCTTCGGCTCTCGCGGCTGGTCCGGGCTCGCTATGCCTTTGCCACGGTTCCGATAGTCGCGTCGACTGCGTTGGTCGTGACCGTCGGCGACCATCGAACTGTGTGCTCCCCACAACCGGCGGCTGCTGACAGACGACCGCCGGCTCGCGGCGCCTGACTTGCCTGAACGGGCGCAGCGGCCTGGCGGCGTGGCTTCGGAGAATCCACAGAAGTGTGGACGGGAAGCGGCCCCAGTACTTCAGAGAACGCGGAGAGGTGCGTCGCGGCGGGATCTCCGGTCTCCAGCTGCGCCGCGAGGGTCGGGGGAGGAGACGGGCGAGTCGGGCGGGGCGTTTCGGCGTACGGTGGTGCCTGGACGTCCGCGCCTGTGACTTCCACAGAGCCTGCGCCAGCGCGGGACACGGGCTCGCGCTCGCCAACCTGCGCCGCTCACGGCGCGGATGATGGGCCACGGCTTGGGCCTGGCAGCGCAACGCTACGCGGAGCGAGATGGACTCAAGGGAGCAGCGCTCCGTCCTGCGGGCGGCGGTATATCGTGGTGACGGACGGGCTGTCGTGGACCTGCTCGGCGGCGTTGGCGCTGAGGATGATTCGCTGCAGCTGGCTGGCGACGGTGTCATCGCGGCCGTGATGCAGCGCGTGGACGGGGCCGCCGAGGTGGCTCGTAAACTCGTGGTCGGCCTGCGGCAGCGTGGCTGGGAGGGGGATGATGAGCTGGCCGACCAGCTTGAGGCTGATCTCGGCGGCGGACCGGTAGCGTTGCTGAGCGCGTTGCCCGTCGATCTCGAGGCGCTGGCCGGCGTCCTCGAGGGCGATCCACTCAGCGTCGGGGGCGGCATCGATGTCACGACCGGTGAGGTGTGGTCGCAGGCGGCGATCGAATACGTCCTGGAGACCGGGGAGGAAGACGACGACGCCAGTGATGATCCCGAGCGGTGGCTGGCGGTCCACGGCGAGGGCTCACGCGAGGGTTACCGGGACATGGAGCTGTTCCTCGCGTCCGTCGAGGATCCCGGCCGGGCCGAGCGGCTGGCTGTCGCGATCAAAGGCCGCGGCGCGTTTCGCCGCTTCAAGGACGAGCTTGCCCGCTGGCCCGGCGAGCTTGAGCGATGGCACGCACTATCCGAGGAGCGCCAGCACGGCCGCGCGCGATCATGGCTCGCGGCGGCCGGCTACCGCGTACTGCAGGTCGACCACCGCGATTCCTGAGAACGGGCCACCGGCGTGCTATCAGCCTGAACGAGGCACATCTCCGAGCCGCGCAGAGGGACGCCGGACACACGCTCGGGCGTGAGGCCGAGGGTGTCCTTCAATCGCTTTTGTTCCATCGGGCATCGCGGGGCCTCCGAGCGCAAAGGCGACATTCCGCGTCCTGGCCGAGGGCGACCCCGACGTCTGGACGCGGCGCTCGCTTCCGCGGTGGGCTGCTCGCCGCCGCCGAGGTCGCTGACGCCGCCCCGGCCACCGCTCTCAGACCAGAGGGGCCGTGCTGCGCGGCTGCGCCGCTGCCCAGATTGTCCGACAGCGGTCGCGTTGACCGGCGGCCTGAGCATCTTCGTCGTGGCTCGTTTGGTCAGAGAGGAGCAGCGCGTTCGGCGACCTCCCGCCACGCGTGTTGAAGATCTCGAGCTTCGGGCCGGCTCCCGCTCCGCCGGCTCGAACCGGCAGCGGCGGGCGCGCACCATGGCCCACTCGTAGCTGTCCCTCGTCGTCCAAAAGCGAAACCGTTCGGTTGCACTTCTGTTTGGCCCTGGCGGTGCGCAGTCTCGTGACGCTTCCGCTCAGCCTCGGAACCCGACGGTCCAGACGTTCCGCGAGGCCGGCGTTGATGCGTTCGTTCTCTGAAGGCTCGCTGCAATCTCGACCATAAATTCCTCCGCACGGGCTTGACTTTGTGTTTGTCCGCACGTAGGTTGTCGACAATCGAGTGGGAGTGGTTGATGGCAGACCGCCAAGCCTGGGGTTTGACCGCCGTGCAACGGCGGTCGACGACTGATCATGTGCTTGCCGAACTGCGCTCGGCAATCGTTTCGGGACGGTTCGGGCCAAACGAGCCGCTCCGCGAGACCGCGCTCGCCGGTACGCTCGGGACCGGTCGCAGCGCAATCCGCGAGGCGATCCGCCACCTCGTCCAGGAGGGCCTGGTCGAGTACCGGATCAATCGCGGCGCGTTCGTGCGGGTGCTTTCGGTGCAGGACACGATCGACGTGTACCTGGCGCGCGAAGCGATCGAGGTCGGCGCCGTCCAACTTGCGCTCGAGCGAGGCCGACCGCTCGACCTGACGCCGCTCCGAGCCGCGCTTGACCGGATCGTCGCTGCGGCCGACGCCACGCCCGACGACGAGCCGGCGGGGACCGAGTTGATCGCGGCGGACCTGGACTTCCACCGCGAGATGGTCGCCCTCGGCGGAAGCCCCCGGTTGAGCCGCGCGCACGAGACGCTTGCAGCCGAAGCGCAGATGCTGCTGCACCACCAGCCGATCTACGCGCCCACCGACTACGCCGCCGACCACACCGTCCTGCTCCACGGGATCGCGCGGCGCGACCCGGCCGCGCCGGATCTGGTCCGGGATCACCTGCGGCTGTCGGCGAAGCTGATCGCAGGCGAGATCACTCGGAGCACAAGGACGCCACACGAGACCGCGGACACGGCGCAAGCTGCCGCGGACTTGGCCGGGTGGGGTCGATGACCAACTCCTCCACGGGCGAGAGACGGTTCGGCGCGGGCAAGGACACCGGCGCCGGGATCACCCGCCGCCAGGCGCTGCGCGGCGCCGCAGCCGGCGGGGCGCTGCTCGTCGGAGGGGGCCTGGTGTCGGCTTGCGGTGCCAACCCGAGCGTCATCGCGGCTAGCTCGCCGGAGCCGAAGGGCGCGATCAAGCCCGGTGGCAAGCTTAGCGTCGGCTCCACTGGTGGCGGCGCGCAGGACAGCATCGACGCGCACTTTGCGACGTCGGACCCGGACATCGCGCGGCTGAACCAACTCTACGAGCCACTCGCGGTCCGCGACGCCGATTTCAGCCTGCAGATGTTGCTCGCGGAGTCGATGACGCCCGAAGGCAAGACGCCAGACACGTGGATCGTGCGGCTGCGTCCCGTTGTCACGTTCCACGACGGCAAGCCGGTGATGGCCGACGACGTGATCTTCTCGCTGAACCGGATCATCAATCCCAAGAACCCCGGCACGGGTGCGGCGTCGATCGGCTACATCGACCTCAAACGCACGAGGAAGGTCGACCCGCACACGGTGCGAGTCGTCCTGCAGTACCCCAACGTGGGGTTCCCGGACGACATAGGCCAGTACTTCAACGGCATCGTCCCGGTTGGTTACGACCCCAAGAACCCTGTCGGGACCGGACCGTTCAAGTACCAGAGCTTCGCCCCCGGCCAGCAGAGCGTGTTCGTCCGCAACGCCGATTACTGGAACGGCCCTCCGCATGTCGACCAATTGACGATCATCGACTTTGTCGACGACACCGCGAAGGTCAACGCGCTGCTAAGCGGACAGGTGCACGCGATCACAAACCTTCCGGCGGCGCAGCTCGAACAGGTGAGGGGACTTCCGAGCTTGAGGGACTTGATCTCCAAGGCCGGCGCGTGGCAGCCGTTCACGATGCGGGTCGACACGCCGCCGTTCAACGATGCCCGCGTCCGCCAGGCGTTTCGCCTGATCGTCAACCGCCAGCAGATGATCGACCAGGTGTTGCTCGGCCAGGGGCGCCGCGGCAACGACCTCTACGCCCCGCTCGACCCCGCTTACAACAGCGCGCTTCCCCAACGCCAGCAGGATCTCGATCAGGCCAAGTCCCTGCTCAAGCAGGCGGGCCACAGCGGACTGAAGGTCACGTTGGTCACCGCCCCGGTGTTCGAGGGCATCGTCGAGGCGGCCCAGGTGTTCGCCGCGCAGGCGAGCGGCGCGGGGGTGACGGTCAACATCAACAAGACCGACACGACGACGTTCTACGGGCCGAATTACCTCAAATGGCCCTTTGCCCAGGACTTCTGGTTCACGCGCAACTACATCCCTCAGGTCGAGCAGGGAAGCCTCCCCACGTCCCCGTTCAACGAGACCCACTGGGCCGACCCGACGTTCCAGAAGCTGATCCGCCGAGCGCAGGCGGAGCTCGACGAGAGCAAGCGCAATGAGCTGCTGCACGCCGCACAGGCGATCGAGTACGAACGGGGCGGCTACATCGTGTGGGCGTTCAGCAACCAGCTCGACGCGTACAGCTCGCAGGTGACCGGCTTCCGCCCGGCACGTTCGGGCCTGCCATTGACCAACTACGGCTTCGGGAGGGTTGGTTTTGTCGTCTAGAACGGCCAAGTTCATCGCCAAGCGCGTCGCGCTCGGCGTCCTCACTTTGTTCCTCGTCTCGGTGGTGGTGTTCTTGGCCACGCAGGCGCTCCCCGCCAACGCGGCCCAGGCGATCCTCGGCAAGACGGCCACGCCGCAGGCGCTCGCGGCACTGAGCAAGAAGCTGCACCTGAACGAGTCGGTGATCAGCCAGTACTTGCACTGGCTCAGCGGCGTCTTCCACGGAGATTTCGGCACCTCGGCCGCGACTCAGGAGGCGGTCACCCACCTGCTCGGGAACCGGCTCGCCAATTCCGCGTTCCTGGTGCTCGTCTCCGCGGTGATCGCCATCCCCCTCTCGATCGCGCTCGGCGTCCTGATGGCGATGCGCCGTGACAAGGCCGCCGACCACGCGCTGTCGACCGGCACGCTGCTTGTCGCCTCGCTTCCCGAGTTCGTGATCGCGATCGTGCTGGTCCTGATCTTGTCCACGAGCGTGTTTCACGTGTTTCCGGCGGTCTCGTTGCTGGGGCCGGGCCAGCACGCGTGGGACAAGCCCAGCATCGTGGTGTTGCCGGCGTTGACGCTGATTCTCGCCGTGACGCCATACATCAGCCGGATCATGCGCGGCTCGATGATCGAGGTGCTCGAAAGCGACTACGTGACGATGGCCCGGCTGAAGGGGCTGTCCGAGCGGGCGGTGATCTGGCGCCACGCTGTGCCGAACGCGATCGTCCCGGCGATCCAGGTCTCGGCGCTCCAGCTCGCGTGGATGGCCGGCGGCGTCATCGTCGTCGAGTTCGTGTTCGACTACCCGGGCACCGGGACGGCGCTGATTAACGCGGTCACCGAACGCGACGTGCCGGTGGTGCAGGCGATCGCCCTGATCATCGCCGCGGTCTACGTCGTGGTCAACTTGGCCGCCGACCTCGCGACGATCATGCTCACCCCGCGGCTACGGACGGCCGCGCGATGACGACCGAGGCGATTGCACTCGACCAGACGGTCGAACCGCTGGCGCCGCCGTCGCTACGCCAGCACCAGTGGCTCCAAGTCCTGCGGGTCGCGTACCGGCTGACCCGCACCCGCATCGGCCTCGGGATCGTGACCTTCATGGTGCTGATCGCGATCTTCGGTCCGCTCGTGGCGCCGCACTCGCCGACCGCATTCGTGGCGCTGCCGAACACCGGGCCGTCGAGTCACGCGCTGTTCGGGGCCGACTACATCGGCCGCGACATCTTCAGCCGGTTCCTCTACGGCGGGCGCACCGTGATCGGACTGGCCGTGCTCACGACGGCGCTCGGCGTCTCCCTGGGAGTCTTGATCGGCCTCACGGCGGCCTATTCGGGCGGGATCGTGGACGAGGTCCTGATGCGTACATGCGACGTGTTCCTAGCCTTCCCGCAGATTCTGTTCGCGCTGCTGCTGGTCGCGGCGCTCGGCCCGAAGCTCTGGCTGCTGGTGGCGGCGATCGCGATCACGCACGCGCCGCGAGTGGCTCGCGTGATGCGTGGGGCTGCGCTCCAGGTGGTCGAGCGCGACTTCGTCAAGGCCGCCGAGGCCGTCGGCGAGAAACGCTCGCGGATCGTGTTCGGTGAGCTGCTGCCCAACGTGACGAGCCCACTGCTGGTTGAGATCGGGCTGCGGCTGACCTACTCGATTGGGCTCGTCGCCGCGCTCAGCTTCCTCGGCTTCGGCATCCAGCCGCCGAAGGCCGACTGGGGGTTGATGATCTTCGAGAACCGCCTGTCGATCACCGTTCAACCCTGGGGCGTGCTGCTGCCCGTACTGGCCATCGGCCTGCTCACGATCGGCACCAACCTCGTCACCGACGGGATCGCGCGCGCCGCCATCGGCCTCGACCGAGGGAGTGAGTCATGAGCGTTGCAGAACGTCCTGAGACCGAATCTGTGACGACAGCGCCCATCGCCGTCGAGGTCCGGAATCTGCGGATCGAGCTGGTCTCGTCCCACAAAGACATCGTCGACGAGATCGGGATCCGGATCGGCGCCGGCGAAGTGCTCGGCCTTGTTGGCGAGTCGGGCTCGGGCAAGACGACGGTCGGGATGTCACTGCTCGGTTACTGCCGGCCGGGCGGGTATGTCAGTGGCGGGGCGATCGTGATCGACGGAACGGACCTCGCCGGACTCGATGAGCCCGAGGTACGCCAGCTGCGCGGGGGCGTCGTCTCGTACATCCCCCAAGACCCCGGCACGGCGCTGAACCCGGCGCTGCGGCTGCGCACCCAGCTGGCCGAGCAGCTGGCCGCCCACCGAGCGACGATGTCGGCCGAGGCGCGACCGGCGGATGCGCGAGACGCTAGAGGAGGTACTCCTGCCCTCGGACGACAGCTTCCTGCGCCGCTACCCGCACCAGCTCTCCGGCGGTCAGCAGCAGCGCGTCGCGATCGCGATGGCGTTCGCCTGCCGCCCGCGGGTGATCGTCTGTGACGAGCCCACCACCGGGCTCGACGTCACCACGCAGGCGAAGGTGCTCGAGACCGTCCGCGACCTGTGCCGCACGCACCACGTCGCGGTGCTCTACGTCAGCCACGACCTCGCCGTCGTCGCCGAGCTGGCCGATCGCGTCGCGGTGATGTACGCCGGCCGCATCGTGGAGTTGGCGACGCGCGACGCGCTGTTCTCGCGCCACGCCACCCGTACACGAAGCGCCTCCTGCGCGCCATCCCCGACCTCGCCGGAGCCGCGTCGTGCTCGGCATCCCCGGGCGCGCGCCGCGCCCGCAGCGCCCCAAGGGCTGCTTCTTCGCCCCGCGCTGTGCGTTCGCCCGCGACGACTGCCGCGAGCCCTTCCCGCCGGTCACCGACACGGCCGCGGTCACTTGGTCCGCTGCTACCACGTCGCCGATGCCCAGGCGGCCCGCACGGAGACCGGGGCCAAGGCCGCGTCCAGCAGCGGCGGACGAGATCGTGCTGGACGTCAGCTCGCTGAACGCGAGCTACGGTGGCCGCCGGACGCTGTTCGACATAATCTCGACGTGCGCCGCGACGAATGCCTCGCGCTGGTCGGCGAGTCGGGCTCGGGCAAGACGACGCTTGCCCGTTGCATCGTCGGTCTGCACAGGGACTTCACCGGGCGGTCAGCTGCGCGACGCCGTCTGCCTCCCTCCGCGCGCAAGCGCAGCGCAGGCGCGCCAGCGCCTGCAATACGTCTTTCAGAGCCCGTACGCATCGCTGAACCCGCGGCGCTCGATCGGCGAGACGATCGCCCGCCAGCTGCGCTGTTCTTCCCGCTCGGCCGCCGCAAGCCGCCGCGCGCGTCGGCGAATGCCTCGAGCGCGTCTCGCTCTCGGCCGACGCGGGCTCCCGCCTTCCCGATCAGCTTTCGGGCGGCGAGCGGCAGCGCGTCGCGATCGCGCGGGCGCTCGCGGCCGAGCCCGCGGTGCTCGTCTGCGACGAGGTCACCTCCGCGCTAGACGTCTCGGTCCAGGCGGCGATCGTCGAGCTGCTCGCGGACCTGCGCGCGCAGATGGGCCTGAGCCTGCTGTTCATCACCCACAACCTCGCGCTGGTGCGAACGATCGCCGAGCGTGTGGTGGTGATGACCGGGGCGGATCGTCGAGCCGGCGACCATCGAGGTTTTGACATCCCCGAAAACCGACTACACGCGAGAACTGCTCGCGAACACCCCGAGCTTCGAAGCGGCGCTCGGCCACGCCGCCGGCGCCGATTGATGGATGCGGCGCCTTCGAGCGCGCTACCGGATCTCAGTCAGCTCCCGGAGCGATTCAACGCGCTCGGGGCGCAGACAACCGGCAACGGGCGTGCGATCCACGCGCTGACGCTCCCCAGCGGCCGACTGGCGCGCTACGTCGACGAGGGTGATCCAGACTGGCGCGGCGCCGTGTTCTTCGGTGGGCTCGGCACCAGCGTCGGCGCGTTCTATCTGACAGAGTTCGCGCGCTCGCTCCGCATTACGCTGCGGCTGCGCATGATTAGCGTCGAGCGCAACGGTTTCGGAGAAACGCCACTGGACTCCTCGCTCGGCTATGACGACGCCGCCGACGACGTGCTCGCGGTGCTCGCGGCCCTGGGCGTCGAGCGCTTCTCGATCGTCGCATTCTCGGGCGGAGCGCCGTACGCCGCCGCGCTGGCCGCCCGGGCTCCAGAGCGCGTGCTGTCGCTTCACCTCGCAGCGGCTGCCGCCGGATCGCTGAGCGCTGCGGTCGGGACCGCCGCCTCGACATACGCCGATGCCACCGCGGCTCGCGGCCGACCCGGGCGCGATGTGGCAATTGTCAGCGAAGAGCACGCTGCACCTGATCGAGGGATTCGCCCGCGCCGCCGTCGAGGAGGGGAGGCACGCCCTAGGCCAAGGCGAGAATCGAGCAGCCGCCGCCTACGGGGCCGACCGGCTCTCCGAGGGCTCGGGCAGCCCCAGCGCGCACGGCGCCCGTGCCCTCACCCACGACTGGCACCTCCTCTCA
>CAWKIW010000001.1:0-614743 GCA_963849675.1 uncultured Solirubrobacterales bacterium | reverse complement strand
GGGGCGCCCGGGTGCCGGCCGTGGCACCCGGGCGCCCTGCCCTTCCGGAGCCCGGGTCTGGTCAGCTCCCCAGGGCGGGCTCGGCCGCCGGCAGGTGGGCGATCTCCGCCGCGACCTTGTCCTGGTGCGCCTGGTAGTCGGCGCGGGCCTTGGGGGGGCTCCAGGGGCCGTGCATGGTGAAGATGAACGGGACGAAGATTGTGGTTCCATGAACGTAGTCGCAGGTCAAGGCTCCGGAATAGGATCGTAGCCAGGTTCGGCGGCGGCCAGTGCCGACGGCTCCCCTGTGGCGGCCGGTGAAGCGCCCCGCGTCCGCTCGCCGATCGACGGCCGGGCGGCCACGGTAGGCAGGACTTCGCCGCCGAGCGGGGCCGGCTGCTGCCGCTGCCGGCCGAGCCGTTCGATTACTTTCGGTCCGCCCGGCTTATCGGCTCGCGGGTCCGGGTGATGCTGTCGGCGAACGAGTCTGCGCATGTTCGACGGTTTTTCGAGCCGGCCGCGGTTCATCCGCGGCTGATCGTCTCCGGGGACGAGCGGCTGGAACTGGACGACTACCTGGAGATCCTGCTTTCGCAAGCCCGGCGCGCTGCCCGGGTCGGCCGCGCTGGCCCAGGCTCGCAGGCGGGGGTGTCCGCCAGCGCCTGCGAGGGAGGCCCCTGGTGGTGATGGAACGAATTCTTAGTCGATCGCTTCATCTACCAGGGGCTTCGCCGTGCGTGACGGCGAACCCGTGACCCGTAACCCCGTGACCGCAGTGCCGCAGCCGCGAGACGACAACGATATCAATCACTTAGAGCAGCGCTCTGATTTCAGGTCAAGTTGGAAAAGGCTCACTGAGTCCACGCATTTAGTGCTCGCTTAGACGAGGCACCCGGTCGCAGGCTCGCTCCAGAGACTACCGTCACAGACAACGATCACCGAAGGAGCGCACGAACGAAAACAGGAAAACGGCAGAGGACTACCGTGACTGCCCTGGCGCGCACCGTTGCCGTGATTGCCGTCGCGGTTACAGCGGCAGCTACCGTCAGCTCTGGTCGTGGGCAGATCCACCAGGACAGCACTTCAGCATCCGCCCCCTCACAGCCCAGTACCCAGCGAGGGTGGCTCGACCAGTAAGGGATGCTTGGCCCCTCTGAGCTTGCCCCCCATAGTCCGGACACCTGTCCGTCAAAGCGGGGCAACCTCAGCCCCTCAATCTGAAGATATAGCGGGAGGAACTTGCCATGAAGCCCGGGAACTTGCTGAAGTTCGTTGGGATCTCAACGCTGCTGTGCGCGGGCTGCACGTCGATGGTGAGCCGTGGCGCCACGTCGGTGGCGAGTCATGGCGCGGCCCAGTGCCGCAGGCGCGGAGTCAGCCAGCGAAGCCGTCGGCCTGGCACGCCGTCGCGACGCTGGCGAAGAAGAGCGATGAGATGTTCAGCGCGGTCGTGGCGACCGGCGAGGCCAGCGGGTGGGCGTTCAAGTTTGGCACGGGCGTCACTTCCGCTTACGAGCGCACCAGTGCCACGACATGGCAACAGGCCGCGTTCCCCAGCGTGAAGATGCTGAACATCACCGACGCGAAGGCGACCTCGTCGTCGAACGTGTGGGCGATCGGTAGCGCGCCCTTCCAATGGCTGGTGCTCAGGCTTGCCGGCGGCAAGTGGAGCGTGATGAAGACATTTGACTCGTCCATCTATGGGGAGTCCGTGCTGGCGCCATCAAACGTCTGGGTGTTTGGCAATGATGGCACGTACCACTACGACGGCCATGCGTGGCTGAGGGTGTCGTCCGGCTTTGCCGCTGGTGGCTACGCCCTGTCGGCCAATGACGCCTGGACCTACGATGAAACGACGGTCACGCACCTCATGGGCGGCAGCGCCAAGACCTCCAGTCTAGCCACGCTGCTGAGCCTTGAGGCGTCGACCGGGGTTCCTAAGCTGTCCGGGGTCTTCGCGCTTTCTGACAGTGACGTGTACGCGATCGGCGACGGCGAGACCCCGTTCCAGGGCGGCCCGATCGCCATCTACCATTACGACGGGAGCACCTGGAAGAAGGTCGCTGGGTATAGCTTCGGCGATCCCGGCAGGCTCAGCCCGGATGGCGCGGGTGGCTTCTGGCTGACGGTGACGCAGTTCCCAGCCGCACCGTCCATGCTGCTGCACTACTCAGGCGGAAGGCTTACCCCGGTCGCGCTTCCAGGCATCAGCGATCCCGGCTTCTTCCTTTTCGGCGGCATGTCCCGTGTCCCAGGAACGACACATCAGCTTGTCATTGGGAACACGACGGCGCAGTCCGACCCGGTGAACTCCTACGGCATAATCCTAGAGCTCAGCTAACCCGGACTCCGGGGACCTTGAGCAGCCCCTGCGTGCGGCGCTCGCCGATGCTCTGAAGTTCCTGATCCGAAAATAGAACCTCAGCCGCGCATGCCTTTAGAGCCGGCGGCGGGCCGCAGGCATCGACGAGCATGACCCCGGGGCGCTCTTGCCTGCTGTCCTGCCCGCAGTGCCGGGATTCCTTGCGGGCCAGCGTCGGTCTACTGCCGGGTGGGCGACCAGGTGAACTTCCGTACGGCGACCAGGCAGGCGGCTATGCCCCAGGCCGCCACGATGCCGAGGTAGTCCCAGGCAAACGTGTGGCCGTGGTTGGTTGCCGGGGAGATAGCCGCCTGCAGGGCCAGGGCGAGTGGCCGCAGCGGCAGGAACAGGGCGGCGTCGCGCAGCCACGGGGGGAACACGCTGTCTGGCGCGTAGAGGCCGGAGATGATGCCCAGCACGATCGTCACGATCGTGAGCACCGGGCCGGTGGAATCCACCGACTTCAGGAGCGGGGTGATCGCGTAGGCGAGCGAGCAGAGCGCGGCCGTCCCGACGACCAGCGCCAGCAGTATCGCGGCAAGGCCGACACCGGGCACGTGCACCCCGAAAGCCAGCCAGCCGATCAGCCACAAGACGATGGCGATCGTGATCGTCGATACCTCACAGGTGATAACGTCGCCGCCGATCAGCGCGATCGGCCGCACCGGTGTCGCACGGCGCCGTTTGAGCGCGCCTGACTCCCGTTCGGCGACGAGCGTGATGATCATGTTGGACAGGGCGGCGCTGGTAATGCCGAGCACGATCATGCGCGACAGGTAGTAGTCGCTGCCGCTGACGGTTGTCCCGCCGAAGGTGAACGTGGTGTGCCGGAACACCGCGCCGAAGAATACGAGCATGACTACCGGCACGAGGAGCGTTGCGGCACGGGCCCGCGGGTCCCGGAGGAACACGCGCAGGTCGTATCGTGCCTGGTGGATCACCAGTGCCGCGGTGCTCATGCGTGGTCCTCGGTCAGCCGGAGGTAGATGTCTTCGAGGGTGGGGCGCTGCACCGAGATGTCGGGAATCGCCAGGTTGTGCTGCATCGCCCAGGACGAGATCGCGTAGAGCACTGGCATCGGCTCGATACGGTAATCTGCGCCCGCCCGTCCCTCGCCGCCGTGACCGGGACCGGGAGCGGCGGCAGGCTGCCGGCGGTCATGCCCTGCGGCATCGTGAATGTGATGACGCTGGCGACGGTCTGCCGGCCGCCGATGGTCTGCGGTGTGCCCTCGGCTACTATGCGGCCGGCGGCGAGGATGATGATCCGGTCGGCGAGGTTCTCCGCCTCGTCCATGAAATGGGTGGTGAGGAATACGGTCTTGCCGAGGTCACGCAGTCCGCGCACCACGTCCCAGGCCATGTGCCGGGCGGACGGGTCGAACCCGGTGGTGGGCTCGTCCAGGAAGATCAGTTCCGGATCGCCGATCAGCGCCAGTGCGACGTCCAGCCGCCGCTGCTGGCCGCCGGACAGCTGATCGCACCTGCTGTCCGTCTTGCCCTGCAGGCCGGTCAGGTCGAGCACCCGGTCGACCGGCAGCGGCCGCTGGTAATAGCCGGCATACATGCTCAGGCACTCGCGGACGGTCAGCAACCGCTCCGGCGCGCTGGTCTGCAGCACCACGCCGATCCGGCCGCGCCAGTCCGCGCCGCCCCTGCCCGGATCGGCGTCCAGCACGCTGACCTCGCCAGCGGTACGCTGCCGGAAGCCTTCAAGGATCTCGGTCGTGGTGGTCTTCCCGGCGCCGTTCGGCCCGAGGAAAGCGAGAATCTCGCCGTGCGCGACCTCGAAGTCGATGCCACGCACGGCCTCGTAGGAGCCGTAGCTCATGCGCAGGCCGCGAACGCTGATCGCCTGGCCCGCGGCGGATGCCCCGCCGCGGGCCTGGCCTGGGCTCAGCGCCGGTTCCCGGCCCGATCGCCCCGTCCCGGCCGGGGGGGAGGGCGAGGGCTCAATGGTCGTCATGGAACTCGGCTGCCGTGTCGATCGCCGCCGCGGTCCGCTTGGTGATGCCCAGGTTGCTGATCAGTATCAGCAGCGGGGTGAAGCCCTGGCCCCGCACGTCGAAGACAGTGCCGCCGGCCTCCTCGCGGAAATCCACCTTGGCCCTGCCGATGCCCTTGCGGACGCGGACCGCCCCGCCGCCCTCTGGTTCGACGCGGTAGCTGTCGCCCAGGCCGCGCCGAAGCACGTCGGCCGCCTGCTCGGCGGAAATGCCGGTCTTGCGCACTTTGACGCTCGCCATTCCCGTTATCCCTTTCGTGCGTCCGAATCTCGACGCCCATGCTACAGATCGATTAGACCCATCGGAAGTGTGGGAATAGATTGATAAATGTGACTGAACGCGCGCTCACGGACTTCGAGCAGGTATTGCTGGGCATGGTTGTCAGCGAGCCCCGTTCTGGATATGAGCTGAAGAAGCTGTTTACCCTGACTCCCGCGGCGGCTTACCGGCCAAGCTCCGGTGCGCTCTACCCGGCGTTGCGCCGGCTGGAGCAGCGCGGGCTGCTGCGGGTGGAGACCGCTACGTCGGCGGGCCGCCGTAACCGCCGGGTCTGGCATCCGACCAAGGACGGCCTGACGGAGCACCTGTCCTGGCTCCGGCAGCCCGTCCAGCCCGACCGGATAGCCCATGAACTGCCGCTGCACCTGATGCGTTTCGTCTTGATGGAGGACGCGGCGCCACGGGAGGACGTGCTCGCGTTTCTAGCCAGCCTGATCGGCGGGCTTGAGCAGTTCGTCAAGGGCGTGGAAGCCTATGCCGACGGGCCCGGCCGCCAACTGCCCGGCCGACACCCGCTGCTGGCGCTACGGCATGGCATCGTGATGCACCAGGCCAGCCTGGACTGGGCGCGCGCGACGGCGGCCGAACTGGCAGCGGAGTTACAGGCGTGGCCAGCCTCGGGAGCAGAGAATGCCTATGTTGTCGGCAAGTCCACCACGATGCGGGTCATCCTCGGCCTGGACCGGCCCGACGCCGGCACCGCGCCGGTGTCCGGCCGCCCGTACCGGGCGCCGCTGCGTCAGGTGGGCTCGCTGCTGGACGCCGCGGCCGTGCAGCCGAGCCGGACCGCGCGTAACCACCTGCTGTGGCTGGCTCACTCCCAGGGCCTGCCGTCCAGCCGGGTCGACGCGGTCATCGCGCGCGCCGACCTTGACTAGGTGAGCCCCACCGCAAGGCCGACGGCTACTCGCTCGGCACGCGGCAGCGCCTCGGTCTCGCCGCCGCGATGCATGCTCAGTCAGCGACCACGCCAGCCGACATGAGGACCCGCCAGTTATCTCTCATAGCCGCCAGATACAGATCACAGTCACAAGACAGCGGGTCTGTCCGGTCTCAGGGGACGGTATCCAATCTCATCGAAGCTAGTCCGTACTTACTCTTCGTCTCAGTAATGTTGCCCGGCAGGTGTGCTCCGGCGGTTGCCGGCGGGACGCTCGGCAACGGCTACTGCGCCCGGCCGGGTGGAAAGGGACTGCCATTTCGTGTCGATCTGCGAGTTGTGTAAGTTTTGTCACCACGATCGGGTTCCGCCCCATCCTGGAACGCCAGCGTAACGACACCGCGGCCAAGGGACAGGTCGCCCGACAGCAGATCTTCGACGAGAGGCGGCACGCCCGGCGTGGCCCGCTACGGTGTTAACTGCCATTCACCATGATCGAGGGGACCCGAGATGACGCAGGTCGATGCCCCTGCCCTGGACACGATATTTACCGATGGTGCCGCCACCCGCGCCGGCAACGGGGTTTTTGTCCAATCGGTGCACGAACTCGGTAAGCTCGCTCTGCCGAGCGGACGGTTGTACGCCTGCGATCCCTTCATGGCCCTCGCCCCGGAGATGGCGGTCGCTTACGCCGCAACCGTGCCGCCCGGCAGCTACCAGGTTCAGGTCGCACGCGTGAAGCGACAGGGATCGGCGGGCTCGCACGTCGTCGCCGTGAAGGTGCTCATCGCCGATGAGCCGGCGCACACCTGGGAGGTTGACGACGAACGACCCGGCTACGGGGTCGACGCCGGCGCAGGCTGCTTCATCGACGTAGAGTCAGTACCGATCTTCGAGCAGCTCCACGAAGCCGGAGAGGCAAGCCCGATCCGACTGGCGTTCGGGCAGGCCGACGACGGGGCCGTCGCCACTCTCGTGACAGACGCCCCCAGCGGCCACATGATGGCGGTCTTCAGTTCGGGCATCGGAGACGGCTACTACCCGACGTGGATCGGCCGCGCAGCCTCAGGCCAGGTCACCTGCTTTGTCACCCAGTTCCTGAACCCTGGCGCGTAATGGGACCTCTCGCCGCTTGACAACGACACCCGCGCCCTCCGGCTGGTCGCAGCTGAAGCCTCGACGCGACCCCAGGATAGCAAACGGGCACGATCAACTCATAAATCGCCACCGCCGCGAACGGCAGGGCAGCGGACAAGACTGACTGAGACAAACCGTCGTCCGAGGCGCCAGACCGAGTCGGCAAGCGCCCCATCGCGACGGTCAACCAGTCTCACTCAAAATTGTCCGGCCCAGGTCACGACGTTGCACCGGGCAACCCTTCCTGCGACAGGACAGGGTCAAACACGCGTGAACCTGGCGAAGTTGTCCTTGCCGCCGAGGAAGCAGTCGTCCATCCGGGCCGGGTACGGCTTGGACGTATCGATCTCTGGGGGAACGTCGCCCTGACCGCGTTCGGTACCTCGCCGTCGCCGCGGCGGGCCCCCGGTATGCCTTACGGCCTAGCCGGGTCGGCCGAAAGTGATACAAAGCGGCCGCCAACTGCTCACCCGCGGCTGATGTGGCGGAGCGGTCGCGATCCCTAGCTTGGTGACCGCGGCCACCTCCCGGCCGCGCCGGTCCTTCACCATCAGGAGCGAGCAGTGAAACCGAGCAAGAAACGCTGGCTGCGGCCGGCCCTGGCGGTGACCGCGGTCACCGCCACGATCACCCTGGCGGTGACCGCGGCGGCCTCGGGCGCGGCTGCCGGTGCGGCTTCGGCCGCGGGGACAGCCGCGGCCCAGGCCGTGGCGCCGGTTCCGGCGCTGAGCTGGCAGGCCTGCGGCAACGGATTCCAGTGCGCGACCGCGCACGTGCCGCTGGACTACCAGCACCCGGGCGGCCAGCAGGTCAGCCTGGCCGTTATGCGGCACCAGCCGGCCGGGACCGGTAAGTCCCTGGGGTCGCTGTTCCTCAACCAGGGCGGCCCGTCGACCCAGCTGGACACGTTCCCGCAGGCCTACCAGAAGCTCCCCGCCGCGGTCCGTGACCAGTACTCGGTGGTCGCCTTCGACACCCGCGGGTTCGGCCAGAGCACCCCGCTCAAGTGCTTCCCGTCCCAGGCGGCCGAGGACACGTTCCTGGCCGGCCTGCCCGTCTTCCCGGTCGGAGCGGCTCAGACGGCCGCCTACCAGAAGACCGTGGCCGCCTTCGACGCCAGGTGCGCGGCCACCAGGAACCCGCTGCTGGCCCACGACAGCACGGCCGACACGGCCAGGGACATGGACCTGCTGCGGGCGGCCGTCGGCGACCCGGTGCTCAACTACTACGGCGAGTCCTACGGCACCGGCATCGGCGCGGTGTACGCGAACCTGTTCCCCCGCCGGACCGGGCGGATGGTCTTCGACGGCAACATCGACCCGGCCGCCTGGCTCAGCCGCAGCCCGCTGCCCGGCTGGCTGCGCGAGGGCGCCGACGTCGACGACGCCCGGACCATGGCCGCGTTCCTCAGCTCGTGCGGCCACGCCGGCACCAGCGCCTGCGCCTTCTCGGCCGGCACCCCGGCCGCGACCACGGCCAAGTGGAACACGCTGCTGCAGCGCCTGCTCAAGCAGCCGGCCGCGATCGGTAACCCGGCCCGGGTCTGGACCTACGCCGACGTCAACGCCCTGTTCCCCGAGTACACGTTCAGCTCCTGGCCGGACGACGCGGCCTTCCTGCAGCAACTCTGGGCCGCCTCAGCCCCGGGGCACGCCATCCCGCCGGGTACCCCGCCGCTGCAGCCGCTGGCCGGCGTCCCGGTCGAGCAGATCCTGGGCACTGCCTGCTCCGACGTACTCAACCCGCGTGACCCGGCGGCCTACCCGGCCGCGGCCAAGGTGGCCTTCGCCCGGTCCGGCGGCTTCGGGCTGTACTCAGCCTGGCAGTTCGCGCCCTGCGCCGGGTGGCCCGCCCAGGCCGCCACCGACCACTACAACGGGCCGTTCAACCAGCCGACCGCCAGCACGATCCTGGTCGTCGGCAACACCACCGACCCGGCGACGCCGTTCCGTGACTCGATCGCGATGAGCAAGGACCTGGCCCGGGCCCGCCTGCTGACCATCGACGGCCTCGGCCACACCCTGGCCGGCAACCCAAGTGCCTGCGCCGCCGGCTACGTGACCAGCTACCTGACCACCGGGGCGCTGCCCAAGGCCGGCACCGTCTGCCAACAGGACGCCACGCCGTTCGGCGTGCCCCGCAGCGCCCGGGGCCTGTGAAGCGCCGCGCGGATAGTGGAGGCGCTGTCCGGTTAGGGGTTGCCGAGAAGCTTGGCCTTCGCGACAGTGAACTCTTCGTCGGTGAGGGGCGCCGCGCTCGAGGACGGAGTTGCCCAGTGCGCCGGGGCGCACTGGGCGGACCTGGCCAGCACTCAACGCTTCTTGCTGTTACCTCATTGGCGCAATGTAACGAAGGCAGTCCCGGGCCTTGAATATAACCGGCGCCTGGGCGTTGTTGACTGAGGGGTGATCACCGCCCGGCACCGCCACGTCGCCCTGCTCGTCGCGGGCTGCTACTTCATGGAGATGCTGGACGGGACGAACATTGTCGTTCCATGAAACATAGCCGCAGGTCAAAGCTCCGCATCGGATTGCAGGCGGGTTCGGCGGCAGCCAACGCAGACGGCTCCCCGCGGCGGCCGGTGAAGCGCCACGTGCCCGCTCGCCGATCTTCTCCAGCAACTCAACGTAGGCGTGCCTGATCGCCTCTCGCAGGGTATCGGGGCTGTCCGCGTTTCAGCACAGGGCCGCCCTGGGCACTCCAGGTCACGTGATCGGTCTGGTAGACGGTCACGACAAGCCCTCAGCGAGCCAGTACGGGTGAAGGCTGCCGGGCCGGTGCGCTTACCGGCTGATCGGCACGGTTTCTGCTGGTCAGCGGAACAGAGTGGCTTTGTCCAGTGCTGTGGTGCACTACCTCCCAAAGGCTGCCCGGCCTTGATCTGGTCGATGGAGGCTGCGTGACCGTCTTGAGCCTGCGCGAGGTCATGCTGGGCGGTGTTTCGGGTTGGGCGTGCGGATGCCGCTTTCGAGCGTTCGAATGACGGTGGAGACGATGCCGTGCCGTGGCAGTCCGCAGGCGCTCGGCGTCCTTGTACCCGGTATACACGAGTGACCAGAGCACGCGTTGGATCCATTCGGGGCTGAGGCCTGGGTCGAATGCGCCTTCGGCCTGCCCGCGCTTGATGAGGTCGATCACCGGGTCGTGGGGGGCGGCGCTGTGCCCGCTGTGCTGCGGCCTTCCAGGACCCGCGGGTCGCCGAACAGGAATATCAGCCGGTCGCCGACCGTCACCATCGCGGTGACCAGCCTGCGCATGGCCTCAAGCGGGTGACCCTGATCGATTGCCGCGTCGGTCACCGACTGTTCGATCGCCTCGACGGAGTCATCGATAGCGGCATTGAGCAGCCCTTGCGGTCGGGGAAGTAGCGGTGCAGGGTGGTGCGGCCGACGCCAGCCGCGTCGGCGATCTCCGCCAGCGTGGCGTGGTAGTCGCGACCGAGCACCCAGGCGGCCGCGCTGAGGATGGCGCGCGCGTGCGACTGCGTGTTCGCGCTCCCGCGGTCCCGGTCTCGGACTCGTTCATGCTGGTCACTGTACTACCGAGTGCCATAGGAAACTTCGATGCTCTCTTATGGAACATTGATGTTCCATATAAGTGATACGCTGCTTCAGCTGTTAACCCTTCGCCCATGGGAGGAACGATGCGGATCCTGGTCACGGGAGCCACGGGGAACGTTGGCCGACTCGTGGTCGATCATCTCCTGACCGCAGGCGCGACTGAGGTACGGGCGTTGACCGTCAATCCGGCGAAGGCCGCGCTGCCTGCCGGGGTCGAGGTCGTCAAGGGATATCTCGGTCGGCCCGAGACCATGCCAGCCGCGCTCGAGGGTGTCGACCGGATGTACCTCGCGCCGCTGCCTCAGACGGTGCGGGACGTCGTGGCACTCGCTCGCCAGGCGGGCGTTCAGCAGATTGTCGACCTCGCAGGAGCGGAGGGCAGCCTCTGGCACGCTGTTGAGGAAGCGGTAGAGGAATCCGGGATCGCATGGACTCACCTGGACGCCGGCGAGTTCATGACGAACTCGACCATCTGGGCCGAGCAGATCCGGAGCACCGGCATGGTCCGCGACGCCTATCCCGACCGCGGCGGACGCGCCGATCGCCCTGGAGGACATCGCGGCTGTCGCGGCGACGGTCCTGCTCGAAGACGGCCATACAGGCAAGGCTTATGAACTGACCGGCCCGCAGACCTTAACCCGCGCGGAACTGGTGCGGACCATCGGCCAGGCCCTCGGCCGAGACATTCCCTTCGTCGAACTGTCCCGCGAGCATGCCGTCGAGCAATTGTCCAAGGTGATCGGAGAGTACGCCGCCTGGTACCTCGACCGCATGGCCCGACTCGTCACCACCCGCAGCGCGCGGTGCCGACCGTCGAAGAACTCACCGGCCGCCCAGGGACGACCTTCGCCGAATGGGCCCTTCGGCACGCCGACAGCTTCCGCTGACCAGGACTGGGTTTCCCCGCCAGTCTTTGTCACTAATATGAGGCTGATGTATGTATCGGCCAGGTTATTGACCTGACTGCGGCCAGACGCCGGCCGGGCCAGCGTGGCCGGTCACGGCGTCATTGCCGATCCCGGATCGGTACGGTCGGCGATCGGCCCGGCTGGCCAGTACGCGACCGTCGATGAACTGCTCACCGGGCGGGAGAACCCGGAGCTCGTCGGCTCCTTGTGCCTCGCGGGAAGACCGACCGCCGACGCAGGGCCGCGGAGGCCCTGGAGTGGTTTTGCCGCCGAGTCGCCGAGGTTGTCAAAGATGACCGGGCGGGGCAGGTCCGGTGACCGCGGCCCGCGCGGCGGCCGCCACATCACGGCCGACTACCAGCTAATCGGCAGCGACCCGCTCGGCCACGACGTGACCCACCGGTTGTCCCGGCAGTGCATGAGCGCCGGGCCGACGGATCCGCGGCGCGGCTCCCGGAAGACCGACCGTTGTTCCCGTAGCGGGATATAACCGTCACCCGGGCATTGTTGCGCTGGAACACGGGACAAACGCAATCGATCCATGGAATACAGCCGCAGGCAAAGGCCCTGAAACTGGATCGTAGCCGGGTTCGGCGGCGCTAGCCGGGTGGGTGAGCAGGTGCAGGTCACGCTAGGCATGCGCAGCCTGGCCGCACCGGTGTCACGCGCGCCAAGCGGTATATCCTCAGTCACCTCGGCGGTGGTCAGCCCCATCCCTCCAGCGCGCTGGTCTCCAGCGTCGCCGTGCTGCTGGGCATTTAAGGTGCGCCAGCCGCTGGCCTCACATACTGGCGATCAGCTTCTCCACCCGCTCGTCGACCGAGCGGAACGGGTCCTTGCACAGCACGGTGCGCTGCAGCCTGGTCGTTCAGCTTCAGGTGCACCCAGTCGACGGTGAAGTCGCGGCGCTTCTCCTGCGCGCGGCGGATGAACTCGCCGCGCAGCCGCGCCCGGGTCGTCTGCGGCGGGATCGACTTGGCCTCGAAGATCTTCAGGTCGCGGGAGACGCGGTCCACGGCGCCGTCCTTCGCAGCAGGTAGTACAGGCCGCGGTCGCGGTGGATGTCGTGGTAGGCCAGGTCGAGTTGCGCGACCCGCGGCGAGGACAGCGGCAGGTCGTGCTTGGCGCGGTAGCGCTCGATCAGCTGGTACTTGGTCACCCAGTCGATCTCGCGCGTCGACCAGTCCGAGGTTGCCCGTCTCGACCGCGGCCAGCGTGCGCTCCCAGATCTCGAGCACGCTGCTTGGCTGACGGCATCGACCGCCGCGCCGGTCGACGAAGTCCTCGCCCTCTTGCAGGTACTCGTGCTGGATCTCCAGCGCGCTCGCCTCGCGGCCGTTCGCGAGCCGCACCTTGCGCTGGCCCGGTCATGTCGTGGCTGACCTCGCGGATCGCCCGGATCGGGTTTTCCAGCGTCAGGTCGCGCAGGACGACGCCGGCCTCGATCATCCGCAGCACCAGGTCGGTCGCCCCGACCTTGAGCAGCGTCGTGGTCTCGCTCATGTTCTAGTCGCCGACGATGACGTGCAGGCGACGGAACCGCTCGGCGTCGGCGATGCGGCTCGTCGCGGGTGTTGATGATCGGCCGGCCTGCGTGGTGGCCGACGACACGCCTTCCCAGATGTGCTCGGCGCGCTGGCTGACGCAGTAGACCGCGCCGCGCGGCGTCGGCCAGCACCTTGCCGGCGCCGCAGATCAGCTGCCGGGTGACCAGGAACGGCATCAGGACGTCGGCCAGCCGGCCTGAATTCGCCGTGCCGGCCGACGAGGTAGTTCTCGTGGCAGCCGTAGGAGTTGCCGGCCGAGTCGGTGTTGTTCTTGAACAGGTAAATGTCGCCCGGCGATGCCCTCTTCGCGCAGCCGCCGCTCGGCCTCGACCAGCAGGCCCTCGAGGATCCGCTCCCCCGCCTTGTCGTGGGCGACGAGATCGAGGACGTTGTCGCACTCGGGTGTCGCGTACTCGGGATGGCTGCCGACGTCGAGGTAGAGCCGCGCGCCGTTCTGCAGGAAGACGTTGCTGCTGCGGCCCCATGACACCACGCGGCGGAAAAGGTAGCGGGCCACCTCGTCGGGCGACAGCCGCCGCTGCCCGCGGAAAGTGCACGTGACGCCGTACTCGTTCTCGAGCCCGAAAATCCGCCGGTCCACGCCTCCAGGCTACGTTCCCAAGCCGTGATGATCACTATCCACAACCACCGACGTGAACTCGTCGATGACGGACAGGCCCTCGGACTCGACGAGCGCGCGAGCGCACGTCGCCCGGAACGCCTCACCGGTCGACAGGGGTGCGGTCCAGGCGCATCCACGCGGGCGGCGACCCGAGCCCGACACCAGTCAGCAGGCCGGTGACTTCCTTGATGCCCAGCCCGGCGGGGAACCCGTCGAGCAGCCACCGGTCAGCCGGTCAGTCGTACTCGGTGACGACCTGCCCGGGCCACAGGTGTTGGGCAAGGCTCGACTTGCCCGACCCGGACGGGCCGGTGATCAGCCCGACGCTCCACGGCCGGTCCTCGATCGGCAGGTTGTGGTCCCATGTGATCGTGGTCTTGTCTTCGAGCGGGACGTCGAACAGCCCGGCCATCTGGCGGACTCGCGGCGTCAGCTCGACAGGCGAGGACAGCTCAAGGCGGGTGCGCAAGCCTCGATCCTTCCGTTCTGCTACTGATCTCGTTCACGGCTTAGGTTCCACCCGTTCCCCGGACACCGTCACCCGATGACCGGCCTCTGACGCTCGCCCGCGATCCGCGACATAACCAGCGGGCCGACGTTGTTGGCGCTGAGGTGATCACCGCCCGGCACCGCCACATCGCCCTGCTCGTCGCGGGCTGCTACTTCATGGAGATGCTGGACGGGACGAACATCATCGTTGCCATGACATTTGCTGCGGGCCAAGGCTCCCGTCTCGGGGACGCACGCGGCAAAGACCAGGGGCTGAGGCAGCGCCGCGGCGACCATAACGTCCAGCGACCTGGCGAACAGCTCGGCCCGCAGGTCCTCAGGCCTGCCGATCGTCCACAGACTGGTGCTCATGATGGCCCACCCGGTCGCACAGCCACTTGGCCTCCTCCAGCCGGCAGGTGGCGAGGAAGACGGTGACCCCGCGGTCCCCCAGCCCGGCGATCAGCCCGTGCATGACCGCGATCCTCTTCCGGATCTCCGCCGCGCCTTCCGGCCCGACCGGGATGCCCGCCACCAGGGCCGAGCCGACCGTCGGCGAGATCAGCGTGGCCAGAATCCGCACCGTCGTAGTCTTGTCTGCACCGTTGCGCATCATGTGCCATCTGACCAGCGGGAACTGGGAGCTGTGCCGCCTATCCAGCACTGGGGTGCGGAGAGCTGGGCCCCGAGGCCTCAGGCTGCAGGCGCTAATGACTTCCATCCCGATGCTGCCGCGACCGCGGCAGCATCGGCCCGCCCGCGCGTGGGTATATGCTTAGCGTGGTGGTTCCGGTCACCGCTGGGTCCGCAGGCAGAGCTTTAAAGCTCACCGGGTATGTGTGAACTTGTCGACGGTCGTCTTTCCCGCCCGACGTCGCGGACCCCCGGGCAGTGGGAGGGACCACCGTGTCCGAATCATCGCGTTCACTTCCGGATCAGCCCAGCCTTCGCTTCCTGAGGCTGGAAGCCCGCCGCCGGCTGTCCGCCGGTGAATTCACCGCCCTGTGGGAGGCGTACCTCGCCATCGCGCGCGAGCACGGCTTTTCGAGCTGGACGGCGCTCAAGCAGGTCGTCGCCGGCGACAGCCAGCCAGACCCGGACGAGGCCGTGCTCGATCATCTCAGCTGGGTCGTCTCCCGGATGGCGGGCGCCAGCCAGCCGGACTGGACCCCGCCCGCAGGACAAGAACTGGCCGAGCACTTCGAGCAGTCATTCCTGGACCGGCCAGCGGTCCGGGCAGCTGATAGAGTCCCTGTCGATCATGGCACGGACCGGGCGGCTGCGGGACGAGGTCACCGTCATCACCCAGCGCACGCGGTTCATCCGGGCCCAAGCCGGCGACGTGCGGATCGAGACGGTTGGAACCGACGAACCGCCGCACCGGCTGCGCGGGATGATTGGCGTACCGGGTCGGCAAAACGGTCACCGATACCCGGGTCGCCGCGCCGCCCGCCGACGCGGCGGGCGACGTCCCGCAGGCAGCGGCCGCCGTGGCCGAGGAGGCCCTGGGTGAGTTCGGCCTGCCCGGGCTGGTGCTGGCCGGCGTCGACGACCATGGCAAGCCGTGGGCGCTGGCCCGCGGCTGGGCCCGGCTGGACCCGCAAGAGCCGCTCAGCACGACCCGCCGGTTCCCGGTCTACGCGGTCAGCACGCTGATCACCGCCACCGCCGTGCTCCGCCTGGCCGCTGACGGCAGGCTCGACCTGGACCGGCCGGCCAACGACCACCTCCGGAGCATCCGGCTCGCCGACGGCGACATCACCGTCCGGGACCTGCTCACTCACAGCGACGGCCTGGCCCCCCTGCCCCAGGTCTTCGCCGAGACGGTTCCCGGCCTAGGCCGAGCTGACCGGGCCGGTACTGGCCTCCAGCGGGACACGCGGCATCGTCGCGGTTGGTCTCAGAAGCGGGTACGCCGTGCTCGGGGCGCTGACCGCTGACATCACCGGGTCGCCCTACCCCCAGGCAGCGGCCCGGCTGGTACTCGACCCGCTGGGCATGACCGGCTCGTCATTCCCCGAGAGCTGGCCAGCAGCCGACGAACGGGCCGTCGGCTGCCACATGCTCGACGTCGGCGGAGCGTTCGTCCCGGCGCCTGCCAAGGTCGCCACCGTCCCGGCCGCCCTCGGCCTGTGGACGACAGCGGACGACCTGGTCCGCTTCGCGCTCGGCTGGTCCGCCCTGCTGCCCGCCCCGCTCGCCGAGGAGGCGATGCGACCGCTGGCCCGCCCGCGCGCCAGCTCGCAGGGCGCCATCGGGCTCGGCTGGCAGGTAAACGAATCCCGCGGCGTGGCGGCGGCATCCGGGGTGGCCCAAGGCGCGGCGGCGTCGCTGATCGTCAAGCTGGACAACGGCAAGGTCCACATCGCCTTGACCAACCGAGGCATCCCAATCGATGAGGTCAACGGGCGCGTCCTCCACGCGCTCGCCAGTTCCTAACGGAAGCCGCGGATCACGGTTGCGCCGCTGGGACGTTGGTGTCCCGGCGGCGCACCACCGCAGCAGACCGACAGGGAGCCAGCACGGCACCCTGCGCGTCAGAGCACAGATAATCGGCGCTTGCTGCCTTCAAGACCCTTCTCGCACCACACCGGGTGCGGGCGGAGGTACCAGTACGCGTCCGACCTGGTACGGCTCGTAGCCGAACGGGTAGCGTCCCCCGCCCCATCGCGCCTCGCGGCGCAGGACGTTCTGCCCCTGCCTGCGGCGCTCGCCGATGCTCTGCAGTTCCCATTCAGCGAACTGCACGAGGATTCCCGCGAACATCCGGCCCATCGGGGTGGACATGTCCAGGCCCTCTTCGCCCACACCAGGACGTTCTCCCGACCGGCGAGTGATAAGAGGACATAACCGGCACCCTGGCGTTGTTGCGCCTGACGTGATCACCGCCCGGCACCGCCACGTCGCCCTGCTCGTCGCGGGCTGCTACTTCATGGAGATGCTGGACGGGACGATCGTGACCACGGCGTCGCCGCAGATCGGGCGGTCGCTGGGGGCGCCCGCCACCGAGGTGGGCCTGGTCGTCACCGCGTACCTGCTGACGCTGGCCGTGCTGATCCCGCTGTCGGGGTGGCTGACCCGCCGGCTCGGCAACCGGGTGGTCTTCCTGACCGCGATCGCGCTGTTCACCGTGGCCTCGGTGGGCTGCGCGGCGAGCGTGAACCTCGGCATGCTCGTCGCGATGCGGGTGCTGCAAGGGGCGGGCGGCGCGATGATGGTCCCCGTCGGGCGGACCATGGTGCTGTCCCCGGCCGCCAAGGAGGACATCCTGCGGCTGACCTCTTACGTGGTCTGGCCCGGGCTGCTCGCCCCGGTGATCGCGCCGCTCGCGGGCGGGCTGATCACCACCTACGCCTCCTGGCACTGGATGTTCCTGATCAACGTGCCCCTGGGCGCGGTCGCCTTCGCCGTGGCGTGGCGGCTGGTCCCCGCGGGCCCGCTCAGGGCCGCAGACGGCGCCGCGCCCCGGCCGCTCGACTGGGCCGGGGTGGTGCTGACCTGCGCCGGCCTTGGCGGCCTCGCCTACGCCGCGCACCTGGTGGCGCTGCCCACCCCGCCGGCCGTGCAGACGGCGGCGTTCGGGGCGGCCTCCGTCGCGCTGCTCGCCGGCGCGGTCTGGCACCTGCGGCGCGCCCCGCATCCGCTGCTGAACCTGCGGACCTTGTCGGTGCGGACGTTCCGGGTGTCGCAGCTGGGCGGCACCATGTACTTCTTCGTGGTCGGCGCGATGCCGTTCCTGCTGCCGCTGATGTTCCAGGTGCAGTTCGGCTGGTCGCCGGTGAAGTCCGGGGCGGTCACCGCGTTCGTCTTCGCCGGGAACGTGGGGATCAAGCCGGCGACCACGCCGCTGATCAACCGCTTCGGGTTCCGCCCGCTGCTGATCGTCTCCACCCTGGGCACGGCCGTCATCGTGGCCGCGCTCGGCTTCACCACCGCGTCGACCCCGGTGCCGGTGATCGCGGGGCTGGCGCTGGCCAGCGGCATCACCCGGTCGACGGGTTTCACGGTGTACAGCACGGTCGGGCTGGCGGACATGCTGCCTGAGCTGATGCGCGACGCGAACACCCTCGCCGCCACCTCCATGCAGCTCGGCGCGGGGCTGGCCATCGCCGGCGCCACCGTGGCGCTGCGCGCCGGGGACGCGGTCACCGGCGGCGGCCAGGCGGCCTTCACCGTGGCTTTCTGCCTGCTGGCGCTGGTCGCGGCCGGGTGCGCGGCCGAGGCGCTGCGGATGGACCCGCAGGCCGGGAACGCGGCCCGGCGCCTGCGCGCCGCCGCCCCCGCTGCCCCGTCCGCCCCTCCCCCCTCGCCGGCGTCGTCAGGCCAGGCCGGGCAGGCAGGCTAGCGACCGCGGCGGCGGGCCGGACGCAGGCGGACCGGACCCCGGGCAGCACAGGGAAGCACAGCGGGCCGGCCCGGGCGGGCCCAGGCCCGCCCGGGCAAGATCCCTGTGTCCCGTTGGGCCGGCAATCAGCCGGCCCAACGGGACACGACGATCTTGGGAACGGCTGGGGGCAGGTAGCGGGGCCTTGCGGGCGGCCGCTGCCCCGCGTGCCGCTCGCGTGCGCTGGTCTCGCGTCCGCCCCGATCGCTCCGGGCGTCACGGCTTGCCCGTTGCGCCGTGCCTGCCTCGCGCGTCCCGAAACCGGCTGGCTCATCGGGACTAGCGGCTAGTCCTCCTGGGCTAATCAGCACGGAAAGCCGCCTAACGGGCGTTCCGCGCGCCCTAGCCTGACGGCCGTGCTAACCAAGTCAAGAGGGGCGATCGCGGCGTCTGTGCTGGCGATCGCGGCCGCGGGCGGCGGGTCCGTCGTGGTGATCCGCGCGGTGTCCGCCGGCCCGGCGGTCGTGTCGCCGGCCGCGCAGCCGTCGATGGCCAGCCAGCCGGCCACGGCGAGCGTGCCGAGGGGGGCCGGAGGGGCGGACGCGGCCGGGTCGGGCATCGCCCAGCCGGGGCCGGCGGCGCCCGGGAGCGCGGGGCTCGCGTCGCTGCTTCCCCGCTCGGCGGGCCAGGGGGACCCCGGCCCGCTGCCGCCGGGCTCGCAGCCCGCCGACGGCGCCGTGCCCGGCGCCAGCCCGGCGATCCAGGCGCTGGCCGCCGCCCGCGCGGCGACCACCGATTTGCCGCACTCGCCGCGCCTGCTTGCCCAGCTCGCGGCCGCGCCGGGCACCGCCCCGGCCGCCGCCGCGACCCCGGCCGCGGGTAACGCCTCCCCCGGAACGCCTTCCGCGGGGGCGCCCTCTGCCGCGACGACCCCGGCGGCGTCACCCCCGCCGGCGCCGCGGCGTCTGCCTCGCCGTCGGGGTCGTCGTCGGCGACAGAGCCGGCGAGTGGGACGGGGACGGCGGCCGCCTCCGCCACCCCGTCCGCTTCAGCCCTGGACGCGTCTCCAGCCGCTACGTCCCCGGCGGCACCGTCCGGCGGGGAGTCGCCGGCGGCGAGCGCGCCGCCGGCGGCCGGGCTGGTGCCCGCGGCGGCCGGGGCGGTGCCCGCCGCGGCCGCGGCGCGCACGCTGGCCGGGCTCGACGTGGCCGGGTTCCAGCATCCGGGGGGCGCGGCCGTCAGCTGGAGCGCGGTCGCCAGGGCCGGGTACCGGTTCGCGGCCGTCAAGGCGACCGAGGGCGACTACTACGTCAACTCCTGGGCGGCCAGGGACCTGGCCGGGGCGAAGGCCGCCGGGCTGGCCGTCACCCCGTACCACTTCGCGGTGCCCAACGCGAGCGGGGGCGCGGCGCAGGCGCAGTACGCGGTGGAGTACTCCGGGTACCGGGCCGGCCCGCGGACGCTGCCGCTGATGCTCGACGCCGAGTACGACCCGTACAACGCCACCGACCACGCCAACGAGTGCTACGGGCTCAGCGCGGCGAAGATGACCTCGTGGCTGTCCGCGTTCGTCACCACCGTCCGCAAGCTCACCGGGCAGTACCCGGTGATCTACACCACGGCGGACTGGTGGAACACCTGCACTGGCCGGTCCGCCGCGTTCGCCGCCGACCCGATGTGGGTCGCGGCCTACGGGTTCAGCAACCCGCCCAAGCCCGCGGGCTGGCGCGTCTGGACGTTCTGGCAGTACTCCAGCGGCGGCACGGTGTCCGGGGTGCCCGGCGCGCAGTCCACCGACCTGGACACCTTCAGCTCGTCCGCGATCGGCCTGATCAGCCCGGGGACCCAGTCCGCCAAGGCCGGGGCGCGGGTGTCGCTCCCGGTCACCTCGCTCGGGGCTACCGCCGGGGCAGCCCTGACCTACGCGGCGAGCGGGCTTCCGCCAGGGCTCGCGATGGGCAAGAACGGCACCGTCACCGGGACGATCACCACGGCCGCCGCGCCGAAGGCCGCCACTAATTACCACGTGACGGTCACGGTGAGGAACGCCTCGGGCGCGACGGCGGCGGCCTCGTTCAGCTGGGGGGTCAGCCCCGCCTGAGCGGGCGGCCAGCGTCCCGCCCGGGCCTGCCCGGGCGGGACTGCGGGATCAGCGCCACTGGCAGCGGCCGCTCCCGGTGCTCTTCCTCGCGCAGGTCAGCGCGCCGGGCGTGCAGCAGCTGGCCGAGGGTGATCTCCCCCACCACCAGCCCGGGCACCGCCCGGTCGGTGACCGCTGCCTCGGTCGCGTGGCGGCGGGCCAGCTCGTTGGCCACCTCGCGCAGCGTGCTGTCCGCGTAGACGGTCACGGGGGGCCGCTCTCCCGGTCCTGGCCGGGCGGCCGGGGTCATTACCTCGCGGGCGAAGAACACCTCGAGCGGGTCCGTGGAGTACTCGCGGGTCAGGTGGATGCCCCGCCTGGCCACCTTCTCGGTCAGCACCGACCTCTTCAGGACCAGTGCGGAAAGCGCGTAGGCGCTGACCGAGGCCACCACCAGGCCGAGCAGCGCGGGCCAGGCGCCGGTCAGCTCCAGGGTGAACACGACCCCGGTCAGCGGCGAGCGCATCACGCCGCCGACGACCGCGGCCAGCCCGGCCATCGCCCAGAACCCGGCGAACACGTGCGGCAGCGCCTGCCCCTCGAGCGCGCCGAGCGCGCCGCCGATCATGAACGTGGGGGCGAGCACGCCGCCTGAGGTCCCCGAGCCGAGCGACAGCGACCAGATGAGCGTCTTCACCACCAGGATGCCGACGACCAGCGACAGCGCGGCGCGGCCGGTGAGCAGCGCGGCGATGACGTCGTAGCCGACGCCGAGCGCCCGGGGCTCGGCCAGCCCGCCGAGCCCGATGACCAGCCCGCCGATCGCGGGCCACCACATCCAGTGCAGCGGCAGCCGGGCGAACGCGTCCTCCGACTTGTAGACGAGCGCGGTCGCGATGACCGCGAGCAGTCCGCCGCTCAGGCCGGGCACCAGGGTGAGCGCGACCGCCCCGGCCCCTGGGCGGACGGCGCCGCTCACCGGGAACAGCAGGCCGGAGCCGAGCAGCGGCCAGCGGCAGACGGTCGCGACGGTGACCGCGGCGCATACCGGGATCAGGCTGCGCGGCCGCCACTCGAACAGCAGCAGCTCCACCGCGAGCAGGACGGAGGCCAGCGGGGCGTTGAACGTCGCGGCCATCCCGCCCGCCGCGCCCGCGACGAGCAGCGCCTTCCGCTCGTCGGCGGACAGGTGCAGGCACTGGGCGAGGATCGACCCGACCGCGCCGCCGGTCATGATGATCGGGCCCTCCGCGCCGAACGGGCCGCCGGTCCCGATCGACAGCGCCGCCGACACCGGCTTCAGCACCGCGACCCGCGGCGATACCTTGCTGCCGCCGGTCACGATCGCGTCGATGGTCTCCGGCATGCCGTGGCCGCGGATCTTCTCGCTGCCGTAGCGGGCCATCAGCCCGACGGCGAGCCCGCCCGCCGCCGGCGCGAGCACGATCAGCCAGGCCGGGTGGCGCATCCCGCCCGGCGCGGTCATCGCCGCCCCGACCCGCTGGTAGAACACCGCGTTCGTGATCAGGCCGATCAGGCGCAGCAGGCAGAACGCCGCGACCGCGCTCGCGCCCCCGATCACCAGCGCGACCGCGCTGATGACGAGCGTGCGCGGCGGTGAGCGTGAAGTCCCCGAGGTGCGGCGGCGCGGAAGTCAGATTCATTCACATATGAAAGTATTGCATACGACAACTCTTGCTTAGACAACTAATTTCGGTCAGAGCGGCAGCGGCCCGCTGCCGCCGCGCTCCGCCGCGCCCGCGGCCAGGGCGGCGAACCGGGCCGCGGCCCGCGGCGACCACGGCCCGCTCGCCCGGCTCCATCTGCGCCAGCACCCCCGCGAGCAGCTCGTGGCGCCGCGCGACGACCTGCGCGACCAGGTCCCGGCCCGCCCCGGTGATCTCGACCGTCACGATCGAGCGGCTCCGCGCGTCGCCGCCGCGCGCGACCAGCCCGGCCGCCGCCAGCCGGTCGGTCAGCCGGGTCACCGACGACGCCGGGACCCCGGCCGCCTCGGCCAGTCGCGAGGAAGGCGCGCGGCCAAGCGCCGACGGCGGCCAGCAGCAGACGGAACTGCGGCAGGCTGACCGGTCGCCGAGCACTTCCATGCTCTCCAGGGTGATCCCGATCAGCGCCCGGGTAGCATCTCAAGCTGCGCGACCTCGCCGCCGTCGACGACCGCGGCATCTGACCGGGCCAGCACTGGCCGCGCCAGGTACTTCCGTCACGCGATCAAGAATCCCACAGCGGTCACCCGCCACGATCGCCTCGCCCAGGCGAGCGCCCCGATTCGCACGGAACGGCGGCCGGTCACACGGCTACCGGCCGCCGGGTTGCCCGCGGGCGGCCTCACTCTGCGGCGGCCCCGTCACTGATCCTCCCGGGACGCGGCGTCGGCCGCGGCCGACGCCGCCGCGCGCATCCGCGCCCGCAGGTCCGCGTTGGCGGCCCGGGCGGTCCGGGCCTCGATGATCTGCGGCCCGGTGCCGGCATGGCCGCGGCGAGCGCCTTCGCGAGGTCGCCGGGCCGCTCGGCGAGCGTGTAGGGGATGCCGAAGGCCGCCGCCAGGTGCTCGAGGGACGCCCCGTGCGGTGTCCCGAAGACCCGCTCGAACGGCCCGGGCGTACCGCGGCGGGCTCCAGGCGGGCTCAGCCCTCGAAGATCCCGCCGCCGTCGTTGTTCACCACCACCACGCACAGGTCGGGCCGCGGCTCGGCGGGCCCGATCGCCAGGCCGGGCGCGTCGTGCAGCAGCGACAGGTCCCCGATCAGCGCGAACGCGACCGCCCCCGGGCGCCGCGCGGCGTGCGCGAGCGCCGCGCCCGCGGCGGTGGAGAAGGTGCCGTCGATCCCGCTCGCGCCCCGGCTGGCGATCACCCGGGCGTCCGCCCGCGGCGGCAGCAGCAGGTCGATGTCCCGAACGGACAGTGAGTTACCGCACCACAGCAGCGCGTCCGGCCGGCAGCGCGGCGACCAGCTCCCGGGCGACCCCCGGCTCGACGAGCGCGGCGCCGCCCGGCCAGGCGGCGGGCCGGCGTCGAGCACCGCGCCCGCGGCCCGCGTCGCCGCCGCGTCCGCGCGCCGCCATGCCGCCGAGCCAGCGGCCGGGCACCGCCGGCGGGCGCCCCGGTCAGCCGGACCGCCGCAGCGACGTCGGTCGCGGCCCGCTGCGGGTCGGCCCACAGGCCCGGGCCCGGACGCGATGACGACGTGCCGGACGGCCGGCGTCCCCGCGGCGCCCGCCAGGCGCGAGCAGCGCGACTGCGGCCGGGTCAGCCCGGGCCGCCCGGCCGAGACGATGACCTCCGGCCGGTGCGCCGCCATGAACTCCGGGCGAGGCGAGCAGGTACTGGTAGCCGGCCAGCGCGTTCGGCCCGCGCCGGGCGCCCGATGACGGCTCGGCCAGGACCGGCCAGCCCGCCCGCTCGGCGAGCGCGACGAGCGCGGCCGCGTCGTAGTCGCCGTCACCGCAGACGACCACGCCCCGCTCGGCCCAGGGCAGCTCCAGCGGCGCGGCGGCCGCGCCGGCGCGGCGCCGACCCGGTCCACGGGCGCGCCGCCGGGCCGCCCGCAAGCGAGCTCCGGCCAGTCTCGCGCGGCCGCAGGCAGCGCGTCCCGGCGTGGCGCTCACGCGCTTGTTGCTGTTATCCGGAGGCCGGGGCGGCGTCCGGGACCAGCGGGTCGCGGAACGGGAGGTTCAGGTGAACGGGGCCCGGCAGGGTGCCGAGCGCGCCGGCCGCGTGCGCCCAGGCGCGGCAGGCCAGCGAGCGCCAGTAGCCGGCCATGCCCGGGCGGCGCTCGGGCACGCCCGGCTCCGCGTACCAGCGGACCGCCGACCCGTACAGCTTGACCTGGTCGACCGTCTGGCTGGCGCCGGTGCCGCGCAGTTCGGGCGGCCGGTCCGCGGTGAGCACCAGCAGCGGCACGGCGGACTCGTCGGCCTCGATGACCGCCGGGTGGAAGTTCGCCGCCGCGGTGCCCGACGTGCACAGCACCGCGACCGGGCGGCCGGACGCCTTGGCCAGGCCGAGCGCGGTGAACGCGGCCGACCGCTCGTCGATCCGGACGTGCAGCCGCACCCGGCCCGCCCGCTCAAGCTCCCAGAACGCCATGGCCAGCGGCGTGGACCGGGACCCGGGCGCGACGACCACCTCGCGCAGCCCGCACCGCGCGAGCTCGTCGGCGAGCACCGCCGCGAACGCCGTCGACGGGTTCACCGGCCGTTCCCCCCGGCCGCGGGCCCTTGCCCGGCCGCCGGCGCTTCTTGCTGTTATCACGACGCGAGCGCCGCCCGTCGCCGGGAACGTCGGCCAGGTGGCGCGCGGCCGCCAGGGCCGCGCCGGCGCCACGGCTCCGGGTCGGCCTCCCAGCGCGCCAGGGCGTCCGGGTCGACCGCGGGGCGGCGGACCGGGAGGGCGCCGCCGGCCTCGGCCAGCGGCTCGGCGGTGACGTCCCCGGCCAGCAGGGACATCGTCGCGAGCCCGCACGCGTAGGGCAGCTCGGGCAGGGCGGCGGCGAGGGCGACCCCGGCGGCGAGCCCGACCGAGGTGTCCACCGCGCTTGACACCACGGCGGGCAGCCCGCAGGCCTCGGCCACCCGCAGCGCCGCGCGGACCCCGCCGAGCGGCTGCACCTTGACCATGACGATGTCGGCCGCCCCGGCCGCGCGGACCCGCAGCGGGTCCTCCGCCTTGCGGATCGACTCGTCGGCGGCGACCGGGATGTCGACCAGCCGGCGAAGCGCGGCCAGCTCGCTCGAGGGTCGCGCACGGCTGCTCGGCGTACTCCAGGGAGTACTTCCCGAGCGCGCGCAGCATGCGCGCCGCCTCGTCCACCGACCAGCCGCCGTTGGCGTCCACCCGGATCCGGCCGCCCGGGCCCGCCGCGTCGAGCGCGTCGCGCACCGCGGCGACCCGCTCGACGTCCTCGCCGGGCGCCTGCCCGCGCTCGGCCACCTTGACCTTGGCGGTCCGGCAGCCGGACGCGGCGACGATCTCGTAGGCCCGCTCGGGCCCGACGGCGGGCACGGTGACGTTGACCGGCACCGAGTCCCGCAGCGGGGCCGGCCAGCGGGACCGTGGCCGACTCGATCGCGCTGGCCAGCCAGCGGGCCGACTCGGCGGGCCCGTACTCGGCGAACGGCGAGAACTCGCCCCACCCGGCCGGGCCCTGGATGAGCGCGCCCTCGCGGACGGTGATCCCGCGGAACCTGGTCCGCATCGGGATGGCGAACGCCCGCAGCGTGCCCGAGCAGCTCCGGCAGGTCAGCTCATGGCGCGCCGGCCGCACCGCCGCGGCTCGCGTGCGCAGCGGACGGAAAAGGCTCCGCGGAAAACAGAACTTCCTTCACCAGAACGGGGGCGGGTGACACCATCACGTCCCCGCTGCGGCTCCGCCGCCGACAGCCGTCGCGCGGCTCCCGGCTGGGCGGCTCCCACTGCCTCACTCGTAACCTCCCGTTGTCCGGCGTCTAACCTTAGTCTCCGTGACCTCGCGCCCGGCCCGTCGCCCGCCCTGACCGCCGCCCCCTGCAGGCGGTGCTGCTGGGCGGCACCGCCGACGCCGCCCGGCTGCTCGAGCCGCTGGCCCGGGCGCTGGACGGCAGCGGGCCCGCGATCCTGCCCGTCGACGCGACCCTGCCCGCCGCGCGGATCAGGCAGCTGCTCGACGCCTTCCAGCCGGGACACGGTCACCGGGGCCGGCGGGGAAGCGCGCACTCGTTCTGGGGCGCCGGGAGTAGCAGCGGACACCGCCGTCATCATCGGCACCTCGGGGTCCACCGGTGAGCCCAAGGGGGTTGAGCTGAGCGCGGCGGCGCTCGGCCACTCGGCGCGGGCGTCGCTGGCCCGGGCCGGGGCCCGGCCGGGCGAGCGGTGGCTGGCGTGCCTGCCGGCCTCGCACGTGGCCGGGCTGCAGGTGCTCACGCGGTCCGTCGTCGGCGAGACCGAGCCGGCGGTCGCGGCGGAGGCGACCGCGCCGCGCCGTGCGCGACGCCGCGGACGCCGGGTGCGCGCACGTGTCGGTCGTCCCCACGCAGCTGGTGCGGCTGCTCGGCGAGCCGGGCGGGGCCGCGGCGCTCGCCCGCTACCGGTGCGTGCTGGTCGGCGGGGCAGCGGCCGGCGCGGCGCGTGCTCGACGAGGCGCGCGCGGCCGGCGTGCGCGCGGTCACCACCTACGGCATGAGCGAGACCTGCGGCGGGTGCGTGTACGACGGGGTGCCGCTCGACGGGGTGACCGTCAGGGCGGGCGAGGACGGGCGGCTGCGGATCTCCGGGCCGGTGCTGATGAACCGCTACTACGGCCGGCCCGACCTGACCGCGGCCGCCCTGGCGGACATTCGCCGGGGGCGGCCGGGAATTCGTCACCTCCGACCTCGGCTACGTCGGACCGGGCGGCCGGGTCGTGATCCGGGGCCGGGCCGACGACGTAATCAACACCGGCGGTCACAAGGTCGTCCCCGGGAAGTAGCCGCGGTGCTGGCGACCTGCCCGGGCGTCAGGGAGGTCGTGGTGGTCGGCCGGCCTGACCCGGAATGGGGCGAACGGGTCACCGCGGTGGTGGTGCCGGCTGACCCGTCGGAACCACCTGGCCTAGAATTGGTGCGTACGCATGTAAGCGCGCGGCTTCCGCGTTACGCTTGCCCAAGCGAGGTCGTGCTGACGGAGGCTATCCCACTGCTTCCCAGTGGCAAGCCGGACCTGGCAGCCCTCAAAGGTGGCAAGAACGTGACGCCAACGGGAACAATCCCGGCCGCGGAGCGTTAATTAAGAGTGCCCCCCGCGCAAGCCGGTGAAACGGAGCGGGGTTACTCATTGTCATCGGGGATCGTGTTAAGTCGTGTTGATGTTGAACTGCGCATCCTTTGCGCACGTGTACAGAAGGAGGGAGGTGTCTCATGCCGCGGATCGCAACCGCCGCCTCGGCTGAGGAGGAGGCGAGCTCGTCTCGCGTGGACGACCTGATCCAGCGCGGTCGCAGCCAGGGCCACCTGTCCCTTTCGGACCTGCGGACGGCGTTCGAGCGGGCGGGACTGACGCCTGGTGAGGCCCGGTCCATTCTGCGTGAGCTGAGCGAGGCCGGCGTCCGGCTGGCCGACGAGGAGACCGAGCTCAAGGCACCGCGCGGCAAGGCCAAGCCCGCCGCGTCGCGGGCCGCTGGCGCGAAGTCGCCCGCCGCCAAGGCCGCAGCGCCTGCGGCGACGGAGGCCGCCAAGAAGACGACGCGCGCCAAGAAGGCCGAGCAGCAGGCCGCTCCCGCGGGGGCGCCCGCTGGCGCCAAGGCGCAGGCAGACGGGGACGACGACCCGGAGATCGACGGCGACGAGATAGCCTCGCTCGAGGCAGACGTCGCCGCGTTCGCCGACGGGGTCGACCTGGACGACCAGACGCCCGCCATGGGCGACTCGGTGCATACCTACCTCAAGTCGATCGGCCGCACCAGCCTGCTCACCGCTGAGCAGGAAGTGGACCTGGCCAAGCGGATCGAGGCGGGCCTGTTCGCCGAGCACAAGCTGGACACCGACCCGGACCTTGACCCGCAGCTTCGGCGTGACCTGGAGCTGGTGGCCGAGGACGGGCGGCGCGCGAAGTCGCACATGCTCGAGGCCAACCTGCGCCTGGTGGTATCGGTCGCGAAGAAGTACAGCGACCGCGGGCTGTCCCTCCTTGACGTCGTGCAGGAGGGGAACCTGGGCCTGATCCGTGCGGTCGAGAAGTTCGACTACACCAAGGGCTACAAGTTCTCCACCTACGCGATGTGGTGGATCAGGCAGGCGATCCAGCGCGGGTTCGCGGACTCCGCGCGGACGATCCGGCTGCCGGTGCACGTGCTTGAGATGCTGTCCAAGCTGTCGCGCGTCGAGCGTGACATGCACCAGCGCCTCGGCCGCGAGCCCACCCCGGAGGAGCTGGCCGTCGAGCTGGACCGGACCCCGGACCAGATCGAGGAGCTGCTGCGCACCTCGCGGCAGCCGATCAGCCTCGACTCCACGATCGGCGAGGACGGCGAGACGTCGATCGGCGACCTCATCGAGGACGTCGACGCGCCCGAGGCCTCCGAGCTGGTCGACCGGCAGCTCATGGCCGAGCAGCTGCGGTCGGCGCTGGACGCGCTGACCCCGCGCGAGGCGACGATCATGGCGATGCGGTTCGGCCTCTACGACGGCAACCCGCACACCCTGGACGAGATCGGGCGCGCGCTCGGGCTCACCCGGGAGCGGATCCGCCAGCTGGAGAAGCAGTCGCTGTCGAAGCTGCGGCACCCGTCGCGGGCGCAGCCGCTGCTCGACTTCGCCTCCTAACCGCAAGACCACGGCGCCCTGGGCGCCGAGCACAGAGCGCCGGACCCGACCTCCCGCCGGGTCCGGCGCTCTGTTTGTCTCACTTAGATGTCCCGGTTCGCCTCCGGGCGGCACCGGGTCCCAGACTGCACTAGGATTCCCAAGCCGCCTAGATTCGGGCGAGCCACGCGTAACGGACGTGCCTACTGGGGAGGGGCACCGATGGACGACGACAGCCTGATCGACGAGCTCCAGGAAGACCTCGGCTCCGACTACAGCCCGCAGCTGCGCGTCGCGGCGGGCATGCTCAGCGGCGACGCCCAGGCCGCGGTCCCGTACCTGCTGTTCTCGATCGCCAAGTCGCTCGAGGACATCTCGTTCCTGCTGGCCAACGACTCCGTCAGCGTCGTCATGGAGACCGACGAGGACGAGTGACGCGCCGGCGGCTGGCGCGCCGGCACCCCGGATACTTGCTTGGCCGGGACCGGGATCACCAGGCGTAGTGCTCGGGAGCCGTCTTGTAGCCGGGGAAGATCTCGTCCAGCCGGGCGAGGACCTCGGCGTCGAGGTGGATCTCCAGGGCGCGCTGCGCGGTCTCCAGCTGCTCAAGCGTGCGCGGGCCGATGATCGGCGCGGTCACGCCGTCCTGGTGCAGCAGCCAGGCGAGGGCCACGTGCGCGGGCTCCTCGCCGAGCTTGCCGCACAGCTCCTCCCAGGCCTCGATGCGCTCTCGGTTGCGCCTCGACCACGCGCCTTGGCGCGGCCGGCGAGGCGGCGGCGCCCCTCGCGCTCCGCGGCGAGTACGCCGCCGAGCAGCCCGCCCTCAAGCGGCGACCAGGGGATGACGCCGACCCCGTACGCGCGGGCGGCGGGCAGCACCTCAAGCTCGATCCAGCGGGTGGCCAGGTTGTACAGCGACTGCTCGCTGACCAGGCCGAGGAAGCCGCGGGCCCGGGCGGTCTCGCAGGCCTGGGCGATGTGCCAGCCGGCGAAGTTGGACGAGCCGGTGTAGAGGATCTTGCCCTGCGCGACGAGGACCTCCATCGCCTGCCAGATCTCGTCCCACGGGGTGTCCCGGTCCACGTGGTGCATCTGGTACAGGTCGATGTAGTCGGTCTGCAGCCGGCGCAGCGAGGCGTCGCAGGCGCGGCGGATGTTGAGCGCGGACAGCTTGCCCCTCGTTCGGCCAGCGCGCCCATGTCACCGAAGAGCTTGGTCGCCAGGACCGTCTTCTCGCGCCGCCCGCCGCCCTGGCGAACCAGTCGCCGAGGATCTCCTCGGTCCACCCGGCGTGCGACTCGTCGTTGTTGGCGACCTGCCCGGGCGGCGACTGGCGACGGCCGTAGGTGTTGGCCGTGTCGAAGAAGTTGATGCCGAGCTCGTGCGCCCGGTCCATGATCGCGTGCGCGTCGCCCGCCGGCGTCAGCGACCCGAAGTTCATGGTGCCGAGGCAGAGCGGCTGACAGTGAGGCCTGACCGTCCCAGATGCGTGTACTCCATGCCTCCAGCCTTTCACGGCCGCCTTTTGTCGGACAATCCGCGGTCGGCGTACCGGATTACCGTGGCCGGCGGCCCCCGAGGCCGAGCTGACGCCGCTCCTGCTGTTATCCGGCTCGCCAGCTGCACCGCGAGGACAGTGGATAGATATGCACCCTATGCGGGTACGGCGATCCACTATCTTCGCCAGGGCCCGCGCGCCCGCATTTCTTGCTGTTATCGCAATGGCCTGCAGGAGCGTGCTAGCATTCTTGTCATGCGCGTTCTCGTGATCCAGGGCTGGTGGCGTCCCGCTTAGGGACGGCTGCCACGCTGAGCGCGCCAAGACGCACGGCCGTCCGCCGAGAAGGGGACGGCCTTTTCATTTCCCGCTGACCGGGTCGTCCCGCCCCTCATTCAGAGTCAGGCTGAGGAGACAGACCCATGACCAGCACGCTAACCGAGCCGCTGCCCCACTCTGACGCCGCTGCACCGAACCCGCTGAACGGCTGCCGCCGCCGCCGGCGGTGCGCGGGGAACCGGGGCCTCCGCGACCGTCTCGGGATCGCTCACCGCGGCGCTGCGCCGCTCGGCGGAGATTGAGCGGCGGATCGCGATGGAACCGCGCTCGTTCCGGATCCTCACCGGCGACCGGCCGACCGGTGACCTGCACCTGGGTCACTATTTCGGCACCCTGCGCAACCGGGTGCGGCTGCAGGACGCGGGGGCGGAACTGTTCGTCCTGATCGCCGACTACCAGGTGCTCACCGACCGGGATGCCACGGTGTCGCCAGGCACGGGGTCAATCGGCGAGCACGTGCACAGCCTGGTGCTCGACTACCTGGCGATCGGGGTCGACCCGGCGCGGTCGGTGATCTTCGCGCACAGCGCCGTGCCCGAGCTGAACCAGCTCCTGCTGCCGTTCCTCAGCCTGGTCACGGAGGGCGAGCTGCGCCGCAACCCGACCGTCAAGGACGAGATCGCGCACTCCAGGCAGGCATCGGTGAGCGGGCTGATGCTCACCTACCCGGTGCACCAGGCGCGCCGACATCCTGGCCGTCAAGGGGAACCTGGTCCCCGTCGGCCAGGACCAGCTGCCGCACGTGGAGGTGACCCGGCTGGTCGCCCGCCGGTTCAACGAGCGTTACCGGGGAGCGGGCGGCGCCGCGGTGTTCCCCGAGCCGGACGCGCTGCTGTCGGACGCGCCGCTGCTGCTCGGCACCGACGGCGGGAAGATGTCCAAGTCGCGCGGCAACGCGATCGCGCTGCGCGCCACCGCGGACGAGACCGCGCGGCTGATCAAGGGGGCGAAGACCGACGAGCTGCGGCACATCAGCTACGACCCGGCGGCCCGGCCCGAGGTCTCGTCGCTTGTGCTGCTCGCCGCGCTGTGCCTTGACCGGGACCCGGCGGCGGTCGCCGCGGAGATCGGCGACGGCGGGGCGGCGCTGCTCAAGCGGGTGGTGACCGACGCGGTCAATGAGCGGTTCGCGCCGGTTCGTGCCCGCCGCGCGGAACTGGCCGCCGACCCGGGCTACGCCAGGCGGGTGCTGGCAGACGGCTGTGCCAGGGCCAGGGCGGTCGCCGCGGTCACCCTGGAGGAGGTGCGCGACGCGATGGGGATGCACTACTAGGGCACGTCCGTCCCCCCGGCGCGCCTACGCGGCTTTCGTCCGGTTCCTGGCTAATATCACCGGGTGAGGGCTTCCGGGGGGAAGCCCAGCGCTGACCGAAGGGGACCGGGAATGCGGATTCGCTGGACGACCAGGATCGCCATGGCGGTCGGAATGATCACGCTGATCGCGGGCGTGGCCGCGGGCGGCGGGGCGGCCAGCGCCGCCCAGGCCGGAGCGCATGTCGCCAAGTCGCACGTGGCGGGCTACGTAGCGGGCCGCTAGGGAACGGTTCCCCCGGCCGCGACGCGGAGGGGGTGGCCCGGGTAACGGCCAGCATCCCGCGGGGCACAGCGCGCAATGGGCTCGTCCGCCGTCGAGTGGCGCGCCGTTGAGACGGCGGGCGGCGTGAACCAGACCGGCGGGCGGTCCGTGATACAGGATACGGGCCATTACCTGGGGAGCACGATGAGCCACTGGGACTTCGGCCGCCCGACGGACGGCGCACATGACGCGCCGCGGCCGTCCTGGGCGGCAGGCGCAGCTTATCCACCAGACCAGCCGGACGACGCCGGCGGCGGCGCGTGGCCGGCGGGTGACGCCTGGCCCGCTGACGGGGAATGGCCGACGCGGGACGAGTCGCCTGCCGGCGGCGGCTGGGATGATGACGAGGCCATCACGCCGTACCCCCTCACGTACGAGCGTGACGACTTCGTCGCGGCCGGCGAGCAGCCTGCCGCGGCGGCGGGTCCGCCGTGGGACCCGTGGCCGCCGGCGCCCTACGCCGCCGGGCGCAGCGACTACGCCGGGCGCAGCGACTACGCCGGGCCGCGCCTACCCGGGCGCAGCGACGCCGACACGAAGGTACTGCACCGGCGATGACGCCAGGGAGCGGGCACCGGGCGCCAGGCCGCCAGAAGCCGCCGGGCGCCCGATCCCTGGCGCCCCGGCGGCGACCGGGTGGACGGGCCGGGATCTCGGCCTGCCCGGCGACGACCCGGAGGACTGGACGGCCGCCGGCACGAGGCGCGGCGGCCGCCGCTGGCTGGTACTCGGCCGGGGTCGTGGTGGCGGGCGCCGGGGTGGGCGCCGCCGCCGTGCTGCTCACCGGCGGCCACCCGGCGCCAGCGGCAGCCAGGGGACCGGCGGCTTCGTCGCGCCGTCGGCCACGCCGAGCGCGCCGGGGCGCAGCGCGCGGCCGGCACCGTCGCCTGCGGCCGGGCGCGCCCCGCCCTGCCGGGCCGCTCACGATGACCCAGGCCAAGGGCGTGCTCGCCGCCTACACGACGGCGAACAACGACGCGAACGCGCAGCGCAGCGACACCTGCTCGCCTCGGTCGAATCGGGATCCAGTTACGCGATCGACGCGGGCCTGTACCAGGAACAGCAGGCGGCAGGCACGGCGCCGTTCCCGGCGTTCGGCGCGGCCCAGGCGACGTACTACATCCCGCGCGACGAGCCGGGCGGCGGGCCGCGGTGGTTCGTCGTCCAGGTCGCCAACGCCTTCGACTCGAACCCGAAGAAGGTAACGTCCGACGAGTACCTGCTGTTCACCCAGTCGGCCCCGGGCGGCGCCTGGCAGGACACGATCGAGCCCTACCTGCTGTCCGGCGCGGGCGCACAGCGGATCGAGGTCGGCGCCGACGGCCTGGCCACCGCGATCAGCCCGGACGCGGCCTCGCTCGCGGTCGCGCCGAGCCAGCTTCCCGCGGCGACCGCCGCCTCGCTCAACGGGACGGCGCCGGCGTGCCGGTACCGGCACCCCTCCGTCGCCGACCCGGGCAACCTGGCCGACCGCGGCGACCAGAAGTTCTGGCAGGGCAAGATTCCCGGCGGAACGGTCACCGACACGCACACGGCGGCGGCCGGCGCCGACGGGCAGGAGTTCGCACTGCTCACCGCCGGCGGCGGCGCGCTCGTCTTCTACGCCGACGCGGCCCAGGTCACGATCACCCCGCCCGCCGGCTCCGCCCTCCACCTGACCATCCCCGGCTTCTACTCCCCCGGCCAGGCCCTCTCCCGCGCCGGGGTGAGCTACCTGGAGCAGTTCGCCGCCTACGACCCGCCCGCCGCCGGCGGCGGCGCGCCCCGGGTCGTCGCCGACTACTCCGGCATCACCGGCAAGGACTAGCCCCAAGGCTGGCTGGTTAAACGGGCCGCGCTGTCCAAGCGTTTCGGTGGGCGCCGTCCTGGCTACAGGAACGGTCACGACGTGAAGCCGGACAGGGTTCGTTTCGAGGATCGGGTGCCGGTAGAACCCTTATCGGGGTTCTACCGGCACCCCCGCCGCGGCCGCTGGCGATAGGCGGCGGGGCGGCGCCGCCGATGGCGCGGCGGGCGGTGCTCAGGCGCGTCCCGTCCCTCAGGTCTTGCGTTTCTGTTACGCCTATGACTCTCTTCCTGTTTCCCTCCTGCCCCTCATCGTTACTATCTTCTCAGGGTGGCAAGGCACGGCCCGGAGCAGGCCACGGCGTGACCCACGCCGGCGGACGGCCCGGGAACAAGAACATCGGGCCGGTACCTGAGGAACAAAATGAGCGACTGGGATCCCGGCGGCCGGGCGGACGGGCAGTTCGACGCGGCCCGGCCGTCCTGGCCTGACGGCACCACCTACCCCTTCCCGCTTCCCTTTCCGTTGGCCCAGGCGGTCGATGCCGATACGCCGACTGGCCCGCGGACGGTTCCACGTCATCCAGGCGGAGGCGGCCCGGCGCGGGCCGATGGCGGCGGCCACGGCGCGGCCGCCACCGCGCCCAGGCCGCGACCGACCAGTTCGGCGTGAAGCCCCGCCGCTGGATAAGGTCCCGCCGCCAGGCTGGTCCTCCTACCCGTGGCCGCCCGCGCCCTACCCGGCCGCCTCAGGGACGCCGTCGTGGGCCCGGGGGACCAGACAGACCAGCGACGGCCGCGGGCCCGGCCGCCGCCGCTGGCTGCTCCCCGCCGGGATCGCGGCTGGCGCCGCCGCCGTGGGCGCCGCGGCCGTGCTGATGACCGGGGGGCACCCGGCCGCCCGCGGCGGCCCGCCGCCCGGCCCGCGCGGCCAGCGCCGCGCCCCGCATCACGCCGATCCGCCGCGGCCAGCATGGAGGCCCGGATGGCGGCGAAACCGTCGGCGTCCCGCAGCCAGCCTCGCCGCGCCGCCGCACCGCTCACCCTGGCGCAGGCCCAGGCGGTGCTCGCCAGCTACACGACGGCCAACAACAGCGCCAACGCCCAGCGCAGTGACGCGCTGCTCGCCGCGATCGAGGCCGGGTCCAGCTACGCGATCGACGCGGGCCTGTACCAGGAGCAGCAGGCGGCGGGAGCCGGCGCCGTACCCGCCGTTCAGCCCGGTCCAGGCGACGTACTACGTCCCGCGCGACGAGCCGGCCGGCCGGCCCCGCTGGTTCGTCGTCCAGGTCGCCAACGCGTTCAGCCGCCAGCCCGGAGAAGGTGACGTCCGACGAGTACCTGCTGTTCACCCAGTCCGCCCCGGGCGGCGGCTGGCGGGACTCGATCGAGCCCTACCTGCTGTCCGGCGCGAGCGCGCCGCAGATCGCGGTCGGCGCCGACGGCCTGGCCACCGCGGTCAGCCCGGACGCGGCCTCGGTCACGGTCGCGCCCGGCCAGCTTCCCGCGGTCACCGCCGCCTCGCTCGACGGGACACGGCGCGGGGCAGGCCGCCGTCGCCGATCCCGGCAACCTGGCCGACCGCGCCGACCAGCGGCACTGGCAGGCCAAGGTGAGCGGCGGGACGGTCACCGACACCCACGCGGCGGCGGCCGGCGCCGGCGGGCAGGAGTTCGCCCTGCTCACCGCCGACGGCGGCGCGCTCGTCTTCTACACCGACGCGGCCCAGCTGACCATCACCCCGCCGCCCGGCTCCGCCCTCCGCCTGAGCGTCCCCGGCTTCTACTCCCCAGCCAGAGCGCTGTCCCAGGCCAGGCCTCACCTACCTGGAGCAGTTCGCCGCCTACGACCCGCCCGCAGGCGGCGGCACGCCCAGCGTCGTCGCCGACTACTCGGGAATCACCGGCAAGGACTAACGCCCGGGCGGGACCGGGGCATCGCGGGACGGCAGGGTGAACTCGCCGCCCAGGTAGCGGAAGACCGGGTCGGCCGGATCCGGCCATTCGTCGCCAGGGAGCGGCGGCGCCTCGGCCGGGGTGCGCGTCCCGGCCAGCACCTCGGCGGCGTAGGCCTCGGCGTCGTCGCGCGGCTCGTAGCCGAGGGCGCGCGCGCCGTCGAGCGATACCCACCCGCCGCGGGTGTTGGCCGACACGCCGTAGATGACGCGGAATCCGGGCGCCGGCGCGGTCAGGCACGCCTCGAAGAGCCGCCGGCGTCGTCCGGCGACAGCCACGTGGCCAGCATCCGCGGGCTGCGCGGCCGGTCGAAGCAGGACAGGATCCTGACGCAGATCGCCTCAAGTTCGTACCGCGTGCGCGTACAGGGCGGCGAGCGCCTCGCCCGCCGCCTTGGACACCCCGTAGTAGGTGTCGGGAACGGGGGCGGCGCCGTCGGCGACCGGGAAAGCCGCACGCGGCGAGAAGCCGACCGCGTGGTTGGACGAGGCGAACACCACGCGCGGCACCCCGGTCCTGCGCGCCGCCTCGAAGACCGTGTAGGTGCCGTTGATGTTGACGTCGAGGATCGGCGCCCACGCGTCCTCGGTCGGGATGCCGCCAAGGTGGATGACCGCGTCCGCGCCGGCGCAGGCGGCGGTCATCGCGGCCATGTCCGTAACCGACGCGGTCACGGACTCCTCGCCCGGACCGGGCGGCTGGGCGAGCGGGGTGACGTCAAGCAGCCGCAGTACCCGGCCCTGGCCTGGCCAGCCGGGCGCGGAGCATGGTCCCGACCTGGCCCGCGGCCCCGGTGATGAGAATCGTCGGCACGAGAGTTGAACCTACACCTGCCGGCCTGGCGGGCGCCGGCCGCGGTCACCGCCGGCGTGGTCCCCTGGGGGCGTCGATGCTCCGGGGGATCCGGCGGGGTCTATAACAGGATCATGATCACAACGGACGAACTTCGCCGGACGCTCGGCCCACTCGGAATCTGGATGCCGCCGCCGGCCAGGATCGGCATCGAGCCCGAGTCGTACGCGCGGGAGATCGAGGCGGCCGGATTTACCTCGGTGTGGTACCCGGGCATGAACTCCCCCGCCGACCTCGCGGCGGTCGAGCCCGCCCTCGCGGCCACGGAACGGCTCGTGCTCGGCACCGGGATCGCCAGCGTCTGGACCTGGCCGCCGGCCGAGCTCGCCGCCGCCGCGGAACGGCTGGAGAACCTGTACCCGGGGCGGTTCATCCTCGGACTCGGGGTGAGTCACGCGCCCGTGGTCGAGGCGGCGGGGCAGGCGTACGTGAAGCCGTACGCGAAGATGGTGCGGTTCCTCGACGAGCTGCCCGCCACGTCCGCGCCGGTGATCCTGGCCGCGCTCGGGCCGAAGATGCTCGAGTTGTCCCGCGACAGGGCCGCGGGCGCGCACCCGTACTTCAGCCCGCCGGAGCACACCGCGATCGCCCGGCAGGTCCTCGGCCCCGCGCCGCTGCTCGTGCCGGAAATCGCGGTATCGCTCACCCCCGGCGACAGCGGGGCCGCGCAGGCGCGTGAGTACGCCAAGATGTACCTCCGGCTGCCGAACTACACCGGCAACCTGCGCAGGCTCGGCTACACCGACGCGGACATCGACGGCGGCGGAAGCGACCGGCTCATGTCCGACGTCGTACCGCACGGGCCCGAGGCGTCCCTCGCCCGGATCACCGGGCACCTGGACGCCGGCGGCGACCACGTGGTGGTGCAGCTCATCGGCGAGGGCGGCCGGTTCGCGGCGGGCGACCTGAAGGCCCTGGCGGAGCTGACCAAGGGCCTGCGCTAACCGGGAAACTCAGGCCAGGCAAGTCCACACCGGTGATGCCGAACGGGTTCGTGCTCCGCCGCTTGGGCTCACCGCGCGCTGGAATCCGGGAGGCGCTCCGCGCTTCTTGCTGTTATCAGAGGCGGGCCCAGCGCTCGCCGGCCGGCCGTGCCGCGGGCCCGCCGACCCGGGTCATGGGGCGCGGGCGAGTCAGCCGCTTCCGTTCGGGATCATCGGTTGACGATCCTGTTGCTTTTGGCCTTTCTCAGCACTCGGCGAGCAGCTCGCTGGCTTCCCGCGCGAGCGCGCGCATGCCCAGGCGGTCCGCCGACGCCCCGGCCTCGGTGAGCAGGCGGGCCGCCGCGCCCGCGCCCGCCCCGCCGCCGCGGGCCCGGGCCTGGCGGATGAGCGCGCGCGCCTTGTTCACCTGCAGCCTGGCCGCCTGCGGCGGTGCGCCCGCGACCTTATCGGCGATCGCGTCGAACAGGTGCAGCGCCTCCTCGTGCTCGCCCGTGGCCATGGCGAGCAGCCCGGAGAAGCGCTCCGCCGGGCCGAGGAGCACCGACGGCCAGCCGGCCAGGACGAACTCGCCCGCGTAGCGGGACAGGATCACCCGCAGCCGCGCGGCGATGTCGGGCAGCAGCCCGCCGAGCGGGTCTTGCGCGGTGCCCTGTTCCGCTGCCCCGGCCGGCCGGGCTCATCGCCAGGCAGGCCTCGGCGAGCAGCGCGGCGACCGACACGGTCCAGCCGTGCGGCGGGAACGCGGCGAAGCCGTGGTAGCCCTCGTCCAGCGCGCGCACGTGCAGCGCCGCGCCCGTCAGGTCGTTCTCGTCCAGGCGCGCGAGCGCGAGCCCGACCCGCCAGATGGCGAAGAAGGCGTGCCCCTCGACCTGCCGGAAGACCTCGGGGTCGGTCCTGGTGAGCAGCTCGCCCTGCTCGCGGCGCAGCCAGAACACCTGCCCCTGCCAGGTCTGCTGCAGCGTGTCCGCGGTCCTGGCCCGCTCCGCGTGGGCGCGGGCGACGATGGGGGCGGCGACGTTGAACAGCCGGGCCTCGGCGGCGGCGAACCGTGCCATGCCACAGGTCGAGGACCGTCTCCATGGTGAGCTGCAGCCACCGGGACGCCTGGGTGGCCGGCATGGTCCGCTCATGGGCGAGGAGCGTGCCCTGGGCGTCGGTCACCCGGCCGAGCCGCAGCTGGTCGATGGCGAGCGTCATCAGCGCCGTGTTATGGAAGTACGGCGAGCGGGCGAGCAGGCTCTCCAGTTCAAGCCGCTCCGACAGCCTGATCGTCTCGGCGGGCGGGTCGTAGTCGAACAGCGCCCAGCGGCACTCGTTAAGCACCTCGCAGGCCGCGGCCGGCGGCAGGCCGTTCACCTGGGCGAGCGCGGCGTGGGCGAGGCGCACGCCCTCGCCCCTGATGACGTCGGCCTCGGTGCCGAGTACCGGGATCGCCAGGGTGGACTTACGGGCCAGGTGGGCGGTCAGCTGCAGCCGGAGCGCGACGGCGGCCTGGCCTTCCGCTTCGGCGAGCGCGCCTTCGCTGAGGGCGGCGATGCCGTCCCGCAGGCCGCGCAGCAGGTACCAGTCGATCTTGCCAGGGTCGGTCCAGCGGCGGGCGAGCCTGATCAGCGCCTCGGCCTGGTCCACCGGCCTGCCCGCGGCGATGTCGTAGGCCAGCTGGTACTCGCGGTCGGCTTCCGTGTCGGCACCGCGCTGGTCAAGGGCGTCGCCCAGCGCCAGGTGCAGGCTCGCCCTGGTTCCCTGGTCGGCCGGGTCCTTCGCGATCCCGGCCCTGGCCCACGCCTCGGCGGCCTCGCCGCTCGCCCGCTCGGCGCGGGCGGCGGCGAGGAACGCGCGCGGCGGCCTCGGCGGCGGGCAGGTCACGGTCGGCGCCGAGGGCGTGCCCCGCGATGCGGACGGGCAGGCTGGGGTCGGGGTCGACCGCGGCGCCCGCTCGGTCAGCGCGATGAAACGCGCGCCGGTGCAGCGACCGGCGCAGCGCGGGATCGGCCTCCAGCCGGGCGATCACGTCATCGCGGTGGCTGCCGTGGGTGAAGCGGACGCCCGCCGAGGTGTCGATCCACGCCATGCGGCGCGCGTCGCGCTCCTCGCGGTCGGCGTCCGCATCGTCCAGGTCCAGCATGCGGGCCACCAGCGCGGTGTCGATGACCAGGTCATCGGCGGTGATCGCGGCGGCCGCCAGCCAGGCGGAGGGAACCAGGGGCCCGGCCGGCCGCGGCGGCCACCGGGAGCCCGGTGGGCACGGCGGGCACGGCCGCGGCCGCGGCCGCGGCGGCGGCGGCGACCTGGTCGCGGATCCGCACCGGCTCGCCGCCGGTCGCCTGCGCGACCAGCCTGACCTCCTCCCCGGTGGGCGGTCCGCCGCGCACCTGGCGCAGCCAGCTGCCGATCGCCTGCTCGGGCAGCGGCCCGAGCAGCAGGCGGGCCGCGTCAGGGCGCGCCGCCACCACGACCTGCTCCCACGGGGCGCCTGCGGGGTCTCCCGGGTCCCCGCCGGCGTCCCGGCCGAGGACCGCGACGCCGACGGGGGCGTCGCGCAGCCCGGCCAGGAACAGGCCGAGCAGTTCCCGGCCGCGCGCCGACAGCTGGTCGGCGTCGTCGAGCACCACGATCAGCCCGCGGCGCGCGGCGGCGTTCCGCGCCAGGACGCTCAGCCCCCGCGCGATCTCGCCGAAGCGCACCTGCTGCGCCTGGTCCGGCTCGGGCGGCGCCTGCGGCCCGCCCCGCGGCGCGACGAAGTCGAGCAGCGCGCGGCGCTGCCCCAGGGTCAGCCGGGCCAGCGCCCGGCCCCTCGCCGCGCCGACGTCGCGGCAGGTGGCCGGCCACAGCCGCTCGGTGAGTTCCTGCCACGATCGCAGGTCGCCCGGGTGTGCGGCGCTGACGAGGATCACCGGGACGTCGGCGGCGGCGGCCGCGGCCGCCATTTCCTCGGCGAGCCTGGTCTTGCCGCGCCCGCTGGCGCCGCGGACCGCCAGCGCCGCCGGGTGGCCGGCGCGCACCTCCGCCGAGCGCGTGGCGGAACACGGCGAGCTCGCTGTCCCGGCCGACCGGGAGCAGCGGGCTGCCGGTGACCGGCGGCGCGCGGCGCGGCGGTCAGCGGGCGGTGCACGTCGATCCCCGCCTCCGCCAGGATCAGCAGGTCATCGGCGCGGGCCACGGCGTCGTCCGCGGGTTCCGCTCCCGGCCCCGGCCGGGGTCGCCGCCCGGGCCGCGGCGCTCCGCGAGCAGCCGGTCGGCCTCGTCGGAGGCCGGCCTGCTCGAGCAGCGCGACCAGGAAGGTGACCAGCCAGGCGGCGTCATTCCCGTGGCCGCCGTCCGGGACGGCCCACGGGACGGTCGCGGTAGGCGCGAGCCGCCGCGTACGGCGCGCCCTGGCGCAGCGCGGCCTCGGCCAGGGCCCGGACGAGGGAGCCGCGCGCGTGCTCCAGGTCAGCCCGCAGCCGCCTGCACGCCTCCGGCGGGCCGTCCGGCCACAGGCCCGCGAACGGCTCGCCGCCCCACAGGCCCGCCGCGGCGGTGAGCTGCCCGACGGCGGCCGCGTCATCGCCGTCTTCCCGCAGGCCCTCGGCCTCGCTGACCAGGCTGAGGAAGCGGAACGCGTCAACGGATGCCGCGAGCGTGCCGGGCCCGGCCTCGACCAGCAGGTAGTTGCCCTCCCTGGCCTTGTCCGGCGGGACGTCGAGCCCGCTGTCGCCGTCCCGCAGCGCCTTGCGCAGGGACCACATGAGCGTGCGCACGTCACGGTCCTCGTCGCCCCAGACGGCGGCGGCGATCTCCTGGCGGCGCACCCGCCTGCCGTGCGCGGCGACCATGAGGGCCAGGGCCTTCTGCAACTGCCTGCGCAAGCCCGCCGGCTTACCGCACACGAAAAGCTCGACGTCCCCCAGGATGACGATCGTTCCCGCAGGCAAGTTACCCCTTCCGGAAATGTCAGGAAACGCCCGCCTCGGCTCAATGACGGACCTCGATTGGACACGAATTTTACCATTCACCCCTATATTCAAAGGGCTGCCCGAGGTGGGGCGGGACCGGCGAAAACGCTGGGACGGGCAGGGTGCGGCGGCACGGGGAGCGGGCCGTGCCGCCGCATCCTACCGGGGGCCACGGTACGGTGTGCGGGTGACCCGCTCGCCCCTATCGCTGCCCGCCCGGACCGTGATCTTCGACTACGGCGAGGTCATCTCGCTGCCGCAGTCCGCAGGCCGACCGTGCCGTGATCGCGGGCCTGGCCGGGCGCCGGCGAGGGCGACGGCGGCCGGCCGGGCGATTCTGGGCCGCCTACTCCGCGCACCGGGACGGCCTCGACCTGGGCAAGGCCGGCGTCACCGCCTACTGGCGGGCCATCGGCGACGACATCGGCGCCGACTGGGACGACGCCCGGGTCCACGAGCTGTGGGCGGCCGACTTCCGCAGCTGGCTGTCAGTCAACCCGGCGGTCATCGACGTGCTCGCCGACCTGCGCGCCGGCGGCACCCCCCTCGCCCTGCTGTCCAACGCCGGGCCGGACTACGGCAGCTACTTCCGGCACGGGCCGCTCGCCGACTTCTTCACCGCCTGCTACGTCAGCGGGGAACTCGGACTGCTCAAGCCGCACCCCGAGATCTACCGGCACGTACTCGACGACCTCGGCCTCACGCCCGCGGAGACCGTGTTCATCGACAACCGCGAGGCCAACGTCGCCGGCGCCGAGGCCATCGGCATCACCGGGCACGTCTTCACCGACGCGGAGCGGCTGCGCGCGTTCCTGGCGTCGCCGGGGCACTGACGCGCTGAGGCGGACCGCTCACGTGCCCTCCGGCCGGGGCGCCTCCAGCTCGGCCGGGCGGGCCTCGGTGACGGCGGCTTCCGGCGGGCGCACGGTCGTGACGGTGCCGTCACCCCAGACGATCATGACGCAGGCCGGGGCGGCCTGCCCGGGGGCCGGCCGAGGACACCGCGCGCCGGGTGGCGGGAGCGCCTCTTGCGTCCGCCGTCCCTCCGCCGACCCCTGCTCGGCGGGCCCGTCCCGGGAGCCGGGCCGCCCCGGTACCGGGGTCGTGGCCGCCGCCTGCGCGGCGCCCGGTCCCCCGGCCGGGCTGGCCGCGCTCGCCTCCCGGTAGGCATCGTGCAGCCGGAGCAGGTCGCCGCGGGCGCCGAGGGCGGCGTCGGCGCGCTCCCAGAACTCGCGTGACTGCCAGAGCCGCCCGGTCTCGGCGTGGCCGACGGTGGTGACGGAGGCGGCCGCGCGCCGGGCCAGGTCCGGCTGCGTCAGCCCGTTCGCGCGCCGCCTGGCCGCGAGCCCGGTGGCCAGGTCGCGGGCCGCGGCCGCGAGGTCGCGCTCGGCCGGCGCCTGCGGGGGCCCGGCGACGCGCGGGCGGGCGCTCCGGCTCGGCCCGGGCGTGAGCACGCCCTCCGCGATCAGCAGGCGCAGTGCCTTGCGGCAGGTCAGCGTCGAGTAGCCGGTCACGCCGGCTCAGCGCCGCGCCGCTCGGCGCGGCTGCCCGGGCCGGAGGGCGCCGTCGGCGACCTGGGCGCGCACGGCGGCGGCCACGCGCGCGTACTTCGGCAGGGCCTTACCGTCCGCGGTCATGGCGCCTGCGTGTCGTAGAGCGTGGCTCGGGTGCGCGGCATCGTTGCCTTTCTGTGGCGCCGTCTCGGGGGAACTGCAGTGCCGGACGCCATAGTACTCGACTGCGGTCGACCATTATTCGGTAGCAGGCGCGAGCACCTGATAGCGACGGCTCTTGCTGGTATCAAAGGGACGCCCGATGAGCCGGAAAGCGCATTTGGTTAAGCTTCTGCTTTACGCACCGCCTTCATTTACTTGTGACACGAAGCCTTCGGTGACCGGCTCTCAGCTGCCAGCCGTGGTCGCCGGCGGGCTCCGCGGACCCCCGGGGGCGGCTTTCCGGGCGGTTTCCGGGCCGCGCCCGCGGGTTGGAGACGGTCCGCCCCCGTGGCAGAATCAGCGCGTGCAGATCGCGATGCTGGGGCCCCTCGAGGTTCGCACGGAAGCCGGCGCCTCGCCGATGTCCCGGGCGCGCGGCTGCGCGGAGCTGCTGATCGCCCTCGCGCTGCGGCCGGGCCAGGTGGTCCCGAAGGCTTCGCTGGTCGACTGGATCTGGGGCGAGAATCCGCCCGCCGACGCGGCCAACGCCTTGCAGCGCCTGGTCTCCCGGCTGCGCAAAGCGCTGCCGGACGCGGCTGTCGACGGGCAGCGACGGCTACCGCCTGACCGTCGATCCCGACGCCGTCGACGCGGTGCGCTTCGAACGTCTTGTGAGCGCAGCGCAGGCCGCCGGTCGAGGACGTCTCGCAGCGGGCACGCTTGCTGCGCGAGGCCTTCGCGCTCTGGCGCGGCGGCGCCATGCAGGACGTCGGGCTGCAGGACAGCGGCGCGTTCGACGCGGTCGGTCGTCCGGCTGGAGGACCTGCGGCTGACTGCCGGCGAGGAGCGCTTCGAGGCAGAGATCGCGCTCGGGCGCGGCGCGGAGCTGGTCACCGAGCTGAGTGACCTGGTCGCCGCGCATCCCGCGCGCGAGCGGCTTGTCGTCCTCCCTGATGCGCGCGCTCGACGCCGCCGGCCGGGACAACGAGGCGCTGCAGCTGTATCAGCGCACCAGGGAGGCGCTGGCCGACGAGCTCGGCACCGACCCCTCGCCGGAGCTGTCCGCGCTGCACGTCGCGCTGCTGCGCGGCGAGCTCGGCGGGCGGCGGGAGGAGACCCGCAAGACCAACCTGCGCTCGGAGCTGACCAGCTTCGTCGGGCGCGAGGCCGAGGTCGCCGCCGTCCGCGAGCTCGTCGCGGGCACCGCCTGACCACCGTGATCGGGCCGGGCGGCGCCGGGAAGACGCGGCTGGCCGTGGAGACCGCGCGGGCGCCGCTCGGCGGGCTGCCGGACGGAGCGTGGCTGGTGGAGCTCGCAGCGATCGGGCCGGACGGCGACGTGGCGCAGGCCGCGCTGTCCGGGCTGGGCCTGCGCGACGCCCTGCTCGGCGAGAACCCCAACGCCGAGCCGGTCGAGCGGTTCGTCGCCGCGATGCGCGAGCGGCGGGCGCTGATCGTGCTGGACAACTGCGAGCACGTGATCGAGTCCGCGGCGCTGTTCGCGCACCGGGTGCTCGGCGAGTGCCGGGGGCTGCGGATCCTGGCCACCAGCCGCGAGCCGCTCGGCATCACCGGCGAGGCGCTGTGGCCGGTGACGCCGCTGGCGCTGCCTGCCGAGGACGCCGGGCCGGCAGAGATCGAAGCCTCCCCGGCCGTGCAGCTGCTGCGCGACCGGGCCCAGGCGGTGCGCCCCGCCCTGATCCTCACCGCGCCGCAGCTGGCGACGATGGCCCGGGTGTGCCGGGCGCTGGACGGCATGCCGCTGGCGATCGAGCTGGCCGCGGCCCGGCTGCGCACCATGTCCGTGGACCAGCTCGCCGCCCGCCTCGACGACCGGTTCCGGCTCCTGACCGGCGGCAGCCGGATCGCGCTGCCCCGGCACCGGACGCTGCGCGCGGTGGTCGACTGGAGCTGGGAGCTGCTGTCCGACGCCGAGCGCAGCGGTCCTGCGAAGGCTCTCGGTGTTCGCCGGCGGCGCCGGTCTGGAGGCCGCGGAGCAGGTCTGTGCCGGCGAAGAGGCCGCCGGTGAAGCGATCGAGCCGGATCTGGTCCTGGAGCTGCTGACCGCCCTGACCGAGAAATCCCTGCTGGTCGCCGACGCGCCGACGGAAACGAGGACGCCCCACGCTTCCGCATGAGCGGCACCATCCGCGAGTACGCCGCCCAGCGCCTGGCCGAGGCCGGCGAGGAGCGGACCAGCGCGCCAAGCGCACCTGGACTACTTCACCCTGCTGACCGAGACCGCCGAACCGCACCTGCGGCGCGCGAGCAGGTCGCGTGGCTGGCCGTGCTGCAGACCGAACACGACAACATCGCCGCCGCGATGCGGGGCGCGCTGGCCGCGAGGCTTGCCCGCCCGCGATGCGGCTCGCCGCCGGCTCGGGCTGGTACTGGTGGCTGGCCGGCCACAGGACCGAGGGTCATGGAGCTGCTCACCGCGGCCGCGTCAGTGCCCGGCGAGGCCTCCGCCGAGGTCCGCGCCGTGGTGTACGCGCTGATCGTGATGTTCGCGACCTCCGGCCGGGGCGACGAGCACGCCGCCGACGGAGTGGATCCACAAGGCGTACCAGGCCAGCCGGTCCACCGAGCCCGGCGCGCGCCGACACCCCGGCATGGCGCTGGTCGAGCCGCTGGAGCGGATGCTGCAGGCGCCGGCCGAGGCGCTGTCGGCGTTCGAGCCGCAGCTGGACGACGACGATCCCTGGGTCCGTGCCCTGGCCCGGCTCCAGACCGGCAAGATGCGGATCATGTTCGGCCACGGCGGGCTGGACGCGGACGAGCACCTGGAGACGGCGCTGGCCGAGTTCCAGGCGATCGGCGAGCGGTTCGGCATCTCCCTCGCCCTGACCGAGCTGGCCGACCGGATCGCGGTGCGCGGCGAGTTCGCCCGGGCCGCGCGCGCTACTACGAGCAGGCGGTCGCGGTCATCGCCGAGGTCGGCGCCCCCGAGGAGGTCATCCGGATGCGGGCGCGGCAGGCGCAGATGTTCTGGATGGCCGGGGACCGGGACGCGCAGCGCGGCCGCGATCGCCGACGGCGAGCGCAGCGCGGAGCGGGTCACCTGGCCCGACGCACTGGCCGAGCTGGCTCTGGCGAAGGTGGACCTCGCCCGCTGGTCCGGCGACCCGGCCGAGTCCCGGCGGCAGATCGACGTGGCCACGGCCCTGCTCGGCGAGGAGGCGGAGCAGCCGTACTATCCGCGCGATGCGCACGACATGCTCGCTCCTGGCACGACGACCTGGACGAGGCCCGCGAGTACAGCGCGGCAGCCTGGCGGCGGCGACCGAGGTCGGGACTCCCGCCGCTGATCGCCACGGTCGCTCGTCGGCATCGCGGATCTCGCACTGCGCCAGGACCAGCCCGAGCAGGCGGCACGGCTGCTCGGCGCGGCCGCGGCCCTGCGCGGACTCCCCGACAGCTCGCACCCGGACGTCAGACCGGATCGAGACGGAGACGCGGACCGCCTCGGCGACACGAGGTTCGCCGAGGCGGCTCGGGACGGGGCGCGGACCGAGCTGGCCGAGCTCGCCGAGGTCACGCTCGCTTCTTGAAAGTCGACACCGCCCACGCGTAGCCGAGCGACGCGCGAACCCGATGCACCAGGCCAGCGCCGGCGACGGTGTGCCGGTCGAGACGTGGCCGCCGGACAGCAGCCCGCGCAGCGTCTCGATGATCGGGGTGAAGGGCTGGTACTCGGCGAACTGCCTGATCCCGGTCTCCATGGTGGCGGCCGGCACGAACGCGCTGCTCAAGAAGGGCAGCATGATCAGCGGCACGGTCGCCAGCCCGGCGGACTCCACCGATCTTGGCGGCCAGCCCCATGGCCACGGTGAGCCAGCTGGTCGCGAAGGCCAGCAGCAGCACCAGCCCGATCGCGGCGAGCCAGTCGAGCAGGCTGCCGTGCGAGCGGAAGCCCATCGCGAAGCCGACGCCGATGATGGCGCCGACGGCGATCACGGCGCGGACCGTGGTGGCCACGACGTGGCCGGTCAGCACCGCGCCGCGGGAGACGTCCATGGTCTTGAACCGGTTGATGATGCCCTTGGTCATGTCGTCGTTCACGGCCGCCGCGGTCGGGCCGAGGCCGTAGGTGATGGCCATGACGATCAGCCCGGGGACCGCGTAGTCGATGTAGCTGCCGCCGACCTTGAACGCGCCGCCGAATACGTAGACGAACATCAGCATCATGACGATGGGGAACAGGATCGCGTTGAAGACGGTGACGGGGTTGCGGACGGTGTGCCTGAAGTTGCGGCGCAGCATGATCGCCGAGTCGCCGAGGGCAGTCGATGAGGTGGTCATGTTACTTTGCCTCCGTGGTTTCGGGCTCGGTGAGGGCTGCGTTTCCGGTCACGGCTGCGTGTCCGGTCAGGGCGAGGAAGACGTCGTCGAGGTCCGGCGTGTGCACGGAGAACTCCTGGGGTCGATCGAGTACTCGTCGAGCCGGTCCAGCAGGGCCCGCAACGAGCGCGACGTCGCCGTCGCTGGGCACCCGCAGGGACAGTTCTGCTCGTCGCGCGTCCCCGCGCCGAGCACCCGCACCGCGCTGTCGAGCTCGGCGACGCTGGCGAACCTCAGCCGCACATGGGTGCCCGGGATCTGGCGCTTGAGCTCCTCGGCGGTGCCCTGCGCGACGATCCGCCCGCCGTCCAGCACCGCGATCCGGTCGGCCAGCTGGTCGGCCTCCTCCAGGTACTGGGTGGTCAGGAAGATGGTGGTGCCCTCGGCGACCAGCTCGCGGACGATCTCCCACATGGTGCGCCGGCTGCGCGGGTCCAGCCCGGTCGTCGGCTCGTCGAGGAAGATGATCCGCGGGCTGCCGACCAGCGTCATCGCCAGGTCGAGCTTGCGGCGCATGCCGCCGGAGTAGGTCGAGGCCATCTTGTCCGCGGCCTCGGTCAGGTCGAAGCGCTCGAGCAGCTGCGAGACCAGCTTCCCGGCGGGGCGGTCCGCTTCAGGTCCGCCATCATCCGCAGGTTCTCCCGCCCGGTCAGCAGCTCGTCGACCGCGGCGAACTGCCCGGTGACGCCGATCGCGGCGCGCACCTGCCGGTCTGGTGGCGACGTCGTGCCCGCCACCTGCACGGTCCCCGCGTCCGGCTTCATCAGCGTGGTCAGCACGTTCACCGTCGTCGTCTTGCCGGCCCCGTTCGGACCGAGCATCGAGAAGACCGATCCCGCGGCGACCTCGAAGCCGATGCCGTCGAGCACGACCTTGTCGCCGTACGTTTTGCGCAGCCCGGTGACTGCGATGGCTGCGTTTTCCATGGCTCAACCATCGCCAGCAGCCCTGACGCGCACCTGACACGAGCCTGACACGGCGCCCTGACATGTACGGCTTCAGTACAAACACGACAGCCGCAGTTGCCTTCCCGCCCCGTCTGCGTCATCCCGGCAGGCGCGCCTTTGCTTAGCCGACGACCACCTCATCTCGCCTTTGCTTAGCCGGTGGCGCGACATAAGCCGCAAATCGATCGTGATCATGGTCGCCGGCTAAGCAAAGCAGGCCGTCCTCGTCGTCGGGGCGCCGGGTGGTTGCGGCAGCGGGCCGTTACCCGGCGTCGGGCCGCGGCCGCAGCCCGGTGAGCACCCGGTCGAGTGCCGCGCCGAGCTCGGCGCGGGTCACCGCGGGGTCGGCGGACCGCGCGATGGCCAGGCTGGCCTCGGTGAGCATCGCGATGATCAGCCGGGCCAGCGGTGCGGACCGGCACCGGGTCCAGGTCGCCCGCGCTCACGCCCGGGCCAGCCACTCCTCCAGCATGCTGCGCCCGTACCGCTCGACCAGGTCGTCCCAGGCGTCCGAGCCGAGCACGCGGGGGCCGTCCACCAGCACGATCCGCTGGAAGTCCCCGCCGACGCAGACGTCGAGGAACGCGCTCACCCCGTCCCGGATCTCCGCCAACGGCGACCCGGCGCTCCGCGGCCAGCTGCTCGTCGATGAGCCGCCGGGCAACGTCCGCGGCCGCCTCGGCCATGACCGCGCGGAACAGGTCGGCCTTGTCGCGGAAGTGGTGGTACAGGGCGCCGCGGGTGACCCGGGCCTCGGCGACGATCTGCTCGGTGCCGGTGCCGTCGAAGCCCTGGGCCGCGAACAGCCCGCGTGCCGCCGTGAGCAGCGCCTCCCGGGTGTCGGCGGCGTGCTCGGCGCGCCGGGCGCGGGCCCGGGCGGCTGACGCGCCTGTCACCTCCGGCCCGGGGTCCGGCGTCGTCGGGGGCTTGCGAATTCGCTGGCATACAGCCATCATGTGACATACAGCGTGTATGTTCAATGCGGCGTGCATTTGATGCAACGTGCTTGTTAGATACACTGCGCGTTTAGCACGGCTAGCCGCGCCCTGCAGGGCAACGGGGGCGGGGAGACGGAGACTGGATCATGGCGATGCCGTTTCACCTCACGGTGAAGCTCGGGACCTACCTGATGAAGCAGAAGCTCCGCGGCGTGAAGAAGTACCCGCTGATCATGGAGCTCGAGCCGCTGTACGCGTGCAACCTCAAGTGCGCCGGCTGCGGCAAGATCCAGCAGCCGCACACGCTGCTCAAGCAGCGCATGTCGGTCGAGACGGCGGTGGCCGCGGTCGAGGAGTGCGGCGCGCCCATGGTGTCGATCGCCGGCGGCGAGCCGCTGATGCACCCGCAGATCCACGTGATCCTGGAAGAGCTGCTCAAGCGCAAGAAGTTCGTCGTGCTGTGCACCAACGCGGTGCTGCTGCCCAAGCACATCGACAAGTTCAAGCCGCACAAGAACTTCGCCTGGATGGTCCACCTGGACGGCATCGGCGAGAGGCACGACGACGCCGTGGCCAAGGCCGGCGTCTTCGACCAGGCCGTCGAGGCGATCAAGCTGGCCAAGTCCAAGGGCTTCGCGGTCTACACGAACACCACCGTGTTCAACACCGAGACCCCGCAGGACCTGATCGACACCCTGGACTACATCAACGACGAGCTCGGCGTGGACCGGCTGGAGATCGCCCCCGGGTACGCCTACTCCAAGGCGCCCGACCAGGACCGCTTCCTCGGCGTCACGCAGACCCGCGAGCTGTTCAGCAAGGCGTTCGCCGACGGCCGCCGCAAGAAGTGGCGCTTCAACCACTCCCCGCTCTACCTGGACTTCCTCGAGGGCAAGGCCGACTTCCAGTGCACCCCGTGGGGCGTGCCGCTGTACACGCTGCAGGGCTGGCAGCGCCCCTGCTACCTGATGGACGACGGCTACGTCGACACCTGGAAGGAACTGCTGGAGACGACCGACTGGGACAAGTTCGGCCGCGGCAAGGACCCGCGCTGCGACAACTGCATGGCGCACTGCGGCTACGAGCCGACCGCGGTCCTCGCGACCATGGACTCGCTGCGCCAGAGCCTGCGCGCCATGGTCAGCCACTAACCAGCGAGCACCGAAAGATAAGCAACACTCCAAACGGGGGCGTGTTGCCCGTCGTCCCGCCCCGGGTTCCCGCCCGGCGGCGGGACGACGGCGTCGGTGTAGGTTAGCCGGGTGGCTGATGACCCCGTGGTTGACGGCAAGGTGACCGAGCCCGACCACACCGCGGTGCGGACCGCGCTGTGGCGGGCGCTGCACGTCGAGGCGGACGCCCCGCCGCATGTCCTTGAGGACGAGGTCGGGCTGCGGCTCGCGGGCCCGGACGACGGCTGGCGGGAACGGCCGGACATGGACCCGGTGTTCACCAGCGGCTTCCGGGCCTCGATGGTCGCCCGGGCCCGGTTCATCGAGGACCTGGTGGCCGAGCGGGCCCGGGCCGGGACCGGGCAGTACGTGCTGCTCGGGGCCGGCCTCGACACGTTCGCCCAGCGCCGCGCTGACCTCGCGTCGCGGCTCACGGTGTTCGAGGTGGACCAGCCGGGCACGCAGGCCTGGAAGCGCCAGCGCCTGGCCGACCTCGGCTACGGGATACCGGACTGGCTGCGGCTCGTCCCGGTGGACTTCGAGCAGGGCGCGTCCTGGCAGGCGGAGGTAGCGAAGGCCGGCTTCGACGCGGCGCGGCCCGCGGTGGTCGCGTCCACCGGCGTGAGCATGTACCTGACCAGGGAGGCGAACGAGGCGACGCTGCGCGACCTGGCGGCGCTCGCCCCCGGCTCCACCGCCGCGCTGACGTTCCTGCTCCCCCTGGACCTGGTCGACGAGCGGGACCGCCAGGGCTGGATCATGGCGGAGAACGGCGCCCGGTCGTCGGGGACGCCCTTCATCAGCTTCTTCACCCCGGCCGAGTTCCTGGACCTGGCCCGCGCGGCCGGCTTCAGGGACGTGCGGCACGTACCCGGCCGCGAGCTGAACGACCGCTACTTCGCGGGGCGGGCCGACGGGCTGCGCATGTCAACCGGCGAGGACTTCCTGGTCGCGACCACCTAGCGGAAACGGTCGCGCGTCCCCGCGCCCCCCGCACTGGACCCTCCGCACTAGCCTGGCGTCCATGACCGTCCCGTTTCCCGAGCCGACGGCCCCGGCCGGATCACGCGCCGAGGTGTTCACCCGGTACCTCGGCTACTTCCGCGACCGGCTCGCCGCGAAGCTGCGCGGGCTGCCCGAGCAGGAACTGCGCCGCAGCCGCCTGATGTCCGGCTGGACCCCGCTCGAGCTGCTCAAGCACCTGACCTTCGTGGAGATGCGCTGGCTGGAGTGGGGCTTCGAGGGCCGCGAGGTCGCCGACCCGTGGGGTGACCGGCGCGACGGGCGCTGGTACGTCGGCCCGGAGGAAACCCTCGACGGCCTGCTCGCCGCGCTGGACGCCCAGGCGGAGCGCAGCGGCCGGGTCATCGCCGCGCACGACCTCAGCGAGGCGGGCAAGCCGGGCGAGCGCTGGGACGGCGCGCCGCCCGCCACCCTGGAACGGGTCCTGTTCCACCTGCTCCAGGAGTACGCCCGCCACCTGGGCCACCTGGACGTCGTGGCCGAGCTGGCAGGCGGCCCCACCGGCGAGTAGCCGGCCGATCCGAGCCCCGCCCCCGCCCGGCTTCGCCGGCAGCAACCCAAGCGCAAGCGCTTCTTGCTGTTATCAGTGAGGGTGGCGGTCACGGTCGCCGTTCCCGCCTGCGGCGGGCCGACGGATGCGGGAGGATGGCGGCATGCGGATCGAACAGCGGCTGGCCGAGCTCGGCCTTGAACTGCCCGCGGCGATGGCGTCCCCCGCCGGGCTTGTCCTTCCGTTCCCGTGGGTGCGGGTCTGGGAAGGACGCGCCTACGTCTCCGGTCACGGCCCGCTGCTGCCCGACGGCAGCCTCTGGCCGGCCCGCGGCAAGGTCGGCGCCGACCTGACCGAGGAGGAGGCCTACACCGCGGCCGGCGCGACGGCGCTGGCCATCCTGGCCAGCCTCAAGCGCGCGCTTGGCGACCTGGACCGGGTGACCGCCTGGCTGCGCGTCTTCGGCATGGTCAACGCGGCCCCCGGCTTCAACCGCACCCCGGCGGTGATCAACGGCTTCTCCGACGTGATCGCCAGCCTGTGGGGCACGGAGGCGGGCGCGCACGCGCGCTCCGCCATCGGGGTCGCCGAGCTGCCGCTCGGCATCCCGGTCGAGATCGAGGCGGAGGTGGCGATCAGCTGACCGCCCGCGCCGGGCGGGGAAACCGCCAGGAAATGACGAAGCGGCCTGGGCCGGGGTACCCCGGCCCAGGCCGCTCGTTGTCGTCAGTGCCCCGTCCCCGTCGCGCCGGCTAAGCCGCGGCGGATGACGCGTCGCTCTCGCCAGCCTCGATCGCCTCGGCGATGAGCTGGCGGATGGCCCGGGAGAGGGCCTCGTCCAGCTCTGGGTCGGTAGCACGCGTTCCCATGCCCATGTGTTCCATCTGCTCCATCCCCCGCAGGTCACGAGATAACGGGCTTAAGTTACACAGATGTAGTTCGTTCGTGATTAGGCTACCGGTGTTCCCTAGTATGGGACGGCACATTTCCCACATGTCCGGACGTAAGTATTACGTAAGCCCCCAGCGCTTCCTGATCGTCCGGTTCGCGGCGCCGAACGCCGCGTCCACGAGGACGCCGAGGACCAGGATGACGATCATCACCGCGATCGTGGAGGGCATGTCCGTCTGGTCCTGGTCCGCCTGGAACAGCACGCCGATCGAGGGCTGGCCCGCCACGATCACCAGCAGCTCGGCGGTGAGCAGGGCGTGCCAGGTGAACGCCCACGCCTGCTTCATCCCGGCCACGAAGGTGGGCAGCGCCGCGGGCACGACCAGGTGCCAGGTCAGGCTCAGCCCGCGCAGCCCGATCATCTTGCCCGACCGCAGCAGCAGCGGCGGGATGTAGTCGACGCCGGCGATGACCCCGTTGGCGACGGCCGGCGCGGAGGCCATCACGATGATGAACAGGATCGCGGAGAAGTTCGCCCCGAACAAGATGATGGCGAACGGGATCCACGCCGCCGACGGCAGCGTCTGCAGGCCGGTGATCAGCGAGCCGATCGCGGCCCGCACCGGGGGGACCCTCGCCACCAGCAGGCCCACGACGCTGCCGATGGCCAGGGCAAGCGCGTAGCCGACGACGGCCCGTTCCAGGGTGTCGCCGATCGCGTGCCAGAGCAGGCCCGCCTGCAGCTGAGTCCACAGGTTGGACAGGGTGACGCCGGGCCCGGGCAGCACGAACTTCTTCCAGCCGGTGAGGTGGATCAGCTCCCAGGCGGCCCCCACCAGGGCGATCGCGGCCAGCTTGGGCCAGACCGCCGCCCAGATCCGCCGCGCCCGCTCGCTAGCGTCCAGGCCCCGGGGCGTGGGGGCAAGCTCCAGGGCGTCAAGCCCGGCGAGTGTCGTGTCAGCTGCCATGGCGGCTTACCTCCCCGCGCAGCCGGTCGGTGATGACGCTGGCCAGCTCAGCGACCGCCGCGGAGTCGATCCGCCGCGGCCGCTCGGCCGGCACCGGGTACTCCTCGATGACCCGGCCCGGCCTGCTGGACAGCAGCACGACCCGGTCACCGAGCCGGACCGCCTCGCGGACGTTGTGCGTGACGAACAGGATGGTGAGCGGCCGCCCGACCCGCTCGCGGACCCGGTCGAGCTCGTCGTGCAGCAGGTCGCGGGTCATCGCGTCGAGGGCGCCGAACGGCTCGTCCATCAGCAGCACGTCCGCGTCCTGGCTGAGCGCCCGGGCCAGCGCGACCCGCTGGCGCATGCCGCCCGACAGCTCGTGCGGCCGCTTGCTGGCGAACCCCTCGAGGTGGACCGACTCCAGCAGCTCAAGCGCCCGGGCCTTGCGCACGGACCGGGGCACCTTGCGCGCGCGCAGCGCCAGCTCGATGTTGCCGCTCGCGGTAAGCCAGGGAAGCAGCCCTGGCTCCTGGAACATGAACGCCACCCGGCCGCCCGTCCTGACGTCGCCGGCGGTCGGCTCCTCGAGGCCGGCGACGAGCGACAGCAGGGTCGACTTGCCGCAGCCGGACGCGCCGATGATGCAGGTGAACTCGCCCGGCGCGGCGGTCAGGGACACCTGGTCGAGGGCGCGGACGGCGGCGCCGCCGCGCCCGTAGGTCTTGGAAACGCCGGACAGCGTGACTGCCGCCGTCTCCGTTACCGCTGTAATGGACATGGGACGCTCCGCTGTCTCGCCTTCTGTGGTTGCCGGGCTCACGGCCCGGCCGGCGCCCGGGCCCGCCAGGCGGGCCCGGGCCGCGGTCTACGATCCGGCGCTGACCGCCGGCTGGTCGGCCGCCTTGAGGATCCCGTTGAGCGGGTCCAGGTCGAAGATCCCGTCCAGGCTCGCCGACTTGAGCAGGCCGACCGCGACGGCCTGCTGCGCGTCCTGGGTCAGCGACGCCGCGTCGGGGTCGTCGGTGAAGGTGATCTCCTTGAACGCGGGGGTGAGCACCTTAGACGACAGCGGCTTGCCGGTGTACGCGGCGAGCTCGTCGTTGGCCGCCGCCGCCGCCCCCGACGGGTTGGCCTTGATGTAGCCGAGCGCGTCCAGGTTGGCCTTCAGCAGGTCGGCGACGACGGCCGGGTGCGCGGACAGGAACGACTGGGTGACCATCAGCACGGTCGTCACGCCCGGCTCGGTCAGCAGGACCTTGCCGCCGTCCTGGACCATCTCGACGTCGTAGGGCGAGGGCTCGGAGGCGCCGGCGATCTGCCCGGACTTGAACTGGAGGACGGCCGCGGAGTTCGGCGCGGTCGGCTTGATCGTCACGTCGCCGCCGCCGGTCGTGGTGGTGGCCAGCCCCTGCTGCTTGAGCCAGTAGCGGGCCGCCACGTCCTGGGTGTTGCCGAGCGACGGGGTCGCCATCGACTTGCCCTTGAGCTGCGCCGCCGAGGTCACGGCGGGCTGCACGACGACCGACGCCCCGCCGGTCGCTACGCCGCTGATGACCTTGATGGCGGTGCCGTTGGACTTCTGGAACGCGTTGATCGCCGGGTTCGGCCCCACGTAGGCGGCATCGATCTGGCCCGCCAGGATCGCGGTCGTCTCCTGCGTCCCGCTGGTGTAAACGGTGGTCTTCACGCTGCCCGCGCTGCCGAGTTCCTTAGTGAAGTAGCCGTTCTTCACCGCGATCAGCGCCGGCGCGTGCGTGATGTTCGCGAGGTAGCCAAGGCGCACGGTCACCGGCGCGGCAGCGGCGCTGCTTCCGCCGCCGGCCGCGCTGCTTCCCCCGGCGGCGGCGGAAGACGACGACGAGCCGCTTGAGGAGCATCCAGCGGCGAGGAGGGCGGCGCCAGCGATGGCGGCGGCACCAGCCAGGACTTTGCGCATTAAGTTTCCATTCCCAATCGATTTACTAGGCAATAAGCACTATATACCGGACCTGGAAACTAGGAAACAGGGCAGCAACGCTTGTAACGAGGCAGGGGTGCCCGCGGTCAGCTGTCGTCGGAGGAGTCGGTGACGTCGACGCCCTGGACCTGGGGCTCGTACTTGTTCACGCACTCCTCGAGGCGGGCGATGTCGGCGACGCCCGCGCCGGTCGTGTTGTAGGTGACGACGTCGACCGCCGACGTCAGCGGTACCGCGGTCGAGATCGGGGTGGCCTTCACGTGCGGCAGGTTGTCGCACGCGGCGCGGACCTTCAGCTTGAATGAGACCGGCGTGCTCGACTGGAAGTAGATCGTCGCCTGCTGCTGGCCCAGCGCCTTGTTGAACTGCGCGCATCCGGTGACGCCCAGGCAGCAGGCCGCGCCGGCCAGGCAAAGCATGACAGGCCTGGTCAAAGCGGCCCTGATCACGACACACGGTAGTAGTCGCACGGACATAGCTTATGCGGTCGCCGCACCGAGTACGGTACTGGGAGAACCGAACGACTCACCCCCCGCCCCGCCCCCTCCTTACCCGGCTCTGGCCCGCCTCCCGAGCCTGGGCCCGCCTCCCTTCCGGCCGCCCCTCCCCCGCCCCCGCCTTCCGCAGGCTCACCCCGATAACGAGCTTGATGCCCCCGCGCCACATTCTCTTCGTCAACGCCCGCAACGTCTCCCAGCCGGTGTTCGTGATCGGCGCGCCGCACTCCGGCGCGGAGTGGGTTGGCCGGGCGCTCAAGATCTCCCCGGGGTTCCACGTGACCATCGGGCAGCAGATCGTGCTGCAGGCTGTCTACGGGTTCGCCCGCCGGCCGTCGATGCACAGCGGCCGGGGGGAGGCCGCCGCCGCGGTCATGCGCGACGCGTTCGCGCAGGGCTGGCAGATCAGCCCGACGAGCTGCGTTGAGTGCTCGTCGCAGTGCCGCTCCGCGGCCGGGCTGCGCGAGCCGGAGGGCGGGCCGTGCGCCGAGCAGCGCGGGCTGACCCGGTTCGGCGACGCGAGCCCCGACCTTACCTACTGCGCCGAGGCGCTGGTCGCCGCGTTCCCGGACGCGCTGATCGTCCAGGTCGTGCGGGACGGCCGGGACAGCGTCGCGGCGATGCTCACCGACCAGGTGGCGATGTCCTGGTTCCGGCCGAGCGTGGTCAACATCGAGACCGAGTTCCCCAACCCGTTCTACGGGGTCGGGGACGAGTCGGACCGCCTGCTGTGGCCGTCGCTGTCCGACGCGGGCAAGTGCGCGATGCGCTGGCGCGGGGCGATCAGGATCGCCGCCCGGCTGCGCCGGGCGCTGCCCGCCGACCAGCTCAAGACGCTCCGTTACGAGGACATGGCCCGCAACCCGGGCACGGCGGCCGCCATGCTCAGCGAGTTCGCCGGCGCGAAGGTCGCCGCGCCGGTGACCCCGTCGACCCGGCGCGCCCAGCTGGAGCAGAACGAATGGCGGCGCACCTTGTCCTACAGCCAGCTCGCCGACGTCGAGAAGGTCGCGGGCGAGGAGCTCCGCCGCCTCGGGTACAAGTAGGGCGGCTACAGGACGGGACCACGCAACCGCTGCGAGTACTGCTCCTGGTTCTCCTGGTGCTTGAACTGGGTCAGGTACAGGTCCGCGTACAGGCCGCCGGCTTCGAGCAGCTGCTCGTGCGTGCCGGTCTCGGCGACCTGGCCCGCCTCGATCACCAGGATCTGGTCGGCCTCGCGGACGGTGGACAGCCGGTGCGCGATGACCAGCGACGTCCGGCCCTGCAGGGCGACCGACAGCGCCTGCTGGACGGCGAACTCGGACTCGGAGTCCAGGTGCGCGGTCGCCTCGTCGAGCACCACGATGGAGGGCGCCTTCAGCAGCAGCCGCGCGAGGGCGATGCGCTGCTTCTCCCCGCCGGACAACCGGTAGCCCCGGTCGCCGACGATCGTGTCGAGCCCGTCGGGCAGCACCGAGACGAGGTCCCAGATCTGCGCGGCCCGGCACGCCTCGACCAGCTCGCGCCTCGGACGCCGCGGGGCGGGCGTACAGCAGGTTGGCCCGGATCGTGTCGTGGAACAGGTGCGCGTCCTGGGTCACCACGCCGACCACGTCGTGCAGCGAGTCGAGGGTGACGTCGCGGATGTCGTGGCCGCCGATCAGGACCGCCCCGTCGTTCGGGTCGTACATCCGGGACACCAGCTGGGTGATCGTGGTCTTGCCCGCGCCGGACGGGCCGACGAGGGCGGTCGAGCTTGCCGGCCGGGACGGTGAAGGAGACGTCGTGCAGCACGCCGGCGGCGGCGTCGGTCCGCTCCGGCCGCTTGAGCGCGATCGACTCCAGGGAGGCGAGGGACACCTCGGACGCGGTCGGGTAGCGGAACGACACCCTGGTCGAACGCGATGGACGGCGCCGTGCCCGTCGCGTCGCGGGCGGTCAGCGCGGCCGCGCCCGGCTTCTCCTTGATCAGCGGCTCCAGGTCGAGCACCTCGAAGACCCGGTCGAAGCTGACCAGCGCGGTCATCACCTGGATCTGGACGTTGGACAGGGACCCGATCGGCCCGTACACGCGGCCGAGCAGCTGGGCGAGCGCCACCAGCGTGCCGAACTGGAACGCGCCGTTGACCACCAGGGCTGCCGCCGACGCCGTACACCACCGCGGTGAACAGCCCGGTCAGCAGGGTGATGGCGATCATGAAGACCATCCCGTACATGTCCCGGGTGACGCCGATCTCGCGGACCTTGAACGCCTTGGCGGCGAACAGCTCGGACTCCTCGCGCGGGCGCCCGTAGAGCTTGGCCAGCATCGCGCCCGCGACGTTGAACCGCTCGGTCATCGTGGAGCCCATCTCGGCGTTGAGCTGCATGGACTCCCGCGACAGGCGCTGCAGGCGGCGGCCGAGCAGGCGGGCGGGGAAGATGAACAGCGGGATCAGCACCAGGCCGATGAGGCTGACCAGCCAGGACAGGTAGAACAGGGTGATCAGGATGACGACCAGCGACAGGACGTTGGACAGGACGCTGGACAGCACGCCCACGATCGCCTGCTGCGCGCCGACCACGTCCCCGTCGAGCCTGCTGACCAGCGAGCCGGTCTGCGCGCGGGTGAAGAACGCCAGGGGCTGGCGCTGCACGTGGTCGAAGACCTGGGTGCGCAGGTCGTAGATGAGGCCCTCGCCGATCCGCGAGGAGAAGTAGCGGTTTATCACGCCGAGCAGCGCGTCGAACATCGTGACGCCCGCGACGGTCAGCGCCACCGCGACGACGATGCCCTCGTTGCGGGCGATGATCCCGTTGTCGATCAGCTCGCGCAGCAGCAGCGGGTTGACCACGGTGATCGCCGCGTCGAGCGCCGTCGCGAACAGGTAGATAGACAGCTTGACGCGGTAAGGCCGGGCGTAGCCGGCGATCCGCTTGATCGTCCCTGGCTTGAGCTTCTGCTTGGTGACCGACGGGTCCATGCGGAACCCGCCGCGCATCCCCATGCACTCCTGGACCGTGACCATCACTTGCCCGATGCTAGTTCGCGGCGGGAACCGCTGCGGCATGGTTTTCCGCCGGGCGAACAGGCCCGCCGGGCCCGGCGGGGGCGCGTTACTTCCTGGTGGCGCCGCCCCGGCCGCGCAGGGCCACGCCGGTCTCGGTGAGGATGCGGTGGATGAACCCGTACGACCGGCCGGTCGCGGTCGCCAGCGAGCGGATGGACTCGCCGGCGTCGTAGCGGTTCTTCAGGTCGGTCGCCAGCTTGCTGCGGTCTTCCCCGGTTACCCGGGTGCCTTTTCTCAGCGTCGTCGATTCGGCCACCTTTACCTCCCGTAAGGTATAGCACTCATTGCGTTACGTCCCCTACCGCAATGATCACCTATCGGGGCGTCGTTGACCACCCGCATCGACGGGGATAGTTCGGCTTAGCCAAACGGACGGTGAATGGCGGCCGCGTCAGGCCAGAGCGACCAGGTCAGCGAAATCGGCGGACCAGGTGTCCTCTGTTCCCTCTGGCAACACAATCACCCGCTGCGGCGAAAGCGCGTCCACCGCTCCCTCGTCGTGGGTGACGAGCACGATGGCGCCGCGGTAGCCCGCCAGCGCGGCCAGGATCTCCTCGCGGCTGGCCGGGTCCAGGTTGTTCGTCGGCTCGTCGAGCAGCAGCACATTCGCACCGGAAACAACAAGGAGCGCCAGCGCCAATCGCGTCTTCTCGCCACCGGAAAGCACGCCGACCGGCTTATCGACGTCGTCCCCGGAGAAGAGGAATGAGCCGAGGACTTTCCGCTGCTCGGTGTCGGTGAGGTCCGGCGCGGCGGTGCGCATGTTCTCGATAAGCGACCGCTCGGTGTCCAGGGTCTCGTGCTCCTGCGCGTAATAGCCCAGCCTTAGCCCGTGACCTGGGATTACCTCGCCGGTGTCCGCGTTCTCCACGCCGGCCAGCAGCCGCAGCAGGGTGGTCTTGCCCGCGCCGTTGAGGCCGAGCACCACGACCCGGCTGCCCCGGTCGATGGCCAGGTCCACGTCGGTGAACACCTCGAGGGACCCGTAGGACTTCGACAGCCCCCGGGCGGTCAGCGGCGTCTTGCCGCGACGGCGCCGGGTCGGGGAAGCGCAGCTTCGCGACCCGGTCGGCCTGCCGCTCGCCCTCCAGGCCGTCGAGCAGGCGGTCGGCGCGGCGCTGCATGTTCTGCGCGGCCTTGGCCTTGGTCGCCTTGGCGCCCAGCTTGGCCGCCTGCAGCTGCAGCGCGGAGGCCTGCCGCTCGGCGTTGGCCCGCTCCCGCTTGCGGCGGCGCTCGTCGGCCTCGCGCTGGGCGAGGTAGGCCTTCCAGCCGACGTTGTAGATGTCCAGGACGGAGCGGTTGGCGTCCAGGTAGAAGACCTTGTTGACCACCTGCTCGACCAGGTCCACGTCGTGGCTGATGACCAGCAGCCCGCCGCGGTAGGTCTTGAGGTGGTCGCGCAGCCAGATGACCGAGTCCGCGTCCAGGTGGTTGGTCGGCTCGTCGAGCAGCAGCGTCTGCGCGTCGGAGAACAGGATGCGGGTCAGCTCGACCCGGCGGCGCTGGCCGCCGGACAGCGTGTGCAGCGGCTGGCTGCAGCACCCGGTCGGGCAGGCCGAGGGAGGCGGCCATGGACGCCGCCTCGGACTCGGCCGCGTACCCGCCGAGCACCGCGAGGCGGTCCGACAGGCGTCCCGTAGCGGCGGATCGCCTTCTCCGCCTTGGCCGGGTCGGGGTCCGACATCAGCGCCTCGGCCTTGCGCATCTGCTCGCGCACCTCGTCGAGGCCGCGCGCGGACAGGATGCGGTCAAGCGCGAGGATGTCCAGGTCCCCGGTCCTCGGGTCCTGCGGGAGGTAGCCGACGGTGCCGGAGTGCCGGACGGTGCCCGCGGCGGGCAGCGCGGCACCGGACAGCACCTTGGCGAGCGTGGTCTTGCCCGCGCCGTTCCGGCCCACGAGGCCGATGCGGTCCCCCTCGGCGACCTGAAAGGACGCGTCCGCCAGCAGGAGCCGGGCACCAGCACGCAGCTCAATGCCACTGGCGACGATCATGATTACTAAGAATACCGGATCAGCTCGGGGGCTCCGTAAGCTTTATCCGCACGGCGGTGAACAGCCTGGGCGTGCCCTCGAGCACGGCCCGCTTCGGGTCGGGAACGGTGAGGAACCGCTCCGTCGCGATGGCCAGGTACGGGGCGAGCCGCGGGTCGTCGCGCAGCTCGGCGACCGCCCGCTTGTCCCCGCCGAGGACGACCGCGTCCAGCCGCGGGCCGCGGCCGAAGACGGCGACGGCCGCGTCCGCCGCCGCGTCGAGCGCCTCGTTCGCCTGCTTCTCCCGGCGGCGGGCGAAGCGGTGCTGCGACCAGCCGCCCGCCGCGCTGCGCCCGTGCACCAGGCGTGACCCGGCCTTGGCGTCGGCGAGCGCCGGCGGGTAGCCGGAGAACACCCCGGCCGCGTACCCGCCGAGCCGGACCAGGAGCACGCCGACGGCGCGCGGCACCCGGGCGTGCGCGGCGATCGCCGCGGCGATCTCGTCCAGGGTCGGCGGCGCCCGGGCGGCAGTGCGACGATTCCGCGAACGGCGGATGGCACCCCGCGACCGCGCCGTCCGGCGCGGTGAACGTCACCCCGTGCGCCCGGCGTGATCCCGAGCCGCCGAGGTCTCCCGTCCGGCGCCGGGACCCCGGCTGCCCGGGGTCGCCGTGCCGCCCGGCGAACGAGGAGATCCAGCCGGGAACCGCTCAGCCGAGACGTCGAGCCATCTAGCACCACTACCAGCGACGTTCCTCACCAGACACTGCCTTATCGTGTTACTGACCGTCTATCGTGTTTACTGACCGTGCAAACGAACCGTTCCGCACCCATGGAGTCCACAAGACCAAACGAGGAAGCCTGATGCTCTCGACCGATCCAGGCGACGGTCCTGGCAGTTTCCTTTCCGGGGGGCAACCCCCGTCCCCGCGGAAGGCGTGCCCGACGGCGGGAGCCGCCACGCCGGGCAGCGGTCTCGCCCGCGCGCGCCGCTCACGGACATTGTGCCCCTTCAGGCGATGGCGAACGGCGGCACGATCATCCGTCCCGGCGCCGTCGCCTGGGGCGGCGCGCGCGGCCGGATCGGCGGCGGCCGTCAACCGGGGCGCTACTCCTCGTGCGAGGCGGTCGAGCGGGCACTGGCCGCGGTCGATCGCGAACCCCGCCGACTGCCCGGCCTGCTCACCGAGCTCGCCGCCACCCGGCTGTGGGTCCCGCTGCCTGCCGGCAACGGCCTTTCACCGACGGCGCCGCGGTGCGGCTCCCGCTCATCGGCTACCAGGACGCCGAGTTCGTGCCCTGCTTCACCTCCGTGCAGCGGCTGAACGCCTGGGCGGGCCGCGCGGACGCGGCCGCGCGCGACGCGGCGACGGGCGGAGCTGCCCGGGCCGGGCCGCGCCAGCGCAGTGCCGCACATCGCCGGTGCCGGCAGCGGGCGGGCGACGCCTGGCCGCACGGCTGCCCGCGGCTGGCCCGTCGGGCGTCGTGCGGCTCGCATCAACCCCGACAGCGTCCCCGGGCCTGCCCCTGTACCCGGAGTGCGTGCCCTACCTGGCCAGGCTTACCGCCCCGGCCATCCTCGGGCTGGCCGGCACCGCACCGCCCGGCGGCCTCGCATGGAGCACCTCGTCCCGGGCACCGGGGCCCGGCTGCCTGATCGGCCACCCGCCGGCCGAGCCGTCGCGCTGCTCGCCGAGACGCGGGCCGCGCTGCGCGCGCTGCCCTTCGTCCGCCAGGCCTCCCGGGCCTGGCTGTCCGTCCCCGGCCAGGGCGAGGGCCTCTGATCGCCGTCCCGCTCGACGACCCGGCCAGCGAGCAGGCTCGCGCGGCCGCGATCGACGCCATCGAGCGCGCCGCCGCGCGGTCGCGCTGCGCGTCCCGTTCACCGTCGACCGTCATCTTCCCCGGCGAGCCGCCGGGCCGGACGCGATCGACGCCTGGATCGCCGGCAACACCCGCCCCTTCTACGCCCGCGCCTAGTGGGGGGAGGAGGCTCACGAGGCGGGCGCGAGGGACGCGGCACCCGCCTCCGCGCCGGGGAGCGCCGCGCCCGTCGCGGTTACCCGCCGCTAGACGCTGGCGCCGGTGTTGTCGGTGAAGGGGGCGCCGCCCTGGCTCGCCGCGCCGTGCAGGCCGCTGAGGTAGCCGTGCCGTGGCGACGTCCGACGGGTCGATGCTGCCGCCCTTGGCCTTGCCGACCAGGCCGGAGACGGCCGCGGAGAACTTCGCGATCGGCGCCGTCGAGGAGCTTGCACAGCGTCGGGTTGGCCTGGGCCGCGTTCTTGGCGGCGTTAGCCGGTTGATGGTATCGCGCCGGCCGCGGCCGCCTTGACCAGCGCGAGGACCTTGCCGCTGGCGCCCTTCCTGAACTTCCCGGCCTTGGCGGGCGAGTAGATGTACCGCTTGAAAGCGCCGCCCGCGAGGGCGACGTCCGCGACGAACTTCGTCTTGGCGAACGACGTGGTGTTCTTGGTCGGGCAGGCCGCCGTGGCGTGGCCCCGGCGGCCCCCCCGTGGCCGCCGTGCTATTCACGGTACTGCTCTTCAAACTACACCCCACCGTAAAGGCCAGCAGCCCGATAACGAGAACAATAGCCAACTTCCGGACCATTCGGATCCCCCCAGATGCGCCACTTATCCGGATAATCGAAAGCCGATCCTACCCGGCCCCCACCAGCCATTCCCGCCGCACCCCGCCCACACACCACTTTAAATTAACCCGCCATCTCCCATACCGGACAGAACACCCAGGAAGTGCCATAGCGAAGCTCAATCAGAGAACCCAGCCACCAGGCAAGGCGAAGCCCCGATCGAGCGATAACCAGGCGATAAAGAGCAGGGGCCGGACCCCAGGCGTCAGCCCCGGCAGGGCAATGGGACGCAAGAAGATCAGATGTTAAACCCGAGCGCCCGCAGCTGCTCCCGGCCGTCGTCGGTGATGTTCTCCGGGCCCCATGGCGGCATCCACACCCAGTTGATGCTGAAGTCCTCAAGGATGTCCTTGAGCGCCTCGGCCGCCTGCTCCTCGATTACGTCGGTGAGCGGGCAGGCCGCGCTGGTCAGCGTCATGTCCAGGGTGGCGCGGTCCGGCCCGTCGAGCAGCACGCCGTAGATGAGGCCGAGGTCGACGACGTTGATGCCGAGCTCGGGGTCGACTACGTCACGCAGCGCCTCGAGGATGTCCTCGGTCTTCTGCTGAACCTCTTTGTCGGTCAGCGCGGGAACGGCGTCAGTCTCGGTGGTACCTGCATCGGTGGTACTTGCCTCAGTCATGCTCACTCCTTGACAGTCTCGGGACCGCCCGCGGCGAGCGCCTGAGCGGTAGCGTCCTTCCAGGCCATCCAGCCGAGCAGCGCGCACTTGATCCGCGCCGGGTACTTCGACACGCCGGCGAACGCCACCGCGTCCTCGAGGACGTCCTCGTCGGGCTCAACCTGCCCCTTGGACTGCATCAGCTCAAGGAAGGCGTCGCCGACCTTCATGGCCTCGCTGACCGGCTTGCCGATCACGAGGTCGGTCATCACCGACGCGCTCGCCTGGCTGATCGAGCAGCCGAGGGAGTCGAAGGAGACGTCCTCGACGACCGGCTCGCCGTCCCCCGTGTTTTCCGGAGAGAACCACTTGAGCGCGACGCGCAGCGTCACCTCATCGCCGCAGGTCGGGTTCACGTGGTACACCTGCGCGTCGAACGGGTCCCGCAGTCCCTTGTGGTGCGGGTTCCGGTAATGATCCAGGATGATTTCCTGGTACATGTCCTGAAGCTGCATAGTGCCTTCTGTAACGCCTTCCCGTTACCCCGTGTTCCTCGGGTGGGCTCGGTTAAACGCGGAAGAACTTCTTGGTGTACCGGATGCCGTCCGCCAAGGCGTCGACCTCGGCGTGGGTGTTGTAGAGGTAGAAGCTCGCGCGGTTGGAGGCCTGACAGCCGAGCGTCCGGTGCAGGGGCCACGCGCAGTGGTGGCCGGTCCTGATCGCTATGCCGAGCTCGTCTAGGACCTGGCCGACGTCGTGGGCGTGGACGCCCTCAACCTCGAACGCCACCGTTCCGCCGCGGTTCTCCGTGGTCAGCGGGCCGAGGAGGCGGACGCCCGCGATCTCGCCGAGCGCCTCCAGCGCGTGCGCGGTCAGCGCCTGCTCGTGCGCGGCCACGTTGTCCATCCCCAGCTCGTTCAGGTAGTCCGATGGCGGCGCCGAGGCCCGCGGCGAGCGAGACCGGCGGGACGCCGGGCTCGAACTTGGCCGGCGGCGGCAGGAACGTGGTCTCCTCCATCCGGACGACCTCGATCATCGACCCGCCGGTGAGGAACGGCGGCAGCGCGTCGAGCGCCGCGTACTTCCCGTACAGGACGCCGAGGCCGAGCGGCCCGAGCATCTTGTGCCCGGAGAAGGCGAGGAAGTCCGCCCCGAGCTCGGCCACGTTCACCGGGTGGTGCGGCACCAGCTGGGCGCCGTCCACCAGGAACAGCGCGCCGACCGAGTGGGCCAGCTCGCCGATCTCGCGCAGCGGCGGGATCACGCCGGTGACGTTCGACTGCCCGGTCACCGCGACGATCTTGGTCCGCTCGGTGACCAGCGCCGGGTCGACGTCGATGCGCCCGTCCGGCAGTTCCCTGAACCACTTCAGCGTCGCCCCGGTGCGCAGCGCGAGCTGCTGCCACGGCACCAGGTTGGCGTGGTGCTCGATCTCCGAGATGAGGATCTCGTCGCCCGGCTTCAGCGACCAGGCCAGGCCGAACGCGACCAGGTTGATGGACTCGGTCGCCGACTTGGTGAAGACGACCTCGTCAGGGGACGCGGCGCCGAGGAAGGACGCGACCTTCGCGCGGGTGCCCTCGTAGATCTCGGTGGCCTCCTCGCCGAGGAGGTGCGCACCGCGGTGCGCGGCGGCGTTGTGCCGCTCGTAGTAGTCCCGCTCGGCGTCGAGGACCACGGTCGGGTGCTGCGACGTCGCCCCGGAGTCGAGGTAGACGAGCGGCTTGTCGTTCCGCACGGTGCGGGACAGGATCGGGAAGTCCTTGCGGACCGCCTCGACGTCAAACGACACGTCACTCATGATGCGGCCGCCGCCCCGGTGAACTTCTCGTAGCCCTCGTTCTCCAGCACTTCCGCGAGCTCCGGGCCGCCCTCTTCGACGATCCGGCCGCCGACGAACACGTGCACGAACTCGGGCCGCACGTAACGCAGGATGCGGGTGTAGTGCGTGATCAGCAGGACGCCGTGGCCCGGCTTGGCGCGGAACCGGTTGATGCCCTCGGACACGACCTTGAGCGCGTCGACGTCGAGGCCCGAGTCGGTCTCGTCGAGCACGGCGATCTTCGGGTCGAGCAGCTCAAGCTGCAGGATCTCGTGGCGCTTCTTCTCGCCGCCGGAGAAGGCGGGCTACTGCAGGCGGTGTTCGAGGAAGGGCTGCGGCCGCTCCACGAGCTCGCCGACCGCGGCATATCGCCGGGGGCGGATCCGCGCGAGGTCCTGGCGCTCTACGGGCACACGCTCGAGACGTTCCTCGAGCAGGCCCTGCCCGTGATCACAGCGGCCCAGTCGGACAGCGAGTTACGCGACTCGATGGCCGCGTACATGGGCGAGCACAGCCTCGGGCCGCATCGCGGTGTGAGGGCGATCGGCGACTACCTCGCCGCCGAGCAGGCCGCCGGCCGCGCCCGCGTCGGCGTTGACCCCTATGCGGTCGCGATGATGTTCATCGGTGCCTGCTACACGCGCTCGTCGCAGCTCCAGATGCCGATGCCGAAGGTCAAGCTGCCACCGCTCGACGACGTGATCGACGCGATCGTGGCGCTGATGCGGCCGACCTGAAAACGGGTCGAATCGGGCGTTCGGCGAGGTCTATGATTTCAAGCGTGCCTGGTTGACGTTAGAACGCTGCGCACCGCCGATTCCGTGCTCGCTCCGCCCCGGAGCCCGAGGCGCTGGGCGGTGGTGCGCGTGCGCCGCCTCGGACGTACTACGCCGCCGGCGGGTTGCCGGCGGCGTTTGAATCGTCGGGTGTGTGATGCCCGCGAGAACTACGCCGGCATCGGCGCCGGCGCGCCCGGTCCGGAGCTCTCGGGCTCCGCGGAGGTACGGCCGGGTTGATCGGCCGCCCGCTCTGCATCCGATCCCTTGCGGTCGGCGTCGTCGTGCACGATCAGCACTGGGATCGGCACGTGGTTGAGCGCGTAGTGGCTCACGCTGCCGAGCAGCGATGAGGTGAGCGCGCCCCGGCCGCGAGACCCCATAACGAGCAGGTCGTAGTCGGACGCTTTGAGTCGGCCCATCAGTGCGTGCCGGATCGGCTTGCGGCTGATGATCGTAGTCACGGGAATGTCCTTGGGGACTCGCTCGACCGCCCGGCGCATGACGTCGACGGCCTCCTTCTCGAGGTCGGCGGCGGTCACCGCGCACGCGCCGGCGGCCATCGCCGACGCGGCCCATACCGGGGGCTGGTGGATTGCGGTCAGGATCGTGAGGCGCGCCTGGTCGGCGCGGGCGATGTCGATCGCTTCGTCGAGGGCCCGGTCCGAATGCTCGGACCCGTCGACGCTGACGAGGATGTTTCGGAACATGACCTTGCTCCAGGATCGACGATATTGCTTAGCATGCCAAATATTAGCATTGCACCCGCGGTAATCTCAACTCATATGAGCTCGAACGCCAGCACCGACTTCGTTACGGCGTTCGATGCGCTGGCACAGGCGGTCCGCCGCGCGCGGGGCGCGACGGCGGCGAACGGAGGCCTCACGCTGTCCCAGTACGGCCTGCTCGAGAGCCTGACGAGCCGGCCGAAGGCGCGGGTCCAGGACCTGGCCGGCGAAGCCGGCATCACCCCGTCGACCGCCACGCGGATCCTCGACGCGCTCGAGCGCCGGGGGGTCGTGCGGCGGGCGCGCTCGCTCGAGGACCGCCGCGCGGTGGCGGTCAGCCTCACCGACGTCGGCCGCGCGCTGCTCGAGGACCAGCAGGAGTGGCTGCGAGGGCGCCAGCGCGCCTTCTACTCAGCGCTCCCGCCGGACGAGCAAGAGCTCGCGCCCGACCTGCTGCTGCGTCTGGCGGCGCTGATCGACGAGCTCGCCTCGGGCCCGGACGAATCGTCCTGCGCTCACTAGCGCTTCCCGTCGTCTAAGACGACGTTCATATTTGGGACACCGCTCGGCAACGATCGCCACGAGTGGCGTCCATATAAGTGCCGCTTCCTGACTCGCAACGAGAGGAGCCACTTCACATGAGTCGAGTCCTGAAGTTCGGGGTCGCCGCGGCGATCGCCGCGGGGGCGATCGGCGGCTCGGCCGCCGCCGTGTCCGCTCACTCTGACAATCGCGACCACGGGCATCGTGGGAGCCGGATCTCGCACGTCGTGCTGATATCGGTCGACGGTATGCACCAGTCCGACCTCGACTGGTACATCGCCAACCATCCGGGCTCGGAGCTCGCCAAGCTCGCATCCGGTGGCGCCGAGTTCACCAATAACCACACATCAGACCCGTCGGACTCCGATCCGGGCGGCACAGCAATCATGACCGGCGGCGACCCGCGCGCGACCGGCGTCTACTACGACGTCGAGTACAGCCACGGGGTTGACGAGCCGAGCGAGATCGGCGGTCAGCCGACCGGCGCCACGTGCACCCCCGGTCAGCCCGCGACCGGCGGCGACGTGATCTACGACTCGCCGGACGACAGTCTTCCCGCCGTGCCGGACCTGCTCAACAACGGGAGCGGCAACACGTTCCCGTCGTTCGATGAGGGCGGCTCGATCTACACGAACGGCGATGACACGAACCCGGGCCTGATCATGGGTCTGACTCCGCACCCGCAGTCGGGTCTGAACCCGAAGAACTTCCCGGTCGACCCGAAGACCTGCCAGCCGATCCAGCCGTGGGACTACCTGAAGGTCAACTCGATCTTCGGGGTGATCCACAACGCCGGTATGCGCACGGCTTGGTCTGACAAGCACGCGATCTACACGTCGTTCAACGGCCATGGTTCGGGTGGTACGGCGATCGATGACTTCTTCGGCCCGGAGATCGACTCGCAGGCGGTAGAGCCGAACGGCGTTCCGTACCCGACCGACACGGATTGGGCGCACGACGACGCCGCGACCAAGCAGTACGACGGTTACAAGGTCCACGCGGTCATCAACGAGATCAACGGCTACGACCACAGCGGCAGGAGCTATGTGGGCACGCCGGCGATCCTCGGGATGAACTTCCAGACGGTTTCGGTCGCCGAGAAGGTCGATTCGCCCAGCACCCTCACGCTGAACCCGGACGGCAAGACCTACACGGAGGGTCCGACCGAGCTCGCCGGCTACTTGCCGGGCACGATGACGCCGGGTCCGCTGCTGTCCAGCGCGCTGGACTACGTTGATGCCCAGCTGGCGGCGATGGACGCGGCTATCCAGGCCAACCCTGTAACGCGCGGGACGACCGCGATAATCATCACGGCCAAGCACGGTCAGTCGCCGGAGGATCCGCTGCTGCTGAAGCGGATCGCCGACGGCCCGATCATCAAGGCAATCAACGCGGCCTGGACCGCGCAGACGGGTGATCCGAACAGCCTGATCGTCGCCGGTACCGACGACGACCTGTGGCAGAGCTACCTGTCGGTCAAGACGCAGGACGCGGCCGACTTCGTCAAGAGCTATCTGTGGAACCACAGCGCGACCGCGGTGCTCTACAGCAACGACGGCGTGAACCGCGGCACCGAGCAGGTTGCCCACTCCGGTCTGGCGCAGATCTACGCCGGACATGAGGCCGCCAGGTTCTTTGGCGTCCCCTATTCGGACCCGCGCTACCCGGACGTGTTCGGTCGCGTGCAGGTCGGCACGGTGTACACGACCGGCTCGAAGATCGCCGAGCACGGTGGCGATAACCCGGATGACCGCGATGTGCCGCTGCTCGTCTACGCGCCCGGCACCGTCCGGCCCAGTTCGTCGAATCGGTGGGTCGAGACGACCCAGGTGGCGCCGACGGTCCTGCGTCTGCTGGGTCTCGATCCGGACGCCCTGCAGGCCGTCCGGGAGGAGGGTACACAGGTCCTGCCCGGCATCGGCGGACAGCACCGCGGCTGGTAGCAACGAACATTTGATGGGCGAGCGTGTCGAAACCCGGCACGCTCGTCCGTCATACGTTTGAAGCCGCCACCCGGGCGGCCAACCGCTTCCAAGGAGGCGTGATGCCCCAATACCTGCTCCTGATCTACCAGCCCACGGACAACCCGCCGAGCGCCGAGGTGCTCGCGACGATGGCGCCCAAGTGGGACGCGTTCACGGAGAACCTGCAGAAGACGGGCGCGTTCGTGGCCGGCGACGCGCTCGAGCGGCCCGACACCGCCACCACGGTGCGCGAGCGTGATGGTCAGACGCAGTTCACCGACGGTCCGTTCGCCGAGACCAAGGAGTACCTGGCCGGCTACTACCTGGTCGATTGCCCCGACCTCGACACCGCCCTCGAGCACGCCTCGCACATGCCGAACGTCGCGTTCGGCTCGGTGGAGGTCCGCCCGATCTGGGATCGGACCGGTCCGATGGCTTCCGATCGCCAGCAGAGCGCGCAGGCGTAGCTGGTGAAAGGTGGGTGGGGCGCTCGTCGGTTGGGTCGCCTCACCCCCCGCCGGCCGCCCCCGGCGGGATCGGGGTGATGTCCCGCGCCGTCAGCGGCTCGTGGCAGTGCGAGCACGCGAGGTACGGGTCGGCGGGGTTGCCACACGAGCGGTGAATCAGCTCCAGTGGCGCGGGGCCATCCTCGGTGGCGAGATGCCGCTCGGCCCAGCGCATGAGGCCGACGATCACCGGATACAGGTCGAGCGCTCGTTCGGTCAGCCGGTACTCGTACCAGTCGGGATCGGTGCGGTAGCGCACGCGCTCGAGCATTCCGTCGCCGACCAGCTGCCGCAGCCTGTCCGCGAGCACGTTGCGGGCGATGCCGAGGTTTCGCTGCATCTGGCGGTAGCGCCGCACCCCGAAGAACGCCTCGCGCAGGATCAGGAACGTCCAGCGGTCGCTGAACACGTCGACGGCGAGCGCCACGGCATCACGTTGTAGCTGGTTCTTATAAGTACGTCGACAGCGGGGGCGACGGTCCCGCGGTGGTGATGCTCCACGGGCTGATGATGGATGCCTCGCTGTGGGACGACGTGATCACCGATCTGGGCCCCGGCTACCGGTGCATCGCGCCGACGTTGCCGCTCGGTGCCCACCGGCACGGCATGCACGACGACGCCGACCTGTCGCTCCGCGGCATCGCGAGGCTCGTCACGGAGTTCCTCGACCGGCTTGATCTGCACGACGTCACGCTCGTCGGCACCGATACAGGCGGGGCGCTCGTCCAGCTGCTGATCGGCGACGGCGCCGCCCGCGTCGGCCGGGTGGTGCTCGCATCGTGCGATGCGTTCGACAACTTCCCGCCGGGCCTCACCGGCAAAGCCCTGGTGTTGTCCGGGAAGCTGCCCCCGGCGATGTTCGGGCTGTTCATGCAGCAGATGCGTGCGACCCGTGAGACGACTCCCGATCGCGTTCGGATGGCTGACGATGCGAGGGGACGGTGCCACCGCGCGCTGGGTCAAGCCGGTGCTGAAGCAGGCCGAGATCCGGCGGGACACCGTGCGCGTGCTCCGGTCGATCGCCGCCGAACGGAACCTCATGGTCGAGGCAGCCGAGCAGCTCCCGAGCTTCGACCGGCCGGCCTTGGTCGTGTGGGCGACTCAGGACCGAGTGATGCCGCCCGAGCATGGGCGGCGTCTCGCGGACCTGCTCCCGCAGGGACGGCTGGTCGAGATCGCCGACAGCTACACGCTGATCCCGCTCGACCAGCCCGCCCGCCTCGCCGAGGTCATGCGCGCCGCGTGAACGTCGCGCTACCCAAATAGGAACGCCGTGTTACGCCGCGGGCGCCAAACCCCCCGCGTAGGGGGTTTCGGGCGTGTTGCGGTTGGAATCCCACACCGGTTTGGAGAACGTGTCGCCTATGAGCACGACGCTGCCAGCAGTCCAGCCCGACCTCGTGGCGGAGGACACGATCGTCGCCGCCCTCCCGGTGGGCGCCGCGATCGCGTCCGTGGGCGCGAGCCTGCCGCACACGGTCATCCCCAACCGCGAGATCGCGGCCCGGATCGGCGTCAGCGACGAGTGGATCGTCCGGCGCACCGGGATCCGCACCCGGCGTGTCGCCGAGCGGACCGAACGACTCTCGACGCACGCGGCCACCGCTGCCGCCGCCGCGCTCAGGCACGCCGGCGTCTCGCCTGAGCAGGTCGACCTGGTTCTGGTCGCAACCACGACACCGGACGACGTGATGCCGAACGCCGCTCCGCTCGTCGCCCACGAGCTCGGCGCCGTGCGCGCCGGCGCGTTCGACGTCGGCGCCGCCTGCACCGGCTTCCTGTCCGCGCTGGCGGTCGGCACCGGGCAGATCGAGGCGGGCCGAGCGCAATGCGTGGTCGTGATCGGCGCCGACTTCATGTCCCGGATCCTCGACCCCGAGGACCGCACGACCGCGGCCGTGTTCGCCGATGGCGCCGGCGCGGTCGTGCTCCAGGCGACCGGCGAGGCGAGTCGGATCGGCCCGATCGTGCTCGGTGCCGACGGCGCCGGCGCCGACCACATCAAGGTTCCGCGCGACGAGGGCGTGATCCGGATGCGAGGGCATGAGACTTTCCGCGAGGCCGTTGCGCGCCTATCGCTGTCGACGGTCCAGGCCGTGCGCGCCGTCGGCGCCCGGCTTGACGACATCGACCTGTTCGTCTACCACCAGGCGAATGGACGGATCCTGAGCGCGGTCGGCGAGCGGCTGAGCTTGCCGGCCGACCGCGTCGTCGATTGCATCTCCGAGTACGGCAACACGTCGGCCGCGACGCTCCCGCTAGCGCTCGCACATGTCGAGAGCGCCGGCCGGTTGAAGCCGGGGCACCGAGTTCTCCTGGGCGCCTTCGGCGCCGGCTTTACGTGGGGCGCCACCGTCGTCGAGTGGGGTGTGGCATGACCCGCGTGTTGATCACGGGCATGGGCGCCGTGACGCCGCTCGGCGTCGGCGCGGAGGAGTTGTTCGAGGGCTGGAACGCCGGCCGCTCGGGCATCGAGGACGGTCTCGGCGCATGCAGCGACTTCGATCCGACCGAGTTCATGACGGTCAAGGAGGCGCGGCGCAGCGACCGCTTCGCCCAGCTCGCGATCGCGGCGAGCTCGCAGGCCGTCGACGAGGCCGGGTGGGACGTCGAGAACCCGCCGGCCGACTCGGCCGACCTCGGATGCGTGATCGGCTCGGGCATCGGCGGCATGTGGACGTTTGAGAGCCAGTGCGAGGTGCTTCGCGACCGCGGGCCCGAGCGCGTCTCGCCGTTGGCGATCCCGCTGATCATGGGCAACGCCGCCGCCGGCCTGGTGGCGATGCGCCATCACCTGCGCGGGCCGGTGTTCGGCGTCATGTCCGCGTGCGCCTCGGGCACCCACGCAATCGGCGAGGCCGCACGGATGATCAGATCTGGAGAGGCACAAGCCGTCGTCGCGGGGGGAGCGGAAGCCACGCTCACTCCGCTGGCGAAGGCCGCGTTCGCTTCGATGGAGGCGACCTCGCCGACCGGGATCTCGCGGCCGTTCGACGCTCGGCGCGACGGATTTGTAATGGGGGAGGGGGCAGGAGTGCTCGTGCTCGAGTCCGAGGAGCTCGCGACCGCGCGCGGTGCGACCGTCCTCGGCGAGGTGCTCGGCTACGCGTCGACCGCCGACGCTCATCATCTGACGGCGCCCGAGCCCACGGGCCGGCCGGCGTCACTGGCCATCACTCGCGCGATGAAGGACGCCGGCGTGACGCCGGAGGACGTCAACTACATCAACGCCCATGGGACCTCGACGCCGCTCAACGACCGGTCGGAGACCGAGGCGATCAAGCTCGCGCTCGGCGAGCGGGCCTACGACGTCCCGGTCTCATCGACGAAGTCGGCGATCGGCCACCTGCTCGGCGCCGCCGGCGCGGTCGAGGCGATCGCTACCGTGCTCGCCCTCAGTGCCCGGGTGGCGCCGCCGACGCTCAACTACTCCGAGCAGGACGAGGGGCTAGACCTCGACTACGTGCCCGACGGCCCGCGGCCGCTCGTGGTCAACGGCAATGGAAATGGATCCCCACCCACCCTCGTGGCGCTCTCGAACTCGTTCGGGTTCGGCGGCCACAACGCCGTGCTGTGCCTCGGTGGTGCGTCGTGAGCGCCACGCTCGCTCCAGGTACCGAAACGACCCTCGACCCGTTCGAGCGTCTCGAGACGCTGTGCGACCCGGGCACGCTCGAGCTGATCCGTTCCGAAGTCGTGTCGGGGGCGATGGGCGAGAAGGCGCGCGCGGGCGACGGCGTCGTCGCCGGTGCCGGGCTGGTCGACGGACGGCCGGTGTTCTGCTACGCGCAGGACTCGAGCTTCGCCGGCGGTTCCCTGGGTGAGCAGCACGCGAACTCGATCGTGCGCGTGCTCGAGCTGGCCGAAAAGGCTCGAGCTCCGGTCGTCGGGTTCGTGTCCTCGGGCGGCGCGCGAATGCAGGAGGGCGTCGCTGCGCTCGGCGGCTATGGGCGCATCTTCCACCGGATCGTGAAGCTTTCGGGGCGCGTTCCCCAGGTGTCGATCATCACCGGCCTGTCCGCCGGCGGCGGCGCGTACTCGCCGGCGCTGACCGACTGGGTCGTGATGACCGAGCAATCGAGCCTGTTCTTGACCGGGCCAGGCGTCGTCCGCGACGCGCTCGGCGAGGACGTGACCGCCGATCAGCTCGGCGGCACCCGCGTCCACGAGCGCAACGGCGTATGCCACTTCGTCGCGCCGACCGATGTCAACGCCGCCTACCTAGCGCGCGAGCTGCTCGGCTACCTCCCCCGCCACCGCGACGCCCGCCCGCCGGTGCTACCGGCGCATCCGCCGCTCGGGCACGACCCGTCCGACCCGGTGCCCGCCGACGGCCGCAGCGTCTACGACGTGCGCGACGTCGCCCGCGCGATCGTCGACGGCGGCGAGCTGCTCGAGGTGTCCGCCGGCTGGGCGCGCAACCTTGTCACGGGATTCGCGCGGCTCGACGGCCACACTGTGGGTCTCGTGGCGAACCAGCCGCGCTACCTCGGCGGGATCATCGACTCCGACGCCGCGCAGAAGGGCGCGCGGTTCGTCAACAAGTGCAACGCGTTCGGCATCCCGCTGCTCGTGCTCGTCGACACCCCGGGCTACATGCCGGGCACCAAGCAGGAGTCGCTGGGCGTGATCCGGTTCGGGGCCGAGTTCGTGCACGCGTTCGCGTCGGCGGACGTGCCGCGGGTCACGCTGATCCTGCGCAAGGCGTTCGGCGGCGCGTACATCACGATGAACTCCAAGGACCTCGGCGCCGACTACGTGTTCGCGTGGCCGAATGCCGAGATCGGCGTGATGGCCGCCCGGTCCGCGGTCGGGATCATCAACCGCCGCGAACTCGAGGCCGCAGCCGACCGCGACGCGGCCCACGACGACCTTGCCGGGCGGTATGCGGAGACGAACCTATGCCCGCGCGTCGCGGCCGCCGGGGGGCACATCGACGAGCTGATCACCCCCGCTCAGACGCGCTCGCGACTCACCTGGGCGCTCCGGTCGCTGGCGATGGAGCGTGGCGAATGACTCGGTCCGATGACGCCGTGCTGCTCACGGGCGCGACCGGGTTCGTCGGGATGGAGCTGCTGGCCCGCTACCTGGAGCGGACCGAGCGACCCGTGCTCACGATCGTGCGTGCCCGCGGCGAAGAGGCGGCGCGCGAGCGGATCGACGCGGTGCTCGAGAACCTTTTCGGTTACCAGGCGGGGCGGTACACGGATCGGGTCACCGCGGTTGCCGGCGACCTCACGGCGCCGCGTCTCGGCCTGGACCCCGCGCGTTGGGATTGGGTGGCGGCGGAGTCGACGATGATCGTCCACTGCGCCGCTTCGGTCTCGTTCGATATGTCGCTCGCGGAGGCGCGCTCGATCAACGTCGAGGGGACCCGCCGGATGCTCGAGCTCGCTGGGCGGGCTCAGGAGTTCGGCGTGCTCGAGCGATACGCGCAGGTTTCCACCGCGTTCGTCGCCGGGACCCATGCGGGCCGGTTCTACGAGTGCGACCTCGACGTCGGGCAGGGCTTCAACAACTCCTACGAGCAGTCGAAGTTCGAGTCCGAGCGGCTCGTGCGCTCGCATCCCGACCTCCCGTTCACGATCCTGCGCCCGAGCATCGTCGTGGGCGACCGCAACAGCGGCTGGACCTCCGCGTTCAACGTCCTGTACTGGCCCCTGCGGGCGCTTTCGCGCGGACTGTTTCCGGCCGTGCCGGCGATTCCGTCCGCACCGGTCGACGTCGTCTCGATCGACTACGTGGCCGACGGCATTTATGCGCTGTGCGAGGCCGGTGGGATCCGGCAGACGTATCACCTCACCGCCGGCACGGAGGCGAGCACGATCGGCGAGATCGCCGAGCTCGCGAGCGGCTATTTCCAGCAACCGCCGCCGAGGCTGCTCTCGCCGGCTGAATTCCTGTCCGCCGATCACGGAGTCGCCGCGGCCGATGCTCGAGGAAGGCGCGATGTACTTCCCGTACTTCTCGGTGGGGACCATGTTCGACGACGCGCTCACGCGCGCGCAGCTCCAGCCCGCCGGGATCAGCGTCGCGCCGCTCCGCGAGTACATGAGCCGCCTGCTCGACTACGCCACCTGGAGCCGCTGGGGCAAGCACCCGATCGCGCGGGTCGACGCGGTGGCCGCGTACGCCGGCGTTTAGCTGGGCCGGTTCGCCGTCGCGGGCGGCCCGAAACGTTCCCCCCACCCGGGGGGTTGACCCCCTAGGCCCGGTTGCACGGCGCTATGGCCGCGAGGATCCTCGATCTGTGGTCATGCTCGCCGACACGGCCAGGTTCCGGACGGACGATCCCGACGCGCTCGTGATCGCATCGCTCGCCTGTCCGATCTGCCTGCGCAGCGACGAAATCGAATGGCACGCGGCCCTCGACGGATACGATCCGTCCGTCGAATGCCGATGTCCACGCTGCGAGGAGAGCTGGCGGGTGTACCTGGAACCGCAGCAGGCGCTGCGGTTCGCGCTGATGGACTCGCTCTGAGCCCGCCCCCCGAAGTCGGAATCGATGCTCTCGAGCTGTTCGTCGAGGTGCTGTCGCAGTCCGAAGACGCCGCGTCGAACGGCGGCGGCTTCTACGACCGTCTCTGCGACGCGGTGTGCCGGCTGGCGCGGATGCGACGGGCCGTGATCTTCCGCTACGACAGCGGAGTCCGGCGCGTGCGCGCGGCGGGCGCGCACGGCCTCAGCCTCGAGCAGTTCGCCGGCGCCCACGTGACCGTCGAGTCCGCGCCGATTGCGGCCCAGTCGCTGCGCGAGGACCGGGTGATCGAGATCGAGGGCGACATGACCGGCCAGTTCCCCGAGGAGTACGCGAACGTGTTCCCCGAGCCTGTCAGGCTGGTGTGCGCGCCAATGGCGGCGGCGGGCCGTGCCCTGGGCGTGATCTTCGCCGACCGGCTTCTGAGCGAGCCGCCTCTCGACGCCTCCGAGCGGTATCTGCTGTGGACGCTCGGCAAGGCCGCGGCGCTCGCCTCGGTCGCCCGGCTCGTGGCCAAGCAGGCCGAGGAGGCTGAGCAGCTCGAGCAGCGGATCGATCTCGCGCGCGACATCCACGAGGTCGTGATCCAGCGCCTGTTTGGCGTCTCGATGGCGCTCGACGGAGACGGCGATCTGCCGGCGGAGGCTCGGCAGCGGTGCGCGACCGAGACCCAGGAGGCGCTGTCGGATCTGCGGACTGCGCTCCAGCGCCCGCTCGGTCGCGCGCCGCGGGCGACCCAAACCACGTTCGTCGCCGAGGTCGAGCGTCTCGCGCGAGTCCATCCGGACCTGAGCGTCACGCTCCTCTCCGGCGGTGAGGGCGACGTCCCGCCGGCGCTCGAGCCGCTGGCCCAGTCGGTGCTGGCCGAAGCGGTCCGCAATGCGCACAAGCACGCTGATCCCACCCACGTGACCGTCCGAATCGGGCGCGTCGACGGCACGTTCGTGCTCGAGGTGGCGAACGACGGCGTCACCCGGAGCGGACACCGCGCCGGGATGGGGTTGCGCCTGGCCGCGATGGAGGCGCTGCAATTCGGCGGCGTGGTCGAGTTCGGCCAGCGCGAGCCCGGCACGTGGCAGGTTCGGCTGGTGGTTCCCGATGAGCTGTGACACGGCGCTGCGGAGCGGTCCCCGGTGAGCTCTGACACGGCGCTGCGGAGCGGTCCCCGGTGAGCTCTGACACGGCGCTGCGGAGTCCCGAGAAGCTCAGCGTGCTCGTGGTCGACGATCACGATGTCGTGCACTGGGGGATCCGCCTGATGCTGACCCAGCAGCCGTGGGTCGATCGCTGCCTGAGCGCGCACTCGGGCGAGGAGGCGCTCAACTTGGTTTCGCGCTACCGCCCGCACGTGGCGCTCGTCGACCTGTTCATCGGCGAGGAGTCGGGAGCGGAGATCTGCGAGCAGCTGCGGGCGGCCGAGCCGATGACGCGGGTGCTGCTGTTCTCGGGCGCCGGCGAGATCTCGCCCCACGCCGCGCGCGCCGCCGGCGCGTCGGGGTTCGCCTACAAGGATTGGCCGGCCCGGAAGATCGCGAGCGCGGTGCGCATGGTCGGGTTGGGCAAAACCGTGTTCGACCACCAGGACCGGCCAGTCGCGCTCGGACTGTCCGACCGCGAGCGGGATGTTTTGAATCTGATGGCGTCCGGCGCGACAAACCCCGAGATCGCCGAGCAGCTGCACCTGTCCAAGCACACCGTCAAGGAGCACACGAGTGCGGTGTACCGCAAGCTCGAGGTGCGCAACCGGACAGAAGCGGTGCAGCGCGCGCAGCGGCTCGGGCTGCTGTCGTAATCTCGGCCTAGTAGATGTCTACCTCGCGGTCGAGGAGGTCACGCTGGACGCGGCACTGAGCGAGATCGCACGTTTCCTGGCGGCACGTGCCCCGTTCGACGCGCTGGCGCCGGAGGAGCTCGGCGAGCTCGCGGCGCAGACCGAGCTCGAGTTCTACGTGGCGGGCGCGGCGATCCTCAGCGAGGACGGCGGGCCGGTCACGTTCCTGCGCGTGATCCACTCGGGCGCGGTCGACATCATCCACAACGGCCGCCTGCTCGACATGCTCGGTCCCGGAGACACCTTCGGTCACGCCGCGATGCTGTCAGGACTCCCTCCCGGGTTCGAGGCCCGGGCGGCCGAGGACACGCTCTGCTACCGGATCCCGGTGACCGTCGCGCGGCCGCTGTTGGACCGCGTCAATCGGCGCGAGATTGAGATCTCGGCGGCGCCACCGAATCACCGGCCGGTGACGCGGATGCTGCGCTCGCCCACCGTGCGCTGCGAACCGATGGAGAGCATCCGTGAGGTCGCCCGGCGGATGACCGAGGTCGGCGCGAGCTCGGCGATCGTCGATCTCCGCGGCGGCGGATTCGGGATCGTTACCGACCGCGACATCCGCACCAAGATCGTCGCGGCGGGCCTGCCGTTGAGTGCGCCGGTATCGACCGTGATGACCGTGCCGGTGTTCACGGTGACCCCCGATCGGCTCGGCGGCGACGTGCTGTTCGAGCTGCTCGAGCGCGGGATCCGGCACGCGCCGATCGTGACCGAGGGCGGCCAGCTGGTCGGCGTGATCGAGGACGCCGACCTGTTCCCGGCGCAGTCGCGGTCGTGGTTCGGGGCGCGGCGCTCGATCTCGCGTGCCTCGTCGCCCGAGGATCTCGCCACCGTGGCCCGGGGGCTGCCGGCGGTGGTGGCGGAACTACACGCGGCGAGGCTGCGCGCGCCCGAGGTGGTCCGCGTGGTGTCGGCGCTCGTCGATGCGCTGACCACGCGTGCGCTCGAGCTGGTCGAGCCGGCGCCCGGGGACGGGGTCGTGTGGGTCGCGGTCGGTGCTCAGGCGCGGCGGGAGCTAACCCCCGCGTCCATCGCCCGCGGCGCCGTCGTGTGTCATGACCCGCCGCCGGTCGAGTGGACGGAGTCGCTGGGCGATGTGCTGCGGGCTTGCGGCTTTCCGGGTGATGTGGTCGCGCGCAGGACCTCGGAGTGGAGTCGGATCGAGGGCGAGGACGAGCTCGACCTGTCGATGCTGATCGAGCGGCGGGCGCTGTGGGGGACCCCGATCGACCCTTTGCCGGAGCCCGAGGGTCCGGTGCGTGAGTCGGTCGTCGCGGCGCTCGCGCGCCGGGCGCTGGCGGCCGTCCCGCCGACGGGCTTCGACGCCGATTCGGTGCTCGAGGCGGACGGCACCCACAGCGACTGCCTCGACATTCGGCAGGCCGCGGTCGCGCCGATCGTCGAGCTCGCGCGGTGGGGGTCGGCGGTGGCGGGCGTGTTCGAGGGATCGACGCCGGAACGGTTGCTGGCGGCAGGGCACGGCGGAGCGCTGAGTGAGGAGGACGCGCGGACGCTCGCGGACGCGTTCGACCTCGCGCTCGAGCTCCGGATCGGCCATCACATGAGTCGGATCGGAGCGGGCCAGCCCCCGACGACGAGATCGAACCCGCCGAGATCAGCCCGCTGATGCGCGATCACCTCCGGGACGTGTTCCGGGCGGTGACCTCGGTGCAGCGGAGGCTGCGCGGGTGAGGCTGAGGCGCACGCCTCCGGCGGCGGCCGCCGCCGAGTTTGCGGCGGCCGCTCGGCCGGCGGATGACACGCCGTGGCGGGAGGCTCGCTGGTGTGCGCTCGACCTCGAGATGACCGGCCTCGACCCGCGGAGCGAGGACATCATCTCGGTCGGAGCGGTACCGATCGAAGACGGCCGCATCATCCTCGGCGGGGGTATGTACACGCTCGTGAACACGACCAGGCGGTCACAGACCGGCGCCGTGCTCGTGCACAAGCTGCGCGTCCCCGACCTTGCCGACGCGCCGCCGCTCGAGGAGGCGATGGACCGGATCCTCGAGCTCCTCACCGGGCGCATCCCCGTGTTTCACACCGCCGCGATCGAGCGCAGCTTTCTCGAGCGTCGGTTCGGGCGCCGGCGGGTGCGGTTGCCGGAGGTCGCGGACACCGAGGCGCTCGGGCGGGTGTGGCTGCGCCACCGTGACGGGGTTGCGCCGGAGGGGATCTCGCTCGGACGGCTCGCCACCGTGCTCGGTCAGCCGGCGGAGACGCCCCACCACGCGCTCGGCGACGCGCTGACGACCGCGCAGGCGTTCATCGCGCTCGCGAGCCTGCTCGACACGGTGGCGCCCCAGACGGTCGGATCGCTCGTGGCGGCCAGCCGGCCGGCGCCGTCGAGGGCGTTGCGGCGCTTCGGGCCGGGCTGATGTAGTCGCCGGCGTCGAAGGCAGGTGCCGGCGGGGCGTGGGTTGCCGGCGGTGTGCGGGTCGCCGGCGGCGGGGCGTGGGTTGCCGGCGGTGTGCGGGTCGCCGGCGGGGGCGGGTTGCCGGCGGTGTGCGGGTCGCCGCGGCGGGGCGTGGGTTGCCGGCGGTGTGCGGGTCGCCGGCGGGGCGTGGGTTGCCGGCGGCGGGGCGTGGGTTGCCGGCGGTGTGCGGGTCGCCGGCGGCGGGGCGTGGGTTGCCGGCGGTGTGCGGGTCGCCGGCGCGGCCCCCGGGCGCGGGCGACGACCTGTACAAGGCCCGGAACCACCGCGGGTCGCGGAGCCCTTCGGGAGATAAGCATGTGGGGGATGCTTATGTCCCGGGTGTACGCCGGGGGTCCGGAGGTTTCGGGCGAAATACATAGGGAGGCGAACCAGGACGTGGCGCCGGCACCCGCCGCGACCACCCCCGCCGGCGACCACCCCCGCCGGCGACCAGGCCCCGCCGGCGACCACACCCGCCGGCGACCACAACCCGCCGGCGTCCACAACCCGCCGGCGCAACCCGCCCCGCCGGCGACCACCCCCGCCGGCGACCACCCCCGCCGGCGACAACCCGCCGGCAACGACACCGCCGGCAACCCGACCCACCGCCGGCGACCACCCCCGCCGGCAACCCGCCCCGCCGGCGACCACCCCCGCCGGCGACCACCCCCGCCGGCGACGACCCCGCCGGCGGTGGACTTCGCGGCCCCGGCGGCCGTAGGCTTCGACCGTGATCATCAGCGATTCGTTCGTGGTGGCGGATTGGAGCGACCCCGGTACGCATCCCGGACGCCCGATCGCCGGCCTGCACCTGCACCGGTCCGACGATGAGGCGTGGATCGTGCTCAGCGGCAAGCTCGGGTTCCAGATCGACGACGAGCAGCGCGAGGTTCCCGCCGGCGAGTCGATCCTCGTCACCCGGGGCACGCCCCATTCGTTCTGGAACGCGTCGTCCGAGCCGGCGCGCTACCTGCTCGTGATGACCCCGAGGATCTATGAGTTGGTGCAGGCGCTCCACTCGGGCGAGCGCACCGACTACGCGGCGATCTTCGAGGAGTACGACTCCGAGCTGCTCGAGTGACGTGACGCACTTCGAGCCCCCGGACGCCACCCTCGCGCCGCGCTACACCGGCGTGCGCACGTTCGCCCGTCTGCCGCACGTGGAGCTGCCGCGCGACGACGTCGACGCCGCCGTGATCGGGGTGCCGTTCGACACCGCGACCAGCTTCCGGAGCGGGGCGCGCTTCGGTCCCGAGGCGATCCGCGCCGCGTCGGCGCTTCTGCGTCCGTATCACCCCGTGCTCGATGTCGACGTGTTCGGCACGCTGTCGCTGGTCGACGGCGGCGACATCAACGTCACCCCCGGAAATGCGCTCCGCACCACCGAGCAGATCGACGAGCAGCTACAGCCGCTCATAAAGGCCGGAATCGTGCCGCTCGTGCTCGGCGGTGATCACTCGATCGTGCTCGGCGAGCTGCGCGCCCAGCACGCCGTGCACGGCTCGGTGGCGCTCGTGCTGCTCGACGCCCACGCTGACACCTGGGACCAGTACTACGGCGAGCGCTACTTCCACGGGACCCCGTTCCGCCGCGCGGTCGAGGAGGGCCTGTTGGACCCGGCGCGCTCGCTTCTGGCGGGCATGCGCGGGCCGCTGTACGGGCCCGAGGACATCGACGTCCCGCGCGAGCTCGGCTTCGAGGTCATCCCCGGCCCCGATCTCACCGCGATGACCCCCGACCAGTACGGCGACCGCGTCCGCCGGCGCGTCGGCGACGGGCCGGCGTACCTGAGCTTCGACATCGACGTGCTCGACCCGGCCTCGGCGCCGGGCACGGGGACGCCGGAGGTGGCGGGCCTCCAGCCACGCGAGGCGCTCGCGTTCCTGCGCGCGCTGGCCGGCATGTCGTTCACCGGATTCGACGTCGTCGAGGTCGCGCCGGCGTACGACTCGCCGGGGCAGATCACGGCGCTCAACGCCGCGGCGATCGCGTATGACCTGCTGGCGCTGCTGGCGGTGGCGCGGAGCCGAGATCGCCGGGCGTAGCCGTCGGAGACTCGTCGAATCTCAGCACCGCGGACTCATGCCGGGGGCGCGTTCGGACGACCTAGAGCGGTGATGTCAGGGAGCTGCTCGCCGTTGGCCAGCGATGCCCGGCGAGGCGGTCTGCCGGGCCGCTCGACGACGCCGCGGCCCGCGCTCTGCGTGCTGGCGCTGCTCGGCCTCTGGGCCGTCACCTACATGCTCGCCTTCACCGTGTTCCCGGGACTGCTGAACGTCGTCCCGTTCACCGGGATCGCGCCGGACGTCGTCTTCGTCATCGCCGCGGCACTGCTGATCTGGCGGGGCGTCACCGGCGAGCACGGATGGGCGCTGATCGGGCTCGGCGCGCTGTGCTGGGCGTCCGGCGATATCTACTGGACATTCGCGCTCGGGAACCTCGCCAATCCGCCGGTGCCGTCCCTGGCCGATGCCGGCTATCTGTCGTTCTGTCCGTTCGCGTTCGCGGGGATCCTGTCGCTGGTGCGGCAGCGGATGTCCAGCGTGCCGAAGGCGCTCGCGGCTGACTCGGCCACCGCCACGCTCGCGGTCGCCGCGCTCGGCGCGGCGCTCGTGGTCCAGCCGGTCGTCGCCCACGCAGACGGCGGTGGCCTCGCGGTCGCCACCAACCTCGCTTACCCGATCTTCGACCTGCTGCTGCTCGGCCTGATCGTCGGCGCGACCGCGCTCGGCAACTGGCGCCTGAACCGGACGTGGGTCCTGCTGGCCGCGTCGGTACTCGCCTTCTGGATCGCCGACAGCGTGTACGTCGTGGCCGACGCCACCGGCGCCTATACGCAGAACGACTGGTACAACGCGCTCTGGTACTGGTCGCCAGTACTCGCCGCGTGGGCGGCCTGGCTGCCGAGTCGCACTTCGGTGGCCGTTCCGGGGCGGATCAGCACCCGGGGGATCGTGATGCCCGTGGCGTTCGCCACGGTCGCGATCGGCATCCTAGTGTGGTCGAGCTTCGATCCCGTGGGTGCGATCGCGATCGTGCTGGCGACGAGCTCGCTGTCGGTCGTCATGGGCCGCCTTGTACTGACGTGGCGAGACAACGCACGGCTGCTCCGTGCCAGCCAGGACGAGGCGCTCGCCGACGCCCTCACTGGACTGGGGAACCGGCGCGCCCTGCTCGCCGATCTGGAGCGGCGACTCGCGACCGCGCGTGAGGACTTCCCGTTCACGCTCGTGCTGTTCGACCTCGACGGGTTCAAGCAGTACAACGACGTCTTCGGCCACCCGTCCGGGGACGCGTTGCTCCGTCGCCTTGGAGCCAAGCTCGAGTCGCACCTTGGCGCCACCGGGCGCGTGTACCGGATCGGGGGCGATGAGTTCTGCGCGCTGATCGATGCTCCGCCGGGTGCCTCGGACTCCCACGTCGAGGCCGCGGCCGCGGCGCTGTTCGAGCGGGGCGACGGCTTCACGATCGGGTGCTCGCACGGCGCCGCGCTCCTGCCGAGCGAAGCGCAGGAGTCGAGCACCGCGCTCACGATCGCCGACCAGCGCATGTACGCCGCCAAGCGGGTCGGGCGGGTCTCGGCGGCGCAGCAGTCGAAGGACGTCCTGCTCAGTGCCCTGTCCGAGCGAAACCGCGATCTCGGCGCGCACGGTCACGATGTCGCCGAGCTAGCCGCGACCGTGGCCACGGCGTTCTCCCTGCCGCTCGACGAGGTCGAGACGATCCGCCAGGCCGCGGAGCTGCACGACGTCGGCAAGGTGGCGGTGCCGGACGCGATCCTCGATAAGCCTGCGGCGCTCAACGAGGGCGAGTGGGCCTCGATTCGCGAGCACACGCTGGTCGGCGAGAAGATCATCGCCGCCGCCCCCGATCTTGCGCGTGTGGCCAGGCTCGTCCGCTCGAGTCACGAGAACTACGACGGGACGGGCTATCCCGACGGGCTCGCCCGCCGCGAGATCCCCCTCGGCGCGAGGATCATCGCCGTGTGCGACGCGTTCGACGCGATGACGACCGACCGCCCCTATCGGGACGCGATCGACGGCTCGAGCGCGGTCGCCGAGCTTCGCCGTTGTGCCGGCACCCAGTTTGATCCCGAAGTTGTGGAGCGCTTCTGCGCGGCGCTCAGATCCGAGCGCGCAACCCTGCGCCGCGCAGCCTGACGGCGGATTTCAGAACAGCTGCAGGTAGCGATCGAGCTCCCACTGCGTGATCTGCTCGTGCGCGGCTTGCCACTCGCCTCGCTTGACCTTCGCGAAATAGTCGATGTAGTCGCCGTCGCGGGTCTTGCCGAATGCACGCGCGGAGCACGTCGTTCTTCTCGAGCTCGCGGACCGCATCGAGCAAGTTCGCCGGGAGCAGCTCGATCCCGGCCGCGGCGCGTGCATCGGGGTGCATCTCGTACAGGTTCGCGGAGTTCGGCTCGCCGGGGTCGAGGCCGCGCTCGATCCCGTCGAGGCCCGCCGCGAGCATCGCGGTCGCCGCCAGATACGGGTTGCACGAACCGTCGACCGTACGGTCCTCGATCCGGCCGGCGTCCGGGATGCGAAGCATCTGCGTGCGGTTGTTGTAGCCGTAGCTGACGTACGCCGGAGCCCACGTTGCGCCGCTCGTCGGGGCACCGACGACCAACCGCTTGTACGAGTTGACGGTCGGGGCGGTGACCGCGATGTACGACTTGGCGTTCGCCTTTAGGCCGCCGATGAACTGGTACGCCAGCTCGGAGAGCCCCAGACCGCGCGGATCATCGGCGGGATCGCGCTCGAACACGTTCTCGCCGTTCGACCACAGGCTGACGTGGAAATGGCAGCCGTTGCCGGTCAGGTTGGCGAACGGCTTGGGCATGAACGTCGCGATCAGTCCGCGCTCCTGCGCGAGTGACTCGACCATGTAGCGGTAGAACACAGCGCGGTCGCACGTGGTCAGCGCGTCGTCGAACTGGAAGTTCTGCTCGAACTGGCCGTTCGCGTCCTCGTGATCGGTGGCGTAGTTGTCCCACCCCAGCCCCGTCACCGCCTTGGAGACCTGCGAGACGAAGTCGAGGTTCCGGGTCAGCGCGCGCATGTCGTAGCACGGCAGGTCGAGCGTGTCGAGCCGGTCGGCTACCTCGATCGTGCCGTCGTCGCGCCGGCGCACGATGAAATACTCGAGCTCGGCGCCCATCTTCATCTCGAACCCGAGCTCCTTCGCGCGCGCCAGCTGGTTGCGCAGGATCGTCCGCGGACAGAACGGCCACGGCTCGCCCTCGACCGTCACATCGCAGGCAAACCGCGCGACGTTGGGCCGCCACGGCAGGATCGTCAGCGTCTTCGGGTCGGGGATCGCGATCATGTCCGGATCGTGCGGGCCCTGCCCGATGTCGCCGGCCGCGAAGCCCGCGAATCCCGCCCCGTCCGTGAGCAGGTCGTCGATGTGGTGCGCCGGGACGAGCTTGGCGCTCGGTTTGCCGTGCATGTCGACGAACTGAGCGAACAGAAACTCGATCTGCCGCTCGCTGATGACTCGCCGGACGTCGTCGGCGTCGCTCACTTGCGGCGCGACCTCTGCGGGATGCTCAGTTGAGATAGCCATGCCCGAGGTATATCCCGACGCACCGGTGTCCGGCAATGGCCACGGGCACTCGGTATCGGGGTCTAGGATGTGCGCTTCGCACATAGCGAGCGGGAGGCATTTCCTGACGGCTACCTCTGAGGCCCACGGGCTTCGCGAAGAGAACCGCACCCTGTACCGGGTGATCAACCTCGTCGGCTCGTCGATCGAGCTAGGACCGATGCTGCAGGGGATCGTCGACCTCGCGACCGAGGCGACCGACTGCCACGCCTGCTTCATCTATCTCCTCGAGGGCGGCGTGCTGACAATCAGGGCCGCTTCGCCCGTCTACGCAGCCGCGGTCGGCGTCGTGCAGATGCGCCTCGACGAGGGACTGACGGGATGGGTGGCCCGCCACCGCCAGCCCGAGTTCATCCGCGACAGCGCGATGGCGGACCCGCGGATGAAGTTCTTCCCGATCCTCGAGGAGGAGCGGTTCCAGTCGATGGTCGCGGTCCCGATCGTCTCGCGCGCGAACGAGACGATCGGCGTGATCGTGCTCCACACCGAGGCGCCGCGCGAGTTCACCGAGGACACGCTCAAGCTGCTGGTCCACATCGCCTCGCTCGTGTCGGGCGCGATCGCGAACGCGCAGCTGTACGACCAGCAGGGACGCCGGGTCGACGCGTTGACCAGCCTCTCCGGGCTGGCGCAGGAGGTTGCGACGGCGGACGACTCGGGCGAGATCGGGCGTGCGGTCACGCGCGGGATGCGCCGGCTGCTGGGGGCGGAGGTCTGCCAGCTGTATCGACTGGACCGCGACGGGAGCGGCCTTCAGCTGCTCTCGTCCTCGCCCGAGACGACCGCCGAGCCGGAGGCGCTGTCGGCGACCGCGCTACTGCTGGCGGCATTCGACGCGAGCGCTTCGCGGCCGCCGGCGCGGACGCTGTGGCCCGGCCTCGATGTGGCCGACCTGCTCGTGACGCCGCTCGTCTCGGGTGGGGAGCGGCTGGGCCTGCTGTGCGCGGGCGCGCCGCCGCGGCGACCGTTCACCGGAGAGGACACCGAGATGGCGCGCGCGATCGCGCACCTGGCCGCGATCGCGATCAAGCGCACCGAGCTGATCGAGGGGCTGACCAACGCGAACATCGTCAAGGACCTGTTCGAGGCGCTCGCGGCGGGCGCGACGACGTTCGCGGCGGCGAAGGCCGCGGAAGTGCGGTGCGATCTGTCGCGCCCGTACCTGATGCTGTGCGCGGAGCCCGCCGCCGGCCGCGAGCAGGGCTCCGGCGAGTGGCGGGCCGACGCCGAGGTGCTCGGGCGGGAACTGGCGGAGCTCGCGCTGCGGACCGCGGTCGAGGCCGGCCCTGGGCCGGTCCGAGCCGTGCTGTCGCTCGGGGCCCGCGACCCCCAGCGGATCGAGGCGCTCGTCCGCACGTGCCGGGAGCTCGGCCGGCGCCGCGGCGCCGCGATCGGGCTCAGCGAGCTGCACGAATCCGCGGTCGACTCCGCTCGGGCCTACCGCCAGGCGCTCGACGCGACGATGATCGGCCGCGCGCTGCTCGGGGACGGCGGCGCGATCGGATACGCCGAAGTCGGCGCGTACCGGTACCTCGTCCACATCGCCGCCGAGAACGCTCCGCACGACCGGATGCGGGCGGCGGTCGATCGCCTGATCGACTACGACGCGAAGCGGCGGACGTCGCTGCTCGACACGCTCGAGCGGTACCTGGCCGAGCGGCGCAGCGTGATCGAGTCAGCGCGCGAGCTGTTCATCCATCCGAACACGCTCCGCCAGCGGCTGGGGCGGATCGAGGAGCTGACCGGGCTGAATCTCGACGAGGACGATCTGCTGTCGCTCGAGCTGGCGATCAAGCTCGCGCGGCTCCACGGTCGGCCGGCGGCGGCGCGCGGGGGATAGCGACCCGCCCGCTGGGCATGGATGCCCAGCGGAAATTCCGGCCCCACGGACGTCGAGCGAAGCGAGACCCTTAGGAATCCGCTTCGAACACCAGGAACACCGGGATCTTGGCCTTGCGGCGGACCCGCTGGGGCTCCTGGGTCCACATGAAGTCGCCGGCCACGCGGTTGCGATCGGGATCGGCGCCCATCACGATCGCGTCGCAGCCCGCGAACTCGGCCTCCTGGATGATCCGCTTGGTCGACTTGCGGGTGCCGACGACGTGCCCGTCGGCCTCGATGCCCTTGCGTTCGAGCCGCTTGACCGCCTTGTTCACGATGTCCCGCTGCTCGGCCCACTCGGACTTGGTCGGGAGCAGCCCGGGCATCTGCATTCCGAACGAGACGCCGTGAATACGCGCGATCGTGAACACCCGGACGCTGGCGTCCGAGGGCTTGGCGAGCTCGACCACGCGCGCGATCGCGGCATCGGTGAACGGCCGGCCCTCGGACGCGAGCAGGATCCGCTCGAACGGCCCCTCCGACGGGCTATCCGGGTCGCTGTTTGCTCAGCCGGGCCGTCGCGCTCACGGGTCAGACGCGCCCGCAATCGGGGCGGGCGTACCCGCCCCGACCATCTCCTCCGCCGGCGCCGGACGCTTATCCTCGACCCGCTTCCGGTAGGCGTAGAACAGCAGGTACGACAGCAGCACGGCCCAGCCGATGAAGTAGTACGGCAGCGTCTTGCGCCCGGCCGCGTTGCACGTGCAGTTCGCGTACACGGGGCCGCCGTAGAAATAGATGATCGCGTAGATCGCGCGCGATCACGAGCGCGACGTACTTCATCCATTCGGGCAGCTTGAACGGCCGGCGGACGTTCGGCCGGTGCTTGCGGAGCAAGAAGTAGCCGATCAGGACCGGGATGAACGAGGCCAGGTAGCCGACGTTCGAGAACGTGTAGATCTCGACCGCGCCGCCCATGAACACGACCGCGATCGAGCAGGCGACGTTGAACCACATCGCCCGGTTCGGCACGCCGTGGTTGTTGACGCGCTGGAAGAAGCGAGGGAACTGGCCGTCGGTCGACATCTGGTGAAGCGACCGCGCGGTGCCCGTGATCGCGTTCAGCGCCGACAGGATCAGCGCGAGGATCAGCATGATCGCGATCAGCCACTCGAGGATGCTCGAGCCGGTGCCGGTTCCGAACACCGCGGCGGCGTAGTGGACGAAGATCGTCTTCGGGTCGACCAGCGCCGCGTTGCCGAGCGCGGGGAGGCCGAGCACGATGATGAACGCCACCGGGATCAGCGTGTAGATGAACAGCCCGTACAGGCCCTCGAGGTTCATCGCGATCTTGGCGTCGCGGTCGGGGTTCTTGGTCTCGCCGATGTAGCACGCGGCGGCCTCCATCGCGATCACGTTCCACGTCAACAGGAACGAGAACGCGATGTACAACGTCAGCCACCCGTGCCCGAACAGCGGCGTGAAGAACCCGCTGCCGTTTGTGTGGCGGAAGTGCCACAGCCAGCTGAAGTCGACCGAGGAGGGGTTGAAGATCCACGCGATCGCCAGGAACGTCAGCGGGATCATCGACAGCAGCGCGAGCGTCGGTCGCGAACACCGTCCCGAACCGAAGCCCCCGCACCGCGGGAATCGCGAGGATCAGCAGGCCCCCGACGGAGATGCCGAGCGTCCACTACGCGATCGGGGTGTGGATCGGCGTGAACCCGGCGGTCGAGAGCTTGAAGCGGTCGACGATGTAGAACGAGGCCAGGATCATGTTGAGCGGCGCCACCGGGAACCAGCCGAGCCAGTACGCCCAGGCGGTGAAGCCGTTCACGTGCTCCGCGAACCTCGGCCATCTGTCCTTGTACGCGGGGTACGCGTACGAGGGCAGACCGCCCGGAGCGGTCGGGCATCATCGCCGACAGTTCGGCGAGCAGCAGGCAGACCAGGTAGCCGGAGATCGTGATGAAGACGATCACCGGCACCGACGCTGCGCCGAGCTCGGTCACCATCACCGGGGCGATCCCGGTGACGAGAATCGTTCCGGCAAGGCCGATTACGAACGCGCCCCACCAGTTCGTCGTCTTCGGCAAACCGGCAGATTCGTAGCTGAGCTCATCGTGATCCGCCGATGGCACGTTCGCCATGTGACCTCCAAAAACCTGGTTGTACCTAGCCGCGGTTAGGCTCCCACTTGACCGGGAAGCGTCCCAGGCTTGATGCGCACACAATTGCGGGGCTCGACATGGAGCACTTGGACACATTCCTCGCCCGTTACTCGCCGTTCGACGCGCTCGATCTGGGCGAGCTAAGGACGCTCTCAGCCGGCGCCGTCGAGCACGCCTACGACGCCGGGGAGTCGGTACTGGTCGAGGATGGCCTGCCGACTCGGGGGCTGTGGGTCATCCTCTCCGGATCGATGGACATCGTGCACGACGGCGAGCCGATCCAGGTGCTCGAGCCCGGAGAATGCTTCGGCCACCCGTCGCTGCTGACCGGGATGGCACCGGCGTTCACCGTCCGCGCGCGCGAGCCGTCGACATGTGCGCTGTTCAGCGCCGAGGCCGGCCGGCGCATCCTGGGGACCGAGGCGGGCGCGGCGTACGTCGCCGACTCGATGCGCCGGCGCCTGACGATCGCGGGTCACACCGTGCATGGGCTGCCCGAGGTCGGCACCACGCCGGTGTCGCTGGTGATGAGCGCGGCCGAGTTCTGCGATCCCGACGAGCCTCTGCGGGTCGCGGCGGCTCGGCTGGACGAGGGCGGGATCTCGGCTCTCCTGGTCCGGGTGGATGACGGGGAACTCGGGATCGTCAGCGATGCGAGTGTGCGGCGGGCGCTGGCGGTGGACGGCGTTCCACTTGACGCGCCGGCGCGACTCGCCGCGCGGAGCCCGGCGCCTACCGTGCCGCCGACCCAGCTGGCGATCGAGGCGACCGTCGAAATGCTCGCCGCCGGGTCGGAGCACCTGGTCGTCGTGGACGGTGAGGAGATCTGCGGCCTGCTGTCGGCCACCGACCTGCTCGGGCTCGACACGCGAAGCCCGATCGCGCTTCGCCACATGCTGCTCGGAGCGCCCGACGAGGACTCGTTGGTGCGGGCCGCCGGCGAGATCCCGAAGCTGTTCCTGCTCCTGTCGCGAGCGGGCGTGCTGCCCCGCGATCTCAGTCGGGTCCTCAGCCTTCAGCACGACACGGTGGTTGCGCGGCTGATCGACTTTTCGATCTGGAGCCGCGGGCCGGCGCCGCTCCCGTGGGCTTGGCTCGACCTCGGGAGCGCGGCGCGGCGGGAGTTCACGCTCGCCTCCGACCAGGACAACGCGCTCGCGTACGGGAACGTGGACGCGGACGCGCTCCCGGAGGCGGATGCGTACTTTGAGGCGCTGGGTAGGGACGTCAACGACGGCCTCGTCCGGTGCGGGATCGGCGTCGACAACAACGGCGTCCTTGCCGGCAACCGCCAGTGGCGGATGTCGAAGGAGGCCTGGTTGCGGACGTTCGACGACTGCCTGCGCGAGCCCGACGAGTCGCACCTGATCCGCGCCACCGTGTCGTTCGATTTTCGACCGACGGCGGGCGGGCTCGCTGTCGCCTCGGAGCTGACCGCGCGAATTCGCGCCGCGCGTCAGTACCCCCAGTTCATGCGCCTGATGGCGCGGACCGCGACCGGATACCCGGTGGCGCTCGGCTTTCGCGGTCAGCTCGCCACGGGCCACGAGGGCGATCCGCCCGGAAAGCTCGACCTGAAGCGCGGGGCGATCATCCCGCTCGTGAACCTCGTGCGGTTCCACGCGCTGGCGGCAGGCGTGACGATCTCACCGACGCTCGACCGGATCGAGGCCGTCGCGAGCGTCGGTCAGCTCGACCGCGCGAGCGCCGACGCATTGCGCGAGGCGTTCGTGATGATCAACGGCATCCGTTTTGAGCACCACGCGGCTCAGGTGCAGGCGGGGGTGACCCCCGACAACCTTGTCGATCCTGAGGAGCTCGCGCCGATCGCGCGCACCGATCTGCGCGAGGCGCTGCACGTCGTGCGTCGGGCCCAAAAGCGCATCGGGGCCTGGTCACCGCCGTGATCGGGGGTGTGCGATCCGCCCGTCGGTGGCGCTAAGAACGCATAAAGAAGTAGAGCCCGCAACCACATTCACCGGTCAAAGTGTGCGCGTGCAGGCCATTGGACCGGTCATGCCCAGGGGCTAGCCTGACCCCGACGTGTGTGGGATAGCAGGTCTTTACACGAAGTCGGCCACGCTTCGTGAGCGGCTCGGCACGCATCTGTCGAGCATGCTCGGGCAGCTGTCGGACCGCGGTCCGGACAGCGCGGGCGTCGCGTTCTATCGCGACCCGGCACCGCCGGGATGGTCCAAGGTGTCGCTGTACTCGCCCTCGGCCACGCCCGAGTGGGAGGCGTTGACCGCCGAGCTGCAGGTCGAGTTCGGCGACGCCTCGCCGCCACGGGTACGAGCGACGCACGCCGTGTTCCTGATCGCCGCCGAGGCGGAGGACGCGGAGGCGTGGCTCGTCGATCGCCATCCCGAGCTGACGTTGATGAGCGCGGGCCGCTCGATCGAGATCTACAAGGAGGCGGATCTACCGACGCGATTCGTCGAGAGATTCGCGCTGGGCGAGATCGCCGGCAGCCACGCGCTCGGCCACACCCGGATGGCAACCGAGAGCCGGGTCACGACCGCGGGCTCGCATCCGTTCTCCACCGGCCTTGATCTGTGCCTGGTTCACAACGGCTCGCTGTCGAACCACAACCGCCTGCGCCGCACGCTGCAGCGCGAGGGCATGGTCTTCCGGACCGAGAACGACAGCGAGGTGGCCGCCGGGTATTTGACCTGGCGGCTACGCCAGGGGGCGTCACTCGAGGAGGCGCTCGAGGGGTGCCTGGACGACCTCGACGGTTTCTACACGTTCGCGGTCGGGACGGCCGACGGGTTCGCGGTGTTGCGCGATCCGATCGCGTGCAAGCCCGCGGTGATGGCCGAGACGGATGAGTGGGTGGCGATGGCGTCCGAGTACCGGGCGATCGCCGTGCTGCCAGGGGCGGAAGACGCGGTGCTGTGGGAGCCGGCGCCGGGGCACGTCTACAGCTGGGGCACCGCTTCCTTGGTGGCGTGATGGCCACAGCGGAGGTCCAATCACGCGCGAGGCGCTGTGGTCGTTCGACCTGGCTTCGCAGACGGTCCGTGAGCTGAACGAGACCCTGCATTCCGGCAACGGTTCCGGCGGGCGGGTTGTCGTGCGCAACCCCGGTGGGCGGCACGCGATTGCGGTCGGGCTCGACGCGCCGTACGAGGTCGAGATCGAGGGACACGTCGGCTACTACTGCGCCGGCATGAACAAGCTCGCGACCGTGCGCGTGCGCGGGAACTGCGGCGTCGGCGTGGCCGAGAACATGATGTCGGGACTCGTCGTGGTCGAGGGCAGCGCGTCGCAGTCGGCCGGGGCGACGGCCCGGGGTGGATTGCTCGTGATCCACGGTGATGCGTCCGCGCGGTGCGGGATCTCGTTGAAGGGCGCGGACATCGTCGTGCGTGGATCGATCGGCCACATGGGCGCGTTCATGGGCCAGAAGGGCAGCATGGTGGTGTGCGGCGACGCCGGCGAGTCGCTCGGCGATTCGCTGTACGAAGCGCGGCTGTACGTGCGCGGGTCGGTGGCGGGCCTGGGCGCGGATTGCATCGAGAAGGAGATGCGCGCCGAGCACGTCGACCAGGTGTTCGAGCTGCTCGCCCGGGCCGGTTTCGACGACGTCGACCCGGCGGAGTTCCGGCGCTACGGATCGGCGCGGCAGCTCTACAACTTCCACGTCGACAATCTGGGCGCGTACTGATGGCCGTTCACGCCGGAGCCAACGGATGGCATCCGGGGTTGCGCGAGTCGGCGACGTTCGATCGCGACGCGATCGCCGAGATCCAGCGGGCGGCGCGCGAGGGCATGTACGACATCCGCGGGTTCGGGGCCAAGCGGCGCGTCCCCCATTTCGACGACCTGTTGTTCCTGGGCGCGTCGGTGTCGCGGTATCCGCTGGAGGGATATCGAGAGAAGTGCGCGACCGATGTCGTGATCGGGACTCGCTTCGCGCGCGAGCCGGTGAAGCTCGACATCCCGATCACGATCGCCGGCATGAGCTTCGGCGCGCTGTCGGGCCCGGCGAAGGAGGCTCTGGGCCGGGGTGCCACCTGCGGTCGGCACTTCGACGACGACGGGCGACGGCGGGATGACGCCCGAGGAGCGGTCGCATTCGCGTGTCTTGGTGTATCAGCTGCTGCCGTCGCGGTACGGGATGAACCCCGACGACCTGCGGCGCGCCGACGCGATCGAGGTGGTCGTCGGCCAGGGCGCGAAGCCGGGTGGCGGCGGGATGCTCCTCGGGCACAAGATTTCAGACCGGGTGGCTGAGATGCGGGATCTGCCACCGGGGATCGACCAGCGGAGCGCGTGCCGGCACCCGGATTGGACCGGCCCGGACGACCTCGAGATCAAGATCGAGGAGCTTCGCGAGATCACCGACTGGCGGATCCCGATCTATGTGAAGGTCGGCGCGTCGCGCACGTACTACGACGTCGCGCTGGCGGTCAAGGCCGGCGCCGACGCGATCGTGCTGGACGGGATGCAGGGCGGGACGGCCGCGACGCAGGACGTGTTCATCGAGCATGTCGGAATCCCGATCCTGGCGGCGATCCCGCAGGCGGTCGAGTCGCTGATGGAGCTCGACATGCATCGCAAGGTGCAGCTGATCGTGTCCGGTGGGATCCGGACCGGCGCGGACGTGGCGAAGGCGCTGGCCTTGGGCGCGGACGCGGTCTCGATCGGGGTGGCGGCGCTGATCGCTTTGGGCGACAACGCCCCCGCGTTCGACGAGGAGTACCGCGCGATCGGGTCGGCGGCCGGCTACTACGACGACTACCAGGCGGGATTGGACCCGGCGGGGATCTCGACCCAGGATCCGGAGTTGGCTTCTCGGCTGGACCCGGTCGAGGGGGGCCGGCGGCTGGCGAACTACCTGCGGACGCTTACTTTGGAGGCCCAGACGCTGGCGCGGGCGTGCGGGAAGTCGCACCTGCTCAACCTCGAGCCCGAGGACCTGGTGGCGCTGACGATCGAGGCGGCGGCGATGGCGCGAGTGCCGCTGGCCGGGACGTCCTGGATCCCGGGCCTGGTGGCGCCGGGGGCGTAGGCGCGGCGCGGTCGCCGGCGCGGCCGGCGCGGGCGGTCGCGGCGGGCGCGGACGGGCGCGGGCGGTCGTGGGTGGGCGCCGGCGCGCCAGACCGGCTAACTCCGCACTCGCCTCTCCGCCGGCGTGTGAATGCGGGTTCAGCCACCTATTGTGTGGCTAAGTCCTCGCTCGGCGCTGCTACGTTCGTCGAGTGTGGGGTTAGCCGGGATCCGTTGGGGCTGGCACCATGGACCGGGTGGATGTCGAGGACCTCTACGGTCTGCCGCTCGATCAGTTCGTTCCCGAGCGGACCGCGCTCGCGCGCGAGCTGCGCAAGGCGGGGACAAGCGCGACGAGGCGGCCGAGGTGGCGGCACTGCAGCAAGCCGTCGGTGGCAGCTTGGGCCGTCAACCAGCTGGTCCGAACGCAACGGAAACCGGTGGCGGAGCTACTCGAGGCGGGCGACGGGCTCCGCTCGGCGCAGGACGACGTGCTCGCCGGACGCGGCGACGCGCGCTCGCTCCGCGCCGCCGTCGAGCGCGAGCGGCTCGCGGTGCAGAAGCTGACGGACGCCGCCCGGGATTGCTCAGCTCAGAGGGAGAGGAGCTGAGCGACACGATGGTCGAGCGCGTCTCCGACACGCTGCACGCCGCCGCGCTCGACGACGACGCCCGCGAGCAGGTGACCGCGGGCCGGCTCGAGCGCGAGCTGCGCCACGTCGGACTCGGAGGGCTGGGAGCGCTCGGCGGCCGACCGCCGGCGCCGGCGCGCCGGGCGGCGGCGAAGAAAAAGGCCGACTCGGGCCAGGAGAAGAAGCAGGCCGTCGAACACGAGCGGGACCTGCGCGAACGGACCAAGGCTCGCGACGAGGCGCGCAAAGAGGCGCGCGCCACCGAGCGCGAGGCACGCCGTCGCGCCGAGCGGGCCGAGCGCGCCGCGCAAGTGGCGCTGGAGCGCCGCGACAGCGCAGCGGCGGTGCTGCATGACGCAGAAGAGCAACTCGAGGCGGCGCAGACCGCGCTCGCCGAGGCCCAGGCGCAGCTCAGCGACGCCGAGGCGGCGGTTCGCGAGGCGAGCCGGTAGCGGCGCTAGCGGAGGACCGCGATCACGATCACGACGATCACGAGCAGCATGAGCACCGCCCCTCCGATCGCCACGGGACGCTGGCGCCACCAGAACTCGGGGTCGGCGCGATCGCGCGTGTAGTGGCCCTCGGGCGGAGTGCCGACCCAGTCGTCATCGTCGTCGTAGGGACTCACTCAGCCCCAGGTTAGAGTGCGACGGCATGGAATATCGAACGCTTGGACACACAGGAGTGAAGGTAAGCCCGCTCTGCCTCGGCGCGATGATGTTCGGGGCGTGGGGTAACCCCGACCACGACGACAGCGTCAGGATCATCCACCGCGCGCTCGACGCCGGCATCAACTTCATCGATACCGCCGACGTCTACAGTCGCGGCGAGTCCGAGGAGATCGTCGGCAAGGCGCTGGCCGGCGGCAGGCGCGACAACGTGGTCCTCGCCACCAAAGTGCACGGGACGATGGGCGACGACCCCAACGAGTTCGGCAACACCCGGCGCTGGATCATCCGCGAGGTCGAGAACTCGCTCAGGCGTCTGGGCACCGACTGGATCGACCTGTACCAGATCCACCGCCCCGAGGACGACACCGCGATAGACGAGACGCTCGGTGCGCTGACCGACCTCGTCCGCGCGGGGAAGGTCAGATACATCGGCTCATCGACGTTCCCCCCGAGTCAGATCGTCGAGGCACAGTGGGTGGCGGAGCGGCGCGGCCGCGAACGGTTCGTGTGCGAGCAGCCGCCGTACTCGATCCTGGTCCGCGGCGTGGAGAACGACGTGCTCCCGACCTGTCGGCGTCACGGCATGGGCGTGATCCCGTGGAGCCCGCTGGCCGGCGGGTGGCTTAGCGGCCGCTATCGCAAGGACGCCGAGCTTCCCGCATCACACCGCGCGCAGCGGATCCCGGCACGATACGACATGTCGCTGCCGGGGAACCAGCGCAAGCTCGATGTTGCCGACGGCCTGGCCAGGCTCGCCGACGAGGCGGGGATCACGCTGATCGAGATGGCGCTGGCGTTCGTCATGAACCATCCGGCGGTAACGGCGCCGATTATCGGGCCGCGGACGATGGAGCAACTCGAATCGCAGCTGCCCGCGGCCGAGGTCACGCTCAGCGACGACGTGCTCGACCGAATCGACGAGCTCGTGCCGCCCGGCGTGAACCTGAACCCGGCCGACGGCGGGTGGCAGAACCCGGCACTCGAGCCGGAAGCGCGTCGTCGTTAGTGGCCACCACCGTACCTAGAGGGCCGACCACTAGGCGCACAACCGTTCGAAGTCAGGACGTAACCCGCAACTTTGATGTCCGGGGGTACGTTCATTCTCCGTACTGCTTTTACGGAGGACTGAGCGGTGTTGGACGCAAACAAGAGTGCGGTCGCCACAGCCGAGTACGTGACGGAGCTCCTCTATGAGCTGCTCGACGCGCATGTCGACACGATGCGAATGGCGCACGAGCTGGACGCGGATCCGGCCTGGGCGGCGCACCTCGATTACCTGCGGGACCTGCAGCGAGTCGGGCGCGAGGCGCTCGCGCACGGCCGGGCCCAGTCGCCTACGGGCTAGGGCACAGCGGGGACCACCACGCGCGCCCCATCGTCCGCCGCGATCGCGTCGGTGTCAAAGCCCGTCTCGGACAGCCGCTCGACGTGGGGCATCCTCTCCAGGAACGCATCGGCCGGCTCGAGGAACCCGATCCGGTGCGTGCGGTAGTGCATCGGCACCACCCATTTCGGACCGAGGCGATCCACGATTGCGGCGGCCTGCTCGGCGCCGATCGTCGGCCCGTCACCGACCGGCAGGAACAGCAGATCGACCTGACCGATCGCCTCGGCCTGCTCGTCGCGGAGCGAGCGCTGGCCGAAGTCGCCGAAGTGAGCGACGCGCACGCCGTCGATCGTGAATACGAAGATCGTGTTGGGTCCGCGCTCGGTGCCGGCGGACTCGTCGTGCTCGGAGGCGATCGCGACGACCTCGCCGAACGGTGACTCGAGGCGCCCCGCGGTCGAGCGCAGGACCGATGGATTGCCGCCGACCGTCTCGACGCCGTTGTGGTCGAGGTGCTCGTGGGTTACCAACAGCAGATCGGCCTCGACGCCTTCGAGCGGCGGATATTCGAACTGCATGCCTCTCGCCGCCAGCGGGGAGACGTCGCCGAACGGGTCGATGAAGACCGCGCCGTCCTGTCCGCTCAAGCGAAAGGCGGCCTGGCCGTACCAATCAACGCGCATGCCGCTCCTCTCGTCGTGCCGTGTCCGCCGCCATGTGATGCGTGTCCGCTGCCATGTGATGCGCGCGCGATGCGGGCGCCCGGCGGTAGCTTACGCGGCGGGAGTCGAGGGGCGCCGTACGCCCGGAGCTGTGGGTGCTGTCTGAGGGGCCTAGTGGAGGAACAGAGCTTCGGTGGCCACAATGGCCAGGGCGACGACGACGCAAAGCGCGATGGTCACGATGATCCGGTGCGCTTCGCCGCTTTCGCCCGAGAGGATCTGCATCAGGCCCGGCCGGTCCGGATGGGACTCCATCAGGGTGCCGGTGGTCTTTCCACATGTTGGGCAACGTTCAAGCATTGCTCCCTCCTTCAAGGAAGCATGAAACTGCGGGTTCGAGGTCACGCTACCCGGTGGCGCCGGCAAGAACGCTAGGTAAACGGTTAAGAAGCCCGCGTGTGTGTGCCGACGGTCACGAGGGAGCCCGGTTTAAGTCCGTCATCGGCACTTAACGCCAACACTTGACCGGACCTTCCAGCCGCTAGGGTTCCGCCGATGCCGGAGCGTGCCGCGATCGTGACCGGAGCCTCCCGTGGAATCGGGCGGGCTCTCGCGCAGACGCTCGGCGAGGAGGGCTTCGCCCTGACGATCACAGCGCGCAACCCCGAGACGCTCGAGCGGACCGCGAGCGAGTTCACCGACCAGGGGTTCGAGGTCGAGCACGTCGCCGCGAACCTGAGGGATGAAGAGGCGATCTGTGAGGTCGTTCGGCGCCACCGTGAGCGCTACGGGCGTCTCGACGTGCTGGTCAACAACGCCGGTGTCGGAGTGGGCGCCGCCGCCACCGAGCACCAGGCCAAGTACGTAAGCCTCCAGCTCGACGTCAACGTTCGCGCGATCGTCCTGTTCTACCGCGAGTGCGCGGAGCTGCTGCGGGCTGCCGGAGCCGAGCACCACAACGCGCTCGTCGTCAACATGGCCTCGATCGCGGGCAAGATGCCCGACCGGTGGCTATCCGTGTACTCGGCGACCAAGGCCGCGGTCGCCGCGTACTCGATGGCGATGAACAGGGCGCTCGTCAGGGACGGGGTCAAGTCGGTCGCGTTCGCCCCTGGTTTCGTCGACACCGACATGACCGACTACGTCAAGGGAAAGGTCCCGGCCGAGCGGATGCTCCGGCCGAGCGACATCGCGGAGGGACTTCGCTTCCTGCTTCGCCTCTCGCCTAACTGCGTGATCCCTGAGATCATGTTCCAGCGGCCCGACGAGTTCGGTTAGGCCCCTGCCGGCTCCGGACTCGACTCGGCGGCGTATCGTGGGCGCATCGATGACCCCTGATCTGACCGGTCGCCGGGTGCTGATCACGGGAGCGGCTCGCGGCATCGGGGCCGCCACCGCCGAGCGGCTGCACGAACGTGGCGCCCGGGTCGTGCTCGCCGGGATCGAACCCGATCTGCTGGCGAGGACCGCGGGGCGATGCGGCGATGCGCTCGCGGTGGTGTGCGACGTGCGCGACCGCGACCAGGTGGAGGCCGCGGTCGAGGCCGCCGCCGAGCATCTTCGCGGCCTCGACGTCGTGGTTGCCAACGCCGGGGTGGCGGCGCAGCTGCCGCTGATCGGAGGCGACCCGGGGGTGTTCGAGCGGACGATCGACGTCAACCTGATCGGCGCCTACTACACGCTCCGCGCGGCCGGGCCGCACATCGCGCACGAACGAGGCTACGCGCTGGCGATCGCGTCGCTGGCGGCGGCAGTCCACCCACCGCTGCTGGGGGCCTACTCGGCCTCCAAGGCGGGCGTCGAGGCGCTCGCGAACACGCTGCGGATCGAACTTGCCCCGAGCGGGGCCCGCGTCGGCGTCGCGTACTTCGCCGAGCTCGACACCGACATGGTTCGCCGGGGCTTCGGCACGGCGGCCGCCAAACGAGGCGCCGAAATCCGCCGGCCGGTGGCACGGGTGAGCCCGCTCGAGGTCGGCATCGATGCCATCGAGCGCGGGATCGCCCGGCGGTCTCGGCGTGTGGTGGCGCCGCGGTGGGTGGCGGCGGCGCTCCCGATGCGGATGCTGTTCCAGCGCGCGATCGAGCTGGCCACGCGGTCGTCGATCGAGGAGCTGCTCGAGATCGCGCGCGCCGAGGACGCCCCGCTGACGACGCCCCAGCCCGGCGCCCACCCGCGCTCGTAGGAAACTCTTACCCGCCTCCTACCGACGTCCGACGCCCGGAGAGGAACGTCCGTGGCGGTCGACAACGAAAGGAGGTGAGCAGATGCGAAGGCTAAAGCCGCTGCTGGTGACGATCGCCGCCACCGCGACGATCGCAGGCGGCGGCGCGGCGATCGCGAGCGCTGCGACGTCGACGAGTTCGACGAGTTCGAGTGGCGGCTCGACGACGACCAGCACCGCGCCGGCGCGGACGACTCCCACCGCCCCCGGCCAGGGCAGCCATGCCCCGCCGGGCCGCTCCGGCGGCAGCGGCTCGCACAACTGCCCGAATATGTGAGTCGCGGCAGCTGACGGCAGACCCGCAAGTCCGCGACGGCGTCCACAAGGCACGACCCGGCCGGGTCACCGGCCGGGTCGGCCTATGTCAGATGATCGTGTCGCACCGGAATCAGGTGTGCGTAGAGTAGAGGCATGGCCTCGATTCGCAACGGACGGCGCGCGAGCAGCATCGCTCTGCGCCGGCCCGACCCACGAGGCGAGAACTACAAGTGGATCGCGTTGTCGAACTGCACGCTCGGGGTACTGCTGGCGACGCTCGACGCGTCGATCACGCTGATCGCGATGCCGGACATATTCCGGGGCATCCACCTGGATCCGCTCGTCCCCTCGAACAGCTTCTACCTGCTGTGGATGATCTTCGGGTTCCTGATCGTAACGAGCGTCCTGATCGTCAGCCTGGGCCGGCTCGGGGACATGTACGGGCGAGTGCGGATCTACAACCTCGGGTTCGTGATCTACACGGCGGCGTCGCTGGCCCTGACCATCGACTGGCTCAACGGTCAGGAGGGCGCGATGTTTCTGATCGGGTTCAGGATCGTGCAGGGAATCGGTGCGGCATGCCTGCTCGCGAACTCGGCCGCGATCATCACCGACGCGTTCCCGGCCAACCAACGCGGCATGGCGCTCGGGATCAACAACATCGTCGGGGTCAGCGGGATGTTCGTCGGCCTCGTGCTCGGCGGGATTCTCGCGCCGATCAACTGGCGGCTCGTGTTCCTGATCTCCGTACCGGTCGGCCTGTTTGGGACCGTCTGGGCCTACCTCAAGCTCCAGGAGATCTCCACGCCGAAGCGCGCCCGGATCGACTGGGGCGGCAACATCACGTTCGCCGTAGGACTGATCCTGATCATGGTCGCGATCACGTACGGCATCCGTCCCTACGGAAACTCGGCGACCGGGTGGGGGAGCCCGCGTGTACTGATCCTGCTCGCATCCGGCGTCCTGTCGCTGCTCGCGTTCGTGTCGATCGAGCGGCGGGTCGCCGAACCGATGTTCCGGCTGTCGCTGTTCAAGATTCGCGCGTTCACCTTCGGGACGCTCTCGACGTTCCTCTCAGCGGTGGCGCGCGGCGGCCTGATGTTCATGCTGATCATCTGGCTCCAGGGCATCTGGCTGCCGCTGCACGGCTACAACTTCACGGACACGCCGTTCTATGCGGGGATCTACATCCTCCCGCTGACCTGCGGGATGCTGCTCGCCGGCCCGACGTCGGGATATCTCTCCGACCGGTTCGGGGCGAGGGGCTTCGCGACCGGCGGGATGATCGGCGCCGCGATCAGCTTCCTCCTGCTGGCGCTGCTGCCGATCGACTTTTCCTATCCCGTGTTCGCGCTGTTCCTGTTCCTGAACGGCGTCTCGATGGGGATGTTCGCCTCGCCCAATCGCGCCGGCGTGATGAACAGCCTGCCGCCGGGCGACCGCGGCGCCGGCGGCGGGATGAACCAGACGTTCCAGAACTCCGCCCAGGTGCTCTCGGTCGGGATCTTCTTCACGCTGATGATCCTCGGGCTGTCGGCGACCCTGCCGCACACGATGGCGAGCGGGCTCGAGGCTCACGGCGTCTCGGCCCACGCCGCGCAGCGTGCCGCAAACCTGCCCCCGGTCTCGATCCTGTTCGCGGCGTTCCTCGGGTACAACCCGATCCAGCATCTGCTCGGCTCGTCGGTCGTCAGCCACTTGCCGGCACACACGCAGGCCGTGATCACCGGCCGCTCGTTCTTCCCGCAGCTGATCTCGGGGCCGTTCCGGAACGGACTGCACGAGGCGTTCGCGTTTGCGATCGTCGCGTGCCTGGTCGCCGCGGTCGCTTCGTGGTCGCGCGGCGAGCGCTACGTCGACGGCGACGTCCCGATCGCGGCGCCGTCCTCGGCGAACGGGGCCGGCGTCGCGCCGACGGCCGTACCGGAGAGTGCGGCGAGCTCGACGTCGACCTCGAGCTAGATCGGTTGGCGGGCCAGCCAGTAGGATCGGCCGGCTGTGACTTCGACGCGCAGCGATCTGAACGACGTCCTCGTCAGCGATCCCGAGCTGTGGCGCGACGGTCCGCCGCACGAGCTGTTCGGGCGCCTGCGGTCCGAGTGCCCGGTGCACTGGACCGGCAGCATTCCCGACTACCCCGGACATCATGGCTACTGGTCGGTGACCCGCCCCGACGACGTCCACGCGGTCAGCCGCGACTGGCGGACCTACTCGTCTGAGGTCGGGGGCATCACGTCGGTCGGCGTGTTCCCACTCAAGCTGATCCGGTCGATGTTCATTGGCATGGACCCGCCGAGGCACGATCGTCTGAAGATGCTGTTCCAGGCCGGCTTCACTCCGAAGCGGATCGCCGCCCACGAGCCCGCGATCAGGCAGATCGTGATCGGCGTGCTCGACCGGCTCGACGGCCGCGAGTCCTGCGATCTCGTCACCGAGGTCGCCCAGCCGGTCGTCTCTCGGGTGATCGGCAGCTTCATGGGGATCCCGCCCGAGGACGACGCCATGTGGGCGAAGCTGATGAACGCGGCGCTCGCGGTGGGCGACCCGGACATCAGCCCCCAGGGAGTCGACACGCTGCTCGAGCGGAGCATCCCCGAGATCTTCGACCGGTGCCGAGAGCTGATCGCCGAGCGGCGCGCACGGCCGACCGACGACCTGACCAGCGTGCTCGTTCACGCCGAGATCGAGGGACAGAAGCTCGACGAGCAGGAGATCGTCATGGGGTTCTTCCTGCTGATGGCCGCCGGCAACGACAGCACCAAGGCCACGTACTGCAGCGGGATGCGGGCGCTGCTCGAGCAGCCCGACCAGCGGCGGCTGCTGCTCGAGGATCCCTCGCTGATCCCGGCCGCCGTCGAAGAGTCGTTGCGGATGTTCCCCGCGTTCGCCCATTTCAGCCGCACGGCGACCTGCGACACCGAGCTCGCGGGCCAGCCGATCCGTCGGGGCGAGAAGGTCGTCATGTGGTACGTGTCGTCCAACCGCGACGAGTCCCGGTACGCCGAGTCTGGCCGCTTCGACGTTCGCCGCAACCCCGAGCACCAGGCGTTCGGCGCCGGCGGTCGCCACTTCTGCCTTGGGACGGCGCTCGCGCGGCTCGAACTGCGGGTGCTGTTCGAGGAGACGCTCCGCCGTTATCCGAATATGCAGCCGGCTGGTGAGCCGGCGTGGGTGCTGTCGACGTTCGTCAACCAGCTGAAGACGCTGCCGGTCAGGTTCGCCGGCTGAGCTCGCGGGTCAGCGGACGGGGAGCAGGCCCATCTTGTGCGCGATGCCGGCGGCGTCGACGCGTCGCTTGGCGTCGCTCGAGCCGCCGAACGGGAAGGTCCCTGGGGCGGTGCCCGCGCAGTCGATCCCGAACCAGGTCATCGATCTGTACCAGGCCGAGCTCAACAACGACACCGACCCAACCGTCGGTTCCCCGTGAAGGATCCGGCCGACGTGATCGCCGGTCTCGTCGACCAGCGCGCCTCGGCGCTCGAGGCGGCGCTGGCTGCACACATCGTGGCGGCGGCCGGGCAGACGGACGCGCTCGAGGGCCGACGCCAGCTCAGCTCGAGCATCGCGGCGGCGCAGACGACCAGCGTCCCATTTGCCGAGGAGAACCCGTACATCGGCCCGACGCTCGACCGGCTGGACGAGACCGCGCTCGTGTTGAACGACGAGATGAACGCGCCGGCCGGGACCCCCGCACCGGCGCCAGCGCCGACCCCGGCGCCGACCCCGCCGGTGACGACGACGCTGACGCAGCTAATCGGTCCGAAGCCGAAGCATGGCAAGCAGAAGTCGAAGAGTTACAAGCTCGGGCCGGTGAGCGGGTCGGCCAAGGCAGGCAAGGTGCTCACGCTGTCGATCAAGCTGCCAGCGGCTGCGGTGACCGCGCTCGGGAAAGGGTCAAAGGAGTCAGGGACGTTGACCGTCACCGAGACGAACGGGAACGGCACCGGGCGTGCCACGGCCAAGGTCGCGATGCTGAAGGGCACCAAATGACCCGGCGTCCGCGCTCGTACTGCAAGCGTTGCATTACAACAGGAGTCAGTTGAAAACGCCGATATGAGGGGTATACAGGTGGAACTCACCCGCAAATAGCGGACTTCCAAGGAAAGGAAGGAGCTGGAATGAAGCTAAGACCGTTTCGCCGTGAAACCCCTGAAGCCAACAAGCGGGATACGGGGCCGGCCCCCGCGCGCGGCGAGCCGGAACTGACGCCCCGACCGATACATGCGGAGCCACAGCCCCGCATGTACTCGTTGCAGCTGCCGTCGTTCACCGACCGCAGGTAGTCGCGGACGCCGATTGGGGGGCGGCGCCGCGCATTGGTGCGGCGCGGCTTAGCGCGCCGCGCGGCGCAGCGAGAGCACGAGCAGCGCCACCGCCGCCAGCGGCATCACCCACCACGCCGGCGCCCCCGCGCCGGCAATGAGCGCGGTGGCGCCCAACGCGACCACCACGCCAAGCGCGGTGAACGGGTCGTCGCCGACCACGAACTCCCACATCGCACGCGCGGCTCGGACGATCCAGGTCACGCCGGCTCTCCCAGCGCGCGGTGGGTGGGCGCGCGCCGCAGCCACCGAACCATCGCGAGCGCCGCGAGCGCCACGCCGGGGATGATCACGAGCAGGGCGGCGTCGCCGCCGGGCCACGACGCGCCCGCGCCCTCGGCGCCCCAGAAGAGCCCGAAGGAAGTGAGCATCACCCCAACGCCGAACTTCATCGTATTCTCCGGCACCCGCGCGAGCGGCGCGCGGACGAGCACGCCCGCGAGCACGACCACCGCGACCGCGACGGCGGCAGCGGCGGCGGCGAGGCCGATGTCCTTCTGGCTGGCGCCGAACGTGATCACGATGAACACGACCTCGAGTCCCTCGAGGAGGACGCCCTTGAACGCGATCGTGAACGAATAGGCGTCGAACCCGGTGCCGGCGCGCGCCGCCGTGCGGGCGGCGTCGGTCTCCTCGGCGAACGTCTTGTCCTCGTCGTGGAGTGCCTTGAGGCCGGCGTAGCGGAGCACCGCCTTGCGCAGCCACTGGAGTCCGAATACGAGCAGCAGGCCTCCGACGATCACGCGCAGCGCGTCGATCGGCAGCGCGGTCAGCGCCGGCCCTAGGGCCGCGACGACCACCGCGAGCACCCCGATCCCGGCACCGACGCCGGTCAGCGCCCAGCGCCAGCTCCGCGTCACGCCGACTGCCATCACGATCGTGAGTGCCTCGACGGCCTCGACCGCACAGGCCAGGAAAACGGAAACGGCGAGGCCAACCTCCGGACCGGACATGCGAAGGAGTATGGCTCGCGGGCTAGGGGGTCGCCAGCTCGACGCCGAAGTGCTCGCGCAGCCCGTCGTAGCCGATGTCACTCACGTGCACGGCGCGGCTGCGGTCGGCCTTGCGCACCCACCCGAGATCGATCATGCGTGTCGCCATCGCGGCGCCGAGCGATCCGGCCAGGTGGTGGCGCTGCTCGCTCCAGTCCACGCAGTACCTGATCAACGGCCGGCGCGGCGGCAGCGCGTCGAAGTCGATGCCGAACGATTTGAGCTCGCGCACGCCGCTCGTCGTGAGGCGGTAGTCGAGATCGAAGCCGGGCGCGGCGAGCCGATCGTCGCGCGCGGCATCGGGATCGAAGACTCCGTCGCCGCCGGTGAGCAGTTCGTTCTCCAGCATCGCCTCCATCAACTGCGTCCCGAGTATTCCGGCGAGATGGTCGTAGCACGTGCGAGCGAACCGGACCGCCTGGGCCTTGCTCCCCTGCTTGAGCGAGCGCACCTGCGCGGGAGGTGAGATCCGCGCGAGCGCTTCGATCAGCTCGCCGACCTCCGGGCCGGACACGCGGAAGTAGCGGTGCCGGCCATGGCGCTCGACCCTGAGCATGCCTCCCTTCACAAGCTTTCCGAGATGGGCGCTGGCGGTGGAAGCCGCGACGCCGGCCTCGTCGGCAAGCACGCTCGCGGGCAGTGCGCGGCCGTCGCCGAGCGCGAGCAGAATGCGCGCCCGGCCGGGATCGGCGATCAGAGCGCCTATGCTGGCTATGTCGGCGTCGCCGCGCACTCCGTATACGGTAGCGCGATCACGTTTCGTCCGGGGGCGAAGTGTGGGCTGCTGTCATCATGGGGGTAGATGAGCACTGGTAACCACGGATTCGCGGCCTCTCACGGCGCCGGCGGCACGGGCGCGATGCGCTCGCTACGCGGGGCGGGTGGGTCCGGCAAAAAGCCGCCGCCGTTGATGGACCCGTCGCGCGAGCGCGACACGGCCCGGATCCTGGCGCTGTTCAAGCCCTACCGGCTTCGCCTGACGGCCGTGCTCGTGCTGATCATCGTCTCGGCCGGCATCGCGATCCTCCAGCCGTTCCTGCTCAGGCAGGCCCTCGACGTCGGGATCCTCCAGCACGACGAGAGCGTGCTGACCCTGACCGTGCTCGCGATGATCGCGATCTCGATCTTCACCAATGCCACGAGCGTGTGGCAGACCTACATGTCGAACGTCGTCGGCCAACGCGTGATGCACGACCTCCGCGCCGCGGTCTACCAGCACCTCCAGAAGATGTCGCTGGCGTTCTTCACGCGCACGCGCACGGGCGAAGTCCAGTCGCGGATCGCCAACGACATCGGCGGGCTCGACAGCGTCGTGACCACGACCGCCACGACGATCGCGCAGAACGCGACGACGGTGATCGCGTCGCTGATCGCCATGTGCCTGCTCGACTGGCGGCTCGCGATCATCTCGCTCGTGTTCGTGCCGCCGTCGGTTTGGATGACCCGGCGCGTCGGACAGATTCGCCGCAGAATCACGACCGAGCAGCAGCGCCGCCTGGCCGATATGTCGGCGCTCGTGGCCGAATCGCTGTCGGTGTCGGGGATCATGCTCGGCAAGACCATGGGCCGCGGGACGGACCTCGCGGACCGCTTCACCGGCGAGTCGCAGGGCATCGCCGACCTCGAGGTCAAGTCGCGGATGGCGGGTCGTTGGATGATGGCCACGATCCAGTTCACGTTCGCGGTCCAGCCGGCGCTCATCTACTGGCTCGCGGGCCAGACCTTCATCGGCAACGCGATCTCGATCGGCACCGTGGTGGCGTTCACGACGCTCCAGACACGGCTCCTGTTCCCGATCCAGTCGCTACTCGGCGTCCAGGCGGACATGCAGACCTCGCTCGCGCTGTTCGATCGCATCTTCGAGTACCTCGACCTGCCCGAAGACATCGTCGAGTCTCCAGACCCGGTCCAGTTGCGGCCCGACGAGCTGCTCGGCGAGGTCCGGTTCGAGGGCGTGTCGTTCCGGTACGACGCGAATGGCGACGATTCGTGGACGGTCCGCGACATCGACTTGGTCGTCCCGGCCGGTACGCGTACCGCGGTGGTTGGCGAGACCGGCGCCGGCAAGACCACGCTCGGGTACCTGGTGGCGCGACTGTACGAGCCGCAGGAGGGCCGGGTGACGATCGACGGGGTCGACGTCCGCGATGCGTCGCTCGAGTCGCTGGCCGCGACGGTCGGCGTCGTCTCGCAGGAGACCTACCTGTTCCACGCGAGCGTTCGCGAGAACCTGCGCTTCGCGCGGCCCGACGCGACCGATGAGGAGATCGAGGACGCGGCCCGCACCGCGCGGATCCACAACTTGATCGCGTCGCTGCCCGACGGCTACGACACGGTCGTCGGCGAGCGCGGCTACCGGTTCTCGGGCGGGGAGAAGCAGCGGATGGCGATCGCGCGGACCGTCTTGCGCAACCCGCCGGTGCTCGTCCTCGACGAGGCCACGAGCTCGCTCGACACGCAGACCGAGGCGGCGGTGCAGGCCGAGCTCGAGCGTCTGGCCGAGGGCCGCACGACGATCACGATCGCGCACCGGCTGTCGACCGTGCGCGACGCCGACCAGATCGCGGTGCTCGACCGGGGCCGGATCGTTGAGCGCGGCACGCACGACGAGCTGATGGAGCGCCGCGGCGCGTACGCTGCGCTGGTGGCGCGCGACGTTACCGACGTGATCGACGAGATCGCGGGCGAGGCGCCGGGAGCTTGAGCTCTCGAGCTGCAAGCGAGCTGCTGCTCGTCGGGAGCCTGCCGGCGTCGTCGACGGACGAGGCGTTCCGCGCCGGCGCTGAGCTGTTCGGCGACCTGGTGTTCGCGCTGCCGGACGGCGAGACCGGTCCGCGCGCGGCGTGGGTGGGCTACGAGCGCGAGCGGCTCGTCCGCCCGAACCCGGATGTCGAGGTCGTCTCGGAGACCGAGTCCCCGACCGGGATCCCCAGGCACGCGTACGAGACGCCGGTGTTCAAGGTCCGCCCGGGCACCGATGAGCTTCATTTCGACACGTGGCCCCGGATCGACGACGCGATCGAGTCCTGGCGCGAGTTCCGCGCGCTGCGCGATCAGGGAGTGATCCCCGCGGGGTTGCGGTTCCAGGTCGGGCTGCCGTTTCCATCGAGTGCTTTGAATGGGTTCAAGGCCGACTTCGCCGGCGATTATCCGGTCGCAGAGCGCGCGTACGAGGACCTCGTCGGCCGCGAGCTCGTGAGGCTGCTCGATGAGATTCCGGCCGAGGATCTCGCGATTCAGTGGGACATGGCCTACGAGGTCCAGGACATCGAGGGCGTGCTCGCGTGGACGCCCGAAGGGGCGTGGGAGCGCTTCGCCGGCCCGGTGAGCCGGCTCACGCCACAGATCCCCGAGGACGTCATGGTCGGCTACCACCTGTGTTACGGCACGTTCCCCGAGTGGCCGATGTACGAGGCGCGCGACTACGAGGTGCTGGTGCGGATGGCGAACTACGCGGTCGCCAACTCGGCGCGCAGGGTCGACTGGGTGCACATGGCGGGCCCGCGCTACCTGCGCAGCGAGGACAAGCGGTTTTTCCGCCCGTTGAGCGATCTCGACGTGGGGGACACGCGCGTATATCTCGGGATCGTGCTGCCGATTGACGGCATCGCGGGGTTGCGGCGGCGGCACGCGACGGCCTCGCGATACCTGAGCGACTTCGGCGTGGCGATGTATTGCGGCTTCGGCCGCCAGCCGGGCGCCGACGGGATGCAGACGATGCGCGAGCACCGTGATGTGGTCGTGGCGCTTCGTGATTCGATCTCCTAGACGGACGTCCGCGGGCTGGCCGCGCGGGTGAGCCGCCACCACCTGTACAAGGCCCGAAATCCTCGCGCCCCGGCGCAACCACGGGGACGTAAGCATGTGGGGAATGCTTATCTCCCGAAAGCGCGGAGGGTTGCGGGGGCTTTCGGGGGTTTTACATGGAGCCGTCGGCGAGCCAGGTCGAGATCAGGTAGTTCCCGATCGTCCCCGGCGGCGGCAGGACGATCTCGCCGGCGCTGAGCGCGACGTCGAGCTCGTCGCGCTCCCACCAGCGTGCCTCTACGAGCTCGGCCTGGTCGGGCGCGGGGTCTGCGTCGGTGGCAGCCGGATCGACGAACCCCCAGAAGCCGATCATCAGCGCCTGCGGGAACGGCCACGGCTGCGAGGCGACGTACTGCACCGACGCCACCTCGATGCCGGTCTCTTCGCGGGCCTCCCGAATCACCGCCTCCTCGGGCGTCTCGCCCGGCTCCACGAACCCGGCTAGGGCCGACCACCGGTTTCCGGGCGCGCCGCGCCGGCGGCTGAGCAGGCAGCGGTCGCCGGACTGGACGAGCATCGTGATCGCCGGGTCGGTCCGCGGGAATTGGACCAGGCCGCACACCGGGCAGCGGCGCCGGTGGCCGGCCGCCTCCACCACGGTGCCGTCGCCGGAGCGCCCGCAGTACCTCGTGACGCGATGCCACCCGACCAGCGCCACCGCATAGGCGGCAAGCGCCGCATCTGCCGGTTCGAGCTCGGCGGCGAGCCCGCGGAGCGGAACGAACTTGAGGATGTGGCCCGTTGCCGGCGCCCCCGCGGTGGCGTCGTAGGCGAACAAGGCGGCCTCGCCGGCGTCGAGCCCGAGGAAGGTGAGCTCGGCGCCGTCCGGGAGTGCGTCGACCGGGACGAGCGCGAGCGCCTGCTCGCCGTCGATCGCGACCTCCTGGCGCTCGCCGACGAGGACGACCCGCGAGTCGTCGGCACAGCGCAAGCGCTCCGCGGTCCCGTCGCCGCGCAGGTGGGCCGCGCGGTCGATCGTTCCGCCGGCAAACGCGATCTTCCGGGGAGCCGTGGACATCGCGAAGAACGATTTCAAACGGCCGCGTCCGGCGGCGATCGGGCGGGATCACCGACGGTTCGCGCTCGGAGGAGCGGGTAGGACATCCTGAGGCACCGGAAGAGGAGGACCTGCAAATGGCCACAATCGCGTCCACCCCGGGCGAGCTCGGCACGATCGAGACCAACATTCCCGGCGCGGCTCGACCGGCTGCCCGTGGTCGCGCTGGCACTGGAGGATCCTGATCGGGCTGGGAACGGTGTGGATCCTCGACGGTCTCGAGGTCACGATCGTCGGCTCGATCGCCGGCGCGATCTCGGCGAAGGGCAGCGGCATCAATATCTCCGTCGGCCGACGTCGCCGGCTGGCCGGCGTCGATGTACGTCGCCGGCGCCTGCTTCGGGGCGCTGCTGTTCGGCCAGCTGACCGACCGCTTCGGGCGCAAGAAGCTGTTCATGATCACGCTCGGCGTCTATCTGGCTGCCACGATCGCGACCGCCTTCTCGTTGACGCCCCGTGTTTCTTCTTCGCCTGCCGCTTCGTCACCGGGATGGGTATCGGCGGCGAGTACAGCGCGATCAACTCGGCGATCGACGAGCTGATCCCCGCCCAGCACCGCGGCCGGATCGACATCATCATCAACGGCACCTACTGGGCCGGCGCCGCCGCCGGCGCGCTGCTGTCCGTCGCGGCGCTGCACATCTTCTCGCCGTTCTCAACTGGCGCGTCTGCTTCGGGCTCGGCTTCGTCCTCGGGCTCGCGATCCTGATCGTGCGCCGTCACGTGCCCGAGAGCCCGCGCTGGCTGTTCATCCACGGCCGCGAGCGACGAGGCCGAGGAGGTCACCCGCGATATCGAGCGCGAGGTCGACGGAGACACGGGCGCCGAGCTCGAGCGACCCCGACGACGACGATCACGATCCGCCAGCGCAAGACGATCAGCCTCGCCGAGATCGCGCGGACCGTCGTCAACACCTATCCGAAGCGGACGGTGCTCGGGCTCGCGCTGTTCATCGGCCAGGCGTTCCTCTACAACTCGATCCTGTTCGGCTACGCGACGCTGCTGAGCAAGTTCTTCGACGTCTCCACCGCCAACGCCCCGTACTACCTGGTCGCGTTCGCGGTCGGCAACCTGCTCGGCCCGCTGCTGCTCGGCAGGCTGTTCGACACCGTCGGGCGCAAGCCGATGATCGCCGGCACCTACATCCTCTCCGGCGTGCTGCTGCTGGTACCGGCTACCTGTTCGAGCAGCACCAGCTGACCGCCGGCGACGCTCACGCTGTGCTGGTCGGTCGTCTTCTTCTTCGCCTCGGCGGGCGTCAGCGCGGCGTATCTGACCGTCAGCGAGATCTTCCCGATGGAGACGCGCGCGCTCTGCATCGCGCTCTTCTACGCGGTCGGCACCGGCATCGGCGGGATCATCGGCCCGCAGCTGTTCGGGCCGATGGTGGCCACCGGCAAGGCGTCCGAGGTGTTCAAGGCGCTGGCGATCGGCGCGGTCCTGATGATCCTCGGCGGCATCGCCGAGCTCGTCTTCGGCGTCAAGGCCGAGCGCAAGCGCCTCGAGCGGATCGCGAAGCCGCTGACCGCGGTCACGTCGGCCGCACGCAGCGGTGCGGCTCGGGCCGGCACGGCCGCGCGCCGCGCCGCGCCTCAACGCACCGCGCCCCCAAGCGCGTTAGGCGCGTCTCCGTCGTCGCCTCGCACCGCGCCGCGCGCAGCCCTCGCCAAGGGGCCGCGGCGCGCGGTGCGGGCTCAAACGACCTGAACGTAGGTCATCACCACCGGCCCGAGGCGGATGACGTCGCCGTCCGCGATGTTGGTGGCGATGATCTGGCGGCCGTTGACGTATGTGCCGTTTGCGCTGCGGTTGTCGAGCAGGCGCGTGGTGTGTCCGTTGCGCACGAGGATCGCGTGGCTGCGCGACACGCGTTGCTCTTCGATCCGCACGTCGGAGGTCAGGCCCCGGCCGATGTGGGCGACCTTGTCGGTGACGGAACGAGCCATTCGGTGCCGTTGTCCGCAAACGCCAGGTAATGACCGAACGGGGCCAGCCGCCGTCGGATCGCTCGGCGGCGGATGCGGTGCTCGAGCAGGGCGAGCGAATTGAGGATCGGCGCGGTGGCGCCGGCCTCGAGTGGGGCGGTCTCCTGCCTCGCGCGGGCGAACGACGGTGTGCTCTGGAGGATGAGGGGCGCTTGCGTCGTCATGAGGTCATTGGATCAAGGCCCCGGCAGGGCAACGTCAAGTCCTAAGAGCTGTCGAAGACCCCGCTGACGTCAACGTGACAGCGGTCACGCGGAGGTAACACGACCGGTCTTTAGACCAGAGACACGCACCGGTCTTTCGACCAGAGACACGCACCGGTCTTTCGACCAGAGACACGCCACCGGTCTTTCGACCAAAGACACGCACCGGTCTTTCGACCAGAGACACGCACCGTTCTTTCCACCAGAGACACGCAGCCGTCTTTCGACCAGAGACACGCAGCAGCTTTCGGCCATGGCGAGCGTCTGCTCGCGACCGCCGCGACGTCTGATTCGAGGTCGTCCGAGCAGCCGCGCGAGCTTCGCTCGGTCTCCAACTCGCAGGCGGCGAGTACACGATCAGGCGCTGCTCACCCGATTCGCCGTGCTGGAAGACGGCGTGGTCGAACACGAGCTCCCGACCACCGGATGGGTGAGCTCCTTGCGCCCATCGCCGCTGCCGGCAACCTCGTGGCGCTTCCACAGCTTGCGGAACTCGGGCTGGCTGAGTTGAGCGCGGAGATCAGCTCCTCGAACGCCGGGATCGCCGATGTTCTTCGCGCTGTCGGCGCGGAACTTGGCCACGAGCAGGCGTGCGCTGGCCGCCCAATCGGCCGAATACAGCGTCCGCCGGGAAGGATCCATGAACCACAGCCACACGTGGTTGCGCGACAGCGGCATCGGCGCCCGGGCTCCCAGCCGAACACGAGCTCGAACGCCTTGTTCCAGGCCAGGTAGTCCCAGCGGCGGCCGAGCAGTAGGCGGGACCGGGCCCGAGTGTTCTCGACCAGGCGGCGCAGCGTCGGCGAGACCTCCTCGGCCGGCGCCTTGCACGGCTTGGCGCTGCTCGCCGCGGCCGAGCAGGATCAGATGCGAGCGCTCGGCCGGCGTCAGCCGGAGCGCGCGCGCGACCGCCTCGAGCACGTCGAGCGAGGCGCGCACGTCGCGCCCCTGCTCGAGCCACGTGTACCAGGTGGTGCCGACTCCGGCCAGCAGCGCGACCTCTTCGCGGCGTAGGCCCGGGCGTGCGGCGACGGCTGCCGTCCGGGAGGCCCACGTCCTCGGGCTGGAGGCTCGAGCGCTTGGTGCGCAGGAAGTCGGCCAGTTCCTCGCGCCGGCGCTCGCCGTTGGCGCGACCTTGCGGTCGGTGGCTTTCTCACAGCTTGCGGCTCCGTTGCCGTTGTCTGATGTTGGGTGTGAGTTCCACTACCAGGATAAACCCCTCTCTTGTACCTGGATAAGCATTATCGCACAGTGTCCACCGTGAACTCGCCGCCACCGACACGCTCCCCTGCAACTCCCGCTCGCTCCGGACCAGCTCGCAGCCGAACGCGCTCCTGCTCGTCGTCTGCCTCGCCCAGTTCATGGTCATCCTCGACGTCGCGATCGTGAACGTCGCGCTGCCGTCGATGCGGTCCGGGCTGCATTTCTCGACGACCGGCTTGCAGTGGGTGGTCAACGCCTACACGCTCACGTTCGCCGGCTTCCTGATGCTCGGCGGGCGCTCGGCCGACCTGCTCGGCCGCCGGCGCGTGTTCCTCGTCGGCACCGCGCTGTTCGCGCTGTCCTCGCTCGGATGCGCGCTCGCCGACTCGCGCGGGCTGCTGATCGGCGCACGCGCGCTCCAGGGCTTCAGCGGCGCGGTGCTGTCACCGGCGACGCTGTCGATCATCACCGCCTCGTTCGCCGAAGGCCGCGAGCGCAACCGCGGCCTGGCCGCGTGGGGCGCCGTCGGCGGTCTCGGCGCCTCCTCGGGCGCGCTGCTTGGCGGGGTCCTCACGCAGGCGTTCGGGTGGCAGGCGATCTTCGCCGTCAACGTGCCTCTCGGCATCCTCGTGGTCGCGCTCGGCGCGCGCTGATCCCGACCTCGGCGCGCGCCGAGGGACCCCGCCACTTCGACCTAACCGGCGCCGTGCTCGTCACCGCCAGTCTGGTCAGCCTCACGTTCGGGATCGTGCGCACCGACACGCTCGGCTGGGGCGCGCCCGGCGTGATCGCGCCGCTGGTCGGCGGGATCGTCCTCCTGGCGGCGTTCCTGCTGGTCGAGGCCAAGTTCGCCCGCGAGCCGCTCGTACCGCTCTCGATCTTCCGGATGGGCCACCTGCGGGCCGCGAATGCCGTGGTCCTGCTGCTGTACGCCTCGCAGTTCCCCGGCTGGTTCTTCCTGACCCTGTACATGCAGCAGGTGCTGCACTACGACGCGATCGAGGCAGGACTTGGCTTCCTGCCGATGACGCTGTCGATCTTCGTGGCGTCGACGCTCGCGCCACGGGTCGTGGCGCGCTTCGGCCCGCGCCGCGTGATCGCCACCGGGATGCTGACCGCGTCGGTTGGGCTGCTGCTGCTCAGCGGGGTGACCCCAGGCGGGACCTACATCAACACGGTCCTGCTCGGTGCGCTGCTGTCCGCGCTCGGGATGGGGTTCACTCTTGTCCCGGCGACGATCGTCGCGATGCAGGGCGTCGAGCGCTCGCAGAGCGGCGTCGCGTCGGGCCTGCTCAACACTTCGCGGCTCGTCGGCGGGGCGCTGGGCTGGCTGTGCTGTCGACGATCGCCGCGGCGCAGACGAGCTCCGCCGTCGGTTCCGCTCCGACCGCGATCGCCGAGACGAACGGCTTCGCGCTGGCGTTCCACATCGGCGCCCTGATCGCGTTGGCCGGCGCGGCGATTGCCGCCTTCCTGCTGCGCGAACCCGCGGATACCGACGTGGTCCGTCTAGGGACAGTCGAGGAGGGTGAGCATGAGGCGCTGGCTGCTTGACGTGACCAGCCGGCCGGTGACGGTCGTGGAAGTGCCCGGCCTGGAGGCCGCCCCGATTAGGATGGGCCTCGGTCATGCTGCCCACGCAACACCTGCTCGCGTTCCTGCTCACGGTCTACATCCTGATCCTGATCCCGGGGCCGAGCGTGCTGTTCGTGATCAGCCGTGGGGTGTCGCTCGGGCGGCGAGCGGCGCTCGCGACGGTCGTCGGCAACGCGAGCGGCTTTGCGCTCCAGTTGGTGCTGGTGTCGATCGGAGTGGGGTCGCTGGTGGCGCGCTCGGACGCGGTGTTCACGACGCTGAAGCTGCTCGGCGCCGCGTATCTGGTGTTCCTGGGCGCGCGGAACATTCGCGACCGTAAGCAGCTGGCGGCGCTATTCGCACCGGAGGTGCGGGTGGCGCCGAAGCCGCTGCGCCGGATCGTGCGCGAGGGGTTTTTCGTCGGGGCGACCAACCCGAAGGGTGTGATCATCTTCACCGCGGTGCTTCCGCAGTTCATCGATCGCTCCCAAGGCCACATCACGCTCCAGATCGCGTCGTTGGGAGCGATCTGCATCGTGATCGCGCTGCTGTCGGACGGCGCGTGGGCGATCGCGTCGGGCACCGCGCGCGCGTGGCTCGGTAAGTCCTCGCGCCGTCTCGAGTGGATGACCGCCGGCGGCGGGGTAACGCTGATCGCGCTCGGGTTCGGGCTCGCGCTGACTCAGCGCCGGAGCTGAGCGCCGGTGGCGGCTCGCAGCTCGCGACGGAGCGCCGGGATTCTCCTGCACCGCGGGCGCGGCGACGCGCTCGAGGTGCTGCTCGTCCACCCCGGCGGGCCCGCCTGGTCCAAGCGAGACGCCGGCGCCTGGTCGATCCCCAAGGGCGAGTACATCGACGGCGAGGATCCGCTGGCTGCCGCCCGCCGTGAGTTCGAGGAGGAGCTCGGGCAGCGCGCCGCCGCCGGGGGACGTCGAGGATCTCGGCGAGATCCGCCAACGGAGCGGCAAGCGCGTGCACGGCTGGGCGCTCCCCGGCGATCTGGACGTGGGCACGGTCGTCAGCAACACGACCGAATTCGAGTGGCCGCCTCGCTCGGGCCGGGTCATCGAGATCCCGGAGGTCGACCGAGCCGAGTGGTTCGGGCTCGACGCCGCCCGCGAGAAGATCAACGCTGGGCAGGTGCCGTTGCTGGATCGACTGGAGGAGTTGCTGGGTAGCGAGGGGAAGTGATCTCCTGCCGCGAGCGGGGAGCCCAACTCGCTAACATCCTTGAGGCGTCAATCAACTTACCTCCGGAGGCGTCCACCCCATGATTTCGGCCACTCTGTACAGCGATCCGGCCTGCCCTTGGGCATATTCCGAGAGCCCCGCGCTCCGCGTGATTGAGTGGCGGTACGGCGACCAGCTCGACTGGCGCCTGGTGCTGGTCGGGCTGACCGAGGAGGCCTCGCAGTACGAGAAACGCGGTTACTCGCCGATCCGCGGCGCGCTCGGCCAGGCGCGGTTCCGCACTCGCTACGGGATGCCGTTCTCGCCGGCGCCCAAGGCGCGCGTGAGCGCGACCTCGCGCGCGTGCCGCGCCGTCGTGGCCGCCCGCATGACGCACCCCGGGAGCGAGTGGCGCGCGTTCCGCGCGATTCAGCTCGCGAACTTCAACACGCCGCTAATACTCGACGACGACGCGAATTTGGCCGACGCGTTGCGGGGCATACCGGGGATCGACGCCGACCAGCTGGTCGGGCTGATCGACGCTCCCGAGGTCGTCGAGGCCTACCGGGACGACAAGGACGAGACCCGCAGGGCGGAAGGGTCGGCGGCCGAGCTTCAGGGCAAGACGGCGACCACCGACGGACCGGTTCGATTCACGGCGCCGTCGATCGTGTTCGAGCTAAACGGGACGAGGCTCGTGGCCGGCGGGTTCCAGCCGGTCGAGGCGTACGACATCCTGGTCGCGAATCTCGATCCGACGCTCCACCGCGAGCCGCCGCCCGAGACGCCGGCACCGTTGCTCGAGCGATTCACCGACGGCCTGACCACGCAGGAGGTCGCGGCGCTGTTGGCGGGGAACAATGAGACTCCGGACCGCGCCGCCGCCGAGGCGGCGCTACTCGAGCTGGTGTTCGCCGGTGACGCGATCCGCCGTCCGCTCGGCGACGACGCCGTGTGGCAGTCGGCCAGCGCCTCTGAGCCGATGGCGTTCGGCTCGGCTCACGCGCTCGCCGTTAGCTGACCTTCGATCGGAGGCGTTCCGCCGGGCGTCCGTGCCCGGCGGCCTGCCGGCTCAGCCGACCAGGGTGTAAGTCAGGACGAGGTCATTGAAGCTGATCGAACCCGTCGCGTCCGTATCGGTGAGCTTGACGGTCAGCTTGTTGCCCCTCGCCTTCAACAGGTTCTTCGGCACGACGGCCTGCCAGGCGCGAGCTTCGGTGCTGCTGAAGCCCCGGTTCAGGATGTCCGTGCCGTTGAGCGTCCACACCACCGAGATGTCGTCGTCGTCGCCGGGATTGACGTCGAAGGTGAGTACGGACTCCCTATCTGCCTTCACGTCGGCGATGTCGAACCCGATCGTGTGATCAGTGTCGATGTTGGTGCCCTGGTACTCCAGGGTGAAAGAACCAGCATCGAGGATGACGTATGCAGTAGCCATGTGGCCCCCTTTTCTTCGGGCGCGGGCGTCCGCGCCACTGTGATGTGCCCGAGCGTGCGTTGGCTCCCTACCAGCCGGTCGGTGCCCTGCCGAGCATTGACACGGTCAGCTTAAGCCGGCGTCTCGTGTCCGTCTTCGGTACCGATACGGATCTTCATACGGATTGGTGTCGCGAACTCCCGGTCGTGGCGGCCTCCGTAGACTCGGGCCGACGTTCGACCTGACCACACTCGAGCTGCCGATCGTTCAGGCGCCGATGGCCGGTGGGCCGTCGACTCCCGAGCTCGCGATCGCCGTGTGCGAGGCCGGCGCGCTCGGGTTCCTCGCCGCGGGGTACAAGCGCGCGGACGCGGTCAGAGACGAGATCCGCGCGGTCCGCGAATCCACGCGAGCGCCGTTCGGGATCAATGTGTTCGTTCCGGCGCCGGCCCCCGCTGACCCCGGCCGCCTGCGCGAATACATACATCGCCTGAAGTCCGAGGCCGACCGCCAGGGAGCCGAGCTCGGCGAGCCCCGGTTCGACGACGACGACGTGGACGCGAAGCTCGAGCTGATCTACCAGGAGCGGCCGGCGGTCGTGTCGTTCACATTCGGCTGCCCCGACGCGGCAGTGGTGAATCGGCTTCATGGGCTCGAGATCGCCGTGTGGGTCACGGTCACGAACGTGGCGGAAGCGCTGGCGGCGCGCGAGGCCGGGGCGGATGGGCTCGCCGTGCAGGGGACCGAGGCCGGAGGCCATCGCGGGGGGTTCGTCGACGACGGCTCGGACGAGAGCGGGATCGGGCTGCTGGCGCTGCTGAGATTGGTGGCACGGGCGACGCCGCTGCCGATGGTCGCCGCCGGCGGGATCTCCGACGGCGCTGCGTTGGCGGCCGTGCTGTGCGCCGGCGCGAGCGCGGGCGCGGTCGGCACCGCTCTGATGCTCGCGCCCGAGGCCGGCACCGCGGAGGCGCAGCGCGCGCTGCTCGCCGAGCGTCGGCCGACGCACGTGACGCGGGCGTTCACAGGGCGCGCAGCCCGGGGGATCGTCAACCGATTCATGGAGGAGCACTCGGGCGTCGCACCGTTGGGATACCCCGAAATCCACCACGTGACGAGCCCGCTGCGCGCCGCCGCTCGTCGTCACGGGGACGCCGACGCGTTCAACCTGTGGGCCGGTCAGGCTCACGAGCTGGTTCAGGCGCGGCCGGCCGGCGAGATCGTGCGCGAGATGGCGGCCGAGGCGGCCGCGGTTCTCGATCGGGTCAGCGCGGCCCTGCGCGATCCAGATACCAGTGCCGGCCGCCACTGACCAGGCGGACCGCCTCGTCGGCGTCATCGCGGCGGATCGGCACGAGCGTGAACCGGGTGATCGTGCGGGACGCCCCAATCTGGTCGGAGTAGAGCAGCTCGACCGTGATTGGCTCGTGCTGTGAGATCGCGCGTGCGACCTCGTCGTGACCGGCATCGCTTCGCTCGCGGATCGCCCCCTGCCATACGCCGATGTCGCCCGCCGGGATATACAGGTCGCGCGACTGCGGCCGGAAGCCGTCCTCGGGAAGGTGGTCGATCGTGGTGCGCGTCAGGCCTGACCGCACACCCCAACCTTGACACACGCCGATCCCCGCGCCGACGTTGCGCAGGCTCATGACCAGATAGATGTTTCCGTCGACGTTCTCGGCCGCCGCGTAGCCGCCACCGACGCGAACCCAGTGCTCGTCGACGAACATGATCTTCTGCTCGGGGTCGACGCCCAACCGCGACTGGACCAGCAGCGGCCGGCGCTGCTCCTGGAGCGCGAGCTCCGCGATCCGTGCCGACTGGTTCGATGATCGGACGGCGGCGAACGTCGCCACCGCGAGCACGAGCGTCCCGCCGGCGGTGGCGAGCGAAGAGATCGTCGCCCAGTCCGTCATCGTCTACCCGCCCGTGAACGCCGGGGTGCGCTTCTCGACGAACGCCATCGTGCCCTCGGCGAAGTCCTTGGTCCGTGCGAGCGCGTGCTGAAGCTCTGCCTCGAGGCCGAGCTGGCCGTCGAGGTCGCCATAGATGAACTGGTTGAGCGCCCGCTTCGAGCTCGCGTAGGAACGGGTCGGGCCGGCGGCCATCCGCTCGACCAGCGCATTCGCCTCGCCCATCAGCCGGTCGTCGGAGTAGACCCAGTTGACGAGGCCCCATTCGAGCGCCTGCGGCGCCGGGATCCGCTCGCCGAGCAGCGCCATCTGGAACGCCCGGGCCCGTCCGACCGCGGGCGGGACGAACGCCGTCGAGCCGCCGTCGGGCATCAGACCGATGTTGACGAAGGCGAGCCCGAAGAAGGCCGACTCGGCCGCCATGATCAGGTCGCACGCTAGGGCGAGCGAGCAGCCGATCCCGACCGCGGGGCCGTTGACCGCGGCGATCACCGGTTTCTCGATCCGGCGGACCGCGGTGATCACCGGGTGGTAGATCTCGTTCAGCTCCTTGCCGAGGTTGGGCAGTCCGTCGTCCGCGGGCTCGAACCCCGACTTGAGGTCGGCCCCCGAGGAGAACCCCCGGCCGGCTCCAGTGATCAGTACGGCGCGCACAGAGTCCGACGCGGCGTCGTCATCGAGCACCTGGCGAAGCTCGTGCCCGAACTCGGGCGTCCACGCGTTCAGCGAATCGGGTCGGTTCAGGGTCAGCCGCCCGACGGCGCCCGACTGCTCCCAGATGACGGTCTCGTAGGCCAACTCGACTGCTCCTTTCTGTGGCTAGGCGGCGAGCTCGAGCCTCAGCGGCAGGGTCTCGAGTCCGTAGATCCCCGACGGCGTGCCGAACCCGGGCTCGCCGTCGAGCGCGAGAGAGGTCACGCGTTCGGCCAGGAACGCGAGCCCCTCCTGCATCTCCGCGCGGGCCAGATTGGCGCCCACGCAGTAGTGAATGCCCGCGCCGAACGTGAGCAGGCGCGTGCCGCCGCGCCCGGCGGTCAGGTCGAACCGGTCGGGCTCGAGGCCCTCTCGGTTTGCGTGCCAGGCCGAGACGAGGACGATCGAGCCGGCGGGGAAGGTCACGCCTCGATGCTCGACCTCGTCGACCAGGATCCGCGCGGTGAACGGCGTGATCGGCTCGAACCGGAGCGCCTCGTCGACGGCCGCCGACGCGAGGCCACGTGGGTCCGCACGGAGCAGCTCCCACTGGTCGGGATGCTCCGCCAGGAGGCGGACCGCGTGGGCGAGCTGGCTCTGGCTGGTGTCGACCCCGCCGACGAGAATGTTCAGCACGAGGTTGCGGAGCTCGTCGTCGCTCAGCCGATCGCCCGCCTCCTCGGCTTTGAACAGCGCGGAGATCAGGTCGTCGCCCGGCGCCGGCCGTCGGCGCGCGATCAGCTCGTCCTCGTAGGCGTAGAACTCGGCCACTGCCCGTTCGATCTCCGCGCGCTCAGTCATCAGGCTTGTGGGGTCGAACTGGCGCTGGATCATGTTCGACCAGTGATGCAGCCGGGGGGCGTCCTCGAGTGGCGCCCCCATAACCTCGGCGATCACGAGCGACGGGTATGGCTTGGCAAACGTCGATATGAACTCGCACCCACCGTCGGCGGGAACCTCGGCGAGAAGTTGATCGAGGAACCGCCGCATCGCCGGCCGGTAGCGGTCGACGGCGCGGGGCGCGAGCGCGGGGTTCACGAGGTTGCGAAGACGGGAATGATCGACGCCGTTGACGTTGATGATGTTCTTGACGATCTCCTCGCGGAGCGGACCCTCGGTCACCTGAAACAGGTCGGCGATCGTCAGTCCCGGAAACACCGCGGCCTTGGTCCTCAGGAAGAACTCACCGGCCTCGCGGTCGAGCACGATGAAGCCGAATGGGCTCGCCGCCAGCCATCCGTCGTGGCCCTCGATCTCGGACATCGCGGTCCGGTAGCGGTCGCCGCGCAGGTCGGCGGCGGTGTGGTCGAAGCTGGGGAGTTCGAGCTCGGCGGCGAGCGTCACGGCGGCGAGCATAGTGGCAGGAACTCTTGGGCGAGCGCGGACCCCGCCGGCCGATCGGGCCCCCGCTTGTGATCGCCCGGACCGTGCTGATCACGCCGACCTGAGCGCGGCTGGTTACAACTCGACAACAAGTCGGTCACAAGTCGACAACTCCTGACCGGTCGCGGCTCGAAAGAGTGACGCCGGCGTCGCGTCGGGGGGCGGCGCCGGCGGAACGTAAAACGGAAAGGAGACCTTCCATGGCGCGTAAGCGCATGCTTTTGCTGCTGGTAGCAGCGTTCGCCATCGCCGGGGCCAGCGTCGCGGTGGCGCAGGCATCGACTGGCGGCCGATCGCATCATCGCGACGGCGACTCGGGCGGCGACGGTCAGAGAAGCGGCGGCCGGACCGCGACGCCGATCAAGCATGTCGTCGTGATCTTCCAGGAGAACGTGTCGTTCGACCACTACTTCGCGACCTATCCGTACGCTACGAACGCCGATGGTCAGCCGTTCGTCGCAGCACGGAACACACCCGCGGTCGACGGCCTGCTTCCGGCAACGAGCAGCTCGCTACCGCCGAACCTGCGACACAGCACCAACCTGCTGACGGCCAACCCCAACGAGGACCAGCCGCAGCGCCTCGACAGCAACCCGACCGGGCTCCCCGGTGACGCCGGCGGTCAGCTGACGTGCGACCAGGACCACGACTACACGGACGAGCAGACCGCATTCGACGGCGGCGCGATGGACAAGTTCGTCCAGGCCACCGGCACCGCAAGCGGCACCTCGCCGTTCGGTACCCCCTGCAACGCGGCCACCGTCATGGACTACTACGACGGCGACACCGTCACGGGGATGTGGAACTACGCCCAGAACTTCGCGATGAGCGACAACCAGTTCGGGACGACGTTCGGTCCGTCGGCGCCCGGCGCGATCAACCTCGTGTCTGGCGACACCGGCACCGTCGACACCAGCGACAACGACGCACACCTGATCAACGGCGCGCTGACCGGGGCGGGAACGCCGAACGCCGATCTCACCCCGAACGGTCACGGCGGCTTCTCGCTGACCAGCGACGCCCAGCCGTACTACGACGACTGCTCGACCCGCGACGCGGCCGCGCTCACCGGTCCGAACATCGGCGATGAGCTGAACGCCGAGGGGCTGTCCTGGGGCTGGTTCCAGGGGGGCTTCCGCCCGACGACCTCGTTCGCGTCCGCCTCGTCGGCGGTTGATCCGGGCCAGTCGACCGCCACGTTCACGCCGGATGAGTTCTCGGGCAGCTTTGCCGGCAAGGTCGTGCCGGCGCACGCGTCCAACCAGGGCCTGTGCGACGCGGTCCATCCGGTCGGCGTGTGGCTCGGAGGCAGCGGGCAGTGGGACTACAAGGACGACTACATCGCCCACCACGAGCCGTTCCAGTACTACGCCTCGACGGCCAACCCGCATCACCTGACGATCCCGACCGACGCGCAGGGCCAGGACACGCTCTCCGGGCTCGAGCAGATCGGGACCGACACCCAGTCATACGTCAACGGGGTCCCGCAGTTCAACACCCCGAACCACCAGTACGACACGAGCGACTTCGACCAGCTCGTATCGGCGATCCACGACGGCCAGGTGCCGGCGTCGGCGCTGCCGGCGGTGTCGTTCCTCAAGGCTCCGGGTTACGAGGACGGCCACGCCGCCTACTCGGACCCGACCGACGAGCAGCACTTCGTCGTCAGCGAGATCGACGCGCTAGAGCAGACTCCGGACTGGGACAGCACCGTCGTGATCGTCGACTGGGACGACTCGGACGGCTTCTACGACCACGTCTACAGCGGTGTCACGAATCCGTCCGCGTCCGGTGCCGATGACCTCACCGGCAACGGCCAGTGTGGAACTGAAAGCGCAGGCTCCCAGCCGCTCGGAGGCGACCAGGGCCGGTGCGGGTTCGGGCCGCGAATTCCGTTCATGGTGATCTCGCCCTTCGCCAAAGACAACTACGTCGATCACACGCTGATCGACCAGTCCTCGATTCTCAACTTCATCGGGTACAACTGGCACCTCCCCGGGATCCCCGGTTCAGCGGACCAGGTGTTGTCAAAGCGTGATCGCACGGCGGGCCTCCCGTTCGACATCGCCGGCATGCTCGACTTCCACGGTCGTCGCAATCCGGTGCTACTGCTGAATCCGGAGACCGGTCAGCCGATATTTGGGCGGCGCGGTCACCACTAGGGCTACTGATCCAGCTGGATTAGTGGGAACAGCGCGGGGCGGCCGGTCGACCGGCCGCCCTGCCGTTTATGCGGGGGGACGCGGGGCGGGTCCGACTGGGTCGGATCCGGGTTGGCCACGGTCTGAACGCAGTCGCCGCCGAAGTCCGTTAGAACTCCTTCACAAGTCCTTCACAACCGGCGACGCTTGACCTACGACGCCACTCCGACGAGTCGATGTTGGTGGCGTTCGGGGAGGTGGTGCCGCCTGAATAAGAAGCGAGAGGAGAGGTTTCATGGCGCACAAGCGCGTGCTCTTGCCAGTGGTCGCCGCACTCGCAATCGCCGGGGTCAGCGTCGCGGTGGCGCAGGCCTCGACCGGCGGCCGATCGCACCATCGCGGCGGCGGTCACCGCTCCACCACCGCGACGCCGATTCAGCACGTCGTCGTGATCTTTCAGGAGAACGAGTCGTTCGACCACTACTTCGGCACCTACCCGAAGGCCGCCAACACCGACGGCCGGTCCTTCCACGCCGCGCGCGGGACGCCGGCGGTCGACGGTCTCACGCCGGCGACGAGCCATTCGCTGCCGCCGAACCTTCGCCACAGCACCAACTTGCTGACGAACAATCCGAACACGGCCCAGCCGCAGCGTCTGGACTCGAGCCCGACGGGCCTGAGCGGCGACGCCGGCGGACAGCTCACCTGTGACGAGGACCACAACTACAGCGATGAGCAGCAGGCGTTCGACGGCGGGAAGATGGACCACTTCGTCCAGAGCACCGGCGTGGACGCCGGCAGCACGAGTCCGGGCGGCGCCCCGTGCCTGGCCTCACAGGTCATGGACTACTACGACGGCAACACCGTCACAGGGCTGTGGAACTACGCCCAGCACTACTCGCTCGAGGACAACTCATTCGGGGTCACGTTCGGACCGTCGGCGCCGGGCGCGATCAACGTCGCCGCCGGAGATACGGGCAACGTCGACGCGACCCACACGGCCAACAACCCATCGGTGTCGACCTCGACCTCGCCGGACGGCGACCTCACGCCCGACGGCAAGGGCGGCTTCTCGCTGACCAACGACGCTCAGCCGTACTGGGATGACTGCTCGACGCGCGACGCGGTGGCGTTCAACGGCGAGAACATCGGCGACGTGCTGAACAAGGACCGGCTCTCCTGGGGCTGGTTCGAGGGTGGCTTCGATCCGACGACCACGTTCGCTACCGCGTCGGCCGCGACTGGCCACAGCGGACAGGCGACGTCGCAGTTCATCCCGGAGGAGTTCTCGGGGAGCTTCACCGGCAAGAACGTGCCGCCGAACGCCTCCAACCAGGCGTTGTGTGACGCGGTGCATCCGGTCGGGGTGGCGCTGGGCGGCACCGGCCAGTACGGCTACAAGGACGATTACATCCCACACCACGAGCCGTTCCAGTACTACGCCTCGACCGCCAACCCGCACCACCTGACCGTGCCGGCGAACGGCGGCGGCCAGGACACGGTGGCGGGGCTCAAGGAGATCGGTCGGGACACGCAGTTATACGTCAACGGGGTTCCGCAGTTCAACACCCCGAACCATCAGTACGATACGAGCGATTTCGACCAGCTCGTGGCGGCGATCGGGCGCGGCAGGCTGCCGGCGTCGGCCCTGCCGGCGGTCAGCTTCCTGAAGGCCCCGGGCTACGAGGACGGCCATCCGGGCTACTCGGATCCCGCGGATGAGCAGGCGTTCGTGACCAGGGAGATCAACTCGCTGATGCGCACGTCCGACTGGAAGAGCACGGTCGTGATCGTGAACTGGGACGACTCCGACGGCTGGTACGACCACGTCTACAGCGGCATCACAAACCCGTCGCTGTCGCCCGCCGACAACCTGACCAACACCGCGTTCACGCTGCCGACGTCCGGCCAGTGCGGCCCGAGCCCGCAGACAAAAGCGCCGCTCGCGGGCGAGCAGGGACGCTGCGGCTTCGGCCCAAGGCTCCCGATGCTGGTGATCTCGCCGTACGCGCGCGCGAACCATGTCGACAGCGACCTGACGGACCAGGCCTCGATCATCAACTTCATCGAGTACAACTGGCACCTGCCCGGGATCCCCGGGTCGGCCGATCAGGTTCTGTCGAAGCTGGATCGCTCGCAGGGTCGGGCGTTCGACCTGGCCGGGATGTTCGACTTCAAGCATCCGACGGCCGGGGATTTGCTCCTCAACCCGTCGACGGGCGAACCGATTCCCGGGCATCGTCACCGCCGGAAGTAGCGCCTGATCCGACGCTCACGCGGGGCGGCCGGGGCCTGCGGGTCCCGGCCGCCGGCCGCATGACGTGGACAACTCCACACTCGACCCGCCCCGGGGGGGTGAACGCGGATTCAGCCACCTACTGTGTGGCTAAGTCCGCGCTCGCGCTCAGAGGCGCGACGAGAGTGGGGTTAGCCACATCCCGAAGTGGCGCCCGCCCGCTGAGGGGGCGGAGCGGCGCCCGCCCGCGTCAGGCCGCCGGCAGCACCCGGTCGAGCCAGGCGGTGACCCGCGGGATGTCGCCCGGATCCACGTTGTGGGCCGCGTCGGACTCGCGGTAGTCGACGGCGAAGCCGGCCGGCTCGAGCAACTCGCGGGCCTGGCGCGCGAACGTCACCGGTATCACCGGATCGAGGCGGCCGTGTGCGATCAGGACGTTCGTGTCGGTCCGATCGTCGAGCGATGGCTGCCACCCGTCGACGGTCGGGATGAACCCGGACAGCGCGAGGATCCCGGCCGGCGCCGGCCGGTCGCTGCCGAGGCCGAGCGCGTAGCTCATCACGGTTCCCATCGAGAAGCCGCCGAGGACCGTCCGTTCGGGGCCGATGCCCGTGCGCTCCCACAGCCCATCGTGGAACGAGGCGAGCTCGCCGTAGGCGGCGCGGAAGCTGTTGGGGTCCGGATAGCCGACCCGCGGCACCAGATACCAGTGGTAACCCGGCGACCCCGCGAGGCGCAGCGGCGCCCTCGGCGTGACGATCTGCAGGCGCCGCTGTGGGTCGAGCACGTCGGCCAGCCCCATCAGGTCCTGCTCGTCGCTTCCCCGGCCGTGGTGGAGTACGAGCAGTCCTTCCGGGTCGCCGGCGGCGGGACGCTCGATCGCGGTCAGCGGCACGCCTGGAGGGTAGTCGGCGGCGCCTCCTACACTCCATCACGTGGCACTCAACCCCATCAAGGCCGCGCGTGCGATCCCGATGGCGCGTCTGCTCGCCGCGGCCCAGGTCGTGATGCTCGCGCGCCGGCACTGGCTCCGGCTCGACCCCCACGAGCGCCGGCGCCTGTTCACGCTCGTGCGCATCGCCGGTGGGCGCCGGGGCAAGTTGACTCCCGGCGAGCGCCTCGAACTCGCGCGCCTGGTCGCCAAGGCCGACCCGAAGCTGTTCGCGGGGCTCGTTGTGCAGAAGTTCTCGCCGGTCCCGTTCCCGAAGCGGATGGTTCGCGAAAAGCGCTGACGCGGCCCTTGACTCTCACCTCACGTGAGGGTCTACGGTCAGGAGCATGAAGACCGTCGGCGAAGTTTCCGAGCTAGCGCGCGTCACCGTGCGCACGCTCCACCACTACGACGAGCTCGGCCTGTTGTCGCCGAGCGAGCGATCCGAGGCCGGCTACCGGCTGTACTCCCACGACGATCTTGCGCGATTGCAGGAGATCCTGATCTGGCGTCAGCTCGGCTTCCCGCTGGTGGAGATCGCGTCGCTGCTCGACGATCCCGGCCACGATCGCCTGGGCGCGCTCGAACGCCAGCGGGAGCTGGTCGTGCATGAGATCGACCGCCTGGGAGCGATCGCCGCCGCGGTCGACGCCGCGATCGCCGCCCACCGCAACGGAACCAGATTGAAGGAGACGAGCATGTTCGAGGGATTCGACCCGAGCGAGTACGAGGACGAGGCACGCGAGCGCTGGGGCGACACCGACTCCTACCGGGAATCGGCGCGCCGTACCCAGGCCTACGGCGAGGCCGAATGGAACGAGATCCGCGCCGAGTCCGAGACGATCGTGCGCGAGCTGATCGAGCTCATGCGCGCCGGCGAGCCGGCCGGCGGTCCGGCGGCGCGGGCGCTCGCCGAGCGCCACCGCGAGCACATCTCACGTTGGTTCTACCTCTGCTCGCCGCGGATGCACCGCGGGCTCGGGGAGATGTACATCGCCGACGAGCGGTTCACGAGTACCTACGAGCGCGAGGCCGAGGGGCTAGCGGCGTACCTTCATGACGCGATCGTTGCGAACGCGGACGCACAGGAGCAGGCCGCGGTCAGTCGGTGATCAGGATGTGGCCCGGTTGGGCGGCGACTCGCTCTAGCCAGGCATTGATCGCCGGGTACCCCGTCAAGTCGAACCCGGCCTCCGGGGCCACATGCGTATACGCGTACAGCGCGATGTCCGCGATCGTGTAGCGCTCGGCGACGAGGAAGTCGCGCTCTGCGAGGTGGCCCTCCATCGCTTTCAGAGCCGCGCTACCGCCGCGCCGCTTGGCCTCGGCATCGGCCTCGGAAGGCGTGATCCCGGCGATCGCCCAAAACCTCGCAACCGCGATGTTCGGCTCGTGGCTGTACTGCTCGAAGAACAGCCATTGGAGCACCTGCGCGCGCTCGAAACGATCGTCGGGCAGGTACGGCGTGCCCTCCGCGAAGTAGAACATGATCGCGTCCGACTCGCCCATCGAGCGGCCGTCGTCGAACACGAGCGTCGGGACGCGGAGCGCGGGGTTGAGCGCGCCGAGCAGCTCCAGGCGGCCGGAGCGGTCGATCACGTCGACCTCCCGCCGTTCGTACTCGATTCCCACGTGCGCGAACAGCTGCCGCACCTTGTAACAGTTGCCTGAGACTCCGGAGTCGTAGAGCAGCACAGTCGCTGGTGTGTACCAGCCGGCGCCGCTCCTGACTACGGCCCGCGTGCTTACGGGTTCGCTGAAGCCCGGCTTACGAATCGCGCCGGCGCGCTCTGGACCGCGTGCTGCGACGTGGTTCGTTTGACCGGGGCCGGGACGACGGTGTCCGCGACGGCTCGCGGCACGATCGCGGCTACGGTGGCCGCCGCCACGACGAACGACGCGACCAGGCGCTTGCGGCGCGGAGCGCGATGCGCACGAACCGGTATCACATGACGCAGCTCATAGCCGAGCAGGTGCTGGTAGTGCTGCAGGTTCCTCTCAAACCCGAGTGCTCCAAACGGCCCTCCTCCGTCGACCAGGAGGTATCGGACGCGCCGATCGATCAGAACACGAACGAGGTGGTCGTGAAGCGCCCACCTCGCCTCGTGGCTGGTCGCCACGGCCGCGTTGATGAGACACACCACGTCATCGATGACAGTAGTTGCAAAGGCGAGCGGTCGACCGTGTTCATCGCGAGCCACGGTGACCGTCATTTCCGGCCGCTTGACCGTCGCGCGGGTTAGGTTCACCGCGGCATGGAACTCAGCCTCGCTCAGCGAGCTCCAGTGGCGACGCGACACATGGCAGATATCGTCCACTGCGCGCCGCGGATCGTTCACCATCTCACATTCGATGCCGGCGGCCGCCGCTCTGCGGAGATTCGTTCTGACCGCTTGGCGATGGCGTCCGCGCAGGTAGGCGGCATGGTCTGTCGGCAGAAGCAGTACCCCCCGACAGAACCGCGTCCGGGGCACAACCCACATCGCGCGCTGGCTGAAGTACTCGTCGAGGGCTTGCCCGGCAGATGTTCCAGACAGTTCCACGTGTTCGGTTGGGGTTCGCAGGAGGAGACCGATCAACGCAGCGAGGCCGCGAGGCCGACGCAGGGCCGCTGCCACGAGGCGTGCCATGAGCCACGGATGGATCGCGTTTTCGTTGAGTGGCAGAGCGCTGGCAACCGAGACCCATCGGCCGCCATACCGGATCCGCTGATCCGATTGGCTCTCTGATGCTGTGATCCGGTCGCGAGACCGGGGCGCCCCCATGCGCCGCATTACACGTCCTCCGGTAGGTAACAACCTAACCTAGCAACGGCCATCGGCGGCTCCGCTTTCACACGCGCCCGTCCCAAAAATGCGGAGAGAGCGGGCTTGGTCGGAATGCTGACAGCCCTGAAACCTGGTGCATTTCCGGGCCTTTATCACGCTGAAATCGCGTGTGCTTGACAGCCGCAATCCGTAAGTGGTATCTTACCGTTCGTGGCCACTTACCAACGGGAACGGGCCCTCCAGGCTCTCGGCGATCCGACGCGGCGGGAGATCTTCGAGCGGCTCACCGACGGCCCACTCGCGGTGGGCCAGCTCGCGGAGGAGCTTCCGATCAGCCGACCCGCCGTTTCACAGCACCTCAAGGTGCTCAAGGACGCCGGGCTCGTGTTCGACCGGCCGTCGGGGACCCGCCGCGTCTACCAGGTCGATCCGGCGGCGGTGGCGGCACTGCGCGAGTACTTCGACTCGTTCTGGGGCCAGGCGCTGGCGAGCTTTCAAGCCGCCGCCGAGAGCCCCCCCGACGACCCAGCACCAGATCAGGAGACGAAATGAGCACAGACACCGCCGTCCGTCACGCGATCACCGTCGCCGCCCACCAGGACAGGGCGTTTTCGACGTTCACCGCGGGGATCAACCGATGGTGGCCGCGCGACCACCACATCGGCCGTGCGGAGCTGGACGAGGCGATCATCGAGGGACACGAGGGAGGGCGCTGGTACGAGCGCGACGTCGACGGCAGCGAGTGCGACTGGGGCAAGGTGGTCGTGTGGGATCCGCCGTCGAGGCTCGTGCTCAGCTGGCAGATCTCCGGCGAGTGGGCGTACGACGCCGACCTGTGGACCGAGCTCGAGGTCACGTTCACCCCCGAGGGTGCCGGCCGGACTCGGGTCGAGCTCGAGCACCGCGGCCTCGATGCGTACGGCGACAAGGCGCAGGAGATGCGCGACATGTTCGACTCGCCCGGCGCGTGGCGCCGGACCCTCGAGCGGTTCGCCGAGGCCGCGGTGGCCTGACGTCTACGCGGCGCGCGGACGCTCGTCGGCGGCGCAGGACTGTTTAGGGATGGTCGGCGGCGCCTGCCGGCGGCGCCTTAGCCCGAACAGCGGCCCGGCGGCCTCGTTGGCCCACATAAGGGCCTCGAGATAAACGTCGCCGGCGTCGCGCACCAGGCGGTGAGCGCGATCGAAATCGCCGGCCTCGAGCGCGGTGACGGACTGGAGCAGACGGCCCTTGTCGCCGGCGCGCGAGACTAGTGCGTCGCGCATGTCGGACGGGAACGGGATCAGCGCGATCACGTCCTCGATCGGCGCATCCATCAGGGCGTCGATCACCGAGAACAGCCCGAGCGTGAACAGCTCTCCGGGACGCGGCCCGGGGAGCTGTTCGCCCGCGAGCTCGCAGAAGCGCGCGCGGACCAGCGCGGTCACGGTCAGCTCCGGCGGCTTGCCGTCGACGCTGGCCAGCACCGTCAGCGTCGCCCAGCGCCTGAGGTTCTCGACGCCCAGCAGCGCGAGGGCCTGGCCGATCGAGCTGATCTCGAACCGAAGCCCGAAGAACGCGGAGTTGATATAGCGCAGCAGGCGGAAGCTCAGGGTCACGTCATGACTGATCTTGCGCTCGAGCTGAGCCAGTTGCACGGACGGATCTTGGAGGGCGGCCACGATCTCCAGTATCGCCGCACGGTTGGCGGCGATTCCACGGTCGTGCAGCAGCTCCGGCCGGCAGAAGAAGAAACCCTGGAACAGCTCGCAGCCCTGCTCGACGCACCAGGCGTGGTCCTCGTACGTCTCGACCTTTTCCGCGAGCAGGGTCATGCCGTACGGCTTGAGCCGGGCCACCTCGCGGGACATGCGCTCGCGTCCCATCGCGAGCACGTCCAGCTTGACCACGTCGACGAGCCCGAGGAGCCGCTCGGCGGAGACCGTGTACTCGAAGTCGTCGAGCGCGAGTCGGTAGCCCTGGCGCTTGAGCTCGATCAGCGCGTGGACGAACCGCTCGTCGAGTAGCTCGTCCTCGAGGATCTCGAGCCCCACCACGCTGGGCGGCAGCGTCTTCGCCAGGCCGCTCAGGACGAACTCGCGCGAGACGTTCACCCACGCCGGGCTTCGGCCGACGAGCCGTTCGAGCCCGATTTCGGTGAACGAGTTGAGCACGACCGACGCGGTCGCGCTCTCGGGGTCGGCGATGAGCGCGTGGGTCGCGTCGCCGCCCCGGAACAGCAGTTCGTAACCCGCGACCTGGAGCGTCGGGGTGAAGATCGGCTGTCTTGCGACGAATACCTCTGCCATGGCGTGATCCACCGCTCTACGCCTAATCGACCCGGCGCGGCGGAAGCTGAACCCCCGTGTTCGGATACTGACCGACGTTCGGCGAGGACTACGCTTTAGCTTCGACGTGAGCGCGACGACCAAGAGCCGCCATGCGGTGGGGCGCGGGCGACGTCATCCCCCGGTGCGGGCACCCGTGCCTGTCGCTTTCTGGCGCTTGCGCGTGGTCGCGTTCTGCGTCGGGGCCGCCAGCCTCGGCGCGGAGATAGCGGCCGCCCGCCTGCTGGCCCCGTACTTCGGGGCCTCGACGATCATCTGGGCGAACACGATCGCAACCGTGCTCGTCGCGCTGTCGATCGGCTACGCGGTGGGCGGCCGGCTCGCCGATCGCCGTGCCGACATGCGTGGCCTGTGCGTGATCGTGCTCGGCGCATCCGTCCTGCTCGCGATCGTGCCATTCGTGTCAGATCCATTCCTGCGCGAGGCGGTCAAGGCGCTTGGGGCGCTGTCGGTCGGTGGGTTCTTCGGCTCGCTCGCCGCGGTGCTGGTGCTGGTCGCCGTGCCGGTGCTGCTGCTGGGAATGGTTTCGCCGTACGTCAACCGGCTCGCGGTCGCACGCGTTGCCGAGACCGGAACCGTCACCGGACGGCTGTACGCGATCTCGACCGCCGGCTCGCTCGTCGGCACGTTCCTCGCCGCGCTCCTACTGATTCCGCTGATCGGGACCCACCGCACGTTCCTCGTGTTCGCGCTGATCCTCGCGATCGCTGCCGCGATCGGCGTCGGCTCGTGGCGCTTCCTGGTTGTCGCCGCCGCGATCGGCGCGCTGATGGCGGTGCCGCCGGTGGCGATCGGCTCCGATGTGGCGGGCGCCAAGGTGATCTTCTCGACCGAGACCCAGTATCAGTACGCGCGCGTGCTCCAGTTCAAGGGGGGCGAGCGCTGGCTCGAGCTCAACGAGGGCCTCGCGGTCCACTCCGTCTACATGCCGTGGACGTATCTGACCGGCGGGTATTGGGACGACTTCCTCGTGCTGCCGTTCACCGACGAGACGAGCGCGCCGCGGCGGATCGCGATCCTCGGCGACGCGGCGGGCACGGTGGCGAGGGCATACGGCCACTTCTTCCCGCACACGCGCGTGGATGCGGTTGAGATCGACGGCGAGCTGACCACGATCGGCAAGCGCTACTTCGGGCTGCGCGGGCCGGATCTGCACCTCTACACCGCGGACGCGCGACCATGGCTGGAGAGCAGCCACGCGAAATACGACGCGATATTCCTCGACGCCTACCGCCAGCCGTACATCCCGTTTTACCTGGTCACGCGCGAGTTCTTCTCGCTGATCCGCTCGCACCTGGCCCCCGGCGGCGTCGTGGTCGTCAACATCGGCCACCTGCCCGGGTCGGATGCGCTCGAGAAAGTGGTCTCGGCGACCGTCGGCGCGGTGTTCCCGTACGTCGCGCGCGACCTCCAGAGCGACACGAACTCGCTGGTGGTGGCGGGCACGCGCCCGGTTTCGGCCGAGCAACTCGTCGCCAACAGCCCCGTGCTCCCGCAAGGCCTGGTGCCGCTCGCGCACCGGGTCGCCGGGCAGATGGGGCCCCCGCTGACACGGCGGGCAGGTCTACACCGACGACAAGGCGCCGGTCGAGTGGCTGACCGATCTGTCGATCCTCCAATATGCGATCGGGAAGCGATGAGCCTCATCACCGTCGAGGAACTTCACGCGCGCGAGCCGCTGGCGCTGCTCGACGTCCGGTGGGAGCTCGGGGGGCCGCCCGGACGCGATCTGTACCTTGACGGCCACATCCCGGGCGCCGCGTTCGTCGATCTCGATACCGCGCTCGCGGGGGCTCCGGGCGCCGGCGGCCGCCACCCGCTCCCCGACGCCGAGGTGTTCGGGGACGCGATGCGCGCTGCCGGCGTGTCAGCCGACCGGCCAGTGGTCGTGTACGACGCCGCTGACTCGGTGGCGGCGGCGCGGGCGTGGTGGCTGCTCAGGTACTTCGGTCATCCGGACGTGCGTGTTTTGGATGGGGGTTTCAGTGGCTGGCTGGCCGCCGGATACGCCATCGAGCGAGGGGAGACCGCGGCCGAGCGGGGCGACTTCGTCCCGCGATCCCGGCGGGATGCCATCGCTCGACGCCTCCGGGGCGGCCGCGGTGGCGCGGGACGGCGTGCTGATCGACGCGCGCGCCGCGGCGCGGTTCCGCGGCGAACAGGAGCCGGTCGACCCCGTCGCGGGGCACATCCCGGGCGCGGTCAACGTCCCCGCGGCCGAGCTGGTCGACGCCGGCGGGCAGTTCCTGGACGCGGACGCGCTTCGGGCTCGGTTTGCGGAGGCCGGCGTCGGCCCCGGCGCGTCGGTCGGGACCTACTGCGGCTCCGGCGTGGCCGCGTCGCACGAGGTGCTGGCGCTGTCGCTCGCCGGCATTCCGGCCGCGCTGTACGTGGGCTCCTGGAGCGACTGGATCACGGATCCGTCGCGCCCTGTGGCGACCGGCGACTGATCCTGGGCGGACTGGGCTGCCCGACTACGCCGGCGAGCGGTGTGCGGTTGGCAGGCGCAAGGTCGTGGTGCGCTGCGATTTGGCTTGTTTCCGGGCTCGGTTGCGCGCATCGACCTTGATCGTCACCTGCGCGGAGGAGACGTCGCCGAGCTTCCGAAGCGATGTACCCGGGAGCGTAGAGCCTGACGGTGGCCGTGTGACCACCGGCGACGTGGAAGTGCCCACGGCCGAGCACGAATCCCCGGTTCGCGCCGACGGCGTCGATCTCGACCGTGCCGTCGCAGTAGGACCGTCCGCGCGGGCAGGTCAACCGAACCGTCGTTGCGCCCCGGATATCCGTCAGGGTGCCTGCGCCGATCGCGACCGTCCAGCCAGAGCCGCCACCGGCCGGACCGAACCCGGGCGAACCGCTCCAACACGGCTGGTAGGTCGAGCCGTCGAGGTTGAGGTTGTACAGCGCGCCCATGATCCCCGCGCTGTTGTCTGCTGGGCAGAACCGGCTTGGCGGCAGGTTGTACTCCGCGTTCAGCACAGGCTTGCCGGCGCGCAAGTACGGCTGGAACGAGGAGCACTCCGAGTACTCGTTGCATTGCTCGTCGAGCACGCCATCGAAATCCGGCTCAAGCTGCGCCGCCTGCTCGGGATCGTTTTTCTGGAACACGGCAAGTCCTACGGAGTGCGCCTCCTTGGCGATCCACGCGTCGTAGCTCAGCTGGTCTTGGGCCGAGATGTCGAACCCGGTGTCGTTCTCATAACCATCGATGTTGTCGGGCTCGATCGCATCAAAGCCTTTCTGCTTGCACATCTGGAACCGAGCCGTCATCAGCGGCTCGAGCACGGACAACTGCCGGATGTCCAGCCACCGTTCGCCCGGCCAGCCGTTCTCCTTTCCAAGCACCGAGCTCGGGAACTTGCTCGCGTCCGTTCGCCAGTTCTCCCACGTCCCGACGTCGATGTAGCAGATGACGTGCTTCTTGGCCGAGTGCAGCGTTGCGACCTCGCGCTGGGTGTTGTCGAACCCGTCGATGTCGTATGCCGCCGCCGGGTAGGAGTTGTTCACGGTCCCGGTCAGCTGCCAGTACCAGGACAGACGCGACGGGGGCTTCCACCGCGCGAGCGCCGCCGGTGCGGACAGCAGCAACGGCGCGGCAACGCTCAGCAGCGCAATGACCGCTGCGTGGATCACGATCCGGCGGACTCGCACCACGCGCAACCCTAGCAACGGCTGCCACAGCCGGGAGCGCCTGCTCAGAGCGATCGGATTCGGGCTCTGAGAGGCACCGCCGTCACGCCAGGCCGGTGCGAACCGCCCGGACCGCCGCCTGAATACGGTTCTCGACCTGCAGCTTGATGAGGATGCTCGAGACGTGATTCTTGATCGTGTGCTGGCTAAGGAACAAGGCCTTCGCGATCTCCGAATTGTCCAGGCCGCGGGCGACCAGGTTCAAGACTTCGAGTTCGCGGGGCGTCAGATCATCCCCGGCGATCGTGGGCTCGATCTCACTGGGCTCGCGGAGGCGACGTATGAGATGTCCGGCGATGGACGGCGAGATCGACGCCTCTCCGCGCTCTGCCGCCCGGATCCCCTCCACGATCTGATCCACCGTCGAATCCTTCAGCAAATACCCGCAGGCTCCCGCGAGCAGCGCATCCATCACGTGCTGATCGTCAGCCGAGACCGTGAGCACCAGAACCCGAGCGAGCGGTGCCACCGCCGTCAAGCGCTGCGTCGCCTCGATCCCGGACATACCGGGCATGGTCAGATCCATCAGAATGACCCCGGATCCCATCCTGGTTGCTTGCTCGATCGCGTCGGCGGCAAGCGTCGCCTCACCGAAGACTTCGATCCCCCGTTCCTCGAGTAGACCGACCAGCCCGCGACGGAACATTTCGTGGTCGTCGACCACGATGACCTTTAGGTCATTGCCCCTCACGAATCCGAGATTACCTCGTTGCCGGGGCGAGGTGGCCCTCGACCCTCGCCTGCGGCTAACGCTCCTTGGCTACGTGGCCCAAGCCTCGGGCAAACGCGACAAGCGCCCCGCCGGCTACGCGCGTCACGTGGGCGGCGTCGTCGTGTTTCCCGCGCTTCTTGTGCCTCTTGTTGGTGCCCTTCTTGGTGGCCGGATTGGTGCCCGCGGTCGTGCCGCTGCCGACTCCGGATGACGTGCCGCCGGTAGCGCCGCCTCCGCCGCCGATCCCCCCGCTCGTGGTCTGGCCGACGGGCGCGCACGGCGTGTACGTGTTCCCGTCCAGATCAACGTCGAACAGCGCACCGATGATGCCGGCTGCCGTATCCGCCGGGCAGAACTTCGCCGTGGTCTCGCCGTCTTGCGTGTATTCGGCGTTAAGGACGGGCTTGCCCGCCGCGAGGTACGGGGTGGCGTCGCCGCCGCTGCCCGCGCAGGGGTCATCGTAGGCGTTGCACTCCTCGATGATCATCCCGTCGAACAGAGGCTCGTCAACAGTCGCATTGGCGGGGTCGTTCTTCTGGAAGATGGCCAGCCCATCCGAGTGCGCCGTGTATGCGAGCCATCGCTCGAAGCCGGCGCTGTCGGCCTGCGTTAAACCCCAACCGCCGCCGGCCGCGCCCGTCTGCGACGGATTTTCGTACCCGTCGAGGTCGTCGGGCTCGAGCGCGTCCTGGCCCTCGACAGCGCAGTCCAGGATCCGCTGGGCCAGGCCCGCCGCGATGTTCACCGCCGCGCCCGTCAGCGTCGAGGGATCGCCCGCGACGTAGCTTGCGAAGCCGCGAATGTCATACCAGTACTCGCCTGGCCAACCCTGCATCTCCGTGGTCTGCGAGTTGGAACCATTCGTGTAGTCCGACGGCGCGAAGTTCGAGCTGTCCGGCTCGGCCTGCTGTGCGCCCGCTTCGATGTAGCAGATGCTGTACTTCCCGGCCGCGTGCAGCGCCTGCACCACCGGCGAAGCCCCGGTCGGAACGCCGCCGTCCGTGTTGGAGTCGGCGAACATGTCCGTGTCCCAGATGTTGGCCGATCCGGGCGACGGATAAGCGCCGGTGACGCTCGGCAGTCCTGCCAGACCGCTCGACGGGGGACTGATCTCCCAATACCACTGGTCCTGTCCCGTGGGCGGCAGCTTGTACGTCGCTGCTGCCGCTGCTGGGACGAACAAGCCCAGCAGGGCAAGCGTTATCGCAAGACACCTCTTCATGGTCCCGGTCCCTCCGCCTGAGATGGGCGCCGTCCAATGACGGCTCCGCCACCGCCGCCTTATACCCGCTCCACCAGTTTCAAACCATCATGATCGGAACTTTGCGGGGAGCCTCAATCAGCTTGTGGGAGCCTTCCGCAGCTTTTCCCGTTCGTGCCTCGGCTCGGGTAGGCTGAGACCCCAATTCTCGGCGCATAGCCTGGGCGCCTAATCGTCGGGCTCCCGAGGTACGGCGTCGGATCGAGGAGGCCCCAATGTTTGACGTGCGGCGTTGCGCGTTGGCAAAGGTCGGAGCCCGCTCTTGGCTTGTCCTTATTGTCTTGCTGATCTCCGCCGCAGCTGCCCAGGCGGCCGGCGCGCAGACCATGGCGGTCCCGGCCTACTTCTATCCCGGCTCATACTGGACGCAGCTGGACCAGGCCAAGCCCGGCGTCGGTGTCGCGGTGATGAACCCGGGCAGCGGCCCCGGCTCCGGTCCCGATCCAAACTACGTCGCCGCGGTTAATTCAGCGGAGGCGGCCGGCATCACCGTCGTGGGCTACGTGTACACGAGCTACGGAAGCCGCTCCATGTCCGCGGTGGAGTCCGACATCAACAACTACTACAGCTGGTATCCCGATCTCGACGGCATCTTCGTGGACGAGGCGAGCACGAGCTGTGCGAGCGAGCCCTACTACGCGACGATCAACAGTTACGTGAAGCACAAGGGCGGGGCTGGACTGACTGTTCTCAATCCGGGAACTCAGACCAACCAGTGCTACGAGCCAGCGGCCGACATTCTCCTTACCTTCGAGGGCTCGGACACGCAGTACGTGAACTCGTACTCCGCCCCGTCCTGGGTAGCTCGTTATCCGGCGTCACATTTCTGGCATGTGATCTACGGGACGCCGACAGTGTCGGCGATGGCCACCGCCGTCCAGCTCAGCAAAGCGCGGAATGCCGGCTACGTTTATGTGACCTCGGCATCGCTCCCAAACCCCTATGACGTACTGCCGAGTGGGCTGTACTGGGGTGGCGAGCTTGCCGACATAGCGGCGGCCGGCGGCGGGCGGCGCGGGTAAGCCCGGGCGTCGGACCCGCCCGCGTCGACGCGCGCGGGGCTACCGCCGAGCGGCGAGGAGACGTGCCGGGGTCGGTTGCACGAACCGGGCAGGCGCGACAAGCTGCAGCTCGGTTCCGCCATCGGCACGCGGACACGCGGTCAGCCAACCGCCGAGCGCCGCGGCGCGAGCTCGCATCGTCCGCAAGCCCATGCCGGGCCGGTATGCATCCTCGAGCCCGCATCCGTCATCGCTGATGGTCATGAGAAGCGCTCTCCCCGTCTTCACGAACACCAGGTCGACGTGACGAGCCGCTCCGTGCGTAGCCGCGTTGACGATTGCTTCACGCGCGATGCGAATGACGTGGTCACGCTCCACCGGATCGAGGTCGCCCCCACCCGGCGTTTCGATTCGAACCTCGATCTGGAGACCGTAGCGGTGTCGGAGTTCGCCGGCGACGATGCGAAGCGCGGCGTCGGTGGTAGGAGCGGTCGAAGCCGAGAGGTCCGTGATTACGCCACGCGAGGTGGCGAGGGCGTTGCGAGCAGCGATCATCAGAGGATGCTCGGGTTCCAGCTCGGTGCCGAGTCGCTGCCCCTGTTGGGCGATGCACGCTAGATCTTGCGCCAGCCCGTCGTGCAGGTCGCGGGCGATCCGTTCACGCTCCGAGGTGATCGCTGCGAGCGTTCGAGCGCGCCGGTGGAGCACGTACTCCCAGTACGCGCTTGCCAGTAGCAAGGCATACGCGGCGATCCTCAGGCCCTCGCGTGGGGTGATCCAATCGGTGGCCACCGCCGGTAGCGCGAGGTATTGCAGCCGAGCGGCCGCCAGTAGAAACGCTGCGCCCGCGAGGAGGCCATAGCGGCTTTCTCCCCGCCGAGCGCGGCGGAGGAACGCGAGCGCCGACACGGCCAGCAAGGCCGCGGCCACAAATTGGACGGCGAGCGCGACCGGATGCGCGATCGCCCCTTGGATCCCGACATCCTGCAGCGTTGCGTTCCAGTGCGAGCCAGTGGCCTGCTCGATGAACTGGGAAAGCGTGACGATGCTGGCGCCGACGAGAACCGCAGCACCGATTGCCCGAGGGCCCGGATACCGAATCGCCTTGCTCGGTGCGAGTGCCGCCGCCGCAAACGCCGCCGAGACGATCAGGCTGCAGGAGAGCCGAGCGCCTCCGCCGGCCTCGGGTCTCACGCCGGTCGCCAGGGCGGGAACGGCGCAATAGGCGAAATCGGTGAGGGAAACAGCCGAAAGGGCGCACAGGAGCATCAAATCGGGCAACCGACCGCTCTCTTGGAAGTTCGCCACGAGTAGCCGCGCGGTGAAGATTGCCGACAGCACGATCAGGGTCTCAAGCGCCGCGCGACCGCTCGGACTCGTGACATGGATCGGCTTGACGAGCTCCAAGCCGATTACGATCGCCGCTAGACCGCCCGTCGCAACGGCCGAGCGCGCCAGCCAATCCGGCCTCAGCCCCGTCCTCAAGCCTGCCCGGAAGTTCCTAACAGGCGAAACGTTTACCGCGATGCTCATGGCGACCCGACCAGCGCCATATCTCTTGCCCCTTCGTCCAAGCCCGTCTCAAGTGCACGCCACCTGAGAACGTCCGGAGAGCCCTCAAGATTCCGCCGTGCTGCCCCCGCGTCGCGAATCTGCCGAATTTGTCCCGCAAATGCGGTCTAAACGTTGACTTGACGCGTCGCCTTTATCTAAAGCTGCTCAAATAGTAACGGAATTGTCAATGGGAGCCTATCCCTACGCACCCGAACGTCCATTTTCCGGGTTTGGATGGCAGGGGAGCGCAGCCGGCAGCCTCTCGAGGTGGGTCAGGGCCGGCCCCGGCCCTCCGGCGGCCTAGGGGAACGTGCAGTAGTTGCCGGCCGCGGTCGCGCCGAGATGCGAGGACGCGTACGCCCACACATAACGGGGGTGCGCATACCAGTAGATCACTTCGAACGCCGCGATCGCGTCGGTCTGTCGGCCGGGGCGCACCCGGATGGGAGCCCAGGTCCATGGGTTGAGCGCGCCCGTCGGCGTCAGCCACGTGGTCACTCCCGAGGGCGTCGCCGACCAGCGGTACCAGCTGCTGCTGTTGACCCCGGCGGTGCCGACCCACCGCCAGCCGTTTGCCGGCGTGTAGAAGGCGATCCACGGCCTGACGTCGATGACCGCCGGCGGCGTCACGGTGAAGTTGGGCGCCACCACATACGGCTCGTTCGGGCCAAGGAAGCTGCATTCCATCCCGCCGTTGCTCCAGTCACGCGGGATCGGCGGCCTCGCTCCGAGAGTGATCGAGAAGCGCTCGGCGTTTCCAGCTCCGAGAGCTACCCGCGCAACTGTCGATTTCAGAGCAGCCAGTTTGCCGGCGGCGCCCGGCTTCAGCGACAGCTGGGCCGAGCCCTGACCGTTGCGGCAGGCATAACTGCCGCGCGCCAGGACTCCGGAGCCAAGGGCGGATGCCGTCAGGCTCACCTGCCCGCCCCGCCTACAGGCGATGGCGAGCGAGAGCTGCCGACCACGCACCGGAACGAATCCGCTCCTCAGCCCGGCGCCGGTGAACGTTGTCGGGAGCGAAGCGGCTGGGCCGACCGGACCCGCCGCCGGGATGGTTCCGGGCGCGGGGGCGGCCGGGAAGCCCTGTCCCGCCGTGGGCGGCGGGCCGGGCAGAGCCGGGGCCGCGCTGCCCCAGGCCGCCGCAGGCATCGCAGCCAGCACGAGCGCAAGCATCGGGCCCCCAACGAAGCCACACAGGCGCCGGGACCTGGTCGGTGCGCGTCCGGAGTTGGATCTAGCTGAAGGCACAGTAGGGGGAAGACGGGTATGAGTGTGCGTACTCCCACACGTACACCGGGTGGCTGTACCAGTAGACCGCCTCGAGCACGGCGATCACGTACGTGCCTCGCCCGGGACTGACGGAGATCGGGCCCCACATCCATGGGTTGATCGCGCCGGAGGGCGTGTGCCACTCGGCGACCCCGTTTGGCGTGCCCGTCCAGCGGTACCAACTGCTGGAGTTGGGGCCCTGGGTGCCGAGCCATTGCCAGCCGGTCGCCGGGGTGTACCAGGCGAGCCACGGCCTGACGTCGATCGTGGTCGCGGGCGTGACGGTGAAGTTCGGGGCGAGCAGGTCCGCCTGATTGGTCCCGGGCGAGTTGCATTCGAGGCCGAACACGCTCGTCCAGAACTGGGGAGCCGCCGGCCTCGGCCCGACCAGGACCGAAAGATGCTCGGTTGCGCCACCCTGCTTGAACGCGACCCCGGCGAGGACGCTGCCGCTGCGCGTGATCTGCCCCGCGACGCGTTTGTCGAGGGAGAACGACACCGTGCTCCGTCCGCCGGCGCACTTGTACTTCGCCTGTGCCACGGTGCCGGTCGCGACTGCCGGGAGGCTCAGCGCCGCGTGTCCTCCGGCCTGGCAGGCGATCGGCAGCTTGAGGCGCCGGCCGCTCAGTCCGGCCGAGCCCGAGAGAAGCCCAGGTCCGGAAGGGGTGAACGGGACGGTGGCGGGGGCTCCCGATGCCTCGGGTGACGGCGACTGGGCGGGAGCCGGCGGGAGCGGAAAGCCCGTTCCCGCTCCGGGCGGCGGTCCGGGAAGCCCCGGCGGTCCGCCTGCCGCCTGCGCCAGGCCGATGTCGGCACCAAACACCGCGCAAGCCAGCACGAGACCGACGGCCGACAGAAGGCGGCGCCGACCGGCCCATGCGCCCCGTTTCAAGCTAAGCCTGATTCCTTGCATAACTACACGAGCCAACCGGTTTGCTCAGCAGCCGACGCCGGGCTGGCTCCGCCCGACCGCCACGCAGGAGAGGTCGATCAGCGGTGCCTGCCCGCCACGGATCGTGAACGAGTAGTACTTGCCGATCCAGTTGGGCCGCGTGATCCATAGGACGATCTGGGTTCCGGGGCTCAGGTGGCGGTTGCGGAACACCGGTAGGAGGTTGATCCCTGATCCCCCCGAGCAGATGACGTGACCGTGTCCGGAGCAGCCCGAAGCTGCGGAGGCCGAGGTGCTGCGGGTCGTAAACGGGCAGCTGGTTCCGTGGCAGATGAGGCGCAGAGTGCTGGCGTTCGCGACCCCGGAGGCCTGGAGGAACAGGATCTGCGTGTACTTCGGGTGGAAGTAGAACTTCCACTGCACCGTCGAGTTGACGAAGCCGAGCACCACCGGGCCGGTCGCCTTCTTTCCGGCGAGGACCGTCCTGGCCGCGGACGTCGAGCTGCCGAAGTTCGCGTCGCCCTGGTAGCGCGCAGAGATGCGGTGGGAGCCGACCGCCGCGTACTTGACCACGCAGGTCGCGGCGCCCTTTTTCATCGGCCGGCTGTGACATCCGGCGATCTGCCGGCCATGATCCAAGAACGCGACGGAGCCAGTGGGCAGCATCGGTCCAGAATTGCCTCCGGGGGGCACCACGGTCGCCACAAAGGTGGCGCGCTTGAGCACGGCAACCTGCTTGGTGACCGCGAGCGAGACGGACGTGGGAACCTTGCCCACGACGAGCGTCTGAACGGCGCTGGTCGACGCCCCGACGAGCGAGCCCGCTCCAGGTTGGTAGCTCACCGTCAGCTGTTGAGTGCCGGCTCCGAACGAGGCCTGGCAGATGGTTGCGACGCTCTGGTTGCTCGAGTTGACGTTCTGATTGGCGCAGCCCGTGATCGGGACGCCGCCGTTCGAGAAGATCACCGACCCAGCCGGTCCGGCGTTTGCGGACCCGGAGGTGACCGTCGCCGCTAGCGTCACGGTCTGGTTCGTCACCGCCGAGGTCGGCGCGACCACCAGCGTGATCGAGCTGGTGGCGGTGATCACCGAGGTACGAATCGACGCGACCGCCGCGCCGGCGCCGCCGGTGTTGGCCGCCGTCTCGACCACCGCGACGTTCTGTCCGACGTCGGCCCCGGTCAAGGTATAAGTCCGGTTGCTTGCTCCCGGGATCGCCACGCAGCCCCCGCCGCCGCACCGCTCCCACTGGTAGCTGAAAGTGCCGGCGTTCTCGCTCCACGTGCCGTGCGATTCGACCAGCGTCTGGCCCTCCTGCATGACGCCGGACACGGTCGGAGGGGCCATGTTCACCGGCACCGGGACTACCAGCGCAGGCGAAAGGATGACAGCGGTGATGGCCGAGTACGCGACGGAGCTGACAGCGCCGTTGCTCGCGGTTTCGCCGACGAGTAGCTCGCCACCGACGTCGGCAGCGGTGAGCGTGTAGGTCTGAGCGTTCGTGCCAACTGGGGTGCAGTTAGCCCCGGCGCTGTCACACCTCAGCCACTGGTACGTGTAAGAAGTGGGGCTGTTGGTCCAGTGACCGTGCACCTCGGTGAGGACGTCGCCCTGCACAGTGGTGCCCGTGATCGACGGCGCGGAGATGAGAGTGGGGGTGGGGGGCACCACGACTGCCGTAGCAGCAGACGTGGCCGCCGCGCTCGTGCCGCCGGTATTGGTCGCGCTGACCTTGACCTCGATCGTCTTCGCGACGTCGGTTGAGGCCACCACGTAGGTGGTGCTGTTGGTTCCGACCGCGGTGCAAGTAGCGCCGCTGCAGCTCTGCCACGCGTAGGTGTACGAGGTCGGACTGTTGCTCCAGGTGCCGGTGCTGGCCGTCAGCGTCTGTCCCTGCTGGGCAATGCCAGTGATGGCGGGAAGGGCCGAGTTCACCGCGATCGCCGCTATCACGGTGGCGGTTGCCGCCGATGTCGCCGGCGTACCGGGTCCGCCTGAGTTGCTGGCCGTCACCACGACTTCGATTGTGTGGCCGACGTCGGTCGCCGCGACCGCGTAGGTAGAGCTGTCGCTACCGACCGCGCTACACGTGCCGCCGGAGCAGCTCTCCCACTGGTAGGTATAGGCGGTGGGAGTGTTGCTCCAGGTGCCGGTGCTGGCCGTCAGCGTCTGTCCCTGCTGGGCAACTCCGGTGATACCCGGGACTCCCGAGTTCACCGGGATCGCCGCTATTACGGTGCCGGTGGTCGCGGTGGCGGTCGCGGTGCCGCCGCTGTTCGTCGCGGTCACCACGAGTTGGATCGTGTGGCCGACGTCCGTTGCGGCTACCGCGTACGACGTGCCAGTCCCGACTGCGGTGCAGGTAGCGCCGCTGCAGCTCGACCACGCGTAGGTGAGCGTCGGGCTGTTGCTCCATCCGCTCGAGCTGGCAGTAAGGGTCTGTCCCTGTTGGGCGGTCCCTCCGATTGACGCCGAGCCACCAGAGGGCGGGAGGGCGATCAGCGGTCTGGGTCAGTGTTCGCAGTGGCGGTCGCGCTCCCGATACTGATGCGTGTCGCGGTCTCGACGACCTTGATTGTGGTTTCCGACGGTCGCTGGAGCTCGGATGGTCTTGCGGTTAGGTGCCGTCGCCATGGTGCAGTTCGTGCCGCTCAGCTCTCGCCCCTGTCGCTGACGTGAACTTGACCGTGAAGTCGATCCGCGGTCGTCGGTCCAGTCGGCCTGGGTCCACGGTCGCCGTGCTGTCCCTGCTGGAGCGTGCCGTCAGCCGAGATGCTGGTCGGGGACAGCGATACCGTGATCGACGTCCCGGTGCCAGCTGCCCGCGGCGGTCCCAGCCACCAGCCACACGCTGATGCGCCCTGCCAAGAGGCAAAACAGCAGCGTCCTAGAGCGAGACACCATTACAACCTCCCATCGATCTCGCCATGCCAGTTCATCCTCAGGTCTTGATGGTCAACGTCCCGCGAGATGACCTTCGCTGGTCCGTTGGGCTGCTTGGTGGAGACCACCAGCCCTGCGTGCCAGGTGACATGGCGCGTGTGCGCCGCGGCTGCCGCCGCTGCCAGCATTGCCTTCTTGGGCAGCTTGACCGAGATGTGGGCGGTCTTGGTCGCCTTGATCCGGAACGAATGGGTGACCGTCTTGCCCATGACCTTGAGCGTGAACTTGCCTGTGCAGAAGTGGTTCTTGGCAGCCTTGCCGTTCTTGGCCTCGCACTTCAGCGACACCGTGGCGGTGCCCTTCTTCATCGACACCTTCTTCGGGGCGACCTGGACCGCCACGTAGTAGAGCGGAGCGGCCGGTGCCGGCGCTACGGCCGGGGACGGCGGCGTCTGGTTGATCGGCTTCCCGCCGGTCGCGGGCGGACCGCCCGGAGCGGGACCCGTCGGCGGGGTCGGGATCGCGGGGGTCGTCGGCAGCGCAGGCCACGCGGCCAGGGCGGTGTAGGTGTTGGCGCCGGGCTGCGCGCTGGTCCACCCCGACTGCGTACCCGCGTATGCGGTGCCGACGTTCAGAACGCCGGTCAGCGGAATCTCCGTCGCAGTCAGGCCGTTGTTGGTAACCGTCACGGTGCTGCCGTCGATGTAACCGGAGATCTGGCTCTTGTTGGCCGCCGCCCAGCCCGCCTGCTCGTTCAACAGGGTCCCGATCTGCGCCATCGTGAGCTGCACGATCGGGGCGTTGCTCGCGAAGTACGCGTTGTACTGCGTCAGCAGCGGGTTGAGCGTCTCATAGAACAGGCCATCGCCCTCAAGCGTCTGGTCCATCAGGTTGGTCTGATGGAAGTAGTGGGGCCGGGGGTCGTTGCCCATCATGTGCTGGAACATCCCCTGGTCGACGCTGGCGGTGATGTCAGCGATCGTCCACACCTGGTTGTAGGGGTAACACGTGGTCACGTTGGGGATGTCCTTGCACTGGCCGGTGCCGGTTTGTCCAGTACCCGGCGGCGAGTCGTACAGCGTGGTGTACTCGTCGATCTCCTGCGCGTTGGTCCCGACGTTGTAGTAGATGTTTGTCGGGTAGCGCGGGATCGCGGAAGCGCCCGCATCCTGGAAGGTCGCCCCGGCCGGGTAGGTGGCCCCGGTGTAGGTGCCGGTGGCAAATGTGCCGTCGGGCGGGCTCGGATATGGCTTCGACGCGTCAGAGCCGAAGTACTTGATCCCGCCGTTCAGAGTGGCCTTGAACGCATTGTCGAGGACAGGGTTCTGCTCATACGGGCTCTCGACCGCGGCGCCCTCGTCGGCCGGGATGCTCGTGGCCGTCAGATCGCCGGTGCTTCCGGTGGCCGTCCCGGCAGTACCCGTGTCCGTGAACGTCTTTTGAATCGCTCCACCGCCGGTGGTGTTGGTGGTGGAGGTCGGGTTGGTGAAGTCGTTGGTGGTATTGGCCAGCACGGTGCCGAGCGACACCCACGCCCCAATCGAGGCTGGAGTGGTCGTTGTCGCCGCCGTGTACGGCGCGCGGTAGATCGTGTACTGAGCCGCGTGGCAGACCGCGCCCCAGGTCAGGTCGATGGACTGGTTGGCGGCAACCGTGACTGGGCTTGAGACAGACGCAGCCGACTGGCCAGTTCCGGCGACTGGAGTGGCGCCGGGAGCGGCTGTATTGAACTGATCGGTGACCCCATACACGTAATCGCCGACCGGCGCATCCCCGGTACCCCCGAACACGCCAGCGGCGGTTCCCACCGCAGCCGTATCGAGCGACGGCGGATCGACCTGACCCGGGTTACCCGGCAGCAGGTTCGCGATGCCCGAATGCTCGCCGGTGATGACTACGTTCGGGTTTTCCGTCCCAAGCGCCGCGGTCGGATCGGTGCTCGACGTGAGGCCGAGGCCTCCGCCGTTCGGATCGCCCGCTGTCGTGCCCGGCTTGGTCGAGCCCCAGTTGGTGTTCTGGTTGAGCTCGGCCTCGATGTAGTTCTGCGTGGCGCAGCCCTCGTCGATGTTCGGATGATCCCAGGTGTGGTTAATCCAACCGAAGTCATCCGTGTATGGCTTACCGGTCAGCGGATCGTTCGATTGGAACTTCGCCAACAGCGGATCGGGGCCAGCCGTAGAGTCACACCCGGTGCTGCTGCCGCCCGAGCCGCTATCGCCGCCGACCGCCTGGGTGCAACCAGCCGCGAACGCGACGCTGCCGCCACCGTTGAACAGCATGTCGATCCGGAAGTTGTTGGCTGCTTTGACCATGTCGCGGCGGTCGTGACGTCCATCCGGGACCTCGCGGAGAGCATCGGCGGGGTTGAAGTCCGTGGAGTGCGTCGTCGTATCCCAGACGTCGTCGGAGAGGAAGTTGTCATCGATGTCCGTCTCGAGATAGTTGCGCTGGTCACCGAAGTAGGTGTTACGCACCAGCCAGTCGAGCTCGCCGTGGCGAAGGAGCTGGCTCTGCAGGTAGTACTGGTTCTCGTTGAAGGTCTGGAACATCGTTTGGCGCCCGTCGGCGCTCGTGTAGATCCCGAGCAGGGTGCTTCCGCCAGGGCCGGAGACCAGCGTGTCGACGTTGGCGCCCGCCAGCGGCGTCGCCTCGTAGGCGAACGTGGACTGGGTCGCGTCGACCGTCAGCCTGCTTGAGGTACGGGAACACGCTCGAGCCGTCCGCGGTCAGGGTCAGGGCCGGTGGACAGCGGAAGCGTGACGCCGCCGGTCACACTGTTCATCCCGAAGTCGCTGCTGGGAGACGCGTAGGCCGTCACCTGGCGAACAGAGAACTGGTGCTCGAAGGTCTGAAGCGTGGTCCACTGAGCCGTGGTCATGCCGACCAGGCCGGAGATCGCGGCCACGACACCCTCGTAGTTCGCGACCTGTGTGCCATCCGGAGCGGTCGAAGACAAAGCGGGAAGAGTCGAGAACGTGCTGGCTCCTCCGGGTGCCGGCTCTCCGGTTGCGGGCGTCGTCACGACAGAGTCGAACGGGACGCCTTCACGGTTGAGCGTGTTCTCCCAATCCTGATACGACGGTTCATTGGTGTTGTCGGTGATCAGCAGGACCTTCATCCCGATCTGCTGCGATACCGACGCCGCAGAGGCGGCCTCACGCCCCTCCACCGAACAGGCGAGTAACACCGAAGAGCGCAAGCAGCGTTGCGACCAGGCCGACCATCGCCCAAGGCGAACCAAGGAACCGTTTCATCCGTAAGCCCTCGTTCATGCGTGATTTGAGCGAATGCCACACAGCCGATCTGGCACAGCCAGCGCTCCACCGTGGAACCTCGCGCCCCGAAATGTCGACAGCAGTGTGTGGGCTGGCGGGCAAGTCGCCAATGGGCTTCCTCGCCCTTCCTGCGTTCATTGGTGAACGGTGGTCATGAAAGAGACCGCCTGCTGCTAGCGTTTGGTCTGTTGGAGTTGTGTTGTTCCACCAAACCGGGGCGAGGTTTAGGGCAGCGTGAGCGACGCAGCGGCGTCCAACGGAAATGAGCTGACGATCTTGCTGGCGGACGACCAGATCCCCGCGCGCGTTGGGATGAAGCGGGCGATCGAGCCGCACGGATTTCGCGTCGTTGCCGAGGCGTCCAGCGCTGAAGATGCCGTCCGCATGGCGCAGGCGCGCCAGCCGGACTTATGCATCCTGGCGGTGGCTCTGCCCGGTAACGGGATCGAGGCTGCACGCCTGATCAAGCGGTCGGTCCCGGCCACGAAGATCGTGATGATGACGAGCGCGGCGCGAGACGAGGATATGCTCGGGGCCCTGCGGGCGGGTGCCGACGGCTATCTGCTCATGAGCACGCCGGCCAGCCGACTCCCACACGCGATCCTTGGCGTGGCCCGCGGCGAGGCGGCTCTACCGCGAGCTATGACTGCTCGCCTGATCCTCGAGTTTCGTCAGCGGGGAACTAGACGCCGTGTGGTTCTGCCCGACTCAGGTCGTGAGGTAGAGCTCACAGCCCGCGAGTTCGAGGTGCTTGATCGTCTGCGTAAGCGGGAGCGGACCGCCGAGATCGCGGCGCACCTCGGCATCTCGGAGGTGACCGTGCGTCGGCACACGGCGTCGGTGCTGCAAAAACTCGGCGTGCCAAATCGCCGCAGCGCGGTCGAGCTGCTCGAGCGCGAGGAGCGCCCGGAGCGCAGCTCTGATGAGGCTCTATCCGACGATCGGGCCGTCGACCAAAGTCGTCCCGGGCGCCGCTGAGATCCAACCCGACCGGCAACCGCCGTACTCCTCTCCCGACGGGGTGCCGGTCAGCGGAACCTCAATCGGGGCTGTTCCGCGGTTGACGATTCTCACTCCGTTGCCTTCGAGGTAGGCCACGAGATGGCCTCGAGCGGTCGCTTCGCGCCACGCCTCCAGTCGGAGCAGGCCCGAGCCGATCTCGACGAGGGTGGGCTGGACAATTGGCATCGACGGGAGGGTCAAGCTCTGGTAGAGGGTTAGCACCCGATCCAGCAGTTCGCAGGCGAGGCTTGAACTAGAGCCGTTTTCAGCGGTTCCGCTGGGCAGCAGGTTGCTCTGGTGAACGAAATGCGGACGTGGATCATTCCCAAGCACCTTGACCAATATCCGTCTCGCTTCCCTCGACAGGAGCTGAGGCCAGGATTCATCAGGAGCTTGACCGGTGCTTTCCAGCCGATCCAGCAATTGCTCGGCGGTGGCGACGTCGTGTGCCAACGCCGTCGGATAGCGCGGGATCGCCAGCGCGCCACCTGTGACGAACGGCGCCCCGGCGGGCACAGGTCGGCTGTTTGGTCCCAGATCCCCGTACGCGTAAGGCCGTGACGCATCGCAGGCCAGGAAACGGATCTTGCGTGCGCTCAGAGCCGGAGCAAGATTTTGGTTTTCCCCGTGCGGTGGCGTGGCAGCCAGGTTCGCGAGCCCGGTGTGCGCCCCGGTGATGACGGCTTGCGGTTCGAACTCGATGCCGTGCTCTGCCGCCCATTCCACGTTCTTTTCGATCTCGTGTTCGATCGCCTCACTCGACGCTTCGTCGAGGTTCCGGTGCTCGAAAGTGTGGTTGACCCAGCCGAAGGCATCGCGGTCGGCAAGCAGCGCGTCCAGCAGCGGATCGCGGTCCATACCGCGCTCGGACATGTAGCGCTGGCTGCCGCCGCCGTTGCAGGCCAGATCGAGCCGTATGCCGCGCATACGTGACCAACGAGCCGTTCGCGCCGCATCGTCGGCTGTCATACGAAGGGTTCCGCCCCTATCGGTCACGCTGGTGTGCCCCTCGAGATCCCAGCTCTCATTGGGCAGGAGGACATCGTCAACCTGCACGCTGAGGTAGTTGCGCTGATAGCCGAGGTGAATTCCTCGAGTCAGCCAGGCCAGCATGCCTTGACGCAGGAGCTGGCCCTGGACCTGGCCGCTGTTGGCGTCGAACGTCTGAACCATCCGCTCGCGACCGTCCGCGTCACGGTGGATCCCGAGCAGGCTCGAGCCATCGGGCGCCACCAGCAAACTCTCGAAGCGCGCGTCGGGATCTGGCGTCGCGAGGTAGCCCCAGGTGCCAGCATCGATCGGCAGGGCGCCTCTCAGATATGGGAACACCTCGCGTCCGCGCGCGGTCAACCGCGCTGTGATGTCGTCGAGCCTGCCGGCCCATGTCGGGGGCGTCAATCCATGCGACGGGCCCGGATACGCGTAGGCCGTGAGTCGGCGCAACCCGGGGTCGCATTCGAGGGCGTCAAGAGCAGCCCGCTGCTCAGGATCCAGCGCGGACTCGAGGAGTCCGTCCTTCGCGAGGATCAGCGCCTGATATCCGACCGTCCCATCGGGACGGACGACGCTCAGTGTCGATGGTTGATCGCCCAACGCGATCGCGTCGAACGGCACGCCTGCGTGGGTTAGCGACGTGTCCCAGGTCTCGTACCCCGGCTCACTCCCGGAGTCCCCGAGCAACAGGATCCGCATCTCAATGCGCGTCGTGGAGGACATCGTTCAGGTTCAGGCCGAGTAGTTGGCGCGCAATCATTACAAACCGGCATCGGGGGCCCGTAGCCCGGTGACCGTTGGGGGTCCCTTCCGGTGATCATCACGGGTCCGTAGGCCGGTGAAGTTCAGTCGATGAACGTAAATCCTGCTTACGGGCTATGGCCGAACCGGTGCCACGCCCCCACAATTCAGCGCGTGAGGGCCGGGCACGACGCGCAACCATCTTCCCCTGCGGCGCCAGACAGGCGCTTCGTCCGTCCTGCGTTGCCGCGACGTGTCGTACAGCCTGTCGAGATCGACCGTCGCGCCCCACCCTCCGCCCAAGGAGTCGGTGAAGCCAACGAAGGCCCCATTGCACGGGCCCAATCCCGATCGCGCCCCCGGGTCTTGCTGATCACGGAGGGCACGTATCCCTACGCGGTTGGCGGCGTGAGCTCGTGGTGTCATGCCGTGCTCACCGGGCTGTCCGAAACCGACTGGGACGTTCTGCCGATTTTGGCCGGCCACAAGCACCAACGTCCGACCGTGAAGCTGCCGCCAAACACGAGGCTGCTGCCATCGATCGACCTTTGGTCGGAAGGCCGTGCGCCGAGACGCCTGCACGCTCGCCGCTCTAACGACTACGGATCGCTTCCAGCGCAGCTGCTACGAGGGCTGATGCCCTGGGAGGGCGATCTCGAAGGTCTTACGGCCGCACTGGTGCGGTGCCGGCGCAACCCTCAGTCGATCCGACCCGAGTTCCGGGGTCGAGAGAGCTGGGAGCGGTTCGTTGCGGAACTCGAACAACTCCTGATGGACAGCCATCGCGATTCGGCGCCGGCGCCGATCTACGACGCGATCGAGGCCGCGAGGCTGTATCAGGCGCTGTACTGGGTGGCGCGAACGGCTGCCGTCCCAACGCCGCCGTGCGACGTCCTCCACGTGACTGCCGCGGGTTGGTCCGGGATCCCCGCCATCATCCACAAGGCCCTCTATGGCACTCCGATCCTACTTACCGAGCATGGGGTTTACGTTCGCGAGGCGTACCTCGCCTCGGTGCGAGAGGCCGCTGCCAGGCCTGGACATGGTCATATCTCTCCAAGACTCGCGCTCGGCATGACGCGCGCTGTTTACGCCGCCGCGGATGTCATCGCGCCGGTCACCGAGGCCAATGCCGACTGGGAACGCGGGCTCGGGGTCGACCCGGCCAAGATCCGCGTGATTCCGAACGGGATCGATCCGCCGAAGGAGTACACCGCCCCTCCCAACATCAAGAAAGTGATCGCGATGGGGAGGCTGGATCCGCTCAAGGACGTGCAGACGATGTTGCTGGTCGCGAGCGAGGTGACGCGCCGGCTGCCGGACGCGAGGTTCGACTGCTACGGACCCCCGACGCTGGGGCAGGAGATGTACGCAGATGCGTGTTCGGTGATGCACCGTCAGCTCGGTCTGGACGAGCGCTTTCGCTTCATGGGCGGCACCAGGGATCCTCTCGGGGCGATTCGGAGCGGTGATCTGGTCCTGATGACGAGCATCTCCGAGGCGATGCCGATGACTTTGCTCGAGACGATGGGGCAGGCTCGGCCGATCGTCGCCACGAGCGTCGGTGGCGTGCCGTCCGTCATCCGCGGATGCGGGCTGGTCGCCCCTCCGGGTGATGTCCATGAGCTCGCCACTGCCGTCGTCACCCTGCTGAGCAATCCCGCCCTCGGGGCGCGACTTGGCCGGCGAGGGTACGAGCGAGTTCACCGGAAGTTCACGCTGGCGCGCTGCCTTGGCGCGTATGACGACCTGATCCGCGAGCTCGCGGGCGCGGTAGCGGCATGAGCTCGACCACCGGGCGCACCAGCGAGCTCGGGAACCTGAGCCCAGCTACGCCGAGCGCCGACTCTGACGACCGATACGCCGAGGCGGTCCTCGATGCCCGCCTCGGGCGCGAGGCACGAGACGTGCTCGAGGCGACGGTGGTGCTGGAGGCCTGGACGGGGCGCCCCGCCAAGCGTGCCATGGGCCACGCGCGGCGCCTGGTCAGCCTCGACGGCCCGACCCCGCGGGCCATGAGCGACCTCGACCCGTTCGATGACTCGAGCCAGCACAGCGTGGTGGCAGAGGGGATCGCCTTGGTACTGCTGATCCTGTCTGTCGCTGCCTGGGCATCGCCGATCAGCAAGCAGCTCGGCCCTAACGTGCTCTCCAACGCGATTCGGGTTGCGCTCCCGATCGCCGTTGCCCTCCAGTGGGGACTACGAAGCCGGTACCTGAGCCGCCCCGAGGGGCTGGAGTGTCTCGCGCGCGACGGCGTACCCGTCTTACTGTGGTGTCTGATCGTGTTTGATCTGCCTCTGCTCTTGTTTCACGGTTGGGGTCCGGTAGCCGCGATGCTGGTTCCAGTTTGGGTCGGCGGGACCGTCATCACGATGCGAGGCTGGGGACTGCTGTACGCGGGCATACTCGTCGTGGGCACGGTCGCGATGGAGCGTGCCGTGGACCCGTACATCGTGCTCGGCTCGCTGGCGGGGATCACGCTCCTCCTCTGCCTCGCCGCCGTGCGATCGGTTTCGCGCCGCACGGACCTGCGGGCGGGCTCGTTGCAGCGGGCAGTGCTCGCAGGCTTGATCGGAGGCTTCATCGGCATCCTGCTCGTCGCGGATCCGAGCTTGGGCTGGGGTGTCCACGGCCTACACCCCTCCATCGCCCTGCTGCCGTCGGCAATCGGCAGCTTCTGGGGAGGCTATTACCTGTGGAACTTCTACGACGCGGTCCCACGCGGGTTGCGCGGAGTCCCACTCAGGGGAGCAAGCCGCATCGCGTTGTCGGACCCGGCTATGTCGATCTTCGTCGGAGGCATCGCGCGGCTGCTCGGCGCGACGATCGTGCTGTCCGCGATCGTGATCGCAGTCGGCCACTGGACTCACGGGACTGACGCCGCAAGTGTGTTCGTTGCGTTTGGGCTCGTCGGCCTCCTGTGTCTGCTCGTCGGGCTACTCGAGGCATTCTCGCTCTACCGCGCAGCGCTGATCGCGACCGCCGCCGGGCTTACCACGGAGCTCGTGTGGCGGAGCGCGATGCATCCGACCGTTCCAGGCGGAGCGCTCGCGGCGGGAGCGGCGGTCGCTGTGATGCTCAGCCTTCCCGTGCTGCTCATCCGGTTGGCGAGATCCGGAGGGGTGCTCGCCACGACGCTGTGGATCCAGTAGCCCGATGAATGCCAGCAAGTTCAGGGGGTTGAACGATATCTGCACAAGGTGACCCATATGCCGAGTTGCGCTCGGCTATCAAAGTAATTGCGACAGGACGTACAGCTAAGGATGGGGCGGTTCGATTCGCTCTGCTCGCAAGAGACCCGACCCGAATACAGAACGGACTTCGCATGGTGTTTAGGTCATCAGCACGACGGAACTCACCTCAGAACGGTCGCGTCGTCGGATCGGCCGCGCCGGTAGCCGCTACGACGTCGGCAGCCGCTGCCGCTACGGCGCCGGCAGCCGCTACCGCTACCGCTACGACGCCGGTAGCCGCTCCCGCATCGACAGCCGCTCCCGCATCGACAGCCGCTCCCGCAGCGACGGCCGCTCACGAACGGCTCGGAGCGGGCCGAGCCGCAACCGGTGGCGCGACTCGAGACCGAGCCCTTCCAGGGATTCAAGCGCAGGCTCGAGCGGGCACGAGGTCTGATCGAGGAGCAGGAGTTCACCGCTTCTGTCGAACAGGAGGACGATCTGCGGCTCAAGGTGATGCTGCTTCAGGAGGAAAATGCCCGCCTGAAGGCCGCCCGCCATAAGCCGGCGGATCCGGGCACGTTGATCGAAGAGATGCGGATGCTCGTCGACTCGAGCGCCGTCACCGAGCTGCTCGACGAGACGTGGAGCATCCTCGGTGAATGCCTGGCGCTGCGCGAGGGACTCGACCGGGCGTGCATCGAAGTGCAGGCCGCAATGACCTCTGTGCGTGAAAGGCTGAGCACGCTCGGGGTGAAGATCGAGAGCATCGGTCCTGACCAGCCCCGGGAGCGAGATGAAGGTCAAGCGTCGCTCTCAGCGTGAGTCTCGACGGCCCCCGGAGCTCGACAAGCGTGTGAACGATGCGCTCACTGACCTAAACGCCTACGCGTTGACGCTCGATGTTGAGTGCCACAGGCTGGACGATCGCGTCCTCGAACTTGCCCAGCAGGATTCTTCGGCTTCCGAACGCCGTGCCGTCGTGCGGAAGCGCGACGAGATTGCCGATGAGCTGAGCGCGTTTCGCCAGGTGATCAGCGAGCTACAGCAGCAGTTCCCGCAGAGTTAGAAGTTGCGCCGATCAGGGCATGAACGGCGGATAGCTCTGTGACCCCATTGACCGTGTCCTCCGGGTAACGGTTAATCGGTTTCAACAAAAAACTTAGCTCAGTAGGGGACTCGTGGGGATGTGCGGCATCATTGGATACGTCGGCGGGCGTCCGTGTGACCGGGTCACTGTCGAATAGCGCGGTCGTCGTTCTCGGCGGAGGTCGTGGCCTGGGCTGCGTGCTCGAGGCATTGCGAGACCACGATGCCGAGTTGACGGTGATCGTGAGCATTGCCAATGAGCAGGACGGCAAAGAGCTTCCCAATGCCCGCGCGGCGGAGGATTTGCGGCGCTCGTTGGAGGCGCTAACCGGCGAGGAGGGAGCGCTTCTGCGTGCCATCAGAAGGCCGCTCACAATCGGACGCCTCGGTGAGGAGCCGTTGGGCAACCTCGTGATCGGTTCGGTGGCCTCCGCGTTCGGCGACTACGGGAAGGCAAGCAAATGGCTCGGCGAAAAGCTCGGCGTCGCAGGGGCGGTGTTGCCTGCGACGAGCCAGCCCGTGGCACGTGAGATCGAACCGGTCGCCGAAGGATCCACCGACGCACCTTCCGTCGCCTACGGTAACGAACTCAGGCGGCTTAGATTCGTCTCCGAGCAGATCGAGACGCCGTCGGCTGTGGTCTCAGCGATCGAGGAAGCCCAGTGGGTGGTGCTCGCGCCCGGATCGCTTTATCGAAGCGTGCTTTCGACCGCGGCGGTTCCGGCGGTGGCATCCGCACTGTCACAGACCCACGGCGAGGTGGTTTGGATTGCCAACGTGGCACCGGGCTCGCGAGAGAGCGCCGGCATGGCCGGCGTCGATTACCTCCGGGCGCTTCGTCTACACGGGATCCGTGCTGACGTCGTCCTACATGATCCATCGGCAAAGCTGCGTTTTGATGCCGACGTGCTTGCCAGCTACGGCGTGCGGTCTGTAGCTCGACCACTATGCAGCCACGGCGACCGCGCTCTCCACGATCCCGCGAGGCTGCACGCGGCGCTCGAGGAGATGATCGGCTCGCGAATCATCGCCCCCGTTGGGGACTAATCACTCCGGGTCGACGGAATTGTCGAGCTGCGGCGATTTACCCGCCGCCGCTCACTGTCCCGCTCTGCGCCGCCGCCTCCGCCCGACGAAATCCCGCTCCCACTTCCCGAGGAGCGATTCGACGAGGTTCCGGTGCCGGTCGACGGTGCCGTACCGGAGTGACTCCCAGATGACGTGCTCGGCGCGGGGTGGCTCGGCGCGGGGTTGCTGGGCGCGGGCTGGCTCGGCTGGACGTGGCTCGGAGCGGGGGTGCTTGGCACGCGGCTGGCGACATACGTCGGTCGACGAGTTTGGGTCGGCGCGGCAACGTGTCTCGCCAGAACGACGTGATGGGAGGAGGCCGCGGGGGGCCGCTTCGTGCGGGCGGCGGCCTTCCCGTGCGCGGAGCGGTGTTTGGGCGCGGGTTTTGCAGAGTGCCGAGCTGCCCGGGGAGCCGGGGCCGCAGGCGTAGACGCGACGGTGCTTACGGTGGTTGCCGGCCGATTGGGACGGGTGACCGCGGCCGAATTCATCAGCTGCTTAGAGCCACCGGCGAGCGAGAAGCCAAAAACGACCGCCGCGGCGACAACAAGCAGGACCGGTACAAGGACCAGTCCCAAACGGCGGTGGGCGACCGCTCCCTCGCGACTGCGTCTCCGCCGCTCGCCGCGCGGCTTCGCGGGCGAGTCTGGGCGTTCGACCCCCGCGCCGTGCGCGGGTGTTGCATCTACGGGGGACATCGCCGGGGCCAAGACGCCCGGGAAGTCCCGGCCCGGGAGCGGCCCATCTCCATTCAGCGATCCATTTGGGGCCGGCGGCCGGTGTGGCAGTGTCCCGACCAACGCTGCGAGGTTGAACGCGGCGTTCGGATCGCCGCGTTCGTTGGCGCGCTTGAATGCCTTCTCCGCACCACTGAGGTCCCCTTGCTCGGCCAAGATCGCGCCGAGGTTGCATGCTGCCGCGGCGTGGCCCTTCTGATCAGCGAATCGGTAGGCGCGTACGGCGCCGTTGACGTCGCCGCGCTCATCCAGCATCACCCCGAGATTGAAGGCACCGTTAGGGTCTCCACGCTTCTGGGCACGGCGATATGCGGCCTCTGCGCCGGCAGCATCGCCTTGGTCCTCCAGCAGCACTCCAAGGTTGACGGCCGCGGCCGCATGACCCCGCGAGTCGGCATCCCGATAGGCGCGTTCTGCCGCGGCGAGATCGCCGCGTTCGTCCATCAGAACGCCGAGGTTGAACTTGCTGACAGGATCGGGCCGCTGATCTACTGCCCGGTAAGCGCCCCTCGCCATTCGCCGCAAGTTCTCAGATTTGCTGAGCGATGACTTGATCGCGTAATTGTAAAGCAGGATTGGGCCTGGATCATGATGTTTTCCAACCCTTGAACAAAAACCGTCCGTTCGTCCGGGTTTTTGGCCCGGATCGTGTCGGAGCGGTAGTGATTAGACTCCGGCCGCGTGTCGCACCGCTGGACCGGGATTGGCGTGATGCTGGCGATTCTCTGCGGCTTTCTCCCAGCAGGGGCACGCGCTGCATCCCGCTGGACGCCTCCGCAGCAGCTGACCTGGTACTGGCAGCTGACGGGAACGCCCAAGGTCGAGCCCGTCGCGGCGACCGACGTCGACGGCTTTGACAACGCGGCCGCCACGGTGGCGGAATTCCACGCCGTCGGCCAACGCATGATCTGTTACATCGATGTCGGGACCTGGGAGGACTGGCGACCGGACGCGAGCCAGTTCCCGGCCGCGGTCCTGGGAAACGGCAACGGGTGGCCGGGCGAACGATGGCTGGATGTACGTGAGCTCACGATGCTCGAGCCGATCATGACGGCGCGCTTTGAGATGTGCCAGCAGAAGGGGTTCGATGCGGTCGAGCCCGACAACATGGACGGTTATGAGAACGACACCGGGTTCCCGATCACTGCGGCGGAGCAGGTTGCGTACGACACGTGGATCGCCCAGGAAGTGCACTCACTCGGGATGGCCGTCTTTCAAAAGAACGACCCTGACCAGGCCGCCGCGCTGGAGCCATATTTCGACGGGGTGATCGACGAGCAATGCAATCAATACTCCGAGTGTTCCTCCTACCAGCCGTATCTCAGCGCGGGCAAGCCGGTATTGAATGCCGAATACGAGGCCTCGCTTTATCCGTCGTTCTGCGCGGCAGACCAGGCGGCGGGAATCATGGGTGCCCTGTACGCACTCGCGCTTGACGGAAGCGTGTATGACCCATGCTTCGGGCCTAGCCCGCCACTGCCTCCGATTTCGTCCTCCTCTAATACGGGCACGTCCACCGGCCAAAGCTCCGCGCCTCGAATACGAATCCGCTCAGTGGTCGCGAAGGCCAAACACCGTGCTGTGGCGTTGAAACTGACCTGCGCCAGTGGACAGTCCTTCTGCGCCGGCACCGTCAGCTCGCTGCGGTCCGCCGTGCGCTGCGTGCACACAGCCGTCACCCCCGGAGAGCGCTTGTGCTCGGCGAGACTCATTTTCGAATCCCCATCGGCCGCACCAAACTGACCCTCGTCAAGCTGCGGCGCAACGCTTCCGCTAAAGCGGCGTCCGCGAGGAGATCGATCAACGCCATCGTCACGCTGACTGCCACGGATGCCGACGGAGGGAGGGCCGTCGCTCGGCGGAGGGTGCAGCTGAGACTCCGGGTACCGGCGGCCTGACCGTGTCAAGTCGCCGGTGCCGGCGCGCGGTCCAGGATCACCCGCGCGCCGTCCTTCGGCGCCAGCGTGATCCCGCGGAACTCGACCTTGGCCGGCTTCGGATCCGCCGCCCGCAGCCCCGCGGCGCGCTGGAGCACGCGGCCGACGACGATCCGCATCTCCATCAGCGCGAAACTCGCGCCCAGGCACCGGCGCGTACCGCCCCCGAACGGGATCCACGTATAGGTATCGGGCGGGTCGTCGACGAGGAACCGCTCGGGCCGGAACGCGCTTGCGTCCGGGAACAGGTCCTCACGGCGGTGCATGATCCGGATCGAGGGGTTGATCTCGACTCCCGCCGGAATCTCGTACCCGTTCAGCCGGAACGGCTCGCCGCGGACCACGCGCCCGACGCCCGGGATCACCGGCCGAGTCGGAGCGCCTCCTTGACCACCGCGTCGAGGTACCGATCGTCGCCCTCGCGCGCGCGTTCGCGCACCAACTGGTTGTGGAGCAACAGGTCGAAGCACCACGCGAGGCCGGTCGCGGTCGTCTCGTGCCCGGCTAGCAGCAGCGTCACGAGTTCGTCGCGCACCTCGCGGTCGGACAGCCGCTGCCCGTCCTCGTCCTCGGCGAGCAGCAGGGCCGAGAAGATGTCATCGCGCTGATCGAGCGCGTCGGGATCGGCGCGCCGGCGCGCGATCTCGGCGTACAGCACCTCGTCCACGGCTTTCCGCGCCGTCTCAAAGCGGGCGGTCACGGCGGCGCGGTCGCCCCGGATGAGCGGCAGCGCCGCCAGCAGCATCATCGCCCGCGGCCTCGCCAGCGGCTCGAGCATCGCCCGCAGGCGCCGGCGAAGATCCTCCTCCTCGGCGCCCGGCTCGTATCCGAACACGGCACGCAGGATCACCCGCAGCGTGAGCGACTGCATGGTCGGGAGCAGCGAGAACGGCTCGCCGACGGGCCACGAGTCGATCTCGAGATCGGCCGAGGCGCGCATCGCCTCGGCGTGCGCCTGCATCCGTCGGCCGTGGAACGGGGCTCCCATCAGCCGCCGGTGGCGCAGGTGCTGCGGGCCGTCGAGCAGCAGCACGGATCGCTCGCCGACGATCGGTCCGAGCATCACGTTGGCCTCGCCGGCGCGGAGCTGCTCGGGGGGACCCTGGAACAGCTCCTTGATCAGGTCCGGGTGGAACACCATCACGAACCGCTCGTCGAACAAGGTCCCGAACGTCACCGCATCCCCGTACCGGCGCCGGCAGGCGTCGACGAAGCGGGGGCCGGTGAACATGAACCCGAGGGTCTGGACGGCGCGCGGCAGGCGCGGGCCGGGGGGGAGGCCGTGATCCGTGGCGGACATCGTCACGGCGATCGTTGCACACCGGCAACGCCGGCTCAGGAGGGGCGACTCGGCGTCTGCGAGGCCGCGGCCTTGTCCCCGAGATCGGCAAGCGTCAGCTGATGCGCCGGGGCGCGGCCGAGCGGCCGCGTGATCGTCACCTTCAAGTCGGGGTCGACGTGCAGCAGCTCGCCCGACTCGAGCGCTCGCCAGCCCGGGTCCTCGTCCATCCGCTCGCTGGCCACCACCACGCACGGACGATTGGCGAGATCGCCGGCGCGGACCCGCATCGAGCCGCGCGCGCTCGCGTGCTCGAGGTGGCGCTGCCCGCTCGGGCCGCCGGCGGCGCGCTCGAGCACGAACAGCTCGTGGACGTCCGGATACCGAAGCGCCCACAGCTCGGAAGCCGTTATCAGGACGATGTTGAGCGCGAACACCGGAAGGTTCTCCGCGATCCAGCTCGTCGCGCGGACGATCGCCTGGCCGATGTCTCCGTCTCGCTCGATCTCCTTGGTGATCAGCGCGAAATACCTCTCGGAGTCCGTCTCCCCGCGGACGAGGGATCGCGCGTCCCCGAGCTGCTCCTCGAGCCGCTCGATGTCCTCGATCACGCCGTTGTGCGCGAACAGCCGTCCACGCTGCTCGAACGGATGCGTGTTCTCCGGGCTGACCGCCCCGGTCGACGCGTACCTGACGTGAGCGACGAACGTAGTCGAGCTGACCTCGCGCGCCTCCTGGGCGAACTTCTGGTCCTCGTAGGCGGCGAGCGGCTGCTTGGACACGACGGGCCGCCCGCTCTCATCGAACGTCCCGAGGCCGGTCCCGTCGGGCTCGCGCCGGCTCTGTTGCGCGAGCGAGTCGGGCGCCTCCAGCAACCAGAACGTGGCGCGGACCGGCTCGCGCCCACCACTCATGCCGAACAGGCGGCACACGCCGACGACCTTAGCGACTCACCGGCGCCCGCGGCCACTGTCAATGTAATTTCAGAGTCCTGCCCTATCGTGATCGCAGGACACGAGAAAGGTCATGCCGTGATGAAGCTCCTGCGCACTGTTTCCACACAACGTCTTCTTGCGATCGTCGCCGGATTGGTGATCGCAGTCGCCGGCGGCACCGCGATCGCCTTCGCCGCCGCCGGCAACGGGCGCACCCCCCCGCGTGAGCCGCTCGCCCAGGCGCTCCACCAGGCCGCCACGGCGCCGGCGGTGACCGCGATCAGCGCCCGGATCAGCTTCACCGACAACCTGATCGACTCGACCGCCCTCCAGGGGTCGGATCCGATCCTGTCAGGCGCCAGCGGACGGCTGTGGCTGTCGACGACCACGCACCAGCTCCGGCTCGAGCTCCAGGGAGCGAATGGCGACGCCCAGGTCCTGGTCAACAACGGCGCGTTTTCGATCTACGACCCGATGTCGAACACCGTCTACAAGGGGACGCTGCCGACCGGGAGGCTCTCAGACCGGCAAGGCCGGCGGGACCGACACGATCCCGTCGGTCGCCCAGATCCAGTCGCAGCTGAACCAGCTGGCGCAGCACATCGACGTCGCTGGGCCGTACCCCCGCAACGTCGCCGGCCAGCCGGCCTACAAGGTCGTGCTCACGCCCAAGCACTCGGGCGGTCTGCTCGGGAGCGTCCAGCTCGCGTGGGACGCGGCTCACGGCGTCCCGCTCGGAATCGCGCTCTACTCGACGAGCAGCAGCACCCCGGTGCTCGAGCTGAAGGCCACCCACATCTCCTACGGGGCGGTCTCCGCCGGCGTGTTCAAGGTGAGGCCGCCGGCCGGAGCGAAGGTGGTCAGGATCTCGGCGCCGGCCGGGCATGCGGCCGCCCACGCCAAGGCGGCGAAGGCGGACGGAAAGTCCAAGCACGGCAAGCACGCCGCCAAGGCCGCGACCCGAGATCACGGGCGTGGCCGCGGTCCAGGCCCACGTCCCGTTCACGCTCGCCGCGCCGAGGAAGCTCGACGGCCTGCCGCAGCAGTCGGTGCAGCTGCTCGACTGGGGCGGAAGCCCGGCCGCGCTTGTCACCTACGGCCAGGGCCTCGGCGGTATCGCCGTGATCCAGCAGACCGCCTCGGGTCAGTCGTCGTCCGGCTCGCAGAGCGGCGGAAACCAGAGCGGCCTCAACCTTCCGACCGTGTCGATCAACGGGCATAGCGCGCAGGAGCTCCCGACCGCGCTCGGAACCGTCCTGCACCTGTCCACCGGCGGCGTCGAATACACCGTGCTCGGTTCGGTGCCGCCACAGGCGGCGGAAATGGCGGCGAGGCAGCTGGTGCCCTGAGCGACGTGACGGACACCGCCCCCGGTACCTCGCCCCTGGAGGAGCGCCCGGCCCCCGGCGCTCCTCCGCCCGTTGAGGTTCGGGGCCTCGTCAAGCGCTACGGCGAGCTGGAAGCCGTTGCCGACGTGGACCTCACCGTCAATGCCGGCGACGTGTACGGGTACCTCGGTCCCAACGGGGCCGGCAAGACGACCTGCCTGCGGATGATGCTCGGGCTGATCCGCCCGACCGCCGGAACCGTGCGGCTTTTCGGCCGCGATCCGCAGGAGACCGTCCAGGCGCTCGACGGCGTCGCCGGGTTCGTCGAGGCGCCGACGTTCTATCCGTACCTGAGCGGGCGTCGCAACCTCGAGCTGCTCGCCGGCTTCGACGGCGGCGACGCGGCAGACCGGATCGACCAGGCGCTCGAGACGGTCGAGCTCACGGACCGGGCGCGCGACAAGATCGGCGGCTATTCACACGGGATGCGTCAGCGGATCGGGATCGCCGCGGCGCTACTCAGGGATCCGAGGCTGCTGCTGCTCGACGAGCCGGCCACTGGGCTCGACCCCGCCGGCATGCGCGACATGCGCCTGCTGATCCGGCGGCTTGCCGACCAGGGAATGACCGTGCTGCTCTCCAGCCATCTGCTCGCCGAGGTCGAGGAGCTGTGCAACCGGGTCGCGATCGTCCGCACGGGCAAGATCGTCTATGAGGGTGCGATTGCTGACCTCAAGCGAGGAGCCGGCGCGACCTACCGGCTGTCGACGACCGACGACGAGCGGGCGATCGCGGTGTGCCGGGCCCAGCCGGGCATCAGCGACGTCCGAGTCGCCCACGGGCGGATCAGCTTCGCCGCCGACGAGCCGGCGGTCGCCGATCTGTCGCAGGCGTTGATCGAGGCGGGTGCGCTCATTCACTCGCTCGCGCCTGAGACCGTAACCCTCGAGGACCTGTTCTTCTCGCTCACCGAGGGCGACGGCGTCGTCCCCGGGAGCGCGCCGGCCGCCGAGCCCGCGCGGGCGGAGGCGTCGCGATGAGCTCGGGCGTCAGCACCGCCGAGACGCCTCGCTTCGGCGCGGGCGCGGGCGCGGCCGGGCGCTCGCGGTCGCGGCCGGGCATCGCGACCGTGTACCGGTGGGAGTTGTTGAAGCTCCGCTACCAGAAGCGGACATACCTCGGGCTCGGGGCGGCGGCGATCGTCCCGATCCTGTTCGTCGTCGCGATCCATTTCCGCCACCACCGCGACAACGGCGGGGATTTCGCGTTCGCGTCGTACCTGACCAAGAGCGGGCTGGTCGTGCCGCTGGTGCTGCTCCTGTTCGGCGCGGTGTGGCTGTTCCCGCTGATCACCGCGCTCGTCGCCGGCGACATCTTCGCCTCCGAAGACCACAACGGCACGCTCAAGACCGTGCTGACGCGCTCGCTCGAGCGGTGGCAGATCTTCGCCGGCAAGGCGCTCGCCACCGCCACCTACGCCGTGGCCGCGATCTTCATCTCCGGGACCGTGGGCGTGATCGCGGGCAGCATCCAGTCCGGCTTCAACTCGGTGCAGACGCTCTCGGGGTCGATCGTGTCGGCGCCCAAGGGCCTCGAGCTCGTGTATCTGAGCCTGCTCGTGTACCTGATCCCGATCGGGACCGTCGTCTGCATCGGCCTGCTGCTCTCGACGATCACGCGCAACAGCGCGGCGGCGGTCGTGGGCACGTTGATGATCTCGCTGCTGTTCCAGTTGATCGGCGTCCTGCCGGGTCTGGGCGCGCTCCAGCCCTACCTGCTCAGCACCCAGTTCAACGCGTGGCAGGGGCTGTTGCGCCAGCCGATCGACTGGGCCCCGATCGTCCGCGCCGCGTGGGTGTGCGCGATGTACGCGGTGCCGGCGCTCGCCACCGCGTTCCTCGTGTTCCTGCGCCGCGACGTCGCCGGTGGGTGATCGCGCCGACGCGACCGACGAGGGCCTGCGCGACAGGGTGCTCGTAGTCGATGACGATCCGCCGCTCCGGCGGATGCTGGCCCGGACGCTCGCGGCAGAGGGGTACGAGGTGACCGTCGCCGCCGACGGCGGCGCCGCGCTGGCCGAGGCCGAGCGCGCGGTGCCCGACGTGATCGTGCTCGACGTCGCCATGCCCGCACTCGACGGGCTGGCGGTGTGCCGGCGGCTACGGAGCAAGGGCCTTCCGACGCCGATCCTGATGCTGACCGCGCGCGACGCCGTGCCCGATCGCGTCGCGGGTCTCGAGGCGGGCGCCGACGATTACCTGATCAAGCCGTTCGCGGTCCAGGAGCTGATCGCGCGGCTGCGGGCGCTGACCCGACGCGGCAGTGACGCCCACGCCACGCCGTTGCGGTCCTACGGCGACCTGACGCTCGACACCGCCGCTCGGCGGGCAACGCGGACCGGCCGACCGATCGAGCTCACCGCGCGGGAGGCCGACCTGCTCGAGCTCCTGCTCCGCGAGCCCGGCCGCGTGGTCACGCGGGAACGCGCGCTCGAGGAGATCTGGGACGACGGGGCCGAGCCCAACGTCGTCGATCGTTACGTGACGCGGCTGCGCCGGAAGCTGGGAACGCCGCCGCTGATCAGGACGGTCAGAGGGAGCGGGTTCACGCTACGCGCGTGAGGCGCCCAGACGGCGTTGACCTACGCGGCGTCGACGTGAGCGGCTTCGCCGACAAGCAGAGCGTGCACCTGCTCGCCGGTCATCGCGGGTCCGATCAGATCGCCCTGCGCGCCGTCGCAACCGAGCTCGCGCAGATGCTCGAGCTGGGTCTCGGTCTCGACGCCGTCTGCGATCACGCCGAGTCCGAGGGCATGCCCGAGCTCGACGAGCGCGCCGACGATCGAGGCGTCCTCGTCGGACTCGCCGAGCGCCTCGATGAAGCCCTCGTGCATCTTGATCAGGTCAATCGGCAGCTGTCGCAGCCGCGAGAACGACGCCGCGCCCGACCCGAAGTCCCGGAGCGCCAACCTCACGCCGGTCGCCCTGAGCGTGTGAAGCGTAGCCGTCACCCCTTCGGGATCCTCGCCGACGGCGCCCTCGGGCACCTCGAGGCAGATCGCGCTGGGGTCGACCTCGGCCGCCCGGATCGCATCACTCAGGAGCGACGCCAGGCTCGGGTCGTCAAGCTGCCGGGCCGAGAGCGCCAGCGACAGCTGCAGGTCGGGCTTGTACGCGCGCCAGATCCCGAATTGCAGGAGTGCGTGTTCGAGCGCGAAGCGACCGATCGGGATCGCCATGCCGGTGTCCTCGGCGAGCGCCATGAACTCCGCGGGACCGAGCGGGCCCCGGCCGGGGTGTTGCCAGTGGACCTGCGCGTCGACCCAGCGCACGTCTGCGAAGGCGTTCAGTGCGATCCTGGGCTGGTAGCGGACGCGAAGCTGGCCGCGCGCTACCGCTTCGCGGATCGAGCCCTCGAGCTCGATCCTGGCGACCGCGCGGCGCCGCGATTCCTCGTCGAACAGCTCGAACCGCGAGCGGCCGCGCTCCTTGGCGCGGTACATCGCGGTATCGGCCTCCCGGATCACGGTGTCCGGCGAGACCGTCGGGTCGGCGACCATCGCGATCCCGACGCTGACCGTGACAGACAGCTCGACGCCGTCGATGTCGATCGGCGGGCTGGCGGCCTGGCAGATGCGGTCCGCGATCAGCACGACCTCGCGCTCGGACGTGAGGTCCTCGAACAGGAACGTGAACTCGTCTCCGCCGAATCGAGCCACCGTGTCCATCGGACGCAACAACGTACTCAGACGCTCACCGAGCGCGGTCAAAAGCCGATCGCCGACGGCGTGGCCGCGCGAATCGTTGATCTGCTTGAAGTTGTCGAAGTCGAGGAACATCACCGCGAGCTGGGTCCCGGAGCGACGGGCTCGCTCGAGCGCGACCCCGAGCCGGTCGAGGAACAGAGCACGGTTGGGAAGGCCGGTGAGCTGATCGTGGAGGGCCTGGTGGGCGAGGCCCGCCTCCGAGCGCTTGCGCTCGATCGCGTGGGTGAGCGTACGACGCAGCAGGACCGGTGTGAGCTCGGACTTGACCAGGCAGTCCTGGGCGCCGGCCCTGACCGCCTCGAGCCCGAGGGCCTCGTGATCGCCATCGGACAGCACGACGATCGGCGCGTCGGGGGCGGACAGCCGCACGTACGCGAGCAGGTCCATCGTCTCCTCCTGCGCTTCCGTCTGCACGTCGAGCAGCACGCAGCACGACGGAAAGTCGACGAGCGCCTGGGCGGCCGCGGCGTCCCACTCGGCGTGCACCAGCACCTGGAGACGAGCCCACGTCGCGTGCAGCAACTCGTCTATCCGCCTCGCAATCGCGAAATCGGCGGACACCAGCATCACCCTTATAGGCCCGGCGTGCACCGAATCCCCCTGCAATGAAAGTCCTTTTCGAGGAACAGCTCTACATCCGTGCTCAAACCTGCTCACCTTAAATATGGGTGATTACCCGAAAAACTTGTGGATCTGCCTAAAAATCGCGCGAGGACTGGGATGAGACTCGGCCCGCCACAGACGCTCCGGCTGCGGCTCGTCCTCGCGGCGGCCGGATCGATCCTCGTCGCGCTCGTGCTGTTCGGCAGCGCGACCGTCCTGCTCGTCGGCCACGAGCTGCGCAGCTCCCTCGACAGCGCGCTGCGACAGCGGGCCCAGGACGTGGCGGAGCTGGCCGTCTCGGCCCCGGCGGTACTGAACTCTCCCGGGGCGCTCGAGAGTCCGGAGTCCGGGCGGTCGATCGCAGTCGAGGTGATCGACGCACGCGGGCGGATCCTGGCTCGGTCGCTGACGCTCGGGGCCGGGTTGCTGCCCGAGGACAGGCTGGCCCGCGCGGCGCGGGTCTCGGGTGCGACCGGGTTCGAGAACATCACGCTCGACGGTCGCCCGTTCCGGCTGTTCGCGGCGCCGATCGCGCTGACCGGCCCCGCCGGTGGAGGCGCGGTGCTGGTCGCCTCCGACACCTCCGACATCTCGCACACGACCGCCCGTCTCGGCGTGCTCGTGATCCTCGCCGGCGCCGGCGCGGCGTTATTGGCGGCGCTCCTCGCCGCAGTGCTCACCGGGCGAGGGCTGCGCCCGTTGCGGAGGCTGGCGGCGGGTGCCGGCGAGATCGAGCGGACCGCTGATCCTTCCCACCGGCTGCCGGAGCGCGAGGTCGCCGACGAGATCGGACAGCTCACGGGGGTGCTCAACAGGATGCTCGCCTCGCTCGAGGCCGCGCGCGCCGGCGAGCGGCGGTTCCTCGCGGATGCCTCGCACGAGCTCCGGACCCCGGTGACCACGCTGCTCGGGAACGTCGAGTTCGCGGTCCGTCACGGGGCCGATCCCGAGGTGCTCGAAGAGCTCCAGGGCGACGCGCGCCGGCTGGCCAGACTGGTCGACGATCTGCTCGCGCTGGAGCGCGTCGATGCGGGGGTGGCGGGAGCCGAGGAGGTCGACCTTGGAGCGGTGGTGCGTGGAGTCGTGGGCGCTCACGCGGCGGAGGACGCCGGCCGGGTCGGGACCGTGGGTATCAGCCACGCGTTCGTCCGGGGCGACGAGCGCGCACTGGCGCGAGCGGTCGAGAACCTGGTCGAGAACGCTCTGGTGCACGGCCCGCCCGGGGGCCGGGTGACGATCTCGGTGTCGCATTCGGACGGATCGGCGCGCGTCACTGTGAGTGACGAGGGCCCCGGGCCGGATCCAGCCGATCGCGACCGTCTGTTCGAGCGTTTCTGGCGCGGCGCCGACGCGTCCGCCCAGCCGGGGTCGGGGCTCGGCTTGTCGATCGTCTCGGCGATCGTCGACCGCCACGGGGGACGGATCGTCGTCGACGGGTCGGCGTTCACGCTCGAGCTCCCCGCCCTCGACCCCCCGCCAACGGTCGCCGGGGATTGACGGGCCCCGGCGAATTCTCATATTCGTCTTACCTATCGCTGATTCTCTCTCCCAGACGCGGCATGATTGGTAGCGAACAGCGGATGACCACAAACGACAATCGATCGCGCGCGGTGCTGGCCCGCGACGCGGCGCTCGCGCGGGTTCGCCGGACGCGCCGGTGGGTGATCGCCGGGGCAGCCGCGCTCACCGCTGGTTTCGCCGCGCTGGTGTCCGCCGTCGCGCCGGGGCGGTCGGTCGCCTCGAAGTCGGCCGTCCGAACGGAGGCCTCGACCGGCTCGTCGTCGGCGCGGTCCGCATCAACGGCGGTACCCCAGCTGCCGCCGGCGGCGAGCCCCGGCACACTGGGGCTGGGGGGTCTTCGCAGCAGCCGCAGACAGCCCCGAGCCAGCCGCAGAACTCCCAGCCGGCGCAGCCAACGCCGCCGGCTTCGCCACCGCAGTCCTCGCCGGCGCCACAGTCGTCTGGTGGCGGTGGAGTGGTGTCGGGGGGCTCGTGAGCGGACGACATGAGACAGTCTGCAGAATGCGCGACGCTGGAAGCGTTCGGAAGCAGCGCGCAAGTCGCTGTCGCTGAGGCCGGCGCGCTCGAAACCGCCAGAGCGGTCGTCGAGCGGATCGTCGGCGAGTTCGACCGCGCGTGCTCGCGGTTCCGCGCCGATTCCGAACTGTCGGCGGTCAACGCCGCTGCCGGTGCCGCCGTACGAGTCGGGCCGGTGCTGCTCGAGGCGGTGACCGTCGCGCTCCGCGCCGCCCGACTGACCGGTGGCGACGTCGACCCGACGGTGGGGCGGGCGCTGATCTCGCTCGGCTACGACCGCGACTTCGCTTCGATGCCGGTCGGTGAAGACGGCGCGGTTTTGTCGCCCGGGGCGCGACCGCTCGCGTCGGTTCCCGGTTGGCGAACCGTGACCGTCGATCCCGAGCGGAGCACGATCCGCGTCGCCGGGGGAGTCAGCCTCGACCTTGGCGCCACGGCAAAGGCGCTGGCCGCGGACCGAGCGGCGGCGGAGGCGAGCGCCGCCGCCGGCTGCGGCGTCCTGGTGTCGTTCGGCGGGGACCTGGCGATCGCAGGACCGGCGCCACCTGAGGGATGGCGAGTTCGCGTGACCGATGACCATCGGGCCGGCTTCGACGCGCCCGGTCAGTGGATCTCGCTCAGCTCCGGCGGGTTGGCCACCTCGAGCACCGCGGTCCGGCGGTGGCGCACGGACGCGGGACCCGCCCACCACCTGATCGATCCCCTCACGGGCCGGTCCGCCGACAGCGTCTGGCGCACGGTCAGCGTGTCTGCGAGCTCGTGCCTGGACGCGAACATCGCGACCACCGCGACGATCATCCGCGGCGAGAAGGCCGCGCCGTGGCTCGAGGCGCTCGCGCTGCCGAGCCGGCTCGTGCGCACTAACCGCACGGTGCTCCACGTCGGTGGGTGGCCTTCGGAGGGCGACGACCTCCCGCTCGTGGGGACTGGTCCGGGCGCGCTGAGCCTGGTGCCGGAGGGGCCGGGCTCGTGAGCCTCGCGGTCGGCGCGACGCTCGGACCGAGCGCGTACTGGTACCTCGCGCGCGGCACCGGGGCGGTCGCGCTCGTGCTGCTGACGGCCAGCGTGGTCATCGGGATCCTCGGCTCGGTACGGTTCGTGGCCGAGCGCTGGCCGCGGTTCGCGATCGACTCGGTCCACCGCGACGTGTCGCTGCTGGTGCTCGTGGTACTCGTGATCCACATCGTCACGAGCGTCCTCGACGGGTTCGCGCCGATCACGCTGCTCGACGGGGTGATTCCGTTCAACTCGCCCTACCGGCCGCTGTGGCTGGGACTCGGGACGCTGTCGTTCGATCTGCTCGTCGCGATCGCCATCACCAGCCTGGTCCGGCGGCGGCTGGGCTATCGCGCCTGGCGCGCGGTCCACTGGCTCTCGTACGCGAGCTGGCCGGTCGCGGTGCTGCACGGTCTCGGCACCGGCAGCGACACCCAGCAATGGTGGATGCTGGCGCTGACCGTGGTCTGCATCATGGCGGTGCTGATCGCAGTGTGGCTGCGGATCGCTCACGTGGGCTCGGCCCACGCCGGCGTGCGCGCGCCGGCGACCGCGCTCGCGGTGATCACTCCTATCGGACTGATGATCTTCGCGCTCGCGGGTCCGCTCCAGAGCGGATGGGCGAAACGCGCCGGGACGCCGACGTCGCTGCTCGGCCGCGCCAGCCCTGCTCCAAGCTCGTCCGTCTCGGGGAGCGGCGGTGGGAGCGGCTCCGGAGCCGGCGCGAGTTCGATCAGCGGTCCGTTCACCGGGAACCTCTCCGGGAGCGTGCGCGAAAGCGCGGCGCCGGGCGGTGCCGTGGTCGACCTCACGACGAGGGTCAGCGGCCAGGTCCGAGGCCGGTTCCGCGTCCGGATCGCCGGCCAGCCGATCGGCCAGGGCCTGTCGATGACCGGGAGCCAGGTCGACCTCGCGCTCGCCGGGGTGCCGTCGGTCCTGCAGGGCACGATCAACGACCTGCGCGGCACCGAGTTCACCGCCCGCCTCACCGACAGCCAGGGCTCGGTAGTCGATCTGCACGCCGTGCTCCAGATCGACAACCAGAGCAATTCCGTCTCCGGGACCATTTCAGGTACGCCCGGGTAATCGCGACCAATGACCTTCGCGGACGGCGGCCACCACGGACTGCCGCGCCTGCTCGCCGGCCTAGAGCCAGGCGGCGGTGCGATATCGCTCGCGGCGCACACGCGAGTCCACGGCCCGCTGCCCGAAGTGCCCGCCCACCAGCTGATCGAGGAAGTCGAGCGCAGCGGGCTGCGTGGCCGGGGCGGCGCGGACTTTCCGACCGCGCGCAAGCTCCGCGCGGTGGCAGGGCGCCGGCGCGTCGGACCGGTGATCGTCAACGGATCGGAGACCGAGCCGGCCAGCGCCAAGGACCGCCTGCTGCTGTCGAGGCTGCCGCATCTGGTCCTCGACGGCGCGGTGCTTGCCGCCGGCGCGGTCGGGTCGGGGCAGGTGATCGTCAAGGTCGGCGAGAACGCCGTCGACGCGGTGGCGGCGCTCGAGGCGGCCGTCGCGGCGCGCGGACGGGAGCCGGCTTCGATCGAGGTCGTGACCGGGCCCGAGGGGTACGTGGCCGGCGAGGAGAGCGCCGTGGTCCACTTCCTCAACGGGGGGCCTGAATTACCCACGTTCATCCCGCCGCGGCCGTTCGAGCGCGGCTACCGCGGCCGCCCGACGCTGATCCAGAATCCGGAGACGCTGGCGCAGCTCGCGCTCGTCGCGCGCTTCGGGTCGCGGTGGTACCGCGAGCTCGGCACGGTCGCCGACCCCGGCTCGGCGCTGGTCACGATCACCGGCGCGGTCAAGGCACCCGGGGTATACGAGCTCGCGTTCGGAACCGCGATGGGCGATCTGCTGGACGCGGCCGGCGGTCCGTCGGAGCCGCTCCAGGCGCTGCTGGTCGGCGGCTATTTCGGCACCTGGATGGAGGCGTCGCAGGCGACCTCGCTGCGGCTGGCGCGCGAGGACCTGCGGTCGGTCGGGTGCACGCTCGGGTCAGGAGTCCTGATCGCGCTCGGCGAGAACTCGTGTGGCCTGCACGAAAGCGCTCGCGTGATCTCGTACCTGGCGGGACAGTCCGCCGGTCAGTGCGGCCCGTGCGTGTATGGGCTGCGGGCGATCGCCGACGCGGTCGGCGCGCTCGCCGACGGAGTCGCCCACGTCTCCGAGCGCGACCGGGTGCTCAGATGGGTGTCGGAGGTCCGCGGCCGAGGCGCCTGTCACCATCCCGACGGCGCGGTGCGGTTCGTCGAGAGCGCGCTCGCGGTGTTCGACGACGAGATCGACGCCCACCGCGGGGCGCGGTGCCACGCGATCCCAGCGGGGCTGCCGCTCGGAGGGCCGGCGGTCGCCGGGGGCCGGCTCAGATGAGCCCGCGGCTGCGCGTCAACCCGATCGCGTGCGAGGCCCACGGGCTGTGCGCGGAGCTCCTGCCCGAGCTGATCCGGCTCGACGACTGGGGCTATCCGATCCTCGACGAGTCCGAGGTGCCGCCCGACCTGCTCGGCCTGGCCCGTCGCGCAGTCGACGCATGCCCCACGCTGGCGCTGCTGCTCGACGAGGACTCCTAGCGGGGCGGACGATTCCAAACCGACGGTCCCGGCTCGGGCAGGCTGGCCGTCGCCGTCGCCGTCGCCGTCGCGGAACCGGGGCTCCCCTGGATTACCTGCTTAACCTGACATTCGACGCGCGCGGCCCGGACCGTGGCATTTGACGCATGTGGGACACGCGTCCTCTGCCACGGTTGCGCCGCCCCCGCTCCGTTGTCAGGTTATGCAGGCCAGCGCGACCGCGTCGGGCGGATCGCTCTGATGACCCGCTCACGCCGAGGCCGCTCAGCACCGCGACCCCAATCCGTTTGCGCGCGCGAAGTGCGCGGCGATCTCGTCGCTCGTCGTCAGCCACACCCCGGGGTGATCGGCGACGTACTCGAGCGCGGTGTCCAGGTACCGGTGTCGGAACGGCTGGCTGATCACGAACGGGTGGAGAGCGAGGGCCATGACCCGGCCGCTGCCGGCCGAGTCGGAGTAGAGCTGGTCCAGTTGGTCCTTGACGAGCTGCACGAAGTCCGGCCCGGTAAGGCTCCTACTGAGGAACACGTTGAGGTCGTTCAGTTCGACCGAGTACGGCACGCTCAACATGCCGGGCACGTTCAGCGGATACGGCTGGTCGTCGTTGGTCCAATCGAGCACGTAGCTCAGCCCGAGCTCCGCGAGCAGCGAGGGCGTCTGGAACGTTTCGGTAAGTCCCGGGCCGAGCCAGCCATGCGGCCGCTCGCCGGTCGCCTTCTCGATCGTTGCGACGACGTCCGTCAGGAACGCCCGCTCCTCGTGCGCTGACATGTTCGTGTGGAGCTTGGAGTTGGTCTTCCCGTGGGCGAGCCACGCCCAGTTCCGCGCCCGCCCTGCCTCGATGATTGCGGGGTAGCGCTGGACCACGTCCGAGTTCAGCAACGCGCTGGCGCGGATGCCGTGGCGGTCGAGGCTCTCGATCAGCCGCCAGATCGCGACCCGTGGCCCGTAGTCGCGCCAGCCGTAGTTCAACGGGTCGGGCACGAGCGACGCGGTCCCTTCCCACAGGCTCGTCGAGGGCCTGTCGACGTGGAAATGCTCGACATTCAGCCCAACGTAGAACGCGACGCGCGCGCCGCCGGGCCAGCGGATCGGCTCGCGGGCGACGATCGGGCTGTAGTCGAAGAGATCTTGGTCCATCGAGGCTTCCTCCTTGTGCGCGGGGCGGTGCGCTTCAAGATGCACCGGGGCGAGCCCGCTCGCATCGGGGAGGTCGCCGGTGGAGTCGCCGGTGGGGAACGCCCGGCGTTATCTCGCGAGCGCCGGTCCGGGCTCGGGCGGCTGGCCGTCGCCGTCGCTACTCGCGAGGTCCAGCTGCCACCAGCCGACGTCCCACCAGGTGCCGTGTTTGAAGCCAATACCCCGGTACACCCCGACGAGCTTGAACCCGCAGGCCTCGTGGAGCGCGACGCTGGCGTCATTCGGCAGCGCGATGCCGCCGAGCGCGATGCGATAGCCCTGGTCGGCGAGAAGGCCGAACAACTCCTCGTACAACGCCCGGCCGGCGCCACGGCGCTGGTGTCTGGGGTCGACATACACGCTGACCTCGGTCGCCCAGCGGTACGCGGCGCGCTCCCGGTGCGGGCAGCCGTACGCGTACCCGATGATCCCGGCGTCGTCCTCGGCGACCAGCCAGGCGTGGGTCTTGGTCAGCCGTTCGATCCGTCCGGCCATCTCGGACGCGGCCGGCGCCTCGTATTCGAACGAGATCACCGTGTCCGCGACGTAGGGCGCGTAGATATTCGCGATCGCGTCGGCATCGCGGGCGGGGTTCGCGGCGCGGATGAGCATGCGGCTCAGGCGCCGCCGCCCTGCTGCCAAATCCCGATCTCGTTGCCGGCGGGGTCGCGCAAGGTCGCCACGGTCAGGTTCCCCTCGGGGTAAGGAGCGGTCCCCGGCTCGGCGCCGTTCGCGAGCGCCCGGTCGAGCGTCACCCGTACGTCCTCGACATACACGTACGGCCGCACGCCCGCGTCGGCGGCGACGCGCAGATTGGGCATGAAGTGGCCGATGACGTGGCCGCTGCCGTCCGCGAAGCTCGGGTTCTCCCGGTCGGTGTCGACGGTCCAACCGAACACGGTCGCGTAGAAGGTCGCGGTCCGTTCGGGATCTGGGGCCGGGATCCGCAGATATGACACACCGCCTGGCCTGAACACCGTTGGCTCCGCCATGTGACGATTATCCCAGCCGGCCTTGTGCGATCGCTTGTGTGCAGATGCGCAGGTGCTCGGGCCCCGTGATCTTGAGGCTCGACGGCATCACGGTTGTGAGGCCGCGGGACAGCGCGCTCAGCATCGCGAACTCGGACTCGTCGATCTTGGTCCAGGGGATCTCGAGCCGGTCGATTTCGGTGTCGCTCGGAAACGGCGCTCCTGCCATGCGCTCAACCGGGAATGTAGTCTCGATCTTCGTGACCAAGACGCAGCAAGAGGAGCCAGTAACTTGAACCTAACCGACGAGCAGCGCGCGTTCGTCGAGGCGATCCGCGACTTCGCCAAGCGCGAGTGCGGGACGCGCGAGCAGCGCGATGCGCTCACCCACAACGGGACCGAGCCCCACAACCCCGAGATCTACGCGAAGATCGCCGAGCTGGGGTGGCTCGGGGCCGCGATCCCAGAGGCGTACGGTGGCACGGGCGGCGGCTCGGTCGACCTGTGCCTGCTGTGCGAGGAGTTCTCTCGCGGCCAGATCCCGATGGGTTTCTTCCCGGTCACGATGATGTCCGCCCGGCCGGTCGAGCTGTTCGGGACCGACGCGCTCAAGGACGAGATCCTGCCGCGGATCGTCGCCGGCACCGTCTACGCGATCGCGATGTCCGAACCCGAGGCCGGGTCGGACGTCGGCAACGTGTCCTGCCGAGCCGAGCGGGACAACGGCGACTGGGTGATCAACGGCCAGAAGACCTGGATCACGGGCGCCCACGCGGCCGATCACATCCTGCTCGTGTGCCGCACGTCGCGCACCGAGGACAAGCACTTCGGCCTCACGATGATCTCGGTGCCGCGGGAGACCGAGGGACTCGAGATCCGCGGGATCGACACGATGGGCGGCCGCGAGGTCAACGACATGTTCTTCACCGACTGCCACGTACCCGAGGAGCGGGTCGTGGGTCGCCCCGATCACGCCTGGATGCAGTTGATGGCCGGCCTCAATAACGAACGGCTGATCATCGCGGCGCAGGCACTTGGGATGGCGGAGCGCGCGTTCGAGGATGTACTGGGATACGTCAAGGAGCGCAAGCAGTTCGGCAAGACGATCGGCAGCTTCCAAACCGTGGCGCACCGACTCGCCGAGCTCGCCACCGAGATCGAGGCCACCCGGTACCTCGTCTACGGGGTGGCGGAGGCGGTCCAGGCCAACCCGGACAAAATGCTTCCGCGCGAGGCGTCGATGGCCAAGCTGAAGGCGACCGAGCTCGCCAAGCGCACCGCGCTCGAGGGGATGCAGATGATGGGCGGGTACGGCTACGCCACCGAGTACGACATGGAGCGCCATGTCCGCCATGCCTTGGTCACGACGATCTACGGCGGGACGAGCGAGATCCAGAAGGAGATCATCTCGCGGTCGCTTGGTCTGTGACCGCGGCCATGGCCACGGGCTCAGATTAGGCCTTGTCGCACCGCCTCCGCCACGGCCTGCGACCGGCTGCGCGCGCCCAGCTTCGTGACGACGTCGTGGAGGACGTTCTTGACGGTGCGCTCGGAATAGTGCAGGCGGTGTGCGACCTCCCGAGTGGCAAGCCCGTCCGCTACCCCCGCGAGCACCTGCTGCTCGCGAGTGGTCAGAAGTGATAGTGACATTCCGTTAGGTTCAAGTAAGTCTCGCGAGACTCGCGCGAGGCCGTGCATGAAGTCACTGAGTAACTCGGGGGCCAGTACGCCTGAACCATTTGCTGCCGCGAATGCCCCGGCGGCGAGAGCTTCCGGTGTCAGTGTCTCCTTCCAGAGGTAACCGATCGCTCCAGCCTGGATCACCTCGAGCACCTCCGATGGATCGCGCTGCACCGAGCAGACCACGACCCGTCCGTTCGTGGCATCGGCCAGGCGCCGGACCAGCGGTGCGCCGCCAAACGGCCACGGGTCGACGATTGTCACTGCGGCACGCGCGAGCGTTGGATCGGCCAGAACCGGCTCCGGCGCCTCGGCCTCGATTACCGTGATCACCTCGTCGAGCTCGGAAAGGCAGGCAGCCACGCCACGCCGATAAACGCCGTGCGAATCGAGCACGAAGATGAGCACCGGTCAGTGCCCCCGTGGAGTGCCGTAAGAGAACGCCATCCTGGTATGCCCCCTCGGGAAGCATATTCGAAGGAGGGGGTTGATACCACCCGTTCTAACCTCGAATGCGGTCATCACATGTACACACGGAGTCGTTGTCACTTTGCTGCCCGCCGAGAGAAGGTCAGCATTAACGCGGGTTCGTGCGCTGCGAAGGCGTTACTGCACGCCCGGGAGGGGCTGCCAGGAAGGATCGCCCACATTGGCCGCCACCAGCATGAGCATCCCTGGGTTCGCCGGGTCGAAGCGATAGAGCGGGCCGAGCGCGGCCGAGCAGTCCGGCGCGGTCGAGGTCTGGACGAGTAGCTCCTGGCTGTCGGTGCGCCACCCGACCGAGCAGGCCGGTGCGGGCGCCGCGAAGGACTTGGCCTTCGTCAGAGCGAGGTCGCTGGCCCCGGTGAGGGCGAGATTGAAGGGTCCGGAGAAGTTTTCGGCCGCGGCGAGCTTGAGTCCGTTGGGGGAGAACGCCGCCGCCCGCACCCCGGCCCCGGACACCGACGGGGTCACGAGGCCGTGCGCATGCCAGTCGCCGGCACGAGTCGAGAACGGCTTTTGGGTCGTCAACTTGAGCAGGCCGATCCCGGACGCGGGAGCGAGCGCGGTCGCGCCGATGAGGAGTTCACGGCCGCTCGGCGCCCATGCGATCTGCGCGCCTAAGCTCAGGCCGGGGACGGTGAGGCAGCTTGCGCTCGGATGGGCAACGGCGAGCAGGCACAGCTGATCGGACTCTCCGGGGCGCTTGTGGATCGCCGCGATTACCGCTGGGGCCGTCGTGGCGTTCGGGAATGTGGGCAGCTCGTACGTCGGCCCGACAGGCGTCAACGCCCTGGGCCCGGATGCGGCGGCGGCCGCGGTCAGCATGATCCGGCCGCTCGAGACGTACGCGATCTCGGTGCCGGCCGGAGACCAGCTCGGCTCTGCGGCGGGCAGCGGCCCGCCCGCGATCGTGGACACCACCTTGCCATTGACGCCGTTTAGAGCGAGGACCGCGCGCCCGTTGTCGACCGCGATCTCGGGGAACCCGGCGGAGACGATCAGCATGACGGTTGTCCCCTTCTTGACCTTGCTGCCGGCCGGCGGGACGGTCGCGATGACCTTTCCCTTGGGAACCGTCGCGCTGATCTTGAGCACCTGCTGCGTCGGCACGCCGGCCTTCGCGAGCGCGCTGGCCGCGGCGGCGGCGCTGCTCCCAGCGGCCGCCGAGGCCGGTACGGAAGCCGCCGCCGGCTTCGGTTTCGGCTTAGCTTTGGGCTTCGGCTTCGGCTTGGGCTTCGGCTTGGGCTTGGGCTTCGGCGGAGGCGAGAGCGTCAACGCGACCAGCCTCCGAACGGCGACCTGTCTCGCCGCCGGCATCTGCTTGGTGACGACGTAGTTCGCCGGTGGGGATGACGGCGTCACATGGCCGACGGCAAATCCGGCCACGGCGAGGCGGCGCCCGGCTTGAAGCAGATGGAGTCCGGCGAGCTTCGGGACCGGCAGGCCGAGGGTGACATCGATCTCGCTTCCCGCTTGGACCATCGACTGGGCGCCCGGGTTCTGGATCGCGACCAGCATCGGGCGCCTCGGGTGCTCGGGCGTGACCGTGCCGAGCACAAGCCCAATCGACTGCAGGCCCTTCTGTGCCGCCGCGGCAGGCTTCCCGACCAGGTTTGGGACGACCACCAATTTGCCGAGGGTCACGTCGACCGCCGTCGTCCTGGGGCTCGTGGTCCCTGCCGCTGGGGTCTGCGACACGATTACATCGCCTTCTGGCGGCGGGTAGGGCTGGATGTCCCCGATCGTGAACCCCTGGTGGCTGAGGTGGGTGATGGCCGCCGCCGGAAACAGGCCTTCGAGGTTAGGCACATCGCCGCTACCCGCCCTGACGGCAGTGAACAGCTTCACGTCGGATCCCTTGGGCCGTTTGCGACCAACCTTCGGATCCTCTCTGAACACCTCGCCGGGGATCAGCCGCTGCGCGGCGTGACCGGGCTTCATCGTGTTGACCGTCCACGATGGCGGCACCTCCGGGACCTCCACCCCGTGAAGGTGCCCTTTCTTGATCTCGTCTCGCGCGGCAACGATGTTGTGGCCGAGTACGTTCGGCACCGGAACGCGGGCGAGATACGCCTTGATGAGAAGCGCGAGGACGATCGCCGCGATCGCGGCCAAGATCGCCGTCCACCACGGCAGCCACGCCCGCTGCCGGTACGTGGAGGTTGCCGTCGCGGGCTTGCTCTCGTGGTCGGACGGCTCGGCGGCCGGCGCCTCGACTGGAGCCTCCGTCGCGGCCTGCGCGCCCTCGGGACGGTTGGACTTGACGATCCGTGCGAGACCTGACGCCTGCTTCGCGGCGGGCGATTTGGTCACCTGCTTGGCCTGTTTGCGGCCCGCCTTACGCGCCTCGCGCCCCGCCGCGCTGAACAGCTGCCGGCGGAGCGTCATCGGCTCCTTGCCCGGGATCTCAGCGCCGGGCGGTGCGGCGTACAGGGTGATGGCGTGGTCGATCGGGCGCCCGGTCAGCTGGGGCCTGACCGGTGCCACGACGACCGCCGGCTCGATCGACGCCCCGGGCTCGAGATGGGCGCCGATCGCTCGCGGGTCCTGCGACCCAGGGGGTCTCGGCGGACGGGCGGCGGGCCTCGGCGCGACACGATGGATGTGCACGAAGCACTGCTCCGCCTTGTCGCGACCCGCGAGCACGAGGTCGACCGGGGCGTTGCCGTCGTTATGCACTACGAACTGAAACTTGCCCCGCCGGCGACCCACGGACAGCTGTGGCGCAACGTCCGCGCGCACGTTGCGAAACGGCGGAATCTCGACCTTCAGCGGAAACCGCGCCACCTCCACACCATCGGTGAGAGAGAGCACCCGAATCGTCACCGGCCAGACGGTGGCGGTCGCCTCCCACGAACGCGGCGGGCGGAGCGTCAGCTGTACGTCTGCCTCGCATGACTCCGGCCGCCCCGTCCCGAACGGCAGCAAGTGCAGCGGCTCCCCGGGCTCGACGTTCCACCAGTCCATGAATCCCTGGACGAGGACCTGGAACTCGTCGACGATCGTGCCCTGGTTGCGCACCCGCGCATGTAGCACCAGCGTGTCGCCGGCCTCGAGTAGCCGTGGGTCGTCGCCTTCCAGTTCGTCGGCCTCGAGGACCGTGATCGCCGCCCGGTGGCGTCGGGCCTGTGCTCGACCGTTGGTGGGCAGGACATCTGTGCCGGGGAGCGCCCGGATGACTGCGAGCGTGTTCGGCCCGGCGACCGCCCTCACCTCGGTCGGCGCCTCGTCGGGGACGTCCCACTTCAGGAACTCGCCGCAGTTGGGGCAGAAGTCGCGGCTCCCTGGGGACGGCTCCCCACAGGACGGACACGCGACCGACGTACTCATACCTCGGGTCCCTCCGGCATCGAGAAGTCCCCATCGACGACCCGCGGGACAACGTACACCGGGCAGTGCCGCTCGACGATCCGCGTGATCACCTCTCGCTGGTCCGGCTCGAGCTTCTCGCGGAACTGGACGAGTAGCCACAACGGTCGCGGACCGATCGCTTGAGCGGGAACGTCCGCCGTCGCCGCCGCGATCGTCCCACCCGAGTCGAGCACTCGGAAGTGCAGCTCGGGAAATGCGCAGCGAAGCGCGAGCGCAAGCCCCGCGCGAGTGCCGCGCGTCAGCGCAAGCCTGCGCGCGTTTTCGAGGACCTCGCGCCGAGCCGCCGGCCGGAGCCCGACAGCCTCGAATCCGAACCAGCTCAGGAGCTCGCCGACCATGTCCTGCGGCGCGAGCTCGTGTGTCAGGTAGGCGGGTAACGAATCGATCACCGCAACGCGAGGATCGAGCGCCCGCTCCAGCGCCTCCACGAATCGCATGACCAGGCCGTCGGCCGGATCCTGGTACAGCGGAGCGAGGCCTCGACGCATCAGTCCGCGAGCGGAGGCGACCGGCGGACAGTTCGCGCTCGTGCCGGGCGCAGTCAGAACGGCGGTCTCGAGCGGGCGGGGTCGCGCGGTTGCCGAGCCGTTCATGTCATCGTCTCCTCCGCCTCCTCCACTCGCACGCGATGCCGCCCGGACGCGATCACCTCTCCGGGACCGATGTGGAGATCGGCCGTGACCTGGACCGGCTCTGCGCGGGATTGTCCTGGGTTGATCTCGTACACGAGGAGCCTTCGGATCTGGCGCACGCCGTCGACCGCCTGCACGATGGGGCGGAGCTCGCCGAGCCTCAGAGGCCGCCCAAGCTCCCAGCCCGATCCGAGGCCGCCGGGCGCGCCACCGGTGAGCGGGTTGAGATAGCTGTACAGACGGTCTTCGACGCGCCGCCTTAGCGCCTCGGCGTCGCCGTGCGGCGGACCGACGACGCTGACGACCGCGCTGACGGGCCGGTAGCGCGGTGGCCCGACGGTAACGGTGACGCCGATCAGCCGACCCTCGTCAAGCTGGCGGACGAGCGCGTCCATGAGCTCAGGATCGGGCGTCAGCTCTTCGGTTGCGAGCAGCCGCGCGGGGCTGTCGGCTTTCGGAATCACGAGCACGCGCACCTGTCCGGGGGCGTCAACCACACAGTGCGCCCGCGCGACGCGGGGCGAGGCGAACCGGGCCAGCTGCTCGAAGTCGGCCGCAGTCACCGCGCGCTCGAGCGTCCGAAACTCGAGCGCCATGCGTGTGCGGGCGGATGAGATCATCTCGCCGTCGATCCCACCGATGGCCGGCTGCGGATTGGTGACCGACTTCACGGTCGGAATCGGCGTCCGCAACTGAGTCAGGCTGCCGGCTAGGACGTTGCCGATCGTCCCCCCGCCGTGACGGTAGGCCGTCAGACGGACCTCGGCTCCGGTCGGCGGGATCGCGCCGTACCGGCGAAAGTAGCCATCGGGCTGGCGCACGACCGGGCCGAACTCGACCTCGCCGGCCGCCTCGTCGAGCTGGTAGTGGTGGTCGTCCTCGCCACTGGCCGCGAACGTCTCCACCTGGGTCCAGATCGCCGAATCGCCGTTCGAGGCGCGCACCTCGAGCCGTTCGTCGCCGGCCAGCGCGAGGATCGGCGAGCGGCGCAGCGGAAACGACTGACCTGGGGTGCCATCACTGCGACCGAGAGCCTCTCCGTCGACGCGCTGCGCGTGCTGTGCCGGGAGCGTGGCTCCGACCGTGCCGACGCTGAGCCGCGAGATCAGCGGAGACTGGCTGTAGGTTCCCTCGCGCGACTTGCTGTTCGGGGCGCCGCCGCCCGCGGAGTCGTCCGTGCCGCTTGGGTCGATCAGGCGACAGCGGAGCCAGTGGCGAAGGTAACCCTCGATCAGGTGCTGGCGCAGGTTCCCCGGAAGCGCAAGCTCGATCACGCCTGAGTCCTCGTTGAAGCCGGCGGTCGTGTCGCTGAGCAGTTCGACCTCGACCCAGTCGGGTTCCGAGATCGACGCCTCCCACACGATCGGCGGCTTCGCCGGCTCGATGTTGGTGCCGCGAGCCGCCGCGCAGGTCACGTCGACCCGGACCAGGAGGCGGTCAATCGGCGCCAGGAAGCCGAGCAGGATGCAGTCGCCGACCTGGGGCATCGGGTCGCTGCCGAACGCACGTTGCTCGTCGCCGGCGGGAAGCGCAACCCCGTGCTTCACGCTGACGTCGAGTCGCTCGTTGCCGTTCCCACGCTCCAGCAGGTAGACGTCGAGCTCGAGCGGCGCGATCGTAAAGTCCTGGACGGTCTGGAACACGACCGGGTCACGCCCGGCCGCCCGTGGCGTGCTCGCCTCCGTCCGCCACGCGGGGATGTGGACGCGCTCCCGCGTCGGTCCCTCGAGCCGGAAGCGGAGCTCCGCCGTCGCGGCGACCGGCGGGTGCAGGTGCACGTCCAACAGCGAGAGCAGCGCGAGCTGGAGCTTCTCGGGAATCCGATTGATCCGATACGAAAGCTGGTCGGTCATCCAGGCGAACAGCTCGATCAGCGTTATGCCTGGGTCTGAGACGTTGACCTCGCTCCACTCGGGGCAGAGCTCGGTGACGTGCCGCCGGCACTCGTTGACGAGGTCCTGGAAGCGCAGGTCGTCCAGTTCGAGCGGCGGGAGCGTCATGCCGGCTCCTCGGCGGCAATCAGGTAGAAGGGGTGGACGAGGTTGCGGATCGTGTTCGTCGGCCGCAGGCGGTATCCGATCTGGGTCTCGAGCACCCCGTTGCCGACGCGGCTCAAGTCGAACTCGACGGACTCGACATCGACGCGAGGCTCCCACCGGTCCAGCGCAACCCGAACCGCGTGCTCGATCTGACCCAAAGTCAACGCGTCGATGGCCTCGAACACCAGGTTGTGCACGTCGCAGCCGAACTCCGGGCGCATCGGACGCTCGCCCGGCGCCGTCGCGAGGATGATCCCGATCGCCTGATCCACGTCATCCTCGTCGCGCGCGAGCGCGACCCCGCCGCGATCGTCGACCGAGAACGGAAACGCGACGCCCGTCCCGAGGTGCCGGGTCATCCGAGCATCACCTGCGCTCCGGAGATCTGCACGATGCCGTCGGACTTCAGGCTGAGGCTGCCGCCGGCCTCCACCGAGATCGCTTGGCCCTTGATCGTGACCGACCCGTCCGACTGGATCGTGATCGTCGTGCCCTTGACCTCCATCGCGCCCTCCGTTGCCTGTGCCGACACGGTCTTGCCCTTGAGGGTCATGGCGTCCTGCGCGGTCACCGATGCTTTGCCGGTCGCGGTCACTGTGACGTCGTGATCGCTCGCGAGGGCGAACGACCCGTCGCTCTTCACGAGGTCCTGCGGCTTCGCCTGGCCGTTCCAGACGGCGCCGAGCACGTATGGGCGGCGCGGGTCACCCTGCTCGAATCCGAGCACGACCTCGTCGCCGGCGACCGGCATCATCAGTAGGCCGCGGTTGCTTCCGGCCGCGGGAGACGCGATCCGCGCCCAAGCCCCCTCGAGGTCGCCGAGCGCCGGGAACTTGACCCGGACGCGCCCCATCCCCTCCGGATCCTCGGTCTGCGTTACGACCCCGACCACCATGCTCGTCCCCCAGGCGGCCGTCGGCGCCGCCGTGTCGACGAGGTCGAGCAGCGTCCTCGGGCTCCGACCCGAGATCGTGAAGTGCGTCTGGTAGCCACGCCCGCCGACCAGCGCGTGCGTGGCCGAGGTGAGCTTGTACGTCCCCCCGAACTTCTCGCCCACTCCCGACACGTCGATTAGGCACCCCGCCTTGAGTCGCGGATCGCCCGCGGTGACTCCCTCGGCGTCGACCCAGGCGTTGGCGATCCGCGCCCCGATGCTCTTCGCGAGGGCATTCGCCTCGCTCTGCTTGGTGATCGTCTGGTCGCCGACGGTCCACGTCGGGCTGTTCGCCGGCTGCGCGATCGTCGAGCGCTGAAAGCCGGCTGGCATCGAGTCCGGATTCGCCGGCGCGTCTTGCGCCACCACGGATTGCGCGTTAGTCAGGTCCCAGCCGTTGACGCCGACGGTGCCCGCCTGCTGCGCCCCGGACAGCCGCGGGCGAAACGAGATCAGCTGGTCGGGAGCTGCGAGCGCGATCGATTCCTCTGAGCCCGTGCTGGCGGCCGCCTTGAAATGGACGGTCGAGCCGTCCCCGGCGACTTCGTAGTCGATCCCCGCGGCGAGCCGCCACAGCAGCTGCCAGTCGGTTTCGTTGTTTTGAACGATCAACGGATACTGCTCGCTGGCAGCGCCGCTGGAATCCACCGAGGCACTCAGCCCCGCTCCCGAGATCACCTTCTGGGCCACGTCGCTCGGGCTCATGTCCTGGAACACCTGCGTGCGCCGGTTCTGATGAAGCGCGAACGACGGGTCGTACGCGGTCGCGGCGATGAACGCCCCGTCTCCGACGAGCTCGAGCTCGATCGCCCAGAGCTTCCCGTCGAAGATTTTCGTGGCCGCCGGGGAGCCCGGTGCCGCGCACTCGATCTGGATCGTCTGATCAACGGCGAGGACGCCCTGATCGACGTACTCCAGACGCGGATCGGCGAGTCTCAACAGGGCCTGATCGGGCAGTCGCAGACTGTTGCGCACGCGCACCTCCACGACCAGCGCCGCGATCTCGGGTGCCAACTCGGTTCCGTCGAGGCGGATCAGCGCGTAGGGGAGGACTTCCGGTCCGCTCATGTGCGCACGGCTCCGGGAATCGTGATCGCCCGGCCGCGAGGCAGGCGAGTGGGGTCGTCGATGTCGTTCGCCTCGGCGATCTCGCGCCAGCGCGTCGCGTCGCCGTACGCGCGGTAGGCCAGCGCGCTCAACGAATCGCCTTCGGTCAGCACGTGCACCGTCAGCTGGCCGGTGGCGCGCGTGGTGGGGTTCTGCGCCGGGGCGGGACCGCTTCCCGAGCGACTATCGGCCTTCTCGACTTGGAGCAGCGACAGGTTGGCGAATGCCCGTATCGGGGTTCCATCCGGCTTGAACAGCGTGTACGTGACCGCGAGGTGCCGGCATACCGCGGTGAACGTGACCATCGGGCCCCAGCTGAACGAGACCGTGGGAGGCCGGGCCGCATTGCGATCCCCGGACGCGGCCTGTGTCGCCTCCATCATCAGGAAGAGCTGGTCGGTCACGCTGCGCACGTCTTTCGAGGAACTGTCCGAGGCGTCGAACAACAACTCGAGCGACAACTCCCGTCCCATCCCGCCGCCGAACTGGACCGTCGGGAGGCTCGAGCCGACGACCGGAGTGGCCCGCCACTCGTTGGCCTTCGAGATCGCGTACTGCTTCGGGTTGAACCAGCACGCGAGCGCGCCGCTGCCCTCGATCGCCAGCTGCGCCTTCTGGTATCCCGTCTGCTCGGGCATCAGGGCCGGACCAACCCGTTATGGCCGATCTCGAGCGTCTCAGTCGCGACCGTGCCGGTCTCCTCGGCCAGCGTCGGCCCGGTCCAGCGGACCGGGAACCCCTGGCTGAACGGCCACGTCCGGACAACGTCGGACACCTCGTCCATGAGCGTGACCGTGACCGTCGGCCGCTGTCCGAGTTCCTGGAAGTTGAAGAACCAATCGATCAGGCCGGTCTCATTGGTCACGCCACGGCTGAGCACGAGGTTCGCGTACCGCGTGGCCCCGCGAAGCTTGTGGACGAAGCCGTTCTCGCCCCCCTCGGCGTACTCGAGTACCTCGAACTCCACCTGTAGCCCCGAGCAACTCGCAAACTGACCGAGCGTCACCCCGGGAATCTCGACCTTGAAGAACCGCGACGCCCGGAGCGATGGGACGGCGCTTACGGCGTTCACAGCCACGACGACCTCACAGCCCGAACATGCTCCCCGTGCGCTCGCGTTCGAGCAGCAGCTCGCGGCGGAGCCGCTCGAGCAGCGCGTCGAACAGCTCGTCGACATCGACGGCGCCTGGGTTGGCCTCGGTCACGTGCGCTGCGGCTGACAGGGTCAGCGGTGCGGCAACCCGGGGCGGTTCAGGTTCGAAGGCCGGGGACTCGAATCCCGGCGCGTCGGGCAGCGAGTCGAACGGGTCGAAGGGGAGCGTCTCGCGGGCGACCGCGAGTTGGGTGGTTTGGCGCGGCGTTGGCAACGGAGCGGGGTAAGTGCGCGCGGGTCGAGAGCCGGTTTGCGGACGTGAGGCGAGTCGCTGAAGCCGCTGCGGGGCGGTCGGCGGTGGCGCCGACGGTGCGGGGGTGGCGATCGGCGTGGCAGCTCGCACGGGTTGGGTTGCCGGCGCGGTTTGGGTTGCCGGCGCGGGTTGAGCGACCGCCCCGGCGATCGGGCGCGCCGCCAGTCTCAGTAGCTGCGGCCGCGCCGTCACCATCGGATGCGCGTCATGCGTCTCTCCGTCGAAGGCTGGTCGAGAAACCGGAAAATATGGCCGGTCTCTCGACCAGGCCTCATTCGGAACGTGGGTAGTGGCAGGTGCCGACGCGGGGCCAGTGACGGTCGGGGCGGCGGGAGCCGAGCGCGCCAGCGCCACGGCGACGCCCAAACTCCGTGGCGGTTCTGCTTCAGCGTCGCTTGTCGACTTCGGCGAGTCGACCGGTGTCCGCGCCACCGCGGTGGCGGCGCTGCGGCGGTGATCGACCACGCTTGTCGGCGCCGCCGACGGCCAGTCCTTCGCCTCGCCACCCCTGGCGGACTGCCATTGGCCTTCCGACGTCGAGGCGAGTGGAGTCGCGAGCCCCTCCGCCGCCGCGGAGGTGGCGATGCGCTGTCGGTGGCTTGGGGTGGGTGACGCTCTCTGGCCCTGCCGTGGCGTCGGGGTCGGCGACGCGAGAGTCGTCGATGCGGGCGTTGGTGCTGCATCGAGGTCGCCGCCGGTGGAAGGGCGCGAAACGCTTTCGCCCCTTGTGGCGACGGTTCGTGTCGACCGGGGCGCGGACGAGCGCAGGTCAGGGTCACGCCATAAATAGCGTCGATCGCGGGCGTCGCGTGTACGTCAGCGGCAGCGGCGGGCACTGACGGGCTCTGGTCTCGTGCGATGGCGGCCGCCGGCGGCGTTGGTCGCGGCTGCTCCGCCCCACCGGTCGGTTCGACTCCCCGCGATCGGCTCGGAGCGGCTCGGACAGTCGCCGACGGTGGCGCCTCATGCGAAGGCTGCTGGGTTCCCCGGCTCAAACCAATGCCCGAGGGCAACTGACTGTCTTCGGAGCGGGACCGGAGCGGAGCAGACGGCGTCCGCGCGAGGGCGGTTTGTCGGCCTTGGGCGTGCAGGTTCCGCGCCGGCGGGCGGAGGGCCCGGCACCGCGGGCCCACCCTCGGTATCGCCAGCGGGCTCGCGGCGGGGGCTTTTCAGGCCCTTCGTGTCGCCTCCGCCATCGGACGCTGTGTCGCCCCCGGTTGAGGAGGCAGCACGGGTGGAGGGCGTTCGCGCCACGGTCGTGGTGGTGCTCGGTCGCGGGCTTTGGGGAGCCGGCGCGTTCTCGCCGGCAGGCGTGTGGCGCAGCGTTGGCGACGCCCTAGGTTGGTCGGCGACGCCCGGTTCCGAGGGCGCGGTCTGGATGCTCTCCGGTGTTGTCGCCGGCGGATCGGACATCGGCCGCACGGCGTCCTTGGCCTCGCCGCCCGCTACGGATGCGAGATCGGGCTCGCGTGCAGAGGCGACATGAGTCGGAGCCGTCCGCGCCACCGCGATGTCGGCGCTGCCCCGTCGAGGGCTTAGGCACCGAACGCGCGCGGCAACGGTCGATTCGATTGCCACATCGGGAGCGGTCGCAGCGAAACCGACCGAAGCGCTGGCTGCACTCGTGGCGGGCGGCGGTGCCGGCGAGGGGGAAAGCGGCGCGGCGTTGTGGGTACGACGGCGTCGTCGGTCGTCGTCGGTTGCCGTCGGTCGGGTTGGCGCTGCGTGTTGTTGGGTTCGGGTGGTGTGCGAGGCGGGTCGCGGGTGGTTTGGCGGGTGGGTCTGGGCTGGCGGTGGGTGTTGCTGGGACCACCTCGCGTGCGACGTGGGCGGCTGGTGGTGGTGCGGGTGGGTCTGGATTGGGGGTGGGTGTTGACGCGCGTGTCGCGGGTGCGAGGTCGGTCGTCTCCGGCACGGCCTCGGGCTGGCCGGTCTGGTGGGTCGGCCCGCCGAGCGCTGCGGCTTCGTCGCCCTCGGGAGCGGGGGAACAGTGGCCGAGGGCGCGCGTGCCACGCCGGCGCCGGCAGCGCCAGACGCCCTCTGGGGTACGCCGGCGTCGCCCCGTCTCCGACACTGCCGGAGTCAGGGACGGACCGTGCCCGTGCCACGCCCGCTGCGGCGGTGTCACCGCGAATGCTCTCGGCCCGATCTTTGGGTGGTGTTGCATCGCGCGATGGAGTGTCCGTGGCGTTGCGCGGTGGCTCGTGAGGCGGTTCGGGCAACCGGGACCTTGGGGTCCTCGCGACTCGTGTAACAGGCGCGTTCGCGACTCCGCTTGGCGCAACGGCATGGGGCGGCGAGTCGACTCCCCGGGCCGGTGGCGTGGCCCCGTGCCTGGTCTCGTGGGTCGATGCAGCAGTCCTGGAGTCAGGGACGGTCCGCGTCCGTGCCACGCCGGCCATACCGGTGTCACCGCGAATACTCTGGGCCGGATCTTTGGGTGGTGTTGCATCGCGCGATGGAGTGTCCGTGGCGTTGCGCGGTGGCTCGTGAGGCGGTTCGGGCAACGGGGGAGTTGGGGTCCTCGCGACTGCGCTCGGCGCAACGGCGTGGGGCGGCGGATCGACTTCCCGAGCCGGTGGCGTGGCCTCGGGCTGCCCACCGCGGTGGGTCGATCCGCCGAGTGCTGCGGCTTCGTCGAGCTCGGGAGCGTCAGGAGCAGTGGCCGAGGGCGCCCGTGCCACGGCGGCGACGGCGGTGTCATGGCGAATGCTGTCGGCCCGATCTTTGGGTGGTGTTGCATCGCGCGATGGAGTGTCCGTGGCGTTGCGCGGTGGCTCGTGAGGCGGTTCGGGCGACGGGGGACTTGCGGTCCTCGCGACCCGTGTAGAGGAGCGTTCGCGACTCCGCTTGGCGCAACGGCATGGGGCGGCGCATCGACTCCCAGGGCCGGTGGCGTGGCCCCGTGCCCGGTCTCGTGGGTCGATGCGGCAGTCCTGGAGTCAGGGACGGACCGTGCCCGTGCAACGCCCGCCACGGCGGTGTCACCGCGAATGCTCTCGGCCCGATCTTTGGGTGGTGTTGCATCGCGCGATGGAGTGTCCGTGGCGTTGCGCGGTGGCTCGTGAGGCGGTTCGGGCAACGGGGGACTTGGGGTCCTCGCGACCCGTGTCAGAGGCGCGTTCGCGACCCCGCTTGGCGCAACGGCATAGGGTGGCGGATCGACTTCCCGGGCCGGCGGCGTGGCTGCTTGCCCACTCGGCGCCGCGCCGACAGGCTCACGCTGAGAGGCATTCGGATCCGGAGGGGGGTCGGATAGTGAGGAGCGTTCCGCCCCGTCTTCGAATCCGCCTGGATTCGAAGACGAAGTGGATTCCGGCGACGGCGCTGAGCGCGCGGTAGCCGTCTCGGCGGGCGGCGCCAGCGGCTCACCACCTTCATGCACGACGCCGCGGCGCACGGGGAGTGCGCTGCGCATCAGCTCGGCGCGGGCCGCGCGCTCCCTGGAACGCACCAGCTCGCTCGGAAGGCTGACAGAGCTCGGGGCTATGAGCGGGGGCGGTGCTCCGCCGCCGAGCATCCACTCGAGCGCGGCGGGACTCGCTCGATCCAGCGCCGGCGGAAGGGAGGCGGGCGCGTACGCCGCGGGATCGGCGGTCCGAGCGGCCAACTCGCCGGGCGTGGGATCGGCGGTCCGAGCGACGGCCATCTCGCCGGGCGCGGGGTCGGGGGTCGGGGGGACGGCCATCTCGCGGACCGACGCCGGATCGGCCGGCACCATCGACGGAGCCGGTGACTCCGGGAGCGGAGCCGGCTCGAAATACGGGATCAGCGGCGGTGGTGACGGCGTCCGACCTCGCCGGGCCAGCCGGGTGGATGCGGCCAGGAGCTTTGGCCGCCGGCGCTCGCGGACTGTCGCCGCGGTCCGACGGCGGGGTGCTTGCACGGCTTCGAGACGGGCAAGCAGTCGCCGCCCCGGTGCGAACGCGCGTCCGCCGCCGCTGTCTCCCGCGGCGGTCATCCCGTGCGACGAAGTGCGTCGGCCTCGGCGAGGAAGCGCCGGCGGTCAGCGTGCTCGAGATCTAGCAGGGTGTCGAGCGACCAATGGAACTGGGCGGCGAGCCTGGCCGTCTCTGCGAACAGTTCCCGCGGAGACGGCCGCCTCATTTTTCCAACCACGCATCCTCGAGCGGCCGGAGATCGACATCGATCTCCGCAGAGCAGTTGGGGCAGCTCACCGACGCTGTCGTTTCAGGGTCCGAGTTCACTCGTTCATACAGCCGTTGTAGGTGGTCGAAGTCGGCCGCGTACAGGCCTTCGACCACCGTCGGTGTGATGCGTTCGAGGTCGCCGAGACGGGTGACAGTCCTGCTGAGAAGGAGGACTGTCAGGTACGCCTCGTTCTCCCGCACCCTGGGATCGCGCAGTGGCTCGATCTCGTCCCTGGCGGTCGCGAGCCGCATCGTCCCTTCGCGATGGACGTCGCCGTCGGCTCCGAGCAGGCCGATCGGCAGCGTGAAGCTGTACTCGGTTTGGAGCATCGCCGGTCTTTACTTCACGCGTTCGAGGCCCTCGTGGCGCGAGGTGGATCTCCTCGAGCAGCATCTCATTGGTGTCGGGCACGAGCGGGCCGATCATGTAGCTGCAAGGCCACGCGTTTGTGATCTTCCACGTGGTCTTCTGGTTGCCTTGGACATCGACGATGTAGATCTGACCGTCCTTCTTCTGGCCGTCCACGCCCTGCTTGATGATCGTGTCGCGCCATGTCCACAGGCTCATGTCGGTGTCGATGCCCTTCTTGAGCACGACGTTGTTCCAATTGAGCTTGCCGGGTACCTTGACGTAGGTCGCCTTACCCGTTGCGTTGGTCTGGTGCTGGACGATCACGTCGTTCTCCGAGCCGATTCCGGAAAGCTCTCGGAAGGCGACGACGGTCAAGCCCGACAGCTCGACGTAGAAGAATGAGGCGGCGAGCGCTTCGCCCTGCTCTGTTGCTGCCATGGTTCGTTCTCCTGTCTAGTTGGGGTCAGGCGCCGGCGTTCTCGCCCGCGGTGTACTGGCTGATCTTGAACACGACGAACTCGGCTGGTTTCACCGGTGCGATGCCAACCTCGGTCGTGACCTGACCCGCGTCGATCATCTCCGGCGGATTGGTCTCACCATCGCATTTGACGTAGAAGGCGTCCTCGGGCTTACCGCCGAACAACGCCCCGTTCCGCCACGCGATCGTGAGGAAGTTGGTAACCGCGATCTGGAGCTGAATCCACAGCCGCTCGTCGTTGGGCTCGAACACCGCCCACTGTGTTCCCTGCATGATCGAGTCCGAGACGTAGTTGAACAGCCTGCGGACGTTGACGTAGCGCCACTCGGGGTCACTCGAGATCGTTCGTGCTCCCCATACGCGGATCCCACGGCCAGGGAACGAGCGGATGCAGTTCAGGCCGGAGCGATTGAGGTCACCCTGCTCGGCGGCCGTGACCTGGAACCCGAGTCCCGTGATCGAGAGGATCGCCTCATTCGCCGGTGCCTTGTGCACTCCACGGGTCGAGTCCGTTCGCGCCCATATGCCGGCGACGTGACCGCAAGGCGGCACCAGGACGGGCTGACCGGTGAGGGGGTTCATGACCTCCAACCATGGGTAATACAGCGTCGCCTGCTTGGAGTCGTAACCGGCCGTGTTCACCCGCCAGTCGAGTGCGTCGCTCGGGATCAGATCGGGTGGCGTGTCGAGGATCGCCATACGGTCGGCCATCGCCTCACAATGCGCGATCACCTTGCCCTGTGCGTCGCGCAGCGCGGTCCCATCCTCGACGGCGATCGACATGATGTCGGGGACGCACACCATCGAGATGTCTTCGATCGCGGCCAGGCTGCCCAGCCCCTCGCGGCGTGTGACATTACCTTCGAGATCGAGTGTCGTCACGTCGGTGACGGGGACCGGAGGCGCGCTCAGGAAGTACGTACCGGGGGAGGGCTCGAGCTCTTGATCGTCCGCGGCAAGCTTGAACTCCACCAGCTGCGATTCGAGCGTCGCGATCCCCGAGGCGGCGACGTGGTTGAACTCCTCATGCTGGCGACCCGCGGTGATCGTGACCGTGTAGGTCTTGCCGTTGCTGCCGGCGTTGCCCTTGTTGGAGTCTTTGCCACCGTCCGCGCCCGATTCCGCCGATTCCTTCGGCCGCGGAGGCTCGACGGTCACCTCCACCTTCGCGTAATCATCGACGCCGGGCTTGGCCGTGGCGACGACGGCGATCTCTTTCGGGTTGGACGCAGCGGGGAGCGGTGCCCGTCCCTGCGCCGCGCCGTTCCCGTTGCTGTGCCCGACGCGCACCACCCAGCAGAGCGATCCCCCGTTTGCGAAGAACCCGTTCACCGCGTGTCCGAGGTATGCGCCCTCCATGAACGGACCGTCGGCGGGGTTCTCAGGGTCGGTGTACATCCGCTCGAACTGCGACCAGTTCGAGATCTGAACGGGACGGTTGAGCGGGCCGCCTGGGGCGAGGCCGACGAACGCGGCGGTCGAGGTGCTGACGCCCTCGATCGGCTTGTTCCGTGCCGGCACCTCCTCCACATAGACCCCGGGTGTCGCGTACGTCGGCATATCACTCCTTCAGTTGTTTGGAATCGCCGTCGACCAACTCGCGAAGCAGATCCGGCACCCCACCGGATGGAACCCAGCGGATCGCGCCCGCGCCCGGGTCCATCACGCCCATCTGGCTCTCCTGCCAGAGGATCACCTTGGCCCCCGGGACCGCGACCCTGATCCGGCTGCAGAGTCCATGGCTGCCCTCGCTCTCGCGCGCGAGCACGATCGCGTCGGGGGCGAGCGAGCGTGCGACCGCCTCGACCGCGAGCTCCCGGCCCTCTTCGCCGACGATCTCGACGTCGTGGGCGAGCCCCTCCCGCATCCCGAGCGCGGCGACAGGGCTCACCCGGGCGATCAGGACGCGCGGTCTCCGCGGTTGCCCTGTCAGAGTTGGCACCGAACCAGCCTTGCTCCGTGCCGGTGGCGTAGCTAGAGCCCGGTGGGCAGCGATCCGGGAAGAGGTCGCTGCCCGACCGATCAGCGGCCGGAATCGGGAAGGACCACCGTCGGCGGCTCTCCCGGGACATCGAGCCGCTCTTCGGCCTCGTGCCCCTCGACGTCCCGGACGCAGACCACGTGCGACCCGGGCGGCACCTGAGTGAACGAGAACCGCCCGAGCTCGTCGGTCTCCGCTACCCGCCCGAGGTCGCGAAGCATGACCCAGGCGCCGGCCACTCCCGTGCCTCCGGAGTCGACGACGCTGCCGCGGACACGCGTTCGTTCCACGACCGCCGGCCGGCGCGCGAGGCGGTCGCTGACACGCACGTTCTGTTCGCGCACCGGGGGCCCACGGTGCAAGACCGAGCCTGACGGGAACGGGACGGTGACGATGTAGTGGAAGGAAAGCTTGTACGCACCGCCGACGGCGTGCCAGAAGTCGGGCGTCGCGTCGTGGCGCGCGTCACCCGCCCGCGTCTGCAGCGCTCCAAACTGCTGTCTAAGTCCCGCGAGCGGTGCGGGCAGCACGTCCTCGGGCAACTCGGGGTAGCTGGAGAGCGCTGTCAGCGCCTGCGACAGCAGCCGGTGCTCGTCCTCCACCGCGCGTGAGAATGCGGTCAGGGTGTACGAGGCGTCAAGCCACAGGGGCGGTCGCGTCTCCATTCTCGTATTCCCGTTGCTTGATTCGTCCCAGCGCGCCTTCCGTCGCTGCCGGTTCTCGCGCAGGTCGTAGAGAAAGAGGTTCAGCGTTGGCTGTGTGACCGCCGCCGCCCACTCCCGGTCCGGTGCTTCGAACGCGACGGCGACGCCGTCGAACCCCGTCCCTGCGAGCTCGCGCTCGAGCAGAGTACGCAGCGCCTCGTCGAGTTCTGCGAGGGACGTGTTCAGCGAGATGCTCGTGATCAGGTCGATCGGGGTAGCTCATCATCGATGGGGCGCTCAGCGCGAGTGTTCGCGGGGGCCGAAAGGGCAGAATGACGGGCAGACCGGTTGCCCTGACGGCTCAGTCCCGCGGCGGGGCGCCGACACGAACGGCGTCGTAGAAGCGCCCAAAGTCCGACTCGATCGTGAGCCGTCCGAGCTTGTCGTACTCGAGCGCGATCCCGCGCGCGATGTGCTCCATCGTGATGCGATTGCCGTCACCGGCCGCGAGCAACGCCGCCGCGACGCTCACGTTGCGGATTGAGCCGCCGGATAGCTTGAAGCGTCGCGAGAGGAAGTCGACATCGATCTCACCAATCGGCGCCTGCGCTGGGAGGAGTCGCTGCCAGAGCCTGCCACGATCGTCTTCGTCCGGGAACGGGAAGTCGACGACGAGGTCAAGCCGCCGCAGAAATGCCTTGTCGATGTTGTGCCGCAGGTTGGTCGTCAGGATCACGGCGCCGTCGTAGCGCTCGATCCGCTGCAACAGGTACGCGACCTCGACGTTCGCGTACCGGTCATGCGCGTCCTGAACCTCCGAGCGCTTACCGAACAGCGCGTCGGCCTCGTCGAAAAGCAGGATCGCGTTCGAGCCCGCCGCGCCGGTGAAGATCCGGTCCAGCTGCTTCTCGGTCTCGCCGATGAACTTCGACACGACCGTGGCAAGGTCGATCTGAAATAGCTCGAGCCCCAGCTCGTTGGCCACAACCTGGGCGGCCATCGTCTTACCCGTTCCCGACTCTCCTGCGAACAGGATCGTCATGCCGGGCGACGAACCGGCGCTCCGCGCGTATCCCCACTCGAACAGCACCCGGTCGCGGTGGCGCAGGAACGCGAAGATCATTGTGAGCGCCCTGCGGGCTTTCTCGGGAATGATCAGGTCGTCGAATCCAAAGTCACCCTCGACGCGGAGCGCGAGTCCGTCCAGCGCGTGACGTGATGCGGCACGCGCCCCAAAGTCGAGATCCGCCGGCGACGGAATCGTCGCGCCGCGACCATTCGCCTGCGTCGTCGCGATACGGGCGGCTCGTGCGATCTGCGAGCTCGAGAGCCGGAACTTCACCGCGACCTCCTCGATCTGAGCGCCGGGAACGCGCGCGGACCATTGTTCGCGCCGCCCGGCGGCGTCGTTCGCAGGCAGGCGGAAAGCAATCGCCGGCACTTGGCCGAGTGCGCCGGCTTCGTGGACGGGTTCGACGCACACGATCGGACGCTCGGAGGCCGCTCCGATCACGCGCCAGAGCTCGATGCGCTCCTCCGGACCGAGCTCGTGCGTTCCCTCGAACGCCAGCACGGCGCGTTCGAGCGCCGCGCGAAGCCGCAAAGCCGACAGGCGCGAGGTGGCATCGACGACGCGGGCACGGACAAGCAGCACCCTGCGACCGAGTGCCAACGCGACCGCGCTCGCGGCGTCGCCGCCCACGACCGCCACGGCGGTATCGCCACCGGCCGTGATCAGGGCGCGTAGCCTCCGTGCGACGTCCTCCGGGATCGGTGCGATCACTGGCACCTCGACGAGCTCGCCGGGCGCCCCATCGGCGGCCGGATCGATCCCGCCGACCAGGCGCGCGGCCACGGCGTCCGCGCACTTGAGCGGCCGGTCAGCCAGCGGGAGTTGGGGCTCGTCGAGGGGCATGACCGCGCCCAGGCGGCGCAACGGAGCGGCCGCGTCGAGGGAGGCCATCACGTCATCCCCGCTGATTTCGCCGCCGGCGAGGAGCGCCGCGATCAGCCGAGGCGACGCGAGCTGCCGAGTGAGGTCGTCGTGCAGATAGCCGTACAACCGGGCGTACCGCCAGCTGACCTCGGGTGCGGCGCACACGGCGAGCACCGCGCGTTCGAGCGGGCCGAGCCCCAGCAGGTCCGACAGTTCGTCGAGGCGTTTGTCGACCACTGCCGGGGGGCCTTGGGCGGCGAGCTCCTGCGCCTGCTCGTTGCTCACGTACATACCGGCAAACGGATCGTGGGAGCCCTCCGCGGATGCCGACACCTGCTCGACTCCGGAGCGGATCCGGGCGTCGACCTCTGCGAAGCTGATCACAGCGTGTCGGCTCGCAGCCCGGCGATCTCGTCGGCGTCGCGCTCAAAGCGATCGCCGGGGTCGGTCACGGTCAGCGGCCCGCTCACAGGAGCCCCACGCTGCTGCACGACGTGCGTCAGTTCGTGAGCGAGCAGCGTGTCGCCGGAGGGCGTGCCGGGGCGGTACTCGCCGCGGGCGAAGAACACGTCACGGCCGGTCGTGAATGCGCGAGCCGCGACGGAGCGAGCGAGGGCGTCCGCGCCGGCGCCATCGTGCACGCGTACGTCCCCGAGGGGCTCGCCCAGAAGCGGTTCGACTTGGGCCCGAGTGGCCGGCTGGAGTCCCGCGCCGCTGCCCCGGGAGCGGTTGATCTGGGCCTCGACCTCGGGATGCACGCGCCCACCGGAACGCAGGCCGTCGCCTTGGCGCGCGAACATCCGTCCGCTCCGTTCAGCACGTGCGAGTCGCGGGTCGTACTCCCGGTCGTAGTCGTGTGTCACGCCGGCTCCTACTTTCGAGCCGATCGTAACGGCGCCGGTGTAGGGCGGCAAGAGGGGAAGGCGCGGATTGCCCGAACGGGAAGCAGTCGGCGTGAATGGGTTGGCGGTCTAGAGCGGCGCTGAGATCCTGGCGGCACACGGGTCCGCCGGGCGGTGTCCGCGTGAAACGCTCTAGGGCAGGCCGGCGTGCGGGACGTCGACAGTGGTCGTGAGGAGGACGGCGTCGCGCGCGTTGAGCCGGTTTGACTCGAGGAAGTCGGGGGCGGCGCACACCAGCAGCGTGCGGCCGTCGTTTCCGCCCAGGGCGCACGCGTAACAGCCGAGCCCCTCGGGCGTGGGGATCTCCTCGAGGATCGCTCCGCCCGGCGCGACGCGGATGCAGCGTCCACCGGCTTCGTCGGCGGCCCAGATATGACCTTCCGCGTCCAACGTGCAGCCGTCCGGCCCGACCGCTATCTGAGGAAGCATTTCCTGGAGCGGACCGATCTCGGGCGTCGGCGCCAGCTGTGCCCAGATACGGCGGTCGGTGAGCGAGCCGTCGTCCTGGATCGTGAAGGCGGTATAGCGGCAGCCGGCGGTCTCCCCGACGATCAGCGTCCTGCCGTCCGGAGTGATGACCGAGCCGTTGGGGAACATCAGCTCATCGGCGGCAAGCGTCGCTTTGCCGTCGGGATCGACGCGCATCAGCGGCGCCAGCTGCGGATCGGCGAAGGCCATCAGGTCGAACCCGAAGCATCCGACCCACGCGCGGCCTTGGCGGTCCACCACCATGTCGTTGAGGGAACTGTCGGTGAATGGGCTGAGGTCGGCGTGGACGCTGAGACTCCCGTCGGGACTGCGCCGCAGGACGTGCTGATCCTTCATTGAGACGATCAGGAGAGAGCCGTCGGGCAACCAGCCAAGGCCGGATGGTTGCCGTTCGACCTCCACCAACAGGTGCTCTCTGCCATCGGTGCCGACGGTGTACACCGCATGTCGGTAGAAGTCCGACACCCACCACCGGCCGTCCCGCCACCGCGGGCACTCGAAGAACGCGCCGTCCTCGAGGAGCGGCACCATGGTTCGTTCGGTCACGCCGCCACGATATTCGAATCAATTCAGCTCATGACATTTCGCTTCGATGACAACCTCCGTGCCGTGATCGGAAAGAACCTCGCCGCCCACGAGCGACGAGTACGGCCGCTCGCCGGGCGACGCCACGCGGCGGTGGCAGTGGTGATCGTCGACAGCGACCCCGAGCGCGATCGCGGAACCGTGGGCGTCGCCGGTGGGGCGGCCTTCCTCCTGTGCCGGCGTGCGTTGCGAATGACCCGTCACGCGGGCCAATGGGCGCTGCCGGGAGGGAGGATCGAGGCCGGGGAGACGCCGCTCGAGGCCGCGCTGCGTGAGCTCGACGAGGAGCTCGGAGTTCGGCTCGACGCTGGGATCGTGGTTGGCTGGCTCGACGACTATCCGACGCGATCGGGCTATGTGATCACGCCGATCGTGCTCTGGGGCGAGGCCAACCCTGCTCTGAGACCTGCCCGCGACGAGGTGTTCGCGGTCTACCGAGTCGGCCTCCAGGCACTCGTCGATGCCGTGCCGCGGTTCGTCTCGATCCCCGAGAGCGATCGCCCCATACTGCAATTGCCGCTCGGCGACCAGCTAATCCATGCTCCCACCGGTGCCGTCCTATTCCAATTGCGGCAAGTCGGACTGCTCGGCCGGATCGACGAGCGAGTCGATGAGATCGGTGAGCCGGTGTTCGCCTGGTCGTGAGGATTTGCCACAAGCCCTGGAACAGTCAAGTCGAAGGAGAGCCCCGTGAGCGCCGAATCCACTGTTCTTGACAGCTTCCGTCTCGATGGCCGAGTGGCGATCGTTACCGGAGCCTCGTCCGGACTGGGGGTCGCGTTCGCGCGGGCGCTGGCGGAGGCCGGCGCCGATGTGGCACTCGGGGCGCGCCGCGCCGAGCGGCTGGAGGAGACGATGCGCTTGGTCGAACGCGTGGGTCGGCGCGCGATCGCGGTCGCGACGGACGTCGCCCGGCCCGAGGATTGCCAGCGGCTCGTCGACCAGACCGTCGAACGGCTCGGCCGCGTCGACATCCTCGTGAACAACGCGGGGATCGGCACCGCGGTACCGGCGATGCGCGAAACGCCGGAGCAGTTCCGAGAGGTCATCGACATCAACCTCAACGGCTGCTACTGGATGGCCCAGGCGTGCGGGCGCGCGATGGAGCCCGGGAGCAGCATCATCAACATCTCGAGCATTCTCGGGATCACCACCGCCGGCCTGCCGCAAGCGGCCTACTCGGCTTCGAAGGCGGGCCTGATCGGGCTGACTCGCGACCTCGCCCAGCAGTGGACCGGCCGCAAAGGGATCCGCGTCAACGCCATTGCGCCGGGCTTCTTCGTGTCCGAGATGACCGAGCGGTACCCGCCCGGCTACCTCGAGTCACAGATGCAGCGAATCCCGGCGGGGCGAAAGGGCGATCCACGCGAGCTGGCCGCCACGCTCGTGTTTCTCGCCAGCCCGGCGGCGGGGTATGTGACCGGGCAGACGCTCGCCGTCGACGGCGGCATCACGATCACGTAAACGCTGAGCTCACCGCTTGAATTCGATCTCGACGAACACCGTGGCGCGCCCGCTGCGGTTGGTGACATTGTGCTCCGTACCCGCTCGTCCGAGGTAGGAGCGCGCGGCGTGCTGGGTCATCTCGCGTGACGTGCCGTCCGGCTCGGTGATCGCAAACGTCCCTCCGGTGATCGGCACCACGGCGTAGTCGTATTCGTGCCGGTGATGGCCGGTGTCTTCCCCGTCTTCGAAAGTCCAGGTCGTGATGCGCACACGGTCATCGTCGTCGTGGTCTCGAATCGAGCGGACATGGTTCGGGCTGTTCTACCAGACCGATCCCACCAGCTGGCTTTGTCCGTTGCGTGTGACATGGTTGCCGGCTCTCCGTCCGGAGCTCGGCTCGCACGTCGGCTCAGGTAGGGTCCTGGAGCGCCGATGCCGATCAGCTACCACCGGTTCGCGGGCAGCAGTCTCGACCGCCTCGCGGCGCTGAGCGACGGCGTGTTCGCGGTCGCGATGACGCTGCTGGTGCTCGACCTGAAGGCCCCGTCGGTGCCGAAGCGCGCGCAACAACCCATCTGGTCCGGCGGGGGCGGCTCGGAGCACGTCCTGCTCCATGGCCTGTCCCACGACGTCGCACCCCGCCTGCTGCCCTACGCGATGAGCTTCCTCACGCTCGGGATCTTCTGGGTCGGCCAGCAGTCGCAGCTCGAGAGCTTTACGCGCAGCACCCGCGCGTTGACCTGGATCCACCTCACATTCCTGTTGGCGGTCACGCTCATGCCGTTCTCGACCGGGCTCCTTGCGGAGGACACGACGTACCGGCTTTCGATGGCCGTCTACTGGCTGAACCTGTTCTTGCTCGGCGCCGTGCTGTTCGTCAGCCTTAGCGTACGCCGAGCGCGCCGGTCTGATGAGCGCGGACACGACACCGGAGATGCGAACCGCCATGAAGCGACGGATCGTCATCTACCAGTGTCTGTACGCGGTCGCGGCGCTGACATGCCTGATCAACACGTATCTGGCGATCGGGCTGCTGATCGCGCTCCAGATCAACTCGGTGATAGCCCCGCGGATCTGGGTTCTCGACCGAGCCTGACGGCGCCGGTCGTAACGGTGGTGAACCCATGTGGTGCCTGCCGCTCAGCCGATCGCCTCGGCCACGAACGCGCGTACGAGCGCGGAGTCGTCGTCGGCACGGGTGATCGCCACGAGCTCTGAGCGGGGCGCGCCGGTCACCGGGCGGTAGGCGACGCCGTCGAGCACCAGCCGGCTGACCGACGCCGGTACGAGCGACACGCCGGTTCCCGGCCGCCACCAGGCCGATGATCGTCAGCATCTCGGGCGCGTACTGGATCACCCGCGGGCCGGCGCCGGTGTCGGCCAGGGCGCCGATCAGCAGGTCGTGGAAGCCTGGTGCCTGATCTCGCGGAAACAACACCAACGGCTCGTCCGCCAGCCGGCGCAGCGGCACCCGGGCTCAGCGCCGCCAGCGGATGGCCCGTCGGCAAGGCCGCCACCGTCCGCTCGCGTAGCACGGTCTCCGCGCGCAGGCCGCCCTCGTCGTCGATCGGCGGACGCACGAGACCGACGTCGACGAGGCCCGCGGCGACCGCGCGCAGCTGGTCGACCGTCGAGCGCTCGCGCAGCTCGATCGCGACGCCGGGCCGCGAGGCTCGGAACCGTTCGACGGTGCCGGGGACGATCGACAGCAACGCCGAGCCGACGAACCCGACCCGCAGCCGGCCGGTCTGGCCGGCGTCGATCCGGCGCGCGGTGGCGACCGCGCCGTCGAGCTCGCCCAGCAGCACGCGGGCGTCCCGCAGGAACGCCTCGCCGGCGGGCGTGAGCTGGACGCGCCGCCGCGTCCGGATCAGCAGCGCGAACCCGAGCTCGTCCTCGAGTGCCCGGATCTGTTGGCTCAGCGGCGGTTGGGAGATGTGCAGTCGTTCGGCGGCGCGGCGGAAGTGGAGCTCCTCCGCGACCGCGACGAAGTATCGAAGCTGGCGCAGTTCCATGATTCGATCAACGAATCAATAGAGCTTAATTAGATATTGGACACGATCACAGGGACGGGCGTAGGTTTGTCCCGGCAAAGGCGTCATGTCCTTCCTACTAACGTGCCCCAACTGCGGCGTCCGCGAGGTGACCGACTTCGGTTACGGCGGCGAGATATCTCGCACGCCCGACGTCGCGCCCCACGCTCCGAGAGCTCGGCGAGTACAACTACTTCCGCCGTAACCGCGCCGGCGTCCAGCGCGAGTGGTGGTTTCACCGCTCGGGGTGCCGCGCCTGGTTCATCGCCGAGCGCGACACGCGCACCAACGAGGTGCTCCTGACGGCGCTGCCCACCGACCCGAACGGAGGTGGCGCCGCGTGAGCCGGCTGCCGAACCAGCCCGGTGAGCTGATCGACCGGGGCAAGGTGCTGCGCTTCACCTTCGACGGCAAGGAGGTCGAGGCGTACGAAGGCGACACGGTCGGATCGGCGCTCTACGCGGACGGCCGGCGCACGTTCTCGCGCAGCTTCAAGTACCACCGCCGGCGCGGGCTGTTGTGCTGCGCCGGCCAGTGCCCGAACTGCATCGTCGCCGTCGACGGCGCGCCTGGCGCTCGCGCCTGCACTGAGCCGGTCCGCGAGGGCATGAAGGTCGAGCATCTGAACGCGGAGCCGAGTCTCGAACTCGACGTGATGCGCGCAACGGACGTCGTCGGAACAAAGTTCACGCCGCCCGGCTTCTACTACAAGACGTTCATCCGCCCGCGCAAGCTGTGGCCCGTATACGAGAAGGTGCTGCAGGCACGCCGCCGGCCTAGGCGTGCTGCGCAAGCAGCAGCCCGACCGCGAATGGCGGACCGAGTATCGCCGGCGCCACGCGGACGTGCTCGTCGTCGGTGGCGGCATCGCGGGAGTCAGGGCCGCGAAAGCGGCCGCCGGGCAGGGGGCGGACGTGGTCCTCGTCGACGAGGGGCCGACGCCGCTCGAGCCGCTGCCCGGCGTCGAGATCCTCGCGCGGGCGAGCGCGCTCGGCTACTTCGACGGGATCGTCCCGGTCTGGCAGGGCGACACTCTCCACCAGATACGCGCCCGCAACCACGTGTTCGCGACCGGCACGATCGAGCAGCCGCTTGTGTTCGCCGGCAACGACCTACCCGGGGTGATGCTGTCGGGCGGCGCGCTCCGCCTCGCCGAGCTTTACGCCGTCAGCCCCGGGGCCCGCGCCGTGGTCGCGACGACCTCGGACCGCGGACTCGACGCCGCGGCCAAGCTGGCCGACGCCGGGGTGGAGATCGTCGCGGTCGCTGACCTCCGCGAGATCCGGACCGCCGCCGCTGCAGCAGCTGGAACGCGTGGGATCGAGGTGCTCGTTGGCCACCAGATCCTCGAAGCGAAAGGCAGCAAGGCTGTAGACGGAGCGGTGATCGGGCCGATCGGCGTCGAGGGCGCTTCGGTCGAGAGGACGTACGAGTGCGACCTCGTCGTCGTCTCGGGCGGATTCGCGCCGGCGACGTCGCTCCTGCTCCAGGCCGGCGCTCGCGCCGACTACGACTCCGAGCGCGGGTACTTCGCGCTGACCGACGTGCCGCCGAGCGTGTTCGCCGCGGGCGAGGTTGCTGGCTTTGAGGATGCCGACGCGGTCGCGCGCTCCGGCGAGCGCGCGGGGTTTGCGGCCTCCGGCGCGCAGGTGGACGACGCGGAGGCTCCGCGGCCCGACCGTTCGCCGGTCGCCGTCCCGCCACCGGTCGCCGGCGCGGGCCACGGCAAGTGCTTCGCGTGCCTGTGCGAGGACGTCACCGCCAAGGACATCAAGCTGAGCGTCGACGAGGGATACGACTCGATCGAGCTGGCCAAGCGCTACACGACCGTGACGATGGGGCCGTGCCAGGGCCGGATGTGTCAGCTGCCGGCGATCCGGCTGATGGCCAAGGAGACCGGGCAGAGCCTCGAGCAAGTCGGCACAACGACCGCTCGGCCGCCGTGGGTGTCGGTGCCGATGGGGATCCTGGCCGGCCGGCCGTTCGAGCCCGCCAAGCGATCGTCGATCCACGGGCGCCACCGCGAGCTCGGGGCGAACATCAAGTGGGCGGGCGACTGGCGCCGCGCCTATGACTACGGCGACCCGCAGGCCGAGGCGCTCGCGGTGCACCGGGCCGCGGGGCTGATCGACGTCTCGACGCTCGGAAAGCTGCTCGTCCGCGGGCCCGACGCCGGCGAATTCCTCGACCGTCTCTATCCCAATCGGTTCAGCGACCTCAAACCGGGGCGGATTCGATACGGCGTGATCAGCTCCGACGCCGGCCGGATCGTCGACGACGGCACGATCTGCCGGATCGACGACGACACGTTCTACGTCACGACGACCTCGAGCGGCGCCGGCGCGGTCGAGGAGTGGTTCTCGTGGTGGCTCGCCGACTGGCGCATGCGCGTGCAGCTGACCGACCTGACCCAGGGGCTGTCCGCGGTCAACCTCGCCGGTCCCCGCGCGCGCGAGATCCTCGGCGAGCTGACCGATCTGGACTGCTCGGCCGAGGCGTTCAAATACCTCGACGGCAAGCAGGGCAAGGTCGCCGGCGTCCCGTGCCTGATCCTGCGCATCGGTTTCGTCGGCGAGGTCGGCTACGAGATCCACTGCGCCGCCGCGCACGGCGAGCACGTGTGGGACGCGCTGATGCAGGCCGGCCGCGACCAGGGCATCCGTCCGTTCGGACTCGAGCCGCAGCGGATCCTGCGCCTGCAGAAGATGCACATCCTCGTCGGACAGGACACCGACTCCGAGTCGACCCCGTTCGGCGCCGCGATGCAGTGGATCGTCAAGCTCGACAAGGACGCTGACTTCATCGGTAAGTGGGCGCTCGAGCACTATGCCGAGGAGGAGCCGGCGACCCGTCTCGTCGGTTTCACGCTCCCCAATGGGCACGTGCCGACCGAGGGCGCGGTGATCATGGACGCGGGCGGCGCTCCGGTCGGCCAGGTCACGAGCTCGCGCTTCTCCCCGGTGCTCGACCGGGTGATCGGGATGGCCTGGGTGCCGAGCCCGCTCGCGCGGGACGGATCGCAGGTGACGATCTCCGACGAGGGCGCGACGATGCAGGCGCACGTTCAGACCAGGCCGTTCTTCGACCCCGACGGCGAGGTGCTCCGCTCGTGAGCCTCACGTTCCTGAGCCCGTCGGCAGCCGACGACACCGCGGTCGCGCGCAGCCCGATGGAGGGCAAGGCGAAGGCCGCCGGCGCGCGGTTCGAGGTCCGCAACGGCTGGAACGTCGCGGTCGAGTACGCGTCGCCACCGCGCGAGACGGGGTGGGCCGACGTCTCGCACCTGCGAAAGCTCGAGCTTCAGGGCGACGGTGTCCCCGGCGAGCTCGGCGAGGCCAAGCGCGAAGGCGACGCGTGGATATGTCAGCTGACTCCAACGAGAGCACTGCTCCTCGGAGGCGACCACGCCGCGCCACCCGACGCCGTCGACGTCACCACGTGCTTCGCGGCGCTCACGATCTTCGGCCCCCAAGCCCGGGAGGTGATCGCGCGCTTCTGCGCACTCGACCTTCGCCCCCAGGTCGCACCTCCCGGCAGCTTCCGCCCCGGCTCGATCGCGCGCCAGCCCGGAATGATCCTGGTGGAGCACACCGACCGGTTCCTGCTGCTGTTCGGCTGGGCTGTCGGCGAGTACGTGTGGACGGTCGTGGACGACGCCGCGCGCTCGCTCGGTGGCGGTCCCGTCGGCTCGGGAGCGCTGGAACGTGCTTGACATCTTCAGAAAGCGCCGGATGTGGCGCCGACAGGGCGAGCTGAAGTCGGCCTACGACGTCGTGATCGTCGGTGGCGGCTCGCACGGGCTTGCGGCTGCGTACTACCTCCAGAAGGAACACGGGATCCGCAGCGTCGCGGTGCTCGAGAAGCGCTACATCGGGTCCGGAGCCGCCGGTCGAAACACCACGATCCTCCGCTCGAACTACAAGACGCCCGAGGGCGCCCGCTTCTACGACGCGAGCGTCAAGCTGTACGAGGGCCTCTCGCAGGAGCTGAACTTCAACCTGCTGTTCTCGCAATGCGGGCACCTGACGCTTGCGCACTCCGACCGGGCGATGTTCGTGATGGCCAACCGGGCCGAGGTCAACCGGCTGGCCGGGATCGACTCGCGCGTGGTATATCCCGACGAGATCAAGCGCCTGGCGCCGGCGATGCAGGTCGACAACCCGCGACGCGACGTATCCGATCATGGGCGCGCTGTACCACCCGCCGGGCGGGATCATCCGCCACGACGCGGTCGTCTGGGGCTTCGCGCGCGGCGCCGATCGCGGCGGCGTCGAGATCCACCAGGACACCGAGGTACTCGGGATGGAGCGGTCCAACGGCCGGGTCACGAAGGTCCGCACGAGTCGCGGGACGATCAGCGCCGGCACCGTGCTGAACTGCACCGCCGGGTGGAGCACGCTGATCTGCGACATGGTCGGCGTGCCGCTGCCGATCACCACGCACATCCTTCAGGCGTGCGTGACCGAGCCGGTCAAGCCGCTGCTCGACGTGGTGATCGTGTCTTCGCAGATGCACGTGTACATCAGCCAGACCGATCGGGGCGAGTTCCTGATGGGCGCGGAGATCGAGCCGTGGACCACGTACCGGATGCAGGGCACGATGAACTTCCTGCAGGAGGTGTGCCGGCACACGATCGAGCTGTTCCCGCAGCTCGAACGGGCGCGGCTTCTGCGAAGCTGGGCGGGACTGTGCGACCTGAGCCCCGACTACAGCCCGATCCTCGGCAAGACCGAGGTCGAGAACTTCCACGTCAGCGCGGGGTGGGGCACGTACGGATTCAAGGCAGCTCCGATCGTCGGCAAGACGCTCGCGGAGCTGGTCGCGACCGGTCGCACTCCCGAGCTGATCGCGCCGTTCGAGGTCGAGCGGTTCTACCGAGACAAGCTCGTCTCAGAGCTTGCGGCCGCGGCCGTCAGTCACTAGAAGGGACACCGACAGGATGGACACAAGCGCTGAGGAGACGACCAAGATGAAGACCAGCCTCGAGATCGCTCAGGAAGCGGAGCTGATTCCGATCGAGCAGATCGCGGAGCGTGCGGGGCTCGACGCCGACGAGATCGAGCCTTACGGGCGCTACAAGGGTAAGGTCGCCCTGTCGGTGCTCGACCGTCTCAAGGACCGACCGGACGGGAAGGTCGTCTGCGTCACCGGCATGACCCCGACGAGGGCCGGGGAGGGCAAGACCACCACGCTCGTCGGGCTCACCCAGGGGCTCGGCGTGATCGGCAAGAACCCGGTGGCGTGCCTGCGCGAGGCGTCGCTCGGACCCGTGTTCGGGATCAAGGGCGGCGCGGCCGGCGGCGGCCTCACCCAGGTCGTCCCGATGGAGGACCTGAACCTGCACTTCACCGGCGACATCCACGCGATCGGCGCCGCCAACAATCTGCTCGCCGCGATGATCGACGCGTCGATCCTCCACGAGAATCCCCATAAGATCGACGCGCTGCGGATTCCGTGGCGCCGGGCGGTCGATATGAACGACCGCGCGCTGCGGCAGATCGCGGTCGGCCTCGGCGGCCGCGCCAACGGGTATCCGCGGGAGACCGGGTTCGACATCACGGCGGCGTCGGAGGTGATGGCGATCATGGCGGTCGCCCGCGACCTCCAGGACCTGCGCCAGCGCATCTCGCGGATCACCGCCGCGTACTCGTTCGATGGCGGCAAGCCGATCACCGCCGAGGACCTCGGCGCAGCGGGCGCGATGACCGTGCTGCTCAAGGATGCGATCAAGCCGAACCTCGTGCAGACGCTCGAGGGGCAGCCCGTGCTCATGCACTGCGGCCCGTTCGCGAACATCGCCCACGGGAACAGCTCGCTGATCGCCGACCTGATCGGGATGAAGCTCGGCGACTACGTCGTCACCGAGTCGGGGTTCGGGGCCGACATGGGGATGGAGAAGTTCTTCGACATCGTGTGCCGGTTCGGCAAGCTGACGCCGTCGGCGGCCGTGCTCGTCACCACCGTGCGCGCGATCAAGCACCACGCCGGGCTCGAGGACGATCCGCGCGCCGAGCGCTCGGCGGCACTGCAGGCGATCGAGAACGGGTTCGCCAACGTGCGGCGCCACCTCCGCACGATCGCCACGTTCGGCGTGCCCGCGGTGGTCGCGGTCAACCGGCGGCCCGGCGACACGAACGAGGAGATCGAGCTGGTCAAGCGCCTCGCGCTCGAGGCGGGCGCGTTCGCGGCCGAGACCAACGAGGGCTTCACCAAGGGCGGCGCCGGCGTCGCCGATCTCGCCTCAGCGGTCGTCGAGGCGTGCGAGCAGCCGAACACCTTCCACCAGCTCTATCAGGACGACGAGCCGCTTCAGGACAAGATCGAGGCGGTGGCCAAGCAGGTCTACGGGGCCAAGGACGTCTATTTCTACCCCGAGGCCGAGGCGAAGCTCACCCAATTCACCCGGGAGGGTCACGGCCATTTCCCCGTGTGCATGGCCAAGACGCACCTGTCGCTTTCGGCGGACCCCACGCTGCTCAATGCGCCGGAGAACTTCACGCTGCCGGTCAGAGACATTCGCGCGTACACCGGCGCCGGCTGGCTCGTGCCGCTGTGTGGTGACGTCATGCAGATGCCAGGGCTCGGCAAGACCCCGGCGGCGCTCAACATCGACATCGACTCCGAGGGTCGGACCGTCGGGCTTTTCTGAGCGGTCATTCGGCGAGCTGCTAGACGCTGTCGCGGCGCGGACGCCCGCGCCGGGTGGCGGCTCGAGCGCGGCATGCGTGTGCGGCATCGCGGCTTCGCTCGTCGAGATGGCGGCTGCGTTCACGCCCAAGCGCGAGTCGGTGGGGGAACGCGCCCGGGCGCTGCGGGCGCACGCGCTCGAGTTGGCGGAGATCGAGCTTCACGCGTATGAGCCGGTGCTCGAGGCACTGCGGCTGCCGCATGAGGATCCGCAGCGGGCCGAGCGCGTCGACGCCGCCCGCACCAAGGCGTCCGAGTCGCCGCTGGCGATCGCCGAGGTTGGCGCCGAGGTCGCCGAGTTGGCGGCGGATCTCGCGCGGACCGGGAATCAGAACCTGGCGGGTGATGCGATCGCCGGCGCGCTATTGGCCGAGGCCGCGGCTCAGGCCGCGGCGCGGCTTGTCGCGATCAACCTGACCGACGGTCCCGCGGTCGTCCAGGCGACCGACCTCGCTCGCCGGGCAGCCGCCGCCCGGGAAATCGCGCTGAGCTAACGGCCGGCGCACGCTTCCATCGCTTGACAAACCTAATGCCATTAGGTAATTTCCTAATGGCATTAGCCAAGCGAATCCGGAGACGAGACGATGAAGACCACCCCGCTCAACGACCACCTGATCCAGCTGACCCGGTACGGCTTCGTCAACGCCTACCTGGTGCACGAGGACGATGGGCTCACGCTGGTCGACACCACCATGCCCCGCACCGGTGCGGCCCTGATCGCCGCTGCCGCCGCGGCCGGCGCCCCGATTCGGCGGATCGCACTCACCCACGGGCACGGCGACCACGTCGGCTCCGTCGACGAGCTCAAGCGCACGCTGGGCGACGACGTTCCGGTGCTGATGCCCGAGCTCGATGCGCGAATCCACGCCGGCGAGGGCGTCGTCGACGGCAAGCTGACCGGTAGCTGGCCCAAGCTGACCACCGTGCCCGACGTGCGTCTGAACGCGGGCGACCGGGTGGGAAGCCTCGAGGTCATCCCCAGCCCCGGCCATTCGCCCGGCCACGTCGCGTTCCTCGACACCCGCGACCGCACGCTGATCGCCGGTGATGTGTTCACCTCCTATGGCAAGGTGGCGGTGACCAACCACTTCTACCTGCGCTTCCCGCTAGCGGCGATGGCCACGTACGACAAGGGGCAGGACCTGCGCTCGGCCCAGGCGCTGCGTGCCCTTGACCCCGCGCTGTTAGTCGTCGGTCACGGACCCGCGACGCCGAACCCCGCCGCCGCCATGAACGCCGCGATCGCTCGCGCTGCCCGCTGATGCCCCGTGCCGGCCTGGATGCCGAGGCCGTCGTCGCGGCCGCCGCCGCGCTCGCCGACGCCGACGGCCTGGCCCAGCTCACGCTCGCCCGGCTCGCGGCCGCCCTGGGGATCCGCACGCCCTCGCTGTACGCCCACGTCGATGGCCTCGATGACCTGCGCGAGCGGCTGGGGGCGCGAGGCGCCCGGGAGCTCGCCGCCGTTCTGCAGGTCGCAGCGGGCGGGCGGGCGCGCGGTGACGCCCTGCGCGCCGTCGCCGTCGCCTACCGGGAGTACGCCCACGCCCACCCGGGAACGTACGCGGCCATGCAGGTAGCGTCCGACAGGCCGGAGTTCCAGGCGGCCGGAGCCGAGGTCGTGGGGCCGATCCTCTCCGTGCTGCGCGGCTATGGCGTGGAGGGTGAGCCCGCCATCCACGCCGTGCGGGCGATCCGCAGCGCGTTGCACGGCTTCGTGTTGCTCGAGCGCGAGGGCGGTTTCGGTCTCCCGATGGATGTCGACGCCAGCTACGGCAACCTCGTGGCGATGCTCGACGCGGGACTCGCCGCCGCTCGCTGACGCGCAGGCGCGCGCGGCGTGCGCCGCGAGTGCGCGAGGCAAAACGGCGTTACGATCCCGGCCCCGGTCATGGCATCCCAGAAGACGCTTCCGAGCGAGCAAAGCGCAGAGGCGTTCATCGCCACGGTGCCGAGCGCTCGGCGTGTGGACGCCCAGAATCTGTGCCGCCTATTGGCGCAATGGACCGCCGTGGTAGATGGCACGAGCGGTGCGAACCCGGGCATGCGGCTCGAGAAAGCGGTCCTGTCTGGACGCTTTCTCGAGCCCGATCCTCCAGAACCGAACGTCGCTAGTCGAGCTTCGACCCCCCTTTGTGCGCCCGGCCACAGTCGATGCGCTCGCCGGACGCATGATTTCGCTGCTGACGGCTGTCGTATGGGCGGTTGCTCGAGACCGCGCGCCCAACATCGACATCGACCCCCGATCCCTACGATGCAGGCGTGGGAAAGCTGCTGCGGCGGATGGTCGACGGCGACGAACTGCTCGCCGAATGGGATCGATCTGACCTGGCGTCGGTCGAGAGCGCCGAACGCGAGTACCGGCGCTGGCTCGATCAGGAATACGTCGCGGTTCGCAGCGACGACGGCGCGCACTACGCGCCGCTGACCGGGGACCGGCTGCCGGTCGACGCCGCCGAGGTCATCCTCACCACCGCGATGGGCGGCGGCTGAACCGGAGCGTCGGCGCTGCCGGCGAAGGCTCAGCCGTCATCGGGAAGAGCGGCGGCGTGTCGCAGCGCGTCCGGGTAGCGGACCGATAGCGCGAATATGCCGGCGCCCGCAACCACCGTGACGGGAGCTCCGCCGAGAAGCCCGGCGAGCCGCCGACTCATGCTCGGCGGGTGGGTTGCGTCGAGCTCGCCCGCCCAGAACGCGACGGGAGCCGTGATACGCGCGTAATCGACGCCCCACTGGCGGGCGAGCATGCGCGTTTCGCGGGCGAGTGCTCGCGGGTGGGACAGGATCTCGGCTGAGCTGGTGGCGTGTATCGACCAGTAGACCGGATCCGCGAGGACGGCACGATCAGAGCTCGGGAGCTGCTCGGCGTACCTACGGGCGGCGGCGTCGGGGTCTTTGCGCGTCTGAAGTGCGAGAGCGCCGAACAGCGGACGCAGCACCCACGGGGCGCGGCGTGCCAGAACGAACGCCGTGCGCATCGGCCCGCTCACGTCGGTCAGGGCACCAGGGGCCCGAAGTGGTGCGAGCGCGCCGACGAACGCAATGCCGGTGACTCGGTTTCCGGTGGCGCTCGCGAGCGCCAGTCCGTAGGGGGTCCCGCCCGACTGCGCGACGATCCCGAAGCGCTGGGTGCCGGCTCGTTCGACCACCGCGAGCAGATCGGCGGCGGTCGCAGCGTAGGACCCGTCGGAGCTCTGCGTCGATTCACCGAAGCCCGGTCGGTCCGGCACGAGCAGGGTAAGTCCGAGCCTCTCGGCCGGCGGAGCCATCGCGCGTCCGAGTCCGCGAGATCCCGGACCGTCGAGCACGACGATCAGCGGACCGTCGTCGGCGCCGTAGAGGCCGTAGCCGATCGTTCGCCCATCGGATAACACCAGAGCGTGCTCGCGAGCTGCGCGATGTTGATTTTCGGTCGTCATGTGTGCCGCCAGGCTACGCGCCTCGCCATCCGACCGACATCGGGTGCGGACCCTGATCTTTTTCAGATTCGGGCGGTTCAGGGTCCGTGAGTAGCCGCGGCCTCCTCGCGCTCGATGATGCGGGCGACCTCGACGCGCGAGCTGACGCCGAGCTTGGCGAAGATGTTGCGCAGGTGGGTCTCGACCGTCTTGACGCTGAGAAACAGCTCCGCCGCGACTCCGGATTGGTGCGCCGGTCGACCACGAGCCGAGCGACCTCGAGCTCGCGCTCGGTCAGCGAACGGATGCCCTCGCCGATCGCCACGCACCGGCGGCCTCGGGCCGCAACGCGGCGGCCCAACCGGCGCAGCTCGCGTTCGGTCGCGGCGGCGTCGCGGCGCGCGCCGCAGGCGATGAACGTTGGCAGGGCGCGCTCGAGCTCCGCGACCGCCCGCTCCGTATCGCCCATCGCCGCGTACGCGCGGCCCGCAAGCGCGCGGCCGAGTGCGGCCACCAGGACCGCGCCGGTCCGGTCCGCGCGCTCGCTCGCCGCCAGCGCCCGTGCCGCGGCTCCGGCGGGATCGCCTTCGGCGAGCTCCACCGCCGCCATGGCGTGCTCCGCCCCTGCGTTTGCCAGGTCGAGGCCGAATCGCTCCGCCCACCGCTGAGCGGTCTCGGCGGTCCTCCTGGCCTGCTCGGCGCGACCGCATGCGAGCCACGCCCGCGTCAGGATCTCGAGGAAGTTCGCTCGAAAGCCGCCCGGAATCAGCGGCAGGTCATCGCCGCCGCCGGCGCGAACGATCGTTCGAGCCCGATGGCATTTTGGATAAGCCGCGCGCCGTCGACCATGGCGTCATTGACGTCGGTCGCCTCGGCCAGCCGACCGGTCGAAGACAGCCCGCCCGAGAGAACTTGCGACAGCCCCGGGAACAGATCGCCTCGGCCCGTCGCGCGGGCCAGGGACAGCCCCCGCCGCGCGTGGGCCTGCGCCTCGGCGAAGCGCTCGAGCTGGTATTCCGCCCCGCACAGGTAGACCAGTGGATCGAGGAACACGCGAGACAGCGCTTCATCGCGCATCTCATCGACGAGCGCCGCAGCGCGCGAGCAGTGTGCCCGGGCCTCGGCGATCGGGCCGTCTGAGGCGTCGGCCAGCGCGAGCATCGCCAGCGCGCCGGCGGACAAGATCGGGTCTTCATTCGCGTCCGCGGCGGCCAGGGCGCGCGACGCCCAGGCCCGCACACTGTCGTGATCGGCCGCGTAATAACCGAATCCGGCGAGATCGACCAAGAGCCTCCCCTCGAGTGCCGAAGCCGACGCCGCCGCCTGCGGGAGCGCGTCGATCAGACGCGTCTTGGCTTCCTCCCACCGCCCCAGTAGCAGTTCGATCTTCGCGCATCTCCGGCTGCCGGAACCGCCAGATCGAGGTCGAACGGATCGCCGGCGACCGCCGCGGCTTGGGCGAATGCGCGAGCGGGAGCGGCGAGCCCGTCGAGCTCGCGCGCGATCGATTCCCTCACCGCCGCCGGGACGTCGTGCACGTCGGTCCATCCCGGCGCACCCGTGACCCGGTCTTGCACGGTGTCTCGCGCGAGCTGAAGTAGGTAGAACGGATTGCCGCCGCTGTCTCGGTACAGCCCGTCAACGGCGGTGGGCGCCACGGTCGCTCCGACGAGCCGCGCGGCGTCTGCACGATTGAGTGGCCCGAGCTCGAGCGCGGTTATCCGGCCGGATCTCGCGGCGTTTTCGATAGCGGCGGTCAGCATCGCCGGTGCCTGTCCCGTGCGCACTGACGCAACCAGCATCACGGCCGCGTCCGGGGGATGTCTGAGCAGGTGGCCGATGAGCTCGATCGACGCGCCGTCGCTCCACTGAATGTCGTCGAGCGTCAGCACCAGCGGTGTACGGGCCGCCAGGCGCTCGATCAGCTCCCGTGCCGCGTAGTGGGCCCGGAATCGCTCCACGGCCCCGGTCGCCGGCGGCGTCGCCGGGCGCAACGACCGCAGCGCGGGGAACACCGACGCAAGCTCTCCCAGCTCGTCAGCGGCCAGACGGTCGAACGGCCGGCCGCCTTGGCGCGCCGGCCCAGCGCGGCAATCAACGAAGTCTTGCCGATCCCGGGTTCGCCCGCTGAGCACGAGGAATCGCGGGGCTCCCGCGCCGACTTCCTGCAGAAGCTGGTCGAGCGCGCCGAGCTCGCGGTCGCGGCCGACGAGCGGGTGAGCCGTTTCGGTCATTGGCTGGTCCCGGTCAAAGCATAAGCCCGCGCCGAGCACCGGTATCGGGGTGGCCGGATCAGGGTCCTCGCCTGATGTCCGGCCGGTATCGGAGGCGGATCGTGGACCGGCCCGGAGCGTCGGGGTTCGTCTGGCCGGTCTCTCGCGAACCGAGAACGAGTCTCGGTCGTACTGAAACAAAAGCCAACAACTCTCAGGGGCAAGCACGATGACACCAACTCACATCCACACGGTGCCGGTTGACCAGCTCTCGCCGGAGCGGCGAGAACAACCCCGGGCAGTGGTCCAGGATGGGACGGAGCGGGGGTGAGCAGCGATGGCGAGGATTGTCATATTGGGGGCGGGGATCTGCGGCTCGGCGGCCGCGTTGCTCCTGTGCCGCGATGGCCACGAGGTGACGGTGCTCGAGCGCGACCCCCAGCCGGCACCCGTCTCGGCGCAGGACGCGTGGGAGAACTGGTCGCGCGAGGGCGTCACTCAGTTTCACCAGCCCCACTACCTGCAATCACGCGGGCGGATCATTCTTGAGGAAGAATTACCGGACATCCTCCCGGCCGTTGAGGCGGCCGGCGGATTGCGGTTCGATCTTCTGAGCGTGGTGCCTCCGTCGCTCGCGGACCTCACACCCCGCGCCGGAGATGAGCGCTTCAGGACCGTCACCGCGCGCCGACCGCTCCTCGAGCAAACCCTGCGGCTCGCCGCAGAGGCCGAGGCGGGAATCGAGATCCGCCGTGGTGTCTCCGTCCGAGAGCTTGTTGTCACCCGGCACAACGGCACGCCGCACGTGCGTGGCGTGAGGACCGACGCGGGGGGCGAGCTCTACGCGGACCTCGTGGTTGACGCCATGGGGAGGCGCTCGCAGCTTCCGCGCTGGCTGGAGTCCGCGGGCGCAGCTTCCGTCCACGAGGAGCTGGAGGACGCCGGGTTTATCTACTACACGCGTTACTTTCGCGCGCGCGACGGACAGCTCCCGGAGTTCAGAGCCGCGCCGGTCACTCACATAGGGACGTTCTCGCTTCTCACTCTCCCCGCCGACAATCACACGTGGTCGGTCACGGTGTTCACCGACACCGGCGAGCAGCTGTTCAAACGGCTGCGCGACAGCGACGTGTGGACCGCGCTCGTGGCGGCATGTCCGCGACATGCGCAGTGGCTCGACGGCGACCCGATCACCGACGTGTTGCCGATGGGCGGGATTGTCGACCGCTACCGCCGCTTCCGCACGCGTGGCATGCCGGTGGCGACCGGGATTGCGTCAGTCGGCGACGCGTGTGCCTGCACGAATCCCTCCAATGGCCGCGGCATGAGCCTCGGCCTGATGCACGTCCAGCGTCTGCGAGACGTGATCCGCGGATACGTCGCTGACCCGCTCGAGTTCGCCGAGGTTTGGGATGCGGTGACCGAGGCCGAGTTGATGCCGTGGTACCGGGAGAACGTCGAGGACGACCGTGACCGAATCGCCGAGATCACGGCGCTCCGTCAGGGACTCGAGCCCGAGTTCGAAAGTGGCTCGCGGGCTTGGCTTCGTGCGGCGTTGCAGGCAGCGCTCCCGCACGACGCCGAGGCGTTTCGCGCATTTATCGCCTGGCGCTCCTGCCTGACCCGGTTGGAGGAGGCATTCGCGAATCGGGAGTTCGTCGAGCGGATCGTCGAGGTCGCGCGGGACTGCGAGCGCCCACCCCTGGCGGGGCCCAACCAGTCACAGCTGCTTGAGCTGCTCGCTCGCCCGAGCGGCTGCGAACCGGATCGGGGACGTGGCCGTATGGCCGCATAGGACGCCCTCGCCTTTAGGCAAAACACAAAGCGGTCGCAGAGCTCGGGGGTCGGTTCGGGCAAGTGACAGGTCGGTTCGGGGCGAGTGACAGTCTCGTGAGGCCAGGGTCACCGCTCACCATGTAGAACGCCCGAAAGCTAGCCACACGCCAGCCGCCACCGGGACATAAGCATCCCCGAAGTGCTCATGTCCCCGAGGCGGGTGGCGGCCGGGGAGGTTTCGGGCCTTGTTCATGGTCCCGCGCGTTCCTCGCCGGCGGGGCCCCTCGGCGATCTCCTCGCGCCGGTCACTCGGCGCGAACGTCACCACCGAGGTGTTGAAGCGGGGTGGTGGCCGTCGTCAGCGCATGCGGCGGCCCATCTCGCCGGTGTCGTAGCCGCCGAGTTCCTCGACCGCGGACTTGAACGCAGCCTGCGAAAGAAGGGCCCAGAACGGGGCGAGAACCTCGTGCTCGAGCGATTCGCGCTCGAGCACGAGGTCGTAGGGCTCCTTCGTCACCGGGACGAAGTCGAGGTCGAACGCGCGCGCGGCGGAGAACACACCCATCCCGCAGTCGGCGCGGCCCGATGCGATCGCGGCCGCCACCGCCAGGTGGGTCGGCTCCTCGCGCCCGTAGCCGACGATCGCGTCGGGGTCGATCCCCGCGCGCGCGAGCTCGTAGTCGAGCAGCACGCGCGTCCCCGCCCCGCGCTGGCGGTTGACGTAGCGCAGTCCGGGACGGGCGATATCCGCGACGCCGGACAGACCGAGAGGATTGCCGGGGGCCACGAGCAGGCCCTGCTCGCGGTGGACCAACCGCACCACGGCGACGTCGCGGCCGGCCAACACCCGATCGACGTACGGCAGCGTGTACGCGCCGGTCTCAGGCTCGAGGAGGTGCGATCCGGCCAGGTGGCACAGCCCGTCGCGCAGGGCGATCAGCCCGCCCATCGATCCGACGTTTCCCGAGGCGAGCGTGACGTTGGGGTCGCGGGCGCGCAACTGCGATGCGGCGAGGTCGAGGACCATGTCGTGCGAGCCGATCGCAACGATCGTGCGCTCGATCTGGGTGATGCTGCGCAGCAGCTCGATCTCGACCTCCTCGCCGGCGTGGTGGCCTTCGACCTCGGACGGGACGACCAGAAGCCCGTCGGCACGGACCAGCGAGGTGAGCACGCCGGCGCCGCGCGGGAGCGGCGAGGCGACGAGCGCGCCACCGACGCGCCCGAGCCGCACCCGAACCCAGTCGTCCATCCCGATCGTCGAGGCGAGCTTGCGCGCGAGCCGTGCCCGGACCGCGGGCCGCTCCCCGCCGCGGCCCCCTCGAGCTCGGCGAGCAGCGGCGCGGCGAAGATGTCGAACGTCAGCGAGGCCGACACCGGGTATCCCGGCGCGCCGAGCACGGGCGTTTGGTCGATCGCGCCGAGCACGACCGGATGGCCCGGGCGGACAGCGACGCCGTGGACTGCCAGCTCGCCGAGCCGATCCACGAGCGCGGCCGTGTGGTCGTCGCGGCCGGCGCTCGAGCCGGCGATCACGATCAACAGGTCGCAGCGCCTGACCGCCACGCTGATCGCGTCGGCGATCCGACCCTCGTCGTCGGGCTCGATCGGCAGCACCACGACCTGGCAGCCGGCCTCACGGGCCTGGCCGGCGAGCATCAGCGAGTTGGTCTCGAGCAGCTCGCCGGGCTCGAGTCGTGAGCCGATCGGGCGCATCTCGTCGCCGGTCGGGAGGATCGCCACGACCGGCTGGCGATGGACGCGGACGTCGGTGGCGCCGGCGGCCGCGGCCGCCGCGGCGTCGACCGGGCGCAGGCGATGTCCGGCCGGTAGCAGCAGCTCGCCGGCGCTGATGTCCTCGCCGATCGAACGCGCGTGCTGATACGGCGCGACCGCCGCCCGCAGCTCGGCGCGGCCGTCGACGTAGTGGACGTGCTCGCGCATGACGACGGCGTCGAACCCGTCGGGCATCGGGTCGCCGGTGTCGAGCACGACGAACGCTTCCGCGTCGAGCAGCACCGGGGTTGTCTCGCTCGCGCCGACGGTCTCGGACGCGCGAACCGCGATCCCGTCCATCGCCGCGGAGTCGAACGGGGGAGAGGAGCGGACCGCCCAGATCGGCTCGGCGGTGACGCGCCCAATCGCGCGGTCGAGCGCCAGCCCGACCGTCTCGAGCCGCGCCGGGCAGCCGGTCGCCGCGCAGCACGCTCGCCACGCCGACTGCGCGCTACCGAGCGGGACGTCGCGCAGGAACGGTGTGGTGCGGCTAGCCATACGGGAACACCTCGACTGGCTCCCCGGCCGATAGTCCGTTGGCATCCTCGGGCACGATCACGTAGCCGTCGGCGGCGGTGAGCACCGACAGCAGGGCCGAGGATCCGAAGATCGGCTCGGCGAGGCGGCCGTCGTCGCCGAGCCGGACCTGCACCACGTCGAGGCGGCCGGCGGCGGACGGCAGATCGCGGCTGAGAGTCGCGCGGATCGTGCCGACCAGCGGCTCGACGGTCCAGCCGCCCACACGGCGAACGAGGGGCATCCCGATCAGCCGGAAGACCACGAGCGCCGAGCGGGGGTTACCGGGGAGGCCGACGATCGGGACGCCCCCGCTGTGTGCGAGCAACGTCGGCTTGCCGGGCTTGATCGCGAGCCCGTGGCACCACGTCTCTGAGTTCGGCAGCGCGGCCACGGCGCCGGCGGTCTGATCGCGCATCCCGACAGACGATCCCGCGCAGATAACGACCACGTCGCTCGCACCGACGGCACCGGCCAAAACTTCCCTCAGCGCGCCGTCGTCGTCGGGGACGATCGCCCCCGCGGACGGCTCGCCGCCGGCCTCGCGCACGAGCGCGGCGACGGAGACGCTCAGCGCGTCCCGCACGTGCCCGGGCGCGAGTGCCGCGGTCTCCGGGGGATCGATCTCGTCGCCGGTGGCGAGGATCGTCACGCGCGGCGCGCCGTGGACGGACACCGCGACGACCCCCGCCGCGGCGAGCAGCGCGACGTCCTGCGCCCGCAGCGGCCGTCCCCGGGGCGCCAGCGGAGCGCCCGCAGCAGCGTCCTCGTCGAACCGGACGACGTTCTCGCCGGGGGCGACCGGGCGCACGACCTCGATCGAGTCCGCGGTCGCCTCGGACGTGTGTTCGATCATCACGACCGCGTCGGCGCCGGTCGGAAGCATCCCACCGGTGGGAATCGCGACCGCGACGCCGGGTGCCATGTCCCCGGAAGCGGCGGCGCCCATCCGGACCGCGCCGGACACGCGCAAGTACCCCGGGATCGACTCCGATGCCCCGAACGTGTCCGCCGCACGGACCGCATAGCCGTCGACCGTCGAGCGCTCGAAACCCGGCAGCGCCTCCCGGGCGACGATGTCGTCCTCCGGGACCCGTCCGTACGCGTCGCCGAGCGGCACGGTCTCGACCGGGGTAATGTGGCCCGGCCGGAAGCCCGTCAACGCCTCGGACACGGTCTTGACCGTGAAGAATTCCCGCCCGGTCGCGGCCATGACGAGCGTCAGCCGGAAGCGGTGGGCGTGCGCTGGAGGCGCAGCACGCTCATCACCGGCCCGAGCGCGACCTGGCCGAGCCCGCAGATCGACGTCAGCCGCAGCGTCTCCTCGAGCTTGTCGATGCGGTCGTCGATCTCGTCCGCGCCGGCGCCGCGCTCGAGCGCATCGGTCAGGATCCGGTGGGCCTTGTGGGAGCCGACGCGGCACGGCACGCACTTGCCGCATGACTCGTTGCGGAAGAAGCGGAGCACGTTGGTGGCGGCCGCGAGCAGGTTCGTCCGATCGCCCATCACCACCACCGCTCCCGAGCCGAGCATCGATCCGGCGTCTGCGAGCGGCTTGAAGTCGAGCGGCACGTCGAGCTGGTCTGGACCGAGGAAGTTCGACGACGCCCCGCCGGGCTGGAACCCGCCGAGCTCGACGCCCTCGGGCAGCCCGCCCGCGTGCGCGATCAGCTCGCGCGCCGTCGTGCCCATCGGCACGCAGTACACGTCGGGATTGGCGATGTCGCCGGAGATCGCGAAGAACTTCAGGCCGGCGCCGCCGCGCACGCCCTGGTCCTTCCACCACTGCGCGCCGCGCTGCAGGATGATCGGGATCGCCGCAAAGGTCTCGACCGAGTTCATCAGCGTCGGCTTGCCCCAGAGGCCGTAGGCGGCGGGAAACGGCGGTTTGTTGCGGGGCTCGCCGCGGTGGCCCTCCATGCACTCGAGCAGGGCCGATTCCTCGCCGAGGATGTAGCCGCCCGGGGACGTGAAGACGTCGATGTCGAGGTTGCGCCCCGATCCGAGCACATCCTCGCCGATGATGCCCTGCGCGCGGGCGGAGTCGAGCTCCGCGCGAACCGCGGCCTCCTCCGGCCCGTATTCGTGGCGGATGAACACCCAGCCCTGCTCGGCGCCGATCGCGAGCATGCCCGCCAGCATCCCCTCGATCACCAGATGGGGCTGCTCGGCCAGGATCTGGCGGTCCTTGAATGTGCCGGGCTCGGACTCGTCGGCGTTGCAGATGACGTACTTGGGCTCGGCCTCCTGGCCGGCGACCATCTCCCACTTGGAGCCCGTGGGGAATCCGGCGCCCCCCATTCCCCGCAGCCCCGCTTCCCGGAGCGTCCCGACCGCGTGCTCGAGTACCCCGCCCATGCCCACCAATCCGGATTCCTCGATCACCTCGATCGTCTCGTGACCGCCCAGCTTTCCGGCGATCAGCCGGCGCACGAGGGCGTAGCTCGGCAGATCAGGCTCCACGGCGTACGGGTCGTTCGGCCACGACCGCGGCGGCGTGTTCGCGCGCGCCGGCGGCTCGTCGCCGTCGAGCGCGGTCTGCACGGCCTCGGGAACGTCGGCGGCCCGGACCGGCCGCTCGTCGACGGTCGCCGCCGGGGCGATGTCGCAGCGCCCGATGCACGAGACCTCGCGGACCTCGATCTCGACGCCGTCCCCGTAGCGCTCGTGGATCAGCGGCGATCTGCTCGTCGGCGCCGTGCAGCCAGCAACTGAGGTCCTGGCAGACCGTGACCTCGACCTTCGGCGGCGCCGCCGTGCGGAAGTGCGGATAGAACGAGACCAGCCCTTCGATCTCGTACAGCGGCCGGCGCGTCTCACGAGATAGCCGGGTCAGCTCCTCGCGCGGGAGCCAGCCGTGCTCGCGCTGAATCGCGTTGAGCGACGGGATCAGACTCGGGCCCGGGAACTTGCCGGCGCGCGCCTCGCGGCCGGGGACGCGGCCGTTCGTGACCGCCATCAGTGCGCTCCCGCGGAGCCGTTCCCGTTCGTGGCGGGTTCGATGCGCACCGCGCAGAACTTGAACTCCGGGATCTTCCCGACCGGGTCGATCTCGTCGATCGTCAGCAGGTTCGCGGCCGCCTCGCGGAAGTGGAACGGGATGAAAAGGTTGCCGAGCATCTCTTTGTGAGACACCTTGACCTCGAGCTCGATCGTCCCCCGGCGCGAGCTCACGCGGGCCATCGCGCCGTCCGCCAGCCCGCACTCGGCCGCGTCGGTCGGGTGCATGTACACCTGTGCGCGCGGCTGGATCGCGTCGAGCGCGAACGAGCGGCGCGTCATGGAGCCCGTGTGCCAGTGCTCGAGCAGCCGTCCCGTGTTCAGGACGAACGGGTACTCGTCGTTGGGCAACTCTTTCGCCGGGAGCCACTCGGCGGGCACGAGGTGGGCGAGCCCGTCGTCGGTGTTGAACTTCTCGGTGAACATCACGACGGTTCCGTCGGAGTTCTCCGGGTCCGGGTTGGGGTAGAGCTTCCCGGTCAGCCCGAGGTTGTCGTAGCTGAGGTTCGCGTAGCTCGGCATCACCGAGACCATTTCCTCGAACACCTCTCGGGGCGATGAGTAGTTCCAGTCGAGGCCGACCCGCCGCGCGATCTCTTGCACGATCTCGTAGTCGACGCGCGCGTCCCCGGGCGGGTCAAGGACCTTACGCCCGAGTTGCACTCGGCGGTCGGTGTTCGTGTAGGTCCCGTCCTTCTCCATGTAGGAGGAAGCGGGCAGGATCACGTCGGCGAACTCGGAGGTCTCGGTCAGGAAGATGTCCTGGACGCACAGGAACTCAAGCGCGGACAAAGCCTTCCGGACCTTGTTGATGTTCGGATCCGACAGGAACGGGTTCTCGCCCATCATGTACATCCCACGCACGCCGCCCTTCAGCACCGAGCCGATGATCTCGGTGACGGTCAGGCCCTTGACGGCGTCGAGGTCGCTCTCGCCCCAGGCCTTCTGGAAGCGCTCGCGCGTGGCCTCGTCGGCGACGCCCTTGTAGTCCGGGTAGAACATCGGGATCAGCCCCATGTCCGACGCGCCCTGGACGTTGTTCTGGCCGCGCAGCGGATGCAAACCGCTCCCCTGACGGCCGACGTTACCGGTGATCGCGCACATCGCAATCAGGCAGCGCGCGTTGTCGGTGCCCGTCGTGTGCTGCGAGATGCCCATCCCCCAGAAGATGATCCCGGCGCTGGCTTCGCCCCAGGCCCGCGCGACCCGACGGATCTGCTCGGCGCTGACGCCGGTGATCTGCGCGCCGCGCTCGGGCGGATAGTCCTTGACGGTCTCGGCCAGCGCGTCGAAGTTCGAGGTGCGGTCGCGGATGAATTCCTCGTCGACGAGACCCAGGCGGATGATCTCGTGCATCACCGAGTTGTAGAAGGCGACGTCGGTGCCGGGCTTCAGCTGGCAGAAGATGTCGGAGTGGTCGGCGACCTTGTCCCCGCGCGGATCGACGTAGATGATCGTCGTGCCGGCGCGGCGCGCCTGCTTGAAGAACGACGAGGCGACCGGGTGGTTCGCGGTCGCGTTCGAGCCGGCGATGATGATCACGTCGGCGTTGATCACGTCGCCGTAGGTGGTCGAGACCGCGCCCGATCCGATCCCCTCGAACAGCGCGGCGACGCTCGACGCGTGGCAGAGGCGCGTGCAGTGGTCGACGTTGTTGGTGTGGAAGCCCGTGCGGATCAGCTTCTGGAAGAGGTACGCCTCCTCGTTGGAGCACTTCGCCGACCCGAACCCCGCGATCGCTCCCGGGCCGCCGTCGGCGTAGATCTCGCTGAGCCGGCGGGCGACGAGGTCGAGCGCCTCGTCCCAGGTCGCCTCGCGGAATGACGGCATCACCTGGTCGTAGTCGACGAGGCCGCCGGGCTTACGCCGCTTGTCCGACCGTCCGCCGGCCTCGTCGCCGCGCACGTCGGTCGAGAGCGGCCCTTTCGGGTAAGCATCATCCACGCGGATCAACGGTTTGGTGAGCCGTTGCGGGGAGGCCGCGTAGTCCCAGCCGTAGCGGCCCTTGACGCACAGCCGGCCCTTGGATCCGGGCTGCTGGCGTCCGTCGGCGAACGAGATCGCCTTGCGCTCGTCGTCGACGTTGTAGGTGAGCGCGCAGCCGACGCCGCAGTACGGGCACACCGTGTCGACCTGGCGGAGCTTCTCGCGAGGCTGGATCGGGACGCCGCGAATCGGCTTGTTGGTGAGCGCGCCGGTCGGACACGCTGCCACGCACTCGCCGCACGTCACGCACGAGGACTCGCCCATCGGGTCGTTCAGATCGAACGCGATCCGGGTGCTGTAGCCCTTGCCGCTGCGCCCGATCACGTCGTTGTTCTGGATGTCGTCGCACGCGCGCACGCAGCGGTCGCACAGGATGCACGCGTCGTGGTTGACCGAGATCACCGGGTTCGAGTCGTCGATCCCGCGGCCCTCGTCTTGCGGGATGCCGGTGCCCTGCTCGACGCCGTATTGCCGGACGAGCACGAGCAGCTCGTTGTCGGCGGTCTTGGTCTCCTTGGGGTCGTGCTCGGGGTCGGGCTGGTCCGAGAGCAGCAGCTCGGTCAGCATCGCGCGCTGGGCGTCGATCCGGTCGCTCGTGGTCGTGACCTCCATCCCCTCCTCGCACGGGCGCACGCACGCGGCGGCGTAGACCCGGGCGCCGACGTCGACCACGCACATGCGGCACACGCCGACCGGGTCGTAGCGGTCGTCGTGGCACAGGACGGGGATTTCGATTTCGAGCTGCTTGGCCGCGTCGAGGATCGTGGTGCCGTCGGGGACCGTCACCTCGCGGCCGTCGATCGTCAGCGTGACGTTCTTGGTGAGTGTCGCGGGTGTCGTCGTCGTAGCCATTGGACCTCCACTATCCCACTTTCGAACCGATTGGTTCGGAGTCCATTAGTTCGTGTAGTGACAGTTCGTCAAGCGTGTCCGGCCTCGGCACGCCGGTTTCCTCGAGCCCGCGTCCGCGGTAGTACCAACTGATCATCGCCTCGAGGCGGTCCGCGGTCAACGTCGCCGTGCGCCCAGACTCAAGTTCTAGCGACTCGGACAAGAACCTGTCCGGAAGCCAGTCCTCCGCGCGGGTCCATCCCTCGCGCAGGTTGAACAGGCGCTTGGCGAGCACGATCCGGCGCGCGGTGGTCGCCAGCTCGTTCGCGTCGACGTCCCAGCCGGTGACCGAGTTCAGAAGCGTGGACCACTCCGGGAACGGATCCTCGAACACGCCGCGCAGGAACTTGCACAGGATCAGCGAGTCCATGATCGCGGCCCGGTTCTCGGTCTCGATCGCGCCGGCCACGTGAGCTTCTCCGCCGTGCAGGCGGTCGTGGGCGCCGGACAGGTCGGCCTCGTACGCGCCCGAGCGGTTGTGATCGGCGCCCCGGGCGTTGACCGCCAGCCCGAGCGCCATCGCCTGGAGCGTCCGCGGCTCGTACCCGGGGAGCTCGAGTCCCTTGACATGCGCCGCGAACTTGTCGGAGTTCTGGCCGACGATCTTCGATGCGGCGCGCGAGCCGAGGGCGAGCAGATCGCCGAGGCCCTCGCGTGTGCCGATCTCCTCGATCGCGCGCAGCAGCGCCTCCGGATCGCCGAAGCGGAGCCACGGCGCGTCGATCAGCCCCTTCTCGACGCACTCCATCGCCCACGCGATCGTTCCGCCGGTGGAGATCGTGTCCAGGCCGAGCTCGTCGCACCGCGAACTCGCCGCGATCACCGCGTCCGCGTCGCTCACGCCGCACAGCGGTCCGAGCGCGAACACGTTCTCGTACTCCATCCTGGTCTTCTTGCCGTTCGGCCCCCGGTAAATATGCTCGCAGCCGATCGAGCACGAGGCGCACGAGTTGCGCGCGAGCTGCTTCAGATCGGCGATTTCCTCGGCGCCGAGTTTTGGCGCGCCTTCGAACTGGACGGCGGAGAAGTTCCGCGTGGGAAGCGTCGAGATCGCGTTGAAAGCGAGGAGGTTCGCCATCGTCCCGAGCTCGCGGTACTTGGCGGTGGCGGGTCCGAACGAGCGCTCGCGCAGCTGGCGCGCGGCCGCGAGGACCGCGGCGGGATCGGCGGACGCAACCTTCGTGCCGGCGCGCACGACGATCGCCTTGCACCACTTGGATCCCATCACCGCGCCGAGCCCGCCGCGGCCGGCGTGACGTCCGTCGTGCGAGATCGTCGCGTAGCGAACGCCGCGCTCGCCGGCTGGGCCGATCGCGGCCACGCGGTACGCCGGGCCGAGCCGGTCCCGGAGGCGGGCCTCTGCGGCGGCCGCCGGCAGACCCCACAGGTCGTTCGCCGGCTCGGTGCGGATTTCGCCGCGATCGATCACGACGAAGGACGGCTCCGCGCACGCGCCGCGGAGCACGATCGCATCGTGGCCGGTGAGCTTGCCGGCGATCGCGAAGTGGCTCGACGCGAGCGCGTCCGTGAGCCGGCCGGTCAGCGGCGACTTGGCCACCACCGCGAACTTGGCGCTGGTCGTGAGCGGCGTTCCGACGAGCGGCGAGAACACGAACATCACCGGCGCCCGCGGGTCGAGCGGGTCGATGCCCGCCGGGCAGTGCTGGTGCATCAGCCACGTGCCGAGGCCGGCGCCCCCGACATACGAGCGCAGCACCGCCTCCTCGATCTGCGCCGACTCACCGGAACCCGTGCTCAAGTCCACGAGCAGCGCCTTCCCGAAATAACCGCCGGGTGGCATCTAAGTAAGGCTAGCCCCCAGCGTCCGCGACCATGAAGGCGAGCTTGTCGCCCGCGACCAATGGCAGCTCCGGGTCGCGCGTGATCTGATCGCCGTTGAGCGCGGCCACCACGTGCTCGTCAAGGGTGAGGCTCGCGGCGTCGGCCACGGCTCCGAGCGACCAACCGTGGGCGGTTTGCCGGCGCTCCCCCGGGGGTTTCGCCAGCGGCCCGAACTTCTCGACGACGATCTCAGGAGCCGGCAGCGCGTGGGCGCGCTCGTAGTCGGCGCGCTCGTTGATGTTGCTGACGGAGGCGAGCGTGGGATCGAGCCGGGCCAGCGCACCGTTTCGCAGCAGATCGGCCTCGCTCAGGAGCATTACCCGAGACCGTTCGAACAGGAACGCCGGGCGCATCCGGTCGGCCGCGATCAGCTCGTTGATCGCGCCCAGGAGGTCCACGCGGTAGGCGGCCGACAGCGGCTGGCGATACCCCCCGACTTCCGGGAGCACGACGTCGACCTCGTCGCCGAGCGCGCCGACGACGCGCCGGACGAACGCCGGATGCAGCAGCGGCACGTCGGTCGCGGAGACGTACGCGACCTCGGCGCGATCGCCGATCGCGGACAGGCCGGCGGCGATTCCCTGAACCGGGCCGCGACCCTCCCGCTCGTCTGCCACCACCTCGATCGCGCGGTCGAGCGCCGGCAACGCTTGCCCCGGCGCAGATACGACGACCACCGGACCGTCGACAGACCGCGCGACGATCCCCGTCACGCGGCGCAGCAGCGTCGAGCCGTGCCAGTCGAGCGCCGCCTTAGGCGAGCCCATACGCGAGGATCTGCCACCCGCGAGCACGATTGCGGCCGTCCGCGCCATGAGCGCGATGGTAGAGCCCTACTATCTGCTGGCAATGGCACGAACGGGGCGCATGGCGAGCGACGAGGCCGCGGTTCTCACGGTCGGCGAAGTGATGATTGCCAGGCCCAAGACGCAGCCCGGCGACGCGCTCGTCGCCGATGTCCGGCGCGCGTTCGAGAACCCGAGCGTGCGCACCGTGCTCCTCGCCGACGACGGCATCTTCCGCGGCGCGATCGAGCGAGACAGCCTCCCGGAGGACGCTCCGGCGGACGGCCCTGCGGTCAGGTACGCGGACACCGAGCCGGTTGCGACGACGCCGGCCATGCCGATCTCCGAGGCGATCAAGCTGCTCGACGATCAGCCCGAGCCGCGGCTGATCGTGCTCGACGCGGACGGCGCCACGCTCCGCGGTCTGCTGTGCTTCAACCGGGGCTCGAGCGAGTTCTGCGTTCGGTAGGAATGCGGACATACGCGGGTTTGCACCTCTTGGCACAATAGGTTCAAACCTGTTCGGGGAGGAGGGCGAGAAGTGGCCCGAGAGGACGTGGCGGCCCGATGGCGACGGTCCCAAGGCTCTAATGACGCTCGCGCGGAGCAGCCGCAGCGGAGCCCCTCGCTCGTGGACAGCGCCGAAGAGGCGCTCCACATCTGGCTGGCCGGTGGGCGCTATCGCCAAGGCGATCGCCTCCCGCCCGAGCACGAGGTAGCGACGATGCTCGGCGTCTCGCGGGGGACGCTGCGAAGCGCGCTCCGTCGCCTCGAGGAGCGCGGCGAGATCGTGCGCCGGCAGGGCAGCGGGACGTTCGTCGGGCGGAGCGGGGTGCCGGCCGCGCTCGGTGAGCGGCTCGAGCGCCTGGAGCCGTATTCGTCTCTCGCCGAGCGCCGAGGACTCACGTTGGTCTCGGTCGATCTCAACATCGAGCGCCGCGCGGTCGGCGCGGAGGTCGGCGAAGCGCTCGGGCTCGCGCCGATCGCGCCGGCGATCACCGTCTCGCGGACGCTCGTCGCCAACGAGGCCCCGGTGGCCGTGATGTTCGATGTCGTCCATCCGAAGGTGTCGTTGCCGGACGACGCCGCGCTCCGGATCGCGCTCGAGCGCGGCCAGATGGTCCTCGATGTGCTGATCGGTCTCGGCGTGCCGGTCACGTTCGCGCGCACTCGCGTGATCCCGTCGCTGCTCAATCCGCGCGAGCGCGCAGGCAAGCTCCTCGGGGTGCGGCGGACGACGGCGGTGCTTGAGCTCGAGGAGCTGATCTACGCCGGCCGCGACGAGCGCGTCGCGTACTCGCGCGACCTGTTCGCCCCCGGCGGCCTCGACGTTGCCGTGACGCGCTCGCTCGAGTCGACCCGGCCCACCCCGATCGCGAACTTCCGCGGCTCCCGCAACTCCCGCGACGCCGGCGCGCGCACGCGCCGTCCGTGAACGCAGGACCGCGGCAGCGGGTGGCGTCGGTGGCGCGCGCGCTCGCTCTCCTCGACGAGGTCGCGCGCAGCGATGCTGGCCTGGGCGTCAACGAGCTGGCCCGCCGGATCGGCGTCAACGCCAGCACCGCATCGCGGTTGCTTGCGACGCTCGAGGAGGGCGGGTTCCTCGAGCGCTCCCCCGACGGGCCGTACCGGCTGGGACTGAAGTTCGTGGCGCTGTCGGACCGAGTGCTCGGGCGGCTCGACGTGCGCGAGCGGGCCCGTCCGTGGCTGACCTGGCTGGTTGAGGAGACCGGCGAGACCGCCACCCTGTCAGTGCCGGGAGCGGGAGAGGCGATCACCGTCGACTTCGTCCCGTCGTCGTCGAGCGTGGTCAGCATGGCTCGTGTCGGCCGGCCGAGCGTCGCTCACGCCACTGCGGCCGGCAAGGTGATGCTGGCGTTCGGGCCCCCAGCGGCTCCGGGCGAGCTCACGGCGTTCACCGAGCGCACAATCATCGATCCCGACGCGCTCGCGGCCGAGCTCGAGGCGGTGCGGACGTCCGGGATCGCCGAGGCTGTCGGCGAGCGCGAGCCCGACCTGAACGCGCTGGCCGTGCCGGTGATCGGTCGCGGAGACGAGCTGGTCGCGATTCTCGGCCTGCAGGGTCCGGCGACGCGGCTGCCCGCGAGCACGCGCCGCGCGCTGCGTGCGCCGCTCGGAAAGGCGGCATCCGAGCTCGGCCGATCGCTCGGTGGGCCCGGATAGGATGGGGCATGCCCCGACCGGGTGGCCGATTTCGACGTGCGGCGGACCTGCGCGCCCTAGCCGACGAGGACCTGATGGGTTTGGTCCGCGACGGCGACGTCGATGCGTTCGAGGTGATCTTCGACCGGCACGCGTCGGCCGCGTTCTCGCTCGCCTACCGGATGTGTGGGCGTCGCGCGGCCGCCGAGGACATCGTCCAGGACGCGTTCCTGTCGCTGTGGCGGAGCGGAAGCGGCTATGACCCGAGACGGGGCAGCGTGAGATCGTGGGTGCTGAGCGTGGTGCACAACCGTGCGATCGACGCGTTCCGCCGGTCGGGGGCGCGAGACCGGCGCGACGTCGCCGACGACGGTATTGCCGCGCGCCTGCCGGCGCCCGACGCCACCGACGCCGAGGTCGAGCGCCGCGACGACGCGCGGCAAGTGCGAACCGCGCTCGACGAGCTCCCGGCCGACCAGCGCCGGGTGATCGAGCTCGCGTACTTCGGCGGCTTCACTCACAACCAGATCGCCGAGATGCTGCATCTGCCGCCCGGTACCGTGAAGGGGCGGATGAGGCTCGGGCTCAACAAGATGCGCTACGTCCTCGGCGAGGAAGCCCGGGTGACCGTATGAGCGGCGAGGACCGGATCGCGAACGGCCACCGGTGCGGCGAGGACGCGGCGGCGTACGCGCTCGGGGCGCTCGAGTCAGCCGAGGCCGAGGCGTTCCGCGCTCATCTCGCCGACTGCGCCGCCTGTCAGAAACAGCTGGCGGAGTTCGAGCAGATCACCGGTGCGCTGCCGGAGTCGGCCACGCAATATCGGGTGCCGAAGGACCTGCGCCGGCGCGTGCTGAGCGAGGTGCGCGCGACGCCGAAGGCCCAGCCGAGCGGGACCGCGCGTTCTTGGCGCCCGGTCCTGGCATGGGGCGGAGCGTTCGCCGCGGCGGCGGTGATCGCGGTCGTCCTCGTGGTCGCGCTGAGCTCGGGCGGCTCGAGCACAAAGACGATCCAGGCATCGACCGGCAGCGCCGAGCTCCAGATCACGGGCGGCCACGGCGACCTGATCGTCCACCGGCTGCCTCAGCTGCCCGCCGGTCGCATCTATGAGATGTGGGTTCAGCGCGGGGGTGCGGCGCCGACACCGACCGGGACGCTGTTCGCCGTGAGGGCGAACGGGTCGGCCGCGGTTGGCGTTCCCGGAAGCCTGGGCGGAGTCAGCGCGGTGCTGGTCACCCAGGAGCCGGCCGGGGGGACACTCGCGCCCACGGCGGCGCCCGTGATCGTCGCGCACGTCACCTAAGCAGCTCCGGTGCGCGTCCGCATCGGGTCACGTGCGCTCGCCAACCATGTCGCTTGGTCGCTCGATCGGGCGCGAGTCACCCGAGTGGGACACGCACCTGCGCAGCTCTCGCGTGGTCCGCGACCTGCATATCGCGCCACCCGAGCCGGTTTCGGAAAGCCGTGGCGCGTCGCGCACGCCCCACATGCATTCTGCGCCGAGGTCTCGCGATTCCTCCTCGAATGGCGCGATATGCAGGTAGTCCCAGCGGTCGGCGGCGCGTGCCGCCCGGGGCAACGACCACCCCGCCGGGTCGAACGCGACTGCCCGGCGGAACGGCCCCAGGGATGCCGCCGTAAGGCGGCCCCAAATCAACTCCAGGGGTAGGGGCTGTGCGAGACCGGGTGCAGGTCCCCGGTCTCGAACCGCTCGAACCGGAACGGGTGGAGCAGCGACGAGTGCTCGCCGCCGAGCACGCGCGCGATCTCGCGGCCGACGGCGATCATCTTGTAGCCGTGGTTCGAGTCCGCGGCGACGAACACGTTCGGACGCATGTAGTCGAACACCGGGAAGTTGTCGACGGTGAACGCGCCGGCGCCACCGCTCCGGGTCTGGCGGTACGTCGGCCGCGCGCCCTCGAACCGGCCGAGGCAGTGCGACAGCGCCGCGCACCACATATCGGCGAAGCCGGGCTCGACCGTGCCGGTCGGATACGGGTCGATATCGATCGCGTGGCCGAGCCGCAGCGGTTGGGCGCCGCCCTGCACGGTCTCGCGGTCGGGCTTGAAGTACACGCCCCACGGCTCGCTCGTGATCAGCCTCGCCGCGTCGTCGCGTAGCGTCTGGTCCGAGTCGACGTGGAGCACGGGCGACTCGCGGCCGTCGTCGGTGACGAACAGCGTCGGGTCGAACTCGATCTCGCCCTCCTGGAGGTACCAGTACGTCCACATCTGCAGGGCGGGCTCGAGTGCGCCGTCCGGCTGGCGGACGTCGATCCTCGCCGGCAAGCCGAGCATCGCCCAGATCGAGGCGATCCACGGCCCGACCGCGACGACCACCTGGTCGGGGTGGATCGTGCCCTGCGTGGTGTGCACGGCGGTGACCGCGCCCGAGTTGTCCTGGTCGAACCCAGTGACCTCGACGCCGGTTCGGATCTCCGCGCCGGCCTGCTTGGCCTTCGCGGCGAGACCGAGCATCGATTCCTTGTTGAAGGCGAACCCGCCGGCGCGTTCGTGCAGGCACACGGTCAAGCCGGGCGCGCGCCAGTCGCCGTACAGCGAGCGCATGTGCGCCGCGACCGCGTCCTCGCCGACGTACAGCTCCGACGGATAGCCGATCCGCTGCTGGCGCTCGTGCACCTCGATCAGGTCGCTCTCCTGCGGCGGGCGGACCGAGCGCGATGTAGCCGCTCCCGTGGTAGTGGAGCGCCTGCGGATCGGATTCCCACACCTCGACGCACGCCGCCATCAGCTCGGACATCGCCGGCTGGAAGTAGTTGTTGCGGATCACGCCGCACGCGATCCCCGAGGCGCCGGCGGCGACGTCGGTCTTGTCCACGACGAGCACGCGCTGGCCCTGCTGCGCGAGGTGCCAGGCGGTCGAGAGGCCGTGGACGCCGGCGCCGATGACGAGGACGGGCACCGAGTCGGGGAGGGGTTCAGACATGGTTGCGAGCTCCTCGCGTTGCGTGTAGCGCAATGGCATTGCGTGATGTGCTGTGGGTGAGCATAGGACCGTCCGGTGGTGGGGTCAAGGCGGGCACCTGGGGGAGGGCGGCGCGCGTCCTAACCCCGGCAACCCCGCACTCGACGGTTCCCGTAGGTCGAGAGCGGTCAAGGCGGTGCTATAGCCCCGGTGAATACGCATTCACCGGGCGCGGCGACTCGACTGTTCAGTTATCGGGGTTGGGTCCCCCGCGGCCGCCGGACGACGCTTGCCTCGGCCTCCCGCAACTGGTATAACCGCGGCTGTACGAATTTGTACAACGGTCGCGGGCGTGCGCCGGCGACCGTTTGGGAGCGTCCGCGCATCGCTTGGACCAGGGTGCAAGAAAGGAGTGGAGGATGGCGGTAGCAGTCGACGGCGGCGACCCGAGTGCGGTGACGGTGCCGCTTGGTGGAACCGTACAGACGGTTCTCGAGAGCCCGCGGATCGCGCCGGCGCCGGCGACGCTCGAGGAGGCTCGGAACGCTCCCGGCCGACGCGAGACGATCGAGCAGATCACGCGCCGGATCGAGCAGCAGGGCATCAAGTACGTGTTCTTCCAGCAGGTGTCGGTCACCGGCCGCGTGATGGGCAAGGGCGTCGTGTCGACGTTCTTCCCGCAGGTCGCCGAGAAGGGCTACCAGCTCGTGTACGGCGCCACCGCCAACCTGTTCACCGATCGCCTGGGCAACTACATCGGGTTCGGCCCCGAGGAGTCAGAGCTCGCCGCGGTCGCCGATCTCGACACGTTCGCCGTGCTGCCGTGGGACGAGCGGGTCGCGCGCGTGTACTGCGACTGCTACGACACCGAGACCGGCGACCTGCTCGACGCCGACTGCCGCCAGAACCTCAAGCGGGTCGCGCACGAGTTCGAGCAGGAGCTCGGCTACCAGTTCCTGATCGGGATCGAGCCCGAGACGATGTGGCTGAAGCAGCCCGAGGACGGCAAGCTGCCCGAGGGCGTCACCAAGCCCTACTGCTACCACATCCACCAGTTCGAGGAGCTCCGTCCGGTGCTGCTCGACGTGGTCGACTGGGGCCAGCGGCTCGGCCTCGACATGAGCTACGGCGACCACGAGGACGCGCCGGGCCAGCTCGAGCTGAACTTCCGCTTCGACCGCCCGGTCCGGACCGCCGACAACCTCACGACCTACCGCCAGGTGTGCGCCGCGGTCGGCCGCAAGCACGACGTGCTTCCCTCGTGGATGCCGAAGCCGTTCACCGGCGTGTCGGCCAACGGTCACCACCACCACTTCACGCTCGTCGACGAGAACGGCGTCAACGTGTTCCACGATCCCGACGGGCCGGCGCAGCTGTCGGAGATCGCGCGGAACTTCCTCGGCGGCATGCTCGAGCACTTCGGCGCGCTGATGTGCATCGGCAACCCGACCGTGAACTCCTACTGCCGGATGTGGGACACGGGCTTCTGGGCCCCGATCTACAAGAACTGGGGCTGGCAGAACCGCACCACGACGGTGCGCGTCGCGACCGGCGGACGGTTCGAGTACCGCGGCGTCGACTCCTCGTGCAACCCGTACCTGACGACCGCCGCGCTGCTCCAGGCCGGCCTCGATGGCGTGCGGCGCAAGCTCGACCCGGGGCCGCCGCAGCAGGGCAACACGTACGAGCTGCTTCAGCAGGGAGTCGAGATCGAGAGGGTCCCCGAGAGCCTCGGCGCGGCGCTGAACGCGCTCGCGGCCGACGAGCTGATCCAGGCCGCGATTCCCGGTCGCCTCTACAAGGTGTTCGACTGGTACAAGCGCGACGAGTGGGAGCGCTACCTGGCCGCGGTCACCGACTGGGAGCGGAACGAGTACCTCGAGGTGCTCCCGTAACCATGTGCGGGATCGCCGGAATCATCTACCGCGGATACGGATCCCCTCCCGCCAACGGCGCCCATCGGCTCGGCGCGGACATGACGCGCATGCTCCAGTCGATGAAGCACCGCGGCCCCGACTCGACCGGCTACGCGCTGTACCGCCGGCCGAGCGCGGACCTGATCATGCGGATCAAGCTCGCCGACGGCGGCGGCGAACGGGGACATCGAGTACGCCGACCGGCTCCGCCGCCGCCGGCGCGAGGTGGAGGCGCGGCTGCGCGCCGCCGGCGCTCGCGTCGACTCGATCGAGGACATCAACGAGTACACGATCGCGGCCGCGCTCGACTACGACGGCGAGCTCAAGCACCTGGCCGACTACGTCGAGTCGGTGCCGGGCGCCGAGGTCCTGTCGGCGGGCTCGGCGCTCGAGATCATCAAGGACCTCGGCGACGCCCAGACCGTCGGCACCTCGTACAAGCTCGACGGCTACATCGGCACGCACGGGATCGGGCACGTGCGGATGGCGACCGAGTCCGACGTCGACATCTCCAACGCCCACCCGTACTGGGCGTACCCGTTCTCGGACGTCGCCGTCGTCCACAACGGGCAGCTGACCAACTACCACCAGTGGCGCCGGCGCCTCGAGCGGATCGGACACCGGTTCGCCTCGGACTGCGACTCGGAGATCATCGCGGTGTACCTCGCGCAGAAGATGGCCGAGGGCGCCGTCGCTCGAGGACGCCATGCGCGATGAGCCTCGAGGACCTCGACGGCGTGTTCACCTACATCTGCGTCTCCGACGACGCGCTCGGGATGGCCAAGGACGAGCTCGCCGCCAAGCCGCTGGTCCTTTACGAGGGCGACGACATGGTCGTGCTCGCCTCCGAGGAGATGGCGATCCGCGCGGTGATCGACCGCGAGATCGAGACCTACGACCCGTACGAGAGCGAGGTGATGGTATGGACACGGTAGCCTCGGCCGGCGCGATCCCGGAGGCGCGGTTCGACCCGCGGGGTCTGGTCGAGCTCGACGAGACGATCCCGTAACGTCGCCGAGATCGACGGCGAGCGCGCGAGCTTCGACGCGCGTCACCTGACCACGCGGCAGATCAACCTCGAGCTGCGCCGGCTGATCTACGACGAGGGCGTGCACGAGGTGACGGTCCGCAACCCGGGCGCCAAGCACTCGCTCGGCGTCGGGATCCTGCAGCGCTGCAAGATCACGTTCGAGGGCAGCCTCGGCTACTTCGCGTGCGGGCTGATCGACGGCCCCGAGGTCCACATCACCGGCCGCGTCGGCTGGTCGGCGTGCGAGAACATGATGTCGGGCGTGTGCGTGATCGACGGCAACGCCGGCTCGCTGACCGCGGCCGCGCTGCGCGGCGGCGACGTCGTCGTCCGCGGCCAGGTCGGCGCGCGCACCGGGATCGACCAGAAGGGCGGGACGATCATCGTCGCTCGGCGACGCCGGCTCGATGACCGGGTTCATGATGCAGCGCGGCCGCCAGATCATCTGCGGCAACGCCGGCCACGGCCTCGGCGACTCGATGTACGACGGCATGATCTACGTCGGCGGCAAGGTCGCCTCGCTCGGGATCGACTGCGTGCCCGGCGAGTGGACCGACGCCGACACCGAGTTCGTGAGCGCAAGTTCGGGATCTACGGCCTGGGCGAGCCGCCCGAGTTCCAGAAGTTCGTGTGCGGCAAGAAGCTCTACAACTACGACTCGCTCGAGCCGTCCGAGCGCAAGCTCGTCCTGTAGGATGGCGGCGCCATGCCGACGAAAACGCCCCGATGGCCCGCAACCGCCTCGGGCGCAGCCGGATCTTCACCCCCGAGGTGATCGACGACATCCACGTCAAGGCCGAGCTCGGCCGCTACCGGATGCGCGGCTTCTCGATGTTCAAGCCGATCCCGCACTGGGACGAGCTGATGTTCCTGCCGGGAACGCTGACCCGGTTCGTGATCGAGGGCTACCGCGAGAAGTGCGTGACCAAGACCGTGCTCGGCGCGCGCTTCGCCAAGAAGCCGATCGAGCTCGACATCCCGATCTACATCACCGGGATGAGCTTCGGGGCGCTGTCGCTCGAGGCCAAGATGGCGCTCGCCAAGGGCGCGTCGATGGCGGGCACCGCCACCTGCTCGGGCGAGGGCGGGATGATCCCGCCCGAGCGCGACCTCTCGACCAAGTGGTACTACCAGGTGATCCAGAGCCGCTACGGCTTCAACCCGCACCACCTGATGCTGGCCGACGCGTTCGAGTTCTTCATCGGCCAGGGCTGCAAGGTCGGGCTCGGCGGCCACCTGATGGGCCAGAAGGTCACCGAGCAGGTCGCCGAGATGCGCTCGCTCCCGGCCGGGATCGACCAGCGCTCGCCCGCGCGGCACCCGGACTGGCTCGGCCCGGATGATCTGTCTCTGAAGATCCAGGAGATCCGCGAGGCCACCAACTACGAGATCCCGATCCAGCTGAAGCTCGGCGCCGCGCGCGTCTACGACGACGTGCGGATGGCCGCCAAGTGCGGCCCGGACATCATCTACCTCGACGGCGCCGAGGGCTCGACCGGCGCCGGCCCGCACATCGCCACCGAGGAGACCGGGATCCCGCTGATGGCGGCGATCCCCGAGGCGCGGCGCGCGCTCGAGGACGTCGGCATGGCCGACGAGATCGACCTGGTGGTCGCCGGCGGGATCCGCAACGGCGCCGACGTCGCCAAGGCGATCGCGCTCGGGGCGACCGCGATGGCGATCGGCCACTCGGCGCTGATGGCGCTGAACTGCAACAAGGAGATCCCGGGCGTCACCGACTACGAGGGCACGGTCGGCGTGCCCGCCGGGCAGTGCTACCACTGCCACACCGGCCGCTGCCCGGTCGGCATCACCACCCAGGACCCGGAGCTGCGCAAGCGGCTCGTGGTCGACGACGCCGCCCAGCGCGTCTACAACTTCCTGCACACGATGACGCTCGAGTGCCAGATGCTGGCGCGCGCGTGCGGGAAGACCGACGTCCACAGCCTCGAGCCCGAGGACCTGTGCGCGCTGACCGTCGAGGCGTCGGCGATGGCGCGGGTGCCGCTCGCCGGCACCGACTACATCCCGGGCGTGTCCGAGGAGCGGACGCTCGAGCGGATCGAGCGGCTGCTCGAGCGGCATGTCGAGAACCCGATCGACTTCCTGGAGTCGGAGGCCGGCAGGTTGGGAGTGGGGGGCCGGCGTGGCGCGGCGGACGAGGAGGCGCGTCGGCGGTAAGCAGACTGATGTCGAGACGCGAACGCGTCGAGCCACGAGGATCGTCTGATCGACGCCGAGGATCTGGCCGGCCGGCGGTTCCCCTACCAGGAGGACATCTCGCTGGTCGAGGACGTCGACCTGCTGGCCGCGACCCCGGGCGAGGACATCAACTGGCTCGAGGACGTCGAGCTGCTCGAGGAGGACGGCGTGCCGGCGGTGTTCGACCGCTACTCGAACTCGTTCCTGAAGATCTACTTCCCGATTCCGTCGGGCCGCGAGAACGAGATCGCGCGCAAGGTGCTGATCAAGCATCTCCAGTCGGGCAACTCGTACGGGATCGCGCTGAAGGAGCGCCACTGCAAGTTCCCCCAGCCCGAGCTCGGCCCGTGGGTCGAGGGTTCGCGGACGGTCGGGACCGACTGGAAGCCGGCGTGCTCGAGGGATGGGAGCCTCCGGCGCACTGACCTGCGCATGCCCGGCGAATCGGATCTTCCGCGGTCGATCCGGCGAGGTCCGCCGATCACGTCGGCTGCGAGTGCGGCGAGCGTCGTGACCTCCACTACGGCGAACGGTGGACGTGCGAGAAATGCGGCAGGACGTGGGACACGCGGCAGATCCCGCTCGAGGAGTACGCGCAGCTGTGCCGCACTCAGGCGCGGTTCCGGTGGATCCCGCTGGCGGCCGCCGCGCTCGTGGTCGCTTCGCTGATCGCGCTGGTCGTGCTCGGCCGCGCCTTCAGCGGGCTTCTGTTGGCGGCGCTCGCGGCGATGGCGTGGAGCACGTTCGGGCGGCCGCAGTGGAAGCGGCGCTACCTGAAGGCGATCGAGAACCGGCCGAGCTGGAACATCAAGGCCGAGTAGTGGTCGTGCCGCTGTCGTGCGGGTGATCGTCGTCGGCGCGGGGTTTGCGGGGCTCGCCGCGGCCGACGCGCTGTCGCGGGCGCGGGGCCGAGGTCGATGTGCTCGAGGCGCGCGACCGAGTCGGCGGCCGGGTGTGGTCGGTCCCTTTCGCCGGCGCGGTGGTCGAGCGCGGTGCCGAGTTCATCCTGCCGCACGACAAGATGCCACCGCGGGTCGACTCGGGCTCCGCTCGTACGCAAGGGGACGCTGTACGGCAACCGGGAGCCGCGGGTGCTCGATGTCTCGATTATGAGGTACTGCGGCAGTCAGCGGCTCAGCTCGCCGCGGCCGGGAAGGCGACGGTCCGTCGGTCGAGCTCGACCGGCTGCGGAGGCCGATCGAAGCGCGGTTCGAGGTCAGCTGCGCGTACGGGGACGATCTCGAGCGACCGTCCTGAGCGAGGTGCTGGCGCGTTCGGTGACTTCGACAGCGTGTACGGTGAGGGCGGCAACGATCGAATCGCGCGTGAGTTGGCGGCCGGACTCGGGATGCGGTGCGGCGGTCCGCTCGTGGCGAGCGTGTCGCGGGCGTCGCTCCGGCGCGCTGATCGGGTCGCCGCTGGGCGAGTCGAGGCTGCCGCGCCGCCGTATACGGCCGCGAAGCGTTCGCGCGCTGCGGCGCGTGTCCCGGTGTGTCCGTCGCCGGTCCTGGATCTCGACGCTCGGACACGGTTCTGGTCTCGACGTGGGCCGATGACCCGTGGGTCCGCGGCGCCTACTCGGCGCGGTCGGCGTTCCTCGCCGATGGACGCCGAGACTCGGCCGCTTTCACGTGCCCGTCGGGGCCGCGTGTTGTTTCGCCGGCGAGCACACCGCCGGCGGCGTGGCACGGGCTGATGGAGGGCGCGCTGCGAAGCGGCGTGCGGGCGGCGCACGAGTTGCTGCAGACCGCTCTCCGATGAGATTCTGATCCGGACCCCGCCCACCCGCCGTCTAACCTGGCGATGACCGTGGCCGCCGCCGCACAAGCCGCTTCGTGGAGCTCGAGGTCGACGGGAGGACCGTCCGGATCTCGAGCCCCGACCGCGTGTACTTCTCGGACGCGGCGAAACCAAGCTCGATCTCGCTCGGTACTACGTGAGCGTGGGGGACGGGATCGTCCGCGCGCTGCGCGAACGGCCGTGCATGCTGCACCGGTTCCCCGACGGAGTCGACGGCCAGAAGGTTCATCAGAAGCGGTTGCCGAAGGGCGCGCCGCCGTGGGTCGAGACCGTCGAGATCTACTTCCCGCGGTTCGGCCGGACCGCCGACGAGCTGTGCGTCACCGAGCTCGGCAGCGTGATCTGGGCGGTGCAGATGGCGACCGTCGAGTTCCATCCCTGGAACTCACGCAGGGCGCGACGTCGAGAAGCCCGACGAGTGGCGGATCGATCTGGATCCGATGCCGGAGGCTTCGTTCGACGCGGTTCGCAGGGTGGCGCGTGTCGCGCACGAGGTGCTCGACGAGATCGGCGCGGTCGGCTGGCCCAAGACCTCGGGCGGGAACGGGCTCCACATCTACGTCCGGATCGAGCCGCGCTGGGGCTTCGGCGAGGTCCGCGAGGCGGCGCTCGCGTTCGCGCGCGAGGTCGAGCGGAGGATCCCAGAGGACGCCACCACCACCTGGTGGCGCAAGGATCGTGACCCCCGGAAAGTGTTCGTCGACTACAACCAGAACGCCCGGGACCACACCATCGCGAGCGCGTACTCGGTGCGCGGAAATCCCCGCGGCACCGTGTCCACGCCGATCTCGTGGGAGGAGCTCGACGGCGTCGTCCCGAGCGAGTTCACGATCGCGACCGTGCCGGCGCGGTTCGCGGCGATCGGCGATCCACACGCGGGCATCGACGACGCGGTGTTCTCGCTCGAGCCGCTGCTCGAGTGGGCGGAGCAAGAAACATGAAGCTTGCGCCTACTGAGCGCTGGTGATGCTGGAAGTCGGCGCGGTGGACGCCGATGCCGTTCCGAGCGGATTGCTCGCCGACACTGCGACGGTTAGCGCGTCGCCGAGGTCTTGCTGCGCGATGGTGTAGGTCTGGCCGGTCGCGCCGTCGATGGCGGAGTAGCCGTCCGGACACCCAGCCTGGACCCCGCCGTCGCCGCTCACGCACCACTGATAGCTGAGGGAGGGGTACGGGGTCCCGGCCCACTCACCGGGATTCGCCGTTAGAACCTGCCCCACGACATCTTCGCCGCTGATGCTCGGCGGCGAATCGCTCGCGACGGGGGTCTGTTCCCCGATCACGGCACGCAGGGCATCGTCTCCCGTGTCGACGATGTACAGGTTGCCGCTCGGGCTCTCCGTGAGCGCTTCGGGATAGCCCAGTTGTGCCTCGTCAGCGGTAGCGGGGCCGCCGTCGCCGGAATATCCCCCATACGCGCAGCCCTGACCAACGCCGGTGGCGTTGGCGTAGCTGTCGCCCGCGTAAGTGCTGATCGTGCCGTCAGACGAGACGGCTCGAATGACGCAGTTGTCTCGGTCGGATATGAGCACGTCTCCGTTCGGCGCGACCGCTACCCCGTGCGGGACATCGAACTGTGCGGCCGTCGCGGGTCCACCATCTCCGGCATATCCCGGGTTGCCGGTGCCGGCGAACACGGACACCACGCCGGCAGGCGTGACCTGGAAGACCCGGTTGGCGTCGACGCTCGAGACATAGAGGTTGCCGCTCGGGTCGAACGCCAGTCCGAGCGGGGCGCCCAAGCCGCAGGCGAATGAGCTGATGGTGTCGTCGGGTGCAATTTTTCGAACGCAGCCGGACACGAGATCGCTGAAGTAGACGCTCCCGTCAGATCCGACGGCCAGCGTCTCGCCAATGTCAACCTCCGCATTGACGGCGAGGCCACCGTCGCCCGTGTCGCCTGGTGTCCCATCGCCGGCGATCGTGTAAATGTTCCCGGCGGTCATCGTTTGCCCGAAGTATGTGCCGGCAACTGCGGGCACCATCCGAATGCGGTAGTTGCCGGTGTCGTAGATGTACAGGTTGCCGTCTGAATCGACCGCGATGCCTAGCGGGTCGTTGAGCTCCGCCTGTGTCGCAGGTCCATCGTCGCCGGAGAATCCCGCCGTGCCGTCGGTCGTCCACGTCCACGTGGAAGACGCGGGGGCGCCGCCGCCGACAACGATCGCGTAACAGGTTGCCGGAGCGAGCGATGTGGTGCAGGTGACGCCGGGGAGAAGCTCCTTGACGTTGTTTGCGCCGGCGTCGACGACATATACGTTGCCGCTGGAGTCGACCGCGACCCCTTGCGGCGAATGAAGGTACTGGGACCCAGCGTTCGGAACTACCGTGTAGATGTCCCCGGGCGTCGAGCTGGCGTCGGCGCTCGCCGACGCCGTCAGGCACCAGACGGCCGCAAAAGCGATCACGATCGGCGAAACGGCGACGATTAGACGTCCCGGCGTCCGCCCATGTCCACGGCCACCGGCTAGCCGGAGTTCGTTTAACACCCCGGGCTCGGGCGCATCGATCCGGGGGCCAAGCAGCCGACCTGGATGAGCGGTCGACGAGCCGCCCGGGCTGCGAACGTGTAGGACTTACCAATCCAGCCGGGCCGGGTGATCTTCACCGAGATCCGCGTTCCGGGGCGGAGGTGGCGATTTTGGAATGCAGGCGTCAGATTCACCGTTCTCAGACCCGGGCACTTACCCTGCTTGGGGGTCGTCTGGCAACGCTTGGTTCGCGCCATCGTCGCGAGGCGCTTGGCGAGTGGGCAGCCTCGTCCGCGGCAAGTGACGCTGACCGTGGCGCTGGGAGGCAGGCCGTTGACGACGAGCGCGCCCACCTTGGTGTAGCTCGGCGTGTAGTTGAAGGTCCACTGCATCGTGGCCGCGATGATTCCGGCGACGTTGGGCGGCAGCGGCACCACGCTCACCGTCTCCGGCGTCGACGTGGAGCCATTGAAGTTGGGATCGCCGCTGTAGCGCGCGGTGATGCTGTGAGTACCGTTCGAGGGGTAGCTGACCGTGCACACCGCGCCTCCGTTGGTGAGCGGCTGGCGAGACAGGACCCGATCGGTTGACCTCCGTCGAGGAACTCGACCGTGCCGGTGGGCTCGACCGGGCCCGTCCTGCCTACCGGTGGCTGCACGCTGGCCGTATACGTCGTGTCGGCACCGACGCTGGTGGACTTGGGAACGTCGAGAGATGTCGACGTCGAGTCTGGACCGACGATCACCGTTGTCGATCCCGTCGCGTTCGCCACGCCGGAGGCGGAGTCCGGTGTGAAATCTGCCGTCACGAGCTCGGGGGAGGTGGACGCCGCAAACGAGGTCGTGCAGGTGGCGGCCGGGGTCGCGGCAGTGATCGGCTCGGCGACACAGCCGGCGATCGGGCGGCCGCCGTTCGAGAACGTGACGGTCCCCGATGGGAAGCCGGGGTTGGAGGTCACGGCGGCCAGCAATGTCACACTTTGATTCGTCACCGCCGAGGATGGGAACGCATCGAGGGACAGGTTGCTCCCGCTCAGCGTCTGCGCCAGTGTTGCGACCGCGCTCAGGTTCACGGCGGTGTCGGTCGCGGTGATCGTGATCTGGCCCGGCGTCGTCGAGCTCCGAATGAGCGCGCTGTAGGTGCCGTTGCCGCTGTTAGTCACGCTCTCCACGACCTGCCCGGGATCGGACGAGGAGAAGGCGACGTTGTCTGCAGTGACCGGGTTGCCGTGGGCATCCGCGACTGTCGCTGTCGCCGTTGTGTATGAGTTGCCGTTAGCGACGATCGATGTGGGCGAAAGGGCGAGACCTATGGTGCTGGCCGGACCGGCGGTTTGCGCCAACGTCCCGCTCCCGGCAGCCGGCGGCGTGACCGATTCGTCGGTAGCACTCACGATCACGGTCCCGGCGACGGTCGAGCTCGTGAGAGTTGCGACGTAGGCGCCGTTAGCCTTCTCGCTGGTAGCCCCGAACTGGACCCCGCTGTCGCTGGCCGTAAACACGATCGTGTGTCCAGTGACTCGGACCCCTGCGCTGGTGACGACCGCGGTCACGGTGGTAGTGGAAGCGCCGTCGGCGACGATGCTGTCGGACGCGAACTTGACTTTGACTGTCTCGTCTGCCGCCGCTGACGTGGCCGGCAGCAGCCACGCGCTCAGAATGACCGTCGCGGCCACGCCCAGGATCAACCGTCGCCGGCGCATCATTTCTTGATCGTCAGCTTCCCGTACGTGATTCGCGCGGCCCCCTTCGACTGCTTCGTCGAGATCACGAGCGCGCCGATGAGCTTGCGGTGCTTGCGATGCAGCGATGCGGCACGTGCCTGCACGCGCTTGGGGAGCATCACCTTGACGTGGTCGATCTTGCCTGACTTGAAGCGGAACTTGTGGCTGATCACACGGCCCGCCACCTTGAGCTTGAACCGGCCCTGGCAGACCTTTCCCTTCTTGGTCTTGCCCCTCGTGGCCACGCACCTCAGAGACACCATGACCTTGCCCTTCTTCATCGACACCGTCTTCGGGGCGGCCTGGATCGCGATGTAGGCGAGCGCTGCAGCCGGATTGCCCGGCGCGGACCCGGTCGGTGGCGTCGGGATCACGGGGCCGGTCGGAGGAGCCGGCCAGGCGGCGGCCGCGGTATAGGTGCTCGTGCCGGTCGGCGCCAACGTCCAGCCCGACTGGGTGCCGGCGTACGGAGTGCCCACGTTCGTGCCCGTCAGGGGGATCTCGGTCGGCGCTCCGCCGTTCTGCACGGTGACCGCCTTGCCCTGGATAGAGCCCGCGATCTGGGAGGCGCTGGCCACGGCCCAGGCGGCCTGCTCATTGAGCAGAGCGCCGATCTGAGCCATGGTGGGCTGCTCGATCGGGGCGTTGGCCGCGAAATAGGTGTTGTACTCGCTCAGCAGCGGGTTGATCGTCTCGAAGAACAGGCCGTCGCCCTGTCCGGCCTGGCTCATCAGGTTGGTCTGGTGGAAGTAATGCGGGCGGGGGTCGTTGCCCATCATGTGCTGGAACATGCCCTGGTCGACGCTGGCGATGATCTGCGCGATCGTGAACGGAGTCCCGGCCGGGTTGCACGTGGTCACTCCGCTGATCGGCTTGCACGTGGGCAGGTCGTACAGGGTCTGGTACTCGTCGACCTCCTGGGCGTTCGTCGCGACGTTGTAGTAGATGTTGGTCGGGTAGCGCGGGATCGCCGTGCCGCCGGCGTCCTGGAAGGTGGCGCCGGCCGGGTACTGCGCCCCCCCGTAGGCTCCGGTGGCGAACGAACCGTCGGCCGGATTCGGATATGGCTTCGAGGCATCGGACCCGAAATACCGGATCCCGCCGCTCATCGTGCCGGCGAACGCTGCGTCGAGGGCCGGGTTCTGCTCATAGGGACTCTCGACCGCGGTGCCCTCGTCGGCCGGGACGGTGGTGGCGGTGGGTGTGCCGCTGCTCCCGGTCGCCGACCCGGCGAGCCCGGTGTCGTTGAAGGTCTTCTCGATCGCCCCTCCGCCGCTGGTGTTGGTGGTCGAGTTGCCCGTTGGGTTGGTGAAGTCGGTGTTGGTGTTAGCCGCCACCGTCCCGATCAGCGACCAGGCCCCGATCGTCCCCGTGTACGGCGCGCGGTAGATCAGGTAGTCCGCGGCGTGGCACACCGCGCCCCAGGTCAGCGAGACCGAAGAGGTCGTGCCGGTGGTGGTCACCGGCGCGGACACCGAGGCGGCCGACTGCCCGGAACCCGCGACCGGCGTAGCGCCCGGCGCCGCGGTGTTGAACCGATCGCTGACGGCATACACGTACTGGCCGGCCGGAAGGGTCCCCCCGTCGTGGCCGGAGTCGCGTCGTCGAGCGCGGGCGGATCGACCTGACCCGGATTGCCGGGTAGCAGGTTCGCGAGGCCGGAATGCTCGCCGGTGATGACCACGTTCGGGTTCTGGTTGCCCAGCGCGGCCGCCGGATTGGTGCTCGCGCTCAGACCGAGCCCGCCCGCATTGGGATTACCGGGCGTCGATGCAGGGGCGGAGGCCCAACCCGTGTTCTGGTTGAGCTCGGCCTCGATGTAATCCTGCGTTGCGCAGCCCTGGTCGATGTTCGGGTGATCCCAGGTGTGGCTGATCCAGCCGAAATCGTTCGTGTACGGCCTGCCGGTCGAGGGATCGGCCGCCTGGAACTGCGCCAGCAGCGGATCGGTGCCCGGCGCCGAGGCGTTGCAGCCGGTGTTGGTCCCGCCCGACCCGCCATCGCCGCCGGTGGCGACCGTGCACCCGGCGGCCCAGGCGACACTGCCGCCGCCGTTGAACAGCATGTCGATCCGGAAGTTGTTGGCTCTGGACCAGTTGGCCGCGTTTACCACATCGGCGGAAACCTCACGCAGGGCGTCGGCCGGGTTGAAGTCGGTGGAATGCGGCGCGGTGGTGGCGTTGCCTGCGACGCTCCACGTGTCGTCGGCCAGGAAGTTGTCGTCGACGTCGGTCTCCAGGTAATTGCGCTGGTCGCCGAAATAGGTGTTCCGCGCCAGCCAGTCGAGCTCGCCATGGCGCAACAGTTCGCTCTGGAGGTAGTACTGGCTCTCGTTGAAGGTCTGGAACATCGTTTCGCGCCCGTCGGGGGCGGTGTAGATGCCCAGCAGGGAGCTCGCGCCTGGGCCAGAGATGAGCGTGTTCACGCTCGCGCCTGGCAGCGGCGTCGCCTCGTAGGCCCAGGTGGATTGAGTGGGGTCGACGGCGACGTGTTTGAGGTACGGGAAGACCTTCGCTCCGCTCGCGGTCAGCGTCAGCGAGGTCGACAGCGGCAGCTGAGCGCCACCGACGGGGTTGGCCGAACCCAGGCCGTAGTCGCTGCTGGGAACGACGTAGGCGGTGACCTGGCGAACCGAGAAGTCGTGCTCGAACGTCTGCAGCCGGGTCCATTGAGCGTCGGTCAGGCCCACGGTGCCGGAAACCGCCACGACGACGCCCTGGTAGTTGGCGACCTGGGTCCCGTTCGGGAGCGTCGACGAGAGAGCGGGCAGCGCCACGCTGCCTGGGCTGGCGCTGCTGGTGACCACCGATGTATACGGCACGCCCTCGCGCTGGAGCGTGTTAGCCCAATCCTGGTAGGCGATGCCGGCGTTGCAGATGCCGGGGTTGGCGGCGCACGTCGGGTCGGCGAAGTTCGTGTCGGTCCCGTCGGTGATGACCAGGATCCGCATTCCGATCCGCTGCGCGGGAGCCGCAGCCGATGCCACCGTGGCTCCCGACCCGCTTCCGGAAAGACCAAGGAGTGCCACGAGGCAGCCCAGGACGACGAGAACTCCAAACAGACGTCTCATATCAAGCTCGGCTTCAAGTTGAGGACCACGCAAGAACTCACCAGCACCAGGCCCGAGGGCGCAAACGTCAGATGCCGGTCCCAGATCCCCGAACGGGATCCACCCGTGCACCAGTCTGTCGGCTCCTGGAGCCGCTGCGTATGGGGCTTCTCGCCCCCATTTCGTTCACCGGTGAACGCGTTCAGCGATGAACACCGCGCACGCGCTTGAGGAGGCCGCCGTCACCGCTCTCGCGGGCCGCCAGCGCGCCCGGAGACGCTGCGACGATCCCTGTCCGGACGGCGGCGCAGGTCCCGCGGACGCCGCGAAGCGGCCCGTAGGGGTCAGCCCGCCGGCTAATCGTGCGGCGTGTGCACGATCAGCACATCGCAGTGGGCGTGGTGCGACACCGCCTCGCTGACGCTCGCTCCGAACAGGCGATGCACGACCCCGTGCTCGTGCCCCACCACGATCATGTCGGCACCGCGCTCCTCGGCGAGTTGCACGATCGCGTCCGCCGGTTCGCCGATCGCGCCCTGATAGTCGGCCTCGATCCCCTGGCCCTCGAGGTAGGTGCGCGCCGCCGCGAGCTCCTCGGCGTGCTTCTCCGGCGGGTCGGTCGGGTCGATCGGACCTCCCGAGCGGCCCGCGCTCATCATGATCGGCGTCACGCTCGTGACGACCAGCTTTGACCCGAGCGCCTTCGCGAGCGTCGCCGCCCGCTCCAATGCCCGTTGCGATCCCGGCGTCTGGTCGTAACCGACGACAATCGTGCTCATGGCCCCTCCTCGTGGTTTGGGCAGTGCAGCTTACGCGGGCAGCGCGGCCGGAGGGGTCGTCTCCAGGCCGAGCAGTGCTGCCTCTTCCTCCGGGCGTTTGCGGGATCGTCTCGCGGAAGTGGACGTGCTCCTTGTCCTGAACGACCCGGCGGAAGATGAACAGCAGCACCGAGCCGACGAGCACGCCGACCCCGATCGCGAAGTCGCCCCAAGTGCCATAGCCATTGAGGTGCGGTGCGCCGGCTCCGACGATCAGCAGGAACGCGACCAGCACCGTCATGAACCCGGCGACCCAGACCCAGACGGTTCCGAGCCTGACCGGTCTCGGCCAGTTGGGGCGGTCCTTGCGCAACAGCAGGAAGCCGCTGACCGCCAGCAGGTGGCAGAGCACGTAGCCGATGTTGCTCATGTACAGGATCGCCAGGTTGCTCGAGATGAACAGCACCAGCAGCACGTTGACGACGAGGTCGACGGTCATGGCGCGACCCGGGACGTGGAAGCGGTTGAGTACGCCGAGCTGCTTGATCGTCATGCCGGCCTTGGAGATTCCATACAGCGCGCGGCCCCCGTCGGCCGTCGAGGACGACATCGACAACACCAGGCTAGCCAGTAGGCAGATCAGGAAGAAGGTCCCAACCGTGTGGCCCGCGACCGTCTGGAACGCGGCCGAGTAGAACTGGCCCTCCTGGGTGGCGGTCGCGGGAACGCCGGTGACGCCGCCGAGCGCGAACGGCACCAGGATGAACACGCCGACCACGAACGCCGCGGAGCTTCGCAGCGCGATACGCGCGTCCTGTTTGGTCTTGTACTCGGGGGCGAAGGTCGCGCACACCTCCGCCGCCCACGCCGACCAGGCGAGGATGAACAGGTAGACGAACGCCTGCTTGGTCCCGCCCCACGGACCGGTGAACGTAGCCTTCACGTTGCTGCCGTGCCAGTGCCCGGTCACGAACGGAAGGATGATGAGCCCGATCAGCGCGATCGTGAGCAAACCGGCGGTCACGTAGGTGAACCCCTTGAACGGGCGGATCCCGAAGATGTTGAACGCCCACACCGCGATGATCACGCCGATCGCGATGAAGCTCGACAGGCTCAGGTGGACGACGCCGTCCCACACGGTGAACGTCGTGTGCGGGAACCACCGGGCCTCGACCAGGTCGCCGATGATCTTGCCGAAGATCGAGAGCACGACCGACCAGCCGATCCAGTAGCCAAACGCGGCCACCGGCCCGACGAACGTCGTGTACTTGCGCCACGCCTCGTTGGCGTACACCGAGATCCCGCCCGACTTCTCGGGGAACATCATCGCCGGCTCGACGTAGATCCAGGTCAGGATCCATCCGATGATGGCCGAGATCCCCCACAGGATCACCGACCCCCAAACCCCGAAGATGCCCAGCGTGAACCCGAGCGACCCGAACAGGAAGCCCGGGTTGCACATCGCGATCGTGAATCCGTCCCACCAGCGGAGCGACTTCAGCAGCTGACGCTCCTCGACTACGGCTGTCGCCATCTCACCTCTCCTGTGAAGTCGTTCCCCCGCTGTCACGCAGCCTTATACCAGTTTGTACAAAGGTGGTCAACCTGAATGAGAGTGGCTTCACCTGGGCCTAAGCCGCAGCTTGGGAGGTTCCGGTAGCCGGGGCGTAGACTCGCTGGCGCGATGGGCCTGCTGCTGGATCGCCGGCGGTCGCCGGCCGCAGCGATACGCGACCAACGGTCGCCTTCCCGGCCGGTGCTGCTCGGGACGCTGGGAGTGCGCGTCGAACCGTCCGCCGAGCGCATGGCGATCGATACAGCGCTGGAAGTGGGCGCGAAGCTGATCCTGGCGAACATCGTCCCGCTGCCCCCGTATCCGCTAACGGCCATCATCGCGCCCGAGTGGATCACGCTGGCCCACGAGGAGGATCTGGAGGCGGTTCGCGCGACCGCGGAACGGGCCGCGTCGCTGGGGATCGCGACCGAGCTCCTGCGCGTCCGCAGCCCTCGACCCGTGACCGCACTGATCGAATTGGCACACGATCGCGAGGTGGGCCTGCTCGTGTTCGGGCCCGACCGCTCGCGGATCTCGCGCCGGCGAGTTCCGCAAGGCCGCAAAGGTGGTGCGGCGCGACGCGCCGTGCCTGGTTTGGGTGGTGCCGACCGGTTAGTGGTCGCTGTCCTGCAGCTCCTGCATCGTGCCGAACCGGCCGGTGTAGAACAGCAGCGGCTCGTCGTCCCGATGGTCGAGGTGCTCGACCTCGCCGATCCACAGCACGTGGTCGCCGGCCCGGTGGACATCGACGACTCGGCAGACGAGTTGGGCGAGCGCCCCGTCGAGCAGCGGGAGGCCGCCCTGCCAGCTGAACGTCGGCTCGACGGGCGAGGCCTTCTGGGCCGCGAAGTGCGCGGCGAAGTGGTGCTGACTCGTGGGACAGCACGCTGACGCCATAGCGCCGCTGCGCGGGAGCATCTCGTTCATCTTGCAGCGGCCGAGCGATACCAGCACGAGCGGAGGTCGCAGCGACACCGACAGGAAGCCGTTAGCGGTCATCCCGTGGACGGTGTCCTTCTCGACCGTGGTGACCACGGTCACGCCCGTGGCAAACCTTCCCATCACCTGGCGGAAGGCCCTCGCCGCCTGCTCGACGGCAGCGGCCTTCGGGGTCAGCCTGGCGACCCCGGTCGGTGAGAGCAGGTCGGAGCCGGACTTCGCCGGCGCACGCTTGCCGGCCGGTCGCGGCGGCGGCATCAGTCCGCCGGATGTCTCGGTTGGCCGGGCCACCCGGGTGAGGCGCGCCACTCCCTCGCGCTCGGTCACGGTCGCTCACGATACCTCCGATCCGGGCTGCTCCAGCGGGTTAGGACCGAGGGCGGGTCTTCTCGGGGTCGTAGAACGGGATCCTCACGACCGTCGAGGGGATCCGCTTCTGGAGCCCGTCGAGCTTCCCGACCTCGACGTGGGCGCCGATCTCCGCGTACTGCACCGCCATGCGGCACAGCGCGATCGACCGTTTGAGCGTCGGGCTGCGGGTGCCGCTGGTGACGACGCCGACTTTTTGTCGGCCCACGTACACCGGGTCGCCGTGGCCGGCTGTCTCGTTGCTATCCAGTTCGAGGCCGACGAGCTTTCTCTGTGGGTGTTCCTTCCGTTCGAGGAGGGCCTCGCGCCCGACGAAGTCCTCGTCGTTTCCGAGCGCGACCGTGAACCCGATGCCGGCCTCGAATGGGTCGACCTGGTCGTCGAACTCGTAGCCGGCGAAGATCAATCCGGACTCGATCCGGAGCACGTCGAGCGCCTCGAGGCCGAGCGGCTTGATGCCTGTTGGTTCGCCGGCCGCCCAGATCGCGTCCCAGACCGCCGGACCGTCGGACGGATGGCACCACACCTCGTAGCCGAGCTCGCCTGTGTACCCGGTGCGCGAGACGATGATCGGGATCCCGTCGTGGGCGTTGATCCGCCCGACCAGGAACCGGAACCACTTCAGCTCCTCGAGGCTCGGCTGCGTGGGCGGGGTCCAGACGATCTGCTTGAGGGTGTCGCGGCTGAGTGGCCCCTGGACGGCGAGGTTGTGGAGCTGATCGGTGGTCGGCTTGATCCAGACTTTTAGGTTGTGCTTGTCCGCGACCTCGCGGAGCCAGACACCGTCGTAGGGATCGCCGCCGACGAAGCGGAAATTGTTGTCGGCGAGGCGGAACACGGTGGCGTCGTCGATCATCCCGCCGGTCTCGTTGCAGATCGCGGTATAGACGACCTGGCCGACCGACAGCTTGCGGGCGTCGCGCGTGATGGTCTTCTGGATGAGGGTCTCAGCGTCAGGTCCGAGGACCTCGAATTTCCGCAGCGGCGACAGATCCATCACGACGACCTTCTCCCGGCACGCCCAGTACTCGGCGATCCCACCCTCGTTGTTGAAGCAGTGCGGGAGCCAGTAGCCGCGGTACTCGAGGAATGATTTCGTGAGCGCGCTCGTGCGCGGGTGGAACGCGGTCTCCTGAGTGAGAACCGGCGGGGCGTCGGCGGTCACGCGGTGGGCGATGGCCACGGAGAACCGATTCTGCGGGGAATAGACGCGTACGTGGACATCTGTCACCTCCCAGGCATTTGAAGGATCGACGTCGTCGGGGCAGGCCGATGATGCGCACACCAGATCGGTCATCGCGCGCAGCATCACGTAGTCCCCGGGCCGCGACCACGGCTCGTCGGAGACCAGCTGCATGTTCGAGTCGAACGCGGTGTTGTAGAAGAAGTTCAGCGCCTCCCAGCCCTTGCGGGGGGCGATCGGGAACGGGTTGAGTGCGCGATTAAAGTTGTCGGTGCAGTTGACGTGCCCGGGGTAGCCGAGGTCCTCGTAGTACTTGGCCTGGCACGCGAGCGCGAACGTGTCGTGCCGGCCGACGGTGTCGCGAACGACCTCGACCAGCGGGTCGAAGTCGAGGTCATAGAACTTCCCGTAGAGGCCGGGCATCGGGTACGCGTTGCCCATGAGGGTCCGCGTGACCGTCGCGTCGAGGCCGCGCTCGATGCCGTTTTGGAGCTTGGCGGCATGGAACGCGAGGAAGTCCGAGCACTGGCGGCCCTGGACGTCGATCACCTGGATGTACTCGCCCTGCTTGACCTCGTAGGAGCGGGCGGTTGCTTTGTCGACGCGGAAGTCGAGCCGGGGCTCGGCCAGCGGTGGGGGAAGCTCGGCGGTTTGGTCCTGGGTCTGTGGCGTCGCGCGTCGCACCTCGATCAGCGAGTTCCGACGCCGGCGGGTCGCCGTCGACGATTCGCCCTCCGGGCGCCCCCACGATGAGCGTGGTGGCGTCCTGCGCGGTGATCTCGATCTCGCTACCCGGCCTCGAATCGGGTCCGAACAGCGTGAGTCCGCCGTTGATCGTTTCGCGTTCGAGGCCGAGCGCCGCGAGCCCGGCGCCTCCCCGAGCGGTGAGCTCGGCGGTCTGGCCTCCGTGGCGGTCGATCAGGCGGATCCGGTCATCGCCGCGGATCGCCACCTCGGTCGCCCCACCCGGGGCGACCCGGTAGAACTCGAGCCCGGCCTCGGTCGGCCGCAGTCCGTTGATGAGGACCGCCATGGCGTTTCGTTATGACGCGGCGGGGGCGGACGCCTTCTCCACCTCGGCGAGCAGCTGCTCTGCGAGCTCACGCTTGCCGTCGGCGTCGAGCTTCTTGACCTCGTTCTCGACCGCACGCCGGTTGTAATGCTGATTCCAGTAGTCGAGGCTCTCGAACCCGAGCAGGACCGCCCTGCCGACGAACTGGCGCAGGACCTCGTTGGTCGGGCCCATCACCCACCCAGCCTTGGCGTCGCGGAGGTAGCGCTCGAGCTCCATGTCGCGCTTGTAGCCGGTGCCGCCGCAGGCGTGCAGCATCTTGTCGACCACGTGGGCGGCGTTCTTGGCCGCGTTGAACTTGATCTGCCATGCCCAGTGGAGGAAGTTCGCCCGCGCGAACTCGCCCGGCGGCGGCTGGATCGTGTTGTGCTCGGTGGCGTTGTCCATCGCCTGCGCGACCGAGTAGACGAACAGCCGGGCGGCGTTCGTGTCCATCACGGCCTCGCCGATGTAGTCCTGGATCGTCGGGTAGTCCGCGACGCGCAGGCCGACGTCGACGTGGCGCTTGCGCGTGGTCTGGCGCTTGCCGATGTCGATCGCGCCCATCGCGAGCCCGTTCCAGACGCTCGAGGAGCCGATCAGGAACCAGGGGTCGACGGTCTCGTCGTTCGACGCGGCGCCGTCGCCTTCGGGGCCGACGATCTGATCGCCGGGGATGTCGACGCCGGGGACCTCGATCGGGCCCGACTGGTTGCCCCTGAGGCCGAGCGCGTCCCAGCTCGAAGGCTGCGACTTCACGTGCTCGCCGTCGATGACGAATACGGACAGGTCGTCGTAGCCCGTGAAGTCCGGGCTCGTCGTCTGGACGACGTAGAAGTCGGCGAATCCGCCCGAGGTCGTCCACGAGGCCTTCTTGCGGACGTTGTAGCCGCCGTTCGAGCGCTCGGCGCCCGAGGAGATCGGGTACCAGAAGTGCGAGCCGGTCTCGGGGTCGCTGTAGGAGAGCGTGCCGATCTTGCCGCTGTTCAGAGGGCTTGATGTACTTCTCGATCAGCGCGTCGGTGGGGCGGAGCATGATCGCGTTGACCGCGCCCATGTGCATCACGTAACACATCGCGGTCGAGGCGCAGCCGTAGCGCGCGATCGTCTCGCACGTCATCGCGTAGGCGACGTGGTCCTGGCCGAGGCCGCCGTACTCGGTCGGCACCGTGAGCGCGAGGAACCCGTGCTCGCCGAGCAGCTCGAGGTTGCGGCGCGGGAACTTGAGCTCGTCGTCGGAGATCTTGGCGTTGGCGCGCATCTCCTTCTCGCACAGCTCGATCAGAGAGTCGCGGAGCTCCTTCTGGCGGTCGGTGAGCACCCAGTCCGGGTCCCACTCGTAACCCAATCCCCAGAAGGGCTCGCCACCCCATGTCTTCTCGGCCATCTACACCCTCCGCTCGCTATGCACAAATATGTCCAATACAGTTCTACCTGAGTGGTTGATCGGTGTCTAGAGGCACGACCCCTCATAGGAGTTTCGGCGAGTGTGCACGATTTCGGCGACTACGGGGGCGTCGGCGTGCACCGGCCCCTGCTCGACGCCGGCGCGTCTGCCGGTGGTGCTGCCCCAGCTGGTCGATGCTGGCGCGCGGACGCGGTCGACGTGTAGCAGCGCTACACGAGCTCCGAGGACAAGCGCTACGCCGCCAGGAGCCGCTCGAATGGCGCAGGACTTGCGGACGGGTCCACTAGCCTTGGCGACATGGCGCGCACGCAGGGGGGGTTCTGGGCGTTCCCTACAACCGGCGCCGTCCGGCCCGCAAGGACGTGGCGAACGGCGTCTGGGACCCGGACGACCGGCGCGTGCGCACGCCCAAGAACTTTGGGTGGGGATACAGCATCGACTTCGCGACGCTGCGCCGGCGCCTGAGGCGCGGCTGACCCGCCCGCGCCGGCCGAGCGGCCGCTGACTCGCCCGCGCCGGCGAGCCGCGCGACCCGCCCGCGCTGGCGAACCGGCGCTGACCTGCCCGCGCCGGCGAGCCGGCCGCTGACTCGCCCCGGCGCCGGCGAGCCGCCGCTGACCCGCCCTCGCCGGCGAGCCGCCCGCTGACCCGCACGTCCGACGACCCCGGGGACCATGTAAAACGCCCGAAAGCGACCCGCCCCGCCGGCGTTTTCGGGACATAAGCATCTGGGGGATGCTTATGTCCCAAAGGGGGGTCGGGACAGGGGGACTTTCGGGCGTTTTACAGGGCGAGACAAGGCCCGGTGGGGTTTTCCCCACCATCGAGGACGGGGGTCCGCAGCCGTGCCAGACGCCCGATCGCCCCAGCGATTTCGGAGGCCGCCGAAGGCAGTCTCCGATCCCATGGAAATCACCCCTTCATCCACCACATCCGGCGGGTCGGCAGGCGCCGGCGGGTCGTCCACGCGAACGGATCGATGGTTCGAACGGTCGACGGTTCGAACGGGTCGGGTCGACCGGCGCCGGCTCCGGCGTGCTCTCCCGCTTCGTCCACGCCGCGGCCCGGAGCGCGGCGCGTCGCCCCAAGACGACGGTCGCGCTCTGGCTCGCGCTGATCGTGGCGTGCGTCGTGCTCGGCTCGAGCGCCGGCATGCGCACGCTCTCGAACGCCGGTTCCGGCACCGGTGAATCGGCCCGTGCCGACGCTCGGCTGACCGCCTCGGGTCTCAAGGGCCCGCCACCGAGAACGTGCTCGTCCGTTCGAGCAGCCCGCAGCGCACCGCGCAAGCGGTCGCGGCGCTCGAGGCCGGCGCCCGCCGCCTGCCGGCGGTGAAGTCGGTCGAGGGCCCCGACGACTCGCCCGAGCTCTCTCGCGCCGGCGGCCGAACCGCGCTCGTCGTCGTGACGCTGCGCGGCGATCCCAACAACCCCGACAGCCGCGCCGCGCAGGTGCAGCACTTCGTCGACGGACTCGCCGCGCGCCAGCCCGGCGTCACCTTCCAAGAGGCCGGCAGCGGCTCCGAGGACAACGCGATCACGCAGCTCGTCAACAACGGGCTGCACCGCGCCGAGCTGATCTCGGTTCCGATCACGCTGCTGATCCTGGTGCTCGCTTTCGGCGCGCTGGTCGCCGCGTCGGTGCCGTTGCTGCTCGGCCTGACGTCGGTGGGAGCGGCGCTCGGAGCGCTCGGGCTCGTGTCGCACATCGCGCCGAACGGCTCCTCGACCGCCCCGGTCGTCGTCCTGATCGGCCTCGCGGTCGGCGTCGACTACTCGCTGTTCTACATCCGCCGAGAGCGAGTGGAGCGGCGGAACGGGGCGTCCGCCGACGCGGCGCTCGCCGCCACCTCGGCGACGGTCGGCCGCGCGATCCTGGTCGCCGGCATGACGGTCGTGATCGGCCTCGCCGGGCTGCTGTTCACCGGCTTCGGCGTGTTCACCTCGATGGCGCTCGGCGCGATCCTGGTCGTCCTGATCGCCGTCGTCGGGTCGCTGACCGTGCTCCCGGCGATGCTCGCGCTGCTCGGCGACCGGATCGACCGGGGCCGGCTGTGGCCGCGCCGGCGCAAGGCGCGGTCCCGCCGCCGGCAGAACGATGTGGCAGGTGCTGGCGGCCGGCGTCACGAACCACCCCCGCACCTCGCTCACACTCGCCCTCGTCATCCTCGCGGCGCTGGCGGCGCCCTTGATCTCGATCACGACCGCCGAGCCGGGTCAGAACGACGTGTCGCCGAACACGCCGATCCGCGCCGCCTACACGGCGATCGAGCGGGCGTTCCCGGGATCCGAAGACACGGCCGACCTGGTCGTCAGTGGACACGGCCTCCACAGCAAGCAAGCGATGTCGCAGCTGCGCAAGATCGGCCGACAAGGGCCAGCAGATCACCCAAGGCCGGGGCGCGGTGGACACGCAAATCTCGCGTGACGGCCAGACGGCGCTGCTCCAGATCCCGATGCCCGAGTCCAGCCTGAGCGTCGCCGACCACAAGGTCCAGACGCTGCGGCACGAGCTCGAGCCGGCGGTCGCAAGCGCGATCCCGGGCGCGCACGCGGATCTGACCGGCGACTACGCGGGCAATCTCGATTTCACGAGTCGCCTGTCGAACGTCACGCCGCTCGTGATCGCGTTCGTGCTCGGGCTGGCGTTCATCCTGCTGATCGCGACGTTCCGTTCCGTGCGGCTGGCCCTGTCGGTGATCGGGCTCAACCTGCTGTCGGTCGGCGCGGCGTTCGGCGTGCTGGTCGCGGTCTTCCAGCACCACTGGGCACAGTCGCTGCTGGGCTTCCAGTCCGACGGCGCGGTCGTCGACTGGCTGCCGCTGTTCGCGTTCGTGGTGCTGTTCGGCCTGTCGATGGACTACACCGTGCTCGTTCTCGAGCGGGCCCGGGAGGCGCGGCTCGCCGGCGCGAGCGCCAAGGAGGCCGCCGCCGCGGCACTGGGCTCGACCGGCGGGACGGTGACGAGCGCCGCGCTCGTGATGATCGCCGTGTTCTCGGTGTTCGCCACGCTGCCGCTGCTCGAGTTCAAGCAGCTCGGGGTCGGGCTCGCGGCCGCGATCGCGCTCGACGCGACGATCGTCCGCGGCCTGGCGCTGCCGGCGGCGCTCACGCTGTTGGGCGACCGCGGCCTGGCTCCCGCTCGCGCTCGTGCATCCCGCAGGCGCGCGCGGGGCTGGGATCATGAAGTCAATGTCGCAGCGATCGGATCGACCAATGACTGACTCACGGCAACGAAATCGACCTGCGGTCGGTGGTGCGGGGGGCGGCGTTCGTGCCGTCCCTCGTGCTCCTGACCGCGCTGATCGTCATCTGGGCGGCGACCGGAGCCGGCTACTTCTGGCCGATGTGGGCGGCGCTCGGACTCGCGATCCCGACCGGCCTTTGGCTCGCCGTGCGCTGGGCGCGGCTTCGGCCGAAGGGAGCGAGTCGCTGGTATGCGATGCAGGCGAGCATCTCGCTCGTGATCGTCGTCACCGACGTGGCTGATCTGGGCGATGTCGGGAGGCGGCTTTTTCTGGCCGATCTTCCCGTTCGTCGGGCTGTCGGTCGCGCTTGCCCTGAACCCGCTGTTCCTCCGGCCCGGTCAGCGGAAGCTCGAGGTCCGCGTCGACGAGCTGACCCGTACCCGCAGCGGAGCGCTCGACGTTCAGGCGATCCGAGCTGCGCCGGATCGAGCGCGACCTGCACGACGGCGCCCAGGCGCGGCTGGTCGCGCTCAGCATGCAGCTCGGGCGCGCCGAGGAGCGGCTGGCCGATCACCCCGACAGCGCGGCGCTCGTGCGGCAGGCTCGGGAGGAGGCGACCGCCGCGATCAGGGAGCTGCGGGACCTCGCGCGCGGGATCGCGCCGCCGGTGCTCGCGGATCGGGGCCTGGTCGCCGCGGTCGAGTCGCTCGCGAGCCGGTCGACCGTGAACGTCGAGGTGGTCGGACAGCTCGATCACCGCCTCCCACCGGTGGTCGAGACCGCGGCCTACTTCGTCGTCGCCGAGTCGCTGACCAACGTCGCCAAGCATGCGCCGGGCGCCGGCGCGGTCGTGACGCTGCACCTCGACGGCGCGATGCTCGTCGTCGAGGTCGCCGACAACGGACCGGGCGGCGCGAACCCCGCGGGCGGCGGGCTGACCGGGCTCAAGCAGCGAGTCGAGGCGCTCGACGGCCGGCTCGAGGTCCACAGCGTCGCCCGTGAGGGAACGGTCGTCTGGGCCGTGCTGCCGTGCGAGTAGTAATCGTCGAGGATCAGGCGCTGCTGCGCGAAGGGATGGTGGCGCTGCTGGCCGAGAACGGGATCGAGGTCGTCGCGCAGGCCGAGGATGGTCCCGGGCTGCTGCGGATCGTCGACGGCCACAAGCCCGATCTCGCGATCTGCGACGTACGGCTGCCACCGACGTTCACCGACGAGGGGATCCGGGCGGCGCTGGAAGCGCGCCGGCGCCATCCCGAGCTCGCGATCCTGGTCCTGTCCGCGTACGTCGAGCCCGTCTACACCGCCGAGCTGCTCGCGGCGGGACAGAGCGGGGTCGGCTACCTGCTCAAGGAGCGCGTCAGCGAGGTGAGGACGTTCGTCGACTCGGTCAAGCGCGTCGCCGCCGGCGGGACCGCGCTCGATCGCGAGGTCGTCAGCGCGCTGATCGCCGATCGCGACCGCAGCGGCGACGGCGCGGAGCTCGAGGCGCTCACGCCCCGCGAGCGCGAGACGCTCGAGCTGATCGCCCAGGGTCGCACCAACGCCGCGATCGCCCGCGAGATGGTGGTCACGCTCGGCGCGGTCGAGAAGCACGTCTCGAACATCTTCGCCAAGCTCGACCTGCCCGCCGGCGACGACGATCACCGGCGGGTGCTGGCGGTGCTCGCGTATCTACGCGCGACCGGAGGGCAATGAAAGGGCCCGCTTACGAGGTCATGCCGCCGAACTGGCCGCCGCTGATCGTCAGCACCTGGCCGTTGACGTAGTTCGCCCACGGCGTGCAGAGCAGAAACACGCCACCGGCGGCCTCGCGCGGCGTGCCGGCGCGGCCCAGCGGGATCAGCGCGGGACCCAGCGCGCGAAGCTGCTCGGGGATGCCGAGCTGGACCTTCTCGCCGGCGATCTCGACGACGTTCTCCTCGTTCTTGGCGGCCGTCAGGCGCGTCTCGATGAACCCGAACGCGACCGCGTTGACGTTGATCTTGAACTGGCCCCATTCCTTGGCGAGCGTCTTCGTGAGGCCGATCACCGCCGACTTGCCCGAGGAGTAGTTGGCCTGTCCGGCGTTGCCCATCGTGCCCGAGATCGACGACACGTTGACGATCTTGCGGAACACCTCGACGCCCTCCTCGCGCTCCTTCTTGGCGGGCTCGCGCATGTGGGGCGCGACGGCGCGGCACATCCGGAACGGCACGACCGAGTGGATGTCGATCATCTTCTGGAACCAGTCGTCGCTCATCTTGTGGATCGGCGCGTCGAGCGTGTAGCCGGCGTTGTTGATGAGGATGTCGACCTTGCCCCACCTGTCGATGACCTTCTGAACGAGCTCGTCGGGAACGCCCGGCTGCGGTCAGATCCCCAGCAAACACCAGGGTTTCGCCGTCGATCTCGCTCGCCGTCTGCTCGGCGACGTCGCCGTCGAGGTCGTTGATCAGGACCTTCGCGCCGTTCTCGGAGAGGAGCTCCGCGGTCGCGCGTCCGATTCCACGTGCCGAGCCGGTGACGATCGCCACCTTGTCATCGAGCATTGCCATCTAGTCCAGCCCTCCGTTTTCGGATTTGAGGCTGGGCATCATGCCATTGCGGACGCAAGTGATGCGCCGCGCAGCCCCGACTCGATCGCGCCGTCGATGAACCCCGACCAGCCGTTGGCGATGTCCGAGCCGGCGAACACGACGGCACCCTCGGGGCGCTGCATCGCGGCGTGATGGTGCTCGTACCAGCCCGGGCGGTGGATCGCCCACGTCCCGCGGGAGAACTCGTCGGAGAGCCAGTCGTGGGCGGTGGCGTCGATCACCTCGTATCCCGGCAGGATCTCGTCGAGCTGGTCCTGGACCGCGGGCAGGTCGCCGGCGTCGCACCGCTCGGCGTCGATCCCGAACCCGATCATCAGCTGCGAGCCGTCGCCGCCTAACGACTCCGTGCCGAGGTAGCCGAACGGATGCCCGGGCCGGATCGAGTTCTGAAGCAACGATGCTCCGCGCGCGCGGATGAAGATCTTGATCCCGCGCGAGGCCTGGCCGAGCGCGATCGCCGCCAGCTTGTCGTCCGGGAGCGCCGGCGTGAACTCGATCGCGCCCAGCGCGTTCAGCGGCACCGCCACGACCACGGAACGCGCCGAGAACCCCGAGCCGTCGCGGGTCTCGACCTCGACGCGGTCGCCGCGCCTGCGCGATCGCCGCCACCGCATTGCCGAGCCGGCGCTCGAACGAGCGCCCGCCGGCGATCGCGCCGAGCAGCGCTCCGGTGCCCTCGACGATGTCACCCGCCCGCCCGTGAACTGGGTCAGCTCGAGGCTGTAGCCCGACAGCGCGTGCCACCGCAGCACCGACACCGCGCCGGCCTGATCGAGCGGGGCATGCGCGAGCGACTCGAGCTCGGCGGTGAGCACATCGCGCTCCTCGTCCGACAGCGTGAGCTCGCCGCACCCGCTCGGCGATCGATAGCCGGTCGAAGCGCGCGAGCGCCCCAAGCGCGCGGGTCGGATCGTGTGGGACCGGCAACGCCTCCCGCACGCCATCGACGAACCGGTCCCAGCCGCGCCGGGCGATCTCGTCGCGCTCCTCGATCGACCCCGTCCGACGCTCGTCGCCGACGTACCAGCCGGCCACGCCGGCCTCGTTGCTGACCGAGACCTCGAGGCCGGCGCGGGTGATCTCCGACCAGGTGTGGGGCTGGTGCCAGTGGACCCACGCGCCGCCGTACTCGATCGTCGATCCGTTCCACGGCGCGCTCCACGTGCGCCCGCCGAGCCGGTCGCGCGCCTCGAGCAGCAGGACCGAGCGGCCGCGCAGCGCGGCCTCGCGCGCGGCGGTGACGCCGGCAAAGCCGCCTCCGACGACGATCACGTCGTTCACGGCACCGCCACCACTTCGGACGCGACGCGCGACGCGACGGCGAGCGATCGCGTCGACCGCCACCGCCCCGTCGGGACCGACGAAGACCGGGTTCAGCTCGATCAGATCGAGCGACTCCTCGATCAGGACCTCGCCGACCCGTTCGGCCAGCCGCGCGACCGCGGCGAGATCGACCGGCGCAGACCCCCGCGCACCCGTCAACAGCGGCGCGCCGCGCAACGAGCGAATCGCGGCCTCTGATCCGCGCCGCGCTCGCCGGGCAACGGCACGATCGCGACGTCGCCGAGCATCTCGGTCCAGACGCCGCCGAGCCCGATCACGAGCGCCGGCACGACCGCATCGGCGCGGGCCGCGACGATCAACTCGACCCCGGGTGGGGCCATTCGCTCGGCGAGGACGGACGCCGTCGGTCCGCAGTCGAGCGCGCGAAGCCGCGCGATATGCGGTCCGCACCTCGGCCTCCGAGCGCAGCCCGAGCTCGATCGCGCCGACGTCCGACTTGTGCTGGATCGCCGGCGCGCTCAGCTTGAGCGCGATCGTACCCACCGAGCTCATCGAGCGCGACCACGGCATCGTCCTCGATCGGAGACGACTCGACCGTCGACGACGCTCGACGCCCGCGCCACGCAGCAGCTCCTTGGCGTCGTGCTCGGACAGCCATTCGCCGCCGCCCGGACTCACGCGTGCCGCGCCACGCGGGCGATCGACCGCAACCGATCCGGATCGCCCGTCGGCTGGTCGAGCGCGGCCGCGCACAACGCAGACCCGTGCGCAGCCCGGCGACCGCGGGGATCCCGTCCTGGATGAACCGCCACGCGGCGTCGTCGTCGAGCAGCTCCGGCAACGTCGAGGAGACGATCGTCGCGGCCTCGCTCACCACGGCGCCGGCGGTGATCCCCTCGCGGACCGCATCCCACGACTCCTTGATCGCGCCGTCGAGGCCCGGGAACTGGTCGTAGAACACGAGCACGCGGCCGACCGAGGGGTCCGCGCCGACCGTCTCCACCAGCCCGGACAAAGCGCGCTGTATCGCCCCAGATCATCGCCGTGTAGTCGAGCGGGTTCGCGGCCGTTGCCGCCGCGGGCAGCAGGGCGCGGCAGGCGCTCGCACGTCGCCGGCGCGAACTCCGGCAGCGCGATCCCGAGCCGCTCGGCCTCGTCTGCACCCTGGGCGGAGTCGCCACCCGAGCAGGTCATGATCGCGAGCCCGCCGCCGGCACGATTCGGCACGCGGCGGACGCGCACCGCGAGCGTCTTGGCGAGCTCGAGCAGCTCGTGGACGTCGGACGCCCACACGCGCCCCGGCCTCCTCGATCAGCGCCCGGAAGATCCGCTGATCGCCGGCGAGCGCGCCGCTGTGGGCCGCGGCCGCGTGCGCTCCCGCCGCCGAGCTGCCGACCTTCAACACCGCGACCCGAACCCCGGGCTCGGCGCACGCCGCCAGGCCGTCGCACAGCCCGGGGCCGCCGTCGTCCTCGAGGTACATCGCGATCGCCCCGACGCCTTCCTCGACGCGCCAGGAACCCCAAATAGTCGGCGGCGCCGAGCACCGCCTGGTTGCCGCTCGCCACCACCGTGTGGAAGCGCAGCCCGCGACGCGTCGCCAGCGCGTTCACCGCGACGTTGCCGCTCTGCGAGATCAGCGCCACCGCGCCCGGCTCGCGCGGCGTGAGCGCGTCGCCCCACAAGACGGATCGCGTGGTGCGTCGCGACGATCCCGTTGCAGTTCGGGCCGCACACCGGCAACCCGTGGCGCCGCGCGGCCGCGACGAGGTCGCGCTGAAGCTCGACGCCGTCGGGCACCTCGGCGAACCCGGCGCTGAACACGACCGCGCCGCCGCAGCCGCGCGCGCCGGCCTGCTCGACGGCCTCCGCCACGCCGGCGGCCGGGATCGCGACGACCACGGCATCGACCGCCTCCGGCAGATCGGCGACCGACGGGACGCACGGCCGCCCGAGCACCTCTGTGCGCCTGGGATTGACTCCCCACACGGCTCCCGGGAAGCCGACGGCGTCCAGGTTCAGCAGCGTCTGCGCGCCGTAGCTGGCCGGGCGGTCGGTGGCGCCGACCACCGCGATCGACGCGCGGCCGCATGCAGACGGCTCAGATCCACCGCGATCAGTGAATCGTCGCCTCGACGCCGCGGCGCTCGAGCGCGCGCGCGATGATCAGCCGCTGGATCTCGCTCGTGCCCTCCCAGATCCGGTCGACCCGGAGCTCGCGCTGGAACCGCTCGGCGACGTTGCTGCGCATGTAGCCGCGGCCGCCGAAGATCTGGACGGCGCGGTCCGCGCACCGGCCGGCGGCCTCGGAGACGAACAGCTTGGCCATCGCCGCCTTGGCGTGGATCAGCTTGAGATCGGCGCCGGCGTCGACCATCCCCGCGACCTGCAGCGCGAGCAGCCGGCCGAGCGTGGCGTCGGTCGCCGAGTCCGCGAGCGGGAACGAGACGCCCTGGTAGTCCATGATCCGCGTGGCCGCCCTGCTCGGCGCTTCAGCGCCCAGCTCGTCGTCTCGTCGAGCAGACGCCACATCGCGCCGAGCCCGTGGGTGGCGATCCCGAGGCGCTCCTCGGTGAACCACGCGCGCTGCAGCGTCTCGCCGTTCCCGACCCCGCCGATCACGGCGTCGGCGCCGACCTCGACGTCGGTGAAGCGGATCGTCGGATGGCCGTGGGGATAGTTGTGCGTGAACTTCGGGTTGTCGACGAACTCGACGCCGGGGCGCGTCCGGCTCGACCAGGAACAGCGTCGGCAGCCGGTCCGCGCCGTCGACGACGTTGGCCATCACGATCAGCACGCGCGCGACGTCGCCCGAGGTCACGAACCACTTCTCGCCGTTGATCCGCCAGCCGCCGTTCGCCCGGACCGCGGTCGACGCGATCCCGCTCGGGTCAGAGCCCGCCTCGGCCTCGGTGACCGCGTAGGCGTCGCCGCCCTCGCCGCGAAGCGCCGGCACGAGGTAGCGCTCGATCTGCTCGGGGGTGCCCTGCGAGCAGCACGTTGTAGGCGTTCGGCACGTGCCAGTGCAGGCCGTTGGTGACGCGGCCGAACTGCTCGTTGACGAGGAACCACTCGAGCATCGACCACCCCTGGCCGCCGTACTCGGGGGCGAACCGCCCGCCGTTCAGCCGCGCGGCGATCGCCTCGCGCTTGATCTCGCTCGATCGTCTCCTCGGGCAGCTGCCCGCCGAGCTCCTCGGCCTCGAGCTCGAGCGGCATCAGCACGGTCTCGACGAACGTCCGCGCTCGCTGCTGGAGCTCGAGCTGGTCAGAGGTGAGCTCGGAGCGGCGGTCGTGGGGAAGATGGACTTTGTCGGCGGCGCCTGACGGCGGCGCCTTACGGCGGTGCTCATGCTTGCTCCTCGTTTCTCGTGGCGAGCAGCTCGGAGAGCCGCCGCCGGTCGGTGTCGGTTCGTCGCGCGCCGCGCCCCGGAAGACGCGAGCAGCAGGTTGTGGTGGTTCGAGATCACGGCGATCGCGACCTCGCGGGCTCGTGCCACCTCCGGGTCGCCATCGCCGGCGCGGCGCGTCGATCAGCTCGACGACGTCGTGCAGGTAGCTGTCCCAGCGTCGCTCGCTGCCGCGCAGGACCAATCGCTCGATCCGGGCCGCCTCGTCCGCGACCGCCTCGTCGGTCGGCCGGCGGCCGCAGACAAGCGTCGCGACCGCGGCCGGAAGCTCGCGCTCGGGTTCGGGCGTCAGCGACAGCCAGGGCGCGCGCTTGACCATGGGCGGTAGACTAACAGCAACTGATCACAAAGTCAGGATTTGTATTTTGATTTGGTTTCAGATGTCGAGGGCCCGGCCAGCCGCCATTGGTCGGCGCCGGACATCCACGAGACGCGAGGACGATTCCATGGCAGCCGTGACCGACGTTCAAGCCCCGACTCGCCGAGGCACTCGAGCCCCGGCTGTATCTCGACCCGGAGCTGCGTCGAGGTCGAGCAGGAACGGATCTTCGAGCGGACCTGGCAGCTGATCGGCCACGTCTCGGCGCTGCCCCAGCCCGGCAGCTACACCACCGGGTTCGCCGGCTCCCAGCCGGTGCTGGTCGTGCGCGACGAGGCGAACGGCCTGCGCGCCTACCGCAACGTCTGCCGCCACCGCGGCTCGTGCCTGCTCAGCGGATCGGGCCAGTGCAAGGGAGCGATCCGCTGCCGCTACCACGGCTGGACCTACAAGTTCGACGGCACCCTGATCGGCGCTCCCGAGGCCCTCCAGTTCGGCAAGCGGCTGGACAAGTCCGCGCTCGGGCTGATGCCGGCGCGGGTCGAGGAGCTGTGCGGGCTCGTGTTCGTCAACCTCGATCCCGACGCGACGCCGCTGGCCGAGCTCGTCGGTGACCTGCCGGCGCGCCTCGAGCGCTACCGGATCCCGACGCTCGAGTCGTTCGCGCCGTCCGGCGGCTCGCAGCCGGCGAACTGGAAGGTGGTGGCCGAGAACTACCTCGAGGGCTACCACATCCCGATCGCGCATCCCGGCCTGATGCGGATGCTCGACTACAAGCACTACGACACCGAGCTGCACGAGCACTACGCGTGGATCGAGGCGCCGCTGCGGGACAAGCCGAGCAGCAACCGGCTCGAGCGGCTGTACGCGCAGCTCGTGACGCCGATGCCCGGCTCTGAGCGAGGAGGATCGCCGCACCTGGCGCTACGTGTTCATCTACCCGAACACGACGATCGACCTGTATCCCGGACCAGGTCAACACGTGGCAGATGACCCCCGACGGGGTCGGGCGCACCCGCGACGTCGTTCGCCGGCTACCGCGCGCCCGGCAGCGGCCCGCGCACGCGCGCCGTCCAGCGCCTCAACAACTGGCTGAACACGGTCGTGCTCAAGGAGGACATCGACCTCGTCGAGAACGTGCAGCTCGGGCTGCGGACGCGCGGCTACAGGTGCGGCCCGCTGTCGCGCCGGGAGAGCGCGGTGGCGTGGTTCGCCGATCGCGTCCGCGCTGATTTCGCAGCCCGCGCCCGCGGCGTGAGCGACGCCGCCTCGTGAGCGCCGCCGACCGCAAGCCGAGCGCGCGCGACCGGATCCTCGCGGCCGCCGCGCGGGCAGATCGCCCGCGAGGGGATCGACGGCGTCCGGATCGCGCGGATCGCGATGGAGGCGGGCGTGTCGACCGCGCTCGTCCACTACCACTTCGACACCCGGGACGCCCTGCTCGCCGAGGCGCTCGACTACTCCTACTCCCACGCGGGCGACGCCCGCATCTCGAGCGGCGAGCTGCCCGCGGCGTCGCACGCCGAGCGCCTGCAGTCGATGATCGAGCAGTGCCTGCCGACGACGCCGTCGCTCGAGCAGGACTGGGTGCTGTGGGTCGAGCTGTGGCTGCGCGCGGCGCGCCATCCCGAGCTCCGGCCGGTCGCCGAGGAGCTGTACGCGCGCCTCCACGCCTGGTTCCGTGACGAGATCGCCGCCGGCGTCGACGACGGCGAGTTCGCCCCCTGCGATCCCGACGAGGTCACCGATCGACGTGCTCGCGCTGCTCGACGGCTACGGGATCAGGACGCTGATCGGCGACGGCGCGATGCCGCTCGAACGAGCCCGCCAGGCCGTGTCGAGCGCGCTCGCACGCGATTTGGAGCCCGCCCGCCCCCTGGGGGAGACGCTTCAGGCGGGCGAGCCGGCGCGCAAGGCGGCGCGCGCGGCGTCGCGGCCGGTGCGGACCGCGCCCTCCATGTAGCCCGCCACCCAGTGGTCAGAGCCGGCGACGTAGAACGGCGGCTCGTGGGTCCCGTGCAGCGGCCCGACGCGGGTCAGGTCCCCGGGCGCCCAGCTCGAGATGTAGCCCTGCGTGAACGGGTCGACGCCCCACGCGCGCTCGAGCATCGCCAGCGGGAACCGCGCCTCCTCGCCGTACAGCGCCACGAGGCCGTCGACCACCGTGCTCGACCGGACCGCCTCCGGCGTCGCCAGGAATGCCGACAGCCGCTCGGGCGGGACCAGCATCGACAGCACGCCGGCGCCCTGCGGCCACGTCGAGCCGAACAGCCACTCGCACTCGGCGAGCCCGTTCTGGCCCGCGTCCTGCCAGAACGACGCGTCGTAGGCGGCGACGACCTTGGCCGCGAGCGCCTGGCGATGTGAGCGCAGCGACCGCAACCGGGCATCGCTGATGCCGGCGATCTCGACCGCGCGCAGCGGGCCGGCGGGGATCGCGCACACGACCGCCTCGGCGTCGATCGCCTCGCCGGCGGCGAGCGTCACGCGCGCCCGTCCGGCCGCGGACCTCGATGCGGCGAACCTCGGCGCCGAAGCGAATCGTCTCGGAGCCGAGCTCGGCGGCCATCGCCGCCGGCACGGCGGCCGATCCCTCGGCCACCCTGAGGCCCTCCCACCGCTCGAGGTCGTAGAAGCCGTCGCCGCCGAGCGCCGCGTGCTTGCGCAGCTCGGCCAGCAGCGAGGTCCGCTCGGGGCCGTCGCAGGCGAGCGACAGCGAGGCCAGCGTGTGCCGGCGGTGGACCGCGGGGAGCGCACCCTGCCGGCGGAGCCACTCGGCCAGGCTCGTGGCGTCAAGCGCCGCGGCGTCGGGATGCGCCCACGGATCGTCGGGGTCGACGGTCGCGGCCAGCTCCACGAACGCCCTCTCCACGCGTTCCTCGTCGCGGCGCTCGACCTCGCTCATCCACGGGACGTCGTCGCCGACGTACACCCCGTCGACGAGCCCCCAGCTGATCTCGCCCGGATCGGCAACGTAGCTCGGCTCGACCGCCAGGCCGAGCTCCTCGACAAGCTCGCCGTAGGCCGTGTGCCCCGGCCCGAACACCTCGCCGCCGGCCTGGACCGTGCGCCCGTCGGGGAGCGTCACCGCCTCGACGCGGCCTCCGACCCGGTCCCGAGCCTCGAGCACGATCACGTCAGCACCCGAGCGCTTGAGGTCCCGCGCGGCGCTCAATCCCGCCAGTCCTGCCCCCAACACCGCCACGTCGACCACTCGGTGACTCCTATGATTGGATTTTGTCGGCGGCGCCTGACGGCGGCGCCTGGCTTGACAGCGATGACCCGATCACTGTAGTTTTCTGAATCGCCGTTCAGTATACGAATTTGTCGGCGGCGCCTGACGACGGTCGTTCTGAAGCGCAGTTCAGTGTCGAAGGTTCGAGGGTGAGAAGAGTGAGTCCGCGACCCAAGGTCGAGCATCTGCGCAAGCCGCAGATCATCTCGGCGGCCGCCGAGGTGCTGTACGAGCGCGGCCTGTTCGACACCCGGATCGGCGACATCGCCGAGCGGGCGGGCACCAGCGCGCCGACGATCCTCTACTACTTCGAGTCCAAGGATCGTCTGCTCGAGGAGGCGGTCGACCACACCGACCGCGACTTCTACGAGCGCCTGACCGAGGGCCAGGCGCAGCAGGAGGGCGCCGCCGACAAGCTCGTGCACCTGATCGAGGAGACCAGCCTCGGTCCGGGCGGACTCAGCGACTGGACGCTGTGGATGGAGATGTGGGTGCGGGCCCGCCGCGACCCCGCCGTGCGCGACGCCTACTTCCGGCTCGACCGCCGCCAGCGCAAGCTGATCGCGGACATCGTGCGCGAGGGCCAGGACGAGGGGCCGTTCGACCGCCGACGCCGATCCGGACGAATTCGCGCTGGCGCTGAGCGGCCTGATGGACGGACTCGGCGTCCAGGTCACGCTGGGCCAGCCCGATGTCACTGCGGAGCGGATGGTGGAGCGCTGCCTGGCGCTCGCGTCGAGCGAGCTTGGCTGCGAGCTTCGAGCCACGGGGCAATCTTTGAAGCGGAGCGCGTCGATGCATCCACGTGAGGGATGGTTGGGAGACGGGATCCGGCGCCGTCCCTCGCTCGATGGACCCGCGATCTCCCGTCGTGAGCTGCTGGGCGCCGGAGCCGGGCTTGCACTCGCCGGACTGCTGGCCGGCTGCAGCTCGACGAACCCAGCCGGTGCGAGCAGCGCCGACCCGCCGCTCCCGCGTCAGGACCGCCCGGTCAAGTGGCCGGTGTACGGCGACAACAAGGCGATCGCTTCGGGCCTGGCTCCCGAGGAGGGCGCGACCCTGCGGATCTACAACTGGGCCGCGTACATCAACGAGGCGGTGGTCAAGAGCTTCTGCAAGAAGCACAACTGCAAGTACTCGCTGACGACTTACAACACGATGGAAGAGGCGCTCGCCAAGCTGTCCAGCGGGGAGCTGGAGTTCGACGTGTTCTTCCCGACCGTCGCCGTCCTCGGTCAGCTGATCGCGGCCAAGATGATCCGGCCGCTCAACCACAGCTACATCCCGAACATCGCCAACGTCTGGGCCGACTATCGGGATCCGTTCTACGACCTGGGCTGGCAATACACCACGCCGTACTCGATCTACACCACGGGGATGGCCTGGCGCAAGGACAAGGTGAACCTCACCCCGTCCTGGAACATGCCCTGGCAGGGGGCGCCGTACGCGGGCAAGGTGGCCGTCCTGGACGATTACCGGGAGACGATCAGCCTGGCGCTGCTGCGCGCCGGCAACCTGGACCTGAACACGACGAGCACGGCGCAGATCCACGCCGCCGGGAAAGCCCTCTCGCAGCTTGCGGCGCTGACCAACGTGCGGATCGACAACAACGACTACACCGACGTCCCGACCGGAAAGACCTGGATTCACCACGCGTGGTCGGGTGACATGGCCACCGCGGCCGATTACCTGCCGAAGGGCACCTCGATCGACACCGTCGGCTACTGGTTCCCGGCGAACAGGAAGGGCCCGGTCGCCAACGACCTGATGGTGAATCTGACCGGCGGCTCCAACCCCGTGCTCTCTCACCTCTTCATCGACTACATGCTCGACGTGCACAACGCGCTGGAGAACTACAGCTACGTCGGTTACATGCAGCCCTTGACCGAGGTCACCCCGGCCAAGCTGACACACGAGCAGCTGCTCCCTCCGCAGCTGGCCTCGACGGTGGTGCTACCGGATTACTTCCGCAACGGCATCTTCCAGCTCGAGCTGCCTGCGGCCGCCAACGCGGTGTGGGAGTCCACGTGGAACTCGTTCTCGAAGGGGCTATAGGGTAAGACGATGGCTGGCCGAAACGACACCTACGACCGGCGCAACCGCGGACTGTGGATAGGGCTGGCGACGCCGGGAGTTATCTGGCTGCTCGTTCTGTTCGTGGTGCCGTTCTACGTGATGCTGGCCGTGGCCGGCGGCGGCGTCAACGAGTTCTTCCAGACGGTCGTCCCCATCTGGAACCCGCTGCATTGGTCGAGTTGGAACTTCAGCGCGGTCTGGCATGACATCTTCGGGACCGGCGCGTTCCTCGGCCCGCCCGCGCTGCGGACCCTCGTCTACACCGCGATCGCCACCGTGATCTCGCTGGCGATCGCCTACCCGGTGGCCTACTTCGTCGCCCGCTACGCCGGCAGGCGCAAGACGCTGTTCCTGGTCCTGCTGATCGCGCCGTTCTGGGTCAGCTACATGATGCGCATGCTGGCGTGGATCGACCTCCTCCAGCAGGGCGGTTTCTTCAACAGCGCGTTGTCGTTCTTCGGCCTGCCCGGTAACACCGACTGGCTCGGCGGCAAGTCGGTGACGGTGATCCTCGGGCTCGTGTACGGATACATCCCGTACGTGATCCTGGTGCTGTACGCCTTCCTCGACCGCATCGACCAGAGCATGCTCGAGGCTGCCCGTGATCTCGGGCTCAGCAAATGGCGGACGTTCTGGCACGTGACGATTCCGTTGAGCAAGCCCGCGATCATCGCCGCGACGTTCATCACGGTGCTGCCGATGCTCGGCGACTACTACACCAATCAGCTGCTGTCCGGGGCGCCCGGGAACACGATGATCGGCAACGCGATCGAAGGCCAGCTCAACTCGCCCGGCGAGGTCGGACAGGGTGCCGTCCTGTCGCTGATGCTGCTCGTCGTGCTGTTGATCCCGATGATCTATTACGTGTGGAGCACCGCGCGCGCGTCGATGGAGAACGCCTGATGGCAAGTACAGTCGGACGAGTCCGTAACCACCTCCCCGCCGACCCCGGCGGAAGTCGCTCGGCCCGGCCGCGCGCGAGGCAACCCGTGGCGCCGGCCGTGGGTGATGGAGGGCTTCACCTGGCTGTACATCGTCTGGACGATCGTGCCGATCGCGATCGCGGTGTTGTTCTCGTTCAACAAGGGCGCATCCCAGGCCACTTGGCAGGGCTTCTCGACCCAGTGGTACGTCGGCAAACAGGTCACCTCGGTTCTCCACAACCCGAGCCTTCACCAGGCCGTGATCCAGACGCTCGTGCTCGCGGTCGTGACCACGTTGATCTGCGTACCGATCGGAGTCGGGTTCGCGATCGGCATCGATCGCTGGCGCAGCCGAACCGCGAACGGACTGAACATCGTGATGATCTTCTCGTTCGTGATCCCGGAGCTGCTGCTTGCGGTCGCGCTGTTCCTGCTCGTCACGCAGGCGCTGACGTTCATCAGGCTCGGAACGCCGGCCGAGGTCGCCGGGCTGGTGGTATGGAACATCAGCTGGCCCGCGATCATCGTGCGCGCGCGCCTGGTGTCGATCGGACGGAGCTACGAGGAAGCGGCTTGCGATCTCGGCGCGTCGCGGCTCGGCGCGATCTGGCGGGTGCTGCTTCCGATGTTGATGCCGGCGATCTTCGCGAGCGCGGTGCTGGTCTTCGCCAGCACCGTGGACGATTTCGTGATCGTGGAGCAGCTGTCGTCGACCTCGAACACGCAACCGATGTCGGTGCTGATCTACTCCAACGTCCACGCGGGGCTAAGTGGGCCGGCGCTCAACGCCCTGGCCACGATCATGCTGTTCATCTCGCTCATCGCCGCGCTGATCGGGTTCATCGGCTACAGGTGGATGAGCCGGGGCGAAAAGACCAAGGGCGGCGCCGACGCACTGACCGGAATCGCAGGAATCTGAGAGGACAGAGGAGAGATGAGTGGAGGACATGTCAAGCTCGAGTCACTGACGAAGCGGTTCGGCGACGTCGCCGCGGTCGACGAGATTTCGCTCGAGATCCGGGCCGGTGAGTTCTTCTCGCTACTCGGACCGAGTGGTTGTGGCAAGACGACCACGCTGCGAATGGTCGCGGGCTTCGAGCCGCCGACCGGCGGAAAGATCATGCTCGATGGCACCGACGTCGGAAACTGGGCGCCCAACCGCCGCAATGTCAACACGGTGTTCCAGAGCTATGCGCTGTTTCCGTTCCTGACCGTCGCCGAGAACGTCGCGTTTGGCATGAAGTACAGGTCGGTGCCGAAGTCCGAGCGAGACAGCCGCGTGGCGGAGGCACTCGAGCTGGTCCAGCTTTCGGGGTACGAGACGCGCCGCCCCAACCAGCTCTCGGGCGGCCAGCAGCAGCGCGTTGCGCTGGCGCGGGCGCTGGTGCTGCGTCCGTCGGTCCTGCTGCTGGACGAGCCTCTGGGGGCGCTGGATGCCAAGCTCCGGCGCGCGCTCCAGGTCGAGTTGGCGGCGCTACAGAAGCAGGTGGGGATCACCTTTCTGTATGTCACCCACGACCAGGAAGAGGCACTGACGATGTCCGATCGCCTGGCCGTGATGAACCACGGACGCATCGCCCAGCTCGGCACCCCGGAAGAGGTGTACAACGAGCCGGCCGATGCCTACGTGGCCGACTTCCTGGGGGTGTCGAACCTGATGGACGCCCGGGTCGAGCCGGGCGGCAACGGACAGGGATCCTGCCGTCTGCGCGTGGGCGATTTCACGCTCGAGGCGCAGGCAGGCCAGCTCGACGCAACGGGCGATGTCAAGGTCGCGATTCGACCGGAGCGCATCCATCTGCGTCCGTACGAGACCGCCGGTGCCAATTCTCTTCCCGGGATGGTCGAGCGCCTCGTCTTCCTCGGCTCGACCACGCACATCTACGTCCGGCTCGCCACCGGCTCCGCGCTTCAGGCGCTGGTGCGCAACGAGGGGAGCGCGGTGCCGTATAGCCAGGGCACGCCCGTCAAGGTGGACCTTCCAGCCGACGCCCTGCGCGTCCTACCCGACCCGGGCGTCAGCGTGAGTGAGATTCACGACGAGACGATCGGCGACGCGCCCCTGGACCTGACCAGCTCAGTGCCGACCTCGAGCTGATCTCGGACCCAACCGAACGGCCAGCAGCGTCGCCAGCATCAGCGCCGCGAGCGCGGCCAGCGGCACGGCGTCGCTCGTCGCCCGGGAGACACTCGTCGCTGCCGGTGCGCCGATCGTTTCCCCGGTCGCCCAGGCCAGGTTGAACAGCATCGAGCCGAACGCGAGCGCCGCGCCGATCCGCTCGATCGCGTCGGTCATGATCGAGACCGCCGGTAACCCGAAAGCAGTCAGCGGTCCGCCCAGCGTGAGCACCGTCAGCGCCGCCAGCACCAGCGGTGATCGCGGGAGCGGCAGCAATACGAGCAGAACCGCCATCCCGCCGAGGCCGGCGCTCAGCGGGAGCAGGACCCCGCGCCGATCCACGAGCCGTCCCACCGCCGGGTTTACGCGCAGTGCCAGCAGCGACGCGAGCACGAACGTGATGCCGATCGCGACGTCCGAGGCGCCGAAGCGCGACAGCCGCAGCGGAAGCAGGGTGCCGGTTGCCCCGATCGTGCCGGCCTCGAGCAGGATCAGCCAGCAGCCGACCGCGATCCTGGGGTCTTTCGCCAGCACCCGCAAGGGCGCTCCGGCGCCCAGCGAGGCGCGAGGGGGCTCCGGGTGTTGAAGCGTCCACGCCGTCAGCGCGAGCGACACGCCCCCGACGCACGCGAACACGACCCCGGTCCCGGCTGCCACCGCCACCGTGCCGAGCACCGGACCGATCAGCGTGCCGAAGATCGCCGAGGCGAACACCGATCCGAGCATCGCGCCGCGCCGCTCTGGTGGCGAGATCGCGATCACCCACGCGAGGCCGCCGCCCCAGACGCAGCCGCACGCGATTCCCTGGACGAACCGCAGCCCGTCGAGCGCGACGATGTCCGAGCCGAACCCGAACGCGACGATCGACCCGGTGAACAGCAGCAAGCCGACCACGGTCGTGCGGCGCACCCCCGCGCGGGTGGCGATCCACCAACCGAGCAGCGAGCCCGGGATCATCCCCGCCGGGTAGGCGGCGACGAGCACGCCGATCGCGGGCTTTGAGGCCCCGAAGACGTGCTCATAGTGCGGCAGGACCGGGGTGAGTACCGAGTAGAGGACCGACTCGAAGCCGAGCAGGACCCGGATCAGCACGACCGTGCGCTGCTCGGGATCGAGCGCGCGCGGCGCCGGGCGCCATCGGCGTGTTCTGAGCGCGGTCACGCCTTCACCAGCGCGTCCGCGAGCCGCCGCAGCTGCGGCCCGAGATCCAGATGGTCGGCGGCGCCTGACGGCGGCGCCTCAGCCGAGGCGTCGCCGGATGCGAGCTGGTCGACGAGCAGGCCGTCGGCGGCCGCGAGCAGGAGCTCCGCATCGGCCCGCGGGTGTCGCGAGCCGGCCGCGGCGAGCAGCGGCGGGAGCGCCTCCAGATAGGCGTCGGTCCAGCGCTCGGTCACCTCGCGCAACGCCGGCCGGCGCGCGGCTTCGAGCATCAGCGCGTAGGTCGCGAGCAGCCAACCGCGGCTCGTCTGACCCGAGCTCGTCGCTCGGGCCGAGAATCGCGCCGACCGCCAGCCCGAGCGGGTCGGGGGCCGGCTCCGGAGCCTCGCCGAGGAACCCGCGCAGCCGCTCGATGTCGCGGTCGGCGGCGCGCTCGAAAGCCGCCGTCAACAGGTGCTCCTTGGACTGGAACCAGTAGGTCGTCGAGGCGAGCGGCAGCCCCGCCACCTCGGCGACGCGCCGGTGCGTGACGGCATCCACCCCCGCCTCGGCGACGATCCGCAGAACCGCGTCGAGCAGCGCCTCGCGGCGGGCCACGCCGCGGGGTCGAGCGCCGTTGGGAGTGCTCGTGGCCATAGTGGTACAAATGTACCAATTGGCCGCCGTGGCGACCGCGGCACGGCGGGGTCGCGACAGCCCTGCAACCATCTAGAGTCCGGGCGGCGATGAATGCGAACGAATGGCTGGCCGCCTTTGCCGAGCGGCTCGGCACGACGCCACCGTCGACCGAGGAGTTCAAGCGGATCCTGGATGTTGCCGGCGAGGCCGCCCACTCCTCCGAGCGCGTCGCCGCTCCCGCGGCGACCTGGGTGGCGGCTCGTGCTGGGGTCGACCTAGAGGAAGCGCTTCGAATCGCGCGCGCGATCGGGGCGGATGACTGATCGCCCGGGCGATGGCTGATCGCCGCTACGACATCATCGTGTTCGGCGCCACCGGATTCACCGGTGCGCTGACCGCCGAGTACCTCGCGCGCCACGCGCCGGCCGGCATGAGCTGGGCGCTCGCGGGGCGGAATATGGGCAAGCTCGAGGACGTACGCAGGCGGTTGGGGGACGCATGGTCTGAGCTCCCGCTGCTGCGTGCCGACTGTGATGATCCGGCGTCGCTGCGGGTGGTGGCGGAGGCGACCAAGGTCGTGATCACGACCGTTGGCCCGTACATCCGCTACGGCGAGCCGCTCGTCGCCGCGTGCGCCGCGGCCGGGACCGACTACGTCGACCTGACCGGCGAGCCGGAGTTCGTCGACCAGATGTGGCTGCGCTACCACGAGCAGGCAGAGCGAAGCGGCGCGCGGCTGGTGCACTCGTGCGGCTTCGATTCGATCCCATACGACCTTGGCGTGCAGTTCACCGTCGAGCAACTGCCCGACGACATCGCGATCTCGATCGACGGGTTCATGCGCACCAAGGCATCGATCTCCGGCGGCACCTACCAGTCGACGATTGAGATCCTTAGCCGGCTCCGGTCGAGCTCGAGGGTCGCGCGGGAGCGACGTCGGCTCGAGGGCGATCCCGTCGGGCGGAGAGTGAGGGGCATCTCGGGCAGGCCGCATCCGGACCAGTTCGCCGGAGGCTGGGTCGTCCCGTTGCCGACTGTCGATCCCGCCACCGTGCTCCGCTCGGCCCGGGCGCTTGACCGCTACGGGCCCGATTTCAGCTACAGCCACTACGCGGTCGTCGGGCCGCTGCCGATGCTCATCGGGCTGGGCGCCGCCGCCGGCGTCGCGGTCGCGCTCGTGCAGATCCCGCCCGCCCGCGACCTGCTGTTGAAGCTCAAGGGCTCGGGAGAGGGGCCGTCCGAGGAGCGGCGGGCGAAGTCGTGGTTCAGCATCCGGTTCGCGGCCCACACCGGCGACGGCGCCGAGTTGCGCACCGAGGTGCGCGGCGGCGACCCGGGCTATACCGAGACGTCGAAGATGCTCGCCGAGTCGGCGCTGTGCCTCGCGCACGACGATCTACCCGAGCGCGCCGGGCAACTCACGCCCGCGGTCGCGATGGGACCGGCGCTCCGCCGGCGGCTCGAGGCGGCTGGGATCGAGTTCAAGGTCCTCGATGCCTGAGCAGAGGTGGACGGCCGCCGATATCCCCGACCAGCGCGGGCGAGTGGCGATCGTGACCGGCGCCAACAGCGGTCTCGGTCTCGTGACGGCGCGCGAGCTGGCGCGCGCCGGCGCCCGAGTCGTGCTCGCGAGTCGCAGCTCCGAGAAGGGTCGCGATGCCGCGTCGAAGATCGCATCCGCGCTTCCGGCCGCGGACGTCCAGCCGGCGGTACTCGACCTCGCTGACCTCGAGTCCGTGCGGGCGTTCGCCGCGACCGCCCCTGATCGCGTCGACCTGCTGATCAACAACGCGGGCGTGATGGCGGCGCCGCGCCGCCTGACCCGGGACGGGTTCGAGAGCCAGTTCGCGACCAACCACCTCGGCCACTTCGCGCTCACCGGGTTGCTGCTCGATCGCCTGCTGGCGGCGCCCGCCCCCCGCGTCGTGACGGTCTCGAGCACGATGCATCGCACCGGGACGATCGAATTCGACGACCTCCAGGGCGAGCACAGGTACAGCCGCTGGGGCGCCTACAGCCAGTCGAAGCTCGCCAACCTGATGTTCTGCTTCGAGCTCCAGCGCCGCGCGGTGCAAGCCGGCACGGCGCTGCTGAGCATGGCCGCCCACCCGGGCTACGCCTCCACCAACCTCCAGGCCGCCGGCACCGACCGGTTCTACGAGCGGTGGTTCATGGCGATCGGCAACAGGCTGTTCGCCCAAAGCGCCGAGATGGGAGCGCTGCCGACGCTGTACGCGGCGACGTTCCCCGATCTGCCGGGCGGCACGTACGTCGGGCCGGGCGGTCGCGGCGAGCAGCGCGGGTACCCGAAGGTGGTGAGCGCGGCCGGCAAGGCCTACGACGAGCAGGCATGGCGCCGTTTGTGGGAGGTGTCGGAGACGCTCACGGGCGTGCACTACGACTTCGACGCGCACCGGCCGGCCGTATGAGCGACTTCCGCAGCGACGGCCACGCAGCGATCGAGTGGGCCGCGGACTACCTCGAGCGGGTCGGCGACCTGCCCGTGCTCGCGCAGGTCGCGCCCGGTGACATCCGCGCCCAGCTGCCGGACAAGGCGCCGGACGACCCCGAGCCGTTCTCCGCGGTGCTCCGCGACCTCGACGAGATCCTTCTGCCCGGGGTCACGCACTGGCAGCACCCGCGCTACTTCGCGTACTTCGCGACGACCGCGGCCGAGCCGGGGATCCTGGCCGAGTTGCTGGCGGCGACGCTCAACTCGATCGCGATCCTGTGGCGGACGGCGCCCGCCTCGACCGAGCTCGAGGGCGTCGTGCTCGATTGGGCCGCCGACCTGCTCGGGCTGCCGTCGGGGTGGCACGGGCATATCGAGGACAGCGCGTCGACCTCGACGTTCGCCGCGTGCGTGGCCGCGCGCGAGGCGACCGGCCGCGATCTGATCGTGTGCGCGGAGCACGGTCATTCGTCGATCGAGAAGGCCGCGCGGATGCTCGGGATGAGGCTGCGCAAGGTGCCGGTCGACGAGCAGTTCCGGATGCGTGCGGATGCGCTTGGCGATCTGTCTGACGCCGCCGTGACCGTGGCTACCGTCGGTACCACCGCCACGGCAGCCGTGGATCCGGTGCCGGCGATCGCCGACGCGTGTGCCGCAACCGGAACGTGGCTGCACGTCGACGCCGCCTACGCCGGATCGGCGATGGTCTGCCCGGAATACCGCTGGGCGTTCGCCGGAGTCGACCGCGCCGATTCGGTGGTCGTCAACCCACACAAGTGGTTGCTGACGCCGATGGACTGCTCGCTGTTGTGGACCAGCCGGCGCGATGACTTCCGGCGGGCGTTCAGCGTCGTTCCCGAGTATCTGCGCACGCCCGACGCCGAGGACTCGCTCAGCCTGAGCGAGTACGGGCCGGCGCTCGGCCGGCGCTTTCGAGCGCTGAAGCTGTGGGCGGTGCTGCGCTGCTTCGGTCGGAGCGGCCTCCAGCGCCACATCCGCAACGGCGTCGAGCTCGCGACCGAGTTCGAGCGCTGGGTGCAGGAGGCCAACGGCTGGGAGGTGTGCGCGCCTCGCCACTTCTCGCTCGTCTGCTTCCGCCTCGACGGTGACGACGACCGCAACCGCAAGCTGCTCGAGCGGGTCAACGCGAGCGGCGAGATGTTCATGTCCCACGCTGTGCTGGACGGCCGCTACGTGCTGCGGCTGGCGATCGGTCAGCAGAGCACGACCGCCGAGGACGTGCGACGGGCGTGGGAGCGTCCTCGTGCGGGAGGCCGGGCGGGTCTGACGCGGACTAGCCCATTGCGGCGTGCGGACCACTGAATCCGGGCGGGACCTGCCGACTACCGGGTCTGCAGGACCAACTCGATAGCGGCCCCGGGGGCCCGCAAAGGATGTGATATCTCGATGATGTCAGGCATGTATGCCGCGATCAGCGGCCTGGATGCGCATCAGACGATGCTCGACGTGACGGCCAATAACCTGGCCAACGTCGACACCGTCGGTTACAAAGCTCAGAGCGCCCAGTTCTCCGACGAGCTCTCGCAGCTGATCGCGCCGGGCACCACCGCGAACGGCTTCAGCGCGGGCACCAACCCGCTGCAGGTCGGGCTGGGCACGCAGATCGGTTCGATCGACAACGTGATGACCGCCGGCGGCGTCGAGTCGACCGGCAACGCGACCGACGTCGCGATCCAGGGCAACGGCTGGCTGCGCGTGGCCGACGGCAACGTGAGCACGACCCCGCCGACGTTCGACGCCACCCAGTACACGCGCGCCGGAGATCTGACGTTCAACGCGTCGGGCTACCTGTGCACCCAGACCGGCCAGTACGTGCTCGGCTACGGGGCGCAACAGAACGCCACTACCGGCCAGTGGTCGCCGGTCACCACCGGCGGCACACCTGCCAACAACCCGATCATCGTTCCGCCTGGATCGACCAATGTCACGATCGGCGCGGACGGGAGCGTCAACTACCAGACACCGCCGGCGCGTCGGTGACCGCCGGCTACATCTCGCTCGCCACATTCCCCAACCAAGCCGGGCTGCAGCGCAACGGCGGTTCGCTGTGGAGCGCCACCGCGGCGTCCGGAGCGGAGACCGCCGGCCAGCCCGGCACGGGTACCTACGGCCAGACGATCAGCGGCGAGCTCGAGCAGTCGAACGTCGACATGGGCCGGGAGTTCACGAACATGATCGAGGCGGAGCGTGGCTACCAGGCCAACGCGAGCACGATCACCACGGCCGATCAGATGATGCAGACGGCCGTGAACATGAAGCAGTAGTGCTTCTCCGTGGTGTGAGGGGCGGCCAAGAGGGAGGCCGCCCCGCACGTCACCCGGGCAGCGGGAACATCGCCAGAAATCGCACCGCCGCCTCCCTGTTTCCGGTGATCGACAGTTCCTTGGTCGCAAACGATTGGTTATGCCACAGGACGTGCTCGAGAGTTCCGGGGTCGGCGGCGATCGTCGCGTCGGGATCCGTGGCGGCTCCACGGGTCACCTGTAGCCGCCCGGCCTCAGGTCGGGCCTCGAAGCGGTGCTCGCCAAGCCGGAGCTCGAAGCTCGAGCCCTCGAGGCCGTCGATGCGACCAGGGTCGTAAAGCGTCTTCAACCCGAGGACCAGCGAGTCGACTCCGAGCGTCGCGTCGCCGGGCGGGAACGGCGCTCGGCTCCCCCAGCGGCCCAGCCCGAGCACGACCGGCTCGAGCTCGCGTCCCCAATCGGTGAGCTCGTAGACCTGCGAGGCGATCGGCGGCGGCAGCTTGTCTCGCCGCAGCACGCCGGCCTGCTCGAGCTCGCGAAGCCGCTGGGAGAGAACGTCGGGGCTCAGGTGCGGCATGCCGGCGCGCAGGTCGGTGAACCGCTTCGGGCCCAGCAGCAGCTCGCGCACGACCAGCAGCGCCCACCGCTCGCCGATCACGTCGAGCGCGCGAGCCACGCCGCATGGGTCCCCGTAGGTGCGCTTGCCGGCCATCGGACAAGAATATCAGTTGACAGTCGGAATAAAAGACTCTATGGTTGGTTTTTCCAACTAAGCGAATCGTGACGGAGGTATGGAACATGGCTTTTCCGAACGTCGTCTCCGAGGCCGAGTGGCAGGCGGCCCGCGACGAGTTGCTCGTCAAGGAGAAGGAGGCCACGCGCGCGCTCGACTCGCTCGCCGCCGAGCGCCGGCGGCTGCCGATGGTGGCGATCGAGAAGGACTACGAGCTCGAGGGACCCGACGGCAAGGTCCGGTTCGCCGATCTGTTCGACGGCCGCCGGCAGCTGATCGTCTATCACTTCATGTTCGCGCCGGGCGAGGATCCGTGCACGGGCTGCTCGTCGTTTACCGACAACATCGCGGATCTGACCCACCTGCGCGCGCGCGACACGGCGTTCGCGCTGATCTCGCGCGCGCCGTACGAGGAAATCCGCGCGTTCAAGGAACGCATGGGGTGGACGGTGCCCTGGTACTCCTCAAACGGCAGCGACTTCAACTACGACTTCCGCGTGTCCTCGGACCGGGGCGAGATGTTTGCGCTGAGCGTGTTCCTCCGCGACGGAAACGGCGTGTACCGCTCATACGTCACGTCCTCGCGTGGCGTCGACCGGCTCAGGCTCGACTTCAACCTGCTCGACCTGACGCCGTTCGGCCGCCAGGAGGAGTGGGAGGACTCGCCCGAAGGCTGGCCGCAGACAGAGGCCTACACCTGGTGGCGCAAGCACGACGAGTACGTGGAGGTCGCACGATGACCGAGCGCGACGGATATCAGCCCGGCGTCCCGTGTTGGGTGGACGTGCTGGTCCCCGACCCGAAGGCGGCGATGACGTTCTACGGAGAGGTGCTCGGCTGGGAGTTCGACGGCCCGGGCCCCGGTGACTACTTCGAGGCGCAGCTGCGCGGCCACCACGTGGCCGGGGTCGGCGCCCAGCCGCCCGACGTCCCGACGGCGTGGAACACGTACGTGTCGGTGGAGAGTGCCGAGCGGGCGGCGGAGGCGGCTGTCGCCGCCGGGGGGCGGGTTCTGATCGCACCGTTCGACGCGCTCCCGGCCGGGCGCGTGGCCGTGCTCGCCGATCCCTCGGGCGCGGCCATTTGCGTGTGGGAGCCGCGAGATCGCCAGGGGGCACGCCTCGTCAACGAGGCGAGCGCGTGGGCGATGAGCGTGCTCCTCACGGGCGAGCCCGAGACGGCCGAGGCGTTCTACAAGGAGGTGTTCGGGTGGGAGAGCGAGCCGTTCGGCCCTCCCGGCATGAGCCTGTTCCGCCTACCGGGTTACGTCGGCGGCGTGCCGGGCCAGCCGGTTCCGCTCGACGTGGTCGCGGTGATGGCGCCGGGCGACGGTGAGTCGTTCTGGCAAGTCGGCTTCTGGGTCGCCGACGCCGACGAGGCGGCGGCCAAGGCGACGGAGCTCGGGGGGAGCGTGCTGGCGCCGCCGTCCGACGCCGGCGGAATGCGCCAGGCGATCGTGGCCGATCCCCACGGCGCGCAGTTCTCGGTGACCACCGCGCCGCCCAGCCACTGAGGCCGGGACTGCTGCGGTCGACGCTGCGGTCTACTTCAGCTCAGCCGAGGTCTTCCCCAGCAGCTGGCGCGCCACGATCAGCAGCTGGATCTGCTGGGTGCCTTCGAACAGGTCGAGGATCTTGACGTCGCGGGCCCATTTCTCGAGCAGCTCGCCCTCGCCGTAGCCGATCGCCCCGCACAGCGCGACGCACCGCAGCGCGATGTCGGTCGCGGTGCGGCCGGCCTTGGCCTTGGCCATCGAGGCCTGGAGCGAGTTCGGCTTCTTGTTGTCGGCCATCCAGGCCGCCTGCAGCGTGAGGAGGCGGGCGGCCTCCCAGTCGGACTCCATCGCGATGAACTCCGAGGCGGCGGCGACCTGCGCGTGCGGCGGCAGGTCGTAGTCGATCTCGACGCCGGCCTCGGTCAGCAGCTCGCGCGTGCGCTCGAGGCACGCGCGGGCCACGCCTATCGCCATGCCGGCGACGAGCGGCCGCGTGTTGTCGAACGTCTGCATGACGCCGGCGAACCCGCGCTTGGGCTCGATCTCGGGGCTGCCGAGCAGGTTCTCCTTGGGGATCCGGCAGTTCTCGAGGCGGAAGTCCGCGGTGTCGGACGCGCGGATGCCGAGCTTATGCTCGAGGCGCTCGAGGATCAGGCCGGGGTTGTCGCGCTCGACGACGAACGACTTGATCGCGGCACGGCCCTGCTCGCGGTCGAGCGTGGCCCAGACCACGATCAGCTCGGCCCGGTCGCCGGCGGTCACGAAGATCTTCTCGCCGTTCAGCACGTACTCGGGGTGGGCGGATCCGAGCCCTCGTCGAGCGTGGCGGTCGTGCGGATCGCGGCCGAGTCCGATCCGGCCTCGGGCTCGGTGATCGCCATCGCCGCCCACTTGCCGCCGAACCGCTTCAGCTGCTCTTCGTTGGCGACCGCCGCGATCGCCGCCTGGCCGAGGCCCTGGCGCGGCATCGTCAACAGCAGCCCGACGTCACCCCAGGACAGCTCGATCAGCCCGAGCAGGCTGGCCATGTTGCTGCCGTTGCGATTGCCGTCGCGGTCCGGCTTCTTGCCGTTGCCCTCTCGGGCGGGCTTCTTGCCGTTGCCCTCGCCGACCGCCGGCGCCGGCGCCGCTGAGCGCGCCACCCTCGTTCATGCCGTCGATGACGGCCGCGAGCATGTCGAGCTCCTTGGGGTAGCTGTGCTCGTCGCCGTCGTACTTGCGCGAGTTCGCGCGGAAGATCTCGGTGGCGACCTGGTGGGCCTGGCCGACGAGGAACTCGAACTTCTTGGGGGTCTCGAGGTTGATCACACGACCAGCGCCCCTTCCATCACGCCGGCCGCGCGCAGGTCGCGGTACCAGCGCTCGACCGGGTGCTCCTTGGTGTAGCCGTGGCCGCCGAGCAACTGCACGCCGTCCGAGCCGATCGCCATCCCGCGCTCGGAGCACAGCCGGCGGGCCAGCGACACCTCGCGAGCGAACGGTGCCCCCTGGTCGACCCGGCTCGCCGCTCGGTACGTCGCCAGCCGCATGCCGTCGAGTTCGATCGCGATGTTCGCGACCGTGAACGCGACCGCCTGGCGCGACGAGATCGGCTCGCCGAACGCCTTGCGCTCGTTCACGTAGGGGATCACGTAGTCGAGCACGGCCTGGCCGGTTCCGAGCGCGAGCGCGCACCAGCCGAGGCGGCCGAGCTGGACGCATTCGGTCATGGTCTCGCGGCTGCCGTCTCCGAGGAGCGCGCCGTGCTCGGAAGCTTCGCGTCCTCGAAGATGAGCCGGCCGGTGGCGGCGGCGCGGATTCCCATCGCGGGCTCGGGCTCGATGCTGATGCCGGCGCCCCCGGGCTCGACGATGAACAGCGCCGGGTGGGCGGGATCCGCATCGATCGAGCTCGGCGGCGACGATGAACAGCTCGGCATCGGCGGCGCGGGGAACCAGCGACTTGACCCCGTCGAGCACGAACCCGTCGCCGGCACGGCGCGCCCGCGTCTGCAGCTCGAACGGGTTGAACAGCGGTCGCGGCTCGACGATCGCGATCGCCGCGGCCGGCACGTTGTCGCCGACGAACTCCGGGAGGTACGTGGCCTGCTGATCGGCGTCGCCCCACAGGCTGAGCGCGGTCGATACGCCGGCGGGCGCGAGGCACGCGACCGCGATCCCCATGTCGCCCTGCGCGAGCGCCTCGGCCATCAGCACGGTCGTCACCGCGGAGCGCTCGGCGACGGCGCCGCCGAGCTCCTCGGGGACACCGACCATCGTCAGGCCAAGCTCGTTCGCCTGTCCGAGCAGCCCGAGGGGAGTGGCGCAAGCCTCGTCGGCCTCCTGCGCGGCGGGCCGGAGCTTGGCGAGGGCGAAGTCGCGGACGGACTCGCGCAGGAGCTGCTGCTCGTCGTCGGGCGTCAAGTCGAACAGGTCGCTGCGGCCGGCCCTTGGCTGGCGCGCGGGCTTGGAGAGTTTCTGAGTGGCGGCGAACGTGCGGCCGGCGCGCGTGGCGGTGCGCACAGTCGCCTTCGACGCGCCGTGGAGAACGCGCTGCGCCGGGTCGCGCAGTCCGAACCGGTCGATCAGTCCGTTGCTCGCGAGGCGGTTGAGCGCCCGCAGGCCGACCGCCATTCCCCGCTCAGTGAAGTTCTGATCCGCCATGTTCTCCGAAAGGTAACACTATTCGATGTAACGTCGATTGATGTCGAATACGATACCCCGCAACCGGCGCTCCAACCAATCTTGCCTCTTATGGGTTTCTTACGCGCCGGCCGTCATCCTGGGTTGCCTATTGCGCGTGCTGATCGCAGAGGACGAGTCGAGACTGGCCGAGGCAATCGCGCGGGGGCTCCGCCGCGAGGGGATGGCCGTCGACCTGGCCCCGGACGGGACCGACGCGCTGGTCAAGGCGCGCGTCGTGCGCTACGACGTGCTCGTGCTCGACCGTGACCTTCCGGGGCTTCACGGCGACGACGTGTGCCGAGCGGTCCGGGGCGAGCGGCCCGAGACCGGGATCCTGATGCTGACCGCGGCGGGGACGCTCGAGGACCTCGTCGAGGGCCTGTCGCTGGGCGCCGACGACTATCTGCCCAAGCCGTTTCGGTTCGCCGAGCTCGTCGCCCGGATCCACGCGCTGGCTCGCCGTGCGTCGCCGAGCCGGCCACCCGTGCTCATGCAGGGCGACATCGAACTCGACCCCGCGCGCCGCCTGGTGAGCCGCGCCGGACAGCCGGTGGAGCTGACGCGCAAGGAATTTGGCGTGCTCGAGGTGCTGATGGACGCCGATGGGGCTACCGTATCGGCCGAGGAGCTACTCGAGCGCGTGTGGGATGAGCACACCGATCCGTTCACGAACGTGGTGCGCATGACGATCATGACGCTGAGGCGAAAGCTGGGTGATCCGCCGGTCGTCGAGACCGTGATCGGCGTCGGCTACCGGATGACCTGATGCGCGTCGGGCCGGCCTCGATCCGTTTGCCGGCGCCGACCATTCGCCTGCGCCTGACGCTGTTGTACGGCCTCGTGTTCCTGGTGACGGGGGCGGTGCTGCTGACGATCGGCTACGAGCTCGTCCGTCACAACCTCAACCAGCCGTCGGATTACCGTAACGAGCTCCGCAGGCTGGGGTTGATCCCGCCGGGGTTCGGCCAACGCCCGCCCGGATTCGCCCAGGGTTCGACGGCGGCGCGGATCGCCGAAGCGGTCCGGGCCCAGCTACGCAGCGACGCGCTGCATCGGCTGTTGATTGAGTACGTGGTCGCGCTCGGAGCGATGACGATGGTCTCGGTGGCGGCCGGGTGGTTGTTGGCCGGCCGCGCGCTGCGGCCGCTCCGCGACATCACCGCGACGGCGCGGCGGGTGTCGGGCGAGAACTTGGGCGAGCGAATCAGCCTGAAGGGTCCCGCGGACGAGCTCAAGCAGCTCGCCGACACGTTCGACGGAATGCTCACGCGGCTCGACGCGGCGTTCGGCAGCCAGCGGCACTTCGTCGCCAACGCATCGCACGAGCTGCGCACGCCGCTCGCGATCATGCGTACCGAGGTCGACGTGTCGCTGGCCGACCCTGACGCGACCGTGGAAGATCTGCGGCGGATGGGCGAGGCCGTCCGCGAGACCGTCGATCGGTGCGAGCGGCTGATCGAGGGACTGCTGATGCTGGCGCGGAGCGAGGCCGCGACCGGTCGCGAGGAGCCGGCCGACCTGGCCCCGCTCGCGGCCGACTGCATCACCGATCTGCGGGCGCGGGCGAGAGAGGCCGACGTCGAGGTGCGGGACGATCTCGAGCCGGCCTGGACGAGGGGGGACCCGGCTCTGCTCGAGCGAATGATCGCCAACCTCGTCGACAACGGCATCCAGCACAACGAGCCGGGCGGGTATCTCCAAGTATCGACGAGGACGGCGGGCGGGCGCGTGCGGCTGACGGTCGCCAACGGCGGGCCCGCGATCGATCCGGCTGACGCCGACAGGCTGACCGAGCCGTTTCGGCGTCTGGATCGCGGCGCCGGCGGGTTTGGCCTCGGACTTTCGATCGTCCGCTCGGTGGTCGTCGCCCACGGCGGAACGATCGAAATCGAGGCTCCGGAGGCCGGCGGGCTCGAGGTCCGGATTGAGTTGCCGGCGCTCCCGCGGGTGAGCGTCACGGTCGTACCGAAGAGGACCGCAAGAGCGCTTACGCAAAGCTGATACCGGCGGCGCTACAACGCTGAGGCATCGTGACCTCCGCTTTAGAAGCCGCGCGCGGTCTGCCTGCCCTCCTCCAGGCAACGGATTGCCACTCCCATGAAGAGCCGCCGGGATCGACCCTCTAGGCCCTGGCTTCTCTACGCCCTGGGGGTCGTGGCGATCGCGGTCGCCGTGCTCGCGGTGACGGAGATCGGGCCGCCGACGAGCTCCGCCAGGACGTCCAAGGAGGTCGTCACGGCCGAGCAGGGCGTGATCCAGTCGACCGTTACCGGCACCGGCAACATCGCCGCGGGCACCGACGTCACCGTCAACTTCAACACCAGCGGCACGCTCCAGGACGTCTACGTCAAGGCCGGCCAGCAAGTCAAGGGCGGTCAGCTTCTCGCGGATCTCGACCCGACGTCGGCGGATCTGCAGCTGAGCCAGGCGCAGGAGCAGCTCACCTCCGCCGAGGACCAGCTGACCTGCCTCCAGGACCAGACGACGGCGAACTGCGGGTCCGGCGGGTCCGGCGCGTCGGGTGCGGGGGTCCGGGTCCTCGGGATCCGGATCGTCGGGGTCCACCAGCACGACCAGCTACACGCCGAACTCGAGCGGCACGGTCGAGTTCGCCTCGTTCACGCCGGGGGCGGGCAAGAACAAGAAGCCGACGAACGGGTCCGGCCAGACGCCGACGAGCGGATCCGGCAAGACGCCGACCAAGTCGGGAACCAAGGTCACGAAGACGACCCCGAGCGTGACCGTGACCGTGGTCGTGCCGAGCACGAGTCGGTCGTCGTCCTCGGGCGGCGGGTCGGCGCCGAAGACCAGTTCGACTCAGACCACCACGACGACTTCGACGCCGTCGCCGAGCAGCCTCGCCTCGGCTCAGGCCTCGGTGTACAGCGCGCAGGCCGCCGTCCACAACGCCGAGATCGCGGTCAATAACACCAAGCTGTACGCGCCGACGAGCGGGACGATCGCGTCGCTGTCGAGCCTCACGCCCGGCGACTCGGTTTCCGCCAGCGGCTCGAGCGGCTCTTCGAGCAGCACGTCCTCGTCTTCGAGCTCGTCGAGCAGCGGCGCCGGCAGCACCGGAGCCGCGACCGCGGGCAGCCTCGGCGGGTCGGGGTCCTCTTCGAGCGGCTCGAGCTCGGGGTTCGCGGAGATCGTGAACACGAACTCGCTGACGATGACCGTGGCGTTCAGCGAGTCGGACATCAGCAAGGTCAAGGTCGGGCAGCCGGCGACGGTCTCGCTCGACGCCCTCGCCGGGGTGCAGCTCGCGGCCCACATCAGCTCGATCTCGCTGGTGGGAACGACCAGCAGCAGCGTCGTCTCCTACAACGCGACCCTGACGCTCGATCAGAACGATTCCCGGGTCAAGCCCGGCATGAGCGCGTCGGCGTCGGTGATCACCGGCCAGGCGTCGGGTGTGACGGTCCCGAACCAGGCCGTCACCGGCACCGGCTCGCTCGGCACGGTCACGCTTCAGAAAAACGGCAAGGACGTGACCCAGCAGGTCGTGGTCGGGCTGCGCGGTGACTCGCGGACGCAGATCATCAGCGGCGTCAAGGCCGGCGATCAGCTGGTGATCACGATCGCGCTGCCTTCGCTCTCGTCCTCGAGCGGCAGCTCCAGCACGGGCTCGGGCACGTTGGGAGGCGGCCTCGGTGGAGGTCTCGGCGGCGGCGGCGGAGGCTTCGGCGGCGGCGGTGCGTTCTTCCGCCGCGCGGCCGGAGGTGGCTGATGGCCCGCGACGATCATCCGCCTCGAGCTGCGGTGTCGCGGGCGCAGCGCGTGTTGAAGGCACGGCGCGAGCAGGCCAAGCGCGCTGCGGCGCCCGCGCCGGCGCCCGCGAAGGCCCCATCGCTGATGGCGGGTTCGCGGCGGGCGCCCGTGATCGAACTGGTCGACGTGCACAAGACTTACTCCGTCGGAGACATCGCCGTGCACGCGCTGCGCGGGGTGACCCTCCGGATCGAACGCGGCGAATACGTCGCGATTGTCGGTGCCTCGGGAAGCGGCAAGACCACGCTGATGAACATCCTCGGTTGCCTCGACACGCCCACCACGGGTAGTTACCACCTGAACGGGATCGACGTTCGCGGCCTCGACGAAGACACGCTGGCCGACATTCGCAACCGCCATATCGGCTTCGTGTTCCAGAGCTTCAACCTGATCCCGCGCACGCGCGCGCTCCAGAACGTCGAGCTGCCGCTGTCCTATGCCGGGGTGCATCGCGCCGCGCGTCATGACCGCGCGCTCGCCGCGCTCCAGCAGGTCGGACTCGGACCGCGCGTCCATCACATGCCCTCGGAGCTGTCGGGTGGGCAGCAGCAGCGCGTCGCGATCGCGCGCGCGCTCGTCACCAACCCGGCGATGATCCTCGCGGACGAGCCGACCGGCGCGCTCGACACGGTCTCGTCCGCCGAGGTCCTTGGCATCTTCGGGCGGCTCAGCGATCAGGGCCGAACGATCATCCTGATCACGCACGAGCACGACGTCGCCGCCCACGCCCGTCGCGTGATCCGGATCAGCGACGGGACGATCCTGTCCGACGAGGTCACCGACTCAGCCGAGAGGGTCGGATGATCGAGACCGTTCGCGTGGCGTTCGCCGGCCTGGCTGCGAACAAGCTGCGGTCGGGGTTGACGATCCTCGGGCTGATGATCGGGGTCGGTTCGGTGATCGTGCTGATCGCCGTCGGGACCGGATCGTCGACCGCGGTCGACGAACCAGATCGACCAGCTCGGAAGCAACGTGCTCCTGGTCAGCGGCGCGCCCGACGCTCGGCGGGCTGTTCCGCGGGGCGGCAGCGCCGCCAGCGCGAGCACCGGATTGACCGTGGCCGACGCGAATGCGCTGACGAACCGGTTCCAGGCGCCCGACGTCCGAGAGCTCCTCGCCGGTCGTGACCGCGAACGGCGTGACGTTGACCTCGGGCGAGACCACGTACTCGCCGTCGTCGTTCGTCGGGACGACCCCGTCCTACGAAGCGGCGCGCAGCTACACGATGGCCGAGGGCTCGTGGTTCACGAGCGCACAGGAGAGCGACCACAGTCGCGTGCTGGTCGTCGGCCCGACCGTCGTCAGCGAGCTGTTCAACGGCCAGGACCCGGTGGGCCAGACGATCCAGGTCAACGGCACGAACTTCCAGATCATCGGCGTCACCGCGTCGAAGGGCTCGAACGGGACCTCCAACCAGGACGACGTCGCGATCGCCCCGTTGACCGCGGTCCAGGACACGCTGACCGGCTACGGGAACATCAGCCAGATCGTCGTCCAGGCGAAGTCGCGCGATCAGCTCAACGCCGCGCAGACCGAGGTCACGAACATCCTCAACCAGCTGGATCCGCCGACGGCCGGGTCGCTGACCTCGAGCAACTTCAACGTGATCAACCAGAGCTCGATCATCCAGACCTCGACCGCGAGCAGCAAGGTGTTCACGACGCTGCTCGGCGAGGTGGCGGCGATCTCGCTGCTCGTCGGCGGGATCGGCGTGATGAACATCATGCTCGTGTCGGTCACCGAGCGCACCCGCGAGATCGGAATCCGCAAGGCGGTCGGCGCCCGGCGCAGCGACATCCTGACCCAGTTCCTGGTCGAGGCCGTGCTCGTGTCGTTCTTCGGGGGCGTCGCGGGGGTGATCGCCGGCATCGTCGGCAGCCAGTTCAAGATCGCCGGCGTGGAGCCGGTGATCGCGCCCTACTCGATCGCGCTCGCGTTCGGCGCCGCGGTCTTGACCGGACTTTTCTTTGGAACCTATCCAGCCGGCCGCGCAGCGGCGCTCCGGCCGATCGAGGCGCTCCGCTTTGAGTGATCAGCCTGAACAACAAACCAGAGGTATCGAGATGAACGCCATCCCCTACGACCGGCCCGAGGAGGAATGGGACAGCTATCAGGAGGAGGGGACCGAGCAGGAATTCGCAGCTCCCCGGGCGTCCTCGCCGGCAGTGGTTCAACCGCAAGAGCGCGGCGCTGTTCGCGGTCCTGCTCGGCGCCATCGGCTTCTACGCCGGCGTGCGGGTCGAGAAGAGCCAGGTATCGAACTCGAGCTCGGGCACCGGCGCGCTGGGCGCGGGCGGCGGCGCGGCGGCGTTGCGGGCCGCCGCGGCTCGCGGTGGCGGCGCCACGGGTAGCGGTGCCACGCGGTAGCGGCGCGACCGGCGCCAGCGGATCCGGGGCGGCCTCCCGTGCGGGCGGCGCGGGCGGTGGCTCAGGCTTGCGTGGCCTGTTCGGCGGCGGCGCCGGTGGCTTCGCCGGCGCGGCCGGCGGCGCGGGCGCGACCTTCGGAACCGTCAGCAGTGTCAGCGGCAACAGCCTTTACGTCACCGAGGCCAGCGGCAACACGGTCAAGGTCACGCTCTCGAGCGCGACCAAGGTCACCAAGAACGTGAGCGTCGGCAAGAACGCGGTGCGCCCAGGCGACACCGTCGTCGTCGCCGGCGCGAAGAACTCCAACGGCACCGTCTCGGCGACCACGCTGAGCGACACCGGTGCCGGAGCCGGCGCCGCCGCGGGCGGCAGCGGCTCGGCGGAGTAGCAGTAGCAGTAGCAGTAGCAGTAGCAGCAGCGGCTCCTCCGCGGTTAGCTCGCTATTCGGGGGCGGGGGCGGATGAGCAGCAACAGGTCTCTCTTCGCAGTCAGTTCCCGGTTCGGGGGGGCGGATGAGAGCTTCATTTACGAAAGGAAGCAGTGTTAAAAGTGTTTGACGTTCGATCGAGGCGGGTCGCGGTGGCGCTCGTCACCCTGGTTGCCGGTGGCGCACTGGCGGCATGCGGCAGCGCTAGCAGCTCGAGTAACACCACGACCAGTACGACGGCATCGGCTTCGGCCTCCGGGTCCGGATCCGCGTCCGGGTCGGCGGCGGGTGGCGGCGCCAACAGCGCCCGGCGCGCGCAGCTGGTCTCGTGCCTGAAGGCGCACGGCGTGACTCTCCCGTCGCGTCCCGCCGGCTCACCGCCCCCGGGCGGCGGCAGCGGTAGCGGAAGTGGCACAGGCACGACCGGCACCGGTACGGGCACCACGCCCCGGCGTGGCTTCTTCTTCGGAGGCGGTGGCGCTCGCAACATATCGCCGAAGATGCAGGCCGCGTTCAAGGCCTGCGGCGCCAAGTTCGGCTTCCGCGGCGGCGCCGGCCGTGGTTTCGGCGGCCGGATCTCGCATACGGCGATCACCAACTTCGTGACCTGCGTCAAGCAGCACGGCTACAACCTGCCGGCCCCGAACTTCTCGGGCAAGGGACCGATCTTCCCGCGGAACATCGAGACCAACGCGAAGTTCCAGGCCGCCAGCAAGGCCTGCCAGCACCTGCTAATCCCGCCGCGACCGAGTGGCGGGTCGGGCACCGGAACCAGTACGACATCGGGGGCCTGACGCCCTGGCGGGAGTTGACATGAAGATCAAACTGCCATCGAACATGCGTGCCGGCGCGTCCACGGGCGCCGGCGCTCCCGATCCTCCGGAGCCGGCGACTACGTCGCTGGCCGGGCCCGCGGGGCCGGCGGAGCCCGTGATTCCGCCGCCGGTCGCCGCGCCGGAGGCCAGTCCGGCACCCGGCTCCAAACCGGGGCTCTGGGCCGGACAACCGGCGCCGGCCGGGTCCGTGATCGGTCAGGTGCTGCCGATGTACTTCGTCGGCGACGAGTCGCACTCGATGGCGGGCGACCCGATCGCGGCCGTAAACCAGGGTCTGATCGACCTCCGCGACGAGGTGGCCAAGCATCCGCTGATCGGCAAGAAGGTCCGGTTCGGGATCATCACATTCGCCGAGTCCGCGCAGACGCGGCTCGAGCTGACGGAGCTGAGCGAAGACCTCGTGCTCCCGACGCTGGCGCCGCGGGGGCGGGGGACGAGCTACGCGAGCGCGCTCGAGGCATTGCGTCAGACGATCCCCGCCGACGTGGCGCTGCTCAAGGGCAACGGCTATCAGGTCCACCGTCCGTCGGTGTTCTTCCTGAGCGACGGCCTGCCCACCGAGAAGGCCGAGAAGTGGCAGGCGCGCCTGGCCGAGCTGAAGGATCCGAGCTTCCGGGAGCGCCCCAACATCCTCGCGTTCGGCGTCGGCGAGGCCGATCCGGAGGTGATCGGGCAGCTCGCCAGCTCGCCCCGCTACGGGTTCATGATGACCCAGGGGGCGTCCACCGCGGGCGCGATCGCCGAGTTCGCGGCGTCGATGCTGAACTCGATGGTCGCCTCCGCCGAGCGGCTGGACCGCGGTGAGCACACGATCGAGTTCGAGAAGCCGGAGGGGTTCGTCCAGCTGGACGCGCCGCTCGTGTAGCGGCTCGGGCCGCTCACGTCGCGCGATGACTGCCGCCGGACGCTCCGCGTCGGTCCGCCGCCGGGTCAGGCTGGCACGAGGGCCGGTGACGATCGGCGAGCCGGCCGCGGCCATCGAGGCCCGGCTCGCCGGTGCGGAGCCGTACCGCCCGGACACGATCGCCGACGGCGGCACCGCGTTCGGCCTGACGGTGAGGGCGGCCTCGGTCAGGGGTCTGTACAAGCGCTACACGGGCGGGCCGCGGCAGGACGACATCTGCCTGCGGTTACACGCGGATTCCGGCACGCTGATCGCCGCGGTCGCGGACGGCGTGTCGGGCGCGGATCGGTCCGATCTCGGCGCCGCGCTCGCGGTGCGGTACGCGACCGCGGCGGTCGCACGCCAGCTCGATGACGGCCGCGAGTCGGTCGACTGGGGTCCGGTGTTCGAACACGCGGCTTGGGCGTTGGTCGAGGAGCACCGGCGTGCCGCGGGTCTTGCTGACGCGGGCGTCGAGGATGCCTCCCGGTCGTTGGCGACCACGCTGCTCGTCGCGGCGGTCCGCGGCTCGAATGTGGAGGTGGCAGCGGTCGGCGACTCGCCGGCGTTCCTGCTGAAGGACAAGGTCTACGATGCGGTCGTGGCCGAGCCTGAACGCTTCGACGGGTTGGTCGGGGGTGGAGTGGACGCGCTGCCCCGATCCGCCGGCAGCGGCTTCAGTGTCACGGTGCTCGCTGGACCCCGGTTCGGTCCTGATGCTGTGCACCGACGGTCTGGCGATGCCGCTCGCCGGCGGGGACGGCGAGGTCGGCGCCACATTTGCCCGCGAGCTCGCCCGCCCGCCGGATGTCATCGACTTCGCGCGGCTGCTCGACTTCAGCCGCAGCACCTACGACGACGACCGAAGCCTGATCGCCGTGTGGGGTCCGGCGCGGTGAGCGCTCTCGTCGACGTGGGCGCCGGGGTCGAGCGCCGCGCGCTCGGGGTCCAGGAGTTCGGCGAGCTCGTCGCCGATCTCCCGGTTCGGAGGCCAGGGTCGCGTGTACCGACCGTCGGCCGTCCCCGCGGGGCTCGGGTCCGAGCCCGTGGTCGTGAAGCTCTACCGCCGCGCGCCTCCGGCCGGCGCCGGGCACGTGTTGAGTGAGATGGTCGCGTGGGGCCACCTGCTCTCGGAGGACCAGCGCGCCGCGCTGCAGCGGATCGCCGCGTGGCCGCTCGCGATCGTGCGCTCAGGCGAGCTCGCGGCCGGGATCGTGATGCGCGACGTGAGCGGCCGCTTCTGCGGCGCCGTTCCTGATGCCGAGCGGCCGCCGCGAGAGCGTCCTGCTGACGCTCGAGCACCTGCTCGGAGCCGACGACTTCCTGCAGATGCGCGGCCTCGGCGTTCGGCTGGACACGTTCAGCCGTGCCGAGGTGGCCGAGCGGATCTGCGACGCGCTGGCGTTCCTGCACCGGCACGCGATCGTCGCCAGCGACATCGCACCGAACAACGTGCTGATCGCGTTCGGCGCCGGCGACGAACCCGAGGTCTGCCTGATCGACTGCGACTCGATGGTGTTCCACGGACGCCAGGCGCTCACGTCCGTGCAGACCGGCGACTGGGAGTTGCCGGCGGCGTACGGCGAGTCGCCGAACACGCGCGCGGCCGACGCGTACAAGCTCGGGCTCGTCGTGTTGCGGCTGTTCGCGCGCTCGCACGACGCGCGGGCGGCGGGCCCGTATCGCCAGTATGTGCCGGCTGAGCTGCGACGGTCTGCTGGGGCGGGCACTCGACGTCGATGCGGTCAACCGGCCGCCGGCCGGCGAGTGGCAGCGGGCGCTGCGCGGGCTGCTCGCTGACGGTCATCTGAACGAGCGCTATCCCGGTCCCGCACCGGCGCCCCGGGTAGTCGTGCGTCGCGGTCAGCCCGCGCCGGATGCCGGGACGGCGGTCGCCGCGGCGTCCGGCGGGGGCGCGCGGTCGGTGGCGCCCGGCGCGGTCGCGCAGGCGGCCGGCGCGGCGGCGCCGGCGCTGCTCCAGCTTGAACGGGGCGCTGTGGCTCAAGCGGGCGGTCGTGGTGGCGTGGATCGTCGCCGGAACGGCGGTGCTGCTGCTGCGTGCTGTCCCGGCTGTTCGCATCCGCGGTCCCGGTTCCCGAAGGCGGCGACGCCGGCGCCGGCTCGCAGTCGCAGTTCGGCTCGGGCGCCAACAGCCCTTACATCTACCAGTACTACTACCCGAGGTCGCGGTCGGTACTTGCCCGGGTATCCCGTCGGCGGCCAGGTTCCCTGATCGCTTACGGAGAACCTGACGGCTCGAGTCATACGCTGGCGGACGCGACGAAAGTGCGCCTCGTCGCTTGCGGACGGACTCCCCGAACCCCGCAGCTGGGGACCGGCGGCGGCCCCGGGTCGTGACTCCCGCCCGGGTCCGCCAGCCGGTCCGCAGACCCTGGCTGCACCCGCCGCTTGACGCGGCGCGTCTACGCACGGCGCACACGGGCGCGCGCGAACAGCGTGGCCGCTGCGTACCCGGCGCCGGCGAGTCCGATGATCGCGCTGCTCGGCGGGAGCGACGCGAACTCGTAGCTGAGCGCGAGGCCGCCCCACATCGCCCCCACCGCGATCGCCGCGGACAGCGCGAGCCCGCGGTACGGACGCGCGGTGAGCCGGTGGGCGGCGCCCGCCGGCGCCGCCAGCAGGCCCAGCAGCAGCAGCGCGCCGACGGCCTGCGTGCTCTCGGCGGTCACGACCGCGAGCAGCGCGAGGAACCCGGCGCCCGAGCGCGCGCGCCGGTACCCCGCGAATCGACGCCTGCTCTGCGTCGAGCGTCGTCAGCAGCAGCGGGCGGAGCGCGAGCAGCACGCCGGCGGACACCGCCAGGCCGATCGATGCGGCCACCCGCGAGCCGCCCGGGCTGAGCGAGTAGATCGAGCCGAACAGCGTGTTCGCGGCGGCGATCCCGGTGCCGCCGTTTGCGCTCGTCGCGAGCACCGCCAGCAGCAGCACTCCGATCCCGAGAATCCAGGCGAACACCGTGCCGATCACGACGTCGTCGGCCTGTCCGCGGCGGCCGAGCGCCGCCATCCCACCGGCGACCGCGAGCGTCAGCACGAACAGCCCGACGCGCTCGTCGAGGCCGATCACGGCGGCGGCGATTGCGCCCACGAACGCGACGTGGGTAAGCGCGTCGCCGGCGAACAGCTGGCCGCGCAGGACGACGAACCAGCCGACGACGCCGCACCCCAGCGCGATGAACGTCCCGGCGAGGTAGGCGTTGCGGACGAAGTCGTGAGCGAACATCAGTCGTCGCCGCTCGCGTCGGCGTCCGCGCCGCGCAGGCTCGCGCGGGCGAGTCTGGCGAGCACGTAGAGCGCAAACGCGAAGGTCGTGACGTAGAAGCCGACCGGGTAGATCGAGAAGTACGCGACGCCGAGGCCGAGCCACACGACGACGAGCGCGAACGCGACGCTCAGCACGAGTCCGAGGCCGGGCCGCATCGTCAGCTGCTGGGCCGCGGCCGGCGGCGCGACGAGCAGCGCGAACACGAGCAGCGCGCCGGTGATCTGGCTGGTCGCGGCGACGGCGAGGGCGAGCACGAGCAGGAATCCGAGGTCGAGCGCGGCCACCGGGAGTCCGCGGGCGCGAGCGGCCTCGGGATCGATCGTCTCGAGCAGCAGCGGCCGCGTCGCCAGCGCGACCACCGCGAGCGCCGCGATCGCGACCAGCAGCAGCGTCAGAACCTGCCCGCGGCTGACCCCGAGGAACGTCCCGAACAGGAGCGTCTCGGTGCCGCCGAGCACCGCGTTGTTCAGCGACAGGAACAGGTATCCGGCCGCCAGCCCGACGGTCTGGACGGTGGCGATCGTGGCGGTCTCGGCGCCGTAGCCGCGGCCGGGCGAGCCGAGGCCGGGCGAGCCGCGAGCGCCGCGCATGACCAGCGCCGCGGCGCCGCACGCGACGTAGTAGCCGAGCGCGGTAGGGAGGCCGGCGAGCGCCGCGCCGGCCGCGCCCGGGAACGCCATCACCGACAGCGTGTGTCCGGCGAAGCTCTGGCGGCGCAGGACCATGTACCAGCCGACGACGGCCGCCAGGACGGCGACGATGGTCCCCGCCTCGAGCGCGTTGACCATGAACGGAAACGTGAACAACGCGCGCAGGTCGTCGATCGGGTTGAGGCGAGATCGTCGGGGTCATCGGGTTCAGTCGTGAACTTGGTCGTGGTCCTGCGGGTGGTCGTGCTCGTGCCGCGCGCCGTGGTGATGCGGCGCCTCGGGCTGTCCGACGACGACGAGGCGGCCGTCGCTGGTCTTCAGCACCTCGATCGGGGTCCCGTACAGCTCGCTGAGCTTGGCCGAGGTGATCACCTCGTCGACCGATCCGCTCGTGGCGCGGCCGCCGGCCATGTAGATCACCTGGTCGAGATAGCCGAGCAGCGGGTTGACGTCGTGGGCGACGAGCAGACACGGACACGCCCTCGTTCGAGCAGATCCGCCGCAGCAGCGCCGGCGACCGAAGCCTGGTTGGGGAGGTCGAGGCTGTCGAGCGGCTCGTCGAGGATCAGCAGCTGCGGGCTGCGGACCAGCGCCTGGGCGATCAGCAGCCGCTGCTGCTCGCCGCCGGAAAGCTCGCCGATCGCGCGGTGCGCGTAGCCGGTCGCGCCGACCGTCTCGATCACCTGGGCTATGCGTGCCGATTCGGCCCTGCGCCGGTTCGCGGGCCGCGCTGGTCAGCGCGATCGGCAACCCCCAGCGGGTCCCGTCGACGCCGAGCCGGACGAGATCGACCCCGCGGATCCGGGTCGAGGAGTCGAACGCGTGGCGCTGGGGCAGATAGCCGATCGCGGGGCGAGCCTGCGCCGGCGGGCGCCCGAGCACGGTGACCGAGCCGGACGCGAGCGGGAGCAGGCCGAGGATCGCGCGCATCAGCGTCGACTTGCCGGCGCCGTTGGGCCCGAGCACCGCGACGAACTGGCCAAGCCCGACGGTCAGCTCGACGTCGCCGAAGATCCGCTTGCCGCCGAGGCGGACGGACGCGTCCCTCAGCTCGACTGCGGTTGTCGCCTGCGCGCTGCTCAGCGGCGCGGTGATCATCGCCCGGTCGCCTGATGCAGGGCCCGCTCGATCCCCTCGAGCTGCGCCACCTGCCACTGCTCGAACGTCGCGTTCTCGGGTGACAGCGTCTCGGTCACGGTGGCGATCGGGATGTGATTGGCGCGCGCGAGCGCGTTCAGGTGCTGGATCTGCGGCGTCGCGTTCTGGGAGTTGTAGACCCACACCTTGATCTGGTGGCCGGTTATCTGTTGCTCGGTCGTGATCGTGTCCTGCGCGCTGACCTCGGTGCCCTCGCTGATCGCCTTCATGAAGCTGTACGGCGTGATCAGGTCGAGGCCGAGCGCCGGCGCCTGCAACGCGAAGATGCTCTCCGACGCGCCCACGGGGACGCCTGCGTAGCGGGCTTTGATCTGTGCGATCAGCGCGTGGTACTGCGCGAGGTCGCTGGTCTCGAAGGTGTGCAGCTGCCGGGCGTAGTAGGAGGAGTCCTTGGGATCGAGCTTCTCGAGGTCGGCCGCGATCTTGTCCGCGACCGCCTCGACGTCGGCCGGGTTGTACCAGCGGTGCGGGTTGTCGCCCTCGTGCAGGCCGAACAGGTCGCCGACGGTCAGCACGACCCGGGCCGACGTCGGGATTGGCGGCCAGCAGCTTCGGCGCCCAGGGGTCGTAGCCGATGCCGTTGACGATCGCCAGCTGGGAGGTGGCCATGGTGCGCGCGTCGTTGGCGGTTGGCTCGTAGGAATGCGGGTCCTGGGCGGGGTTCGTGATGATGCTCTGCACGTCCGCCTTCGTGCCGGCGATCTGCTTGGCGATCGAGCCCCAGAAGTTCTCGGCCGCGACCACCCTGATCCCGGTCGTGCTCGCGCTCGAGACGCCGCCACAGCCGGAAAGGACGAGCGCCGCCGCGAGCGCGACGAGGAGAGCAACGACAGTGGCTCGGGAACGGGCAATGGCGGATCGCATCGCCAACGTAACCTAGCAAAAAATAAGACTGAATCTCAGAATTATTCTTGTTTGCCGGGATCGATGGGTAAGCTCTTGGAAGCCGGTATGAACTGGAGCGAGCACGTGCACGAGGAGCTGGCGCGAGCGGGTCTCAAGCGCGGTGGCGCCCGTCAGCGAATCATTGACCTGCTTGGCACGGGAGCCGTGCGCCTTGAGCGCGGTCGAGATCGAGGATGCGCTCCGGGCACAGGGCAAGCCGACCGGCCGGGCGAGCATCTATCGCGTGCTCGATCTGCTGGCCGAGCACGGGCTCGTCGAGCGCGTGGCCGTCGGCGACGGGCAGTCTCGGTTCGAGCGGTCCGAGGCGGGCGGCGAGCACCACCACCATCTTGTGTGCGAGCAGTGCGGGAAGCTCGTGGCGTTCGACGATCCGGCTCTGGAGCGGGCGATCGACGACCTGTCCGAGCGGCTCGGCGTGCGCGTCGAGCACCACGACGTGGTGCTGCGCGGCGCGTGCGAACAGTGCGAGTGAGCTACCAGGCGTCGACGTAGGGCCGGCGCTGTCTTGGTTGGGCGGCGTGGGGTCGTCGAACAGTGTCGCGATCCAGCGAGCGCTGTCGGCGGGGTCGATCACGTCGTCGATCTCGAAGTAGGCGGCCATGTTGAGGCCCTTGCCTCGTTCGTAGGCAGCGGCGACGGCGTCGTCGAAGGCTTCGCGCGCGCTGCACCGGATCGGCGATCGACTCGAGCTCGCGGCGCATCCCCAGCCGGACCGCGCCCTCGAGCCCCATCGCCCCGAACTCGGCCGTCGGCCAGGCGATGGTGAACAACGGCGCCTTGAAGCTGCCGGCGGCCATCGCCTGCGCGCCGAGGCCGTACCCCTTGCGGAGCACGATCGTGCCGGTCGGCACGCTGAGGTTCGCGCCGGTGAGGAACAGGCGGGAGAAATGCCTGAACGGTGGCGGTCTTCTCGGCCTCAGGTCCGACCATGAAGCCGGGCGTGTCGCACAGGAACAGCAACGGCAGCCCGAACGCGTCGCACAGCTGCATGAACCGAGCGGCCTTGTCGGCGCCGTCGGCGTCGATCGCGCCGCCGAGATGCGCGGGGTTGTTGGCGATCACGCCGAGCGGCCGGCCGTTGTCGGCCCGGGCGAGCGCGGTGACGATGCCGGCGCCGAACCCGCGGCGAAGCTCGAGCACGTCGTCGAGGAGCGCGTCGATCACCGTGCGGATGTCGTAGACGCGCTTGCGGTTGGACGGGATGAGGTCCCTGAGGGCGTCCGCGTCTTTGGGCGGTCCGGGGTCGTGTGAGTCGCCGAAGTACGAGAGGTACTGCTTGGCGGCCGCCACCGCCGCGGACTCGTCCGTGACGCGGACGTCGACGACGCCGCCGGAGTATTGGACGTCGATCGGGCCGACGTCCCGCGCGTGGTACACGCCGAGCCCGCCGCCCTCGATCATCGCCGGCCCGCCCATCCCGATGCTCGAGTCCTCGGTGGCGATGACGACGTCGCAACAGCCGAGCAGGGCGGCGTTGCCGGCGAAGCAGTACCCCGACGCGATCCCGATCAGCGGGACGAAGCCGCTGAGCTTTGCGAACAGGTGGAAGGCACGGCAGTCGAGGCCCGCGACGATCGGCCAGTCGACATCGCCCGGGCGCCCGCCGCCGCCCTCGGCAAACAGCACGACCGGCAGGCGCCTGCGCTCGGCGAGCTCGAACAGCCGGTCCTTCTTCTGGTGGTTGCGCATCCCCTGGGTGCCGGCGAGCACCGTGTAGTCGTAGGACATGACCACCGCGGGGGCGCCGCCGATCGTCGCGGTCCCCGCAACCAGCCCGTCGGCCGGCGTGCGCTCGATTAGCTCCTCGCGCGGGCGCCGGCGCTCCTGCGCGGCGAACATCAGCGGCCCGTACTCGACAAAGCTGCCCGGATCGATCAGGTCGTTGAGATTCTCCCGGGCCGTGCGTCTGTTTTGCTCGTGGCGCTTGGCGACCGCGTCGGGGCGGGCGGCGTCGAGCGTCAGGTCGTGGCGTCGTCGTACGGCGGCGACGTCGTCGCGGCTGGCGGGTGGGGCGGCGTCGACTGGCTTGTCGAGGCTGCGGCTCGGCCGGCCGGGGGTGAGGACCGCGAGCAGCTGACCTTCGGCGACGGTGTCGCCGACCGCGACCTCGACGCTCTGTACGACGCCGTCGACCCCGGCCGGGATCTCGTGCTCCATCTTCATCGCCTCGAGCACGACCAGCGGCTCGCCGGCCGCGATTCGATCGTCGGTGGCGCGGGCGATCGCGATCACCGTGCCCGCGAACGGGGCGTGCAGAGGCAGGTCGGGCATCCCCGACGAACGCTACGCGACGACGGCGCGGACGGCGGCGAGGATCTCCTCGGGCGAAGCGTTGTCGCCGGCGTGGTCCGACATGTGCGACCACGTGACGTAGCCGTCAGGACGGATCACGAGTGAGCCGCCGAGCTGGGCCGCGCTTCCTATCGTCCGGGTCTGGATGCGGCCGCTGCGAGCGCCGGCGACGAGCCCTTTCGAGACGCTCCTCGGGCCGAACAGCTCGGACACGTTCGCCATCTTCGCCCCGGCCGCCCGGTAGCTGACGCGCTCCTCGTCGGCGAGCACCGGAAGCTGAATTCCCTGGCGCCGGCGGAACTGGGCGGCGTGGCGGGGAGTCGCCTGTCCGATCAGGACGAGACCGACGCCGGCCGCCTTGAACTCACCCCGGGCGCGATCCAACTGGATCGCGTGGTCCTTGCAGAGAATTCACCCGTAATGGCGGAGCCAGATGAGCGCCGCCGGCCGCTCGCCCCAGAGGTCGCCGAGACGGACGTCGTGGCATTCGTGGTCGGGCAGGACAATCTCCGCGAGCTCATCGGCGCGGGAGGGCGCGCTCGGTTTGTTGCCGGCGGGCATGCGGTGGCAACGCTACTACGGGATACTCCTCGGGTGGCGGTAGCCGAGCCGAAGCTCCTCTGGACGCCCTCACCGGAGTGGATCGAGCGCACGACACTCACGCGCTACCAGGCGTGGCTGGACGAGAAGCACGACCTGCGGTTCGAGGACTACCACGATCTGTGGCGCTGGTCGGTGCGCGACCTGGAGGCGTTCTGGAGCTCGCTGGTCGAGTTTCTCGGGGTTAGGTTCTCCGAGCCGCCGGAGCGGGTTCTTGGAAGGGAGTCGATGCCGGGCGCCAAGTGGTTCCCGGGGTCCCGGCTCAGCTACGTCGAGCACATGTTCGCCGGCAAGGACCCTGGCGCGTTGGCGATCCAGCACGCCTCGGAGTCACGAGAGCCGGCTTCGATGACGTGGGGCGAGCTGCGCTCGTTGACGGCGTCGATCGCCGCCGGGTTACGGGCGTCGGGCGTCGGCGAGGGCGACCGCGTCGCGGCCTACATGCCAAACATTCCCGAGACGGTCGCGGCGCTGTTCGCGTGCGCCTCGATCGGCGCCGTGTGGTCGTCGGCCGCTCCTGAGTTCGGCGTGCGCAGCGTCGTCGATCGCTTCTCGCAGATCGAGCCCAAGGTGCTCCTGGCCGTGGACGGCTATCGGTACGGCGGCAAGGACTTCGATCGGTCGGACGCGGTCTCGAGCATCGCGGCCGAGATCCCCTCGCTGTCGCGGGTGGTGCGGCTGGGGTATCTATCCGGATCCGGTTGGGAAGAGGGCTTCCTGGGCTCCGACGAGTCGCTCGAATTCGCCCAGCTCCCGTTCGACCATCCGCTGTGGATCCTGTACTCGTCGGGGACGACGGGGCTGCCGAAGCCGATCGTCCACGGGCAGGGCGGGATCCTGCTCGAGCACCTGAAGAAGGCGTGTTTGCACCTTGACGCCCAGGCCGGGGATCGTTTGTTCTGGTTCACGACGACCGGCTGGATGATGTGGAACTTCATCGTCGGGATGCTGCTCAGCGACGCGTCGATCGTCCTGTTCGACGGCAACCCGGGGTATCCGACGCTGGGGACGTTGTGGGATCTGGCCGCGGACACCGGGATGACGTGCTTCGGCACGAGCGCGGCGTTCATCGGCTCGTGCATGAAGGATGGTCTGTCGTTGCGCTCCGAGGGGCGGGATCTGAGCGCGTTGCGATCCGTCGGGTCGACCGGATCGCCGCTGTCGCCCGAGGCGTTCGAGTGGGTCTACGACCAGCTCGGGTCCGATACGTGGCTGTTCTCGACCTCGGGCGGGACCGACCTGTGCACCGCGTTCGTCGGTGGCGTCCCGACGCTGCCGGTGTACATGGGCGAGTTGCAGGCCCGCGCGCTGGGGGCGTCGGTCGAGTCGTGGGACCCGGACGGCAAGCCGCTGATCGAGGAGGTGGGGGAGCTCGTGATCACGAGGCCGATGCCGTCGATGCCGATCTACTTCTGGGGCGACCCTTCTGGCGAGCGCTACCGCGAGAGCTATTTCGAGATGTACCCGGGGATCTGGCGCCACGGCGACTGGATCGAGATCACCTCGCGGGAGACCGCTGTGATCTATGGCCGATCCGATTCGACGATCAACCGTGGCGGAGTCCGGATGGGGACTTCGGAGATCTATCGGGCCGTGCTGGCGGTGGACGCGGTGACCGACGCGCTGGTGGTCGACGTGCCCCGGGAGGGCAGCGAGGCGTGGATGCCGCTGTTCGTCGTGCTGCGCGAGGGCGTCTCGCTCGATGACGCGCTCGTCTCGCGAGATCCGCCGGCGGGTGCGCGAGGACTGCTCGCCCCGCCACGTGCCCGACGAGATCCGCCAGATCTCCGAGGTGCCGCGGACGCTATCCGGGAAGGTGTTGGAGGTCCCGGTCAAGCGAATCCTGATGGGCACGCCACCCGAACAGGCCGCGTCCCGCGAGTCGCTCGCGAACCCGGCGGCTCTCGACTACTTCGTGGGTCTCGCCCCGTAGGGGGGAGAAAGCCGGGCCGCTGCCGGCTCTAGATAGGTGCGTGCTGAAAAAGGGCTCAGGGTGAGCCCAAATCCAGCACGCCCCTCGTTGCGGTGGCGGCTCTGTTCGACAAGGCGATTGCGGCCCTGGCCCGGAAGCAGCACGGGTACATCACCCGTCGCCAGCTGCTCGCCCTCGGCATGGGCCAGGGCGAGATCAAGTACCGCATCAAGACGGGCAGCCTGATACCGGTGTACGCCGGCGTGTACGCGGTCGGGCACGTCCCGTTGGGGCAGGAGGCGCGGGCCCACGCCGCCGTGCTCGCATGCGGCGACGGCGCCGTCCTCAGTCACGGCTCGGCCGCGGCTCTCTGGAAATACGTAAGGCGCTGGCCGCGGGAGTTCGAGGTGACCGCGCGGTTCGACCGGCGACGACGCGGCATCAAGGTCCACCGTTCGAAGACGCTCACCCGCCGCGACCTCACGCGCCAGCTCGGCGTCCCGGTCACCAGCCCCGCCCGCACGCTGCTCGACATGGCACCGCGCTTCAAGAACGACGCCGCGCTCAGAAGGTTCGTCAACGATGCCCGCCTGACGCACACGTTCCACCTGGGCGCGCTCGCAGAGCTGCTGGGCCGCCACCCGCGCCACCCCGCGACCAAGCGCCTCACGCAGTTCGTACAGGCCCGCGGAGGCCCGACGAGATCCGAGTTCGAGGACCGATTCAGCGACTTTGCGCGTCGATATGGCCTGCCCGCGCCGGTCGTGAACACGTACGTGCTCGGTCACGAGGTCGACGTCCTGTTCCCCGACCACCGCGTGATCGTCGAACTCGACGGCTGGGAGTTCCACTCCGACCGCGGAGCCTTCGAGAGCGACCGGGATCGCGACGCGGACCGGCTCGCCGCCGGCTTTCTGACTGTCCGGATCACGACCGAGCGCTTCGAAACCGCGCCGGCGCGCGAGGCCAAGCGGCTGCATAAAATCCTGCGGGCAAGAGCGGCCTGAAGTTCTTACGCTTCTCTCAAACTAGCCTGAAAGAGTGGCGACCACGGGCGCGCCGTTGACGGAGCGCCCGGCCAACTGAGGAGAGCGCACGTTGCATCGCAGTCTCAAGCGAAACCTCGTCATCGGGTTGGCGGTCCTGGGTGTGGCCGCGTGTGCGGGTGGCGCGTACGCCGCCACTCAGAGTTCCGGTCCGGGGTCCCGCCAGGCGTTCCTGAACGATGTCGCGAAGCGTCTCCACGTCACGCCGCAGCAGCTGACCTCGGCCCTCAACGGCGCGTCGGTCGATCAGCTTCAGGCCGAGGTCAGGGCCGGCCAGATCACTCAGGCGCAGGCGAACGCGCTCGAGCAGCGGTTGAAGAGCGGCGCCCCGGCGCCGCTCCTGCCGCTGACTCCTGGCCTTGTCGCGCCGCGCGCGTTCGGGGCACCTCCCCCCGGCGGGTTCGGCGGCCGCCCGTTCGGGTTCGGGTTCCCGGGCTTCGGGCTCGGCGCCGCCGCGAGCTACCTCGGGCTGACCAACGCGCAGCTGATCCAGCAACTACAAAGCGGTAAGTCCCTGGCGCAGATCGCGGCCTCCAAGGGCAAGACCGTCGCCGGCCTCGAGCAGGCGATGACCGCCCCGATCAAGAAGGCGCTCGACGCGGCCGTCTCCCGCAAAGCGATCACCGCGGCGAAGGAGAACCAGATCCTCAGCCGCCTCTCGGCCAACCTGAGCCAGCGGATCAACCAGAAGGGGCTGCCGACCCCAAAGGGGGTTCACCCGCTCTTCCGAGGCGGTCCAGGTCGTTACGGGGGATGGCCGGGGCCGTACGGCCCGGCGTTCAAGCCGCCGGCTGGCGCCGCGCCCGGCGCCAAGCCGGGTGCACCGACTCCGCCCAAGACGCCGGCAAAGCCCGGCGTGCTCCCGCAACTGTTCCAGCCGGCGCCTGTGGCATAGCCGCCACTCTTACGCGGCTCTCATCGATTTCTGACTGGTTTCTCATAGGTAGCTGCTGTACTGGGGATACCGATACACAGCCATGCATCAGCTAGGAGACTCCAACTCATGAAAGGCCTTAGCCGTGTGCTCCCGATCGTAGGGGGCGCGATTGCCGGCGGGGCAATCGCGCTGGCCGTAGCAAGCGGCAGCACAACCACGCACTCGGTCACCACCACGACCGTCGTGCAGCCGTCGAGCGCGCCGGCGGTACCGACCAGCTTCAGCAGCGGTCGCCCCGAGACGATCAACCAGATCTACCGCCAGGTCGGGCCCGGCGTCGTCGACATCACGACTTCCTCCACTCAGAACACCGGCGGTGTTTTCGGCTTCGGTCAGTCGCAGCAGACCGAGGGCGAGGGCGCCGGCGTGGTGTTCGACAAGAAGGGCGACATCCTGACCGACGAGCACGTCGTGTCGGGGGCCAGCAAGATCACGGTGACGTTCCCGAATCAGGTCAAGGCGTCGGCGACGGTCGTCGGCTCCGACACGGGCGCCGACATGGCGGTCATCCGCGTTCAGGGCGTACCCGCGTCCCAGCTGCACCCGCTCACGATGGGCGACTCCAACGCCGTTCAGGTCGGCGATAGCGTGATCGCGATCGGCAGCCCGTTCGGCCTGCCCAACACGGTGACCGCGGGCATCATCAGCGCGGTCGGTCGCACGATCAACGCGCCGAACCAGTTCACGATCTCGAACGCGCTCCAGACCGACGCCCCGATCAACCCGGGCAACTCGGGTGGACCGCTGCTCAACGCGGCCGGTCAGGTGATCGGGCTCAACGATCAGATCGAGACCAACAACACCAACGGCCAGGGCGAGGGCTCGAGCTCCGGCGTCGGGTTCGCGACCCCGTCGAACAGTGACGCGCGGATCGCTCGCGAGATCATCTCCACCGGCCAGGCGCACAACGCCTACGTCGGCGTCAGCCTCGATCCGACCGTGTCCGGTGGCGCCGGGATCGCGAAGAACAGCTCGGCTTCCGCCAGCTCGCCGATCGTGCCGGGTTCGCCGGCGGCTAAGGCGGGCCTGCAGGCGGGCGACGTGATCACCGCCGTCAACGGCACGCCGGTCGCCTCGGTCAACCAGTTCGTGGCCACGATCGCCAACTACGCGCCCGGCGACACCGTGACCCTGACGGTAAACCGAAACGGCCAAAACAAGCAAATCAAGGTGACGCTCGGCGCCCAGCCGGCGAGCGCGACGAGCCAGAGCCAGCAGGGAAGCGGTAGCAGCCCGTTGACTCCATAGACGAAATTCTCCTGGCAGTAGGGAATGAGCGAACCTGTCGCGGCCGGCCATTGCGCCGGCCGCGGCAGTTAAGCGGGTGCCCGCCTAAGAGGCGGCGGCCGAGGCCTGCTGGAGCGTTCGCTCCATGAGCTCGCGGTGGACGCTCCGCGTCCGGCCCTCGCGTCGGGTCCACGCGCCCTCTGAATCGAGCGTCCAGGCGTTGGTGTCGTCGGCGAAGCAGCGCTCGAGCGTGTCCTCGAGCTCGGCCTGAAGCTCGGGGTCCTCGACCGGCACGAGCAGCTCGACGCGCGTGTCAAGGTTGCGGTGCATCAGGTCGGCCGAGCCGATGTAGTAGAGGTGCTCGTCTCCTCGATGGAATGAGTAGATGCGGGAGTGCTCCAGGAAGCGCCCGACGATCGAGACGACGTTGATCGTCTCGCTCAGGCCTGGCACGCCAGGGAGCAGGCCGCAGATTCCGCGGACGTTGAGGTCGATCGGGACGCCGGCCTGCGAGGCGCGGTACAGCGCCTCGATGCACGCCTGGTCGACGAGCGAGTTCATCTTCATCGCGATCCGCGACGGCTCGCCGGCCCGGTGGGCGGCGGTCACCCGGTCGATCTCCTCGATCAACGGCCCGCGCATCGAATGCGGGGCCACCAGGACCTTGCGCTCGCGCACCGGATGGCCGTAGCCGGTCAGCGTGTTGAACAGATTCGCGACCTCCTGGCCGATCTCGCGATCGGTCGTGAACAGGCCGAAGTCCTCGTACAGCCGGGCGTTCTTCGCGTGAAAGTTGCCCGTGCCGATCATCACGTAGTGGCGTACGCCGCCGCGCTCACGGCGGACCACGAGGATCGCCTTCGCGTGCGTCTTGAGCCCCGGGATCCCGTGGACGACGTGCGCCCCGACTTCTTCCAATGCTCGTGACCAGCCGATGTTCTGGCGCTCGTCGAAGCGGGCCTTCAGCTCCACCATGCACACGGCCTGCTTGCCCTTCTCAGCGGCCTCGATCAGCGACGGAACCAGCGCCGAGTCGTCCGAGGTCCGGTACACGGTCATCTTGATCGCGAGCACGTTCGGGTCGTCGACGGCCTGCTTGACGAACCGCTCGACGCTGGTCGCGAACGACTGGTACGGGTAGTGGACGAGCACGTCGCGAGTACGCATCGGGGCGAACACGTCCGGCTGGTCGTCCTGATCCCCAGGGGGGCCGAACGCCGGGTGGGTGACCGGCGTCCACGGCACCTGGCGGATGTCCGAATGGCCCTCGAGGCCGGCGATCTCCCACAGGTCGCCGAGGTCGAGCATGCCCTCGACGTCGTAGACCTGGATCTCGTCGACGTCGAGCCACTCGATCAGCCGACTGCGGAGCACCGGGTCCATGCTCGCGCCGACCTCGAGCCGCACGACCTCGCCGAAGCGCCGGCGCCGGAGCTCGTCCTCCACCGCCTGCAACAGATCGTCGGCCTCGTCGGAGACCTCGAAGTCGGCGTCGCGGGTGACCCGGAACAGGTCGTAGCTGAGGATGTCCAAGCCCGGGAACAGGGCGTCTAGATGCTCCGCGATGACCTGCTCGAGTGGGATGAACGTCTCGGGCGAGATCTCGACGAACCGAGGCAGGACCTCCTTGGGCACCTTCACGCGCGCGTAGACCTCCTGGTCGAGGTCGGGGTCGTGGAGCCGGACGAGCAGGCTCAGCGACAGGTTCGAGATGTACGGGAACGGCCGGCCCGGGCCGATCGCGAGCGGCGTCAGCACCGGGAAGATCTCCTCGCGGAAGTGGCGCGCGATCTGGCTCGCCGAGCGCCGAAGACTCCTCGCAGGTGACGATGCGGATCCCGTTCCTGGCGAGCTCGGGACGGACGATCTCGGTGAACTCGCGGGCTTGCCGGCGGTCGAGATCGCGCACCTTCTCGGAGATCCCGTGGAGCACCTGCGTCGGCGACAGGCCGTCGGGTCCGCGGGCGTCGACACGTGCATCGAGCTGGTCGTGGACACCGGCGACGCGCACCATGAAGTACTCGTCGAGGTTCGTGGTGAAGATCGCGAGGAACTTCACCCGCTCCATCAGCGGCAGCGATTCGTCCTCGGCGAGCTGGAGCACGCGGTCGTTGAAATCCAGCCACGACAGCTCGCGGTTGATGTAGACCGCGGGGTCGGTGATCTCGTGGAGAGTCGCGTCGGTCTCGGGGCGCCCATCCGCCGGCGCCTCCGTCGTCGTGGCCTGCCCCGTCTCCAGCTGTGTGTCGCTCATATCACTCCTACGTTCGCCTTGGCGATCGCGCTCAGCTCGGACGGCCGCAGCAGCGTGACCAGTTCGCCCTTCGAGATTCCCGCGAGACCGCCCTTCTTCATCCTGGCCTGCGCCCCGGTCAAATCGTGCAACAGCAGCGAGAACGACGGGTCGTGGCCGACGAGCAGCACGTCGACGAGTCCGGCGGTGAGCGCCTCGACGTCGAACGGCTCGCCCGACAGCGCCCGCTCGATCGTGACCGGCACGCCCAACGGCTCGCACGCTCGCTCCGCGGTCTGCACCGCACGAAGCTTCGGACTGCTCAGGCAGGCGTCGAGATGGACGCCGAGCACCGCCAGCGTCCGGCCCGCGGCGTCGGCATGCATCGCGCCCCGCTCGGTGAGCGGGCGCTCGTCATCCGGCAAGCCGTCTTCAGCTTCGGCGTGTCGCAGAAGCCAGAGCATGGCAGACAACTCTAGTGGGAGTGGCAACTTGCTTGTAAACGCCCCGCCTACCACTTAGCGGAGCGGTGGCGATACCCCGGTAGACGGTGCGGCGGCGCCGGCTAACCGATCAACAGCCGCCGGCCGAACACCCGCTGGAACGCCTCGCCGTCTCCGTAGCGCTCGACGCTCCAGCGCGGCAGCGTGAGGTCACCGGCGGCCTCGAGGTGGAGGTCGACGCCGTGCCCGTTGGCGCGCAGACGCGCCTCGTTCACCGCCTGGTCGCGGCCGCGCTCGAGGTGCTCGGCCAGCCGCAAGATCACCGAGCAGCGGTCGAGCAGCTCCTCGTCGCCGGGGCCGGCGAGAGCGGCCAGCTCACCGAGCTTGGGTGCCCCCTTGCGGTGGTAGCGGGTGATCTGGGCGATCAGCGCCCGCTCGCGCGGATCGAAGCCCGGCAGCTCGGCGCTGACGATCAGGTAAGCCGAGTGCTTGTGATGGTCGTTGTAGGAGATCGTCATCCCGACGTCGTGGAGCATCGCGGCCGCCCACAGCAGCTCGCGCTCGCCGGGGCGGGGCTCGAACAGGCCGGCCCCGGACAGCGAGTCGAACATCTGCAGCGACAGCAGCGCGACGTGCTCGACGTGGGGGAGGTCCGATTCGTACTGGATCGCGAGGTTGCGCACGCCGGCCACACGGACGTCCTCGAACAGCGGCTCCGGGGAGTCCGCGAGCAGCTCGCGGGCGATGAACACGCCGTCGCGCAGGCTGGCCTCGGTGACCTCGATGCCGGCGAACGATCCGAGCTCGACGACGGTCTCGATCACCAGCGCCGACGCGAGGATGATGTCGCCGCGCCCGACCTTGATCCCAGGCACGTCTCCTCGCTCATCGACGGGGAGCGCCGCGAGCGTCTGGACGAGCTCGGCGAGCATCTCGCGCGTGATCACGAATCCTTGCACGCCGATGTCGGGCTGGTCGGCCATGCGCTGGGCGGCGGCGGCGAGGTTGCGCACGGCTCCGCCCATGCCGACGATCCGGTTGCCGGCGCCCGCGAGCCCGCCCTCAGAGGCCAGCACCTCCCGCACGTGCGCGCGCACCCTCTGAATGTCCCGCTTCTTCGCCGGGCCCGGCCCGGGAAGGAACTGCTCGGTGACCCGCACGGCGCCGAGTGGGTAGGAGTGGAGCGACACCGGGCGGCGGTCCGCCACCTCGATCAGCTGGATGCTGCCGCCACCCGTCTCGAGCACGACGCCGTCGGTCATCGTCGAACTGTTGATCGCGGCCACGTAGCCGAACCGCGCCTCATCCTCGTCCGAGATCACCTCTATGTTGAGGCCGCTGGCGGCGCGGGCGGCCTTCAGGAACATCTCGCCGTTGGTGGCGTCACGGATCGCGCTGGTCGCGACCGCGTGGACGGCGTCCGGCCCGAGGCCGTGGGCGGCGCAGAACCGCTCGAACACGGCGAGCGTCTCGAGCCCCCGTCCCATCCCGGCTTCGCTGAGGCGGCCGGTTTGGGCCAGGCCGGCGCCGATCCGCACCGTCTCGAAGATCTCATCCGTGAGCTTCCACCAGTCGCCGGGCGTGAACATGTACACGACCAGGCGCCACGAGTTCGAACCGAGGTCGATAACGGCAACTTGACGGACGGCTTCGCCCCCCTGGCCCGTCGCCCGAGTCGATCTCCAGCTCACGTGGACACAATGATCCGTGCGGCGTCGGACGAAACCACCCCCAACCGTGTCAGGATGGCCGTTTGGACTCAGAAAAAGACCGGATGTTGCGAGGAGAGCCGTATCTCGCCAACGACCCGGCGCTGCTCGAGGAGCGCAAACGGTGCCGGCTGGTCTGTGAGCGGTTCAACGCGACGAGCTTCGCCGACATGGCCGCGCGGCGGGCGATCCTCGGCGAGCTGCTCGGCGGACTCGGGGAGGACGCCGATGTGATGGCGCCGTTCGAGTGCGACTACGGCTACCACATCACGGTCGGCGCCCGGACGTTCATCAACTACGGCGCGGTCGTGCTCGACGGCGCCCGGGTGACGGTCGGCAACGACGTCCAGATCGGGCCTGGCGTGCAGCTGCTGACCGCGCTGCATCCGCTGGATCCGGTCGAGCGCCGCCGCGGCACGGAGACCGCCAAGCCGGTCACGGTCGGCGACGGCGCGTGGCTCGCGAGCGGCGTGATCGTCTGCCCGGGCGTGACCATCGGCGCCGACGCGGTCATCGGGGCTGGTAGCGTCGTCACGAAGGACATGCCGGCCCGTCACCTCTGTTACGGCAATCCGTGCCGGGTGATTCGTGAAATCGTCTGAGCGCGTGCTGGTGCTGTGCGAGCAGAGCCGCGCAGGCTGCGGCGACGATCGACGTCGCGCGCGAGCTCGCGGAGCAGGCGGACGCCACGCTCACTGTGGTCGCGGTCGCGCCTCAGGCGCCATCCGGACCCCGCTGCGGGAACTCGGCCGTCGAGTACAACGAGGTGGTCGCAGACTCGGTGGCCCGGGATCTCGACAGAGCCCGGGAGCGGCTCGGCCAAGCGGCCGGGCGTGCAACCTTCGTATTGCTGATCGAGGGCGCCGAGCCGTCGCTGGCGCAGTTCGCAGCCGAGCGCGGGTTCGACCTCGTGCTACTGCCGGCGCGCCGGCGACCCCTGCGAAGCGGCGCGCATCATCCCCAGGCGGGTCGTCTGAAGCTCACCGCCGGCGCCGAGATCCGGATTGTCGAGCGCGGCTTCGCGGCAGCGGCTGCCAAGGCCCGCCGGCGCCGCTGGTTGATCCGGATCGCGGCTCCGATCGCGGCGCCGAAGAACAGCGCGCCGATCCAGAACGGGCTGACCAGCAGGATGACCGCGATGCCGATCATCGTCAGCCAGATCGCGGGTCTCCAGTCGCGCCAATCCCCGGTCATGGCAGCCATCGTAGCCTGCCCTCATCGGACGCCCACGCTTCAGTTCGGCCGCCACTCGCTTCTGGACCGAAGCCACCGCGCGGAACGCCTCGCGCAGATAGCTCCGCGTGAGCCCGCTGAGCGTCGCCGGGTCGACGAAGTCATCGGGCTCCTCGCCGGCGCGCAGTCTGGTCCACCTGATGCTCCACCCGCAGATCCGTGATCAGCGTCAAGCGCGTCCTCGAGCGTCCGCGCGTGGGCCTCGGACAGGGTTCCGGCCGGCGGCGGCCGCGCGCAGCCGCTCGCCGTCGAAGCGCTGGTCACGCCCGCGCGCGATGCCGGCCCACCGGGCGAGGTCGACGATCGGGATCACGCCGCCTTGCTTGAGGTCGAGGCTGGCCGCGGTGCTCGCCGGTCGGCTCGACCACGAGTCCGCGGAAGAAGCCGGTCGGAGGGCGGTGGGACAGCGCGAACCGCGCGAGCGAGCCGAAGCAGGGCGGGGTTGCTCGGCGCGAAGCGGAAGCGTGTCCGCGACCGGCGTCCCGGTGTGGACGCCCCACACCGGCCGGCTGTCGACGAGCACCGAGACCGAGGACCAGCGCCTTCTCCTGCGTCGGATCCGTCGATCCAGCTGCGGACCGCGCGCTGCCAGGAATCGAGCGAGCGCACGAACCGCGGATCGGACGCCGTCGCGCCGTGCTCGTCGGCACGCAGCCACAGGCCTCGAGTTGTCGATACCACGGTCTGCCCGATCGCGTGCAGCTGCAAGACGGATCCTGACGGCAGATCGTCAGGCGCGCCGAACCACACGATCGCGCTGTCGACGTCGGAGCTGGGCACCGCCTCACGCCGCGCCTGGCTGCCGAGCGCGAGCCACGCGAACTCGACGCCCGACGTCGCCGGCCTCGTCGACCGCAGCTCGAGCAGCCGGCGCGTCAGCGCGTCGACGACGACCGAGTAGACCGCGGACGACGTTCGCAGCGCCGACGTCGCGCGTCGTGCATCGCGATCACCGTCGGGCGCAGCTCGCGCGACGCGTCGATGAGCTCGTCGACGGTCTGGGCGCGGGCGATCCGCCAGCGCAGGAAGAACGAGGAGCGCGTCTGAGCCGCGACGAGGTCGATCTCCTCGACGACGCCGAGGATCTCTCCGGTCGCCGACACGACCGGGAAGTGGCGGAAGCCGCGGTCGAGCATGTCGAGCAGGACGTCGCCGCCGAGCCGGTCGGGCGGGCAGGTGTATGCGGGCGCCGACATCGCCGCCGACACGGGTGCGTCCACGCTGAGCCCGCTGCGCGACGACTCTGCATGCGCAGGTCGCGGTCGGTGAGGATCCCGAGCGAGCCGTCGCCGAGCTTCGACGACGGCGGAAGTCGACGTGGGCCGCGGTCATCATCTCCGCCGCGTCACGGATTGAGGTGTCGGGGCCGCACACGACGGGCTCGCGGCGGATCAGGGCGACCCGACCGGCTGCAGCGGGGGTTCGAGGCCGGGCTCGGTGGGCGCGGCGCCGGCGCCCTCGGCCCACGGCTCGAGCAGCGAGCGTGCGACGAACCGCAGCCCGGCCGGCCGGGACAGCGGCTCCTGCGCGATCTCGGCTGGGATCCGGTAGCAGACCGTGTCCTCGCCGGCGCGGGCCTCGAACCCGGTCGGCAGCCCGGACAGCATCGAGGCGTGGCCAAACAGCTCACCCTCGCCGAGCAGGTCGAGCACGCGGCCGTCGGACACGATCTCGACCGCGCCCGCGCGCACGACCCGCAGGTGCTCGACCGGCTCGGCGCCCTGCGAGAAGATCGTCGCGCCGGCGCGGTGGAACTCGATCTCGGCCGCGGCGGCCACGCGCTCGACCTCGTCGTCGTCGAGCGCGTCGAACGGCGGGTGCTCGTGGAGGAAGCGGGTTACCTCGGGCGCCGCGGTGGCGCTCATGCTCGGGACCTTAGCCCACAGCTGCGGGGGCCTCCCGCTCGGCTCCCCGCGCAGCGTCCTCCTTGAGCATGTCGGCGCACTTCTCGCCGATCATCATCGTCGTGATACACGGGTTGATCGCCGGCAGGAACGGGAGGATCGAGCCGTCCGCGATCCGCAGCGAGCGCACGCCCCGGACGCGCAGGCGCGAATCGACGACCGCGAGCGGGTCCGAGTCCGGCCCCATGTGGCAGCTGCATGCTGGGTGGTAGACCGTGTTGTGGGTCTTGTGCATGTAGTCGACGAGCTCGTCGTCGGTCTGCGCCTCCGGACCCGGCGCGAGCTCGGCTCCGGCCCACTCGGCCATCGCCGGCTGCGAGACGATCTTCCGCGCCAGCCGCATCCCGTACGCCATCACGCGTTCGTCGTGCCCGTCGGCGTCGGTGAAGTAGCGCGGATCGACGCGCGCGCGGTCGCGGTAGTCGGACGAGCGCAGCCTCACGGTTCCACGCGAGCGGCCGCGGCAGACGTTCGGCGTCAGGCAGAAGCCGTTCTCGGTCGTCGGGTAGCCCCAGCGCGCGGTGTTCATGTCGAACGGCACCGACCCGTAGTGCATCATCAGGTCGGGTCGGTCGAGGCCGGGCTCGGACGTCGAGAACAGCCCGATCTCCCACCACTGCGTCGAGGTGCGGATCATCGGCTTCTTCGCGTCCCACTGCACGATCCCCTCGACGTGGTCGTCGAGGTTCGCCCCGACGCCCGGCGAGTGGACGATCGTCTCGATCCCGAACTCGTGCAGGTGCTCGCCGGGGCCGATGCCCGACAGCATCAGCAGCTTCGGCGTGTCGATCGCACCGGCGCTGAGGATCACCTCGCGCCGTGCGTGCACCGACGCCTGCGTGAGCAGATCGGGCGTCAGGTACTCGACCGCGGTCGCGCGCCCATCGTCGATGCGCCACCCGCTTGACCCAGCAGCCCGTCCGGATCTCGAGGTTCGGGCGCGAGCCGATGATCGGGTGCAGGTACGCGTGCGAGGAGGACATCCGGGTGTTGTCCGCCGAGGAGTTGATCTGGAACCAGCCCGCCCCGTTCGTCACGGTGTGGCCCTCGTTGAACAGGCTCGTCGGCAGCCCCGCCTGCGCGGCTGCCTCCAGCACCGCCACGCCGCACGGATCGTCGGGCGGCACCGTGCGGATGTTGACCGGGCCGTCGCGCCCGTGGTGGTCGCCGGGCCCGTCGTTGGTCTCCAGCCGCTTGATCAGCGGCCAGCAGTCCGCCGAGCTCCAGCCTTCACAGCCCATCGCGGCCCACTCGTCGAGGTCCTCCTTCGGCGTCCAGAACGCGATGCACGAGTTGTGCGACGAGCAACCGCCGAGCACCTTGGCCCGGGCGTGGCGCATGAAGCTGTTGCCCCTCGCCTGCGGCTCGATCAGGTAGTCCCAGTCGTAGCCCGAGTCGAGCAGGTACATCCAGTCCTCGAGCCGCAGGATCCGCGGGTCGTCGACGTCCGAGGGACCGGCCTCGAGCAGGCACACGGTGACGTCCGGGTCCTCGGACAGCCGCGCGGCGACGACACAGCCGGCCGTGCCGCCGCCGGCGATCACATAGTCGAACTCGCCGGCGTCGATCATGGCGCTGCATCTCCCCATCGCGGCGCCGGATGGGCGAGCTCGGGTGCATCGGCCCGGTGCTCCTCCAGCACGTCGGGCCCTTCTTGGCCTGCACCGTGAAGTAGTAGATCGTGCCGATGATCACGACCGCGCCGATGAACAGGAACGGCGACCACTGCCAGTACCAGTGCGGCGTGCCGACGACGTTGTAGATCGCGTTGCGCGGCCAGGCGATGTTGATCGCCACCAGCGCGCCGTAGATCACGGCCGCGATGTTCACCGGCAGCCCCCAGCGCCCGAGCGAGAAGTACGGCCCGTGATCGGGCCTCGGCCATTCGCCGCGCAGACGCCGCACCAGCATCGGCCCGGTCACCCCGAGGTAGGCGATGTAGAACATGATGATCGCGATCGCGGTGATCACGAGGAACGCGCTCTGGTTGCCGACGTTGATCGCCAGCAGCACCAGCGTCAGGATGCCGGTCACCAGCGCCGGGCACGATCGGCACCTTGCGATGGCCCGAGACGCGCGCGACCGCGGAGCCGGCCGGCAGCCGGTTGTCGCGCGCCATCGAGAACAGCATCCGGATCGTCGCGGTCTGCACGGCCAGGCAGCAGACGAAGATCGCGAGCGCGCATGTCGGCCAGGAACACGTTCCCGGTGGTGTTTCCGAACGCCTGCTTGATCACGTACGGAAGGCCGAGGAGCCCGATGTTCTTGTCGGCGATGTTCTTGTTCGCCATGATCCCGAGCAGGATCACGAGGCCGCCGATGATCGCGGCCGCCGCGATCGCGCGGATGATCGCCGGTGGCGCGTGCTTGCGGGGGTTGTTGGTCTCCTCGGCGAGCGTCCCGGCGGTGTCGAACCCGTACATCACGTACGCGCTCAGCAGGCCGCCGACGAGCAGCGCGCCGAAGTAGCCCCACGGATGGCCGGCGCCGAAGCCGTAGGAGTGGACGATGACCGTGCGGTCGCGTGGTGCAGGTGGAACAGCAGCAGGATGATCAGCATGGTCGAGCCGATCAGCTCGGCAGCGACGCCGACGTTGTTGATCCGCGACATCAGCTTGACGCCGAGCATGTTGATGGTCGTCGTGATCGCGACCAGGATCGCGCCGAGCAGCAGCGCGTTCTGCGCCCCGCCCTTGGTGCAGGTACGCGCCGGCGTCGGCGGACGCTGCCGAAGAACTGGAGCTTGGTGGTGATCTGGGGCAGCACGACCTGCCAGTCGACCGCCACGGCGGCGATCGTCACGATCGCGCCGACGATGTAGATCCAGCCGGTCATCCACGACGGTGAACCCGCTCGAGATCTGCTTGGACCACTGGTAGACCGAGCCGGCGATCGGATACTGGCCGGCCATCTCCATGAAGCACAGCGCGACGAGGATCTGGCCGAACGACCACGACCGGCCACGTCCACCACACGCCCGGCCCGGCGTTCAGGTAGCCGAACCCGAACAGCGCGGTGACGCCGGTCAGGATCGAGATGTAGCTGAAGCCCGCCGCGAACGCGGAGAAGCTTCCCAGCGAACGATCCAGCTCCTGCTTGTAGCCGAAGCCCGCGAGCTCGTTGCTGTCCGACGCAACGCCGCTCGCCTGCGGAGCTTCTCCTACGGCTGCCATCGATCAACCTCCCCGGTCCGCGCGACGTCGCGCGGACATCGAACACACCACGGCCTTCGCCCGCGTCTGGCGGCCTCTGAGCGCACCCTCGAATCCATTGACCCAGGCCTGATCGGGCGGTTATATATCAGTTGTCGAATTGTGTCAACGCGACCGGGACCCGGGACCCAAGGTGATTCATGGCGACTCAAACCGCGCAAAAGATGTTCGTCGGCGGCAGCTGGCAGCCAAGCGCCAGCGGCGAGACCTTCGAGGCCACCAGTCCGGCGACCGGTGAGCTGATCGCCACCGTTCCGCAGGGCGACCGCACGGACGCCACACGCGCGATCGACGCGGCGCGCGCCGCCGCCGACGCGTGGGCGCGACTGACGGCGTTCGAGCGCGCGGCGAAGATGCACGCGGTCGGCGACGTGATCGAGGCGCGCCGCGACGACCTCGCCCGCACGCTCACGCTCGATCAGGGCAAGCCGCTGCGCGCCGAGGCGTTCGACGAGGTCGACGAGCTCGTCGAGTACTGGCGGATGGCGGCCGAGGACGCCAAGCGCCTGGGCGGTGAGCTCCCGAACTCGTTCTCCCCGGGCAAGCGCGTGATGCTGGCGCGCCGCCCGCGCGGCGTCGTCGGCGTGATCAGCCCATGGAACTGGCCGTACACGATGCCGGCCGAGCTGATCGCGCCCGCGCTCGCGTGCGGCAACGCGGTCGTGTGGACGCCGGCGCCGTCGACCGCCATGTGCGCGGTCGCGCTCGCGGAGTGCATCGTTGAAGCCGACCTCCCGCCGGGGGTGTTCAACCTCGTGACCGGCCCGGGCCCGGTGGTCGGCGACGAGATCGCCCGCAACCCCGGGACCAACGGCATCGCGTTCATCGGCTCGACCGCGACCGGGCGGCTGGTCGGCCAGGCGGCCGCGGGCAAGGCGGCGCTGCTCGAGATGGGCGGCAACGGCCCGCTCGTCGTGATGGACGACGCCGACCTTGATGCCGCCGTGGACGCGACGCTGACCGCGTGCTACCTGTGCGCCGGTCAGAGCTGCACCGCGGGCGAGCGGATCCTCGTCCACCGCGCGGTGCGCGACGAGTTCGTCGACCTGCTGGCGCGTCGCGTGACCGAGCGGATCCTGCTCGGGGACCCGTTCGACGACGCGACCACGATGGGACCGGTCAACAACGAGCCGGTCGCGGTCAAGATGGACGAGCACGTCGACGATGCCGTCGCTCGGGGAGCCAGCGTGGTCAGCGGCGGCGCGCGGGCCGACGGCTTCGCCACGTCGCTGTACTGGCAGCCGACGATCCTGACCGATGTGCCGGCCGATGCCCGCGTCGCGGTCGAGGAGACGTTCGGTCCGATCGCCCCGGTAGTCGCGGTCGACTCGCTGCAGCACGCGATCGACCTCACCAACGCCTCGCCCTACGGCCTGCTCGCGGCGATCTTCACCGCCAACCTCCAGGACGGACTCGAGTTCGCCGATCGCGTCCATACGGGCTGGGTCAACATCAACGAGTCGAGCAACTACTGGGAGGCGCACCTTCCGTTCGGCGGCCGGGCCGGAACCGACAGCGGGATCGGCCGCGTCGGGGGCTCGCACGTCATGCAGTCGTTCACCGAGTTGCAGACGGTGGTGCTGAGCCCGCACGCGCCTCGCGCGTAACTCGCCGACTGGGACGAGAAGGGCGTGCGCGGGCTCGGCGGCCCGGGGTGGTCATAACCGCGCACTCGGCGCGCTTCGCCGTCGAGTGCGCAGAAACGGACGGTATAGGGCGCATTTCCGCACACTCGAGCCGAGCCCGCCGCTGAGTGCGTACTTATGACCCAACGCGGCCAGCCTCTGAGTCTCGGCGGCGCGGGCCGAGTCAGGATTCGGACGGGCGGCGCGGGCCGAGTCAGGATTCGGACGGGCGTTACTCCGTAATCCGTCCAGACGACTCCAGGGGCGCATGAGCGGGGTCGATGCAAACGCCCATGGAACCGCCCAGGAACTTCGAGGACGTCCTGCGGCGAAGTCCGGGGCCCCTGCGAGGAGAAGTCCCGACGCCGGTCGCCGAGAACCCGCTCCGGATCCTGTTCGTCACGTCCGCGCACAACAGCCTCAGCCAGCGTTGCTACATCGCCATCACCGAGATGGGGCACGACGTCACCGTGCAGGTCGTCGACTCGCCGGCGCTCATCGAGGCCGCCGTCGAGGCTCACAAGCCCGACCTGGTGGTGTGCCCGATGCTCAAGCAGTTCATCCCCGAGTCGGTCTGGAGCAAATACACGTGCTTCGTCGTCCACCCCGGCCCTCACGGCGACCGCGGGCCCTCGTCGCTTGACTGGGCGATCGAGCTCGGGATGGAGGAGTGGGGCGTGACCGTGCTCGAGGCCGTCGAGAAGGCGGACGCGGGCGACATCTGGGAGACCCGCAAGTTCCGGATGCGGCCGGTCGGCAAGAGCAGCATCTACCGCCACGAGGTGCGCCGCGCCGCGGTCGAGATGCTCGTGTTCGCGGTCCACAACTTCGCGCGCGGGGACTTCAAGCCGACGGCGCTGAACTACGACGACCCGAACGTGACCGGCCGGCTGCGTCCGCTGATCAAGCAGGCCGACCGAGAAGTCGACTGGCGCTGCGAGTCGACTGCCGGCGTCGTCCGCAAGATCCGCGCCGCCGAGGGCCATCCCGGCGTCCTCGACACGATCGCGGGGGCCGAGTTCCACATGTTCAACGTCTACCCCGAGCGCGGCCTCCGCGGCCGGCCGGGCAAGATCATCGCGACGCGCAACGGCGCGATCTGCCGGGCGACCGTCGACGGCGCCGTGTGGATCACGCACCTGAAGGCGAAGGACGAGGGTGGGCGAGCGGGTCGGCGGGCGGGCGGGCAGGCCGGTGGGCAGGCACCGATTTTCAAGCTCCCCGCCACTCGCGCGCTCGAGCTCGCCGGCATCGTCCCGGACGCGCCGGAGATCCCGGTGGCGCTACACGCTCCGATCCCGCCGGGTCATACCTACCGCGAGATCTCCTACGAGGAGAAGGCGGGCGTCGGCTACCTGAACTTCGACTTCTACAACGGGGCGATGAGTACCGAGCAGTGCCGCCGGCTGCGCGAGGCCTACCAGTACGCGCGCAACCGCCGCACCACCAGGGTGATCGTGCTCGCCGGCGGGGGCGACTTCTTCTCCAACGGGATCCACCTGAACGTGATCGAGGCGGCTCCCAACCAGGGCGAGGAGTCCTGGTTCAACCTCCACGCGATCGACGACGTCGTGCGCGAGATCGTCGAGACCGACTCGCACATCACGATCTCGGCGCTGTCGGGTGACGCGGCCGCCGGCGGGGTTCCGTTCGCGGCCGCGGCCGACCACGTCGTCGCCCGCGAGGACGTCGTGCTGAACCCCTTCTACCAGCACATGGGCGGGTTGTACGGCTCCGAGTACTGGACCTATCTGCTCCCCCGCCGGGTCGGCGCGGAGATGGCCGCCGAGCTCACGAGCGCTCCGTTCACGCCGATCGGAACACGGCGCGCCGTCGACATCGGTCTGCTCGACGCGGCCTTCGGCGACAGCATCGCGAGCTTCCGCGCGCAGGTGCAGGGACTGGCCGAGCGCCTCGCCCGCCATCCCGACGTCGCGCGCTGGCTCGAGCAGAAGCGCGCCGCCCGCACTCGCGACGAGCAGGTCAAGCCGCTCAGCACCTACCGCACCGAGGAACTCGCGAAGTCCCACGAGTGCTTCTTCGGCGAGGACCGCAGCTATCACGTGGCGCGGTCGTTGTTCGTCTGCAAGGCGGGCGCCCCGTGCAGCGTCACGCTTCCCGCCGCGCCCGTGCGTGCCGAGGGGCCCGCGCTCACCGACGCACAGCGGGCGGTCACCAAGGTCCGCCAAGCCAAGTCGTCCGTAGCGCGATGAGCGCGCTCGCCGGCGCTTCGGTTGCCGAGGGAGGGGCGATTCCCGTGGTCGGCGGCGCCGTCGAGGGTCCGTTCGACAGCGTCAAGCCCGCGCCGTCGCGCGGGATCGGCGCAAGGTTCGTCGGCACATGGCTTGGCCTGAAGCACTGGCTCCCCAAGGGGCAGCTGCTCCCCGAGCACGTTCTGCGCCAGCGTCACCGCTCGATCTGCATCCTGCTCTGGCTCCACGTGCCGGCCCTGTTCGCGTTCGGGCTGCTGATGGGCAACTCGGTCGAGCACACCGCCATCGACGTGAGCATGATCGCGCTGTGCGGGGTCGGGGCGAGCCTCGAGGGATTCCGGCTCAAGGCACGCGTGATCGCCGCATCGTTCGGCCTGGTGACGTGCTCGGCGGTGCTCGTCGACCTCTGGGGCGGCGTCACCGAGGCGCACTTCCACTTCTTCGTGATGATCGGGGTGCTGACCCTCTACCAGGACTGGACGCCGTTCCTGGTGGCGATCGCGTTCGTCGTTATCCACCACGGGCTCGGCGGGGCGCTCGACCCAAAGGCCGTGTTCGGCGACAACCCGTCCGCGGACAAGCATCCGTGGGAATGGGCTGGGATCCACGGCGGGTTCGTGCTCGCCGCCAGCGTCGCGCACGTGGTCGCATGGCGCACGAACGAGAACCAGCTACTGCGCGATCCGCTCACCGGGTTGCCGAGCCGGGTGCTGTACCTGAACAACCTCAAGCTCGCGCTCGAGCGGCTCGGCCGTGGCCCGAACCGCTCGGTCGCGGTGCTGTTCCTCGACCTCGACCGCTTCAAGGTGATCAACGACAGCCTCGGTCACGGCGAGGGCGACGAGCTGCTGGTCGCGGTCGCCGAGCGCGTCGGCCACTCACTGCGCCGGCACGAGACGCTTGCCCGGTTTGGCGGCGACGAGTTCGTGATCCTGTGCGAGGACATCTTCGACGACGAGGGCGCCGTCGCGGTGGCCGAGCGGGTACTGAAGGCATTCAGCCTCCCGTTCGGTCTCGCGCACGGCGAGACCATGGCCGCAGCCAGCATCGGCATCTCGGTCACCTCGGATCCGAATCAGGATCCCGACGACCTGATCCGCGACGCGGACGCCGCCATGTACCGGGCCAAGGGCGCCGGCGGGGCGCGCGTGGTCCTGTTCGACGAGGTCACGCGCGAGCGGGCGCTGGCGCGTCTGCACAACGAGAACGCGATCCGCAAGGCGATCGACCGCGAGGAGTTCCGCGTGTTCTTCCAGCCCGAGGTGTCGATCGACGGCGAGCGCATCACCGGGCTCGAGGCGCTCGTGCGCTGGCAGCACCCTGAGCGCGGCCTGCTCGGCCCCGGCGAGTTCATCTCCCTCGCCGAGGAGACCGGTTTGATCGTCCCGCTCGGGACATGGATCCTGCGCGACGCTTGTGAGCGAGCAGTCGTGTGGCAGCGGGGCCGCCCGAGCGACCAGCCGCTGATCCTCCGGGTCAACGTTTCGGCCCGGCAGCTCGGCCAGGACTCCTTCCGCGAGACGGTGGCAGGGATCATCAAGCAGACCGGCATCGACCCCGCGTGGCTCTGCCTCGAGGTCACCGAGAGCGTCCTGATCGAGGATCCCGAGTCGTCGATCCGGGTGCTCACCGAGCTCAAGGAGCTCGGCATCCGGATCGCAATCGATGACTTCGGCACCGGCTACTCCTCACTCGAGTACCTGCGCCGGCTCCCCGTCGACTGCGTGAAGGTCGACCGCTCGTTCGTGCGCGGGCTGCCCGACAACGAAGAGGACGTCGCGATCGTGAACGCGGTGATCGAGCTCGGGCACGCGCTCAAGCTGTCGGTCACCGCCGAGGGCGTCGAGACCGCCGATCAGCTGGGCAATCTCCAGACGGCCGGATGCGACACCGCGCAGGGCTTCCTGTTCTACCGGCCCGAGCCGCCGGAGGTCGTCGAGCAGCTGTTCGCCGACGGCCTCGCCGCCGCGGGTGCGAGCGCCCTCGTCGCCAAGGCACCGGACCGGCCCGCCGTGGCCGACGGCGCCGGCCCGGTCGACTGCGGTCACGCTCCCGTCCCGCAGCGCCGGCTGATCCCGCCGCCCGGTGTCCCTGGCAGCCGCCGGCGGCTGGCCAGGCATTCCCTCGTGGCGGGCGTCAAGGCCATGACCCACACGTGGGTCAATGGCGGGACGACGCCGGATTCAAGCGCGAGCTGACGCCGCCGATCACCCGGCTATGGAATCGTCGGTCTCATCTCTGTCCGCGGCCCGCGACCGCCGGACCGCTCGGCGCCGAGCGCTCCGACTCGTCCTGTTCGCGGCGCTGCTCGAGATCGTGCTGATCCTGCCGTTCGTCGATCACCTCGCCGACAGCCACCCGATGGTCCACTTCACCCAGCATGGGTTCATCTTCGCGGGCGGGGTGCTGATGGGGCTGGCGATCCGCGACGTGCAACGCGCCTCCCGGTCCTGAAGGCCAGGCCCGGTCGTGAGCAAGGTCCTCGCGGCACACTGGCCGCACCTGATCTTCGTGGCCATCGGGATCGTCGCGTTCTTCTGGGCCGCGTACAGGCCTGAGCGCACCGCGGACGAGCCGACCGGCGCCGGCTCGCCAGCGGGCGACGAGCTCGCCGCGCCCGCGGTGAAGGCGGCGACCGTGCGCAGCTCGGTGGCCCGCCGTGGGCTGCTCGCGCTCGGTCCTCTGGTCGGGGCGGTCGCCACCGGCGCGGTCCTGTACGGCCTCGACGTCGGCGGCGGTGCTGTCCCCGGCGCAGTGATCTGGATCCACTCGGGGATCTCGCTGCTCGCGTTGCTGCTCGTCGTCTACAAGGTCGTGAATTTAGGCCCCGCCCTCCCCACGCGCATCCGTCGCGCATTCAGCCGTGAGCGCCTCCCCGAGCTCGTGTCGGTGATCCTCGGCGTGCTGTCGGTGCCGCTGCTCGCCACCGGCATCGGCCTCTTGTTCGCCCCCAGCACGAGCTCCTTCTTCGCCTACTCGCACCTGGTGTCGGCCGCGTGGTGGACGGGTTTGCTGGTCTGGCACCTGCGCCGCTACGTGCGGGCGTCGCTGCGCGCCGCGCTGCGCCCGCAACAAGTTCAGGCTCCGGCGTCGGCCGCCTCGGCGCGGCCTGTCCCCGCGGCGAACGTGCGGGGCGACCGGATTCAGTGGCGGACGTCGAGCGAGTAGCCGCTCACAGGACCGAGCGGATCTCCCGCTCGAACGTCGCGATGTGCGCCGCGAGGATCTCCCGGGCCTGCTCGGGGTGGCCGGCGGATATCGCGAGCAGCACGTCCTGGTGCTCGTGGACGCGTGCGAATAGGTGGGGCAGCCGGTCGATCACCAGGTACCAGATCCGGAGTGACAGGTTGAAGTATCGCCCGAGCGTCTCCTCGAGGAACGGATTGGCGGCGCAGCGGTAGACGAACCGGTGCACGCGCGTGTCGAGCTCCATCAGCGACTCGAGGTCGTCGGTGCCGCGGCTCGCTTGGAGCTCGTTGAGGAGCCCGCTCAGCTCCTCGCGCTGAGCGTCGGTGATCCGCTCCGCCGCCCGGTACGCGGCGTGGCTTTCGAGCTGGGCCCGCACGTCGGAGATATGGGCGAGATCGGTGATGTTGATCTCGGAGGCGAACGTTCCGCGTCGCGGGAACACCGTGACGAGGTTCTCGAGCGCGAGTCGCTTGATCGCCTCCCGCACCGGGGTGCGGCCCATTTTCAGCTCGCGGCCGATCAGGTCCTCGTCGATCGGGGCGCCCGGCGCGATCCGAAGCGTGACCAGGCGATCGCGCAGCTCTCGGTAGGCGCGGTCGGCGAGCAGACCGCGTGGCGCATCGCGGCGTCGACTGGGGACGACTGATATATCAGTCATCGGTTAGTTGAGTCTATATGGGCCGCTTTGCGGCGTCGAGGTCTAACGCGGCAGGGCCGCGCGGATGGGACGGACCAGCATCAGCCCGAGCGTCCCCGTGCACAAGACCGCCGAGATCACGAACGGCACGGCATCGCCGGTCGCCTTCGCGAGTGCGCCGCCGCCGGCCGCGCCGACGATCTGGCCGGCAGCCCAGGAGAGATTGATCAGCGCCATCGCGTAGCCCTGGCTGAGGCCGCTGGTCTCGGCCGCGTCGGACAGCATCGCCATCGCCGGCGCCCAGAAACTGCCGAGCGCGACTGCGACGAGCACGACCACGCCCGCCACCGCGACCACCCGGCTCGACAGCGGGAAGCACACGAGCACGACGGCCGCGGCCGCGAGGCCGATCCGCAGTGGGTACATCCGTCCACGGCGATCCGAGACGCGCCCGACCGCCGGACTGATGATCGCCTCAGCCCCGGCGGCGATCAGGAACGTGGCGCCGATGCCGACCGCCGTCGCGCCGAGCGCGCTGAGGCGGAGCGGCGCGAGCACATTCAGGACCCCCGATGCGATCGCCGGCAACGCGGTCAGCCACATGCCGAGCGCGATCGCCGGCCGGCGAAGCTGTTCCCATAAGCGCGTCGGTCCCAGCTCGGGCGGTGCCGAGGGCGACGGAAGCGACGCGACCGCGACGGCCAGCGCGACGGCCACGACCGACACCGCTGAGAACACGGGCGCACGCCCGAGCGCGTGTGCGAGCGTACCGATCACGGGTCCGAACAGGGCGCCTCCGATCGCCGCCGCGAGCGCCCCTCCGATCACGCTTCCGCGCCGCCCGGCGTCGACCGCTCCGATCAGCCAGGCCAGGCTGCCCGCCCAGGTGCAGGCGCCCCCGAACCCCTGGACGAAACGCGCGGCATCGAGCCCCGCGATGTTGTCGAGGAACCCGAACGCGAGGCTCGAGGACCCCATCAGGAACAGCCCGGCGTAGATCGTCGTGCGCGGCCCCGCCCGCGCGGCCAGCATCCCTCCGGGAATCGAACCCACCAGTGTCCCCGCCGCGTAACCGGCGGTGAGCACTCCCGCGGACGCTTTCGAGAGATGGAGCTCGTGGGTGAGCGTCGGCAGCAGCGGCACGACGGCCGCGTAGAACATCGTGTCGACGAACACCACCGCGCTCGCGACGATGAACAGCAGACGGAACTCGCGCGCGTTCATGCGCGCGCGAGCTTAGTCCCCGAGCTCGACCCGCCGGCGCACCACGAACTCCTCGAGCTCGGCACGGATCGCGTCGTCCAGCGGCGGCAGCTCATAGGCCTCCAGCATCGCCCGCCAGATCTCTGCCGCGCGGGCCGTGGTGTCCTTGGCGCCGCGCTTGGACCAGCGGTCGAAGTTCTCGGTCGAGGACAGCAGTGGCCGGTAGAAGCACTCGCGGAACCGCTCGAGCGTGTGGGCGGCGCCGAGGAAGTGCCCGCCCGGGCCGACCTCGGTGTGCGCGTCGAACGCCAGCGACGCCTCGTCGATCTCGAGCGGCGTGAACTCGTGGCGCAGCTCGCGCAGCAGCTCGACGTCGACGATGAACTTCTCGTAGCACGACACGAGTCCGCCCTCGAGCCACCCGGCCGAGTGCATGACGAAGTTCGTGCCGGCGAGGAACGTCGGCAGCAGCGTCATCAGCGACTCGTACGCGGCCTGGGCGTCGACGGTCTGCGACGCGTTGAGGCCGCCGCCGCCGCGCCAGGGGAGGTTGAAGTGGCGGGCGATCTGGCCGGTGCAGAGCACGCCGATGCCTGACTCGGGCGTGCCGAATGACGGCGAGCCTGACTGCATGTCGGTGTTGGACAGGAAGCTTCCGAACACGACCGGGCGCGCCGGGGCGGATCAGCTGCGCGAGCGCGATGCCGGCGAGCGCCTCGGCGACCTGCTGCACGAGCGTCGCCGGCAGCGACACCGGCGACATCGCGCCCATCAGCAGGAACGGGGTGATGACGACGGCCTGGTTGGCCTTCACGTACTCGAACATCGCGGCGAGCATGCGGTCGTCGTAGCGGAGCGGCGAGTTCACGTTGATCAGGCTGATCGAGACCGGCGCGCGCTCGATTGGCTCGCGGCCGCCGAACAGGATCTCGCCCATCCGGATCGTGTCGGCGGCGTTCGGACCGCTCGTCACCGACCCCATGTACGGCTTGTCGGACAGGGTCTGGAGCGCGAACACCATGTCGAGGTGGCGCGAGTCCAGCGGCCGATCCTCGGGCTCGCAGATCGTGCCGCCGGGGGAGTCGAGCTCGCCGAACGCCTGGGAGAGCTTGCACGAGGTTCTCGAAGTCGGCCATCTTCGCGTCGCGACGCGTGTCGCCCTCGCGGATGAACGGGCAGCCGTACACCGGGCGCGAACACCATGTGGTCGCCGCCGATGTGCGCGGTGTTGCGCCGGGTTGCGGGCCTGCAGCTCGAACTCGCGCGGGGCCTTGGCGACCTGCTCGAGGATGAACTCGGGGTCGAACCTGATGCGGTTCTCGTCCTCGAGCGTCTGGCCGGCTTCTTGCAGCAGCTCGACCGCCTCGGGAAGCAGGAACTCGATCCCGATCTCGGATACGAGCCGTCTCCAGCCGCGATCGATCACGGCCATCGCGTCTTCGCTGAGGATCTCGTAGCGGGGCATCGAGTTGACGAACACGGCGGGCTCCTCGGTAGTTTGAGTTTTTTCGGCGGCGCCTGACGGCGGCGCCTTGGACGTTTTGTCGGCGGCGCCTGACGGCGGCGCCTTGGACGTTTGTCGGCGGCGCCTGACGGCGGCGCCTTGGAGTTTCGGCGGCGCCTGACGGCGGCGTTGGGATCTGGGTCGACGGCCCCCAGCCGGGGGGTTGACCTGGCGGCTTGTCGCGTAATCTATACCGCGTGGAACAACAGTTCCAAGTTGGCGCGCCAGCCGGCCCATGGCACCGCCGCGATCGATCGTGGCGCCGATCTGCTCGTGCGCGTGCTCGAGAGCGAGGAGCCGGTGGCGCTGACCGACCTCGCGTCGGCCGCCGGGCTTCCCAAGAGCACCGCCTCGCGGCTGCGTCAGCGCGCTCGAGCGGCGCGGGCTGATCGAGCAGGACGGCGAGCGCGGGCGCCTGCGACCGGGACCCGCGATCCTGCGAGTGGCCGAGCGAAGCATGCTCGAGCGCAACATCGTCGAGGTGTCCAAGTCGGCGCTCGACGCGCTGTCCGAAGCCACCGGAGAGACGATCAACCTGTCCGTGCCCGGGCTCGAGGGAGTCGAGCACATCGCCCAGGTCGACAGCCGGCACTTCCTCGGGGCCGGACAGTGGCTCGGGCGCTCGGTCGGATACGAGCATTCGGCCAACGGCAAGGTGTTCGCGGCGTTCGGCCGCGCGCCGGGGACCGCGGCCGTGGCGACGAACGGAGAGCTCCAGGCGGTTCGACGGGATGACCTTGCGACCTCGATCGACGAACTCGAGATCGGGCTGGCCGCGATGGCGGCGCCGGTACGCGGCGCCCGGGGCGAGGTGATCGCGGCGCTCAGCATCTCGGGCCCGACGCTGCGGATGACGCCGGCGCGGATCGACGAGCTGAACCCGATTTTGACCAGCGAGGCGCGGACGCTCAGCCGGCGCCTCGGCCATCGCGATCAAGGAGAACGAGCGGCGTGACGGACGAAGAGATCCTCCAGCTTTTGTATGACGAGACGCTGGTCGGGAATGCGCCGGTGGTCAGGCAGGGCGTGGAGGATGGCCTGGAGCAGGGGCTCGCACCCGACCGGATGCTGTACGACGCGCTGATCCCGTCGCTCGAGGAGGTCGGCGCGCGGTTCGAGCGCGGCGACTTCTTCGTCCCCGAGATGCTGATCGCGGCGCGCGCGATGCAGGGCGCGCTCGACATCCTCCGGCCGCTGCTCGCCGACACCGGCGCGGCGCAGGTGGGGAAGTTCCTGATGGGCACCGTCAAGGGCGACGTCCACGACATCGGCAAGAACCTCTGCAACATCATGCTCGAGGGCGCGGGCTTCGAGGTGATCGACCTCGGCGTCAACGTGCCGCCCGAGAAGTTCATCGAGCAGATCGAGGAGCACAACCCGGACGTCGTCGGGTTCTCGGCGTTCCTCACCACGACGATGCCGATGTTCAAGGCGAACATCAACGCGCTCGAGAAGGCGGGGCTGCGCGACCGGGTGATCGTGATGGTCGGCGGCGCACCGGTCACGCAGGAGTACGCCGACGCGGTCGGCGCCGACGGCTACTCGGCCGACGCTTCTTCCGCGGTCAAGAAGGCGAAGGAGCTGATCGAACTCCGGCGCGAGAAGGTGCTCGCGTGAGCGCCTGTCACGGTTCTGCGGTCGCGGTCCAAGACGGTCGAGATCGGCGCGGACCGGCCGTTCTGCATCATCGGCGAGCGGATCAACCCGACCGGCCGCAAGAAGTTCGCCGAGGACCTACGCGCCGGCGAGCTGTCGACCGTGACCCACGACGCGGTGGCGCAGGTCGAGACCGGCGCGGACATGCTCGACGTCAACGCCGGCATCCCGCTCGTCGACGAGTCCGAGCTGCTGAAGTGCGATGCTGCAGACCGTCCAGCAGGCCGTCGACGTGCCGATCTGCATCGACTCGTCGGTGATCGAGGCGCTCGAGGCCGGCCTGTCGGTGTACGAGGGCCGCGCGCTCGTGAATTCGGTCACGGCCGAGGACGATCGGCTTTCGGAAATCCTCCCGCTCGTCGCCCGGCACGGCGCGGCCGTGATCGGGCTCGCCAACGACGAGACCGGGATCCCAGAGACGCCGGAGAAGCGGCTCGAGTGCGCGCGCAAGATCGTGTCCGTGGCGGCCGACTACGGGATCGCGCGCGAGGACGTCGTGATCGACCCGCTGGCGATGACCGTCGGCGCGGATCCGACGGCGGTGCGGACGACTCTTCACACGATCAGCCTGATCCGCGACGAGCTCGGCGTGAACATGTGCCTCGGCGCGTCGAACGTGTCGTTCGGGCTGCCCCAGCGCCTTGTGCTGAACGCGGCGTTCCTGCCGATGGCGATGGCGGCGGGCCTGACCAGCGCGATCATGTCGGCGTCGCAGGTGTGCGTCGATGCGGTCCGGGCGGCGGACCTGCTGCTCGGCCACGACGAGTGGGGGGCCAGCTGGATCGCGGCTCATCGTGCGCGCCAGGCGACCGTTTCCGAGGCGGCGCGCGTGTCGTGAGCGGTCTCTCGCCGCAGCGACGGAGGCTCGAGCTGGCCCAGGAGATGGCGCCGGCGCCCGCTCCAGGCGACGGGTCCAGCCGGGTTCGGCTCCGCTTCCTGCCCGACGGCGCGGAGGTCCGTGTCCCGACTGGCACGCCCGTGTTCGACGCGGCGAGCTGGAACGGGATCGCGATCGACTCGACCTGCGGCGGGCACGGGACGTGCAAGAAGTGTCGCGTCCGGATCGTCTCGGGGGACGTCCCGGTTGGGCCTCTGGACCCGCGGGCGTTCACGACGGACGAGCTGCGCGACGGCTGGCGGCTCGCATGTCGTTCTTCCGCCCGGGGCGACCTGGTCGTCGAGGTGCCGCCTCTGCAGACGCGCCCCAAGGCCGCGCTTGCCGGAGTCGGGCGCCACGTGATCCTTCGCCCGGCGGTGCAGAAGCGCCACCTGGTACTCGACGAGCCCACGATGGAGGATCAGCGGTCGGATCTCCAGCGGGTGCTCGACGAGCTCGACGACCTCGAGCCGCACGCGTCGATCGAGGTGCTGCGCTCGCTCGGGTCGGTGTTACGACAGTCCGGTTTCGAAGTCACCGCGGTCGTGGCCGACCAGGAGCTGATCGGGTTGGAGCCCGGAGACACGACCGCGCGCCGATTCGCGATCGCGTTCGACCTCGGGACGACGACGGTCGTAGCCACGCTGCTCGACCTCGAGAGCGGCCAGCCCGTCGCGGTGCGCTCGATGCTGAACCGCCAGCAGCCCTACGGCGCGGACGTGATCACCCGCATCTCGGCGACGATGATGGACCCCGACGCGCTCGAAGCCTTGCGCAGCCGTGTGCACGAGACGCTCGACCGAGCTCGTCGGCGAGGTGTGCGCGCGAGGGAGAGGTAGAGCCGCGCGAGGTCTACGAGATCACGGTATGCGGCAACGTGACGATGATGCACCTGGCGCTCGGGATCGACCCCGAGCCGCTGTCGATGGCGCCGTTCGTGGTCTCGACCCACTCGTTCGGCGACGTGCTCGCGCGCGACTTCGGGATCGAGGTTCACCCGCGCGCGCCCGCGTTCGTGTTCCCTTCTTTGGGCGCCTACGTCGGCGGGGACATCGTCGCGGGGATGCTCGCTACTGGGCTTACCCGCGACCGTCGCTTGAGGTTGTTCATCGACGTCGGCACGAACAGCGAGATCGCGCTCGGCTCGCACGAGCGGGTAGTCGCGACCGCGGCCCCGGCCGGCCCGGCGTTCGAGGCGGCGCAGATCCGGTGCGGGATGCGGGCCTCTGAGGGCGCGATCGAGGGCGTGAAGATCTCCGCTTCCGACGGGGTCGCGCTCGACGTGATCGGGGATATCGAGCCGGTCGGGATCTGCGGGTCGGGGCTGGTCGACGCCGTCGCCGAGCTCGTCCACTGCGGCCTGCTCGACCACTCGGGGCGATTCATCCCGGACGAGGATGCGGCGGTTTCGCACCCCTCTCTGGCGGATCGGCTGACGAAAATCGACAAGGAGCGGGTGTTCGTGCTCGACTGGCGCGGCGGCTCGGATCCGGAGCGCGCCGTGTTCCTCTCCCAGCGCGACGTGCGCGAGCTCCAGTTCGCCAAGGCGTCGATCGCGACCGGGTGGAGCATCTTGCTCTCGGAGCTCGAGGTTTCGGTCGCAGACGTGAGCCAGATCCTGCTGGCGGGAAGCTTCGGGGCGTATCTGACGCCGCTGAGCGCGGTGCGGATCGGGCTGGTCCCGAAGGTCGCGCTGCCGCGGATCGTGTCCGCCGGCAACGTCGCCGGGGAGGGGGCGAAGATCGCGGCGCTGTCGGTGCGCGAGCGGGCCGAGGCGCACTCGATCCTGCGCGAGGTCGAGTACGTCGAATTGTCGGGGCGGCCGGACTTCAACGACATGTTCGTCGATCAGCTGGCCTTCCCGGGATGAAAGCGGTCGTCGCATGCGGGGCGCTCGCGGTAGACGTCCGCCGGATCGCGCGCCGGCGGGGCTGGGACCTCAAGGTGGTGCCGGTGCCGGCGCTGCTGCACAACCATCCGGAGCGCATCGGCCCCGCGGTTGCCGAGCTGTCCGCGGGCCACGACGTCGTGGCGGTCGCGTACGGGGACTGCGGGACGTACGGAGCGCTGGACGCTTGTCCCCGCCTGGTGGGCTCGGATTGCTACGACGTGTTCGCGCGCGCGGAGGTGCGGGCCGCTCTAGAGGAGCAGCCGGGTACGTACTTCCTGACCGACTTCCTGGCCCGGACGTTCGAGCACACGGTGTGGCGGGAGCTCGGTCTGGATCGGTATCCGGAGCTCCGCGACGACTACTTCGGCAATTACACGCGCGTCCTGTGGCTGGCGCAGCGGCCGACGCCGGCGACGCGGGCTGCGGCTTTGCGGGCCGCGGCACGTCTCGGGTTGCCGCTCGAGGTTCGTGAGGTCGGCGATGCGGGCCTCGAGCGACAGCTCGAGGCCCTCGTCGGCTCGTCCGCCTGACCCACCCGCCACTCGCCGCCCGACCCCGGTCCGGGATTGTGGTTAACCCCTCACTCGCCACCCCACCCAGGGGGTGAATGGGGATTCAGCCACCTCTGATGTGGCCAGGTCCACTCTCGGCGAGCGGGGGTCGTCGAGTGTGGGCTTGGCCACGATGTGACCCGGCTGGTGCGCCGCCTCAACCCGCGGGCACGTCCAACGTCCCGACGTTCCAGCCGGACACGCTGACTACCGGCGAGGCGCCGCCGAGCGCGCTCCGCTTGTAGGTCGCGCGGAGCGTCTCGGATTCGCCCGGCCACAGCGTCACGTCGTTGTCGCTCCACATGATCGGGAGTACCTCGTTGTCGCCGGGGGCCGGGGCGGCCGCCGTCGAGCCGCGGCGCACGTCGGCGCGCAGGAAGAACGCGACCGTCGCCGTCGTCGAGGTGTTCGTGATCGTCACATCGGTCTCGGTGTCGTTGCCGTCGCCGGCAACGTCCGGATGGGTCACCGCGGTCGCGCGCACGGTGGCGGGGGCCAGCGACTGGAGCTGGGTCAGGTTGCCGTACTGGGTCATGGTCGCCTGCGGGTTCCCCTGGGTCTTCGCCCAGTCGACCACGTCCTGCTGCGTCGAGAGCCAGTAGACGTTGCGGTCGACGACGTCACCGCCACGCGTCAGCAGCAGCTCGACGAAGTAGGCCTGCGCGGGGGTCGGCGGCTTGGTCGTGGGGGGCACGACCGGATGGATCAGGCCGCGCGCGACTCCCTGCGAGCCCACCGAGATCCCGTTCGCGGTCTGATCGTCGAGCAACTGCCCGGCGACGGAATAGACCTTCGCCTCGACCGACAGCCCGCTCTGCTGGGAGGCGCCGAGGTTGTCGACGGACACGGTCCCGTCGTCATACGTGTAGAGCACGTGGAGCGGCTCGTTGGCCTTCTTGGCGCCGAAGTAGCTCCCGGCCTGGTCGAAGTCGTAGTTGTAGAGATCCCACAGCAGCGTCGGCCAGCCCTTGTTGAGCTGCCAGTAGACGATGCCGGTGGATGGGGCCGCGGCGTTGGTGGAGTGGTCGATGTAGGCCTCGAACTCGGCACGCTGGGTCTCGTAGTTCTGGACCTGAGCCTCCTCGACGTACTGATCGAGGCTCGACCACGGGCCGTAGCGAGCCTTTATCGCGGCGTCGAGATCGTGCAGGGTCCCGAACGAGTAGCCGCCGTTGTCGGGACCTGGAAGCTCGGACTCGTAGTTGGCGTGGTACTGGTTGTAGTCCGGGTTCTGCCACAGCTGGTCCTGCTCGAACGGCGAGAGGAACCGCTCGATCGAGTCGAGCGTCGGAACGGTGTGGCCGGCGGAAGCCTCGCTGTCGAACGCCCACGCCCCGCCGACGTTCGTGCGGGTCGGATCGGTCGGGTCGTAATGCGTGGTGTCGTACCAGTAGCTCGGCGGCACCCAGTCGTACGGCCCTTCCTTCTCGCCCGACGGGCCGAGCTTCTTGGTGCTCTTGTACTCGGCCGAGGCGATCAGCGGGTCCTGGAAGTCGGCCTGACGGAAGCCCTTGAGCGACACCCGCTGCTGCTTGGGAGTCGGGTTATTGTCGCTCCAGCTGAAGTTCATGACGCTCGGGTGGTTTCGCAGGTTCTCGCCGATCGTGAGCGCGGAGTTCCCGAGCACCGCCGAGGTCGGCAGCGGTGTTCAGCTTGCTGTCCTGGAGCTGCCACGCGTCGCAGCACTGGAAGCCGCCGTCGACCAAGATCCCGGCCCGGTCGAACTGCTCGTAGAAGTCGTCGGGCATCTGCTTGCCCTCGGTGCGGATGCCGTTCAGCCCGAGGTTCTTGATCATCGCGATCTGGTTCGCGGTGCTCGCCGAGGAGTAGCGCAGGAACAGATCCTCCGACCAGCCGCCGGCGCGGAACACGAACGGCACGCCGTTTACCAGGAACTGCCGAGACCCGTCGGGGGCGATCGGCGCCGGTCCGACCAGCCGCGTCGTGATCGTCCGGATCCCGAACGTCTCGGACTCGGTGTCCGGCGGGGCGCCCGGCTGCGTGAGCGCGGTGCGCAGGCCGTACAGCGGCTGGCCGCCCATCGAGTACGGCCACCACACGCTCGGGTGGTCGATGAGGAGATCCGCGTCGTCGCTCGGGGTGAACGTGAACGTCCGCGTCGCGCCTGCCGCGACGCTCACCGTCCGGCAGACCACGATCTCTCCGCCTGCTGGGGCCTCGACGGTGGCCGAGAGCTCGCCGGTCTGGCGCGTCGAGGCGTGGTTGGTGACGTCGGCCTTCACCGTCAGCGCCGCGGTCGACAGATCCGGCGCGTCGTCCTGCACCACGTGGGCGTTGCTCAGCGCGAGCGGGCCCGAGGTGTGCAGCTGGATCGGGAACTGGATGCCCGTGTTGTTGTCCGGCGGGATCTGGGTCCAGTCCACGTTGTCGAGCGTGAACATCGTGTTCGGGTCGTTCGGATAGACCTCGAGCGCGAGCGTGTTCACGCCGCGGCGCAGCAGCTCCGAGATGTCGAACGTGTAGCGGGTGTAGTCGCCCTGGACGGTTTCCTGGGTCGCGACCTCGGTGCCGTTGACCCACACGTCGGCCTGCCCGACGACCCCGTTGACGATCAGGTCGGTGTAGCTGAGTCGATTGGGACCCCACCCGCCCGGCGACGAAGTCGGTCCGGAACCACCATGGGACCGAGAACTCGGGGATCGTGTCGGGCCCGATCGTGTCCATGTAGCCGAAGCAGGTCTTCATGTTGTCCGAGAAGAACACGTCCGGGCAGTGGCCGGTCTGGACGAGCGCGTCGACCTCGGTCCCGACGGCGCCGGCGTCGTCGGGGCGTACGTGAAGCCAAGAGCCCGTCGGGAAGCCGGGCGTCGAGATCTGCTGCGCCGACTGCGTGGCCTGCGCGCTGCTCTGAACCTGCCACCCGCCGAGCCCCACGGTCTGCGTGTCGGCCGACGCGGTCGTGGTCCCGATCGCGCCGGCAGCGAGCGCGAACAGGGGTGCGGTTGCGACCAGAGTCAGGCAGCGACAGACGGCACGTCGAGACATGCGGCTTCCTCCCAATTCGGTAAGACTCTGACCAAATAACCTATCCCGAAAGGCGGCATGAGTCAACGCCGAAGGGCATTTGGCTGCCGCTTTACTATTTGTTTGGCGTTAGGTCGCGGTAACTTTGGTCAGGCCCGGCGGTCTGTCCGGGTCGTAGCCGAGCGCGATCGCGAGCTCGTGCGCGAGCTGCTGGCCGCGGACCACCGCGACGATCGGCGCGAGCGGCTCGGGCACGTCGCCGGGCAGCGACACGTCGGCGCCGGTCGCCGTCCCCGACGACCAGCACGTTCGCCCGCCGCGCGCGCATCTCCTCGACGAGCGACGCGACGTCCGCCCGCGCCGGGCCGCGGTCGCACAGCGCGACCACGGGAAGGCCGCGCGTGACCGCCGCGATCGGTCCGTGGCGGAGATCGGCGGCCGAGTAGCCGTCGGCCAGCAGCGAGCATGTCTCCTTGATCTTCAGGGCGGTCTCGAGCGCGGCCGCGAACAGATACCCGCGCGCCACGACGATCAGCTGCGACGCGCCGGCGAGCTCCCGCGCGGCGGCGGTGGCCGGCCCCGGGTCGTCGAGCACCGCCTGCACCCACGCGGGGCACCGCGGCCAGTCGCTTCTCGGTGAACGGTGCGTGTCCCAGAGCCGCGGCGATGATCGCGAACGCCGTGAGCTGCCCGTGACCGTCTTCGTCGCCGGCACCGCGCGCTCGACCCCCACGTCGAGGTCGATCGTCTGGCCGGCGGCGCGCGCGAGCGGGCTCGCCGGATCGTTGGTGACCGCCAGGCCCCTTCCGCCCGCCTCCTGCAGCGCCTGCAGCGTCCGGACGATCTCGGGCGTGGCGCCCGACTGGCTGACCGCGATCACGAGTTGGCCGCGGTAGTCGACGTCGACGCCGTAGAGCGTGTGGAGGCTCGGGGCCGCCAGCGAGATCGGCTTCCCGGTGGCCGCCTCGAGCAGATAGCGCCCGTACACGGCCGCGTTGTCGGACGAGCCCCGGGCCACGATCGTGATGCCGGTGAGCGGCTCGGGGGCACCGCGCGCACCCGCTCGGCGATCGCGCGGTGGCGCCCGAGCAACTGCCGCAGGCGGGCGGGCTGCTCGGCCATCTCCGCGGCCATCTGCGTCCCGTTCACGTGGGTCTGCTTGCGTCGAGCAGCTTCGGCAGGTCGCGCATGTCGTCGAACACGATCGTGTCCGGCCCCTCGAGGACCTCGGCCGTCGCTAGCCCGCCGGCGAAGGCGAGCACGCGCATGCCCGCGGCGCGCGCCGCCTGCACGCCGGGGCGGCTGTCCTCGACCACCACGCAGCCGGCCGGCTCGGCCGCCATCCGCTCGGCCGCGTGGAGGAACAGGTCGGGCGCGGGCTTGCCGTTCGCGACGTCCTCGGCGCTGAAGATCCGTCCCGCGAACCGCTCGTACAGGCCGGTCAACCCGAGCGTGAACCGCATGTGGTCGTGCGTGCCGCTCGACGCGACGCACGTCGGCAGCGCGATCCGGTCGAGCGCCTCGAGCACGCCCTCCACCGGAGTCAGCGCGTCCGCGAACGCCTCGCGGTAGCGGTGCTCGACCGCCTCGTCGAAGCCGTCGCGGGAGCTCGTGCCCCAGGTGGGCCTCGATCTCCGCCCGCGCGTCGCGGTCCGAGCGCCCGACGAACCGCTCGATCACCTCGGCCTCGCTGAGCGGCCAGCCGAGCTCGCGCAGCACCTGCACGTCCACCTTGACGGCCAGGCGCTCGCTGTCGATCAGCACGCCGTCGCAATCGAAGATCACGAGTTCGACGGCGAGCACCAGCGGAGCGCTACTACGCGATCGAGGCGGGGTTCGAGGCACGCTCCGCCTCGCGCGACCGCGACGTGGCAGGCGACCTGCGTCTCTCCGATCGGCGTCGGCCGGGGCGTCACCTGCGCGCACTTCTCGATCGCGTACGGACAACGCCAGCGGAAGCGGCAGCCCTCGGTCGGGTCGATCACGCGGGGCGGCTCGCCGCTGTCGGCGGCGATCTCGGACTCCTTCTCGCTCGGCTCGGCCACCGCCGAGAGCAGCAGCTGCGTGTAGGGATGCTTGGGGCTCGAGAGGACGGTCTCGGTCGGGCCCTCCTCGACCAGATGACCGGCGTACATCACGACGACGCGGTCCGCGACGTAGCGGGCGCTGGCGAGGTCGTGCGTGATGTAGAGCAGCGAGACGCCTTCGCTGGTCGCGCAGACCGGCCATCATGTTGAGGACGCCGATGCGGATCGATACGTCGAGCATCGACACCGGCTCGTCGGCGAGGATCAGCTTGGGCGCTACCGCCAGCGCCTGGGCGAAGCCGATCCGCTGGCGCTCGCCGCCGCTCATCTCGTAGGGGAATCTCGAGAGCATCTTGGGGCTCAGCCCCACGGCCTCGCAGACGCGCTCTGCCTCCCGTTGGCGCTCGACCCCGTTCAGCTCCGGCCTGTGCAAGGCGAGATTGCGCATGATCCCGTGCGAGATGCGAAACACCGGATGGAAGGCGCTGAACGGGTCCTGGAGGACGATCGCCACCTCGCCTCGATACCAGAGCTGGTCCTTGCGGGAGCGGAGGCTGTGGAGCGGCCGGCCTCGGTAGTAGATCTCGCCGCGGGTGGGCTTGTAGATGCGCGCGAGCAGTCGGGCCACGGTGCTCTTGCCGCTGCCGCTCTCGCCGACGAGCGCGACGATCTCGCGCTCTTGGATGCTGAGGTTGAGATCGTCGACGGCGTGCAGCGCCTGCTTCGAGAACAGTCCCCCGAGCCGGAAATGACGGGTCAGATCGACCGCGCGGAGCAGCGGCTCCGCGGTGGTCGCAGTGCTGTCGTGCGATGGCGAGTCGGGCATGTCGGCCACCGTTCAGACGGCCTCCTTCGCCTGCTCGGCGTAGAGCAGGCAGCGGACGTCGGCATCGCCGACTCGGTACAGCTCCGGCTCGTTGGTCAGGCAGGCCGGCATGACCTCGGGGCAGCGCGGATGGAAACGGCAGCCGCTCGGTGGTCGAGCGAGGTCCGGCGGGCTTCCGGGGATTCCGACCAGCTCGCGGCGCGGGCCGCGCACCGACGGGAACGCGTTCATCAGGCCGCGGGTGTACGGGTGCAGCGGCCGCTCGAAGACCTCGGCGGTCCGCGCCGCCTCGGCGACCTGGCCCGCGTACATCACGAGCATGCGGTCGGAGTAGCGGCTCACCACCGACATGTCGTGGGTGACGAAGATGACGGCGAACCCGAGGCTTCGCTGGAGGTCCTTGATCTTGGTCATCAGCGACTGCTGCGCGACCACGTCGAGCGCCGACGTCGGCTCGTCCATGATCACGAGCTGCGGGGTGAACAGCAGCGCCATCGCGATCATCGCCCGCTGGCGCATTCCTCCGCTCAGCTGGTGGGGAAAGCTCTGCAGGTGGGCGGGGTCGATCCCGACCAGGCTCATGACCTCGGTCGACCGCTGCCGGATGTCCTCGGCCGAGGTGCTGCCATGCGCCTGGAGCGTGTCCTTGAACTGCGCGCCGATGCTCTTCATCGGGTTGAGCGCGTTCATCGCGCTCTGCATCACGATCGAATAGTCACGCCAGCGCATGCTCTGGAGCTCACCGCGGCCGAGCCGCACCATGTCGCGTCCGTGGAAGATCACCCTTCCGCCGGCGACTTCGCCGGGGGGCGAGAGCAGCTGAGCCACCGCGAACAGCAGCGTCGACTTCCCGCATCCGGACTCGCCGACGATCCCGAGGAACTCTCCCGGGGCAACCGTGAAGCTGACGCCGTTCACCGCGCGGACGCTGTCGGTGTCGGTCAGGTACTCGACGATCAGGTCGTCGACTTCAAGCAGAGGATCGGCCACGCCGCCTCCTCACCGGTCTGAGCGCCGGATTCCCGATCTCGTCGAAGGCGTAGTTCAGCAACGCGAAGCCGGCGCCGAGCAGGGCGACCGCGGCGCCGGGCGCGAGCGCCCACCAGGCGTTGCCGGCCTCGAGCGCCGACGCTTGCTGCGCGTTGTAGAGCATCGTGCCCCACATCAGCTCGCTGCTGTTGCCGAGCCCGAGGAACTGAAGGCTGGCCGCGAAACCGACGACGTACACCGCGAGCGACAGGAACGAGGCGGCTATCAGCGAGGTCATCGTGGGCACGATCTCGACCAGGATGATGTAGATCCCGCGCTCTCCGCGCGCCCGGGCTGCGACGAGGAAGTCGCGGTTGCGGATCGACAGTCCCTGGGAGCGGAGCTGCCGGGCCTGGAACGCCCAGCTCGTGATGCACAGCACGATCACGAGCGAAGTGACTCCGGGCGGGAGGTACGCCGCGAGCAGGATCAGGAGCGGCAGCACGGGCAGGATCAGGAAGACGTCGATGAACACCGTCAGCACCCGATCGGTGATTCCGCCCACGTATGCGGAGGTCACGCCGATGATCGTCGACAGGAACGTGGCGATCGCCGTCACGATCAGCGTGACGATCAGCGTCAGGCGCGTGCTCCAGACGAGCTGCGAGAACACGTCCTGGCCGAGCATCGTCGTGCCCAGCAGGTGGGCGGACGACGGTCCGGCGTTCTGGGCGTAGACCGCCGCTTGTGGGTCGTCGGGGGCGATCAGCCCCGGAAACGCGGCCACGAACGCCATCACCAGCAGGATCACGCCGCCGGCGGCCGCCTTGCGATTGCCGAGGACCGCGCGCAGGAACCGCCGCGGCGCGCGGGTCGCCTCGATGTCGGTGATGCTGTCGCCTACGGCGATGTCCGGAATCGCCATTAGTGGACCCGTCCGCAAGTGCTACGGCATTCGAGCGGCCCCTGGCGGCGCCGCGCTTTGTCCTCGGATCCTCGTGTGGCAGGGCCACACGTCGGATCCTGCGTCCTTGCGCAGCATCCGCCAGTGACCACTCTCGGTGCCGCACGACTTACGGACGAGCCCACTAGGCGTCCCGCGTCCGAGGATCCAGCGCCGCGGTGACGAGGTCCGCGATCAGCACGCAGATCAGCACCGCCAGCGTGTAGACGAGGAACAGCCCCTGCATCAGCGGCAGATCGTGATCCGTCGTGGCCGTGTAGAAGAGATATCCGAGCCCGGGATACGAGAACAGGTACTCGATCACGATCGCGCCGCCGAGCACGTAGCCGAGCTGCATCGCGAACCCGGTGAGGTTCGGCAGGAGCGCGTTGCGTCCCGCGTAGCCGAACATGATCCGCCGGCTCGGGCAGCCCCTTGGCGCGCGCGGTCTTCACGTAGTCCTCGGAGATCGTCGTGATCATGTTGTTCCGCATCGAGTACACCCACAGGCCGGCGGTCACGATCACCAGGCTGAGCCCGGGGAGGATCGCGTGCTTGATCACGTCCCAGATGAACGACGGCGACAGCGTCGGCGTGGCCCCGTAGCTGTAGTTGGAGCCGAGCGGCAGCCAGTTCAGCTTCACGGAGAACACGTAGATGAGCAGAAGGCCGACGAAGAAGACCGGGACGCTCGAGACGATGAACAGCGTCGGCGGGAGGATCGCGTCGAGCCGGCCCCCCCGCCACCAGGCGCTCGCCATGCCGGCGAGCGTCCCGATCAGGAACGCGATCACGGTCGTCACCCCGACGAGTCCCAGCGTCCAGGGCAGCTTCGACGTGATCTCGGTCATGACCGGCACGCCCTGTGCGGTGACCCCGAACTGGCCAGTCAGGCAGTTTCCGAGGTACTCGAAGTAGGCGGCCAGCACGTTCTGGTGACGCCGGTGCCGAACTGGATCTGGAGCGCGTGCAGCGCGGCTGGGTTGATGCCGCGAAACGTGGCGAGCACGGCGCTCGCCTCGTTCCCCGGCATCACCCTGGGGATGATGAAGTTGACCGTGAGCGCGGCCCACAGCGTGATCAGAAACAGCCCTCCTCGCCGCGCGAGGTATCTCATCGCCGGGGCCGCCGGGTCTCGGGCGTGGCTGCGCGGCCTCCGGCGCAGGCACGCTCGAACGCGACCGTACTTTCGGCGGAGACCGCGATCTGAGTTCCCGCCTCACCCGGTCGGGACCAGGTGCGTCAGAACGACGCCCATATCGGGGGCCTGATAGGGCGACGGCTGGGCGTACGGATTGGACTGGGTCGGCCAGCCGCCGAAATGGGACGTGTCGTACTGGTACCAGTCGACGCCCTCGGTCACCGGGATCAGCGGAATCTGGTCCACCATCACCTTCTGGATCTGGTGAATGATGTTGACCTGCTGCGCCTGGCTGGCCGAGGAGTACTGGTTGAACAGCGCGTCGGTCGACGCCGACTTGTAGCGCTCGTAGTTGGTCGACCCGATGTTCCCACTGAACAGAAGCCCGCGGAGCTCGTAGTACGGGCTGGGTCCGGGGCTCGGCGCCGGGCCGCCGCTACCGCCGTAGGCGAGCTGGAAGTGACCGCCCTGGAGATCCGCCGTGTACGAGGTCGTGTTCTCGTCCTGGACGGTGACGGCGATTCCCGCCGCCTTCAGCTGTTGGGTGATCAGCTGTAGCGACGCGTCCCAGTCCGAGAAGCCGCTGATCGTCTTGATCGTGAACGAGAGCCGATTCCCGCTCTTGTCCTGGTAGATCCCGTCGGAGCCCTTGGTGAAGCCGGCGGACGTCAGGATCTGATCGGCCTTGGCGGTGCTATAGGTCGTCTGCGTCAGCGAGGGATCGGACCACGCCTGATAGGTGGGCAGGATGACGCCCGACTGGTTGGCCGGCGCTTGATAGCCGCTCTCGCCGAGACGCGAGACTGTGTCGCGGTTGATCGCGGTCGAGATCGCCTCGCGCACCGGCAGTTGGCTCAGCACCGAGTTGGTCAGATTCGGGAACAGCGACACGTTCAGGACCGGCGCGAACCAGTAGTGGCGATTCGACGGGTCCTTGGAGATGTAGAACGACTGGATGTTCGGGATGTACTGCCCGCCCCACTGCGCCTGACCCTGAGCGAGGAACAGGTTCGCCGAGGTGTTGCTGAGGAAGGCCGGATAGTCGACTTCCTTGACCGCCGGGATCGGATGCCCGGGGAGCTCTGCCAGTAGTGAGGGTTGTTCAGGTACTTGATGTTCTGCGGCGCGCAGTTCAGACATCAGGTACGGGCCGGTGCCGACGGGGTGCGTGTCAGCATAGGAATGGAGCTTGCTCTGGTTCAGAGCGGCCCAGATGTGCTTCGGGACGATCGGCGTCTGATCGGCGATCAGGTAGAAGTACGGCTCAGACGCCGTGTCGAAGGTGAACACGACCTGGTTTCCCTTCTGGGTCACATCCGTCAACGGACCGCCGTCCGCTTTCCACACCGCGTTGAGGTCGATCGCCTTGTCGCTCTTCATCGCGTTGAACGTGTAGGCGACGTCGGCCGCGGTGAACGGCTGGCCGTCGCTCCAGGTCGCGCCGCTGCGGATCGTGAACGTGAGCGTCTTGAAGTCCGTTCGACCACGCCGACGTGTCCGCCAGCCACGGCGTGACTGAGCCGGTCTTGAGGATGTTCACGTACTCGAGCGGCTCATAGATCCAACCGAACGAGACGAGCGTGACGGCCGGATTGAACGGGTTGAACTGGCAGGTCCAGGTCGATCCGCTCTCGTTGTCGACGACCAGCTTGCCCGACACCGTGCCGGTGCTCACGGCCTTCGACGAGGTCGACGCCTTGTTGGACGAGCTGGACGACGAGCTACCGCCGCAGGCGGTGGCAATCATGCACAGCGCAGCCAACGCCATGAGCCATTTGAAGCGCTTCATCGACACCCTCCGTTCGTATGACCCGGTCATCGCAATCTCTCCCTCTCGTGTACGGCTAGGCCAGGGCTCGATCTGAGAAACGAGGCCGTCGGCCGCGGCGTCCACGCGGACTCGCCAACGCGGCCTTTCCGGACACCCTCGAATTACAACACATTTGGGAAATCCCTAAACAAAAGGAATGTATATCGGCTTCTACGTTGGTGTTCAACTATGCGGCTGATTGGCGGCTCGCTTTCCAATTTGGGCGTAGACGGATCGCCTCGCGGATGCGATCAGGGAGCTAACGAGTGGCCGGCCGGGGGTGCTCACTGGCGGCTCCGGGGCGCGATCGCGACCAGGTTCTTGTGCGATTTGCCGGCAGTGCCGGGGGACAGCAGCGTCGTGCGCGCGGCGTGCAGCGCGACGGCGATCGCTCCTTGGAGCGCGGCCCGCTCGCCCAGCAGGCTGGTTTCGATCCGCGCGGTGATCGGCACGAGCGCGGCGGCCGATCCGCGGACCGGTCGCAGCAGCAGCGGACTGGCGCCGATGCCTCCGCCGAGCACGACCAGCTGCGGATCGAGGATCGCGCAGACCGTCGCGATCGCGGTGCCGAGGCGCGAGGCGACGTGATCGACCACGGCCCGAGCCGCCGCATTCCCGTCGCCGGCAAGCTCGAACACGTCGTGGACGGAGGACAGCTCAGGATCGTCGGCGGCGCGGCGGTCGTGGAACGCCGCGACGATTCCGGCGGCGCCGATCTCGTCCTCCAAGCCTCCGTGCAACCGGTGCCGGGGGTTGAACGGATCGCCGACCAGCGGCAGATAGCCGATCTCGCCGGCGGCGCCATGTGCGCCGCGGACGAGCTCGTCGTCGATGATGATCCCCATGCCGATGCCCGCGCCGATCGCGATGAACACCATCGTCGACACGCCTCTGGCCAGGCCGAACCACTTCTCGCCGACGGCCGCGAGGTTGACGTTGTTCTCGACGAGCACGGGCAGGTCGAACCGGTCGCGGATCACCTCGAGCGGATCGAAGCCGCCCTCGGGGACGACGTTGTAGGCGAGCGACGTGACTCGGCCGCTCGTCTGATCCACGATCCCGGGCGAGGAGATCCCGAGCGCGAGTGGGCGCCCGTGAACCGCGCCGGCCCGGTCGATCACCTCGCTGACCATCTCGAGGATCTGCACGCCGACGGCTCTGCTGCCGTCCTTGGCGGTCGGCCGCTTCAGATCGCAGATCGCCTCGCCGAACAGGTCGGCCGCGGCGACGCGTACATTGGTCCCGCCGATGTCGGCACCCACGACGAACCCCGCTCGGGCGCTGACCACGTATGCGACCGGGTTGCGGCCGCGCTGCCCGGCGCGTCTGCCCGCCGCTCGTACCAAGCCGCCCTGCTCGAGTCGGCTGACCGCGGCCGACACGGTCGGCTTGGAAAGATTGGTGGCGGCCGCGATCTCGGGCCGGGTGATCGGACCTCTCCGGAAGATCGTCTCGAGCACCGCCTGCTCGCCGAGCTCTCGCAGCAGGCTCAGGCGCGAGTCAGCGTCGCCCCGGCCGGGCCGGCGGTGACCGCCATCTCGGTGGTCGGACGAGGCATTGAGGTTAGATCTCTTTACGAATACGATGGTGCATGTGCCGCGTAAGAATATGCATCGCATCGTCTATAAGGCAAGGCCCTTGCATAAGCGTCGTCGTGTTCGCGGGGAGGGAAGTCGGTGAGATCGGCGGACGGAGCCGTCGGCAGGGAGGCCCGAGCCGCCACCGTCACGGTGATCGGCTGCGTGCAGGCGGACGTGGTGATGAGTCCGGTCACCGACCTGCCGCCACCCGGCGGCACGCTGCTGACCGAGCAGATGACCGTCCGCGTCGGCGGCGCCGGCGCCAACGCCGCGCTCGCGTCCGTCGAAGCCGGCCTGGACGTGCGGCTCATCGGATGCATCGGCGACGATCAGCTCGGGGCATGGATGCGCGACCAGCTCACTCTCGCCGGCCTCGCGGATGAACTCGTCGTGGTCCCGGGGGAGACAAGCGGGCTCACGGTCGTGCTCGAGTCCCCGGCGCGCGACCGAACCTTTCTCACCTACCTCGGCGTCAACGCCCGCTGGGAGCCGGCGATGATCCCGGACGATGCGCTCACCTGCGACAACCTGTTGCTGTGCGACTACTTCGTCGCGCCGCGGCTGCGCGGCGAAGCGGCCAGCCGGCTGCTCGACACCGCACGCGCTCGCGGCGCCCGCACCTTCTTCGACACCACCTGGGACCCCGACGGCTTCCCAGGGCACACCCGCGCCGAGGTGCGCGACCTGCTCCCGTCGGTGGACGTGTTCCTGCCGAACGAGGTCGAGGCGTGCGCGCTCGCTGAGGAGGCCGCCGACGCGATCGATGCGGCGCGCGCCCTGCAGGCAGTCTCGGGGGGATGGGTGGTGGTCAAGCGCGGACCCGAGTGGATGCCTCGCGGTCGGTCCGGACGGGACCGAGATCGCCGTCCCGGCGCCGGCCGTGAGGTCGCCGACACGACCGGCGCCGGCGACGCCTTCAATGCCGGCCTCGTCCACGCGCTCGCTCACGGAGCGGGCTGGCCCGACGCGCTGGCGATGGCCACCCAGTTCGCGACGACGATCATCTCGCGGCCCTCGGACGACCGGTACCGGATCGGGGTTGACGGGATGAAGCTGGCCGTGATCGGCGCGGGCTCGACCTACACGCCGGAGCTCGTCTCCGGGCTGATGCGCGAGCGGGAGCGCGTGGGCGTGCGCGAGCTCGTTCTGCACGACGTCGACCCCGAGCGTCTGGACGTGGTGGGCGGGCTGTCGCGCCGGATCCTCGAAGCGCAGGGCTTCGCGGGCGCACTCGAGCTCACCGGCGAGCTCGACCGGGCGCTCGACGGCGCCGACGCGATCCTCATCCAGATCCGGGTCGGCGGCCAGGCGGCCCGGCTGCGCGACGAGACGATCCCCGCGGCGTGCGGCTGCGTCGGCCAGGAGACGACCGGCGCCGGCGGCCTCGCCAAGGCGATGCGGACGGTTCCGGTCGTGCTCGAGATCGCCCAGCGGGCGCGCGAGCTCGCCGTCCGAGGACGCCTGGATCGTCGACTTCACCAACCCGGTCGGGATCGTGACCCGCGCGTTGCTCGACGCCGGTCATCGCGCGATCGGCCTGTGCAACGTCGCGATCAACTTCCAGCGCCAGATCGCGTTCGCATCTCGGCGTGCCGCCGGAGCGGGTGCTCGTCGACCAGGTCGGCCTCAACCACCTCACCTGGATCCGGGCGGTGTGGGTCGACGGCCGCGACGTGCTCCCCGAGGTGATCGATGACTTTGGCGATGCGCTGGCCCACGAGATCGGCCTGCCGCGATCGCTGATCGAGGACCTCGGGGCGATCCCGTCCTACTACCTGCGCTACTTCTACGCCGAGCGCGAGGTCGTCCAGGAGCAGAAGATGACCAAGCCACGCGCCCGGAGGGTCGCGGAGATCGAGCGGACCCTGTTGGAGATGTACCGCGATCCGTCGCTGGCCGAGAAGCCGGCGCTGCTCGATCAGCGCGGCGGAGCGTTCTACAGCGAAGCCGCGATCCAGCTCGTCGCGTCGCTTTCGGCCGACACCGGCGACACGCAGGTGGTCGACGTGCGGAACGGCGGCACCCTGCTGGGCTTGTCCGACGACGACGTGGTGGAGGTGCCGGCGCGGATCGGCCGCGGCGGCGCCGTGCCGGTCCCGCAGCCGCCGCTGGCGCCCGAGCTGCTCGGCCTGGTCCAGCACGTCGCGGCGTACGAGCGACTCGCGGCCGCGGCCGCGGCGAGCGGCGACCACGAAGCGGCACGCCTGGCGCTGCTGGCCAACCCGCTGGTCCGCGAGTACCGGCTGGCGTCCACGCTACGCGAGCGCATGCTGGCGTCTTCGGAGGTCCGGCCATCGCTTTCCGGAACGGGCTCGTGAGCGAGGGCCGGCTCGTCGTCGCGGTCGACGGCGGGGGCGTCAAGACCGACCTCGCGCTGCTCGACTCGAGCGGTGCGCTGCTGTCATTTGGGCGCGGCGGGCGAAGCCAGGCGTATTACCTGGGCGTCGAGGGCTGCATCGAGGTGCTCGAGGACCTCCTGGAACGGCGCGCTGGTCGAGGCGGGCCTGCGATCCGCCCGCGCGCCCGTTCGCGGCGACGGCTCAGGTCCTGCTCGCCGGCCTGGACCTACCGGAGGAGCTGTCCGCGCTCAGCACCGCGATGGAGCGGCTGCGCTGGAGCGAACGGCTGGTCCTCGGCAACGACACCGAGGCGCTGCTGCGCGCCGGCACCGACCGCGGCTGGGGAATAGCGGTCGTGTGCGGCACGGGCATCAACTGCCTGGGGCTCGCCCCGGGCGGGCAGGGATCGGCTCCACGCGAGGCCAGGTTTCTGTCGTTCGGCCCGGTGTCCGGCGACTGGGGCGGCGGCCGCGACGTCGGCCTGGCCGCGCTGGCCGCCGCCGTGCGCGCCGCCGACGGACGGGGACCGCGGACGGCGCTCGAGGACGCGGTGCCGTCCACTTTGGGCTGCGGCGACCCCTTCGAGGTGGCGCGGGCCTTTCATCTGGAGGAGCTGCCGATCGGCGCGGCTCGGCGAGCTCGCGCCGGTCGTGCTCGCGGTCTGCGACGAGGACGCGGTCGCCGCGGACATCGTTCGCCGGTTGGCCGACGAAGTCGTCGCGTTCGCCGTGGCTGCGCTACGCCGTCTGGAGCTGACCGGGCCAGATCCGGACGTGGTCCTCGGCGGGCAGCCTGCTGCGCGCAGTCCCGGCTGCGCGTGATCGAGGCGATCGCGCGGGAGGTTCAGCGAGGTGGCGCCGATGGCGCGAGTGGTGGTGTCGCCGAGCGAGCCGATCGTCGGCGCCGCTCTGCTCGGGACTGGATGCGATCGGCGCGGACGCCGCGGCGCGGGCCCGCGCGCGAGTCGAGCTCGATGCCGCGGCGGCGGCGCGATCAGCCGCCGTCGTCGATCGCCTCGGATAGCAGCGTCGCCACGTCGACGACGCGCAGGTCGGCGCCGGCGCTCTGGACGCCGTCGTCGAGCATCACCGTGCAGAACGGGCACGCCACCGCGAGCGTTCCGGCGCCGGTGGCGGCGGCCTCGCGGACGCGTTCCTCGTTGATCGGCTTGGCCCGCTCCTCCATCCACATGTGCGCGCCGCCGGCGCCGCAGCAGAACGTCGGTCTTGCGCGACCGGCGCATCTCTACGGGCTTGCCGACTGCGGCGACGATTTCTCTCGGGGCCTCGAGCACGTCGTTGTGGCGGGCGAGGTAGCAGGAGTCGTGGTAGGTGATCGGGAGGCCGCCTTGGGCCTTGGTCGGCTTGATGCGGCCGTCGCGCACGAGCTCCGAGAGGAGCTCGGAATGGTGGATCACCTCGTACTTGCCGCCGAAGTCCGGGTACTCCTTGCCGATCGTGTTGAAGCAGTGCGGGCAGCCGGTGACGATCTTTGTCATGCCGGCGTCGTTCAGGGTCTCGACGTTCTGTTCGGCGAACGCCTGGAACACGTACTCGTTGCCGATCCGGCGCGCGGGGTCGCCGGTGCAGCTCTCGCGGGGGCCGAGGATCGCGAAGTCGATGCCCGCGTTCTGGAGCAGTTTGGCGGTCGCGCTGGCGGTCGTGCGCGCTCGTTCGTCGAATGAGGCAGCGCATCCGACCCAGTACAGGTACTCGGGGGCGGGGTCGCCCGGTTCGAGCACCTTGACGCCCAACTCGGCCGCCCAGTCGGCGCGCTCGGACTGCGCCTTGCCCCACGGGTTCGAGGCACGCTCGACGTCACGCAGCATCGGCTCGGCCTCGGCCGGGAAGCTCGACTCGACCATGACCAGGTGCCGGCGCAGGTCGACGATGTGGTCGACGTGCTCGATCGAGACCGGGCAAGCCTGAACGCACGCGCCGCAGGTGACGCAGTCCCAGACCATGTCGGCCGGGACCGCTTCTGGTACGAGCGGCGTCTCTGCGTCCTGCGCGAGCACCAGGTCGCGCAGCCCCATGATCACGAGCTTGGGGCTGAGGATCTTGCCGGTGGCGAACGCGGGGCACGCGTCCTGGCAGCGGCCGCACTCGGTGCAGGAGAACGTGTCGAGCACCTGCTTCCAGGTCAGGTCGGCGGCGGTCCCGGCGCCGAATCTCAAGTCCTGCTCCGGGACGTCCGGGTCGTCGAACTTGAGTGGCTCGAGCCGCCCGTCGGCCCGGGTCCGCCCGAACCACACATTGACCGCCGCGACGAAGATGTGCAGGTGCTTGGAGCGGGGGAGGTAGGCGAGGAAGCTGAGGATCGTGAGGACGTGGATCCATACGAACACGCGCTCGAGCACCCTCGTGGTCTGGTTGTCGTCGAACAGGTGGGACAGGGCGTTGGAGACCGGGGACCAGCTTGCGGGCCATTCGTTCAGGTGCAGCGCGATCCGGGTCGCGTGCCAGAGCAGCAGGCTGATCACGATCGTCGCGATCAGCGCCAGGATCAGGTCGGCCTCGCCGAGGTGGCTGCCCTCGAACCGCTTCGGCCGTTGCACCTTGCGGATCCACAACGCGCCGATCACGCCGGCGAGCACGAGCACGCAGAAGATGTCGACGAGCAGCGCGTACCAGCCCTGGTGGCCGAGCCACGGCAGCGTGTCGTGCTTGTCGACGACGCCGATCAGCGCGATCAGGATCGTCGGGACGAGCACGAGGAAGCCCCAGAAGATGAACGCGTGCAGCAGCCCCGGGCCGAGCCGCTGGAGCAGTTTGCGCTGACCGAGCACGATCTCGGCCTCGTTGCGCGCGCGACGCGGAACGTCGCCCTTGCGCTCGGTCGGCGCGGCTCTCTGTACGAGCCCTGCAAGCAGGCGCACGCGGGTGACGAACAGCGTGCCGCTCACGCGCGAGGGCGGCGGCCAGCGCCAGCGCGGAGATCGAGCGAGGCTATCCGCCGCCCCTGAGGCGCGCCGACATTCCTCCTACGGATCTCGGCGGAGATCGCCGGGACGACCTCGTGGAGATCGCCGAACACCGCGTAGTCGGCGCTGGCGAAGATCGAGGCCTCGTTGTCCGGGTTGATCGCCATCAGCTTCTTGGCGCCCTTGCAGCCCGCCATGTGCTGCGTGGCGCCGCTGATCCCGCAGGCGATGTAGAGCGAGGGCGAGATCTTCGTCCCGGTCTGGCCGACCTGATCGGTGTGCGGTCGCCAGCCCGCGCTCGTCACCGCGCGCGAGCAGCCGACCGCGGCGCCGAGCAGCTCCGCCAGCTCCTCGATCACCGCGAAGCCCTCCGCCGACCCGACCCCGCGCCCGCCCGAGACGACGACGTCGGCGTCGGCCAGCGATACGCCGGCGGTGACGGTCTCGACGCGCTCCGACACCCGCACGCTCGCGTCCGGCGGCGGCGGGCGATCGAGCTCGACTTCGGCGCCTGTCCGTCGGCCGCGCGCGACCGCGTGCGGCGCGACGGTGAGCAGCGCCGGCGAGCCGTGCAGCCGAGCTTCCTCGAGCAGGCTCCCGCCCCACCGGACGCGGGTCAGCGTTAGCGGGTCGCCGGGCGTCGCGGAGATGCAGTTCGCCGCCAGCGGCAGATCGAGCATCGCCGCGACGTGGGCGAGCACCTCGTTGCCGCGCTCGGTTCCGGGCGCCGACGACGACGGTCGGTCCGCGCTCATCGATCACGCTCGGCGAGCGCCGTGGCCCATGCGTCGGGCGAGTAGCCGGCGGGATCGTCGATGCCGACCGCCTGCACGTCGTCCCCGAGCGCGCGGGCGAAGGTCAGCGCCTGCGCGAAGAGCTCGTCGTCGGAGCGTTCGGCGAAGACCAGGATCATCGGTCTACAGCAGCCCCAGCTCGGTGAGGACCGTGACCACCGCCGGGGCCGCGTCGGCGCCGTTGCCGAGCACCTCGGTCTGCTTGCCCGAGCCGGGCGGGAGGGTGAGCTTGACCATCTCGAGGCTGCGGCTCGGGCCGGGCGGGCGTCGAGGCCTCGAACGGCTTGCGCTTGGCGCGCAGGCGGCCGGGGACCGATGGGTAGCGCGGCAGGTTGAGCCCTTCCTTGACCGTGACGACCGCGGGCGTCGGGACGCTCGTAGACGTCGCGCCCGCCCGGCACCTCCTGCTCGAGGCGGAGCCGGCCGTCCTGACCGCGATCCCCTTGACGCCGGTGACGGCCGGCAGGCCGAGCTTGTGCGCGACGCGGATCGCGACCTGGTAGTTGCCGGCGTCGGCGGACTCGTTGCCGAACAGGATCAGGTCTGGCGGCTCGGGCTCGTTGCTGGATCGCGTCGACGATTGCCTGTGCGGTCGCCTGCGGATCCCATTCCTCGCCGTCGGTCACGAGGTGGATCGCGCGATCGATCCCGAGCGCCATCATGTCGCGGAGCTGCTCCTCGGCCTCGGGCGGGCCGAGCGTCAGCACCGTCGACGAGCCGCCGTGCTGCTCGATCAGGCGGACCGCCTCCTCGGCGCCGCACTCCTCGTGCGGGCTGACGGTGAAGCCGAGGTGGCGGGTGGAGATCGCACGCTCGTCGTCGGTCAGCACGATCTTGCCGCCCGTGAGCGGCACGCGCTTGACGCATACGAGGATGTTCATGTGTCATCTGGCGGATCCGCGGAGTTGTCCGGGTCGAACACCGGGGTCGAGTCGTTCGTCACGACCGTAACCGGATAGCGCTCGCCCATGTACTCCACCGCGAGTTCGTCTCGCCGACGACGGCGTGCTCGGGCGGCAGGTAGCCCATCAGGATGTACTTGCCGAGCGAGGCCCGCCCCGGCGCTCGTGACGTATGAGCGGCGGCCCTTGCGGTCGGTGATCGCTTCGCCGGCGCGGGTGAGGATCGGCTCGTGCCCGAGCATGTATCGCTTGACGCCGGACTTCGAGGTGTGGTCGTCGACGGTGAGGGTGCACATGATCGCGGCCGGCTCCTCCTCGCGGTGGCGCAGGTGCGCCTCCTTGCCGATGAAGTCCTGGTCCTTGACCTTGCCCCAGGCCATGCCGGCCTCGACGACGTTGAAGTCGCCCTCGAGTTCGGCGCCGTACGCGCGGTAGCACTTCTCGAGCCGGCCGGTGGTGCCGTACACGCCGATTCCGGCAGGGATGATCCCGTGCGGCTCGCCGGCCTCGGCGATGATGTCCCACAGCCGCGCGCCCTGCTCGATCGGGACGTACAGCTCCCAGCCGAGGTCGCCGACGTAGGAGATGCGCGAGGCCAGTGTTTTGAGCGGTCCGATCTCGATCTGCTTGCAGCGGGCGAACGGCATGCCTTCGTGCGAGACATCGTCGTTGGTGACGCTTTGCAGGATGTCTCGCGCGCGCGGGCCCCACAGGCCGAGCGTCGTCCATGCGTTCGTCTGGTCATGGATCTGCGCGGAGCCGTCGTCCGGGAGGTGGTCGGCGAACCACTTCCTGTCGGACATCCCGTACGCGCCGCCGGTCACGACGCGGAACAGGTCGTCGGCGAGGCGCATGATCGTCAGGTCCTGCTTGAAGCCGCCGCTCGGGGTGAGCAGCGGCGTGTAGACGACGCGACCGATTTCCACGTCCATCTGGCGCATGGCGACTCGCTGGACGACGTTTGGAGCGCCCCCGGCCCGACTACGTCGAAGATCGCGAACGCGGTGAGGTCGATCATCGCCGCGCGGTCGCGCATCGCGAGGTGCTCGGCGTTGATGATCGGCGACCACCAGCGCGACTCCCACTCGGCCTCGCGTCTCGTGACCCGGTCGCCGTACTCGTCGAGCAAGCTTGCATTCGATTCGTACCAGTTGGGCCGCTCCCAGCCGGCGCCCTCGATGAACACGGCTTTGAGATCGCGTTCGCGCTCGTAGAACGGGGAGAGGCGGACGCGGCGGTCGGACTCCCACTGCTCGCCGGGATGGACGATCCCGTACATCTTGTTGAAGCCCTCCGATGCCCGGGCGACGATGTGGGTCCGGGTCTTCTGGCAGGAGTACGCGCGCGCGATGTTCGACTCGAACACGTCGATCTCGGACTCGCCGTGGACGATCAGCTCGGCGACGGTCTTGCCGGCGCCCGGCCCCTCCTTGATCCAGATCGCCGCGGCGGACCACAGGCCGCGGGTTTCCGGAGTCTCGCCGAGGAGAGGCATGCCGTCGTAGGTGACCGACAGCACGCCGTTGATCGCGTACTTCACGCCGACGCTCTCGTCGCCGACGATCTCGGGCATCAGGTCGAGCGCGATCTCCATCTGGGGGTCGAAATCGTGTTGCGTGAACGGAAGCTCCGTCGGGGTGAGCGCCGACTCTTCTATCGATGGGATCTCGTCGGCCTCGAGCGTGATCGGGCGGTGGGCGTAGGACCCGATCTCGAGGCCGGTCCCCTCCTGGCGCTCGTACATGTTCGTGTCGACATCGCGGACGATCGGGTACTCGATCATGCCCGTGGTGTTCGCGAACCGTGGCACGGGCCCGATGTCGATCATCTGGTGGACCATCGGCGTCAGCGGGATCTAGGCGCCGGCCATGCGGGCGATGCGGGGGCTCCACGCGCCACACGCGATCACGATCAGGTCGGCGTCGAAGTCGCCCTTGGTGGTCTTGACGCGGGTCGCGCGGCCGTGCTCGACGTCGATCCCGAGGACCTCGGTGTTGGCGGAGACCTTCATGCCGGCCTCCTGGGCGCGCTCGCGCATGATCGTGCCCGCCCGGAGGGAGTCGACGACGCCCGCGCCCGGCGTGAAGAAGCCGCCGAGGATCAGCGTCTCGTCGATGTACGGGACCTTGTCCTTGATCTGCTGCGGGGTCAGCAGTTCGACGGGCTCGATGCCCCACGACTTGGCCGAGACGACTCGGCGGGTGAGCTCCTGCATCCGCTCGTCGGTGCGCGCGATCTCGATCCCACCGCTCTCGATGAACACGCCGAGGTCCTTGTACTGACGCATGCTCTCGAGCGTCAGCGAGGTCATCTCCTTCGAGTGATCGACCGGGAAGATGAAGTTCGACGCGTGGCCGGTGCTGCCGCCGGGGTTCGGGAGCGGCCCCTTGTCGACCATCGTGATGTCGGTGACGCCGAGGCGCGTCAGGTGGTACGCGAGGCTGTTGCCCACGATCCCCGCGCCGATCACGACGACCTTCTTGTTGTTTCCTGCGCCCGCCATGTTCGCTCGTCGCTCCTGATATATCAGATGGATGCCAGGTGTGGGGAGTAAGTCGCTGGAGGTGGCGGCCTGGTTCGGACGTTTGGAGGGCCGCGCGGTTATGAACGGCTGGCGTCTGAAGTGAGGCGAGTGTGCTCGCGCGGGGCCGGGCCGAGCCGCTCGGCCGGCGCGACCAAGCCGCGCCCGGAGCGGCGAAGTGCGCACTCGACGAGCCGCGCGGCTCGAGTGTGCCGAAATGTGCCCTATAGCGGGCCTTTCCGCACACTCGGCAGCGGGGCCGCGTCGAGTGTGGCGTTATCGGCCCTGATTTCCGGTGTATCGGGCGGGGTTGGCGCCGGCGGTGGCGCGGGAGACGGTGGCGGGTCGCGGTGGCGCGTGCGGTGGCGCGTGCGGTGGCGCGGGAGAGGGTGGCGGGTCGCGGTGGCGCCGGCGTGCGCCGGCGATGCGCCGGCGTGCGCCGCGGGGGGTGGGGTCTGGCGTGGGCGATGGCGACTAGCGCCGCGCCGCCATCTGGCGCCGGCGCTCCGCCCGATCCGTGGTCTTACGCCTTGGCGCTGGAGGCGCCGCGCCCGGGTCGGTGCGGAGCATTCGGATCGTGGTGAGGATCGCCAGCACGGTCATGATCGCCGCGCTGCCGAGGCACCACTGGCAGTAGGCGTGGATCGTGAACGCCTCGCGATAGGTCAGGTACATGCTGAACAGGAACCCGATCAGCGCGAGCCCGAACCCGGTCGCGCGCCCGAGTTCGCCGCGGATCCAGACCGAAATGAAGATCCCGATGTAGCCGGCGAGACCGAGGGTCGCCACCGGGATGCCGGCGAGCTTGGACCACTGGGAGTGCTGCACGGTCTCGCAGCCGCCGCTCGAGAGGCACAGCACGTTCAGCTTGGCGTAATGCGTGTAGGTCAGGTAGGTCCCGATCCCGATCCCGATCAGGGACAGGATGCCGATCGCGATCCGCAGCTTGCCGTCGACGCTCACGCGCCGGGGCGTCGCCGTGCTGACCGCGGTGGTCATGAGACCTGTTTTATCGCCTGCTGGAGCTGGGCGTAAGTGGGAACGGCTGCGCTGGCCGCCGCTTGTCCCTTTGGTCCCTTGAAGATCAGCGTCGGGGTGCCGCTGACGCCGATGCTCTTGGCGTCGGTCTGGTCGCTGTTGACCTGGTCGGTCAGAGCCGAGTTATTCCGGTCCGATTGCCATGTGGCCAGGTTGAGCCCGTTGACCTGGCGCGCGAGCGAGGTCAGGTAGTTCTCGTTCACGTAGCCCGTGTCCTCCTGTCCCTGTTCACGGTAAAAGAGCTCGGTGTATTGCCAGAACTTGCTTTGCTTGCCGGCGGCGAGCCCAGCGACCTGCTGCGTCGGGAAGATGCTCGGATTGGGCCCGTTGCACGTAGCGGTGCAGAACGACTTGTATTCGACTTTCACCTTGCCCTGCCGGACCTCGTTGGCGACCAGCTGGGGGAACCCGCCCTGGAGCGTGAACGCCTGGCAGACGGGGCACTCGTAGTCGCCGAAGTAGGTCATCGTCACCGGCGCGTTGGCGTTTCCGAGCGTGGCGCCCGACTGCGGGATGCCCGCGAACATCTGGGCGACCGCGTTCGCGGTGGCGGTCGCTTCGGTGCCCGTCTTGATGCCGCCCTTCTTGCCGCCGCTGTTGATGATGACCAGGGCAGCGACCACGATGATCGCCCCGACCACGATCCCGCCGACCATCCGCAACCGGCGGTCGCGACGGGCCTTTTCGGCGCGGGCCTGCTCTTCGGCGAGGCGACGGGCGCGCGCCTCTTCCTTCTGCTTGGTTCGAGAAGCCATCTTCGTAAGGGAGCGCCGGGGCGCGTCCGACGGGAGGATAGCGGCACTAATAGGCCGCTAGCCCTGTTGTCGGCAGGTCTTCATCACCTCTTCAACTTCGCCGCCAGCCTCTCGCAAGTGGACCGCGTTGGGGGGCGGCCCGCCGCCACCGGGCCGGCCCCCGTGGACGGCCGGTCGCCCCTGGTCCCGCTCTCGGCAGAGCCGTGCTCGACGATGGCCGGTCGCCCCTGGTCCCGCCCTCCGCAGAGCTGTGCTGGTCGCCCCAGGCGCCGTCAGCAAGCGACGCCCGCGCCGGTCTGAGGGCCTTGGATAAACGGTCTTTGCGTGTAAAGATCCTGTGACCGGGTCTCCCAGCGACCCTTCGGCCATGGTCCCGTCCATTACAGTGCGCCTCAATGTCGCGTGACAACAGCGACGCGCACCCCGGGGGACAGGCCCCGCCGCAGCGCGCCCAAGCCAGGCTCCGGGTAGCGGTAGTCGACCGCGACCCGGGCTTCATGCAGGTCCTGGCGAACCGTCTTGGGGCGCTCGGGTGCGATCACCGAGCCCTGTCGAGCCCGGCGACGATCGAGACGCTCGTCGCGATGCGGCTCAACGCGCTCGTGCTCGACCTCTCGGTGATTGGCCCGGACAGCTGGGACTACCTCGAGCGCGTGTGCGGCCGCCTCCCAGGTCTGGCGGTGATCGTGTGCACCGGGCCGTCGTCGGTGGCGCAGCGAGTCCGGGGCCTGCGGCTCGGCGCCGACGCCTGGATGACCAAGCCGTGTCACCCGGAGGAGCTCATCTGCGTGATCGAGGCCGCGGTCCGCCGGCATCGCCGGCAGGAGCTGCCCCAGATCGACGTCGCCGCGACGATCGGCGAGATCACGATCCGGCCGGACCTCTACCAGGCGTATGTCGGCGACCAGAGCCTCGAGCTCACCGCGCGCGAGTTCGAGATCCTGCAACTGCTCGCCCAGTCCGATCGCGTGCTCCGCCGCGAGGAGATCTACGAGAGGGTGTGGGGCTACGCGATGGCCCACGGCGACCGCTCGGTCGACGTGTTCGTCCGCAAGCTCCGCCAGAAGCTCCGTGCCATATCGCCATCCTGGAGCTACATCCACACGCACTTCGGGGTTGGCTACAGATTCGCTCCCGAGCTCGAAGGTGACGAGATCGAGGTGAGTCGTGGTGCCCTCGAAGCACCCCCCGAGCCGGCTGCGCTGAGCCGCTGATCCGGCCCCGCTCCGCGGGCTCTCGCGGCGGCCGAGCACTCCCCAAACCGGGGCGCTGCCGAGGGGTTCGGTCACAACTTGTTCACATGGTCGTTACGACTCGATAACGCGATTGCTGATTTGGGCCGCGAGCATCGGCCCATGACGGCGATGGCCAGGTCCAGCAGCGAGGTGATCGAGGTGGGTCCGCTCGAGATCCTCCCGGAGGAGCATCTCGCGCGCGCGAACGGACGCGCACTCGTGCTCTCGATACGGGAGCTTCGGCTGCTGACCGAGCTCGGACGCCGCGCGGACCGGATCATGCCGCGCGAGGAGCTGTTTCGGCTCGTCTGGGGACGCGAGATGCGGGTAGGCGACCGGTCCGTCGACGTGTACGTGCGAAAGTTGCGCGTGAAGTTGGAGGAGGCGCTCCCGGGGTGGCGGTTCATCCACACCCACTTCGGCTTTGGCTACCGGTTGTCAGCCGAGCCGACACAGAACGCCAACGATCGGTTCACAAGTGGATGACATCGAGGCCGATCGTTGCCCCAAGACTTGGCGCACACCTAATGAAGGAGATGTGATCTTGAAACCAAGACGTATGGCAATGGTCGCGACCGCGCTCGCGTCCGCTCTGGCCGTGGCCGCGTGCGGGTCGAGCAGCAGCTCAAAAACCACCAGCTCGCCGGCCAGCTCCGGTAGCTCCGGCGGCTCGAGCAGCAGCGGCGGCTCCGGGACGATCAACGGCGCCGGATCGACACTGGCGGCTCCGATCTACCAGCAGTGGGGATCGACGCTCAAGGGCCAGGGGCTCACCGTGAACTTCAACCCCGTCGGCTCGGGCGCCGGCCAGACCGAGCTGGCGTCGGCGACCGTTGACTTCGCGGGGAGCGACCCGTCGCTGAAGCCCGCAGACACGGCCAAGATGAAGGGCCCAGTCCTCCAGTTCCCGGTTGCCGCGGGCGCGATCACCGTGTCCTACAACCTGTCCGGCGTCAAGAGCGGGCTGAAGTTGGACGGGCCGACGGTGGCGAAGATCTTCCAGGGCCAGATCAAGACCTGGAACGATCCCGCGATCAAGGCGCTGAACCCGGGCATAAGCCTGCCGAGCACCACCATCACGGTCGTCCACCGCTCCGATTCGTCCGGCACGACCCAGGGCTTCACGACCTGGCTGTCCGACGTCGATCCGGCCTGGAAGTCCTCGGTCGGCGAGGGCAAGGACGTGAACTGGCCGACCGGTACGGGCGGCAAGGGGAATTCCGGCGTCGCCGCCGTGGTCAAGCAGACGTCGGGCGCGGTCGGTTACGTCGAGCAGGCGTACGCGCTCGAAAACGGCTTCACCTACGCGTCGATCAAGAACTCCGCCGGCTCGTACGTCCTGCCGTCGCTCCCGAACACCTCGGCCGCGTTCCTGGGGATCAAGGTCCCGCCGGACCTCGGGATCTCGACGATCAACTCGCCGAACCCGGGTGCATACCCGATCGTCTCGCAGACGTTCCTCGACGCGTACAAGGACCCGTGCAAGGACGGCGGGGCCAGCTCCGGCACCGCCGCCGCGCTGAAGAAGTTCCTCACGTACGCGTTCGGGGCCGGCCAGGGGACGCTCGGCGCTGGCTCGAATCAGCTCCCGTATGCGCCTGTGCCCTCGTCGATCGCCGACAAGGACAACACGCAACTGGCGACGATGGTCTGCAACGGATCGGCCATCTCGTAGGGGCATAGGTGGAAGCAAGCGCCACCACCGTCACCGGCGGCCGCTCGGCTCTCGAGCGGTCGCCGGCGGCGCGTCTCCCCGATCGGGTCCTGAAGTGGGGGCTGAGCGGCCTCGCGGCGCTCATCTTGATCCTGATCGTCTACTTCTTCGTCCGGCTGGTCGGCCAGTCCGGCCACGTGTTCAGCACGTACGGGCTGAACTTCGTGTTCGGCAACAACTGGGACGTCTCGCGCAACATCTACCACGGCGGCGCGCTCCTGTTCGGCACGATCGTCACGTCGATCATCGCGCTGATCATCGGCGTGCCGGTCGCGGTCGCCGGCGCCGTGTACATCAACGAGCTCTGTCCGCGTCGGCTACGGAGTCCACTCACAATCCTCGTCGACCTGCTCGCCGCGGTTCCGTCAGTCGTGTACGGATTGTGGGGCGTTTTCGTGCTCGCGCCGCGTCTGCTTCCGGCCGAGAAGTGGTTCGCGAGCACGTTCTCATTCATCCCGTGGATCGGCGGCGGAATCCCGACCCTCTACAACTACTTCATCGCCGGCCTGATCCTGGCGATCATGATCCTCCCGATCGTGTCGGCGATCTCGCGAGAGGTGATCGCAACCGTTCCGAGCGAGCACAAAGAGGCGGCGCTGGCACTGGGGGCGACGCGGTGGGAGATGATCCGCATGGCGGTGCTTCCGTACTCCCGTCCGGGAATCACCGGCGGGGCGATGCTCGGCATGGGGCGGGCCATCGGCGAGACGATCGCCGTGGTGCTCGTGATCGGCAGTGCGCCGAAGATCGGAAGCCATCTGTTCAGCCAGGGCTACACGCTGGCCGCGGTGATCGCCAATGAGTTCGGCGAGGCCACCGGAGTCCATACCTCAGCGTTGTTCGCAGCCGGGCTGGTGCTGTTCGTGCTAACTCTGGTCGTGAACATCATCGCGCGCTGGTTCATCTCCCGCGGCTCGCACGGGACCAGGGGGACGGGCGCGACCGGCATGACGATTTCTTCTGGCCCCGCGAGCGAGAAATGAGCGCCCTCACCGCGATCCCGCAGATATCGCCCCGGCGCCGGCGCACCGACAAGTTCATGCGCGGCACGATGTTGGCCGCGACGATCGTCGCGCTGATCCCGCTCATCCTGATCATCTACTACCTGCTCCACAAGGGGCTCAGCGCCTGGACCACGAGTGGCTTCTTCACCACCGATCCGACCGGCAGCTTCTTCGGCAGCCCGGGTGGGATCCGCAGCGCGATCATCGGTTCGCTCGAGATCGTCGCGTTCGCGACGCTGGTCTCGATCCCGATCGGGATCGGCGTGGCCCTCTACCTGACCGAGTACGGCAAGGATGGTTGGTTCGCGAACACCGTCCGCTACTTCGTCGACGTGATGACGGGCGTGCCGTCGATCATGTTCGGACTGTTCATCTACATCGTGCTGGTGGTCGCTCGCGTCGGGGGGAGCGGGTTCGCGGCCTGGAAGGGGGCGGTGGCGGTGGCGCTGCTGATGCTTCCGATCGTAATCCGCTCCTCAGAGGTCGTGCTGCTGCTGGTGCCGAGCAGCCTGCGCGAGGCCGCACTCGCGCTCGGCGCTCCCCGGTGGCGCGTGGTGTTCCGGGTCGTGCTGCCGACCGCGGCGCCCGGCCTCCTCACCGGTTCGCTTTTGGCGATCGCCCGAGGCATGGGCGAAACCGCCCCGCTGCTGTTCACCGTGTCGACGGCGTTTGCGTTGACGTACGACCTCAACGCGCAGATGAACACGATGCCGTTCCTGATCTACACCGATATCACGTCGCCGCGGGCGGCGATCCAGACCATCGCGTGGGGAACGGCGCTGACGCTCGTTGTAATCGTCCTGATCCTGAACCTCGTCGCCCGATTCATAGCTTCAAGGAGCCGCATGGCATGATCCCGCCCGACACGACAAGCAAGGAACAATCCGATATGTCCACCGCCGGGGGAATGCCGCCGGAGCGGGCGCACGTAACTCCTGAGGCCTCCAAGGCGGCGTCCGTGAAGAAGTCAGGTCACGCCGTCAATGTCAAGGAACTGAACGCCTACTACGGCGCTCAGCATGCGATCAAGGGGGTCACGATCGACTTCCCCGCCAACGAGGTGACCGCGCTGATCGGTCCCTCCGGATCGGGAAAATCAACCGTGGTTCGGTGCATCAATCGGATGCACGAGGAGATCCCCGGGGCTCGCGCCGAGGGCTGCGTCACCCTGGACGAGCTCGACATCTACGACCCGAACGTTGACGTGACGGCCGTGCGGCGGTTGATCGGGATGGTGTTCCAGAAGCCGAATCCATTCCCGACGATGTCGATCTTCGACAACGTCGCCGCCGGGCTGCGGTTGACCGGCACGAGGAGCCACGACCTCAAGGAGCTGGTCAACCACTCGCTGCAGGCGGTGGGTCTCTGGGATGAGGTGAAGGACCGCCTGAGCGAGCCCGGGATTGGATTGTCCGGCGGCCAGCAGCAGCGTCTGTGCATCGCGCGCACGGTCGCCGTCGAGCCGGAGGTAATCCTGATGGACGAGCCCGCCTCCGCGCTCGACCCGATCTCGACGCTGAAGATCGAGGAGCTGATCGACGAGCTGAAGGAGCGCTACACGATCGTGATCGTCACCCACAACATGCAGCAGGCGGCGCGCATCGCGAACTCGACCGTGTTCATGCTCGAGGGCGAGGTGATCGAGCACGACGAGACGAACAAGATCTTCACCAACCCGAGCGACGAACGGACCGAGCGGTACGTGACCGGGAAGTTCGGGTAGGGGGTCGCTCATGCAGGAGACACGGCACCAGTTCCACGAACAGCTCCGGACACTCGAGGCTCAGGCGCTCGACGGCCTCGACATCGTCATCCAGCAGCTCGACCGCGCGCTTGAGTCGATCTCTTATCAGGACGTCGAGCTCGCCGGCATGGTCGTCGCCGACGACGACCGGATCGACGGTCGCTACCTCGAGGTCCATCAGGGGATCCTGTCGCTACTGGCCCGGCAGGCGCCGGTGGCGGGCGACCTGCGGATCGTCGCGGCGCTGCTGCATGTGATCCGCTGCGTCGAGCGCATGGGCGATCAGTGCGTCAACATCGCCAAGCTGGTGCCGCTGTCCGGCTACGAGGCGCCCAAGGACAAGGACATCCTCGATGCGATCGAGCGGATGGGCCGCCTGGCGCGATCGCAGGTCTCGCAGGCCAAGCAGGCCTTCTCCGGCCGCAACGTCGAGCTCGCGCAGGACTTGGTCCGCCAGGACATGGAGATCAACCGGCTCAACCGGGAGATCTTCAGACGGGCGGTCGAAGTCGGAGACAACCTCGAGCTGCGCGAGTGGGCCATGTTCATGATCCTCGTCGCGCGCTGTCTGGAGCGGGTGGGCGACAACACGGTTGACATCGCCGAACAGACGGTGTTCGTCGTCACCGGGTTGTTCCGGGAGTTCGCCGACGCCTCGAGCCCGCCCGAGGTCGCTCAGCGACCGTAGCCGCCTACGCAGCTGTGGCGAGCGGGCGGTTATCCTCGCGCAACTGTGGCGAGTCCAAGGTCCAAGCGGCGGTCGCGCAAGCGGCGAACCCACGGGCCGGCACACGCGGCACCGGCTCCGCGGCCGTCGGCTACGCCAACGTCGGCGCGCCGCGCGGCGACGCAGCGGCCGCAGCCCGGATCCCGGCGGGCGAGCCCGCTAGGCGCATACGGGGACCGTCCGCCCAGCCGGTTCGGCGGGCTCCCGGTCGCCGAGATCGCGATCTTCGTCGGCGCGGTAGTGCTCGTCGTCGGCGTGATCAACCACGGCGCACTCGCGCTGATCGGTGGCGTCGTCATCTGCCTGCTCGGCGTGCTCGAGGTGACCACGCGCGAGCACTTCTCGGGCTATCGCTCGCACACGGTCCTGCTCGCCGCGATCCCCGCGGTGGCGGTGGAGTTCCTGATCGCGCTGACGGTCGGGGCGCCGGCGGTTCGCGCGCTGCTGCTCGTGCCCGTCGCCGCGGTGTTCGCGACGTGTGCGTGGTTTCTGCGCAAGCGCTTCCTGGTCGCGCGCCAGGCGCGGATCGCCAGGCCGGTCAAGTCCGGCCCGCCAGCCACCTGAGCGGTCGCTACCCGAGCGGTAGCGGGTCGCCGGCGACCGGATACTTGTCGTCGGCGTGATCGGAATCTCCCTCGGTGACGGTCGGCAGCCGCACGCTGAACACCGCGCCACCGTCGGGGGCGTTGGCCGCCTCTACGGATCCGCCGTGCTGGACCACCACCTGGCGGACGATCGCGAGCCCGAGACCGCTGCCCTGGCGGTGGCGCGAGTTGGCGCCGCGGAAGAACCGGTCGAATACGTACGGCAGGTCCGCCGGGTCAATGCCGGTGCCGTGGTCGCGTACCTGGATGCCCCGCTGGTCGACGATCACCTCGACTATCCCGCCGGCCGCGGAATGGTGGGCCGCGTTGTCGAGCAGGTTGTTGATCGCGCGGGCCAGTCGCTCGGGGACCCCGTCGATGACCACCGGCTCGAACGACGTCTCGAAGCGGACGTCGGCGAAGTCCCGGCGCGCGCGCGTAACACAATCGGCGACGACTCGATCGAGCCGGAGATCCTCGGCCGAGGTGAGCGGAAGGTCGCCGCGCGCAAGCTCGATCACGTCTCCGATCAGCGCGCTAAGCTCCTCGCTCTGCTCGAGGACATCGGCGAGGAGACGGTGGCGGTCATCCTCAGAGAGCGCACCGCCGGCCATGAGCACCTCGATGTTCGTTCGCAAGCTCGTGATCGGAGTGCGCAGCTCGTGAGAGGCATCTGCCACCAGCTGTCGCTGAGCGCGCACCGACTCGTCGAGCGCGGCTCGGGAGCCCTGCAATCGCTCGATCATCGCGTTGAAGCGCGTCGCGAGCTGACCGACCTCGTCGTCGGCGTGGTACTGGATGCGGCTGGTCAGGTCCTCCGTGTCGGTGATGTGCTCCGCGGTCTGGGCAACCTCGGCTAGCGGCGCGAGCACGCGGCTCGCCGCGAGCCGCCCGAGACATGCGGCGAGCGCGATCCCGCCCGCGCACAGCAGGAACAAGACCACGCGGAGCTCGGAGAGCACGTTTTCAACCGGGGACAGCGGCCGGGCGAGCTGCAAGGCCGCCGGTAGTGTGCCGAACCCACTCGAGGCCGAGACCGGGACGGTGAACACGCGCAGTACGGTGCCGCCGACGTTCACGTTGCGGAGGTAGGCGCCGCCGCTGTCGTTGCCGCTGGCGAACGACGCGGCACCGGAGTCGATCGGCAGTGTGACGTTGCCGTCGCTGCAAGAAACCCCATTGGTGGTCACCACCTGCCAGATCGGGGCGCCGCCGCCGACGCTGGCCGGCAGGATCATGCCCGGGTTGCCGGTGCATCGCAGCTGCGTTTGCGAGACGAGCCCCGCCTGGGTGCGGAGCTCGCTGTCAACCTGTCCGAGCAGCTGCGAGCGCACGACCACGTAGACGACGATCGCCGCCAGCAGAATCGCCAGCGCGACGGCTGAGGCGCACGCTATGGCGAGTCTGCGGCGCAGTGGCACTCCCGACCTCCGTCAGTCGCGCAGTACGTAGCCGACGCCCCTGACCGTGTGCAGGAGCCGCGGCTCGTCGTCGGCTTCGGTCTTACGGCGGAGGTAGCCCATGTACACGCCGAGCGCGTTGGAGGTTGGACCGAAGTCGTATCCCCACACGTTCTCGAAGATCGTGGAGCGAGTCAGCACCTGGCGAGGGTGGCGCATGAACAGCTCAAGCAGCAGGAACTCGGTCTTCGATAGCTCGATCACGCGATCGCCGCGACGCACCTCGTGGGCGACCGGGTCGAGCACGAGGTCGGCGTATCTGAGGATCTCGCCGTCGGCGCCCTCGCCCGAGCGGCGGAGAAGCGCGCGCAGCCGGGCCTGAAGTTCTCTCAGCGCGAACGGCTTGACCAGGTAATCGTCGGCGCCGACGTCGAGGCCCTCGACGCGGTCGTCGATCGCGTCGCGCGCGGTGAGCATCAGGATCGGGGTCCGATCGCCCGCCTGGCGCATCCGCCGGCAGACCTCGAGGCCGTCGAGCTTGGGCATGCCGATGTCTAGGATCACCGCATCGGGTGGTGCCTTCGCGAGGGCGTCGAGCGCCTCCTCGCCGTCGCCGGCAAGCTCGACGTCGTAACGGTCGAGCCTCAGGGCACGTTCGAGGGCCCGCCGGACGGCAGGCTCGTCGTCCACCACCAATACGCGCGCCATCCAGCAATTGTGGCGTGTGGACGTAAAAGAATGTGAAGACTCGCGGGATCAGCTCGTCGCGTGTGAACTGGTCAGGTCCGGCAATATCCGTCCCGTGCCCAAGACCAAGGACAAAGACAAGCTCTCGAGCTACCGCGGCAAGCGCGACTTCGCAGCCACGACGGAGCCGGCCGGCGGCGACCGCGCGAACGACGGGCATCGGTTCGTCGTCCAGGAGCACCACGCCACACGGCTGCACTGGGACCTGCGGCTCGAGCACGACGGGGTGCTCGCCTCGTGGGCGATCCCGAACGGCATCCCAGCCGATCCGAAAGACAACCGCCTGGCGGTCCGAACAGAGGATCACCCGCTCGAGTACCTGGAGTTTCACGGCGAGATCCCCAAGGGTCAGTACGGCGCCGGCACGATGACGATCTGGGACCAGGGCACGTTCGACGTCCACAAGTGGGAGGACCGGAAGGTCGAGGTCACGTTCCACGGCGAGCGGCTGAGCGGCCGCTACGGCCTGTTCCCGATCGGCAAGCCCGGCGAGACCAAGAACGACTGGATGATCCACCGGATGGATCCGCCGGCGGATCCGGACCGTGACCCGATGCCCGAGCGGATCGTGCCGATGATGGCCAGGCCGGCGACCGACCTCCCGCCCAACCAGCGACGGTGGTCGTTCGAGGTCAAATGGGACGGCGTGCGCGCAATCGCGTACGTGCAGCCCGGTCGCCTCCGTCTCGAGAGCCGCAACCTCAACGACATCACGGGTACCTATCCGGAGATCCGCGGGCTCGTGGGTGCGCTCGGGATGCACGAGGCAGTGCTCGACGGCGAAATCGTCGCGTTTGACGAATCGGACCCCGCCAACCCCCGCCCCAGCTTCGAGCGGCTACAGAGCCGGATGAACGTGACCGCCCCGGCCGCGGTCCGCCGGCTGATGCGCAGCACGCCGGTCGTCTACGCGATCTTCGACCTGCTGTACCTCGACGGGCACGTGCTGATGGATTTGCCCTACTCCGAACGACGGGAGCGGCTCGAGTCGCTCGGACTCGCCGGGGCGGCGTGGCGGGTCCCGGCCGTCCACCCCGGCGCGGGCACGGCGTTGCTCGAGGCGACCGCGAAGCAGGGGCTCGAAGGGGTCGTGGCCAAGCGACTCGACACCCGCTACGAGCCCGGCCGGCGCAGCGGCGCATGGTTGAAGATCAAGAACACGCTGCGCCAGGAGCTGGTGATCGGGGGCTGGATCCCCGGCGAGGGCCGGCGCACCGCCCGGATCGGGGCGCTGCTCATGGGCTTCTACGAGGACGGAAAGTTCCGCTACGCGGGTCGGGTCGGCACCGGGTTCACCGAGAAGACTCTCGACGACCTTCGCCGGCGACTGGAACCGCTCAAACGCGACACGAGCCCGTTCGACATCGGTGGCGGGCGGGGGGGTGGGCGGGTGGCAATTCCGCGCGAGGCGGTGTTCGTCGAGCCGCGCCTGGTGGCGGAAATCGAGTTCCGGGAGTGGACGACCGAGCGGGTGATGCGCGCGCCGTCCTTCAAGGGGCTTCGCGACGACAAGCCGGCGGCTGAAGTGGTGGCGGAGAGCGGTCCCTCCGAGGAGCCGGCACCGGACGAGGATGGGCGGGGGTCCAATTCCCCCGAGTCGCTGTTCGACGAGGTCGAGCGCCTCCCCGAGGGTGCGCTTGCCGTCATCACCGAGGGGAGGCGGCTCAAGATCACGAACTGGGACAAGGTCCTCTACCCCGAGGCCGGCTTCACCAAGGGCGACCTGGTGGCCTATTACGCGCGCGCCGCGCCGGTCGTGCTCCCGCACCTGCACGACCGGCCGCTGACGCTCAAGCGGTATCCCAATGGAGTCGACGCGACCTACTTCTACGAGAAGCAGTCGCCCTCGCACCGCCCGGAATGGGTGCAGACGGTCCGCATCGGCGACGTCAACTACACGCTGGCGCAGGACAGGCCGACGCTGATCTGGCTGGCCAACCTCGCCGACGTCGAGCTGCACACCTCGCTGTCGCTGGCGGCCAAGCCGGAGCAGCCGACCATGATGGTGTTCGACCTCGACCCTGGCGCGCCCGCCGGGCTCGTCGAATGCTGCGAGGTCGGGCTGGTCCTGCGGGGTCTGTTCGATCAGCTTGGGCTTGTCAGCGTCGCCAAGACTTCCGGCTCAAAGGGCCTGCAGGTGTACGTGCCTCTGAACACGGGGATCGATTACCGCGCGACCAAGCCGTTCGCGCGTCGGGTCGCCGAGCTGCTCGAGCAGCGCATGCCCGAGCTGGTCGTCTCACGGATGACCAAGCGGCTGCGTCCCGGGAAGGTGCTCGTCGACTGGAGTCAGAACGACGCGCACAAGACGACCGTCACCGTCTATTCGTTGCGCGCGCGCGAGCGCCCGACGGCGTCCACGCCGGTGACCTGGGACGAGGTCGCGCTCTGTCACGAGCGCGGCGACGAGGGTGAGCTCACGTTCGAAGCCGACGAGCTGCTCGCGCGCGCGAGCGACCAGGGAGACCTGTTCGCCGCCGCGGTCACCGTCAAGCAGAAACTGCCGGCGCTGCGCTGACAAACGGGCCGCGAATAGCGGGCGCTGAGTGGAGGATCCGTTAGGCTGGCGCTGTGTCGCCGATCGATCAGATCACGCTGCGCAACCGGCTGCTGGTCGCCACCGCGATGTGGAAGGAGACGATCGCGGAGCCGCTGCCGAGAATGCCTCCGGGCGATCCTGCCGACCAGATCCAGAGCTTCGAGATCACGCTCGTCGATCGCCTCTGGCAGAGCGCCACGGCCGAATCTGCTCGCGAGATCGCGGACCGCACCTGGGACCTCGTCCACGACCGTCCCGAGGACGATCCTGTCAAGCGCCGGGTCGTCGAGTGCCATGAGGCGCTCGCCCGCATAACCCGCCTCGGCGACTGAGGACCCGTCAGCGCAGCGGCCGCTCGGGCGCGGCGTCCGAGTGGAGCGCGTCCACCGTCACGTGCTGCTCGGGCTCGGCCAGCGCGTTGCGCGGGAGCCCGGCGGCCGCGTAAGCGTCGGCCTCGTCGAGCGTCTCGTGCTCGAGCAAGCCGGCGACAAGCGAATCAAGGTTCCCGCGATGCTCGCGGAGGAGCGCGCTGACCTCGGCGTGGGCGGACTCGACGATCCTGCGGACCTCCTCGTCGACGAGTCGCTGGGTCGACTCCGAGGTCTCGGAGGCGCCGGGGAGAAACGGTCCCATCCCGTCCGCGGGGATCACCGCGATCGGGCCAATCGCGCGGCTCATTCCCCACCGTCCGACCATGTGCCGGGCGATCCGGGTCAGCTGCTGGATGTCGGACTCGGCGCCGGTGGTGATGTCGCTGAACACGAGCTCCTCGGCCACGCGCCCGCCGAGCGCGACCTTGATCTGCGCGAGCAGGTGCTGCTGTTCGAAGTTGAAGCGGTCGGCGTCGGGCGCCGAGAACGTGACCCCGAGCGCCTGGCCGCGCGGGATGATCGACACCTTTCGGACCGGATCCGCGCCGGGGGTGAGCATCCCGACGATCGCGTGGCCGGCCTCGTGGTAGGCGGTGCGGCGGCGGTCGTCCTCGGAGATCATGACCTTGCGCTCGGCGCCGAGCACGATCCGCTCGAGCGCATCGGTGAGATCCTCCCGGTTGACCTTCTCGTGCTCTCGCCGGGCGGCGAGCAGCGCCGCCTCGTTGACGAGGTTCTCGAGGTCGGCGCCGACCATGCCCGGCGTCGTTGAGGCCAGGGCACCGAGGTTGACGTCGGCGGCGAGCGGAACCCCGCGGGTGTGCACGCGCAGGATCGCCTCGCGGCCGGTGCGGTCCGGCGGGGAGACCACGACCCTGCGGTCGAACCGCCCCGGCCGGAGCAGCGCCGGGTCGAGGATCTCGGGCCGGTTGGTCGCACCGAGCACGATCACGCCGAGTCGCGGGTCGAACCCGTCCATCTCGGTGAGGATCTGATTAAGCGTCTGCTCGCGCTCGTCGTGGCCTCCGGAGATGTTCGGGCCGCCCGAGGCGCGCGACCGGCCGATCGCGTCGAGCTCGTCGATGAAGATGATCGCCGGGGCCGCCTCCTTCGCCTGGGCAAACAGATCCCGCACGCGCGAGGCGCCGACGCCGACGATCATCTCGACGAACTCGGATGCGGACATCTGGAAGAACGGCACGCCCGCCTCGCCGGCGACCGCCCGCGCCAGCAACGTCTTGCCGGTCCCGGGCTGGCCGCTCAGCAGCACGCCGCGCGGGATCCGCCCGCCGAGCTTCAGGTACTTGTCCGGGTTCTTGAGGAAGTCGACGATCTCGGTCAGCTCCGATTTGGCCTCGTCGATCCCGGCGACGTCGTTGAACGTGACCCGCTGGTCCTGGGCTTCGACGCGGCGCGCGCGCGAGCGGCCGAACGACATCAACCCGCCGGCGCCGCCGCCGGCCGACGCCGCGCGGCGGAACACCCAAACGAGCAGCAGCAGGAACAGCAACGTCGGGCCGAAGCCGAAGATCAGGCTGGTCAGGAACGACGGGCCGGTGTTCGTCGGCTGGGCGTTGATCTCGACGTTGTTCTTCTGGAGCGTCGCGAACAGCTCCTGGTCGTTCGCGAACGACGGGATCTGCGTGGAGAAATACGTGTAGCTGCTGCCGCCGGAGGGGTACTTGACCGCCTTCTTGAACGTTCCGTCGATCGATGCGCCGGTCGACGAGATCGACTGGACGTTGTTGTCGTTGGCCTGAGTGAGGAAGGTCGGGCTGTACGGGATTCGGACGCGCGGGCTCGGGCTGAGCGCCTGCGAGGAAATCCAGAAGTTCAGCGCGATCAGCCCGACCACCAGCAACACGGCGATCCAGCGGATGTTCGGCCCCGACGGCGGCTTGGCGGGCCGGCCACGACCGTCGGGGGCCGGGGTCACGCGCCAGCCGGGTTGCGGCTGCCGCTGGGAAGGAGATCCCGGCGGCCGCAGCCGGGGGCTGCTCTGGGGTCGCCGCGGTTGTTCGGCCATGAGTTTGATTGTGGCAAGGTGCCGCCGCCGGGCGGACAACTCTTCGGGCGTTATTCGATACGGGTTCGGAATGAGTCCGCGCCCTCGACACTGGCACCGGCGGCCCACGCCCGGTCGGCCAGCCAGCGGTCCGAGGTCACGACCCGCACGGCGGCCGGATCGGGATCCGCGCGCAGGCGCCGGACGATCTCGTCATCGGCCGAGTTCGGGCGCGGCTTGGGAGCGTGGGCGACCTCGATCACGGTCGAACGGATCGGCGGGCGCGGCGGCCGCTCGAACACGACCGTGACGTCCTCGCCGCTGAGGGCGGCCCACCGCTCGAGCATGTCGACGAGTCGCAGCATCGCCTCGTCGCGATCCTTCCACCATGATTCGAACCCGCCCCCCCGCGCGCCGATCACGTTCATGCCGTCGACAAGCCACCGCATCACGCAAATGAGGCTAGTCGTCGGTCGTGGGCCGTTGTCGGTCACGCTTGCGGGCGGCTCGGCGCCGCTTGCCGTCGAGCCGGCGGTGTACCGAGGCCGCCGTCGGACGGGTCGCCTGCCGGTGTCGCGGCGTGGCTAACGCCTGGGTCAGGCGCCGGCGCAGCCGCTCGAGCGCGAGCTCGCGGTTGCGGGCCTGGCTGCGCGCGTCCTGGGCGACCGCGGTCACGCGCGGGCCGGCGCGGGCGATCACGCGCCGTTTCTGCTCGTCGGTGAGCGCCGTGGAAGCCTCGACGTCGAAGATCGCCTCCACGCGAGACGCGGTCACGTTGGCGTGCTGCCCGCCGGGACCCGACGAGCGGGACGTCCTGAGCGTGATCTCCCTCAAAGGCACCCGGATATCACGACCGATTGACATGGGATCGTCCATGTCCTGTACCTTCCCAGGTCGTAAGGCCGTCCGATCGAGCGGGCGGCGTCAAGTACGTGCAGGCGCCGGGAAATCTCCTCCGCGGTAGCAGCACTTCAAGCGGAGGAGCACTCCAGATGCCAACTGGCACAGTCAAGTGGTTCAGCGACGAGAAGGGGTTCGGCTTCATCACCCCCGATGACGGCGGTCGCGACCTGTTCGTCCATCACTCGAGCATCACCGCCGACGGCTATCGCTCGCTCGCCGAGGGCAGCAAGGTCTCCTATGAGGAGGAGGCCGCGCCGAAGGGCCCCAAGGCGGTCAACGTAGCGAAGCTGTAGCCAACTCCGGTGCGTGTCCCGGCCCGCCGGGCACGGATGCTCGGCGGAACGGTCCCACGGACGCCGCCGAAGGCGGCCCCACTCCACCCATTCGGGGGGCGAGTTCGACCGAGAGCGAAACTTCGTCCTTCCTCGCGCGTACTATGAGGTAGAGCGGTTTGATCTTGGGCGCACGGCTTTCGAGCAATGAATAAGACGGTCGAGGAGCGTGAGCGAGTAGTAGTTCGCTTCGCGGGCGACTCCGGCGACGGGATGCAGTTGGCGGGCAGCCGGTTCACGGACGCCACCGCGATGGTGGGCAACGATCTGGCGACGCTGCCGAACTTCCCGGCGGAGATCCGGGCGCCGGCCGGGACGCTCGCCGGCGTGTCGGCGTTCCAGATTCATTTCGCCTCGCGGGACATCCTGACGCCGGGGGACAAGCCGAACGTGCTGGTCGCGATGAATCCGGCCGCGCTCAAGGCGAACCTTGCCGAGCTTGACCGCGCCGCGACGGTGATCGTCAACGAGGACGCGTTCAGCAAGCGCAACCTGGAGAAGGCCGGTTACGCCTCGAACCCGCTCGAGGACGGGTCGTTGAGCGCGTTCCGGGTGCACCGGATTCCGATGACGTCGCTGACGGTGGCGGCGGTGGAGGAGATCGAGGACGCCTCGACTCGCGACGCGGGCCGGGCCAAGAACCTGTTCGCGCTCGGGGTCCTGTCGTGGCTCTACGGCCGCCCGACGGACGTGACCAAGAAGTGGATCGAGCAGAAGTTCGCCCGTAACCCGGGCGCGTTGCTCGCGAACCTGGCGGCGTTCAACGCGGGCTGGTCGTTCGGCGAGACGACCGAGTTGCTCGATGTGCAGTACAAGGTCAAGCCCGCGACCGACGTCCCCCCGGGCACGTATCGCAATGTCAACGGCACGACCGCGCTGTCGTTCGGGCTGATCGCGGCGAGCGCCCGGAGCGGGCTGCCGCTGCTGCTCGCGAGCTATCCGATCACGCCGGCGTCCGAGCTGTTGCACGAGCTCTCGCGCCACGCGACGTTGGGCGTGAAGACGATTCAGGCCGAGGACGAGATCGCTGCGGCGGGGATGGCTTTGGGTGCAGCGTTCGGCGGACGGCTCGGGGTGACCGCGACGAGCGGGCCCGGGATGGACCTCAAGGCCGAGACGATCGGCCTGGCGGCTGCGCTCGAGCTGCCGATGATCGTGGTCGACGTGCAGCGGGCCGGTCCCTCGACCGGGATGCCGACGAAGACCGAGCAGTCCGATCTGTTGATGGCGGTGCACGGCCGCCACGGCGAGTCGCCGCTGCCGGTGATCGCCCCGAGCACGCCCGGCGGCTGCTTCGATGCGGCGTTCGAGGCGGTGCGGATCGCCGTCCGTTACCGGACGCCGGTGATCCTCCTGTCGGACACGTTCTTGGCCTCGTCCTCGGAGCCGTGGCGAGTTCCGGTCGTGGCCGATCTCGCATCGATCGACCCCGCGTTCGCGGTGGCGGTCGAGGGCGAGGAGTTCATGCCCTACGCCCGCGACGAGCGTCTCGCGCGCCCGTGGGCGATCCCGGGAACGCCGGGGCTGGCGCACCGGATCGGCGGCCTTGAGAAGGCCGACGTGACCGGCAACATCTCCTACGACGCGGCCAATCACGCGCGAATGACCGAGCTGCGGGCGGCGAAGATCGACGGTATCGCGCGTGACATCCCGCCGCTGACGGTTGATGCCGAGCCCGGCGCGATGCTGCTGGTGCTCGGTTGGGGGTCGAGCGAGGGCGCGATCCGCGCCGGCGTGCGCCGCGCGCGCGAGGCCGGACACACGGTCGCGTCCGCGCACCTGCGCCACCTGAACCCGTTCCCGGCGAACACCGGCGACGTGCTGCGCTCGTTCGACCGCGTGCTCGTTCCCGAGATGAACACCGGCCAGCTGGCGGAGCTGCTTCGCGCCAAGTACCTGGTCGACGTCGAGTCGTTCTGCAAGGTGCAGGGGCAGCCGCTGTTCGCGTCCGAGATCGAAGAAGCGATCGCCGAGCGGCAATGAGCGCGGTTGTCACCAACGGTCACGGGAATGGGATCCCGCCTGAGCCGCTGACCAAGGCCGACTTCCAGTCAGACCAGGAGACGCGGTGGTGCCCCGGGTGCGGCGATTACGCGGTCCTGTCGGCGGTGCAGCAGTTCATGCCCGAGCTTGGCATCCCGCCCGAGAAGATCGTGTTCGTCACGGGCATCGGCTGCGCCGGGCGGTTCGCCTACTACATGAACACGTACGGGATGCACGGCATCCACGGCCGCGCTCCCGCGCTCGCCACCGGGCTCGCGTCGGCGCGCAAGGATCTGTCGATCTGGATCGTCACCGGCGACGGCGACTCGCTCTCGATCGGCGGCAACCATCTGATCCACGCGCTGCGCCGGAACGTGCCGATCAAGATCCTGCTGTTCAACAACCAGATCTACGGCCTGACCAAGGGCCAGGCGTCACCGACCTCGGAGCTCGGCAAGATCACGAAGTCGACCCCGTTCGGCGTCGCGGACCATCCGTTCAATCCGGTGTCGCTCGCGCTCGGGCGCCGAGGCGACGTTCGTGGCTCGGACGATCGACCGAGACCGCCGGCACCTCACCGAGGTGCTGCGGGCGGCGGCGACGCACGACGGCGCCGCGCTCGTCGAGATCTACCAGAACTGCCCGGTGTTCAACGACGGCGCGTTCTCGGCGCTGACCGAGAAGGAGACGAAGGACGCCAACCAGATCCGCCTCCAGGCCGGTCAGGCGATCCGCTTCGGGGCTGAGAACGAGCGCGGCGTGGCTCGCGCCGCCGACGGCGGTCTCGAGATCGTCGAGGTCGCCGACGCGGGCGAGGACAAGCTGATCGTGCATGACCCGGGGCGCTCCGATCCCGGCCTCGCGTTCTCGCTGGCAAGGCTTGCGGACGATCCGACGGTGCCCACGCCGATCGGGATCTTCCGCCAGGTCGAGCGCCACGTGTACGGGCGGGGCGGTCCGGACCGCACGACGCCCGCCACCGACGTCGAGCTCTCAGACCTGCTGCTCGGCGCCGACAGCTGGACCGTCGGCTAGCGGCCGCCCCCGCAAGTGCGCTAACGACCGCCACCGGCGCTCGCTACGCTCGATATGTGAACGTAGAGCTGCTGTGGTGGGAGGGGTGTCCCTCGACCGAGCGGGCGCTGACAGCCGTGCGCGAGGCGCTGACCGACCTCGGCCTCGGAGACGTCGAGGTAAGCATGCGCGAGGTCCGCAGCGACGCCGACGCCGAGGATTCCAGGTTTGTCGGGTCGCCCACGATTCTGATCGACGGCGTCGACCTGGTCCCCGCTGCCGCCGATGAGCAGATCGGCCTGAGCTGCCGCGTGTATCGCCGGCGCGACGGCCGCGTGAGCCCGATTCCCGATCCAGATGATCTGCGCGAGGCGCTCCGAGAAGCCGCCGAGCGCGCGGAGGTGAAGCGATGAGCCTATCGATTGGTCAGGTGGTCCCCGATTTCTCCCTGCTCGACACGGAGGGGAGGAGGTGGTCGGTGGCCCGGTACGACGGTGCTCCGGCGACCGTGGTGGTGTTCACGTGCAACCACTGCCCGTATGCGCTCGCCTGGCAGGACCGAATCGCCCAGGTGGCCAACGACTACGCGGCCCGCGGGGTGCGCGTGCTGGCGGTGAACTCGAACGATGCGGACCGCTACCCGCGGGATTCGTTGGACGCGATGAAGGATCGGGTCTCGCGCGAGCAGTGGACGATCCCCTACCTGCACGACGCCACCCAGCAGGTCGCGCGCGAGTATGGCGCCAAGGTGACGCCGGACGTTTTCGTGCTCGACGCCGAGGGCCGGCTGCGCTATCGCGGCGCGCCCGACGCGGACTACGACAACCCGGGGGAGCGGGCGGAGTGGCTGCGAGAGGCCCTCGACGCGGTGCTGTCCGGGTCGATCCTGGAGCGGCCCGAGACCAAGCCCGTGGGCTGCTCGATCAAGTGGAAGGCGTGATGGCGGACTACACGCCCCAGCAGGTGGCCGAGCTGATGGCCCAGGGCGAGATCCAGTTGATCGACGTCCGCCAGCCCGAGGAACACGACGCAGGGCGCATCGCCGGCGACCGTCTGGTGGTGCTCTCGGATCTCGCCGGCGAGGTCGACAGCATCGACCGCGGGCGGCCGGTCGTGTTCTACTGCCGCAGCGGCGCGCGCTCGGCGATGGCGACCGAGGCCTTTCTCGGCGCCGGGTTCGACGCCCACAACATGGTCGGCGGGCTGCTCGACTGGAACGCGGCCGGGTTGCCGCTCGAGCCGCCCGACGGCTACGTCGCGTAGCGCGCTGACGCATTACTCCGATCTGAGAACGTCAGCCACCGATCGGTTCGCGCCGATGCGGGCCGGGATCGCGGTCAGCACGGCCACCGCGATGAGCGTGCCCGGGATCACGGCGCCGAGCCACAGTGCGGGCGGACTGGCCTGGTCGAGGTTGCCGCCGGCGAACTTGTAGAGGGCGAGACCGATCGGGATCCCGAGAACCGCCGCGAGCAGGGCGGGGCCGAGCTGGGCGCTGGCCAGGCCGGCCGTGATCTGCCGCGGGGTAGCGCCAAGCGCCTTCGCCAGCGCGGTCGGCCGCTGGGCGTCGATCACGGTCGCCCAGGTGGTGAAGACCGCGTTGATCGCGGCGAGGACGACGAGGATCGCGCTCAGGAGGAACACGAGGTGGGTGACACGATCGGCCACGCTGGCGCCACCGAGCGCGGCCACCCGCTGCTGGTTGGTCAGCTGGACCTTGTGTTCGAGCGTCAGGGCGGCGACGACCATGGCGACCGCGATCGTCATGCTGGCGGCGGTCAGCAGGGAGCGGCGGATCCGGCGGGCGACCAGCCGGACCCCGAGCAGTAAGGGAACGGGCAGTCGCGCTGACAGAGCGATCAGCCACGGCCGCCGGCGCGGCGGGTGCGCGGGATCGTTGAGGGCGCGGATCGTGCTCGTGCGGGCGCCGCGGATCGCTGGGACGATCGTCGCACATGCGGCCACCACGATCGCCACGATCAGGACCTCTGCCGCGGAGGTCAGCGTCAGCGGTGGGGTTGGGGGGCTACCGAGCAGGCCGTTGCCTAGGTCCGTGAGCACCGGGGCTATCAGTTGGCCGACGATCACGCCGACCGCCGCCGCCGTCAGCGCGAGCAGGAGGTTCTCGGCCAGCAGCACGACGGCGACCATCTTCGGGGTCGCACCCACGGCCTTGAGCAAGCCGACGCGCCGCGTCTGCTCGGCCATCCGGCTCCCGACGGCGACGGCGATGCTCGCGATCGCGAGCAGCGCCAGGAGCGTGCTGACGATCACGAGGACCTTCTGATCGACCGAGACGACCTTGAAGTCTTGCCGCTGGATGTCCTCCCAGGACGACAGGAACGACTTCGGCTGGTTGCTGGTGATGTTGTAGAACGCGCTGGCGGCGTTGCCGTTCTCGAACGCCGCCGCGGACGCCGGATCGGTCAGTCTCAGGTTGAGGATGTACCCGACCGGCTGCTGCCCGGGGGCAAGCGAGTCTGCGTCTGACCGTGTGAGCCAGATCAGCCCGGGGGCGGTGATCGGGTAAAAGCACTGGGCGGTGCTGACCGCGATCCCGGCGACGCGGAACGGCCGCCCGCCGAGGCGGATCGTGTCGCCGACGCCGAGGCCGAGCGCATCGGCGAACCCGCGCTCGATGACGGCCTGGCCGGGCGCGACCCACCGCCCGGCGGTGAGCGCCGGCTGGTCGATCGCCGCCGCGGCGACGTCTCGGCCCTCGACCTCGGCCTGTACGTCGACCCTTCGTGAGCTCAGCCTGGCGAACGCGATCGGATACGGACCGGACGTGCCGGCGACGCCGCCGGCACGGACGAGCGAAGCGAACCCCTGCGTCACCGCGGAGCGCGTGTCGGACGGCGGGTTGATCTCCGCGATGATGTCGGGCCCCCGCGTAGCGGCGCGGGTCCGTGCGAACGGGCTGTCGGTGACCTTGTGCAGCGCCAGGCCGATCGTCAGCGTCGTGGTGGTCGTGAGGATCATCAGCAGCAGCAGCGCCGACTGAACCCGCCGGCGCTTGATGTCGCCGATGACGAGCCGGGAGACGAGCAGCAGCCTTCCCACCGCGGTCAGCCCTCCAGGCCGGCCATCTCGGTGAGGCTGCGGGCGGTGCCGCCGGTCAGCTTCGTCTCGTCGACGAACCGCCCGTCGCGCATCGAGATCAGCCGGTCCGAGGTCGCGGCGATCCGCGAATCGTGAGTCACCGTCACCAGCGTCTGACCGTTGGAATGGAGCTGCTTGAACAGGCGCAGGACATCGGTTGTGGCGGTGCTGTCGAGGTTCCCGGTCGGCTCGTCGGCGAGCACGACGAGCGGCGCGTTGGCGAGCGCGCGTGCGATCGCCACGCGCTGGCGCTGGCCGCCGGACAGAGCCGAGGGCAGGTGCTCGGCCCGGTCCTCGAGACCGACCTGTCCGAGCAGCTCGGTCGCGCGCGCTCGCGCGCCGCGGGGCGAAGCGCCCGCGAGCAGCGCCGGAAGCTCGACGTTCTCGAGCGTGGTCAGCTCGTCGACCAGGTGATAGGACTGGAACACGAACCCGAGCGCGTGGCGGCGCAGGCGCGCCAGGCCTGCCTCGGGCATCTGTTCGAGCCGCTCGCCGGCGAGCTGCAGGGTGCCGCCGCTTGGCCGCTCGAGGCCGCCGAAGAGGTACAGGAGCGTCGACTTGCCGCAGCCGCTCGGACCGACGATCGCCACCGACTCGCCACGGGCGACGTCCAGGCTTACCTCGTGCACCGCGCGCACCAACGCGGCTCCCTTGCCGTATTCCTTGCGCAGCCCGCGCGCGGACAGGACCGGTTGCTCTGGGTTCATCATCGCTCCTTCACCGAGTTCCAGTAGCGCGCGCAGGCATCGAGCCAGTGCAGATCCGCCTGCAGCCGGAGCACGACGCCCTCGAGCAGCAGCGCGGCGACCGACCCCTCCGACTCGGCCAAGGCCGCATGCTGCGCGTGGCCCAGTCCGACGAGCAACTCGCGCCGCTGCCGGTCGACGATCCCAACCGGGTCGGCGAGCTCCGCGGCGGCCGCGGCGACGAGCTTCAGATGGAACTCCGCCGGCGCCGGCTTGGGCCAGCTCGTGTCCTCCAGCCATTCCGTCACCCGCTCGCGTCCCGCCGGCGTCAGCTCGTATACCTTGCGATCCGGGCGGTCGGCTTGCCCGACTCGGCGGGAGCTCAGCAGGCCGGCCTTCTCCAGCCGGCCCAGCGTGACGTACACCTGCCCGTCGTTCAGCGCCTCGGCCAGCGGCCCGAGCGCGAGCGCGAGGCGGGCGCGGAGCTGGTACCCGTGCGAGGCCCCACCGGCGAGCAGCGCCAGGAGAACCTCGCGGACGACGCGCAGCTGGTAGCCGTCGAGCGGCTCTCGGCCTGGAAGTTGGGCGGGTTCCGACATCGACATGTAGCTAACGGTTAGAGTAGTGGCAACGTAACCGTTAGCTAGGGAGGTGTCAAGGCGGCCGTCTGCAAGATTTCGGTCGCGCTAAAGGAGTCCGGCAAAAAAGCCCGATACGAGTTATGTGACATTTGTCGGGCCGGTCGTGTAGTGTGCCGCGCCGACATAGAAGCCCAGCCGAGTCCCCGGTCGCCACGGCGCCGGGGAGCGGGGAACCCGATGGAGCCGAGAGGCTCCGGGGGGCGAATCGCCGGACCTCCGGCGTAGCGCACTCTTTCAGCGCGAGCCCGACAGCTAACCCCGTAGGCGCAAGAAAGAGAAGGGGTTGTACTTGTCGAGCCTGGATTTTCAACGCGTCGCCCGTAGGGCGGGTGCGTCTGCACTCATTGCGACGGCGGTCTTCGCCGGCGCATCGGCCAGCGCGGCCACCCCAAAGACCCGACCTGCGTCAGGTGGCGCGGCGATGGCTGCCACCGTTAGGACCGTGGGCACGCTGTCCAAGCCGAGCACGGCCAAGCAGCTCGGCGGGCGACTCCTGCGCCAGGGGCTGCACGGCAACGACGTGACGATCCTCCAGGGCTATTTGACAATCGCCGGTTTCCCCACGTCGGTCGACGGCCAGTACGGACCGGAGACGGCGGCGAGCGTGGCCGCGTTCAAGACGGCGCACAACATGACCCCCGCCAACGGGGTCGCCGGCGCCGGGTTTGACAAGGCGCTCGAGGCGGCGATCAGCGCCACCGAAAGCGACGTGCCCACCGGGACGACGACCATCAACCCCGACGGCACCGCGACGGCGCCCGCCGGCGCGCCAGCCGCGGTCCAGGCGGCCATTGCCGCGGCCAACCAGATCATCGACACGTCGTACTGCGTCGGCGGCGGTCACGGCCAGTGGAACTCCAGCTGCTACGACTGCTCCGGTTCGGCCAGCTTCGTGCTCCACGGCGCCGGCCTGCTGTCAAGCTCGGAGGATTCGTCCGGGCTGGAGTCCTACGGCCAGGCCGGCCCCGGGAAGTGGATCACGATCTACTCCGACCCCAGCCACGCATTCATCGTGATCGGCGGCCGAGCGTTCGACACGGCCGACTATGGCGGACCCAACATTCCGTCGGGCACCGGGCCAAGATGGCGCTCGAACCCGCTCGGGAACCTCGCCGACGGCGGCGACTACGTAGTTCGCCACCCGCCCGGTTTGTAGGAGGAGAGTCGGCACGGGCATCCGGCGGCTGCCGTCGGATGCCCTGCTTCTACGCGGCCGCTCGGTTCGCCCACGGCGCTGGCCGCGGCCGCGGACGGGTCTCGGGGCCGCGCCTGGTCTCCCGCGACCTAACACCACCCGCTCTGTCGTAGCATGGGTAGGGCTATGAGGGTTCGAGTGCGATCGACCGCGAGCGAGGAGACGGGATGAGCCCGGGCCCGCCCACGGCACGCCGCATCCTGCTGTCGGCGCTGGCCGCGCTGACCGTCGGCCTGGGCGCAGTGAGCCTGATCGCGGGGTTCAGCGAATCGCCACCGGTCCGCTTGCTCCAGGGGATCGCGGTGTTCGGGGCCGGCGCAGTGATCGTCGGCGGCGCGGTCGTCCTGGTCATGATCCGCCTGGCCGGATGGCAAGACCCCGAGTCCGAGATGGACTTCGAGGCGCTCGTGCAGCGCACCGAACGGCTCGCGGCCGAAGGCTCGTGGGGCGAGGAGGACGAGGACGAGGACGACGACGACGGCCTGTTCGATCCTTACAACGAGGACGACTTCAGGGCGCTGGTGCGCGGAGCGATCGACGATCTGCCGCTGGAGTTCCACCGCGCGCTCGAGCACGTCGCGGTCGTCGTCTCCGACAGCGGCCGGCGCCAGCGCGCCTACGGCCTCTACCAGGGCGACACGGTCGCCCAGGACTACTTCCACGATCGGATCGTGATCTTCCGCGACACGCTGCTGCGCGACTTCGGCCACGATCCCGACCTGCTGAGGGCGCAGGTGACCCGCACGCTTCGCCACGAGCTCGCCCACCATCTCGGGTGGGACGAGAAGGGCGTTCGCGGGCTGGGGTTGTAGCGCCGTCGCCGCGTCGGAGCGGCCGCCGCTGGGCGGCACCGCCGCTTGCCGAGCCGCCGCGTCGCCCTCACCTGCACAAGGCCCGAAATCACCGCCCAGGCCGACCGTTTTCGGGACATAAGCATGTGCCGGGTGCTTATGTCCCGAAAGCTCGCCGCGACATCGCCGCTTTCGGGCGTTGTGACATAGCGGCGGGACCGGGGTCGGCAGCGACGGTCGGCAACTACGCTTGGAAAGCCCGGCCGGCGGCCACTCTTTCGGGCGCGGCCGGTCACCTTTATCTGCACCCGAGAGCAGGAGCCGACCAGATGCCAGAAGCCGTGATCGTCGACGCCATACGAACGCCGATCGGGCGGGCGGGCAAGGGGTCGCTCAAGACCGTGCGCGCCGACGACCTGGCCGCGATCCCGATTCGGGCGCTGATCGAACGCAACCCTGAGGTCGATTTCGCGCAGACCAACGACGTGATGATGGGCGCCGCGTCCGGGGTGGGCGAGCAGGGCTACAACGTGGGCCGGAACGCCGCGCTGCTCGCCGGGATCGATCACCACGTCCCGGGATGCACGGTCAACCGCTTCTGCGCCTCGTCGCTGCAGACGATCCGGATGGCGTTCCACGCGATCAAGGCGGGCGAGGGCGACCAGTACATCGCCGCCGGGGTCGAAGCGGTATCGCGGGCGGGGCTGGGCGCGGGGATGATGGAGGAGACCAAGAACTCGTACCTGAACGGGTCCAACGGGTCCGCGTATGACGTCTACATCCCGATGGGCATGACCGCCGAGAACGTCGCCGACCGCTGTCATGTCACGCGGGAGAGCCAGGACGAATGGGCCGTGATCTCGCAGAGCCGGGCGGTCGACGCCCGCGACTCCGGCCACTTCGACGCGGAGATCGTGCCCGTGCCGGTGCCCGCGCACCAGGACACCGACAAGGACGGGAACGAGGTCGACGTCCCGGACACGGTCGTCACCAGGGACGACGGCCCACGAGCCGGGACGACGATGGAGGTGCTGGCGAAGCTGAAGCCCGCGTTCCGGCCCGACGGCACCGTCACCGCCGGCAACGCCTGTCCGCTCAACGACGGTGCCGCGGCGGTGCTCGTCATGTCGGACGAGAAGGCGGCGCGGCTCGGACTCAAGCCGAAGGCGCGGATCATCGCCTCGACGGTCGCCGCGATCCGGCCCGAGATCATGGGCCTCGGCCCGATCCCGGCGATCCAGGCGCTGCTCGAGCAGACCGGCGTGAAGATCGACGACGTCGACGTGGTCGAGATCAACGAGGCGTTCGCAGCGCAGATCGTTCCGTGCAAGGACGAGCTGGAGATCCCGGACGAGAAGCTCAATCCGTTCGGTGGCGCGATCGCCCTCGGGCACCCGTTCGGGATGACCGGCGCGCGCATCATGACCACGCTGATCAACGGCCTGCGCGCGCTCGACGGCACGCTCGGGATCGAGTCGATGTGCGTCGCCGGCGGGATGGGCCAGGCGATGCTGATCGAGCGGCTGAGTTAGGCACCCGGAGGCGCCCACGCCCGGAGGCGCCCACGCCGGGAGGCGCCCACGGCCGGAGGCGCCGACGCTCCGCGGCGCCGGCGCGCGATGGGGCGCGCCGGCGCGCTCGCAGAGGCGGGCAGTCGGGCGCTACGCGGTCAACGGCGGGGCGTTCGACAGCCACCCGCCGTCCGCGAGCGCGATGCTCAGCGGGGCCGGCTTCCCGACGAAGTAACCCTGCGCGTAGTCGACCTGGTGCTTCTGGAGCAGGCTGATCGTCTCCGCGTCGGCGACCGACTCCGCCACGGTCTTGATCCCGAGCGCCTGGGAGACGCCGACGATCGCCTTGACCATGTGCTCGTCGACCTCGCTGCGGGGCAGGTTCTGGATGAACTCGCCGTCGAGCTTCACGTAGCTCACCGGGAGGTGCTTCAGGTAGTAGAAGGATCCGAAGCCGGTGCCGAAGTCGTCGAGCGCGAGGCTGCAGCCGAGGTCGGTCAGGCCGCGAGCGAACTCGGTGGCCTCGGGCATGTTCGCGATCGCGGCCGTCTCGGTGACCTCGAAGATCAGCTTGCCGGGGTCGACGGACGAGCGCTGTAGCTCGCGCTCGATCATCCTGAGCAGCTCAGGGTCCCCGACCACCGACTCGCCGCTGAGGTTGATCCCGACCTGCGGGACCGGTCCCATCGACTCGGCGATCAGCTGGATCGCCCGTGCGACCACCCAACGGTCGATCGCGTGGATCAGGCCGAACCGCTCGGCGGCCGGCAGGAACGCGCCCGGTGCGATCAGCTTGCCGCGCTCGCCCTTCATGCGCAGCAGCAGCTCCCCATGCTTGATCTGGCCCGTGGCGAGCTCCAGAATCGGCTGGAGGTGCAGCACGAAGCGGTCGCGGTCGAGCGCGTCCTGGATGCGCTGGGACCAGGTCAGCTTCGCCATCGCGCGTGCCTTGCGCGCCTCGGGAGCGGTGTAGACCACGACCCGGTCGCGGCCGGAGGTCTTGGCGGCGTACATCGCGAGGTCGGCGTTGACCAGCACCTCGCCGGCGGTGGCGTCGTCCGATTCGAACGCGGTCACGCCGATGCTGGCGCTGATCCGGAACGGCCTGCCGCCGTAGCTCGCCGGGCTGCTGCGAACCTCGGCCAGCAGGTCCTCGGCCGCGGCTCGGGCCTCGTCGACGCCCACCGCGGACAGCAGCACCGCGAACTCGTCGCCGCCGAGCCGGGCCACGACGTCGGTCGAGCGGAACCGGTTGGCGAGCACGCGCGCCACCTGAACGAGCACCGCGTCGCCGGCCGCGTGGCCGGCGGAATCGTTGATCCCCTTGAAGTTGTCGATGTCGATGCTGAGCACCGCGCTGTGGGCGGCGTAGCGGCCGGCCCGGGCGAGCTCGTGCTTGAGCTGCTCGTCGAAGCGGCGGCGGTTGAACAGGCCGGTGAGCTGGTCGTGGTCGGCCAAGTGGCGCAGCCGCTCCTCGTAGCGGACGCGTTCGGTGGTGTCTCGCGCGATGATCGCCGTCGAGACGATCCTGCCGTTCGCGTCGGTCACCGGGGAAACCGTGAGCGAGACCGCGATCACGGTTCCGTCCTTGCGAACGCCCTCGGTCTCGAAGTTGTCGATCGACTCGCCCGCGAGCAACGTTTCGAGGATCTTCTCCTGCTCGCCGGCGCGGTGCGCGGGCTCGATCAACCCGATCGGCTGCCCGACCGCCTCCTCGGCCGGATACCCGTACAGCTGCTCGGCGCCCTGGTTCCAGCTCGTGATCGTCCCGTCGCGGGACTTTGTCACGATCGCGTCCCGGGTCGACTGGACGACGTAGCTGAGGAGGTCGCGCGCCGACCGGGCCGCGGCTTCCACGGTGACGTCCTGCATCGTCCCGACGACCTTGACCGGCCGGCCCCGCGCTTCGACGACCGCCTCGCCGCGGGCGCGCACGACTCGTTCGGCGCCGTCGAACCGCGTCACGCGGAACTCGAACTGGAGCGGTTCGTGCTTGCGGCGGGCGCGCTCGAACGACTTCTCGACGAGCTCCCGGTCGTCGGGATGGACGCGCTCGAGTACGAGCTCGCGCGTGAGCTCGAGCTCCGCGGGCGCGGCGAAGATCCGGCGCAGGCCGGCGGAGTAATGGCCGGCGCCGCTGTCGAGCTCGAGTTCGAAGCTCCCGGTGTCGGCCGCCTGCTCGGCCTCGGTGAGCAAGCGTTCGCTCCGGGCCCGCTCCTCGGCGCGGGCGAGCGCCTCGAGGATCAACGGGCCGGCTTCGGCCAGCGACTGGGATCGCTCGAGCGCCTCGGTGACCGCGCGCTGGAGGTCAAGCCACTCGCCGTCCCCGTGCCGTCGTTTGGGGCGCGGCATCATCACGACTATTTTGGCGAGGTCACCCACGGCAATGTGGGCCGCCGATCACCACCCTGCATGGTGAACGCCAACGGGTACTCCCTTCCTGGATGGCCGAGATTTTACCCCTGCAAAGGTCGGAAGAATCGCCGTTCGAACAAATGGCCAGGGAGAGTTCGTGGAGGTTCGCCGCGTGGGTGCGTGCACTAGTCGTCGCCTAGCGCGGCGGCATTCGCAGCGCGCCGTCGAGCCGGATCACCTCGCCATTGAGCATCTCGTTCTCGACGATCTGCGCGACGAGCGCACCGAACTCCTCGGGGCGCCCGAGACGGGAGGGGAACGGGACGGCCTGGCCGAGCGCTTCGCGGGTCTCGGCTGAGAGCCCGGCTAGCAGTGGTGTATCGAACGTCCCCGGCGCGATCGCGCAGACGCGGATGCCGACCGACGCGAGATCACGTGCCGCGGGCAGGGTCATGCCGACGATCGCGCCCTTCGAGGCCGAATAGGCGATCTGCCCGATCTGTCCGTCGAAGGCGGCGATCGAAGCGGTGTTGACGCACACTCCGCGCTCGCCTGACTCGGTCGGCTCGGACTCGATCATGGCCGCGGCTGAGAGCCGGAGAACGTTGAAGGTGCCGATCAGGTTGACCCGGATGACGGTCTCGAACGGCTCGAGCGGGTGCGGACCGCGCTTGCCGGCCACCCGTGCGGCCCAGCCGATCCCGGCGCACGACACCGCGATCCGGAACGTGACCGGTTGTCCGGTGGCGGCCCGCACGGCCTTCTGCACCGCGCCCTCGTCGGTGACGTCGGTCGCCACGAACGTCGCTCGCTCGCCCAAATCGCCGGCGACCGCTCGGCCGCGTTCCTCGTTCAGGTCCGCGATCACGACGTGGGCGCCGCCGGCGTGGAGCCGGCGGACGGTGGCCTCGCCCAGACCAGAGGCGCCGCCGGCGACGAGCGCGCCGTTGCCTTCGATCCGCATGCGCGGAACCCTAGCGGCGGGCGGTCGGCGCCGGCATCCTCAAGCCCGGGCGGCCAGCGACAGCGCGAACAGCTCGTCCGGGTCGGTGTACCAGGCGTCGAGCTCGAGGCCGGCTGCGTGGAAATCCGCCTCCACGCGCGCCCGAGTGAACTTGGCGCTGATCTCTGTCCGGAGCTCCTCGCCGGCGGCGAAGTCGACCCGCAGACCGAGGTCCCCAACCATCACGGTGCAGGGGCGCTGGGAGCGCAGCCGCATCTCGACCCATTCGTGCCTGCGATCAAAGAACGCGATGTGGTCGAATGCCTCCGGCGAGAAGTCGGCATCGAGCTCCCGGTTGATCACGTGCAGCACATTGCGGTTGAACTCAGCCGTGACACCCTCGGCGTCGTCGTAGGCGGCTTCGATCACAGCCGGATCCTTGACCAGGTCGGTGCCGAGCAGAAGCCGGTCCCGGGGGCCGAGCAGCTCCCCGATCTCGCGCAGCATGCGCCGGCGTGTTCCAGGTAGGAAGTTCCCGATCGTGCCGCCGAGCAGCGCGATTATTCGGGGCCCGCCCAGCCCGTCCGGCTCCGGAACGTTTCCGAGATGCCGCTCGAAATCGCCGATCACGCCGTGGACCTCGAGCTCGTCGAACTCCTCGACGAGCTCCTCGGCCGCCGCCTCGAGTGCTGTCTCGGAAACGTCGAGGGGAACGTACCGGCGCAGGGTTCCCGCCCTCGCCATCGCCCCCAGCAAGATCCGCGCCTTCTCGGCGGATCCCGAACCGAGCTCGACCAGCTCGCCGGCGCGTGTCCGCCGCACGATTCCGTCGGCGCGCGCGAGCAGGATCGCGCGCTCGGCCCGGGTGGGGTAGTACTCGGGTAGCTCGCAGATCCGCTCGAACAGCTCCGAACCGCGGGCATCGTAGAAGTGCTTGGGCGGAATCTCCTTGAACGGGCGGGTCAGCCCGTCGAGGACGTCGTTGGCGAGCGAGCGCTCGTCCGTCTCCGACAGGAACGACTCGATCCTGACGTCTGTCTGAGTCAGCGGCCTCACGCGTCTCTCGCGATCCTGAAGCCGGAGAAGATCTGGCGGCGCTGGGGGTAGTCCCAGTTGCGGAAGCTGGCGGTCGCGACGCGCGCGCGCGTCGCCCACGAGCCGCCGCGCAGGACGCGGTAGCCGTGCCCGAAGAACACCTCGGAGTACTCCTTGTACGGGTGAGCGACGAACCCGGGGTAGCCGTCGAACGCGGTGCTCGTCCACTCCCAGACGTCGCCGATCATCCCGAGGCATCCGTACGGCGAGCGGCCGTCCGGGTGGGCGTCAACCGGGGCCGTCCCGCATCCTCGCTGATCGAGGTTCGCGTGCTGGCCGGGTGCCGGCCGGCGGTTGCCCCAGGGGTACCGGCGGGCGTGAGGGTGGGCGGGATCCGTTACCTCGTCCCAGGTCGCCGCCTTCTCCCATTCCACCTCGGTGGGGAGGCGGGCACCGTGAGCGCGAGCAAAGGCGTCGGCCTCGAACCAGGCCACGTGCACGACCGGCCGGTCCGGGTGGAGTGGCTCGAGCCCACCGAGCCGCCACTCGGCGTCCAGGTCAGCCGTCCAGGCACCCGGTCTCGAGATGTCGTACTGCTCCTTCCAGGCCCACCCCTCGTCCGACCACCATTCGCGACGCTCGTAGCCGCCGCCCTCGACGAACGTCAGGAAGCTCGCGTTGGTGACAGCGGTCCGACCGATCAGGTAACCGCGCACGTCCGTGCGGTGTCGCGGGCGCTCGTTGTCGTAGGCGAAACCGTCAGGCGCGGCGCCAATCGTGCAGTCGCCGGCGGGAATCTCGATCATGTCCAGTCCGGTCGGCACCGGAGGCGTGGAATCCGGCATCGGGCGACGTCCGGCGAGCTCGTAGCCGTCCAAACGCGCCAGCATTAACGTCTGCAGCATCGTCTCGTCGTGCTGGTGCTCGTGACGCAGCACCATCTCGTGCAGCACGCCGTCGCCGACGCCGCGTTCGTCGATGATCTCGAGCGCCCTCGAGCGAACCTCGTCGAGGTACTCGCGCGCCTGCGCCGGTCCCAGCAACGGGAGGTCACCCCTCACCGCGCGCGGCGTCTCGAACGCGTCGTACATCGCGGCCAAGTCTTCACGGAGCAGCGGGCGCTCGCCGTAACGGTGCACGAGCCACAGGTCCTCGTAGGCGGCGATGTGCGCGAGGTCCCAGACGAGTGGGCTCATCAGTGGGGAGTGAACGCGCTCGAGATCGTCGTCCGACACCGACGCGATCAACGCGAAGGTCCGCCGGCGCGCCTCCTGCAGCGCCTCGACGATCCGCGTCGCAGTCAGGGTCGCCGTGGCTGCGATCGTGCCGGTCACTGATTGCCATTGTAGGCAACCGGTTTGTTAACTTCGCGAGAATTCCGGTGACTGTGAAAAGTAACTCGAGGTTAACCGGTTCACTGATGAGGTGAACCGGTTAACCATTTAAGGTGAAACGGTTCAGTGAATCGCGTAGCGCAGGTAGAGAGAGCTGTCGCTCTCGATCGCCCAGACGAGCGTGATCTTGCGCAGGTCCGCGAGCTCCTGTCCTCGGGTGATCCCGGGAGCCATACCGCCCCCGGCCAGCCTGGGCGACAACGACAGGAACAGTTCGTCGACGAGGTCCTCCTGCAGCAGCGCCCCGAACAGGGTGGGGCCACCCTCGCACAGGATCGAGCGGACGTCGAAGGCCGACCGCAGCCGCCGCATCATCGTGGTCAGCGTGAACTCGCCCGGGTCGAGGTGAATCACCTCGACCTCGGCGGCGAGCCCGGATGTGTCGAGCACGGCCGGCGTGAACACTGCGACCCGGGCGGCGGGCTCGGAGAACAGGGGGATATCGGTCGGGATGTCGCCGCGACTGAAGATGCAGGCGAGCGGCTCGGGGCGCAGCCCGGAGGCGGCCCGGCGGTGCCGGCGCTCGGGGTCGCGGACGAGCCTCCCGTAGCGCTCGGCGCGGAGCGTCCCGGTGCCGACCAGGATCGCGTCGACGTGCTCGCGCAGCCCGTGGAACATCTGCCGGTCGCCTGCGTCGCTGAGCCCTCGCGAGACCCCCTCGAAGGCCGCGCGGCCGTCGGCGCTCGAGACGAAGTTGGCGATCAGGTACGGCCGCTCGGTGCGCGCGCGGCCGGCGAGGTTGAGCGACGCGAGCAGCTCGCCGACATGGATCGGGGTGGGCTCGGGCACGAGTCGGCGTAGCTCGGGGCCCGGGCCGGACGACGAGGCGGCGGTCACGACGCCGAACCTATCAGCGGGGTGATAAACACACAGCCTCGAAGCCAGGCCGGTTTGAGGGAGAGACGGAGCATGCTCGACTGCACCTATCGCGTCCAGATCCGGCATCACGCTGGGCAGCTCGCGCGCGTCGCCCAGGCGATCGCCGACGGCCAGGGTCTGATCGGCGACGTCGTCACGGTCTCACTGGGGCGCGAGAACTCGATCAGGGACATCACGGTCGAGGTGCGGGACGTCCCCCAGTCCGACCACATCGCCGAGCTCGTAGGCGGTCTAGACGGGGTGAGGGTGCTGTGGCACGAGGATCGGGCGCTGCTCCGGCACGTCGGCGGCAAGCTCCAAATTGATGCCCTGCGGCAGGTACGGACCGTTCAGGAGATGCGGGACGTGTACACGCCCGGGGTCGCGCGCGTGTGCACCGCGATCGCCGAGCAGCCCGAGCTCGCCGCTCGCTACACGATGATCTCGCGGAGCGTCGCGATCTGCACGAACGGCACGCGGGTGCTCGGCCTCGGCGACATCGGGCCGGTCGCGTCGATGCCGGTGATGGAAGGCAAGGCGGTGTTCTACGACCAGTTCGTCGGGATCTCCGCGATGCCGATCCTGATCGATGCCACCGACGTCGAGACGTTCGTCAACACCGTGTTGCGGATCGCGCCGACGTTCGGCGGGATCCACTTGGAGGACATCTCGGCGCCCGAGTGCTTCGACATCGAGCGGCTGCTGAAGGAGGCGCTGCCGCAGCCGGTCATGCACGACGACGTCCACGGCACGGCGGTGGTCTCGCTCGCCGCCGCGATGGTCGCGTGCCGGTATGCCGGGATCGATCTCCGCTCGGCCATCGTCGGACAGCTCGGGCTGGGTGCGGCCGGGTTCGGGATCGCGTCGCTGATGGTCGATGCGGGCGTGCGCCGCGTGATCGCGTTCGATCCGCTCGAGGCATCCCACGCTCGCGCGCGGGAGCACGGAGTCGAGATCAGCTCGATGGAGCAGGTGATGGCGGAGGCAGACGTCGTCGTCGCGACGACCGGTCGCCCCGGGCTGATCCAGCCGGAGATGATCCGCCCCGGCCAGGTGATCCTCGCCCTGACCAACCCCGACCCCGAGATCGAGCCCGAGCAGGCCGAGGCCGCCGGCGCCGCGTTCGCCGCGGACGGCCGCAGCGTCAACAACGTGCTCGGCTACCCCGGCATCTTCCGTGGCGCCCTTGTCGCGGGGGCGGCGGGGATCAACGTCGCGATGAAGCTCGCGGCCGCCGGCGTGATCGCCGAGCTTGCCAAGGACGGTGAGCTCGTCCCCAACGCGCTCGACAAGCGCGTCCATGAGGCGGTCGCCGAGGCGGTCAAGGTCGCGGCCGAGCGAAGCGGAATCGCTCGCCCCGAGCGGGCCAACACCGAGTTCTGAGTGGCCTCGGCCGACCTACGCCCAATGCGCGGCAAACCGGTTAGTCTGCCCGCCGATGGACTTCAGGCAGCTCGACCGCGGGGAACTGATCGCGGTGTTAGGCGGGGGGATCTTGGGCCTCTCGGTGTTCCTGGCGTGGTACACGCTCGGGGACAGATACACGGTGCTCGGCAACTGCCGGGGCCCCAACAGCTCTTGCACCGCGTGGAACTCGCTGTTGATTCTGCGCTTCCTGCTGCTGATCGCGGCGGTTGCGCCCGCGGTCCTCGCGTGGATCATCTTGCGAGGGCACGCGCTGTCCTGGCCGCGCGGAGAGATGACGGCGATCATCGCGATCGCCGCGCTGACGTTCACGGTGTTTCGCGGGCTGATCGACAAACCGGGAACCCCGCCCGGTGAGATCGGCATCACTTTCGGCTGGTGGATCGGCCTGGCGGGCGGCCTGTTGATTCTGATCGGGTCGGTCGCGCGGACGAAGGAGAGCATCACGACCCGTAGGCCACCGGGGCTGCCATGAATGAGGATTCGGCCCACGGTGCCCGTCCGGACCGGAACCTGGCGCTAGAGCTCGTGCGCGTGACCGAGGCGGCGGCGCTCGCCGCCGCCCGCATGGTCGGGCGCGGAGACAAGGAGGGAGCCGATCAGGCCGCGGTGGACGCGATGCGCCACGTGCTCGACTCGGTGTCGATGGACGGCGTGGTCGTGATCGGCGAGGGAGAGAAGGACAAGGCGCCGATGCTGTTCAACGGCGAGCAGATCGGCGACGGCACCCCGCCGCTCGTCGACATCGCGGTCGATCCGCTCGAAGGAACGCGCCTGACCGCGCTCGGGATGCCGAGCGCGATCTCGGTGATCGCGCTGGCCGAGCGCGGGTCGATGTTCAGCCCGGGGCCGATCGTGTACATGGAGAAGATCGCCGGCGGCCCGGAGATCGCCGATCTGCTCGACCTCGACCGGCCATTGCCCGAGACGCTCGGGCTGATCGCCGAGCGCAAGAAGATCGACATCCGTGACGTGATGGTGGTGATGCTCGACCGCGAGCGCCATCACGACGCGATGGCCGAGATCCGCGAGGCGGGCGCGCGCGTCCGGCTGATTCTCGACGGCGACGTGTCGGCCGCGCTGCTCGCGGTCAGCGAGAACTCGCCGGTGGACATCCTGTGGGGGATCGGTGGAACTCCCGAGGGCGTGATCACCGCGGCCGCCATCAAGTGCATCGGTGGCGAGATGAAGGGGAGGCTGTGGCCGCGCAACGACGAAGAGCGGACGGCGGCGCTCGACGCCGGCTACGACCTCTCGCAGGTGCTGAGCTGCGATGACCTCGTCTCGGGCGAGGACGTGTTCTTCTCCGCCACCGGCGTCACCGACGGCGACGTGCTCCAGGGCGTTCGCTACCAGGGCGACCGAGGCGCGACGACCGAGTCACTGGTGATGCGGTCGCGGTCCGGCACCGTCCGGCGGGTGTCCGCGCGCCACGACCGGGCGAAATTGCGGACGCTGACAGGCGTCCGGTACGGATAACGGGCCTCGCTGCGCTCGGCGTCCGTGGGGCCGTTCCGCCGGGCGTCCGTGCCGGGCGGGCGTGGTCGCGACCACTCCGGCCGGGCACGGATGCCCGGCCGCCCGGCCCCATGGACGCCGCCGAAGGCGGCCCAAAATCAATGCGGCGCGTGGTCGCGGAACTGGCGGGCGCGCTCGATCGCGTAGCGGCCGGCGGCGCGCACGTCCGGGCGATGGGCGGCAAACCGGCCGACCTTCGACGGGGCGAGGTCGAGCCTGGCGAGCGAGCGCAGGAACGCGTGCGTCACTAGCACGTGGATCGCGGACTGAGTCGCTTCGTACACCGGCGTGCTGAAGCCGACCGCGATCGCGGGATAGAAGTTCGCCACCTCGACCTCGATGCGTAGCTTCACGCGGCCGTCGGGCTCGTCGCCGATGTGCCGGACGTCGATCGACAGGAAGCCGCAACCACGGCCGGCGCGGGCGACCAGCAGACCGTCCTGGATCCGCCAGCTGACCTTGCCGTGGTCGCGCTCGAGCTCGTACTCCGGTGCGTCGAATCGGAGTAGCGTCAGCGGCCGTCCGAGAAACACGACCGACCGCTGGTTGTCGTCATAGACGACGCGGATCAGCCACCCGGTCACGCGCGAGAGGAACAGCCAGTAGGTCCGGGCCAGGTTCTCGAGGTGGGTGGCGTTCCACATGCGCTTGAAGTCCTCTTGGGACACCGTCAGCTCCGCCGACTGCGCCGAGCGCACCGCGCCGTCGCGCGCGATCGCGGTCGACTTGGGCGGCGAGACGATTTCGGCTACCGCCGGCAGCCGCGCCGGCCGCCGGCGCCAGCGACGCGAAGCGACGAACGCGGTGAGCGCTGCGATGACCGCGGCGAACATAGGCACGGCGGGATTGTCTCAGCGCGGGAGGGGCTCGAGGGCCACCGCCGCGCCGGCCTCCAGCTCACCCTCGCCGGCCGGGACGAACGCGAGCGCGTCCGCGCCGAGCAGCGAGGTCACGATATGGGACCCCTGCGGCCCGTTCGGCGTCGCCACCAGCTTTCCGTTGCGGCGCTCGAGGCGCACGCGCACCGCCTGCTCGCGGTCGGGATTGCGCCGGACGGCGGCGCCGAGCACGGCCTCGGACTCGAGCGGGGTCCCCTCGGTCCTCCCCTGGAGCGCGGCCAGCGCCGGGCGCACGAACAGCGAGAACGTCACGACCGCCGAGACCGGATTGCCCGGGAGACCGAACACGAGAACCCCGCCGCGGCGGCCGAACCATGTCGGCTTGCCGGGCTGGAGCGCGACACGCCAGAACACCTCCTCGACGCCGAGATTGGCGAGCGCCGGCTTGACGTGATCGTGCGGGCCGACCGAGACGCCCCCGGTGACGATCACGACGTCGGCGGCGTCGAGCGCCGAGGCGAGCCCCGCCTCGGTCGCCGCCCGGTCGTCGGGGAGTCGCTTTGCACCCCCGACGATTGCGCCCTCCGCCGCCGCGAGCGCGTCGAGCATCGGCGCGTTCGAGTTGTGGATCTCGCCCGGGCCGAGCGGCTCACCGGGAGCACGTAGCTCGTCCCCGGTGCACAGCACCTGAACCCTCGGGCGCCGGTACACGGTCAGCTCGGCCACGCCGGCGGAGACCGCGGCGCCGAGCTCGGCGGCGCCGAGCATGGCTGCCGGCGCGGAGCACGGTATCGCCCGAGCGCATGTCCTCACCGGCCCCGCGGAGATGATCGCCGGCCATGACGGCGGTCTGGGTGATGATCGCGCCGTTGCGAACCTCGACGTTCTCCTGAGGGATCACCGCGGTGGCGCCGTCCGGGATCGCGCCGCCCGTGGAGATCCTGATCGCGCTGCCGTCGGCCAGCGTGGTCCCCGAGGGCGTTCCGGCGCGCGACTCGCCGACCACGGTGAGGGTTCGGCCGGCGTCGCCGTCGAGGATCGCGTAACCGTCCATCGCGGAGCACGGGAACGGCGGCACGTCCCCGGCTGCCGTCACGTCGGCGGCGAGCACCCGATCGTGGGCATCGGCGACCGCGACCCGCTCGGTTCCGAGCGGCTGAGTGGCTTCGAGCACCCGGTCGCGGGCCTCGGCGATCGTGATCAGAGCCGCGGTCATGTCCTCATTCTTGCGAACCAGGCTGGAGACTTGCCGGCGATGCGCATGGACCCGGTCAATGCGTGGTAAAAGACGCGGGATGGAGCGGGGTGTGCCAAGGCGCCGGCGACCGAGGCCGGTCGTTGCTGAAGGAGTCGAAGCCCTGTTCGTGCGCGGCGACGAACTCGCCAAGGGCTGGCTGCTGGCGCTCGTCGAGGACGCGCCGCTCGAGTCGGCGGCCGCGATCATGGCCGGAGACGTCGCGCGCGACGGCCCGCGGATCTGCGGCGCCGTGGTCCGGGCGATCTACGACGAGGCCGACCTTCGGCGAATCGAGGCCGGCGGCGTGCTCGAGCCGCTGGTGTCCCGCGCGGGCGAGCTCGCCGGCGTGCGCACGCGCCGAGGGCGCCGCCCACGCGGTCGAGGCGCTTCGGACGGTGATCTGGAGCGCGTTGCGGGGCGAGCTTGAGCGGACCGACCCCGACCTGTTGGCCGACGCCGGTGAGCGGCTGTCGCTCGTCGCCGAGCTGGTGCGCGCCGCTGTCCTGCGCCGTGGCGCCGAGAGCGAGCCGGAGCCCCGCGACACGCGTCCGCCGCTCGGGTGCGCGACCCGACGTCCGCATCGCGTGAGGGGGCGCCGACCGCCGATCCCCGGGGCAGGCAGAGGCGTCGAGGACGGCGGGGTGATGGAAGGCGAAAATGGCGTTGGCGGCGCGACGGGGCGGGCCGCTGGCGATCCGCTCTGGATCGGCACGCTCCGCGACGAGATTGTTCGGGCCGCCCGCGCCCGGCTCCCACTGTCGCTGCTGCTCGTCGAGCTCGACGAGGCGGACCGCCTGCTCGCGGCCGGGCCTCGCAGCGAGGCGAGCGCCACGTTCGGCCGGTTCGCCCAGGCGGTCCGGACCGCGCTCCGGCACCGCGACGTGCTGGCATGCGAGACCGAGAGCCGAGCCTGGATCATCGCGCGCGAGACCGCCCGGGCCGGCGCCCAGGCGCTCGGATTACGGATCGTCACTACGGTGCCGAGCGAGGAGTCCTGGCGGGGCGCGCCGCTGACCGTGAGCGTCGGGCTCGCCGTGCTTGGCGAGGACGGGCACAACGCCGCCGCGCTGATCGACGCGGCCGAGCAGATGAGGTTCGCGGCCGAGGCGAGCGGGGTCGGGATCGTCACGGACGAGCCCGGCGACGGTGGCTCAGAGCCGCCCACGCCCGGTCGATCGTTCGCGAGTTGACGGGCGCTACTGGGCGGCGGGAATGGCCGTGCCTGGCGTCTGAGTGCTGCTCGTGGTCGCGGCCGGGACCGCCGCCGCGCCGATCACGACCGTCGTGAGCGCGCCGATCGCGCGGCCGGTGGCCATCGTCAGGTCCCAGTTGGCGCCGTGGGCGTAGGGCCCGCGGTCGATGACCGGGACCGTGATCACGCGGCCCTGGTAATAGAGCTGGACGAGGGTGCCGCACGGGAGCGTCCGGTTCGCGACCCCGATCGTGTTGCGTCTGAGGATCTTCCCGCACGCGGTCCGCTGGCCCCAGAACCCGGGCCCGTACAGCGTCGCCGTCGAACGGCGGTAGACCGTCACCGACAGTGTGGGGGCGGCGGCGGCACTCGAGGCCTGAGAGCCGTTGATCACCGCGCGGAGCGTCAGCGGGCCGGCCCGCTTCGGGTGCCAGGACGCCGTGAACGAGCCGCCGGGCCGGGCGCTCGCGTCGGCGACCGGCACCCAGGTCGCGGTGGCGGCTGAGCTCAGCTGGTCGATCTCGACGACGTCGCCGGCGTCCGAGGCCGGGACGGTGCCGCTCACCGACACGCCACCACGGATGAACGCCGAGGCCTCGGAGGTGATCGTGATGCCGTCGCCGCTCGCCGTGACCGGGACGTTGCCGGCGGTGACGGGGACGGGTGGATTCTGATTCGAGCCCGGGCTCCCGGGGCCGGTCCCGGCGCCCCCGCTTCCGCTGCCGCCCGACGCGACGGCCAGCCCTGGGAGGAGCGTGGCGCCGACTACGGCGGCCGCCAACGGGGCCAAATAGCGATGAGCGCGAACTCTTGCGAGCAGCTTGGTCGGTCCTTTTGCGTTGTGCCTACGGGGTGAGCTGACGGGCTCGCGCCTCTTCTGTGGCGCTACGACCCTGCTGGGCCGATTCGCCCCTGCGGATCCTTGGACCCGCAAAGTGGTTCCCCCGCCGATCGTCCGCGGACGGATCGATCGCTCGGCGTGGACGGCGCGAGATTCTAACCAGATGTGCCGATGGCGTGCGCCGCCCCGCGGCGAGAGCCTCGCCACGAGGTGCTACGGGGCGGGGCGGGGACGCGCTGCGGGGCGGGTTGGCGCAGTCGGTAGCCGCGCCGGTTTCTCGGCTGGTTTGCGCCGTCGCGCTACGGGCGTGGAAGGCGGCTGACCGCGTTACGCAGTGCGCGGGCGCTGACCGACAGCCCGATCTCCGCGAGCTCGGCGGCTGCCTGCGCAGCGATGCCGAGGATGTCCCTGCCGGTCGAGGGCTCCTGGGGGCCCGCTCGCGGCCGGGTGGGCGGGATGCCGGCGGGCTGGGCGGGCTGGCGCAGGCGCTCCGGCCGGGCGGCCGTCGGCTCGCGTCGTGGGGCCGGCTTCTTGCGGGTGGCGCGCGCTCGCGGCGTCGTCGTGGCTGCCGCTCGCTTCGACGTGCCAGACGAGTCGTTGCCCGCGGACGAGCCGCCGTTTTCCGTCCCCTTGGTGGAGGATGCCGACCGCTGCGCCGGGCCGGGGGAGGTGCGCTTGTCGCTGCGGCGGTGCGGCCGGCTATGCGGCAGCGCGCCGAGGACGTCTGAGGGGCGTTCGTCGCTCAACCGACCTCAATCATGGCGCAAGCCGCTTCTCGCGACTGCCGGGAACGCGCTCTTAGCAAAATCCGAACAGCATCTGAAACCGCCCTGAGGCTTACGCGTATACGTATAACCCGGGCGGCGCGGAGATGCCCCGCGCCATTAATTGACTTCATAAAGTATAGCGACTAGACTTGCCTCGTACGTTTAAGTAGCGGGCGTGCGCCCTCCGGGCCTCGCCCGTTTGTCATCCTCTCTCAAGCCGGCGGTGTCCAGGGCCGGCGGACACGACGAGAAACGGATTCAGATGTCAGTAGCGGACCTGCAGGAACTCGAAGAGATCAAAGGCCTCGTCACGCGCGGTCAACAGCTCGGCGTCTTGACCTATGCCGAGATCTCCGGCGCGGTCTCGGAACTAGACCTCGACGAGGCTGATGTCGAGGAGCTTCACGGCTTCCTCGAGCGCGCTGAGATCGAGCTCGTCGAGGAGCTCGACCCGGCTATAGCCGCGGCCGACCTCGAGCGCGCGCCCGACAAGCGCGGCCGGCGCAAGCCGAAGACGGCGCTGGACCTCAAGCCGGACATGACCACCGACTCCCTTCAGCTGTTCCTGAAGGACATCGGCAAGGTCCGGCTGCTCACCGCCCAAGAAGAGGTGGACCTCGCCAAGCGGATCGAGCGTGGGGACCTCGACGCCAAGCAGAAGATGGTCGAGTCGAACCTACGGCTCGTCGTATCGATCGCGAAGAACTACCGCAACCAGGGCCTGCCGTTCCTGGACCTGATCCAGGAGGGAACGCTGGGGCTGGTGCGAGCGGCCGAGAAGTTCGACTACCGCAAGGGCTTCAAGTTCTCCACGTACGCCACCTGGTGGATCCGCCAGGCGATCGCTCGCGCGCTCGCTGACAAGGCGCGGACGATCCGGATCCCGGTGCACGTAGTCGAGAAGCTCAACAAGATCGGTCGCGCCGAGCGCAAGCTCGTGACCGAGCTCGGACGCGAGCCGACCGCAGAGGAGATCGCTGAAGTCACAGGAATCGAGCCCGAAGAGGTCGAGTCGATCAAGCGGTCGGCGCAGGCGCCGGTGTCGCTCGAGAAGCCCGTGGGCGACGAAGAGGAGTCCGAGTTCGGGCAGTTCATCGCGGACGAGCGTGCCGAGTCGCCGTATGAGCGGGCGGCCGAGATTCTCACCAAGGAGGCTCTCCGCGAGGCGCTCGAGAACCTCAGCTATCGGGAGCGCCGGGTGCTGGAGCTGCGCTACGGGCTCGGTGGCGAGCACCCGCGCACGCTCGATGAGGTCGGTCGGACGTTCAACGTGACCCGCGAACGGATCCGGCAGATCGAGAATCAGTCGCTGAAGAAGCTTCAGTCGCTGGCTGAGGCACAGAAGCTGCGCGACGTAGCCTAGTTTTCGTTTTCAACATCGCCGGTTGGGGCGTCCAAGGTTCCCGCGGACGCTCAAGCCGGCGGTCGTTCGCGCCGATGCGAGATCGATGTTCGATCTCCACGATGCGCTCGCGTATGTCGTAAAAAATGAGGGCTCGGACCTTCACGTGAAGGTGCCGGCGCGGCCGATGGCGCGGTTCCGTGGTCAGCTCGAGCCGCTCGAGCAGTATCTGGAGCCGCTGGCGCCGGCGGACACCGAGCGCGTCCTGCGCCAGATGCTCGCCGACCACTCCGACAAGATGGCGGCGTTCGACAGCGACAACGAAATCGACTTCTCGTACACGGTCGACGGCCTCGCGCGGTTCCGCGTCAACGCGTTTCGCCAGCGCGGGTCGGTATCGATCGTGGCGCGCGTAATCCCGTTCACCGTGCGCACGATCCACGAGCTCGGCCTGCCCCAGGCGATCGAGGAGATCGCCAACGAGGAGCGCGGGCTGATCCTGCTCACGGGCACCACCGGCTCGGGCAAGTCGACGACGTTGGCGGCGATCATCAACCAGATCAACGAGACGATGGCGCGGCACATCGTCACGATCGAAGACCCGATCGAGTATCTGCACCGCGACCGACAGTCGATCATCAACCAGCGCGAGGTCGGGATGGACACCGAGTCGTTCGGCCGCGCCATGCGCCGGGTGTTGCGCCAGGACCCCGACGTGATCCTGATCGGGGAGATGCGCGACGAGGAGACCGTGCGGACCGCGCTGTCGGCCGCCGAGACCGGCCACCTTGTGCTCTCTACGGTGCACACGCTGGACGCGGCCGAGAGCGTCAACCGCATCATCGACTTCTTCCAGCCGCACGAGCAGAGCCAGGCGCGCGCGATGCTCGCGGGCACGCTTCGGGCCGTGGTGTCTCAGCGGTTGGTGCGCACGGCAGACCACACCAGCCGAGTCGCCGTGTGCGAGATCCTCAGGATGACCGGCCGTGCGCGCGACATGATCCTCGACCCCGATCAGACCGACCGACTCCGCGAGGTGATCGCCGAAGGCGAGTACTACGGGATGCAGACGTTCGACCAGGCCCTCCTGGGTCACTACCAGGCCGGCAGGGTGTCGATGGAGGACGCGCTGCGCGTCGCCTCGAGTCCGCACGACTTCAAGCTGCTGGTCGCCGGGGAGGGCCGCACGGCGACGTCGATGGACGACCTCGCGGGGTCGGACCACGTCAGCGCGATGACCTCGTCCTCGTCGTCATCGTCGCCGGAGCCTGAGCCCGCGTCGGTGCCGCACGTGAGGCCGGCGGCGCCGATCGCTTCGGCGAACGGCCGGCCGTCCGCTCCGCCGCCGGGCATGGCCGCCTAGCGCCGGCAGTTCGCTCGGCGACAACGGCGTCCGAACGGCGACGGCCGGCTCGGATCGAGCCGGCCGCCACCAGAGGCGCCGCTCCGGGTGAGCCCGCGCGGGGCTCACCCGGGCAGCGAGGGTTCAGAACCCGACGCGATACGCGTACGGGAACGTGGCCACCTCGTCCGAGCTGTCCGTGTTGAAGTTGAACGTCTCGAGCGTAGGAACCCGCGAACCTTGGTGCGGTTCGGGTCGCTCGGACTGATCGACACCGTGATCGTGCCGCGTCTGGCCGGGGTTCGAGCACGAGCGGGTTGTAGCGTACTGAGTCCCCGTCTCGATCTCGCTGCCAGATATTTCCTGTGGACGTCGACACGTCGGGCGCGAACGCTGTTCGTCACGGCGTCGGCCCCGCAGCTGAACGTCGTCTGCGGCGCGGTACCGGAGAACGGACCCTGCTCGGACGGGCGCGCACGACCACACCGAGGCCGGCAGCTCCGGCGCGGTCGCACCGCCACCGCGCTGTTGCCGACCTGCTGGGCCTCGACGTCGGGAGTCCCGAAGTCCGGGCTCGTGTCTAGCGTGATCGGCACCGTCGAGCTCGCCGCGATCGTCGCGTCTCGGGCTGAACGGCGGCACGAAGAACTGCGGGATCAATGCCCCGTGTCGCTGATCGGCAGCGGCTCGCTGGCCGGCGATTGCCGCCGACGCTGACCAGCGGCAGCATCGTCTGATGCGTTCACGCCGGGCGTCGACCATGTACGCCTCTTCCTGGTTGCCGGTGTTCCGTCACCTTGAGCTTGGCGACGATCGTCGACCGCCGGCGGAGATCCGCTGCTTCGTGCTATCCGGGAGACCGACCGCCTTCGCCTGGGCCAGGTGTTGTCGAGCCGTGCGTGAACGCGCGCTCGTCAGGACCGACTCGACGTTGTTGTCCTGCACCACCATCAGCTGCCAGGTGCCCGGCTCCGGGTTCTGCCGGAACAGTGAGATGTTCTGGCTGTTGGTGCCGCTGCCGTCCCACTGCTCCGAGCTCTGAACGTCAACCGGCGTGCCCGACGGGTTGACCAGGAACGCCAGGATCTGGTAGCCGGGCTTGGCCACGTGATGCGGGCGTCTATGTCCTGGTGATGGCCCCGCACCATGAACTCGTACGGGAGCTCCTGGCCATAGAAGCTCATCCGGGAGTTACCGCCGGTGATCGTCCCGGTGAACGTCTGGCCGACCTGGGCGAGGCTCCGGAGCGTGATCGGCACCGTCCCGGGCCTGGCTTCCACCCGGCGAGGTAGCCGAACACGAGCGACTCCGAGTCGTCGCCCGGCGAGGACGGCGTCGTGGTCGTCACCCTGAAGCTCGCCGAGCTGTCCGGCAGCCATCGTCGCCGAGGCCGGACGGACCGAGCCCTGCCCGTGTTGAACGACTGCGAGGTCAGCTGTGAAAGTCCAGCGGACCTGTGTATGCTGTCGGGCCCGCCGAACGCGGTGTCGAAAGTCACCATCTTCCAAGTGCCCGGCTGGGCGTCGTGGACCTCGTCCTCGCTGAACCCTCCGGAACGAAACCGGCCGGTCCCTGCGGACGCGACTGAGCTGACCAGCCGGCCCTCGCGGATCGAACAGATCGAACCGGACCGTCTGGAAGTCTGGCCGGGGCGTTCGACTGCTGCCAGGCGATCGCGGCGTGGAGCCGGTCGGTATGCGCCTGGGCACGGTGAAGTTGACCGTGTGGACGTCGCCGACTGGTCTGACCCGTCTGGTAGATGAACGTCGGGTCGGTCGCCTGATTCAGCTGCAGCGTGCCGCTGGCGATCGTCGACGGCGTTCCCAGCGCCCGCACCGACGGAGTGAGCGTCTCGCTGCTCGCGCCGTCGTTGGTCACCGTCACGTCGGTCGTCTTGCTGCGGCCGGGCGTCGAGACGACGTTGATCGCGTTGGGCGAGAACAGGAGCCCGTCGCCGATCTTCGCGCTGTTCCCGTACGAACGCGCCGCCTGAACGGCCCGGAGCGCGTCCACGAGGCCCGCGCCCTGGTCGGCGCCGCGGGTATCGATGTCACGCGCGGTGCTCATGATGATCTGCTTGACCAGCGCCGGCGACGGCGTCGAGCCGTTGTGGGTATCGCGGTAGGCCTGGATCACCAGGGCGGCCGCGCCTGCCGTCAGCGGCGCCGACTCGCTCGTGCCGCCGAACGCGACGATCGGCTGTGGATTCGGTCCGTTGTAGATGTCGGCGCACTCGGTGAACGTGGTCGTGTCCGTCGAGCAGTCCGCCCAGTTGGCCTCGCCCGGGGCCACCACGTCTGACCGTGTCGCCCGGCCTCGTCGACGCCCGAGCTGCTCAGGCCGGAGATCTGATCGCTCAGCCAGCCGCCGTTGCCGAACTGGATGCCGTACGAGGTGGTCTGCTGGTACAGGCGGTAGTCGGTTGAAGCCCCGGCGGAGATCACGCCGGGGTCGACCGCCGGGGTCCCAATCGTGTTGGTGTCACCGGCGTCGCCGCTGGAGACGACGACGGTGATGCCCGCGTTGACCGCGTCCTGGTCGAACGACGGCGATCGGGTCGGTGCCCGGGTTCGGCACCGGGTTGCCGCCGAACGACTCGCTCAGGACGTTGACGTGGTCCTGGCTGACCGCCCAGTCGAGACCCTGGAGGATCTCGCTGTTGAAGGCGAAGTTCGTGTCGCCGAACACCTTCATGACCGCGAGGCTCGCGCCGGGGGCCACGCCCTCGATCTGGATCGTGCAGCCGGCCGGCAGCGGGTGGGCCGGGTTTACCTCACCGCTGAGGTCGAACGTCTGGTTGCCCTGGGAAATGATCGAGCTGGCGTCGCCGAACGCCTCCTCGCCACCGGTAACGCCGTTGGTGCCCTCGCCGGTGAAGTCCTGGTAGTCGAAGATCGCCGACTGGGCCGGTGCCGCCGTCGCGGCGGAAGTCCGGAATGTTCGGGTCGAGCCCGTCGGGGAACACCGCCACCTTGACGCCGGCGCCGTTGGCCAGCGAGTGGGCCGCCGCTGGACCGCCGTCACCGAAGTCGACGTTCATCGACTGCAGCGCCTCGGGTTCGAGCAGCGGCTCGGACGGTTTGGCCGGGCACGCCTGGTTGGGTGTGCCGCTGCCCTCGGTGGGGCTGGAGGCGCCGATCGAGCCCTGCGTGCCGCTCGAGGGTTGGCTCGGGACGACCGCAACCTGCGGCGCGGACGGGGAAGCCTCAACGACGGTGTCAGGCACGACCGCCTGAACCGCGGGATCGGTCTTCAGCCGGGCGACCTCCGCCTTCGACATCGTGGCCGAGATCGCGTTGATGAAGCTGTAGGCGTGGACGCGGCGCGCGTGGACGAGCTTGAGCTCGCTCGTGATCGGGGTCTGCGCGGTGGCCAGGTGCGCGCGGCGCACCCGGCTCGCCACCGGAGCTGCGCTGAACTGGTTGCGCAGGAGCACGATCACGCGCTGGTTCGAGTTCTGGGAGAGCGCCTGGATCTGCCCAGGCGTCAGGGCCGACTTGAACGTCCGTGGAATTTTGGGGTGGTGACTGCTTGCCGCCGAGACGATCGCCGGCGTCGCGCCACCCAGGGCGGCGACGGTCACCACCACCGCCGCTAGACGCGTCGTAAACCTTCGAGACATCCTCATACGAGCCTCCACTCGTTATGACGCGCCCACGTTCGCGTCCGATCAACAACAAACCCCACTGCCGTAGAGCTGAACAAGCCGAACTGCATGGGCCTCCCTGCGCCGACAAGGCCGGGCGCAAGATTCCGCAAACCGGGTCAGCAACCTATATCCGGCTCAGAAATGTGTCAAGCAGGAGCCGTAGCAATGGTGCGAGATGTACACGAACGGACGGGCGCAGTCGTACGAGGCCGCGTAACCGGTCGTGCAGTACTCGTCGAACCGGTAATCCCATGCCGCGGATTCGGGGTCCGTCGGCGGAGCGTTCACTTCAGTTCGTGAAGCATTGCGCTAGAATCGGCCTTAGATGGCTTATTCCAATGATTCGTGTCCTGTCTGCCGGACTGCGGAGATCGTCTGCGGCAAGTGGACGCTGCTGGTGATCCGGGATCTGGCCGAAGGTCGTTCGCGCTTTTGCGAGCTTGAGCGCTCGCTGCACGGGATCAGCCCGAGAACGCTGTCGCTGCGGTTGCGCGCACTCGAGGAGGAGGGGATTGTCGAACGTCAGACGTTCCCCGAGGTGCCTCCGCGCGTTGAGTACGCGCTCACCGACAAGGGCCGCGCGCTCGCGCCGCTGATCGAGGACATGCGGGCCTACGGGCTCCAGTGGCTGTTCGAGGACTGCGAGCAGCCCGACGCGGACGGCGCGCCGGAGCAGGATCGCGAACCCGCGATCGCCGCGCTCTGACCGCCGCACATGCGCATCGCGGTCGCCGCGGATGAACTGACCGGAGTCGCGCAGTCGTTGCCCGAGGAGCTCCGGCGGCGCGGACACGAGCCGCTGCTGCATGGCGCCTACGCGGAGGTCGAGCGCCCCGACTGGGCGTGGGCGAGCGAAGCGGCCGCGCGGGACGTGGCCGACGGCCGGGCGGAGCAGGCGATCGTGGCTTGCTGGACCGGGACGGGCGCGTCGATCGCGGCCAACAAGGTGCCCGGCATCCGCGCCGCGCTGTGCGGAGATGCCCGGACCGCGGAGGGGGCGCGGCGATGGAACGACGCGAACGTGCTTGCGCTCAGCCTGCGCGCCACCTCTCAGGCCGAGCTCGAGGAGATCCTCGACGCGTGGTTCGCCGGCGCCGCGAGCGCCGAGCCCGACGACGTCGAAAACGTCACGCACCTGAGCGAGATCGAGCGCTCGGCGTAGCCGCTTTCGGCGTCAGCGCACGACGACGAACGTGCCCGACCCGATCATGTGCCCGTAGCGGCCGGCCTTGCGCCGTCCGAGCCCGGGCCAGACGTACCACCGGTACTTGCCCGGCTTGAGCCGGTAGCGATGGCCCTCGAACCGCCACGTCCGGCGAAGCTGAACGCTGGCCTGCGCCGGCCACAGGCTGAGCACCTTGGCGCCGCTGCCGCGCAACAACTGCACGTTGTAGTAGGTCGCGCCCGGCGCGGGGGTCCAGCTAAGCATGGGTGGGGCGGTCAGGTGCGCATTCAGGGCCGGGCCGAGCAGCCGCGCTGCGGGGGTCGTCGTGATCGTCTTCACAGCCACGTTGCCGGCCAAGTCGCGCGCGCTGACCGTGTACGTGTAGCGCACGCCATTCTTGAGGTGGCGGTCGTTGAATCCGGTTCCGGTGCCGGTGTACACAGTGTCGACGCCCGCGGCCTTCGCACCCCCGCTTCGCGTGACTTGGATCGACGCGATCGGAGCGACGTCACCGCCCGCCTGCCAGCTGAGCGCGACGGTCTGGTCGCCCGGGTCTGCGGTGGCGTTGAGCGCGGGGGGCGTCGCGTCGTAGGCGAATGGCGCGCTCGTGACCGCGGCGGTCTTGCCGGCGTTGTCGGTGCACGTGCCAGACACCGTGGCGCCGGTCGTGCTCGGGCCGGCGTATGTCGCAGCTGGCGAGCACGAGGCGATCCCTGAGAACGAGGTGCCGCTGAAGGCGAAGGAGACCGGCGCGTTGTACCAGCCGTTCGCGTCCGGGGCGCGAGACGGGGTCGCGGTGGCGGTGGGGGAGGAGGTCTCGACATGGACGGTGTAGCACTGGGTGTCGGTGACGTCCGGACTCGGTCTCAACTAGACCATGTGGCAGCCGACACGGTGGTCTGAGCCGTGTCGTGTCTGTCGTACGATGCTGCGTTGCACAGCCGCCGGCGCTGTGGTCAGCGGACGTCCACGTTCCAGCTGACTGAGCACCGGCGTCGTGTACCACCCGCCGGCGCACGGCTGTTGGCCTGGCCTTCGTGCAGATCGGTGTGATCGTGTCCCCCCACGCCACCGACGCGCCCATGAGCGACACCGCCACGGCCGCCAGCGCCACCAACAGCCCGAGACGCCTCATCGCGGCTCCAGCCTCCTGAGACGCCGGAGCAGGGCGAAGCTCGCCACCGCGACCACCGCCATCGCCACCGAGGACAGGAGGAGCAGCACGCCGTCGCGATGACCGGTCGTCCCGTCGCGAAGCGCGGCGCCGGGTAGCAGCAGCAAGTCCCTGGGCAGCGTCAGTGGGAAAGACAATTCCGTGGCCTGCGATCGCGCGTGATGCGGAGGCGCCGCGCGCGGAGCTCGAGCGTGCGACGGTGCGGTGCGCCGCGCCGGCTCCGTGGGCGGTGGACTCGAGTCGACGGTCTTCGGTGCCGGCGCGCTGGTCGTCCTCGCTGGCGTGACGACAACCGTCCTGGTCGGCGTGGTGACAACGGGCACGCGAATCGCCGGACTGGTGACGGTCGACCGATGAGGCGTAGGCGAGGTGGAGCTCGCCTGAGGCGCGCGGTCAGGCGTCGGCTGACTCGACGCGCTGGACGTTGGCGCCTTTTGGGGCGCCGGGTCGGAAGCGTGTCCCCGCGTCGCGGCGCTCGCGCCGGCTGTCGCCGTCGAGCTCAAGGCGATCAACACGAGGATCACCGCCCCGCAGATGCGAGCGACGATCTGAGCGGCCCAAGAACCAGCGTCCGTCTGCCCCCGGCGCCGCTGACATGCACCCCGTAAATGGGTCAGCAACGCGCCTTCCTTCTTCTACGTATTGCTAGCTAAAGCGAACCATACGCTTCTCCGTCTGGTAAATCAACGCTCCGACTTTGCCGCGACTTGCGTCCAGATCGCCGCCAGCGCCAGCAACGCTGCCGCCGCCACGAGAACCAGCGGGACGACGGGGAGGTCGCTCGGCTCGCGCGGGTCGGCGGCGAGCGCCTCCGCGATCGGCGCCGGACGGCCCGGGTCCCGTCGGGCCGACGAATGCGGGGATCGCCGGGCGTGCGAGTGGGCGCTGGTCGCGACTCGGACCTGAACGGCCGCCGGCGGCGTGCCGGAGAGCCGGGTCGGGAGCGTCGTCACGGTTGCTTGCCGGACGCCCTGGACCGTCCCCACCGGGGCGATCCACGCCGACACGCTCTCGCCCACCACGCCCACGGCCGTGAACAGCCGAACGCGCCGCGCGGGCGAAGCCACGCGGAGAGGGGGCCCGCCAACCGGCGGCGACTCGGAGGTGGTCGCGGTTGGTTGTCCGGCCACGGGCCCCGTCTGCTGCGCGGGTCCGGCAGGATCCGAAGTGGGTATCGACGGCGGTGGGGTCGCCGGCGGCGTTGGTGGGGGACTCGGGGGCGGCGGGCTCTCGTCGACGATCGCGGTGCTCTGCCCGGCGACCTGAGCCTGCGTCGCGTCGTAGCACCAGGCGACACAGCCGATCTGCAGCTGCCAGATGATCTGAGCGGTCACGTCGACGGCGCCGGGGTTCGAGCTGGACGGACTGGCTTGCACATTGATGATCGTGATCGACTGCTGTGCCTGCTGAACCTGCTGCGTATCGAGGCAGTAGAAGACGCAGCCGATCTGCAGCTGCCATGTGCCCTGCTGTACCTGGGCGATGGGGGGTGCGTCGTCGGTCGCCTGGACCGTGGTCGCGCTCTGCGAGGCGACCTGGGTCTGGGCGACCGCCGTCTGAGCCGCCTGAAGCTGGCACGCCACCTGGTCGACGACGCTCTCGATCGTTGCTGGCTCGGTGGTCGATGAGCCGCAGGTCGGCTGGAGCGAGTTGAAGTCCGAGAGGAGTTGCTGGGCCAGGGCGGCCGTGGATGCGCTGGTCGTGGTCGTCCCGAAGCACTCCGTGATGCAGCCGATCTGGAACTGCGTCATTTCGCTCGTGACCTGGGAAGAGGGGCTCGGCGACGGCTGCGTGTCGAGGCCGGCCGCCGATTGCACCGCCGCCCCAGTGACCTGCACCGTCACGCTTTCCTGGACGGCCACTTGAACCTGGCTGACGCCCTCGCAGTGAGACGTACAGCCTGAAATCTGGACCTGAGAAATAGTCTGGCTGGTGGCGGTCGACGCGGCGGGCGGCGTCGACGGAGTGGTCCCGGCGGGCGGCGTGCCCGGGCTCGGTATGGCTGGAGATGTCTGAGCCGGCGGATTCGAAGGCGAGGATGGAGCCGGGGTCGCCTGCTCGGGCGCGGTCGCTGCCGTGCCCACACTCGGAGTTGACGGCGGCGTCTGGCCGGCTGGTGACTGTGTCGCCTGGCTCGGCGGCGACGGCGGCGCCTGGCTGGCTGATGGCGGTGGCGCCTGGCTGGCTGATGGCGGTGGCGCCTGGCTGGGTAGCGACGGCGGCGTCTGGGTTGGTGGTATCGCCTGCGCCTCGCTGGGCGGTGACGGCGACGTCTGGGCCGGTGGTACCGCCTGAACCTGGGGTGGTATCACCACTGGCGTCTGCGCAGGTGGTGACGCTGGCGATTCGTCAGTCGGAGGCGTCGACGACCCCGAGATGGCCGGCGGTGTCCCCGTCTGGACCGGTGGGGTACTCGAGCCGGTCGGCACCGAAGGCGTCGTGACCGGCGCAGTACCCGGGTCACTCGGCGGGGCCGGTTGAGTCGTCGGCTGACTCGGCGTGATCGTCGCGGACGAGGTCGCGACCGTCGTGGAAGGCAACTGATCGGCGCGGGCGTGAGCCGCGGCCGCGAGCGCCACGAAGATCGTGATCAGGACCAGTCCGAGCTTTGCCGTGTTCAGGTATCGCATTCAGTACTCGAGCGGGAGACCCGGCCGACGCCTGCGCGGGCGCCGGCCGGGGCCGCGGTTTCTGGGCTGCCGGTCAACGGATCACCGCTGGCCGAGCATCGCCCTCGTCTAGCCCGTCTGGGCCTGTGTTCCGTCCTGCGTCGTGCCCGCGTTGTTGCCGGCGCCGCTGAGCGCGCCGTTCAACGCGAACTGGTTGGCGCTGTTATCGCCGCCAGAGATGTCGCCGCCGGCGATATTCACCGGGACGTTGGCGTTGACCGCCGTCTGGTTGGCGTTGGCGCACGAGGCCGCCAACTGGCCAGTGAGCGCCTCCTGGTCGCTCAGTTGCGCTTGCCCAGCTCCGCCGCAGCCGATTAGGCAGTTGGAGCCGGCGTTCTGGGTCTGGGTGTTGTTCTGCGTGGTGTTGGCGTTGTTGCCCGCGAAGCTGGCCGCTCCGTTGATGGCGCCCTGATTGGCGCTGTTGGAGCCGCCAGACACGTCACCGCCGGCGATGTTCACCGGGACGTTGGCGTTGACCGCGGTCTGGTTGGCGTTCGCTGACGAGAACGCCCCCTGGAGCGTCGCCGCGCTCTGACCCGAGGCCTGGAACTGGCCCGCACCGCCACAGCCCACCAGGCAGTTGGAGCCGGCGTTCTGGGTCTGGGTGTTGTTCTGGGTCGTGTTGGCGTTGTTGCCGGCGCCGCTGAGTGCGCCGTTGGCGGCGAACTGATTGGCGCTGTTGTTACCGCCGGAAACGTTCCCCGCGGCAATGTTGACCGGGACGTTGGCGTTGACCGCGGTCTGGTTGGCGTTCGCCGAGGATCCCGCCAGCTGACCCGTCACTGCCTGCTGCCCGCTCAACTGGGCCTGCCCAGCTCCGCCGCAACCGACCACACAGTCGGAGCCGGCGTTCTGGGTCTGGGTGTTGTTCTGCGTGGTGTTGGCGTTGTTGGCCGCGCCACTGGCTGCTCCGTTGAGAGCACCCTGATTGGCGCTGTTGGAGCCGCCCGAGACGCTGCCGCCGGCGATGTTCACCGGGACATTGGCGTTGACCGCGGTCTGGTTGGCGTTCGCGCTCGAGAGCGCACCCTGGAGCGTCACCGCGCTCTGACCGGCCGCCTGGGCCTGCCCAGCGCCGCCGCAGCCGATGTGGCAGTTGGAGCCGGCGTTCTGGGTCTGGGTGTTGTTCTGGGTCGTGCCGGCGTTGTTGCCCGCGCCGCTCACTGCCCCGTTAGCTGCACCCTGGTTGGCCGAGGGGTCGCCACCCGACGGGCCATCGTTCTTAGAACCCGACGGGCTGCCGCCGGTGCTGCTCGGCGTATTGCCGTTCACAGCGGTCTGGTTGGCGTTCGCCGATGATCCGGCCAGCTGGCCGGTCACTGACTTCTGGCCGCTGCCCTGGGCCTGTCCGGCTCCGCCGCCACCGATCGACTTACCGGCGTCGGCGATCTGGGTCTGGGTGTTGTTCTGGATCGTGTTGGCGTTGTTGCCCGCGCCACTCGCCGCCCCATTAATCGCGCCCTGATTGGCGCTGTTCGAGCCGCCCGTGGGCATGCTGCCCGTCGACGGTCCGCCCATCGGCTTACCACCCGTCGGCTTGCCACCGCAACCACACGGGTTGCCGCCGCCCGACGGCTGACCGCCGCCGACGCTGACCGGCGCGTTCGAGTTAGTCGCCGTTTGGTTGGCGTTCGCGCTCGAGAGCGCACCCTGCAGCGTCACCGCGGCCTGACCCGCGAGCTGCGCTTGACCGAGGCCACCGGCCCCGGAGCCCCCACCGTCAGCCAACGCCTGCGCCGGTACGGCCAGCGCGACGATACTGACGGCGGCAGCAATCAATTTCGATCTCATGCTGCTTCGTTCTCCTTGGTTGATCTGGATCGCCGTGCCCGCACCTGCTCACCGAGCGGCGGCGATTACCTGGCCGGGCCCGCTCAGTCGATCGCGGACCCGGGACGACCGCCTCACATCGGCGACCGTCGCTTGCACCGACCCACCGGCGCTAGCCAGGCCGTTCCAACCTCGAGACGAGGAGTGCCGATTGCACTGGGGTGAGCCCCAGGCCTAAGAGCCCCGGCAACAAGGCCCGAAGAATGCACACGCCGACGATTGCGAGGAGGGCCGCAGTGGCGGCGCCCGCCGCTGCCCCTCCCGCGCCGGCGGCGCTGCCCTCACCTCCGCCCGGCGGCAGGGCGGCCGAGAGCGGGAGCGCCACCGGCGGCGACGTGGTCATCGCGCCACCCGGATGGGATCGCGGCGGCGTGAGGTGACGTGCGTGCCCGGATTCGGCGGGCGAGTCTGCTCGACGAGCCGGCGCGGCTGGCTGCGCGCCGCCCCGGCTCGTCGTCTCGAGCGCCGACACCGGGGACCACGGGCGTGCCGCGGTGGTGTGGGCGATCGGAGCTGTGGTGTGGGCGATCGGAGCTTGTCGTGTCGAAGCCGCCGACGCCGGCCTCCGGGAGCCCGCATGGTGATGAGCTCGTGGGTGGGCGACGCGATGGGCCGGTGTCGGCCCGCCGAGCGCCGAGTCGGGACGGATCGTCCTCGACGCATTCGATGCCGTCAGCGCGGACTGCACTACGGCCTCCGGCTGCGCGACGGCCTGCGTCGGCACGCTCACTGTCTGCCCGGCTGCCGCGGCCGGCGCGGGCACAGGCAAGTGCGCGGCGGCCACGGGATTCGCCGGCGCTGGCTGTGGCGCAGGCCGAACCACCACGGGCACCGTCGGGGGCGGCGGCGGGACCACGACCGGCACGGACGCTGGGGAGTCCGGCACGGCTGCTGACGCGGCTCCCGCGCCGCCCGACGACGGGACCTGAGAGAGCGCCGCGGACACGGCGCTCTGTGCGGGCGCGGGAACGACGGCCGCGAGCTGGCTGAGCGCGCCGGAGGCGGTGCCGGCTGCATGCGCGCCGGCCGGCACGGTCAGCGCCAGCGCGAACAACGCCGCTGTGAGCGCCCCCGATAAGCCCCAAAACTTTCCAATCAGATGATCAGCCATGATCAGCTTCTGCTTGTTAACGTCTCGTCGGCGCCCGGATCCGATCCAAAAAAAGCTGGGTATCAGTCGTTATCTCTGTAACTTTCACGGTGATATCGGTCGCAAAAAGGGGCGTGGCGACATCGGTGAAAAGGCTCATTTCCGGCGGTCCAAAGCGCCGTCAAAGGGCTCGAACGATTCGGGTCTTCCCGACGCTGCGAGACAGGACCTGGTGCGCTCGCACGTCCCACTAGTGCGTTCGATCGCACGGCGGTACGCGGGCCGGGGGGAGGAGTACGACGACCTCGTCCAGGCCGGGTCGGTCGGGCTTGTGAGGGCGTCGGCTCGCTTCGACCCGGGCCGCGGCGTGGCCTTCGCGACGTTCGTGGCCCCTGCGGTCGAGGGCGCGATTCGCCGTCACCTGAGCGACCGCAAACGCCGCGTGCAGCTGCCGGCGGCGGCGGAGGGCGCGGCGACGCATCTTGGGTCGACGGTGATGAGCGACGGCGCCCAAGACGCGTCGCGCGAGCCCGTGTCTCTCGCCGAGAGCGAGCACCGACTTCTGCTCGACGGCGGTATGCGCGCGCTCGATGAACGGGAGCGCCGGATCGTGTTCTTGCGCTTCAACGCCGACATGACCGAGCGTCAGATCGCGGAGAAGGTCGGGATCTCGCAGGCGCACGTCTCCCGACTGCTCGACGGCGCCCTCACCAAGCTCCGAGCCGAACTGAGATCCGAGCCGTCCGAAAACGGGGGTGGTATCACGAAATCTGACGCGATATCACGCCGCAAAACGCCAGAAATTGCGAGGCCGAAGACTAAACTTGCCGGCGTGGGTGCGGAGAAGGAGAGCGTGGGCGCGCAACCCGGCGAAGTCGGGCAAGAGGCGGACGGTCAGTCCCCGAAGACCAGCTACAGCGGCCGGTTCCTCGTTCGAATGCCGAGCGAGCTCCACGAGCAGCTGTCGCGTGCCGCCGAGCGCGACGAGATCAGCCTCAACCGGTACGTCACTGACGCGCTCTCGAGCTCGGTCTCCATGACCTCTCCGGATCCGGCCGACCCCCCAGCCGGAGAGCCCTCGGTCACGGATCCGAGAGCGACCCGCAGACTCCGAATGGCGCTGGCGACGAACGTCGCGATCGTGGTCCTCGCCGGCGTGGTCGCGGTCGTGCTGCTCGTGCTCGCGCTGCAGCGCGGGATCTAAACGCCCCAGCTGCAATCCAGCGATCACGTTGCAGGATCGTCGGCGGTTGGGGCGAACCGGCGGACGTGCGCAACAGCACGCTCCACGGGGTGATCGAGGCGTTCGCGACGGAGGCGGCGATGGTGCTGTGCGCGGAGACGGCCTCCGGCGTAGAGATCCCGTTCGAACTGGTCGACGCCGCCGGCGGCCCTCGCGGCCGGGTCCCGCTGTACTGCTACCGCCCCCTGACCGGGGCGTTCATCCAGGACCGGCTCGAGCTGCTGTCCGGGCTCCCGACGTACGCGCCCGCGGTGCGCGCGGTCAGCGGCCTCGAGGGCGTCGACGCCTACCTCCGGCAGCGCGGGGAGTCGCGCATCCCATCGGATCGCCGCGAGTGCGCGGACGCGGCACTGCGTACGTTCCTGTCGGTGCTGTACGCCGATCGCAGCGAGTTTGCGTTCGACCCGGATCGGTTCGAGCCGGCCTACGGCGAGCTGGAGCAGGCGCTGTACGAGGGGCGCGCGGTGACCACGGTCGTGGCGCCGTTGCTCGGTATCGCGCTCGATCGCGACACCACCGAGGTCGCGCTCGGCGACGGGCTCTCGCTCGTCCGGGGGGACACGCTGGACGATGCGCCGCCCGACGCCGTGTGGGGAGATGCCGAGGAGCCTCATGTTCTGATCGTCCTCGCGGTGGCGCAGGACCGCGCCGCACCGGCGCCGGTGTCGGTCGCGCGCGTCCGCTTTCGCCGCACGCTCACTGCGCTGCGGCTGTTCGAGCGCGGCGGCTTCGCGCTTGGACCCGTCGCCTGGACCCGAATCGACGCCGGCACCTGGCGCTCTGTGCCGCTCGGCGGGAGCGGGCGGCCACGGCTCACCAGACGGATCCCCGTCGAGCAGGAGGACGAGCTGCGTGCGTTCTGCAACCTGGTCGCGCGGCGCACGCCGCGGGGCGGAGAGGCCGCCTGGGCCCTGTCCCGGTTCGAGATGGGGTGTGAACGGCTCGCGCCGTTCGAGGCGCTCACCGACTACCTGTTGGCGCTGAGGGCGCTGCTCGAGCCCGAGGGGCCCGCGAGCGGACGACTCGCCGGCCGACTGGCTGTGATCTGCGCCAAGCCGGAGGACCGCGCCGACGTGGCGGAGCGGACGGCCCACGCGATCTCGCTCGAGCGCGCCGTGATCGCCGGGCTGGCCCCTGCGCAGCCCGGCGTCGACGCGCTCGTCGACGAGTTGTCCGAGCAGCTGCGGGCGCTGCTCAGGGACGTGCTGTGCGGCCATCTCGACGCCGATCTGTGCGCGGTCGCGGACGACCTGTTGGCCGAAGCGGCCGCCTGAGCGGCGACTTCCATCTGCGGCGGCGCCCGCGCTAGGCTTGACCCAGACCGCTCCCTACTCGGTCCCGCGTGCGGGATCGGGAGTGTCCAGCCGCCAGGCTCGACATATAAGTCCTGGCGCTCTAATGCAGTTAGGGGGAGCGCGATCGCAGCTTCGAGCGGGCGTTCAGCCCGCTCGTGCTGTTTCTGGAGATCGTCGTGAATAGGGGTTTTGATGGGGTGGGTGGGCGGTTATGCTCCGACTCGTGCCACCTGCTGCTGCCGGGCCCGCTGTCACACCCAACGTCCATCCGGCGTGTCTGAACACGCCGCGGATTGACGACGACGGCTTCGAGGAGCTCTGCCACCTCGTCACCGAGCAGGACCCGGACACCGCGCTGTGTGGCAAGGACGTGACCGGCTACCCCTGGGACCCGCCCTGGCCTCGATGCGAGGCCTGCCTGTCGGTCGCCCGGGGAGAGATGAACTAACCGAGGGCTCAGGGAGAGCCCCCGCGGGCGGCGACCGTGACCGACTACCGCTTGACCTGCATCGTCGAGATACCGATGGGGAGCCGGAACAAGTACGAGTACGACCCCAAGCTCGGCGCGATCAAGCTCGACCGGTTCATATCCGCATCGGTCGTGTACCCCACCGACTACGGCTACATCCCGGAGACCCTTGCTCCCGACGGCGATGCTCTGGACGTGCTCGTGTGTGTCTCGGAGCCGACGTTCCCGGGCTGCTACGTGCTGGCCAAGGCGATCGGCCTGTTCAAGATGGCCGACGAGAAGGGACCCGACGACCACGTGGTGTGCGTGCCGTTGCACGACCCCGGCTGGAACACGTTCGAGGACGTCGATGACCTCCCCCGCCAGCTTCGTGCCGAGGTCACCCACTTCTTCACGGTCTATAAGGATCTCGACACCGATCGGCACTCCGAGGTGCAGGGGTGGGCAGGCCGCGATGCCGCGCTCGAGGTGGTCGCGGAGGCGCGCCAGGCGTTCCTGGCGGCCGAGGGTTAAAGCACCGGGCCGGTCGCGGGTCGGGAAAGTGCGGGCGCAGTGCGGCGCGCCGTCCTTCCGGGGTCGTCCGCGGCTCGCCTACATGCACGACGCGACAATCGAGCGCCGTCGCCGGGGCCGTGACCTCTGGCGCATGCCCCACATGCATCCCGCGCCACGGCCCCTGAAGGCTGGCTCGTTTGTCGCGATTTGCAGGTGAGCGCCCTAGGTGCCAGCCGTTCAGCTCGTCGGCGTCTCTTGTTCGTGCTCCTCGGCTTCCTCGACCCGTTTCTCCTTCCGTCCCGCCTGGTGCTTCCACACGCGATGGCCGATGAAGGCGATGATCAGCAGCCCGACCGCGATCCCGAAGAACGCCTCGTACCTCGTGGCCGTGCGATAGATGCTGTCGATGTTGTTGCCCGAGAAGTAGCCGATCGAGACCCAGACACCGACCCACAGCGCGGCGCCAAGGGCGTTGAACAGAAAGAACTTCTTCCAGTGCATGCCGGTGATGCCGGCGATGATCCCGTTGGCCTGACGGAGCCCCTCGACGAACCGCGCGATCACGATCACCTTGCCGCCGTGGCGGTCGAAGAAACTGGCGGTCTTATCGAGGCGCTCGGGCGTTAGAAAGATGTATTTGCCGTACCGCTCGGCGAGTGGACGGCCGCCGAAGTGGCCGATCCCGAACCCGACGTTGTCTCCCAGGATCGCTGCGATGAAGCCGATCAGGGCCACCAGCCAGATGTTCAGCCGCCCCGTGCCCGCGTATACGGCCGAGATGATCAGCACTGTCTCGCCAGGCACCGGAACGCCGAAGTCCTCGAGGAAGATCAGTCCGAGCGCGAGGTAGCCGAAACGATCGAGCGTTGGCTCAAGACTGTGAAGGACCCCGGGCAGGTGGCCCGGGGGAGTCGACGCCGCTAGCAGCAGATGGAGCACGGTGAAGACCCTACCCGCGCGCTCTGCGATGATCGCTAGGCGCCGCCGTCAGGCGCCGCCGCCAAAACCCAATTAGGCGCCGCCGTCAGGCGCCGCCGCCAAAACCCAATTAGGCGCCGCCGGCCAATCCCCGATCTATGACCGCCGTCAAACTCACCTCGCTCTCACATGGCGCCGGCTGCGCTTGCAAAGTGCCGGCGGCGCTGCTCGCGCCGCTCGTCCAGGCTCTGCCGCGACCATCGGACCCGAACCTGCTCGTCGGCGTCTCGACCAGCGACGACGCCGGCGTCTACCGGGTCCGCGAGGATCTCGCGCTCGTCCAGACCGTCGACTTCTTCACGCCGATCGTGGACGACCCATACGACTTCGGCCGGATCGCTGCCACCAACGCCCTCTCGGACGTCTACGCGATGGGCGGCACGCCGATCAGCGCGCTGAACCTGGTGGCGTGGTCTGTGCAGGACCTGGGCGCCGAGATGCTCGGCGAGGTGCTGCGTGGCGGCGCCGACGTGGCGCGGGCGGCCGGTGCCGCGATCGTCGGCGGCCACACGATCGACGATCCCGAGCCCAAGTACGGGCTGGCCGTCACCGGCGTGATCCACCCCGACGAGGTGATCACCAACGCCACAGGACGCGCCGGCGATGCGCTCGTGTTGACCAAGCCGGTCGGCGCCGGCGCGGTCACCACCTCGCTGAAGAAGGGGCTCGTGACCGATACGGTGCTGGCCGGAGCGGTCAAGGTCATGACCGAGCTGAATGCCGCCGCCGCGGCGGCGGCCTGGAGGGCCGGCGCCCACGCGATGACCGACGTCACCGGCTTTGGGCTCCTCGGTCACCTGCACGAGCTGGCACTCGCGAGCGGCGTGTCCGCGGAGGTCGAGGCGGCGGCCGTGCCCGCGATCCCCGGCGCGCTCGAGCTGCTCGAAGACGATCGCGCGGTCGCCGGCGGGAGCCGCAACAACCGTCGCTACGCCGAGGAGTTCGCCACGTTCGACGCCGGCGTCGACGAGGTGCACCGGCGACTGGTGACCGACGCGATGACCTCCGGCGGGCTGCTGGTGGCACTCGGACCGGAGCGCACGGGTGAGGTCCCCGGGACGGTGATCGGCCGGCTCGTCGAGGGCGAGGCCGGCACGATCAGGGTGCTTTAGCGGCGCGCTCCAGATCCTCGCGCGAGGCGACGCCCAACAGCTGTCCCTCGGGCGTGGTCACGATCGCCCAGCGCAGATCCTTCTCGGCGAGCTGCCCGGCTACGGTCTCGGCGGACCGGTGCGGACGGAACGTCTTCGGCCCGGGCTCCGCGATATCCCCGACAGGTTCCTCTGAACCAGCGTCGAGGATGCTGGCCCGCACCCGCCCGAGCAACGTGCCATCGTCGCTTATGACCAGCCCGAACGGGTACGGAGAGCGCTTGATTAACTCGAGGACATCGCCCGCGCGATCGGAGGGGGCGCAGCGCACCACGTCGTCGCGCATCAGGCCTCCCGCGGTCGGCGGCTCGGGATCGTCGCCCTCGACCTCTAGGTTGTGGGCCAGCCAGTCGACCTTCCCGGGCATGTAGTCGTAGACGTCAGGGAACCCGAGCGTTTCGAGCCGGCACGCGGCTCGCGGACTGAGGTCTCATAGCGAGTCCCAGCAGTACACGACGACCGGCCGGCTGCGATCGAGCACGGCCGCGTGCTGTTCGTCGAGCTGTCGCAGCGGCAGGTTGATCGCGCCGGGAAGATGCGCCGGTGCGTAGTCGTCCTCGGGCAGCACCTCGACCACCTGTGCACCCCGATCGATCAGCTCCAGCAGTTCTTCGAGCCAGATCCGCGTCGCCATCGTCTCGTCACGGTAGCTCAGCGATCGCGCGCGCGAGGATCGCCTGCGTCGCCTCGAGCGCCTGCGGGATCACGTGCGTGTCCGCGAGGAGCGGCATGAAGTTCGTGTCGCCGTTCCAGCGCGGGACCACGTGCAGATGCAGGTGATCGGCGATCCCCGCCCCCGCGATCTTGCCTAGGTTGAGGCCGACGTTGAACCCATCCGGGCTCATCGCCTTTCGGATGGCGAGGATCGAACGGCGGGCCAGGCGCATCGTGTCCAGCATCTCCTGCTCGTCCAGGTCCTCGAATGCCGCGATGTGCCGCACCGGCGCGACCATCACGTGGCCGGGCGCGTACGGATACGCGTTCAGGATCGTGATGCATCGCTCGGTGCGGTCGATAGGCGCGTGCGCGGGGTCGGTGTTATCCGAGGATGCGGCGGCGCAGAAGATGCACTCCCCGTCCTTGGGTCCGGTTACGTACTCGATGCGCCACGGTGCCCACAACGGCCGCTCGGTCATGAGCGTGCGACTCTATCGTCGTCGTGTTCCACGTCGAGCTGCGCCAGTTCCCGCATCAGACCCGCGCCTTCAACCTCACGCGGGAGGAGCTCGACGAGCGGATCGTCACACCCTGGCTCGCGGTTGAGGTGATCGAGCTGAACGAGTACCGCTGGCTGCCGGACCGGGCCACTCTGACCATCTACGAAGCGCCGGAGCTCGGCGTCGCCGAGATGGGACTCGGGCGCGGGTGGCAGACCGTGACTCGCAGCGGGAGGGAAGTCACCCAGGAGATACTGATCGAGGCGCGCGACGAGACCGCCGAGCTGCCGACCGCCAGTGACTTCAAGAACGAGGTCGCCGCGCGCGCCGGCGCTGGCGCGATCTCGATCTCAGGGCTGGTGGAGCTCGCCGGCGAGTGGTATCCGCAGTCGCGCGTGAGCGAACGGATCGCGCTGTGCGAGGGAGTGGTGTGGGAGCTGCTCCACTCGGTCCCAGTCACGCTGTCCCGGCGCGGCAACGCCGTGCCGGCGTACGAGTGGCAGGATCTGCTGCTGACCTGGCCGACGTGGACCGACGACGGTCCCGACGCGGTGTCGCTCGAGCCGGTCTAACCCCCGCGCGCGTCTACGCGACCAGATCTTCGATCAGCCGCTCGCGTTCGGCCTGGGACGCGAACAGGTACTGGTGGATTCGCGCAAGGCCCTCGATGTCGTGGACGTCGTCATCGAGTTGGGGCACGAGCAGGAGCCTGCGCGCGTCGAGCTCCTGCGCGAGGCGCGAGAGGTTGTGGTCGTCGCGGGTGGCGAGCACGTGGTAGTCGCGGAAGTTGTCGGCGACCCTGCCGGCGAGCGAAGGGGTGAGCGCCTTGGCCAGCGCCGCGCTGAGCTCGCGCGGCTCGCGATCGCCGAGCAGGTCGTGGTGCACGCGGTTGACGATCACGCCCGCGAACGGAAGCCCGTCGCTCGCGAGGCGCTCGCGGAACCAGATCGCCTCATCGACCGACTCGCGAGTCGCTGAGGTGACGAGCAGGAACGCGGTGGTGTCGGCGCGGAGCAGCTGCTCGACCTGGGCGGCGCGCTGGCTGAAGTCGCCCGTCATGTCGCCGAGCAGTCCGAAGAACACGGTCAGGTCGGTGATCAGGTCGAGGCCGGTGATCTTGCGAAGGCCGCCTAGCAGCGGCAACGCGCCGCGGCCCAGCGCGCGCACCCCGAAGCCGGTCGGGCGCAGGAACGCCTTCAGCGCCTTTCCTTCGAGGAACGAGTTGAGTCGGCCCGGTGCGTCGAAGAACTCGAGCGCGTTGCGCGACGGCGGCGTGTCCAGGACGAGCACGTCGAACTCGTTCCCCTTATCGAGCTCGGACAGCTTCGCGATTGCGGTGAGCTCCTGGGACCCCGAGACCGCGGTCGACAGCTCCCTATACACGCGGTTGGCCTTGATCTCCTCGGCCCGCCCCGGGTCCGGCGCGATCCGGTCGATCAATTCGTCGAACGTCCGCTTGGGGTCGAGCATCATCGCCCACAGCTCGCCCTTGACCTCGATCGGACCGGATGCCAGCCGATCCGGCTCGACACGACGGGGCTCGTTCTCGAGCTGCTCGAGCCCGAGCGCGTTAGCCAGGCGGTTGGCCGGGTCGATCGTCACCACCGCTACCTTGGCGCCACGCGCCGCCATCCCGAGCCCGATCGCGGCTGACGTGGTGGTCTTGCCGACGCCCCCCGAGCCGGCGCACACGCACACCCGCTTGCCCTCGAGCATCTCGGCCACGTTCACAGCGCGGACTCCAGGGCCGCTGCCAGCTGCTCGAGCTCCGCCACGCCGAGGTGATCGACGAACACGTACGGAAGCTCGGCGAGGCGGCCGTTCGCGCACTCGCGCAGGCGATCGCGCTGGTCGCGCTGGGTGGCGGCGCGGGTGTGCTCGGACAGCGCCGCCCGCAGCGCCGAGCGGGCCAGGTTCGAGCGGGTCCTCGACAGCGCGGACGTGAGCTCGGCGATCTCCGCGGCCTCGAACCTGGCCGGGTAGAGGGCGTTGACGATCACGAGGTCGAGCGGGAGCTCGTCCCGGGCCAGCTCGCCGGCGAGCGCCAGCGTCTCGTTCACCGGCATCTCCTCCGGCGTCGCGACGGCGACCACTCCGGTGAAAGCGGGGTCGGCGATCGTGTCGGAGATCGTGCGGCCCTGATGGGCGATCGGGCCGACCCGCGCGATGTCGGCGAACGTCTTCGGCGTACGCAGGAGGCCGACGCCGTGTCCGGTCGCCGGGGCGTCGACGATCACCAAGTCGTACGGAGCCGCGCCCCGCGTCCGGCGGTCGAGTTGCGCGAGCTCCCACACCTTGCCGATGCTGAGCAGCTCGCGCATCCCGGGCGTCGCCATCGCGAACGCCTGGAACAGGCGGCTCGAGCCGAGCGCCTGGCCGAGTGTCCCGGCCTTCACGCGCAGGTACTCCTCCATCGCCTGTTGGGGGTCGATCGAGATCGTGAACAGCCCTGGAGCGAGCTCGACCTCGCGGAACCGCTCGCGCTCGCCATTTTCGGAGAACAGGCCCTGGACCCGGTCCTGGCTCGCGAGCTCGGCGACGATCGTGCGCAGTCCCTGGCGGGCGGCGACCAGCCCGAGCGCGATCGCCACCGTCGACTTGCCCACCCCTCCCTTGCCCGTGACGAACACGAGCCGCTTGTCGAGCAGTGCGGTCACCGGACCCGAAAATAGCGGGGCGGCCCAAGAGGATTCCGCCCGGCTTCTACGAATACACGGGCGACATGAGCCACGTGATCGCGTTCGCCAACCAGAAAGGTGGCGTCGCCAAGACCACGACTACGCTCAACCTCGCCGTGGCGTTCGCCGAGGAAGGGCATCGGGTCCTGTGCGTCGACATGGATCCCCAGGGCAACCTGACGATGTCTCAGGGCATCGACCCGGACACCCTCGAGAAGTCGATGTACGACGTGCTCGTTCACCACATCTCGATTCGTGAGGTGATCCGCAAGCGCGAGGTCGACGTCGCCTGCTCCTCGATCGACCTGGCCGGCGCGGAGATCGCGATGTCCACGATGATCGGCCGCGAGCGCTCCCTGCAGAAGGCACTGAAGCCGGTCGAGGACGACTACGACTACGTGTTCATCGACACGCCGCCGAGCCTCGGGCTGCTGACGATCAACGCGCTGACGGTCGCGAACAAGGTGATCGTCCCCGTTCAATGCGAATATCTGTCGATGCGCGGCCTGATCCAGCTGCAGAACACGCTGGCGATGATCCGCGAGAACCTGAACCCGGACGTCGAGATCGAGGGCATCCTCCCGACCCTCGTCGACACTCGAACGTTGCACGCCAAGGAGGCGATCGAGCTGCTGGAGGAGAACTTCGGGGACCGAGTATTCGCTTCGCGGATTCGCAAGACGATCCGTTTCGCCGAAGCCCCTGTGAAAGGGATGTCGGTCCTGAAGTACGATCCGGACGGTTTGGCCGCACACGCCTATCGGCAGCTCGCGAAGGAGGTCCTTTCCAATGCCAAGCGGTAAGCGCGCGAGTATGCGCGAAGGACCACTCGCGGCCCTCTTCCGGAAGACCGCTCACGACACCGAGGAGCACGGTCAGGAGCCCGCGCCGCCACCGGCGACGCCGGCCGAGCCCGAGGCCTCGGCCGACGAGCGGCCGGCACCAAGCGAACCAGGAGAGCTCGAGTTCGAGGAGCCGCGGATCCCGCTCCCGCACGAGCGTCTCCGGCATGCCTTCTCCGCCGACATCCCCGAGAACCTGCTCGAGCGGCCGGCGCCTGCCGAACCGGCGGCGAGCGAGCCAGCGCACGACGTCTACGCGCGGGTCACGCGCGACGAGCCACTTGGAGAGCGTGACGCCGGAGGTCCGGTCATCCGGGTGGTCGGCGTCGGTGGCGCCGGCGTGAATGCGATCAACCGGATGGTGGAGGCCGAGATCGAGGGCGTCGAATTCTTGGCGATCAACACCGATCTTCAGTCCCTCCAGCAGTCGGCCGCGCACGAGACGCTCCACATCGGCGACTCGATCACGCACGGTCTCGGATCGGGATCGAACCCCGAGCTGGGGCGGGCCGCGGCGCGCGAGGAGTACGACCGGATCAAGGCGATGTTGCGTGGCTCGGACATGGTTTTCATCGCCGCTGGCGCCGGCGGCGGAACGGGGACCGGCGCGGCGCCGATAGTGGCGCAGATCGCTCGCGAGCTCGGCGCGCTGACCGTCGGGATCGTCACGCGTCCGTTCCAGTTCGAAGGGACCCGCCGTCGCGACCAGGCCGAGGCGGGAATCGCCGATCTGGCCGACGAGGTCGACACGCTGATCGTCGTGCCGAACAACCGGCTCCTGTCGGTGCTCGAGCGCAACGTCTCGATGGTCGATGCGTTCCGCGTCGCCGACGATGTGCTTCGCCAGGGCGTGCAGGGGATCTCCGATCTGGTCACGCTCCCCGGGCTGATCAACCTCGACTTCGCCGACGTGCGGACGATCATGTCCGGCGCCGGAACCGCGCTGCTCGGGATCGGAATGGGAACCGGCGACCGGCGCGCGATCGAGGCGGCCGAGCGCGCCGTGGCCTCGCCGCTGCTCGAGACGAGCATGGAGGGCGCCCACTCGATCCTGCTCTCGATCACCGGCGGGCCGGACCTGTCGCTGTGGGAGGTCAACGAATCGGCGAAAGCAGTGGCCGAAGCCGCCCATCCGGACGCGAACATCATCTTTGGAGCGATGCTCGACGAGAAGCTCCAGGACAACGTCTGGGTCACGGTCGTGGCCACCGGCTACGGCGACTCGCGCGTCCGCCCGCGCGAGCTGGGCCGTGAGACGAGGGACCGGAGCGCTGACCGTGGTTCGGCGCTGCGCGAGCCGGCGGGCGAGCCACGCGTCAGCCGCGTGCGGCAGCGCAGTGGTTCACTCGACCTCGACGTGCCCGAATTCATTCCTCGTAGATAGGACCGGCCAGTCGTGACCGCCGAGCCGCTCGGCGTGATCGCCGCCGGCCATCCGCTGTCCGCGCAGGCCGGCGCCAACGCCATGCGGGAGGGCGGAAACGCGGTCGACGGCGCGGTCGCGGCGATGCTCACGTCGTTCGCGTGCGAGCCACTGCTGACGAGCCTCGGCGCCGGCGGCTACATGTTGGTGGTGGAGCCGGGCGAGCGACCCGGTGGTGCTCGACTTCTTCGTCGAGGCTCCCGGGCGAGGTGCAGACGTGACCGCGCGCGCGGAGCTGATCCCGATCAGCGTCTCGTTCGGGGACGCGATCCAGGTGTTCAACATCGGCCCGGCTTCGGTGGGGACATACGGGATGGCCGCGGGGGTATGCGAGGCGTCATCGCGGTTTGGCCGGATCCCGCTCGGCGAGCTGGCTCGGCCGGCGGTGAAGCTCGCCCGCGACGGCGTTGAGCTCAACGAACCGCAGGCCTACGTGATCGAGATCCTCGAGGGAATCGTCACCTCGACGCCGGAATGCGCCGCGCTGTTCGCGCCCGACGGGCGAGTGGCGCGAGCTGGCGACGTCGTCCGCCAGCCCGACCTGGCCGATGCGCTCGAGCGGCTCGGCAGCGAGGGAGCCGCGCCGTTCTTCACGGGTGACATCGCGGCCGCGATCGTCGGCTGGCTGGCGGAGCGCGGCGGGATCGTCACCGGCGAGGACCTGGCGTCGTACGAGGTCGTCGATCGCACGCCGATCCGAGTCTCGTATCGGGGCCGGGAGGTCGTCACTAATCCGCCGCCGTCGGCCGGCGGGATCCTGATCGCCCACGCGCTCGCGCTGCTCGGAGACGCCCCGGGGAGGCCTGAGTTGACGCAGGTCGTGGACACCATGGAGCGAACCCAGGCCGAGCGCACGCCCGAGTTCATCGAAGGGCTCGACGACCCGGAGTTCGTCAAGCGATTCCTGGCGCGACGCTCGCCGCTCGGCTCGACCACGCACGTCGCGGTTCTCGACCGCGACGGCTGGGCGTGCTCGGTCACCTGCTCGAATGGGTCGTGCTCGGGCGTGGTGGTGCCCGGCACCGGCGTCCACCTCAACAACATGCTCGGGGAGCAGGACCTCAACCCGCTCGGCTTCCACCGTCAGCCGCCCGGACGCCGGATGCCGAGCATGATGTCGCCGACCGCGGTGCTGCGGGAAGGCGCGCCCGAGCTGGTGCTCGGCAGTGCCGGCTCGAACCGGATCCGCTCCGCGATCCTGCAGACGATCATCCGCGTGATCGACGACGGCCTTGCGGCGGGCGACGCGGTCCAGGCACCACGGGTCCACTTCGAGGATGGCGTCGTCTACGCCGAGCCGGGAGTCGACACCGGCGTTCTCGAGCGTGCCGGTCGGGCGGTCGGCCGCTTCAGGGAGCTCAACCTGTTCTTCGGCGGCGTTCAGGCCGTCGCGCGTGATCGCCGGGGCCGTTTCTCCGGCGGCGGGGATCCACGGCGTGGTGGGGCAGCGCTGGTAGTTTCGGCTGGATGAAGCTTCGCGCAGCGGTCGTACTCCTGCTCGCTGCGCTTGTCACGGGCTGCGGCTTCGAAGTCGAGGAGCCCGATCTGTTCGTCGTGACGCGCACCGGCGCCCACGGTCAGAAGTTGTCGCTGCTCGTGAACGACGGCGGCACGATCTCGTGCGACGGGGGCAAGCCGAAGAACCTGCCCGACCCGCAGCTGCTGCAGGCGCGCGATCTGACCAGCGAGCTCAACACCGACGTCAGTTCCAAATTGCGGTTTTCGGGTAGCGCCCGAAGCGTTTACTCATACACGGTCAAAGTTCAAAACGGCACTATGTCTTTCCCAGACACTGCGGCGCTCTCGCGGAAGGAATTGTCCGATCTGGAGTTGTTTGTAATACAGGCCGCCGCGAATCCTTGCGGCCTAAGTTCTTGAAGAACTTCTTAGGCTTACCCGCCGGTTAGAACGACCGCTACCGTCCACGCTCGTGATCAACGTCGCCGCAACCACGGCCCCACACATGACGACCTTCCAGGCGATCGTGCTTGGGTTGCTCCAGGGGGTCACCGAGCTGTTCCCGATCTCCAGCCTCGGTCACACCGTGATCTTTCCTCACCTGTTCGGCTGGAACAACATCGTCTCGTGGCAGTCCGAGCCCGAGTCGCCGTGGCTGGCGTTCGTGGTCATGCTGCACGTCGGCAGCGCCGTCGGTCTGCTGATCTACTTCTGGAGAACCTGGGTCGAGGTCATCGGCGCGTTTTTCGCGACGCTGCGCAAGCGCAAGGTCGAGACCTCGACCGAGCGACTTGCGTGGCTGATCATCTTTGCGACGATCCCGGTCGGGATCCTCGGGTTCTTCCTCGAACATCCGATCCGGGTGGCGCTGGCCAAACCTCTGGCGGCGTCGATCTTCCTGGTCGTCAACGGATTCATCCTGCTCGGCGCCGAACGCTTCCGAAGGCGCTCCGAAGTGCGCGCGCTCGCGGCCCGCGAGGGGATGAAGCGCGACGGCGGCCGGCGGCTCGACACCCTCGAGTACAAAGAGGCCGGCGTAATCGGGTTCTTCCAGAGCTTTGCCCTGATCGCCGGGTTGAGCCGCGACGGCATCTGCATGGCCACCGGCTTGGTGCGCGGCCTCGACAACGAGGACGCCGCCCGGTTCGCGTTCCTGCTTGCCACGCCCCCGATCCTTGCTGCTGGCCTGCTCAAATTCAGCGATCTGACCGGTTCGCTGGGGGCCGGGATTCGCGGCGATGCGGTGATCGCGGCAGTCTCGGCGGCGGTCGCCGCGGTCTTCACCGTGCACTTCCTGATGCGCTACTTCAAGACACGCACGCTGACCCCGTTCGGGATCTACTGCCTCGTGTTCGGGGCGGCGATGGTGATCTACAACGCGTGACGCGCCGGGCGCCGGCGCTGGCCGCCGGTGCCAACGACTGACGCGCCGGGCGCTGGCGCTACCTGCATGAGGCCCGGAATCGCTGGCGAGCCGACCGCGTCCGGGACATAAGCATGTGGGGAATGCTTATGTCCCGAGGGCGTCGCGGCGCGCGGAGCTTTTGGGCGTTTTACAGGGCGTACGGTCTGCGGGCGTGCTGGCTCGCGCCGGGGCGGACCACAGCTGCGTACGGTCTGCGGGCGTGCTGGTCGCGCCGGGGCGGACCACGGGGCGTACGGTCCGCGACGTTAGCTCGCGCCGAAACGGACCTTGCCGTTCGACCGCGCCCGCTCCTGCACCTTGTCGACCAGCTCGAGCCGCTTGATCGCGGCCCGGAACAGCCGCGTCACCAGCCGCAGCCGGGCGTTTTCGGAGCGCATGTCGAGCAGGCCCTGCTTGGCGTCGAGACCGAAGTCGACGGTGGCCGCCATCGCGTAGGCGGTCATCCCGGCCAGCTCGTCCGGATCGGGCTCGCGGTCGGTGGCGCGCTTGTAGAGCTCGGCGTACGCCTCGTGCGCGCCCTTCTCGAGGTCCGCGTCGACCTGGTCCTCGCGGTCCTCCACGAACTCGATCACGCCGGCCGGGTACGGGAGGTGGCCTTGGCGCTCGAGAACACGAAATGGTCTTGTGCCCCGGACGATCAGGTTCATCTGGCCGTCATCCATCCGCTCGAGCACCTGGTCGATCGCGCACGCGCACCCGACCTCTCGCAGCCCGTCGTCGGACATCCACAGGATCCCGAACTCGCGCTCGTGCCCGATGCACTCGTCGATCATCGTCTTGTAGCGCTCCTCGAAGATGTGGAGCGGGATCAACTCTCCGGGCAGCGCCACGATCCCGAGCGGGAACAGCGGGAACTCACGCGAAGGAGGTCCGGGCACAGCCCCATTCAGTCTAGGGACGGCGGGCCGTGACCAGCAGGTTGTAGAAGATCGCCGGCGGCAACAGAGGCTCGAGCAGCCGCTCGTCGACCTGCTGGAGGAGCAGGTAGCCGCGGAACGCGTACTGGCGCCACAGCATCGGCACGTCGTCCGGATTGGCGCTCGCCTCGAGTGCACGGTTGAACCACCCGAACCAGTTAGCGAGAAGTTCCTCGCCGCGGACGCGCACGTCGACGAACCCGGCGGTGCGCGCGAGCGCCACGAGGTCCTCTGGCGAGAACGCGTGGATATCGACGACCGGCTCGAGACCGTGATCGGCGCCATTCTCAGAACCCGGGTCGTGCGCCGGCGGCGGCGGGGGCGCGGCTCGGAGCGCGCGGCGCCACGCCGGCGCCACCGCGATCGCGCCACGCTTGGGAATCGCCGCGAGGCGATCTCCGACGTGCGACGGCTCGCCGGCGAACACGATCCGCCCGCCCGGCTTCAAGACTCGATGGAACTCCGAGAACGCACGCTCGAGGTCGGGGAGGTGGTGCAGTACGGCGTGCCCGAGCACGAGATCGAAGCTCTGATCCCGGAACGGGAGCGATTCGGCGTCGGCCCGCAATGCCCGGACCTCCAGCCCGAGCCGCTCCGCGTTCGCGGCCAGAGCGCGCACCATCCCGGGCGAGATGTCGGTGCAGGTCGCGTCGCGGACGATCCCGGCGCGCAGCAGGTTGAGGCTGAAGTAGCCGGTGCCGGCGCCGACCTCGAGCGAGCGGTCAAAGCCCCGCGTGAGCGCCGCCGAGCCGAGCAGCTTGCGGAGCTTGCCGACGACCTGGCCCTGGCCGACCGCGCCGAAGTCGATGCCCCACTTGGAGTCGTAGCTCTCGGCGGCGACGTCGTGGTAGCGGGTGTTGACATCGCGGATCTCGTCGGCGCGCCGCAGCGCATCGCTCCGCATCGCCTCGCTCCGCAGTGCCTCCATCGCGACGGCCACATTACCCTGTGGCCGTCGCGGTAAGCACGCTCGCATTCGAGGCGCCCCTGGCGGCGCTGCGCTTCGTCCTCGGATCCTCACGTAGCGCTGCTACGCGTCGGATCCTGCGTCCTCGCGCGGCATCCACCAGTGGCACCCCTCGGTGCGACCGTGCCTACGGCGACGGCCACGGGGCCCCGCGCCGGTGAGCCTGTACGTACAGCAGAACCAGCCCCCGGGAGTCCCTCCGCTCGAGCTGACCGGCGAGCGCACGCTTCCGGATGTCCCCGCGGAGAACTACTGGTATCGCCGCCACCTGGCGGTGTACGAATGGATCGCCGCGCGGGTTGCCGGCGGCGGTCGTCCTCGACATGGCGTGCGGAGAGGGCTACGGATCGAACGTGCTCGCTCGCGGCGCCGCAAGCGTGGTCGGCGTCGACGGCAACCCCGAGGCGCACGAGCACGCCAAGCTCAGGTACACCGGTCCCAACTTGACCTTCCAGTGGGGCGCGGTCGAGACGTTCGGCGAGCCGGCGACAGCTTCGACGCGGTGGTGTTCCTCCAGACGATCGAGCACGTGATCGACCCGCCGGCGGTGCTCGCCCATTTCAGGAGCATCCTCAAGCCCGGCGGCACCGCCTACGTCTCCACGCCGAACGTGCTGAAGCTGGCGCCGGCGGGCCACGCCAAGTCGGACAACCCGTGGCACCTACGCGAGTACCGCGTGGGCGAGTTCACCGAGTTGTGCCGCGGCACGTTCGCCGATGTCGAGGTGCTCGGCCTGTTCCATGCGCGCAAGCTCCGCGTGCACGAGATTGCGCTCGCGCTCGGCTGGGACCGGGTGCACACGCGCCTCGGCGTCGACCGACGCGTTCTATCGCCGCTTCACGCCGGCGATCGCGAGCGGCGACTTCGCGCTGCGGAGCGAGCGGCTGGATCGGGCCCTGGATTTCCTGGCGGTCTGTCGCAACGACTGAACCGGCGCAAGGGACGGGCTCGAGAAAGCGTCCTCCAGGTTCGCTTTCTCGAGCCGCTTATCCCCAGCGAAAGGTCTTTGGCGCTCGCCGCATGCGGATCAAACGCGCCGGCGCCCCGGCCACCACGGCGTTCGCGGGCACGTCGGCCGTCACCACGGCGCTGGTCCCGACCACGGAGTTGTCGCCTACCGACACGCCTCGCAGCACACACGCCCCATAACCCATCCACACGTTGTGGCCGATGTCGACGTCGCGCTTGTAGATCCCCTGCTCGCGGATCGGGCGCTCCACCTCGACCATCCCGTGGTCGAAGTCGATCATCATCACGCGGTCGGCGATGATGCACTCGCGGCCGATCGAGATGTGCTGGTAGGCCGAGATCGTGCACTCCTGACCCATCACGGACTTCGCGCCAAGCGAGAACTCGCCCTCGTGGACGCGGATCTTGCATCCGTGGCCGATCCACGACCATCTGCCGAGCGAGACCGACGCATCGCGGCCGATCTCGAACTTCACGCCCGGGCACACGAAGCACAGCCCATCCGTGCGCAGCCGCCCCCGCCACCGCAGCTTCAGCCACAGCCAGCGCGCGATCAGCCGCAGGTATCCCACCTGGAGCATGTGGTTCGCCCGGGCGAAGCGCAGGAACGTCAGCGGGCCGCCGTGCAAGGGAGGCGGCCCCGAGCGGACGAGCGGCGGAATTGAAATTGGATCCCGCCCGGCCGGGGTCCGCTCGAGCTGCTCGGTGCTCACCGACTGCACCGCAGGATCGTACCCTTGACATGATTGCCAGCGATGGCAGGCGCCGACGATTCACTCGCCCAACGCCTTCTCGCCGGCGACCGCCGGGCGCTTGCCCGCGGCATCTCGCTGGTGGAGAACGACGACCCCGAGGGGTGGGCGCTGGTGAAGGAGGTCTATCCCCGCACCGGCCGCGCCGCGGTGATCGGGTTCACGGGCCCGCCCGGCGCCGGCAAGTCGACGCTGCTCGGCGCGCTGACGAAGCTCGAGCGAGCGCGCGACCGGACCGTCGCCGTGTTGTCGATCGACCCGACGTCCCCCTTCACCCACGGAGCGCTGCTCGGCGACCGGATCCGTCTGTCCGACCACTTCCTCGACCCCGGCGTGTACATCCGCTCGATGGCGAGCCGCGGCGCGCTCGGCGGGCTGAGCGAGGCGTCGCTCCAGGCCGCGCTGTTGATGGACGCCTCGGGTCGCGACGTGATCCTGCTCGAGACCGTCGGCGTCGGCCAGGCCGAGGTCGACATCATCGACCACGCCGATACGGTCGTGCTCGTGTTAATGCCAGGGTCGGGCGATTCGATCCAGGCGCTCAAGGCGGGCGTGATGGAGATCCCCGACGTGATCGTGATCAACAAGGCCGACCACCCGCTGACCGACACGATGGTGCGCGAGATCAAGAACGTGCTGGCGCTCGGGCCGCAGGACGGCTGGAAGGTGCCGATCATCAAGACCGAGGCGGTCCGGGGACAGGGCCTCGAGGAGCTGTCCGAACAGCTCGCCGAGCATCACGCCTACGTCGAGGCCGAAGGGACGCTGTCCGAGCGCCGGCGCCGCAACCTGATGAACGAGGTGCTCGCACTCGCCACCTACCGGATGCGCCGCGAGCTCGAGGCCTCGCTCCGCGAGGATCCGGAGGTCCAGGAGCTGCTTGACCGCGTGGTGGCGCGTGAGATCGATCCCGCCAGCGCGGCCACCACCGTGCTCGAGCGACGGGCGCAGGACATCGCGCGATGAGCGCCGCGCTCGCGCCGCCGTTCATCGTCGCCTCGCTGCTGCTCTGCGTCGCGGGCTCTCTGAAGCTGCGCTCCCCGGCCGGCGCGGCGGCGGCGCTCAACACCGGCCCCTGGGCGGTCCGCGCGCTGGCTACCGGCGAGATCGCGCTCGGCGCCGCGTGCGCGCTACACCCGACTCGGGCGCTCGCGGCGGCGCTGGCGGTGCTCTACGGCTCGTTCGCCGCGGTGGCCATGATCCTCAGGCGCCGTCGCGTGGCGTGCGGGTGTTTTGGGGAGAACGACTTTCCGGTTTCGCTAGCCCACGTGATCGCCAGCGAGCTGCTGGGGACGCTGGCGCTGGCCGCGGCGCTCGCCGGCCCCTTCGGGCTCGGGTGGGTGCTCGGTCAGCCGGCACCGCAGGCGGCCGCGCTGCTGATCGGGATTGCCGGCGCGGTCTACGCGACCGTGCTCGTGTACACGCTGGCGCCGCGGGCGTGGGTCGTGTGGAGCGGCGAATGAGCGTGGTTGAGCGGCTCGGCGGGTTGCTCGAGCGGCGGACGTCGCGACGCGGGGCGCTGGCAAAGGCCGCGGTCGCGGGATCGGCGCTCGCGGTGGCGCCGGTCCGGTACCTGATCCGCCCAGGCACGGCGTGGGCGGTCCTCCAGCCCGAGCAGTGCGCGAAGGGCAGCAAGTGCCGGGACGGCTACACGGCGTTCTGCTGCGAGATCGAGGACGGCAACAACGCCTGCCCGCCCGACACGTACATCGCCGGCTGGTGGAAGTGCACGAGTTACCGCGGCCATGGCCTCTGCCACGAGGAGGGCGTTCGCTACTACATCGACTGCAACCGGATCCCGGGCAGTGTGTTCCCGGGCGGGTGCCAGTGTGCGCACGGCGACTGCGGGCACCGCGCGGTCGACTGCAACCACTTCCGCTACGGGCAGTGCAATACCCAGATCGCCGGCGAGACCGAGGTCGTCTGCCGGCTGGTCGTATGCCAGAACCCCGCCGCGGTGCCGTCGATGAACTGCAACGGCACCGAGATGGTCGACAACCGGACGTGCACGCACAACAACCCCTGCCTGGAAGGTCTGGGGATGCAACTCCCGGGAGGAGGCGGGGCGTAGGTGGTCGCGGTCGTGTCGGTCGAGACGGTGCTGCTGGTCCTGCTGATCGTGCTCGTCGCGGCGCTGCTACGAAGCCACGCCGAGCTGCTGCGGCGCCTTGGCCCCGAGGGCACGGACGCGCCGCGCGTGCCCGAGCCGCCGGCGGCCGCCCGCGGCGACACCGCCGCTCCAGAGCTGGCCGGAGTCACGCCCACCGGCGACGCGATCAAGCTGGCCTTCACCGGATCGCCCACCCTGCTCGCGTTCCTCAGCAGCGGGTGCACGAGCTGTGCCGCGTTCTGGGAGAAGCTCGGCGACGGTCGGCCCGCGCCCGGGCTGCGCACGGTGATCGTGACCCGCGGAGCCGAACGCGAGCAGCGGGCCAAGCTGCGCAGGCTCGGCCCCGACGCCGTGCCGGTCGTGATGTCCTCGCAAGCGTGGGACGACTACGGCGTCCCGGGCACCCCGTACTTCGTACTGATCGAGGACGGTGCGATCAGAGGCGAGGGAGTCGCGACTACGTGGGACGCACTCGCATCGCTGATCGGCGATGCGGTCGAGGAGGAGCGAGGCCTCGACGAGCGGCTGGCGGCGGCCGGCGTCGAGCCGGGCCACGCCAGCCTGTACCCGGGAGGCCGGCGCTGAGCGGACCGGTGGTCCTCGGTTGCGCGGCTGCGGTCACGGCCGCGGTGGCGTCCGCCTGGTCTCCCTGAGGCGAGTCGATGCTCGCGAGCATCACCCCGCTCGGAGAGCGGGGCCGGCGTTCCAACTGGTGGGTGACGGTGACGGCGTTTCTGATCGGCGCCACCGCGGCCGCGGCCGGCGCCGGCGCGGCGCTCGGAGCGCTGGGTTCGGTCGTGCTGCCGGCGCGCTCCGGGGTGGCGGTGCTGGTCGCGGCGATCGGAGTGGCAATCGTGCTCGATGGCCTGCCGATCCCGGTTCCCGGGCCCCGGCGGCAAGTCGACGAGCGTTGGCTCGACCAATATCGAGGCTGGGTGTACGGGGCCGGCTACGGCGCGCAGCTTGGGCTTGGCGTGACCACAATCGTGTCGAGCGCGGCGACGTACGTGGCCGTTCTGGCCGCGTTCCTGGTGGCGAGCGCCCCGGCCGGCGCCGTCGTCCTCGGCTGCTTCGGTGCGGTGCGGGGGCTCATCCCTTTGGCCACGGCCGGCGTGCGCAGCCAGCGTCAGCTGCTCGATTTCCACCGTGCGCTCGCGCGCTGGCGCGCTCCCGCTCGATGGACCGCGGTGGCAACTTTGGCCGGGATGCTCGTGCTCGGCCTCGCGCTGTCGTGACGTTGATCGAGGCTCACGGACTGCGGATCGAGCTGCCGCGGGGCTGGAGCGGGCGGGTGTTCAAGCGCTCGGCGGGCGGAGCCACGCTCCACGCCGGCGACTTCGAGCTCCCGCTCGACGACGGCGAGTTCGGCGACCAGAGCACCGCGGTGATGCCGCCCGGCGCGACCTTCCTGGCGCTGACCGAGTACCAACCGGGCGCCGGGCTCGAGCCCGGCAAGGGCCTGTTCTCCGCTCGCCGCCTCCCGACGACGCTCGACCCGACGAGCTTCAGCGCCCGGGGGATGGCGCACCCCCGTCCGGGTCAGGCCGGACGGCAGGAATTCTTCACGACCGCGGGCCGGCCGTTCTGTCTGTACGTGGTCGTCTCCGGCGCCCGCACCGAGCGGCGCCGGCAGCTCGCGACGCTCGCCGTCGTGCTCCGGTCGCTGCGGATCAGCTCGCGGTGACGTCGGTGCCCGTGTAGCGCGCGGCGTCGTGGCCTAGGACGATCACGCACCGGGTCAGGTTAAGACGGGACTTGTTCACGTAGGTGGCGCTGATCCGCTGGGCGAGCACGGTCCCGTCTGGAGCCGTCGTCGTCGCCGTGACCTGGAGCTTGATCTGGTACGGGACCTCCTCGCCCATGCTGTAGACCGTGCCGGCGCATTTGAGCGGCGCGAAGAAGCGGCTGGCGCCGGAATAATGGCCGGGAGAGGTCTGGTTCAGGATCAGCGTGTCGGTGGCGTTCGCGCGTCCGCGGAACAGCCGGACTTGGGCGCACGGCCCGGTGGCGCACAGGGGCGTGAACGTCCACGTCCGCTGCACCACCTCGCCGAGGTGCTCACCGCGCACCTCCTGGGCGGCGGTGACGCGACCGGTCATCTGGTAGGTGCCCGCGAGGCGCGACTGGACCTGAGGCGACTGCGCGCCCGCCGCCCCCGGGCTGGCCGCCAGGACCGCGGCGACGACCGCCGCTAACGCGACCCGCGCCCTGGCGCTCATGCCCCCAGAGCTCGCGCGATCACCATCTCCTGCACCTCGTCGGTGCCCTCGCCGATCGTCAGGATCTTCGCGTCTCGGTAGAACCGACACACCGGGTACTCCTCGATGTAGCCGTACCCACCGTGAATCTGGACCGCCTCGTCGGCCGCGCGGACCGCGAGGCGCCCGCTCTTGAGCTTCGCCTGGGCGGCCGTCAACGTGAAGTTCGCGTTCTTGTCCTTCAGGTAGGCGGACTTGTAGACGAGCAGACGGGTGGCCTCGATCTCGGTCGACATGTTCGCGAGCTTGCTCTGGATCGCCTGGAATTTCGAGATCGGCCGGCCGAACGCGCGCCGCTCCTTGGCGTAGGCGAGCGCCTGATCGAGCGCGCCCTGGGCGAGGCCGACACCCATCGCGGCGACGCCGATGCGGCCGATGTCGAGCACGTGGAGGAACTGCCGGAAGCCCGCGCCGCGCTGGCCGAGCAGATTCGCCTCGGGCACGCGGCAATCGGCGAACGTCAGCGGGCGCGTGTCGGACGCGTTCCAGCCCATCTTCCGGTACGGCTCTCCCGGTTCATAGCCCGGCGTGCCGTTTGGGACGATCAGGTTCGAGATCTCGCGCTCGCCCGGCGTCCGCTCGCCGCCCCTTCCATCGGCGCCGCGGCCGGTGCCGGTGACCGCGGTGATTACGACCACGCCCGAGATGTCGGTGCCGGCGTTGGTGATGAACTGCTTGGCGCCATTGATCACCCACTCGCCGTCCTCGAGCGCGGCGCGTGTCCGCGTGTTGCCGGCGTCCGAGCCGGCCTCGGGTTCGGTCAGTCCGAACGCCCCCAGCCGCTCCCCGCTGCACAGCGTCGGGAGCCACTCGCGCTTCTGCTCCTCAGAGCCGAACAGGTAGATCGGCTGGGTTCCGAGCGACGTGTGGGCGCACAGCGTGATTGCGACCGAGGAGTCCACGCGCGCCAGCTCCTCGACCACGAGTGCGTAGGCGAGCGAGTCGCTGCCGGCGCCGCCGTACTCCTCGGGGAACGGGATCCCCATCAGATCCAGCTCGCCGAGCCGGCGGACGATCTCGTAGGGAAAGGCGTGCGTCCGGTCGAGGTCCTCGGCCACGGGCGCGATCTCCTGCTCGGCGAACTCGCGGACGGTTCGCTGGAGCAGGCGGTGATGGTCGGGTAGATCGAACTCCATGCCTTCGGATTCTCACAGCCCTACGATCAGGGGGTGTCCACCGAGGGCCAAGACTGCCCGGAGGTCCGGCTCGGCGCGCTCCTCGAGGGCGGCCTCGCGCCCGCGATCATGGCGCTCGTCGAGCGAGGGGTGCAGCAGCGACCCGACCAGGCCCGCGCGCTCCGGCTCGAGATCGAGCTGCAATTGGAGGACATCTATCCGCCGGTCCGGATCGTGTTCGGCGACGACGGGGTGCTCGTCGAGGACGGGCCTGCGGCCGCCCCGGGCCTGCGGATCAGCGGGTCCCTGCCCGACCTGGCGGCGATGATGGTCGCGCCGACGTTCGGCGGCGTGCCGAGCCCGATGGATCCTCGCGGTCGCGCCGCGATCGGGCTGTTCGCCTCGCGTCGCGTCCGGATTCAGGGCCGCGTCGGCGCGCTCCGGAGCTTCGTCAGCCTGATCCGGCTCTGATTCGGCTCTAGCCGGCGCCGTTGCGCGCCAGGTCCACGAGAAGCCGGACGCCGTAGCCAGTCGCGCCCTTGTCGGCGAAATACGGCCGGCGCACGTCCCACGCGGTTCCGGCGATGTCCAGGTGCGCCCACGGCACGTCGCCGGCGAAGTGGTGCAGGAACTCGCCGGCGGTGAGCGCGGTCGCCTCCCGCTTGGTGGTCGAGTTGACGATCTCGCCGTAGCGGCCCTTGATCATCTCGGCGTAGTCGCGGTGTAGCGGCATGCGCCAGACGAGCTCGCCGGTGCGCCGGGCCGCGTCCTCGACGCGCTCGGCCCACGCGTCGTCGTTGCTCATCAGCCCCGCGTACGTCGACCCGAGCGCGACCACGATCCCGCCGGTCAGGGTCGCTACGTCGACGAGCCGCTGTGCGCCCTCCCGCCGGGCGTAGGAGATGCAGTCGGCGAGCACGAGGCGGCCCTCGGCATCGGTGTTGTTGACCTCGACCGTCGTGCCGTCGAGCGCGCGGATGATGTCGCCCGGCTTGACCGCCTCGCCGCTCGGCAGGTTCTCGGTGGCGCCGATCAATCCGAGCACGTGCACCGGCGCGCGCAGTTCGGCGAGCGCCGCGATCGCCTCGATCACGGCGGCGCCGCCGCACATGTCGAACTTCATCTCGTGCATGGTTCCCGCCGGCTTGAGCGAGATCCCGCCCGAGTCGAACGTCACCGCCTTGCCGATCAGCGCGACCAGCGGGGCGTCGCCGTCGCCGCCGCCGTCGTACTCGAGCCGGATCAGACGGGCCTGCTCGCGCGAGCCTTGCGCAACGGCCGCGAACGCGCCCATCCCGGCCTGGCGGATCGCCCTCTCCTCGAGTACGGCCGTCTGGATGCCGAGCCGCCCGGCGAGCTCCTGGGCGTAGTCCGCGAGCGCCGATGGTGGCAGGTCGTTGGCGGGGGTGTTCCCGAGGTCGCGGGCCCGGTTCTGGGCGGCGGTAAGGATCGTCGCGGCGCGCACGGGCTCGACGATGTCGTGGTGGGCGCTCATCACGAGCGTTTGGACCTGCCGCTCGCCCGATTCCTCGGAGTTCGGCTTGTAGCGATCGAACCGGTACGCGTGGAGCAGCGTGCCCTGGACGAGTCCCTCGACGACGTCGTCGCCGACGTGGTGGGGTACCTCCCAGCACATCGTGGTCGCGCCGACCTCTCGCGCCCTGCGGTGCCCGACCGCCGCGGCCGCGCGTGCTCGTTCGCCGTCGAACTTCCCCCGGTCGCCGAGGCCGATCAGGATCGCCCGCGTGCCGGCCGCGTGCGTGACCGCAAGGCGTTTGAACTCGCGCTGCGCCTCGCCCGAGGCGAGCAGGGACCCGAACGCGTCTCCGGGGAGATCGTGGGCGACGTCCTCGCCCTCGAACACGCCCACCACGATCGTGTCTGCGCCGGAGTCGAGTGGCCCGGCCGTCGTCGCCTCGACTTGCACGGGCCGGTTATACCAATAGGCGACTAGGATGGATGCTCAGCCTCTAATCACCTCGGAGAGAGAGACAAGATGCCCAAGACCGTGATCCTCTCGGCCGCGCGCACGCCGATCGGCAAGCTCGGCGGCGGCCTGTCCACTGTCGACGCGACCGAGCTCGGCGGAACCGCGATCCAGGCGGCACTAGAGCGCGCCGACGTCGCGCCCGATCAGATCCAGCACGTCGTGTTCGGCCAGGTACTCCAGGCGGGGCAGGGGCAGATCCCCTCGCGGCAGGCCCAGATCAAGGGCGGGATCCCCAAGGAGGTCTCCTCGGAGACGATCAACAAGGTTTGCGCGTCGGGTATCCGCTCGGCCTGCCTGCTCGACAACGCGATCCGGGTCGGGGACCTAGACGTCGGCCTGGCCGGCGGGATGGAGTCGATGTCGAAGGCGCCGTACCTGCTCAAGGAGGCGCGCTTCGGCTTCCGGATGGGCGACGGCAAGGCGCTCGACGCGATGATCAACGACGGGCTGACGAACCCGTTCAGTGGCAAGCACATGGCGCAGGAGGCGAGCGAGGTCGGCGCCGAGCTCGAGATCAGTCGAGTGGACCTCGACCGCTGGGCGCTCCGCTCGCACCAGCTCGCGATCAAGGCGACCGACGAGGGACGGCTGCCCGAGGAGATCGTGCCGGTGACGATCAAGGGCAAGACACGACCGACACGGTGGTCGAGATCGATGAGGCGCCGCGCCGCGACGCGAGCCTCGAGTCGCTCGCCAAGCTGCCGCCGATCTTCATGAAGGACGGGACCCACACCGCCGGGAACTCGCCGGGCGTCAACGACGGTGCCGGCGCGCTGGTCGTCACGAGCGACGAGTGGGCCAAGGCCAACGGCAAGCCCGCGCTGGCCACGATCATTGCCCACGCTCAGGTCGCCGACGACTTCCCGTATCTCGCCCGGACCCCGGCGAACGCCGCCAAGAACGCGCTCGAGAAGGCCGGGCTGAAGGTCGACGACATCGACCTGTGGGAGATCAACGAGGCGTTTGCGTCGGTCACGCTCAACTCGATCCGCATGCTCGGAATCGACGAGGACAAGGTCAACGTCAACGGTGGCGCGGTCGCGCTCGGCCATCCGATCGGCGCCTCCGGTGCGCGCATCCTCGGCTCGCTGATGCTCGAGCTTCGCCGCCGCGGCGGCGGCCTCGGCTGCGCCGCAATCTGCTCGGGCGGCGGCCAGGGCGACGCGGTGATCATCGAGGTCAATGGCGGTTGACGGATCTCCCGCCGCTTTCTTTGACCTAGACCGAACGTTGATGGAGGGCTCGTCGGCCTTCCAGTTCGGTCGCGCGGCGTATCGGGCGGGCCTGCTCAGCCGGCGACAGCTGATCGCCGACGGGTGGGCCAACCTGATGTTCCGGCTGCGTGGGGCGAGCGACGAGTCCTCGCACGAGCTGCGCAACCGGATCTCGCAGTCGCTCGCGGGCACCCGGGTCCGGGACCTGGACCGGCTCGGGGTCGACGTGCTCGCCGGCGTGCTGCCGCGGATCTATCCGCAGGTGCTCGAGCTCGCCTACGCACACCAGGACGAGGGGCGGCGCGTTTACATCGTCACCGCCGCCTCGCAGGACCTCGCCGAGATGCTCGCGAGGGTGCTGACGTTCGACGGCGCGATCGGCTCGCAGTTCTCCGAGATCGTCGACGGGGTCTACACCGGCCGTCCTGCAGGCCTGTTCGTCTACGGCCGCGAGAAGGCGCGCGCGATCGAGCAGCTCGCCGAGCGCGAGGGGCTCGATCTGCAGAGCTCCTACGCCTACTCGGATTCCGCGTCGGACCTGCCGATGCTGCGGCTCGTCGGTCATCCGGTTGCGGTCAACCCCGACAAGGCGCTGAACCGGGTTTCCCGCGAGGAGCGCTGGGACGTTCTCCGCTTCGACCGGCTCGGGCGGCGGCTGAAGGCCGCGGTCGGGCTGGCGGGGGCCGCGGTCGCCGGCGGCGTCGGGTCGGCGGCGCTGGCCGCGCGCGCCCGGCACCGGCGGGGTCTCGTGGCCAAACTGAGGTAAGTTCAGTAACGATGCTCGCCACGAGCACCTAGACTTTCGGGCATGGCGACCGGCGAGCGCGTGCCTGAGCGGGAGCGGGAGGAGCGCTGGGAGCGCGACACGTTCAGGCGCGCTGCGGAGCGCGACGCGCCGTTCTCGACGATCTCGGGCGAGGCGATCAAGCCGCTGTACACCGAGGCGGACCTGCCCGCCGATCCGGACGCGGCGATTGGGTTCCCGGGCGAATACCCCTACACCCGGGGCGTGTACGGCTCGATGTACCGCGGTCGGCTGTGGACGATGCGCCAGTTCGCCGGCTTCGGGACGGCGGCCGAGACCAACGCGCGATTCCGGTACCTGCTCGACCACGGGCAGACCGGGCTGTCGACCGCGTTCGACATGCCGTCGCTGATGGGGCTCGACTCCGACCATCCGCGCTCGCTGGGCGAAGTCGGGCGCGAGGGAGTCGCGGTCGATTCGCTCGACGACATGGAGACGCTGTTCGCGGGCATCCCGCTCGACCAGGTGACGGTGTCGATGACGATCAACGCCCCAGCGGCGATCATGCTGGCCTTCTACGTGGTCGCGGCGGAGCGGCGCGGGATCGGGTCCGAGGCGCTCGGCGGCACGATCCAGACCGACATCCTCAAGGAGTACATAGCGCAGAAGGAGTGGTGCTTCCCCGTCGACCCGGCGATGCGTCTGGTCGGCGACATGATCGAGTGGTCCTCCGCTCACATGCCACGTTGGCATCCAATCTCCATCAGCGGCTACCACATCCGCGAGGCCGGATCGACGGCGGCGCAGGAGCTCGCATTCACCTTGAAGGACGGCCTCACCTACGTCGAGCAGGCGGTCTCGCGTGGTCTCGACGTCGACGATTTCGCGCCGCGGCTGTCGTTCTTCTTCAACGCGCACATCGACTTCTTCGAGGAGATCGCGAAGTACCGCGCGGCGCGCCGCATCTGGGCGCGCGAGCTGCGGGAGACGTTCGGAGCCAAGAAGCCCGAGTCCTGGCGGATGCGCTTCCACACCCAGACCGCCGGCGTGTCGCTGACCGCCCAGCAGCCTCTGAACAACATCGTCCGCACCGCGATTGAGGCCTTGGCCGGCGTCCTCGGCGGCACGCAGTCACTCCATACGAATTCATTCGATGAAGCGCTGGCGCTCCCGACCGAGCAGGCCGTGCGCGTGGCGCTGCGGACCCAGCAGATCATCGCCGAGGAAACCGGCGTCGCGAACTCGATCGATCCGCTCGGCGGCTCCTATCTAGTCGAGGCACTGACCGACCGGATGGAGGAGCAGGCGTACGAGTACTTCGAGAAGATCGACGCGCTTGGCGGAATGGTCGAGGCCGTAAAGCGTGGCTTCCCGCAGCGCGAGATCGCCGACGCAGCGTTCCGCTACCAGCAAGAGGTCGAGGCGGGCGAGCGACGCGTGGTCGGCGTGAACGCCTACACCGAGGGCGACGACCTCGCGACGCCGATCCTCCGCATCGAACCGCACCTCGAGGGCGAGCAGATCCGCCGCGTCGAGGCGGTGAGGGAGCGGCGCGACGGCGATGCCGTGGAGCGCGTGCTCGACCAGCTCGTCGCTGCCGCGCGCGATCCGGGAGAGAACCTGATGCCGTTGCTGGTCGAGGCAGCGCGGGTCGAGGCGACCGAGGGCGAGATCGTCAAAGCGCTGCAGACGGTGTTCGGCAGCTACCGCGAGGCGCCCGTCTTCTAAAACGGTCGTTTGGTAGGCTGGCGTGGTCGGATTGGGACCGCTGGCTGCCTGACAACTACAATCCGGCCCCCCGAAATGGCCGCCTCCACCGAGAAGAAGATCCGCGTCGTCGTCGCCAAGCCCGGTCTCGACGGACACGATCGCGGCGCGAAGATCATCGCCCGGGCACTGCGCGACGCGGGCATGGAGGTGATCTACACGGGCCTGCATCAGACGCCCGAGCAGATCGTCGAGACGGTCATCCAGGAGGACGCCGACGCGGTCGGGCTCTCGATCCTGTCGGGGGCGCACATGACGCTGGTGCCGCGGGTGCTCCAGCTCCTCAAGGAACAGGGCGCGGACGACGTGATCGTCACGCTCGGCGGAACGATTCCGTCGGACGACGTCAAAGAGCTGAAGGATCTCGGCGTGGCGGAGGTGTTCACCCCCGGTGCCTCGACGCAACAGGCTGTCGAGTTCATCCGCGGTGCGGTGCGGGCCTAGGTGGCCGCCTGCCCGTACCGAATCGACCCCCATCCAGAACCGATTGACTCGTCAGTCAACCGGGTAGTATCCGACCCCTCTGAACCTTTAGGAGGCCTCACTTGAAGATTTGCGTCCTCGTCAAAGAGGTGCCGGACGCAGCCGTCGAGAAGCGCATCGACCCGTCGACGGGCCGTCTGGACCGGTCGGGGGAGAAGAACCTCAATCCGTACGACACCCACGCGATCGAAGCCGCGATGCAGATCCGCGAGGGCGGTAATGCCGAGGTCGAGGAGATCGTCGCGGTGACGATGGGGCCCGAGTCCGCGGTGCGCGCGCTCCACAAGGCGGTGTCGCTCGGCGCGGACCGCTCGGTCCAGCTGACCGACGACGGGCTCGCGGGCTCGGATGTGGCCGCGACCGGTTACGCGCTGGCCAAGGTGCTCGAGAAGGAGCAGCCGGACCTCGTGTTGCTCGGGCAGCAGTCCGACGACGGCGAGTGCTACACGATCGGCGCGGTCGTGGCCGACCATCTGAAGATGCCGTCGCTCACCCAGGTGATCAAGATGGACGTTAATAGCGAATCCCCGCCCACCCTGCGGTGCGAGCGGCAGGCGGAGTATGGGTATGACACTGTCGAGATCCAATTGCCCGCGGTGATCTCGGTCGGCGACGCGATCAACGAGCCCCGCTACCCGTCGCTGAAGGCGATCATGGGCGCGCGCAAGAAGCCGCTTGAGAGGGTCGCGACCGGCGACGTCGGCATCGACTCATCGATGGTTGGAGGTGAAGGCTCGCGCGTCGAGTGCGGCGATTTCCACGCGCCGGAGGCCAAGCCGGCGGGCCAGATCATCGAGGACGAGGACACGAACGAGACCGTCGAGAAAATCGTCGCGTGGCTCGAGGAAAGGAAGCTGATCTGACATGTCGGATGTCCTCACCTACGTTCTGCATTACGAGGGCGCGTTCAACAAGAACTCGCTCGGGGCCGTGTCCGAGGGATCGGCGCGCGCGAGGGAGATCGGCGGGGAGTGCCACGCGGTCGTCGTCGGTGGCGACGATCTGACCGACGAGCTGTGCCAGTCGCTCGGCGCCTACGGCGCGACCAAGGTCTTTCGGGCAAAGGGTGAGGAGGGCCTGGCCCAGCCGGTCATCGACGTGATGGCCAAGGTGATCGACGACCACGGTCACTCGTATGCGCTGTTCGGCGGCGGGCTGCTCGGGTTCGAGATCGGTGCCGGCCTCGCCGCGCGCAAGCACGCCGGCGTCACGATGGAGGTCGTTCAAATCCGCGCCGAGGACGGCAAGCTCGTCGCCGAGCGCCCGATCCTCCAGGACTCGCAGATCTCGGTGTCCAAGTACAAGGGCGACCTCGGGATCATCATCGGGCGGATCAACGCGTTCGAGATGCTGTCCTCGAACGGCGGCTCGGCCGAGGTCGTCGATGTCGACGTCGAGTACTCGCCATGGTCGAACCAGGCGAAGATGGTCGAGCGCGGCGAGCAGCGCGGCGCGGACGTCGACATCGAGGGTGCCGACATCCTCGTCGCCGGCGGTCGCGGCCTGGGCAACGCCGACGGGTTCAAGCTCGCCGAGGCCCTCGCCGCGGCGTTCGGCGGGAACAGCGCCGTCGCCGCGACCCGCGCGGTGGTCGATGCGGGCTGGTACCCGTACGCGGCGCAGATCGGTCAGACGGGCAAGACCGTCGCCCCCAAGCTGTATCTGGCGGCCGGAATCTCGGGCGCGATCCAGCACAAGGTCGGGATGCAGTCCTCGGAGAACATCGTCGCGATCAACAAGGACGCGAACGCGCCGATCTTCGAGTTTTCCGATCTGGGGGTCGTCGGCGACCTCAACAAGATCCTGCCCAAGCTGACCGAGGCGATCAAGGCAAAGAAGGGCTGATCCCGTGGCGTCGCTGAACGGTGCCGTAGCTCCGAGCCAGTTCCCGCCGCCGGTCGACTCGGTCGGCGAGTTCATCAAGCGCGAGCTCGATCCCGAGGACGAGCGGATCGACGTCGGCGTCGTGATCGTCGGCGGCGGACCCGCGGGCCTCGCGTGCGCCAATCGGCTGCTTCAGCTGCTCGCCGACGAGCCCGAGCTCATGGAGAAGCTCGGCGAGGTCCCGGTCGCGGTGATCGAGAAGGGCAAGGCGTGCGGAGCGCACAACCTGTCAGGCGCGATGATGCGCCCCTCCGGGCTGAAGGCGCTGTTCCCCGACGTCCCCGAATCCGAGTGGCCCTCGCACGGGACGGTAGCCAAGGACAGCGTCTACTGGATGCTCGGGCCGAACCGGAAGCTGCCGCTCAAGCCGACCCCGCCGCCGTTTCGGAACCACGGCAACCACATGGTCAGCGTGGCCGAGCTGTCGCGCTGGCTGGCGAACCGGGCCGAGGAAGCGGGCGCCTACATCCTCACCGAGACAAGCGCGCAGCAGCTACTGGTGACCGACGGCGTGGTGCGCGGCATTCGCTCGGGCGACAAGGGCCGCGGCAAGGAGGGCGAGGAGCTCTCAAACTTCGAGCCCGGCTCGGACGTGACCGCCCGCGCCACCGTGCTCGCCGAGGGCACCTGGGGCCATCTGACCGGTCCCGCGATCAAGGAGTTCGGGCTGGCCGAGAACCGGGAGCCGCAGGTATGGGCGCTCGGGGTCAAGGAGGTGTGGGACGTTCCCAAGCCGCTAGACCGCGTGATTCACACGCTCGGCTGGCCGCTCCGCTACGGCGCCAAGTGGCACGAGTTCGGCGGCTCGTGGATCTACCCCCAGGGCGAGAACCGCGTGTCGATCGGGTTCGTGGTCGGGCTTGACTACACCGACGCAACCGTCTCGCCCCACGACATCCTCCAGCAGTTCAAGACCTCGAGCCTCGTGCGGGGGATCCTCGAGGGCGGCAAGCGTGTCGCGTGGGGCGCGAAGGCGATCCCCGAGGGCGGCTACTGGGCGATGCCCAAGCCGTCGGCACCGGGGATCGTGATCTGCGGCGACAGCGCCGGCATGGTCAACGTGCCGATCCTGAAGGGGATCCACTACGCGATCCACTCCGGGATCATGGCCGCGGAGGCGATCTTCAACCGTTTGAAGGACGGCGGCACGGATCTGTCCGACTACGACCGGCGCGTAGAGGACTCGCTGATCGGCAAGGATCTGTACCAGTCGCGGAACATGAAGCAGCCGTTCAGCCGCGGCTTCTTCGTCGGGGGAGCGATCACCAACGCGATGGTGATCACCAAGGGCCGAATCCCCGGCGGCCGCTGGTCCAACCACCGCGACGCCGAGGCCGGGATGTCGATCGACTCCAAGAAGAACGCGTATCCGAAGTCCGACGGCAAGTACACGTTCGACAAGCTGTCCTCGGTGTACGTGTCAGGCAACGCGACCCGCGACGACGCTCCGAACCACATCCGCGTGCGCAAGGAGGTCCCTCGCGAGATCGCCGAGACGTGGCAGTGGATGTGCCCCGCCGGCGTGTACGAGATCCCCGACGACGCGCCCGAGTCCGGGAAGGTCGACGTGATCGTCAACTACACGAACTGCGTGCAGTGCGGGGCGATCACCGCCAAGGGTGGCCGGTTGACCCCGCCCGAAGGTGGCGACGGCCCGCTTTACACCGTCACGTAGCGGCTCCGCCCGCGTTGGCCGGCGCCGCTCCCCCCGCCGGGGCGCGACTTTCGGCGCCGCAATTTGTTGGTATTTGCGCATGTCCAGCAAGCGCTTTCTTGGGATCGGCGCGGCAGCCGCGTGTGCGCTGGCCGTCGGGTCCGGACCGGCGTTGGGTGATTCGTCACCGGCGTCGCCGAACGACCAGCTGCGTTCGTTTGTGTGCCAGAAGGCGCTCGACCCGCCGGCGCGCGCGGTCTCGGTCCAGGCCGTGATGCGGCCGGTGACCGGCACGTCGAAGATGCAGATGAAGTTCGAGCTGATGCGTCAGCTCAAGCCCCACACGCGATTCGTGGCCGTGCACGGTAAGGGTCTGGGGAGCTGGATCTCGCCGACCGACCCCACGCTCGGCCAGCGCGCGGGAGACGTCTGGATCCTCAACCACCCGGTCGTCAATCTCGGCGCTCCGGCCACGTACAAGTTCAAAGTCGTGTTCAGGTGGATTGGGGCGCAGGGCCAGACGCTCGCCACCGACACGCAAACCGGTCCCAGCTGCTACCAGCCCGAGCTGCGGGCGGACCTGCTCGTGCGCTCGCTGTCGGTCACGCCGATCACCACCGGTCCATCGGCCGGCCAGTGGGCGTATGTGGCGGAGGTCGCGAACCGCGGCCTGACCGGCGCGGGGCCGGTCCAGGTGCAGTTCGCCAATGGCAGCACCGCGCCGGTGTCGGCGACGGTCGCGTGGGTGGGGGCGAAATCCTTAACCCGCCAGCGGTTCGTGTCGGGGCCGTGCACCGCCGGCAGCACGCTGACCGTGACCGTCGACCCGAACCAGTCGATCGACGAATACGACTACGCGAACAACTCGTTGACGATGGCGTGCCCGGCGGCCTCGTCGGGCTAACGAAACGCCCGTTCGCGCCGATATATGACGGGGTCCGCGGTGTAGGCGGCCCGCTAAACTCGAACGTACTATGAAAACCGGCGTACACCCTGAATATGTAGATGCGCATGTGCGTTGCACGTGCGGCAACGAATTCATGACCCGTTCTACGAAGCCCGAGATCCACGTCGAGATTTGTTCCGCCTGTCATCCGTTCTACACCGGCCGGCAGAAGCTGGTCGACACCGGCGGTCGGGTCGAGCGCTTCCAGCGGCGAGTGGCCAAGGGGCGGCGTGCCGCTCGCGGAACCACCGCGGCCTCGTAGCCTGAGGACTTGATGAGCGCGGCCGTCGAGCAGGGACGCCTGACGGCTTCGCGCGATGCCCCCGTGGGGGGCCAGGCGGTGCTCGAGGGCGTGATGATGCGCGGCGTCGGCACGTGGGCTGTCGCCGTCCGCAAGCCGCCGGATGAAGACCGCGACCTCGGCGACATCAGCGTCCAGACGTTCCCGATCGAGTCGTGGAATCGCCGCCGGCGGATCTATCGGTGGCCGGTGATCCGCGGCGTGGTCGCGCTCGTCGAGTCGCTCGCGATCGGCATTCGGGCACTCGGGATCTCGGCCAACGCGCAGCTGCCCGGAGAGGAGCAGGAGATCTCGAGCGGCGCCTGGATCGGCACCGTGGCCGTCGCCGCCGTCTTCGCGATCGGCCTGTTCTTTGTCGTGCCGGTCGGGGTGACCAGCCTGATCAAGCACCAGCTCGGCTCCTCGGTGGCGTTCTGGGCGGTGGAGGGAGTCCTGCGGACCGCGATCTTCCTCGGCTACCTGCTGCTGCTCTCGCGCGTGAGGGACCTCAAGCGCGTGTTCGAGTACCACGGCGCCGAGCACAAGGTGATCTCCTGCTACGAGGCCTCGGATGAGCTGACCCCGGAGCGCGCCACGCTCTACTCGCGCTTCCACCCGCGCTGCGGCACGAGCTTTCTGCTGATCGTGATGATCATGGCGATCTTCGTATTCGCCCCCATCGGGTTGCCGGCGTGGTGGATCCTCGTGATCACTCGGATCGTCGGCGTGCCACTGATCGCGGGCCTGTCGTTCGAGGTGATCAAGTGGGCCGGACGCAATCGCCGGCGCGGCTGGGTCCGGGCGATCATGTACCCGGGCATGCAGCTGCAGCGGCTGACCACCGCCGAGCCCGACCTCGACCAGCTGGCGGTCTCGGTCGCCTCGCTGAAGGCGGTGCTCGCGCAGCAGGAGGGGACGAACGTCTCGCCCGAGGACCTCGTTGGACTTGAAGTAGTCGCGTAGGTTCCTCCCCGTGAGCGGGGAACCTTCGTGGCGTGTCGTGATGATCCGCAACCCGAGGTGCAGGCGGGGTTCGCCTGTTAGACCCTCGTGAGTACGAGTTCGCGCCGCCAGCCGCGGGCCTACACTCGGGAGTAGATGATTGACGACCTGGTCTCACAGATCGACGCGCGCTTCGGCGAGCTGCAGGACGAGCTGTCCGATCCCGAGGTGATCGGCGACCGCGGGCGGTTCACGGCCGCGAGCCGCGCGTACCGCGAGCTCGAGCCGGCCGCGAAGCTGGCGGCCGAGTACCGCCGAGCGTCCGACGACCTCGAGGGCGCCCGCGAGCTGCTGGCCGAGGGCGGCGACGACGCCGAGATACGCGCGCTGCTCGAGTCCTCGCGCGAGCGGCTGGAGGAGCTCGAGGACGAGATCCGGCTGGTGATGGTCGAGCGGGATCCGAACGACGACAAGAACGTGATCGTCGAGATCCGCCCCGGCGCCGGCGGCGACGAGGCCGGGCTGTGGGCCGGCGACCTGTATCGGATGCTCACCCGCTACGCCGAACGGCTCGGATTCCAGACCGAGCCGCTGTCGATCGGCGACGGGACCTACACGTTCGCGATTAAGGCCCGCCCACCCGACGGCGCGTACTCGGTGTTCAAGTTCGAAGGCGGGACGCACCGCGTGCAGCGGGTCCCGGAGACCGAGTCCCAGGGCCGCGTACACACTTCGACGGCGACCGTGGCCGTGCTCCCCGAAGCCGAGGAGGTCGAGGTCGAGATCGATCCCGGGGACTTGCAGATCGACGTCTATCGGAGCTCGGGCCCTGGGGGTCAGTCGGTCAACACGACCGACTCGGCCGTGCGCATCACCCACAAGCCGTCGGGGATCGTCGTCTCGATGCAGGACGAGAAATCGCAGCTTCAGAACCGCGAGCGCGCGATGCGGGTGCTCCGGGCGCGCCTGTACGAGCGCGCGCTCGCCGAGCAGCGGGCCGAGGTCGCCGCGTCGCGGGCCGCCCAGGTCGGGACCGGCGAGCGCGCCGAGAAGATCCGCACCTACAACTACGGCGAGCGCCGAGTCAAGGACCACCGGATCAACCTGCTTGTCCACAACCTCGACGCGATCTTGATGGGCGAGCTCGACGAGCTCACCGCGGCACTCCAGGACGACGAGAAGCGACGTCGGCTGGAGGAAAAAGCCGTTGCCTAAGGCGCCGCCGTCAGGCGCCGCCGACAAAGCTCCTACGATCGCCGTCGGGGCCGGGAAGACGGTCTCGCAGGCGCTCTCAGACGCGACCGCGGTGCTCACCGCAGCCGGCTGCGACACGCCCCGGCTCGACGCGGAGCTGCTCATGTCGTACGTGCTCGGGGTCGGGCGCGAGCGGCTCGTGATCGACGCCTTCGCGGACCTCGACGCCTCCGCTACGGAGCGGTTCGCGGCGGCGCTGGCCCGGCGCCAGGCGCGCGAGCCGGTCGCGTACATCGTCGGGCGCAAGGCGTTCCGGCGGATCTCGCTGATGGTCGACCGCCGGGTGCTGATCCCGAGGCCGGAAACGGAGCTGCTCGTCGAGATTGCGCTGTCGCTCGATCGGGGCGCCCGGGTCGCGGATGTCGGGACGGGGAGCGGCGCTGTCGCGCTCGCCCTGAAGGAGGAGCGGCCCGATCTGTCGGTGGTCGGTGTCGACCTCAGCCCCGACGCAATTGCGGTGGCGCGGTCGAACGCGGCCGCGCTCGGGCTCGACGTGGAGTTCTTCCAGGCCGACCTGCTCGAGGGGGTTCCGGGGCCGTTCGACGCGGTGCTGTCGAACCTGCCGTACGTGGCCGAGGGTTCCGCGTTGCCGCCCGAGATCGAGCTGTATGAGCCGGGGCTGGCGCTGTTTGGGGGTCCGGACGGAATGGATCCGGTCCGACGCCTGCTGCCGATGGTCGCGGACGTGCAACTGCTCGCGCTCGAGGTCGGGTTGGCCGAGGCGGTCGCCTCGCTCGTGGCGGGCGCCGGCTTTTCCTCGGTCGAGATCCTGGACGATCTCGCGGGACACGAACGCGTCGTCGTCGGCCGTCGGTGAGCGACCGCGAGGCGTTCGAACGCTGCATCGGGGTCGGGGGCGTCGTCCTGTTCGGAGCCGACACCGTGTACGGACTCGCGTGCGATCCGAACGATCGGTTCGCCGTCGAGCGCCTGTATCTGCTCAAGCGACGCACGCTCGACAAGCCGTCGGCGGTCATGTTCTTCTCTGTGGAGCGGGCGTTCGCGGCGGTGCCGGAGATCGGCGAGCGGACCCGCGGTGCGATATCGCGGCTGTTGCCCGGCGGTGTGACCGTGCTCGTGCCGAACCCGGCGGGCCGGTTCGCGCTTGCCTGCGGGTCGGATCTCGGGACGCTCGGGTTGCGGGTGCCGGTGGTTCCATCGCTCGCCGGGGTTCGCCGAGGAGTGCTGCAGTCGAGCGCGAATCGCGCGGGCGGAGCTGATCCGCGGTCGCTCGACGAGGTCGCCCCGCTGCTGCGGGCCGCGGTCGACCTGGTGATCGATGCCGGGGAACTACCCGGAACGCCGTCGACGGTGGTCGACCTACGGCGCTACGAGGTCGACGGCGAGTGGCGGGTCGTGAGGGAGGGCGCGGTCGGCGAGCGCGAGCTGACCGACGCGCTTCACTGGCAGTACCACTTCGACGCGGGGTCGTACGCCGAGGAGATCCGGGAGGACCTGCCGGACTACGACGCGCTGCAGGATCAGCTCGCCGGCGCGAGCGGCACCGGCGCGCGGCGGATCCTCGAGCTCGGGACCGGCACCGGGGAGACGGCCCGCCGCCTGCTGGCGAACCACCCGGATGCGTTCCTGGTCGGCATCGACGAGAACGAGCAGATGCTCGCGGTGGCTCGTGACGCGTTGCCGGCGTCGCGGGTCTCGCTGCTGGCGGCGCGGATCGAGGACGAGCTGCCGGAGGGTCCGTTCGACTTGGTCGCCACGGCGCTGGCCGTGCACCACCTCGACGGCGCGGCCAAGGCCGACCTGTTCCGTCGCGTGCGGTCGGCGCTCGCCCCCGATGGTCTGTTCGTGATGGGCGACGTCGTGGTCCCGGTCGATCCGGCGCTCGCCACCACGCCGCTGACGCCCGGGTACGACCGTCCGAGCCCGCTCGCAGACCAGATCCGGTGGCTCACCGAGGCCGGATTGGAACCGCGCGTGGCGTGGGAGCGGGGCGATCTGGCGGTGGTCGCCGCGCAGCGAATCTGACAAGAACGCCGACCGTTCCCGTTGCTAGGCTCGTGAGTGGAGTGACCGCCGCCGAACTGCCCGCCGACTTCTTCAATCGTCCCCTTTCCGAGGTCGATCCGGAGATCGCCGACGTGCTGGCGTTGGAGCTGGAACGTCAGCAGCGCACGCTGGAGATGATCGCCTCGGAGAACTTCGTCCCGGCGGCGGTCCTGGAATGCCAGGGGTCAGTGCTGACGAACAAGTACGCCGAGGGGTATCCGGGCAAGCGCTACTACGGCGGCTGCGAGCATGTAGACGTCGCCGAGCGATTGGCGATCAAGCGCGCAGTGGAGCTGTTCGGAGCCGAGCACGCGAACGTGCAGCCGCACTCTGGAGCGCAGGCAAACGCGGCCGTGTATCACGCGCTGCTGCAGCCGGGCGACACCATGATGGGGCTCGAGCTGGCCCACGGTGGTCACTTGACCCACGGGATGCCCATCAACGTTTCAGGACGTCTTTATGAGATCGCCGCGTATCACGTCGACCCGGAGACGAGCCTGATCGATATGGACGAGGTCGAGCGGATCGCCCACGAGCGCCGGCCGCACGTGATCCTCGCCGGCTGGTCGGCGTATCCGCGCGTGCTCGATTTCGAGCGCTTCCGTGCGATCGCGGACGACGTCGGCGCGCATCTCGTGGTGGATATGGCGCATTTCGCGGGTTTGGTCGCGGCGGGGCTGCATCCAAACCCGGTGCCGTACGCCGACGTGGTGACTACCACGATCCACAAGACGATCGGCGGCGGCCGCGGCGGGATGATCCTGTGCACCGAGGAACTCGCGAAGCGGGTCGACTCCGCGGTGTTCCCGGGTCAGCAGGGAGGGCCTTTGGAGCACGTGATTGCGGGTAAGGCGGTGGCGTTGCGGATCGCGGCGAGCGAGGCGTTCCGCGAGCGGCAGGAGCGAACGGTCGCGGGTGCGCAGGCCGTCGCCGCGGAGCTACTGGGCGCCGGCGGGGGCGTGAGCGTGCTGACCGGCGGCACCGACGTGCACCTGGTGCTGTGCGATCTGCGCGAGTCGCAGCTAGACGGCAAGCAGGCCGAGGATCGGCTTCACAGCATCGGGATCACGGTGAATCGGAACGCGGTCCCGTTCGACCCACGTCCGCCGGCGGTCTCGAGCGGGCTGCGGATCGGCACGCCGGCGCTGGCCACGCGCGGGCTTCAGCTGGAGGACTTCGTCGAGGTCGGGTCGATCATCGCCGAGGCGCTGGTCTCGGACGAGTTCGAGGACCGGAAGTCCGAGCTCGGGGAGCGGGCCGCGGCGATCGCCGACCGTTATCCGCTGTACTCGCGCCTGGGCGCCGCGGCGGTCGTGTAGCGACCGGCGGGCACGGACGCCCGGCGGAACGGCGGACGCGGCAACGGCCCCGCTCGGCATCCATGCCTCGCAGACGGGGCCTGCCGCGCGACATCCGACGGACGCCGAGCGGAGCGAGGCCCATCATTCAAAGGCCGCGACGGTCGCGAGGATCACGAACGTCGCCACCAGCGCGGTCCCTTCGAACACGGTCGCCTCGCCGTCGCCCGTGATCTGCCAGACGATTACCGCGGTCCCGATCAGCGCTCCGATGTAGACCGGGGCGAGCGTGAACGTTAGCCGGGTGGCGGTCAGCAGGGACACCAGCACGAGCAGCGGATACAGGAACGCGGCGATCTGCGACACCGAGTTCTTGACCACGGCGATCGCGAGCTCGGACCTGCCCTTGGCGGCGAGCACGATCCCGGCGACGTTCTCGACCGCGTTGCCGGCGATCGCCACGATCACCAGCCCCGCGAACGCCTGGGGGATGTGGAGCTTGGTGATCGTCGGCTCGAGCGCGTTCACGAACCAGTCCGACACGAACGCCGCCGCGACCCCCGCGAGACCCAGCAGGACGAGGCTCGTGGCCAGGCTGAGGCGCGGCGGCTCGGAAGCTTCCTGTGCGATCGACTCCGAGCTCAGGTACTGACGCAGCCAGGTGGCGTACACGGCGAGGATCACGCACGACCCGACGATCGAGATCGTCTCGGTGTGCCGGCTGGCGGAGTCACTTGCCGAGTGGCTCAGCCCGATCAGGACGATGATGAACGAGGCGACCAGCAGCAACGTCGCGGTGTCGTTCGGCAGCTTCGGGCTGAAGCGCATGATGCCGTCGTGCGAGCGCAGAGCGCCGGCGACGATCACGAGTCCGAGCACGAGCAGCGCGTTGACGAGGATCGAGCCGAGGATCGCGGTCTCGGCGATGATCTGATGCCCCGCCTGGAGCGCGAAGATCACCACGAAGAACTCCGGGAGGTTGGCGAGCGAGGCCTGTAAGACGCCCGTGATCGCCGGCCCCCTCCGGCGTCCCACCTGCTCGATCGAGACCGAGACGACCCAGGCGACGCCGGCGAGCGCCAGCGTCGCGAATACGAAGGCCACGATCCTGGAGACGCCGGTCGCGTACCGGGTCACGCCGGCGAGGACGATCAGCAGCGCGACGACGACGAGGAGCGCGCGCTCGACGCGCGTCAGGCCGCTCAGTTGCTCATCTGGGGTTCGGGTCGCGGCCGCCAGCTAACCCACCCGCTCGAACTCCCCGGTCTCGACCTCGCGTTGGACCCGCTGGTCGATCTCGTGTTCGCTGGTGTCCGGCTCCGCGGTTCGGATTTCGCGGGTGCGCCGGCTCTTGAACTTGAGGATCTCGAGCACGTAAATCAGGTAGACGCTGGCGGCGAGCGCCACCAGCACGATCGCGACCATCACCAGCGCCCATCCGAGGTGATAAGTGCCTCGATGGTTGGAGTAGGGCACGAACCGCAGTGCCACCGCGACGCCGGCGAGCATCAGCGTCCAGCCGTACAGGTAGGCAACCGTCCGGCGCTGGCTGAACCCCATCCGCGCCATCCGGTGATGGAAGTGGTTGGCGTCCGCGTCCCAGGGCTTGCGCCTGTACTTCAGTCGCTTGGCGACCACGAAGCCGGTGTCGAGGAACGGCACGGCAAGCACGAACAGCGGCACCATCAGGGCGACGACCGCGCCGGTCTTGACCGAACCGATGACCGCGACCACCCCGAGCAGGTAGCCGAGCAGATTCGCGCCCGAATCGCCCATGAATACCGATGCCGGCGGGAAGTTGTGGAACAGGAACCCGAGCGCGGCGCCGGCGGTCAGCGCCGCGAGCACGCCGGCGCCGGCGATGTGCAGGTCGAACGCGATGATCGCGAACGCGATCCCGTCGATCGTGCACAGCCCGGCGGCCAGCCCGTCGACGCCGTCGGAGAAGTTCACGACGTTCATCAGGGCGACGAGCCAGATCACGGTCAGCACGCCACCCGTGTTCGGGAGCTGGAGCGTGCCGATGAACGGGATCGTGACGTCGGTCACGACCGCGCCGGCCTCCACCGCGATCAGGGCGACCGCGATTTGCCCGAGCAGCTTCCACTGGGGCCTGAGGGGGTGGGCGTCGTCGATCGCGCCGACCAGCGTGATCAGACAGGCGCCGCCGAGGATGGCGGCCGTGTGCACCGTGCCGCCGGAGCCGGGGGCGGTGCCGAGCGTGTGGCGGAGGTTGATCGTGCCCGGGAGCCAGAACGCCGACGCGACGAGCACGCCGGCAAGAATCGCCAAGCCGCCCAGCGCCGGAGTGGCGCGCTCGGCCAGGCCGCGCTCGGTCGGCAGGACCACAGCGCCGATCCGGCGCGCGAGCCTGGCGGCCGGTGGCGTCAGCGCGGTGGCAACCACCATCGCCACCAGGAATGCGAACAGGGCGTCCCAGTACTGCATGGCGTCCGGGGAAGCATGGCAGGGGACGAGGACTATTTGGTTACCGGAGCGCTTGGGCTATCCGCGCCGTGACCGCGATCGGCTCGTCTTCCAGCTGTCGATCGGTGACGCGCATGACGCGGAGGCCCGCCGCCAGCATGATCTGGTCGCGCTTTCGATTGCTCTCGAATGCGAGGCGGTGGCCGTGAGCGCGCCACCCGTCGAACTCGACGACGAGGTTGTGCTGCGGCCAGTAGACGTCGGCCTTGTAGCCCTGGATCGGGACGTTGGTGAGCGGCTTCGGGAGCTGGGCTTTTTCGATCAGCCTGAGCAGCCGGCGTTCGCGTTCGGAGCGGGTGAGGCGGGGATCTCGTATCAGGGTCTTGATCACGGACGCGCCCCTGCGGCGCGGTTCGCGCTCGAGGATCTTGGCGAGGTCGCGGTCGGTGACGAGGTCGCGGTACAGCGCTTCTTGGAAGGCCTGCTCGGTGTCGCGGGCGGACTCGGTGGCGGCGAGATCGCAGATCGTCCGGGCGACCGAGGTGACCCTGAGGCCGCGCATGGTGCGCACGTCCTGGCGCGGGAGGCGCGCCACGCGGTGGCGCGTGACGCCGTCTCGAGGGGCCTGATTCCGCGCCACGACCGTGACGTGGACATCACCGCCGAGGTCAGGGAGAAGACCGTAAAGGCAGGCGGCTGAGCGGTGGCTGGCGATGGCGTTCGCTCCGCTCGCGATGACTGCGGCCCGAGCGCGCGCCATCGGGGTTGGCGGCGCTGCGCCGAGCAGGTAGACGCCGACGTGGAGCCTCTGCATCAAGCCGGTTTTGACCCGGTGTGTGATGGCTCCGCGGCCCAGACCGGCCGCGCGCAGTTGATCGCCGCTGATGACGTTGTCCTGGCGGGCCGCGATCCGAGCGATCGCTCGTTCGACGACCTGCATTTTCTGTCATTCGAGCACGCTGAGTCCGGCTGTGGCATTCCGCGCGTGTGTGGCATGCGCGGAATGCCACGGTCGGTCAGCGTTGCCCCGATTGGCAGCTTTTGCAGGTGATTTCGGCCTCATGGCACCCAGTATCGACCCTCCGGAAGGCCGCGGCCGGCGATCGCGCGTGAATTGGAACGGAGGCGTCACAGGCTCGTGACGGGGCGGAACCAAATCGGAGCACGCGAACCCGGTCCGGCTGCTATTCTGACGTTTACGTAAGAATCAGATTCCGAGGAACGTCCGGAGGACCATGTCCGCAGTTGAAACCAGTCGCGCCCGCCGCATCGGCGTCCACTCCGGGCACGACTCGTACAAGTGGTGGGCGCTGTCGTGTACCAGCCTGGGGATGCTGCTGGCGACGATCAACTCGGGCACGCTGATCATTGCGCTGCCGGACCTCGAGCGGAGCTTGCACACCAGCCTGCTCGAGCTTGTGTGGGTGATCCTCGTGTACATGATCGCCTCGACGGTGCTCGTGCTGAGCGCCGGCCGGCTGTCTGACCAATTCGGGCGCAAGAAGGCTTATATCGGCGGGTTCGTGCTGTTCGCGGTGGCGTCGCTCGGCGCCGGCTTCGCGAGCAGCGGCACCGAGCTGATCCTGTGGCGGATCCTCCAGGGCATCGGCGGGTCGTTCCTGTTCGCAAATGCCGCCGCGATCGTCACCGACGCGTTCCCGCGCGAACAGCTCGGGCTGGCGATGGGCACGAACACGATGGTGGCCGCGATCGGGCTGGTGATCGGCCCGGTGCTCGGTGGCGCGCTGGTGCTGATCTCGTGGCACTGGGTGTTCTGGTTCAACGTCCCGTTCGCATTGGGCGGCAGCGCCTGGGCGTGGCTGATCCTCCACGAGGTCACGGGCCGCTCGGAGGACCGCAGCTTCGACGCGCTCGGCACGATCACGTTCCTGATCGGCCTCACCGGGCTCGTCTACGGAATCTCGAAGGGCGGCCTGTCTGGCTGGAACGACACCGGGGTGATCGCGAGCCTGGCCGCCGCGGCGATCTTCCTGCCCGGGTTCGTCCTCATCGAGAGCCGGGTCAAATCGCCGATGCTCGACCTGTCGATCTTCAAGAACCGCCTGTTCGCGGCGGCGTCGCTCGCCGCCTTCACGAATGGTCTGGCGCGGTTCGCGCTGATGTTCGTGTTCGTCTTCTACTTTCAGGGCGTGCAGGGCAACTCGCCGCTTCTCGCCGGGCTGAAGCTCGCGCCGCTGGCGATCGGGATGCTGATCGCCTCGCCGCTGGCCGGCATCTGGGCCGACCGGCGCGGGTCGCGCGGGATGGCCGTAGCCGGGATGCTCGTCCAGGCGGTCGGGCTCGCGCTGATGACCACGCTTCAGCGAGACACCGGTTACCTCGCCCCCGGCGCGTACATGTTCATCGTCGGCGTCGGATCGGGGATGTTCAACTCCCCGAACACCGCCGCGATGATGGGCACGGTGCCGCCGCACCGACGCGGCATCGCCGCCGGCGCCCGGGTGCTCGTCCAGAACACCGGCGCGGTGATCTCGATCGCGTTCGTGCTCGCGGTGGTCACGTCCAGTGTCCCCACGCACGTCCTGCTCGCGGTGTTCTCCGGCGTCGCCAACCACATCACCAACGCGCAACTCGTTCCGTTCATATCGAACATGCACTTCGCGCTGTGGTGCCTGGCCGGGATCTCGCTGCTCGGCGCCGCGATCAGCGCGGCACGCCCGTCACACATGAAGGCCGAGCAGGAACTCGAGGCTCGGTCGGCCGCGACTGCGTCCCGTGAGAAGGTGGCAGCGTGAGCACCACCGCGAGCAAGCCGCTGCGGATCGGAGAGGTGGCCGAGCTCACCGGAACGACGCCGCGGACGATTCGCTACTACGAGGAAATCGGGCTGCTCCCCGGCGCGAACGATCGCGCCCAGGGGCAGCATCGCTCCTACAGCGACGCCGACGTCGAGCGAGTGCGCGAGATCATCCGGCTTCGCGACCTGCTTGGTCTGTCGCTCGATCAGCTCGCCGTTCTGCTCGACGCCGAGACCGCTCGGGCGTCGCTGAGGCGCGAGCTCGAGCACACCGAGGATCCGGCCAAGATCAGGGGCCTACTCGAGCAGGCGCTCGGACACATCGGCACCCAGCTCGAGCTCGTGCGCATGCGGCGTGAGGCTCTCGGGCAGCTCGAGGACGAGCTCGTGGCCAAGCGGCGCCGGATCCACAAGCGGCTGTCTGACCTCTCCGAGGAGTGAGCGTCACCAGAGCCACAGCCGGCTCTGACCGCGGCGCGGCGTCCGGTGTGGACCGTCGCGCGATGACCGTGCTGTCGCTCGGTCACATGTTCACGGACATCGCGCAGGGCTCGATTCCCGCGCTGCTGCCGTTCCTGATTGCCGACCGTCACATCGGCATCGCCGCCGCGTCCGCGCTTGTGCTCGCGGCGACGATCTCCTCTTCGGTCGTCCAGCCGGCGTTCGGCTACCTGTCCGACCGCGTGTCGCTGCCGTGGCTGATGCCGCTCGGACCGGCGCTCGGCGGCCTCGGGGTCGCGCTCGTAGGCTTCGTCCCCAACTACGCGCTGACCTTCGCCGCGGTCCTGCTGAGCGGACTCGGCGTGGCCGCGTTCCATCCCGAGGGCTCCCGGTTTGCCAACTACGTCTCGGGCGCGCGGCGCGCGAGCGGCATGAGCCGGTTCAGCGTCGGCGGCAACATCGGCTTCGCGCTCGGCCCGGTCGTGGTGACCCCGCTGCTGATCGCGTTCGGGCTGCACGGGACCGCGTTCGTGCTGATCCCCACGTGGCTGATGGCGGCCGTCCTGGTCCACGAGCTGCCGCGGCTGAAGACGTTCCGTCCCGACGTCGTCCGCGGACGCGTGCAGACCGGCGAGCACCACGAGGCGTGGGGGCCGTTCGCGGTGCTGGCCAGCGTGATCGCGGTGCGCTCGTTCGTGTACTTCGGACTGGTCACGTTCATCCCGCTCTATTACGTGAATGTCCTGCACACCAGCAAGGCGCTCGGCAGCGCGGCGCTCAGCGCGATGCTGCTCGGCGGCGCGGTTGGGACGTTGACCGGCGGGCCGCTGGCCGATCGGTTCGGCCGGCGCACGGTGCTGGTCGGCTCGATGCTCGTGATCCCGCCGCTGGTCGTCGGCTTCCTCTTGTCCGGGCCAGTCGTCGCGATCGGGTTCGCGGCGCTCGCCGGCGCGGCGACGATCGCGACGTTCGCGGTGACGATCGTGATGGGCCAGGAGTACCTACCTGGCCGGCTCGGCGTCTCGGCGGGAGTGACGATCGGGCTGTCGATCGGGCTCGGTGGCGCCGGCGCGCCGCTGCTCGGGCTGCTGGCGCAGGAGCGCGGCCTCACCGCCGTGTTCGAGACCGTCGCGGTCCTGCCGCTGCTCGCGTTGGCGCTGACGCTCGCGCTGCCGCGGCGCACGCCGCGGGAGACGACCGACGGCGCCCAGCGCCCCGCCCCCGCAGGATTGTCGCGCGCGGCGACGTAACCAACGGCGACGTAACCAACAGCAGTCGGCGCGGTAACTCCTCAGCGGGAGGCGTGTCTCTGCGGCGCGCCATTGATCGGTGAGCGTTTTCTAACTCGAGAACGGGTAGGCGCGATGCCGACGTTGCTATAGCCATGAGCTTTTCGATACAAGCCCTGACCAAACGCGTGCCCGCGTTCGCGGCGGTGGCGGCCGCGCTCGTCGGCCTCGTCAACATCGCCTCGGCACTCACGCCGAACATCCGTTGGCGCGGCCATCTGCTGCTCGAATTCGAGCCGGTCGAGGCGATTCGGGTGTTCCACGCGCTGTCCCTGCCGGCCGGCGCCGCGCTGCTCATCGTCGCGCCGTATCTGGCCAAGCGCCGCCGGCGGGCGCTGGAGACGGCGATCGCGCTGATGCTCGCGCTCGGGCTGTTCGACCTGCTCAAGGGCCTCGACTTCGAGGAGACGATCCTCACCTGGGGCGTCGCAGTCGTGCTGATCGTCAGCCGGGACGCGTTCACCGTCCGCCACGACCCGAACACGCTGCGCTCGGCGGTGTGGCGGGTGCCGCTGCTCGCGCTGATCGGACTCGCCATCGCCATCGTCGCGGTCTGGACCGGGACCCACGCATCGTTCGGCACCGTCGCCACCGAGACGTCCGACCTGCTGCGATACCAGCCGGGCCCGATCCACTTCCATCACCACATCCCGATCGGCGTACACATGCTCGAACTGTGGACCCTGCTGATGATCGCCTATGTGATCTTCCGGCCGCTCACCGTTTCGCGCATACCGCCGAGCCCGGCGGCGCGCCGGGTCGCGTCCGATCTGGTGCGAGCCCACGGCGCCGACACGCTCGCCTTCTTCAAGCTTCGGGCGGACGGTCACTACATCTTCAGCGCGGACGGGCGGGCATTCGTGGCCTACGCGATCGAGAACGGGGTGCTGCTGCTCTCGGGCGACCCCGTAGGAGCGCCCGAGGCACTCCCCGCTCTGCTCCAGCAGGTCCGACAGTTCGCCGACGCGCGCGGCCTCAAGCTCGGCGCGCTAGGGGCGAGCGAACGGCTATGTCCCTTGTACGAGGAACTCGGGTTGCGGGCGATCTACGTCGGCGACGAGGCGGTCGTCGAGCTCGGCAGCTTCTCGCTCGAAGGCCGCCCGATCCGCAAAGTGCGCCAGTCCGTCACCCGTCTGAGCAAGGCGGGGTACCAGGCGGAGCTGCACGAGCTGCACAAGCTGGACCGGAGCACGATCGACGAGGCCGAGAAGGTGGTCGAGCTCGGTCGCCAGGGCGCCCCCGAGCGCGGCTTCTCGATGGCGATGGAGTCGCTCCAGGGCGAGCACGATCACGAGACGCTTGTCGTCCTGGCGCGCGACGAAACCCGCGCGATCCGAGGCGTCCTGCATTTCGTGCCCTGCTACGGCCGTCCGGCGGTATCGCTGTCGTTCATGCGGCGCGACCCGGCGACGCCCAACGGGCTGACCGAGTTCCTGGTGGTGCGGGCGATCGAGCTGCTGCGCGAGCGCGGGTTGGAGGAGCTGTCACTGAACTTCGCGGCGTTCGCAAAGTGGATGCACAGCCCCGAGAAGCGGCTCGAGCGACTGCTCGGCAAGGTGATCGCGCTCGGCAACCCGTTCTTCCAGATCGAGAGTCTGTACCGCTTCAACGCGAAGTTCTTCCCGCGCTGGGAGCCCCGGTTCCTCGTTTACGAGGGCACGTTCGGTCTGCCGCGCGCCGGGATCGCGGCGATGTGGGCCGAGGGGCAGCTGCCCAAGCCCCGGATTCGTCGCGCGTCGGCCGCTCGGTGACGTTCCGGAAGCCCGAACGCGGGTTGCCGGTGGCAATACGGCGGCGCTAACGTACCGCTAACGTAGTAGCCCACCGGATCGCCCATGGGTGGGACCGTCCGCGTGCGCAGGCGAACAACTTTTTGGACGCGACGGTCCCGTTTGCGCGCCGCTACCCTTCCGGCCCTCTGAACTACTCATGCTCGGCCCCAACCGCCCCCATTTCGACTACCCCCAGGACCCGTGTTCCAGATGTCACTGAGCGCTCCCGCAACCTCGGACGGCCACGCGACGCTGCTCGCGTACCTCGACGTCGTCGTCTTGGTCGTGGCGGCGCCGATCATGCTGCTGATCGGCGTTCCGGCGGCCGGCTACCTGGTGGGCGCCGGTGTTTGGATCGTTTTGCGCGCGGTCGGCGTTGCGATCGACCGCGCCGTTCCCTCGCTCAGTGACCCACGAGGCGAGGTCACGCTTCGGCTTGCGTACCTGCTCGGCCGGCTGTTCCTGCTCGCGATCGCGGTGATCGTCGTTCGGAATAACTCTGGTCGCGGCGACGGCTTGACGGCCTTGGTCGTGATCGTGTTCGCGTTCACGATGCAGCTCGTCCTTTCGTTCCTGACCCGCCCGAGGCCCGGACGATGAGCAAGACACAGAGAGCGCTGCTGATCGGCTTCGGCGCCTACATCGGCATCTTTGTCCTGCTGGTCATCGTCTACGGCTTCACCCAGCACAAGAACAACGAGTTCCAGATCCAGAACGAGTTCAAGCTCGTCAACTGGGTGAGCCTCGGGGTGTTCAGCATCAACCGAGCGGTGTTGTACCTGTTCCTGGCGACGTTGCTGACGATCTTCACGATGGTGTGGATCGCCGGGCGGATGAAGGCGCGGCCGAACAAGATCCAGACCGCGGTCGAGGTGCTGTATTCGCTGATGCGGAACAACATCACCCGCGGGAACATGCCGGACTCGATGGCGGCCAAGTGGTTTCCGTTCCTCGGCACGCTGTTCCTGTTCATCTGGTTCTGCAATCTGATCGGCTACCTGCCGCTGCCGACGAACAGCGAGGAAAAGTTCAACCTGTTCGGCGCCCACATCCCGTCGTTCGCGCTCTACGCCGCGACCGCGAACATCTCGGTACCGCTGGTGCTGGCGCTCGTCGTGTTCATCGCGTTCATCGTCGTGGGAATCAGGACGCAGGGCCCGGTCGGATACCTGAAGAGCCTGATCCCGGCAGGCGTCAAGGGGGCGATGCTGATCCTGATCTTTCCGATCGAAGTGATCTCGACGCTGATGCGCCTGCTGTCGCTGACGATCCGGCTCTGGGCGAACATCTTCGCCGGACACATCATCCTCCTGTTCTTGGCCGGCGGGCTCGCGGTGATCCTCGGGCTCCAAGCGCTCGGCTGGTTCGCGCTTCCGGCCGGGATCCTCATCTACCTGTTCGAGCTGGGCCTGGTGGCCACGCTACAAGCGTTCATCTTCGCGACTCTGGCCGCGATCTACATCGCCGGCGCGGCGACTCACCACTAACACGACAAGGAGCCCTGATGCTTGCTGTTTTCCACATAATTCCCCTCGCGGCCGCCTCCGGGATCACGGCCGGCTTCGGGATCGCGGTAGGCGGTGGCCTCGGCGCGGTCGGCGCGGGCGTGGGCATCGGAATCATCTTCGGCAAGGTGATCGAGGCCGTCACTCGCCAGCCCGAGATGCGCGATGAGATCACCAGCATCCAGTGGCTGGGATTCGCGCTCACCGAGGCCGTGTTCTTCTACGGCCTCGTCGCTGGGCTGCTCTCCTACGTGCTCAAGTAGATGACCGCCGTCTCGCATCTCCCCGTCGCCGCCTCAAGCGGCTCTTTCCTGATCACGCCGAACGTCGGGCTGATGATCTGGACGCTGCTGCTGTTCGGCCTCTCGTTGTGGATCCTGTGGAAGCTCGCCTTCCCGAGGATCTCCGAGGCGCTTGACAAGCGCCAGCATGCGATCGAGGAGTCGATCGACCACGCCGAGCGCGTGCGCCACCAGGCCGACGACCTGCTCGCGGAGTATCGGGAGCGGCTCAAGGAGGCTCGGACTCAGTCCGAGCAGATCCTTGACCGGGCGCGCAAGACCGCCGAGGCCACCGAGCGGGACGCGCAGGAGAACGCGTCGGCGCGGCGCGAGCAGCTGCTGGAGCAGACCCGCCGCGACATCGAGACCGAGACCCGCCGCGCGATCCAGGAGATCCGCCGCGAGGTCGCCGACCTGACCGTGATGGCGACCGAGAAGGTCACGCGCAAGGTGCTCGACGAGGAGGACCAGCGCCGGCTCGTGGAGGACGCGCTCTCGGAGCTCGACTTCAGCTCACTCGCACCGGCGGACGGCCAGTAGCGTGATGGGCCAAGGGGGTCACCGGTAGTGGAAGAGATCGCTCAGGTCTACGCCCGGGCGCTGTTCCAGGTCGCCAAAGAGCGCGACATCCTCGACCAGATCCACGACGAGCTGACCCAGTTCTCCGACGCGCTGTCGGAGAATCGCCAGCTCCAGGTCTTCTTCTTCTCGCCGTACTTCTCGACCGAGGAGAAGAAGGAGGGTCTGAAGAAGGCCGTCACCGGCGCGGACCCGGCGTTCATGAATTTCCTCGAGGCGCTGATCGAGCGCCATCGCATGCCCGCGATCTTCCGCATCAGGGACCGCTACCAGGACATGTGGGAGGATGAGCGCAATCTGCTCCCGGTGGAGGTGACGAGCGCGGTCCCGCTCGACAAGTCCACCGTCGGGAGCATCGGGACGCGGATCGGAGAACAGACGAAGCGGACGGTCGAGCTCTCCAGCCGGGTCGATCCCGACATCCTCGGTGGCATCGTGCTGCGGGTGGGCAACGTCGTCCTCGACGCATCGATCCGCAACCGGCTGGAACAACTTCGAAAGCAAGTCGCGCGGTCGTAGCTACGCTCGTCCGCCAAGGAGTCATGAATGCAGATCAACCCTGACGAGATCACCTCAATCCTCAAGGATCGGATCGAAGGACTCGACACCTCCAGCGCCGACCTGACCGAGGTCGGAACGGTGCTGTCGGTGGCGGACGGCATCTGCCGCATCCACGGGCTCGAGAACTGCATGTCGTTCGAGATGCTCGACCTGCCCCACGACGTCACCGGACTAGCACTGAACCTCGAGTCCGACAACGTGGGCGCGGTGCTGTTCGGCGAGTGGGAGAAGATCGTCGAGGGGGACACGGTCAAGCGGACAAAGCGCCTGCTCGAAGTTCCAGTCGGCGAGGAGCTACTCGGGCGGATCGTCGACCCGCTCGGCAACCCGCTCGACGGCAAGGGCGAGATCGGCACGACGCAGAGCCGTCCGTCGGAGTTCAAGGCTCCCGGGGTCGTGCAGCGCCAGCCGGTGAAGGAGCCGATGCTGACCGGGCTGAAGGCGGTCGACTCGATGATCCCGATCGGCCGTGGACAGCGAGAACTCATCATCGGCGATCGCCAGACGGGCAAGACCGCGATCGCGGTCGACGCGATCATCAACAACCAGGACCGCGATCTGCTGTGTATCTACGTCGCGATCGGGCAGCGCAAGGCGACCGTCGTCGCTCTCGCGAAGACGCTCGAGGACGCCGGCGCGCTCGACAACACGATCATTGTGATGGCGGCGGCCGACGAGGCCGCGCCGATCAAGTTCCTCGCGCCCTACGCAGGATGCGCGATGGGCGAGCACTTCCTCTACAACGGCAAGGCCGCGCTTGTCGTCTACGACGACCTGACCAAGCACGCCGTCGCCTACCGGCAGATGTCACTGCTGCTTCGGCGGCCGCCGGGACGCGAGGCGTACCCGGGAGACGTGTTCTATCTCCACTCGCGGCTGCTCGAGCGCGCGGTCAAGCTGAACGACGATCTCGGCGCGGGTTCGCTGACCGCGCTGCCCGTGATCGAGACCCAGGCGGGCGACGTGTCCGCGTACGTACCGACGAATGTGATCTCGATCACCGACGGTCAGATCTATCTCGAGCCGGGTCTGTTCAACTCCGGGGTGCGGCCCGCGATCAATGTCGGGATCTCGGTCTCCCGAGTCGGCGGCAACGCCCAGATCACCCCGATGCGCCGGGTGGCCGGGCGCCTGAAGCTCGAGCTGTCGCAGTACCGCGAGCTCGAGGCGTTCTCGCAGTTCGGCTCCGAGCTCGACCCGGAGACCCAGCGCGCGCTCGCTCGAGGCGAGCGGCTCGTCAAGACGCTCAACCAGCCCGAACGGCGCCCGATGCCCGTCGAGGATCAGGTGGTGCAGGTGTATGCGGCAACCAACGGCTACCTCGACCGCATCGTGATCGACAAGGTCGACCGATTCCTGGCCGAGCTCACCGAGTCGGTGCGGGCCAATGACGCCGACCTGCTGGAGAAGATCGCGGGCGGCGACTGGAGCGACGAGACCCAGAACGCCCTCGAGGATGCGGTCTCGAGGTTCGCCGAGGACTTCGGCTTCGATCTGGATGAGGAAGGTCATCCGCTCGATGACAGCGACATGCCGGAGCGATCCGAACAACGCGCAGGACTCGAGCGGCGAGGAGGAGCAGGCGCAGGCGGCGTGAGCCGCGGCCTGATCTTTACCGATGCCGCAATCACAGCGCGACGTTCGCAACCGCATCGGAGCGGTCAAGAACATCCAGAAGATCGCACGCGCGCTCGAGCTCGTCGCCGCGGCTCGCCTGCGCCGCGCCGAGCAGCGCATCGAGGCGCTGCGACCCTACGCGGACGCGATCCGGCGGATGACCCGGCAGGCGGCGGAGGCCGCGGGCCACGTCCCGAGTTTGCCGATCCTCGAGGAGCACGACCAGATCAACCGAGTGGGTCTGCTCCTGATCGCGGGCGACCGCGGCCTCGCCGGCGCGTTCAACTCGAACATCGTGCGCGCGGGGGTGGCGGCTGGCCGTGAGCACGAGGGCGAGGGACAGACGCCCGTGTTCTTCGCCTCGGGACGCCGGCCGGGGACGTCGCTGACGTTTCGCGGCCTCGAGCCGGCCGAGATCTTCACCGGGTTCAGCGACCGCCCGGCGTACGCCGACGCCCGCAGAATCGCCGATCGGCTGATGGCCGCGTACATCGACGGCGAGGTCGATCAGGTGGAGATCTTCTACAACGGATACATCTCGCCCGTGTCGCAGGTGGTCAAGCGCGAGACCCTGCTTCCCCTCCAGCAAGCGACGCTGCTGGACGAGTCCGACGAGGACGAGCGGGAAGAGCGCGACCGGGACAAGTCCGAGCCCCATGCGCTGGTCGAGTACGAACCCGAGCCCGAGGAGATCCTGAAGCGCCTCGTGCCGGATTACGTCGAGATCTCATTGTTCCGGGCGTTGCTCGAGTCGACCGCGTCCGAGCACGGTGCGCGGATGACCGCGATGCACAACGCCTCGGACAACGCGAGCGACCTGATCAAGACCCTCACGCTGGAAATGAACCGAGCCCGTCAGGCCGAGATCACGCAGGAGATCCTCGAAGTCGTGGCGGGAGCCGAAGGGCTGTCCGGGTAGACCTACACTGGAGAAGCTATGTCAGTAGCACAAGAACAGCGCAGCGAAGCCTCACCGGGCGAGCCAGAGAAGAAAAACACCGGGCGGGTTGAAGAGGTGCAGGGCGTCGTGATCGAGGCCGTGTTCCCCGACAAGCTGCCCGAGATCAATCACGCGATCCTCATCCGTCGTCCCGAGGTAGCACGCGAGGAAGAGGCGCTTGACCTCGCCGCCGAAGAGGACCCTTGGCTCGTGTGCGAGGTCCAGCAGCATCTCGGCGACGAGCGCGTGCGCGCGGTGGCGATGGACACAACCGACGGACTCGCGCGCGGCGTCGAGGTGATCGACAGCGGGGCGCCGATCACGGTACCGGTTGGGGACATCACGCTCGGGCGCATCTTCAACCTGCTCGGGGACCCAATCGATCTGGGCGAACCGCTGCCCGATGACGTCAAGCGGTGGCCGATCCACCGCGACGCGCCGACGGTCGAGGACCTGACGCCCACCACCGAAATGTTCGAGACCGGCATCAAGGTAATCGATCTGCTCGCCCCGTACGCCAAGGGCGGCAAGGTCGGGCTGTTCGGCGGCGCCGGTGTGGGCAAGACCGTGATCATCCAGGAGCTGATCCGCAACCTGGCCGAGGAGCACGAGGGACTCTCGGCGTTCTGTGGCGTGGGCGAGCGCTCGCGCGAGGGCAACGACCTGTGGCTCGAGATGAAGGAATCTGGGGTGCTCGAGAAGACCATGCTCGTGTTCGGTCAGATGAACGAACCGCCCGGCGCGCGCATGCGGGTCGCGCTGTCGGGCCTGACGATGGCCGAGTACTTCCGCGACGAAGAGCACCAGGACGTGCTGCTGTTCATCGACAACATCTTCCGGTTCGTCCAGGCGGGCTCAGAGGTGTCCGCGCTGCTCGGCCGGATGCCTTCCCAGGTCGGCTACCAGCCCACGCTCGAGTCCGAGATGGGCGAGCTCCAGGAGCGGATCACGTCGACCAAGGAGGGCTCGGTCACCTCGATCCAGGCGATCTACGTGCCGGCCGACGACCTCACCGACCCGGCGCCGGCGTCGGTGTTCGCCCACCTCAACGCGACCACGACCTTGTCGCGGTCGATCGCCGAGAAGGGCATCTACCCCGCCGTCGACCCGCTCGACTCGACCTCGACGATCCTCAAAGCGGAGATCGTGGGGGACGAGCACTTCGCGGTCGCAAACCAGGTCAAGGAGGTGCTCCAGCGCTACCGCGAGTTGCAGGACATCATCGCGATCCTCGGCATCGACGAGCTCTCCGATGAGGACCGCCTGACGGTCAACCGGGCGCGGAAGATCGAGCGGTTTCTGTCGCAGCCGTTCCACGTCGCCGAGCAGTTCACCGGCACCCCGGGCGTGTATGTCCCGATCGCGGAGTCGATCCGCGGCTTCAAGGAAATCCTCGCAGGGCAAGCACGACGACCTGCCAGAACGGGCCTTCTTCCTGAAGGGCACGATCGACGACGTGGTCCGGGACGCGCGCGGTGAAGAGGAAGGCGGCGACGCGCAGGACGAGTCCGAGGACGACTCGGGTAACGGCGAGGGAGAATCGAAGGGCGGGTCGGACGGTGAGCCGAAGGGCGAGTCGGACGCCGAGTCGACTGGTGGGTCGGACGGTGAGGCGAAGGGCGAGTCGGACGCCGAGTCGACCGGCGCGTCGGACGGTGAGCGGAAGGGCGAGTCGGACACGGAGTCGACCGACGGCGGCGAGGAAAAGGAGTAGCGCCCGATGGCGCACTCCAAGTTCCGGGCCGAAGTGCTGACGCCCGAAGGCGAGGTGTTCAACGACGAGGTCGAGTTGGTCTCGACCAAGACGGCTGTCGGTTCGATCGGCATTCTCGCCAACCACGAGCCGGTGCTGGCGATGCTCGATCCAACCGAGCTTCGGCTGTACAAGACTGAGTCCGAGGTCGTCCGGTTCGCCCAGGCCGAGGGCTACATGCAGATGGCGGAGAACCACCTTCTGATCCTCGTCGAGGAGGCGATTCCGCCGGGTGACCTCGACGCGGGCAACCTCCGGGAGCGACTGCAGCAGGCCGAGCGCGAAGTTGAGTCCGCCGGCGATGACACCGAAAAACGGCGTGTAGCCGAGCGGGACAAACTACGGCTCGAGCAGTTCTTGGACATTGCGGAGGGTTGAGACTCGAACGCAAGCTTCGGCCCGGCGTCGCGTCTCCGCTTATCCTCCTGTGTTCATGCTTGACGAGCTAACACTCGCTGAGCGCTTGATCTCCTACGACACGTCCCGGCCCGAGGAGATCGTCGCAGCGGCAGGATTTGTGAAGGGATGGCTCGAATCCCGCGACATCGAGGTGCGTCACCACGATCACAACGGGCTGCCCGTGCTGGTGGCGGAGGTCGGGCCCTCCGATGATGGGCAGGACTATCCCTGCGTCGTGCTCCATGGCCATCTCGACGTCGTGCCCGGGCGCGCCGAACAGTTTGAGCCGCGCGTGGACGGCGACCGGCTCATCGGCCGCGGCGCCTACGACATGAAGGGCGGCCTGGCGGCGATGATGTGCGCGCTCAAGGACCTCGAGTCCCAGGGACGGGTGCGGGTCAGGCTGGTGTGCGTCCCGGACGAGGAGTCCGAAGAGATCGAGGACCGGTCGACCGACGCCGTCGTCGCGCGCGGGCTCGGCGGCGACTTCGCGATCACCGGCGAGCCGACCAATCTGCACATCGGCGTGGAGGCCAAGGGCGTGCTCGCCATGGTGATCGAGGTCCACGGCCGTGCGGCCCACAGCTCGACGCCGTGGCTCGGCGACAACGCGGTGCTCAAGGCGATCGACGTCTTCCGGGCGATCGAGTCGCTGCCGTTCTCGCGGGAATCCTCGGAGGTGTTCGACCGCCCGTCGATAAACCTCGGGCGGATCGAGGGGGGAGACGCGATCAACAAGGTGCCCGACGAGTGCCGGATGTCGGTCGACATCCGCTTCCTGCCCGGGCAGGAGCCCGAGGCGATCCTCGAGCAGATCGCCCGGATCCCGTCGATCGACGTGACCAGGACGTTCATCTTCCCGCCGGTGAGCGTCGCCCGCGGCAACCCGTACGTCCAGGCGCTGCGCGACGCGGTCGCGCGCTCGATCCCCGACCAGGAGGTTCTGAGCGTCGGACGCGACGGAGCTTCGGACGCGGTCGCGTTCATGGCGGCCGGCATTCCGGCCGTGGAGTTCGGCCCGGACGGCGCCGGGCACCACGGGCCCGACGAATGGGTATCGGTGTCCTCGATCGCGCGGTACCGCCGCTCGCTCGTCGGCTTCGTACGGACGTTGCCGATGTGGCTGGAGCGGACGGGTTCCGACGAGGCCCGCGACGCGATCTTGGTGGACGGCGTCGGACGGGACGATGATGACTCGCGGTCCGGTTTGAAGGCGATTGACGGCGGGCTCATTTGAGACGGCTGATTCCGAAGTCTCGGACGGGAACGTTCGTACGGTTCGTCATCGCCGGCGTGCTTGTGATCGGGTTCGCCGCGACGGCGACGGCGGTCGCCGGGTTGCTCCAGGTTCGGCAGATCACCGACTACTTCAACGTCACGCCGGCGTTCAAGGCGGCTCCGTCGGTCACCGTTCCCAACCCGGGCAGCCCGCAGACGATCCTGCTGGTCGGCTCCGACCATCGGGCCGGGACCCCGTTCCGGGACGTGAACACCGACACGATGATGCTCGTCCGCCTCAATCCGAGCTCGTCGACGATCAACCTCCTGTCGGTCCCGCGCGACCTGAAAGTCGAGATTCCCGAGGGCGGAGCGCAAGTGACAGCCAAGCTCAACGCCGCGTACTTCTACGGTGGACCCAACCTGCTGATCAAGATTCTCCAGCAGCAGGTGTTCCCCGGTCTGAAGGTCAACCACGTCGTTGACGTCGGGTTCGGCGGGTTCGAGAAGATGATCAACGCGATTGGGTGCGTGTACACCGACGTGGACCACCGCTACTACAACAACACCGCGGTGACCGACTACTCGAGCATCGACCTCCAGCCCGGCTACCAGAAGCTGTGCGGCTCCGACGCGCTGTCGTTCGTGCGGTTCCGCCACACCGATAGCGACATCACCCGCAACGCACGCCAGCAGGACTTCATCCGGTGGGCCAAGAGCCAGTTCAGCCAGGCCCAGGTCATCAACGAGCGGAACACGCTGCTGAAGATCTTCGGCAAGAACGCGACGACCGACCACAACCTGCATACGACCGACGGGCTCATCAACCTGTTCGACCTGGTCGCGTTTTCGGCCGGGAACACGATCAAGCAGATTCCGTTCCCGGCGTTGCTGCTCCCGTGCGCGCCGGTGGCCCCGAACGCGACCAGCGCGGCGCAGCAGACGCCCTGCTACGTGGGCGCGACGAGCAACCAGGCGGAGCAGGGCGCGTTCCACGCCCTCATGACGCCGACGACGGGCTCGCCGCTGCCGAGCGCGCCGGCCCATGTCGCCGGGGGTGGCGGAAAAGGGTCGCACGGCGGCGGAGGGGGCGGCCCCGTACCGGGTCTCACGGCCGACGTGAGCGATGGCCAGGCGCAGGCGAAGGCGCTCGGGCCGATCGGGATCCCGATCTACTACCCGAAGCAGATCGTGTCGGGCTCGCAGTACTGCGCCAACGTCTCGAACCTATGCCCCGTCGAGGGCGGCGCCGGGTCCGGGTATTACCCCCGTGCGTACCTGCTCCACGACCAGCAGGGCATCGCCCACTACTCGTACCGGATGACACTCGAGATCAACCCGATCCTCGGTGAGTACTACGGGGTGCAGGGCACGACCTGGCTGAACCCGCCGATCCTGAGCAAGCCGACGCAGACGAAGACCGTCAACGGCAAGGAGTTGCTGCTGTACGCCGACGGCGGCAAGCTGAGCCTCGTCGCGTGGCGGACGGCGAGTGCCGTGTACTGGATTTCGAACACGCTCACCGAGAACATCTCGAACCGCCAGTTGGTGGCGATCGCCGCCTCGCTGACGCGGGCCGGCGGCAGGTAGATTCAGAAGGCCGGCACCGCCTGACGGCGGCGCCTCAGCCGCTACCCTCCGCACCGATGTCCTCAGCGCGCGAACCGATCGCGGTGATCGGGACAGGCTACGTCGGGCTGGTTACCGCGGCCGGGTTCGCCGAGCTCGGGAGCGAGGTCTGGTGTGTCGACATCGACGCGGCCAAGATCGCTGGCCTCGAACGCGGCGAGATCCCGATCTACGAGCCGGGCCTGGCCGAGTCGGTGGCGACCAACCGCGAGCGGCTTCACTTCTCGACCGAGCTCGGGCCGGCGCTCGAGCACGCGCGCCTGTTGTTCGTCGCGGTGGGCACGCCGCCGACCTACTCCGGAGACGCCGATCTGTCCGCCGTCAACGCCGTGGTCGACGCGATGCCGCGCTCAGACCATCACGCGCTCGTGATGAAGTCGACCGTGCCCGTCGGCACCGGCGCAGCGATCAGGCGGAGCCTCGCGGAGCGCGGAAAGCAGGGGTTCGCGTACGTGTCGTGCCCGGAGTTCCTCAAGGAAGGGTCCGCGCTCGAGGACTTCCGGCATCCCGACCGGATTGTGGTCGGCGACGGGGGCGACTGGGCCGGGGACGCGGTGGCCGACCTCTACGCGCCGCTCGACGCGCCGCTGATCCGCACCGACATCGCGAGTGCCGAGATGATCAAGCTCGCCGCGAACGCGTTTCTCGCCACCAAGATCTCGTTCATCAACGAGATCGCCAACGTGTGCGAGGAGACCGGCGCGGACGTGCTCGAGGTCGCGCGGGGGATGGGGTTGGATCAGCGGATCGGGACGCATTTCTTGAAACCCGGTATTGGATTCGGCGGCTCGTGTTTTCCCAAGGATGTCTCAGCGCTGAAACAGCTCGCCGGGAACTCCGGGTACCACTTCCAGCTGTTGACCGCCGTGATCGAGGTCAACGAGCTGCAGAAGCGGCGGGTGATCGGCAAGCTCCAGAAGCATCTCGGACCACTGGTCGGCAAGAGCGTGGCGCTGCTTGGGCTCGCCTTCAAGGCGAACACCGACGACATGCGCGAGGCGTCCTCGCTGGTCCTCGCGGCTCGGCTTCAGGCTGACGGCGCCACCGTCCACGCGTACGACCCGGTTGCCGAGCCCGAGGCGCGCAAGATGATGATCGGCGTCCAGTTCGCGGACTCCGCGCTCGACGCCCTGGCCGACGCTGACGCGTGCGTGATCGTCACCGAGTGGCCCGAGTTTGCCGCGCTCGACTGGGCGGCGGCGGCCGAGCGGATGCGCGGCAAGCTCGTGATCGACGGGCGCAACTTCGTCGATCCAGAGGCGGTCAGGGCGGCGGGATTCGTCTACGAAGGGATCGGTCGTTGAACGGCGGCGAGTCGGGCCGTTGACGTGCAAGCGCTGATTCTCGCCGGCGGCGAGGGGACCCGCCTGCGCCCGCTGACCTCGACGATCCCAAAGCCGGTTGTGCCGCTCGTCGGGCGTCCGTTCATCTCGTACATGCTCGAGTGGCTCCGGGGGCACGGCGTCGACGACGTGATCCTCGGCTGCGGGTTTATGGCCGATCGCGTCCGAGACGTGCTCGGCGACGGCTCCGGTCTCGGGATCCGCCTGCGCTACCTCGAGGAGCCGCGGCCGCTCGGCACGGGCGGGGCGCTGAAGTTCGCCGAGGACCTGCTCGACGAGCGCTTCTTCATGCTCAACGGCGACGTACTCACCGATCTGGATTTGACCGCGCAGTTGGAGGCGCACGAGCGCACCGGCGCCCGCGCCACGCTCGCGCTCGTGCCGGTCGACGACCCGTCGGCGTACGGACTGGTGCGCATGGACGCTGACGGTGCCGTCACCGAGTTCGTCGAGAAGCCCGGCCCGGAGCAGACTGACACGAACCTAATCAATGCCGGCGCCTACATCCTTGATCGGAGCGTGCTCGACGGCATGCCTCCCGCCGGGACCAACGCCTCGATCGAGCGCGACGTGTTCCCGACGCTCGTGGGCCGAGGCCTGTTCGGATACGAGGCGAGCGGCTACTGGCTCGACATCGGCACGCCGGACCGGTATCTCCAAGGGACTTACGACATCCTCGAGGGCAAGGTCGCCACTGAGGTCGGGCGCCGGCTGCGCGCGTCAGGGCTGATGCTCGTCGAGGGCGCGACGGTCGAGGGGCGTGTGCTCGCGCCCGTGGTGGTCGCGATGGGGTGTTCGGTGGCGCCGCGGGCACTGGTGGGCGATCGAAGCGTGCTCGGCGAGCGCGTGACGATCGGCGAGGGAGCGCGCGTCGAGGCCTCGGTGCTGCTGAGAGGGGTGAGCGTGGGGGCCGCCACGACGATCCGAGCCTCGATCATCGGCCCCGACGTGGTGATCGGCGATCACTGTCAGATCGAGGGCGGCGTCGTGCTCGGTGCGGGAGTCAAGATCGGGTCGGGGAACACGCTTGCGGCCGGCGCGCGTATCTTCCCGGGCGTGGAGTTGCCCGACGGAGCGATCAGGTTTTGAGCACGACCGCGGATCTCACGAGGGAAACGATCGAATCGGTCGACACGGAGCGGCAGATCGACGACATCCTGGGGATGCCCGACCAGCTACGCGACGCGCTGTGGCGAGTGGAGTCCGCGAACCTGGAGCCAGACGACGCTCCGGGCGGGCTGGTTGTGGCCGGAATGGGCGGCTCCGCGATCGGTGGAACGCTGGCGAGGGCGGCGCTCGGCGACCGGGCTTCCCGATCGATCGTTATCGCTCGCGGGTACGCGCTTCCCCCGTGGACCACGCCGGACACCGCCGTCCTGTGCGCGAGTTACTCGGGTAATACCGAAGAGACCCTCGCGATATACGAGGCGGCAGGCGCGGTCGGCGCTCGCCGGATCGTCGCGACGACCGGCGGCAAGCTCGCCGAGGCCGCGCGCGCCGAGGACGTGCCGGTGATTCCGCTTCCCGGAGGGTTTCAGCCGCGCGCGGCGGTCGCGTACTCGCTGGTGGTCGCGCTCGAGGTGGCCTGGCTGTGCGGCGCCGGCGAGCGGCTCCATGCCGAAATCGACGTCGCCGCCGCGCACCTCGAGCAGATCGCGTCGATGTGGGGACCGGACGCGCCCGACGACTCGCTGGCCAAGGAGCTGGCGAGAGGACTCCACGGCACGATTCCGCAGATCGCCGGCTCGGGGCTCACGTCGCCGATCGCATACCGGTGGAAGACTCAGATCAACGAGAACGCGAAGACCCCCTGCTTCTCGCACGAGCTTCCGGAGCTTGACCACAACGAGATCGTCGGGTGGCAGGGAGCGGCGCAGTTTGGGCGGTTCAGCGCCGTGTTCCTCGACGACTCTGACCTGCACCCGCGCATTCGTCAGCGGATCGAGCTGACCCGAGGACTGATCGAGGCCGAGGCGGCGGGTACGTACCGGGTCGAGAGCATCGGCCAGAACCGGACCGAGCGGCTGATCTCGCTGGTTCTCCTGGGCGATCTAGTGTCGCTCTACCTCGCCGTGCTGCGCGAGGTGGATCCGTCGCCGGTGCCGGCGATCGAGCGCCTGAAGAGCGCGCTCGCCCGCGGCTGACGCGTTTTAGAGGGGCGATCTCGAAGGGTTGCATCAGGCCCTACTCTGGCCACCGTTCGGGCTCCCTCACCGCCATGTGAGGGGCCCGAACGGCGCCCAACCCCCAAGTCCCTGCTGTGCCCCAGCCCACTACCTCAAAGCAATGCCGCGCTGCTCGTAAAGCCGCCGGTCGGCGACATCGAGCAGTTCCTCGAGGGTTGCGCCGTCGTCCGGGAATGAGGCCATCCCGATCGTCAGCTCCCACGGGACCGAAATCTCCGTTGCGGCGCGTGCCTCCGCGACGTGCGCCTGGATGCGGCGAACAACTGGCCCAGCGCTCTCGGCGGTCTGCTCGCCGAGCAGGAGGGCAAACTCGTCTCCACCGATGCGGCCGACCACATCGTCAGCGCGGGCCGATTCCTTCATCAGGCCGGCGACGGTCTTGATCAGCTCGTCCCCCATCAGATGGCCCTCGGTGTCGTTGACCGTCTTCAGGCCGCGCACGTCCACGTAGGCGAGCACGAACGGACGGTCGTAGCGGCTGGCACGAGCGAGCTCGCGCTCGGCGGCTTCGGTGAAACCGCGACGGTTGAGGATGCCGGTGAGTGCGTCGGTCAGGGCTGCGGCGGAGATGGCCGCAAATTCCTTCTCGCGGCTGCGGGCCCGGCGGCCGGAGCGGAACGCGAGGCCGGCGAAGACAAGCGCCAGGGCGAACGCGCCGCCAAGGGCGATCCAAACCAGGGTCGGGATGTGGTTGACGACGCGATCGACGAATCTGGGGATCTGGATCGGCAAACCGGACCCACCGGAGGACGGCTGCTTCTTGGCGGTCCGGTGCGCCTGTGTGTGCGTGATATTGGTCGCAGCGGCTGCAGCAGCGGTTCCGGCGGTTGCCGCACCCGCGGGGCCCGTGCCGGTGCCGCCGCCAGTGCCGGCGGTCGTGCCTCCGGTGCCGCCGGTCGCGGTGGGTAGCGTGGCCGTCGAGTGACCCGAGCCGTTGTTGCCGTGGGTCAAGTCGTTGATCGCCGAGCTCGAGGACTTGATGATGTTCTGAAGGCCTCCGAGGAGGTTGACCTCCGGTGTCGTCGTCGGGATCGGGGTGGGGGCCGGCGCCGGGGTGGGGGCCGGCGGGGTGGACGAGACCGGGGTGATCGCGCCACTCGAAGAGGAGTCGTTCACCGGCGCGGTCGGGGCGGCCAGCAAGGGCGTGGTGACCGAACCCAGGCTGAAGCTGCTCGAGGTCGACGACGAGCTGCTCGACGGCAGCGAGGCCGGGACGACGCCGCTGCTTCCGGTCAGGCCGTCGCAGCGCCCGTGGCAAGATTGCGTGGTCGACCCGGAACCGGTGGTCCCGGGCTGGCGGCCGTGGACGACCGGCGAGCTGGTGGCGTCCGGGGTGCCGGTCGTCGTCGTGTCGGTCGTCGTGGTGCCGGTGGTCGTCGTGCCGGTCGTCGTGGTGCCGGTGGTCGTCGTCCCGGTCGTCGTGGTGCCGGTCGTGGTGGTGGGGGTCGTCGTCGTCCCCGTTGTGGTGGTGCCGGTGGTCGTCGTGGCGGTCGGGGTGGTCGACGTGTTGGTGGTAGAAGTCGTGGTTGTCGTCGTCGGCGTGGTGGTCGTCGCCGTCGTCGTCGCATCAGTGGTGGTCGGCGCCGGAGTGGTCGACGTGGTCGTCGCGGCGGTCGTGGCCGTATCAGTTGTCGCCGGCGCTGTCGTCGTCGCAGCGGTCGTGGTCGTCGCCGGTGCCGTCGTCGTGTCAGTCGCCGCGAGCGAGCTCAGCTTGGGCTTCATCGCGAGCACCAGCTGTTCGGGCGAGCGGTGAGCCAGCGCGAGATTCTCGAGCCTGACCTGCTGAAGGTGGTGGACGTAGGCCCCATCGCCTGCGCCAGCCCCGCCGACTCCGAAGACCGCACACCCGAATCCCACGGCGAGTGCGATCGCGCAGACAGCCTTGCTGCGGTAGATCATCGGCGTCCTCTTACGGGACCGCTCCATGCCCGGCCTCCAGCTTCCTGGTTCGAGGTTGGTGTGCATGCTAGGCGGCACTTCACTTCTCAGGGGCTATTTCGACAAATGTCCGAGACAACTTGAGCCCCCCTATCGAAAAATCTTCGCGCGGCCTTCCAAACCTTGACAACGTCGTGGTAAGGTTGTGAGTCGATGGAAGGTTTGACCATCAACGAGGCGGCGCGGACGACCGGCTGGTCGCCACGAATGCTCCGATACGTCGAGCAGACGGGTCTGGTTTCCCCGGCTCGCTCGGCCTCGGGCTACCGCTTGTACGGGCCGGCCCAGCTCCAGCGGCTGCGAACGCTCAAGGAGCTGCTCGCCCGCTTCGACGTGGGCCTTTCCGACGTCGCGTTCGCGGCGCGGATGGCCGAGAGCCCCGAGCTGCGCGAGTCCGTGCAGACGTGGCTCGAGGCCGAGGCGCACCGGCCTGACGACGTCGGTGCCGAGGACTGGCTCAGATTCGAGCAGGAAAAGCACGAGAAGCTGCTGGCGTTCGCCTGACGGCGATCGTCCGATGACCCCGACCGTGGAGGAAAGATGAGCACGACCGCTGCCAAGGCGGATTTCAAGGTGGCCGACCTTGGGTTGGCCGAGTTCGGGCGGAACGAGATTCGCCTGGCGGAGCACGAGATGCCTGGGCTGATGGCGGTTCGGCGCGAATATTCCGAGACACAGCCGCTCGCCGGCGCCCGGATCACGGGGTCGCTCCACATGACGATCCAGACGGCCGTCCTGATCGAGACGCTGGTCGCGCTCGGAGCCGAGGTCCGCTGGGCCTCGTGCAACATCTTTTCGACCCAGGACCATGCCGCGGCGGCGGTCGTGGTCGGTCCTGACGGGACCGCGGCGGAGCCGCGCGGCGTGCCCGTTTACGCGTGGAAGGGCGAGACGCTCGAGGAGTACTGGTGGTGCACCCAGCAGGCTTTGACGTGGGGTGGGCGGGACTCGGATTCCGAAGGCCCGAACATGATCCTCGACGACGGTGGCGACGCGACGCTCCTTGTCCACCAGGGCGTCGAGTTCGAGCGCGCCGGCGCCGTGCCTGATCCTTCGACCGCGGAGTCCGAGGAGTTCGCGATCGTGCTCGGGCTGCTCCAGCGATCGCTTGAAGAGGATCCGCAGCGGTTCACTCGCGTGGCGGCGGAGATTCGCGGCGTCACCGAGGAGACGACCACGGGCGTGCATCGCCTGTACCAGTTCGCCGAGCAGGGACAGCTGCTGTTCCCAGCGATCAACGTCAACGACTCCGTCACGAAGAGCAAGTTCGACAACAAGTACGGCTGCCGTCACTCGCTGATCGACGGGATCAACCGCGCCACCGACGTGATGATCGGCGGCAAGCTTGCGGTCATCTGCGGGTACGGCGACGTCGGCAAGGGCTGTGCGGAGTCGCTGCGAGGGCAGCGCGCCCGCGTGGTGGTCACCGAGATCGACCCGATCTGCGCGCTGCAGGCGGCGATGGACGGCTACCAGGTGCTCACGCTCGACGATGTCGTCTCCTCGGCGGACATCTTCATCACGGCAACGGGAAATCGGGACGTGATCACGGCCGAGCACATGTCGCGTATGAAGCATCAAGCGATCGTCGGAAACATCGGCCACTTCGACAATGAGATCGACATGGCCGGGCTGTCGAGGATTCCGGGCATCAACAAGATCGGCATCAAGCCGCAGGTTGATGAGTGGGTGTTCCCGGACGGGCATTCGGTGATCGTGCTGTCCGAGGGCCGGCTGCTGAATCTCGGCAACGCCACCGGGCATCCGAGCTTCGTGATGTCGAACTCGTTCACGAACCAGGTGATCGCGCAGATTGAGCTGTTCGGCTCGAGCGACAGCTACGACAAGCGGGTCTACACGCTGGCCAAGCACCTCGACGAGAAGGTTGCGCGGCTCCACCTGGCAGCGCTCGGCGTCAAGCTGACCGAGCTGACCGCCGGCCAGGCGGCTTATCTCGGCGTGCCGACCGACGGGCCGTACAAGCCGGACCACTACCGGTACTAGCGGGCTCGCGGGCGCGTTTCTGCGACCGGCGCGAGCGATGTTGGCGGTGGCGGCCGTGGTAGCGGCGCGGTAGCGGGAGCCGAACGGCGCATGGCACGCACGCGACTGCCGCCGCACGAGGTCGCCGACCTAGGGCTCGCGCCGGCGGGAACATCCCGGATCGCGTGGGCGGGCGGGCAGATGCCCGTCCTGGCCCGGATCCAGGAGCGGTTCTCCGCGGAGCGTCCCCTTGACGGGATCCGGGTCGCGGCTTGTCTCCACGTCACGGCCGAGACGGCGAACCTCGTCTTGGCGCTGGCGGCCGGAGGCGCTCGGGTCGCGCTGTGCTCGGCCAACCCGCTCTCGACCCAGGATGACGTGGCGGCCGCGCTCGTGTACGAGCACGGGGTCGAAGTCCACGCGCTCCGGGGCGAGGACACGGAAACGTACGCGCGCCATGTCCGCACATTGCTCGAGGCCAAGCCGCAGGTGACGGTCGACGACGGCGCCGATCTGTTGATCACCGCACACGCACTCGGTGAGGAGGCACTCGGCGAGTTGATCGGCGGGACCGAGGAGACCACGACTGGCCTCGTGCGGCTGCGGCGGCTCGAGGCCGGCGGAAACCTGGCGTGCGCAGTCGTGGCCGTCAACGAGGCTCGCACCGAAAGAGCTTTGAACGATCGCCACGGCACGGGCCAGTCCGCGGTCGACGGGATCATCCGCGCCAGCAATGTCCTGATCGCCGGCCACACGCTCGTCATCCTGGGGTACGGATGGGCCGGCCTGGGCATCGCGGAACGGGCTCGCGGCGCCGGCGCCGCGGTGATCATCTGCGAGGTCGACCCGCTTCGCGCGCTCGAGGCCCGGATGGCCGGATACGAGGTGATGCCGGCGCTCGAGGCGGCCGAGCGCGGCGACGTGTTCGTGACCGTCACCGGCTCGCGGCGGGTGCTGCGAGGTGAGCACTTCGCCCGCATGAAGGACGGTGCGCTGCTCGCGAACGCCGGTCATTTCGACGTCGAGCTCGATCTCCCGGAGTTGGCCGCGCTCGCGGTCAACGTCCGCGAGGTGCGGCCCCTGATCGAGCAATACGAGCTGGAGGATGGGCGCCGGCTGAATCTGCTCGCGCGTGGCCGGGTCGTCAACCTGGCCGCAGGCGAAGGCCATCCCGCGGCGGTGATGGACGTCTCGTTCGCGATCCAGGCGCTGTGCGTCGAGGACCTCGTGAGCCGACGGGGCGAGCTCGTGGCCGGAGTGCACCCGGTGCCGGAATCGATCGATCGAGAGGTCGCCACGCTCAAGCTCGCGGCGCTAGGCGTGTCGATCGACGAGCCAACGCCCGAGCAACAGCAATACAAGGAGTCCTGGGCTTAGGGGGACGCGCCTGGCGGGGGCCCCGGGGCTGGGGAGTGCTGGGCTAGCGGGGAGTCCCGGCCTCGCGGGGGTCGGCGCGGCGCTTCTGGGAAGATGCCGGTGATGGAAGCCGCCAGCAAACCGCGTGGGGCCGCCCCGCGAAGGACGCCGGCGCGCCCCGCCCTCCGCGGTGGGATCGATCTCGGCGGGACGAAGATCGAAGCGATCGTCGTCGACAACGAGAACACCGTGCTCGGGTCCTCCCGCCACCCGACCCCATCGACCGGCGGGCCCGCAGACGTCGCGGCGGAGATGATCAAGGCGATGACCGCCGCGTGCCAGGCGGCCGGGATCGAGCCGGCCGCGCTGATCGGCGTCGGCGTCGGCTCGCCGGGCGTGATCGACGAGGCCACGGGAGCCGTCTCGACCGCGCGGAACCTGCCGGATTGGGAGGGGTCGTTCCCGCTGGGACCGGAGCTCTCGTCCGAGCTCGGAACGAAGGTTGCGATCGGCAACGACGTCCAGGTCGCCACCGACGCCGAGTTCGCGCTGGGGGCGGGACGGCCGTACAAGTCTTTGCTCGGGGTGATGTGGGGGACCGGCGTCGGCGGCGGGATCATCCTCGACGGCAAGCCCTGGCTTGGGCGCGGCGGCGCGGGAGAGATCGGGCACATGGTCGTCGAGATGGGTGGCGCTCGCTGCCCCTGCGGCCGCCGCGGCTGCATGGAGGCCTACGCCGGCCGCGCGGCGATGGAAGCTCGGGCGCGCAAGCGGCACAAGGAACAGCGGACGGACCTGTTCAAGATCATGAAGGAGCGCGGCCGGACGAAGCTCACGAGCTCCGTGTGGGCCAGGGCGCTCGAGCGCAAGGACAAGCTCACCGTCGAGCTGATCAACGAGGCCGTGGAGGCCCTGGGCGCCGGCATCGCCTCCGCGATCAACCTGCTGGACGTGCCGGCGGTGATCATCGGCGGCGGTCTCGGCGTGCGCCTCGGCGAGCCGTACGTCAAGCGGATCCGCAAGGCGATGCAGCCTCACCTGTTCAACGACACGAACCCGCCGGACGTCCTGCCGGCGGGGCTCGGCGACTCGGGTGGCGCGCTGGGGGCGGCGCTGCTGGTCAAGCCCGCCCGGCGACCGGCGACCCGCCGTCCGCGGGCCGTCGCAAGCGCCTGACCTGCTCGCCGGCGGTCTGCCGGGCGCGCGGCCTGGGATGTATAAGGCCCGAAATCGCCTGGTCCGCCGGGCGCTTCCGGGACTTGTTCATGTGGCACATGCTTATGTCCCGGGGATCCGCTTGGGGAGGGGAGGTTTCGGGCCTTGTACATGGGCGCGACCGCCCGGCGGAGGGCGGTGGCGGTCGGTGACGGGTTGCCGGCGGTCGGTGATGGGTTGCCGGCGGTCGGTGACGGGTTGCGGCACCGCCTGGTCCGCGGCCACGACCCGCGGTGGTGAGCGATGCACGACGAGATTCGGGTGGCGCACGAGCGGCTCGTGGCGGCCGACGGCCCACATCCGCGATTAACGCTGCCTAAACATCCGCTCTATGGCGGTTGGCCTCCCGCTTTGACAGGATGGGCGCGCCGCCGGACCGAACTCTGGCGGTTAGTAGGGGAGAGAGCGTTGCAACGATGACTTCTGCGAGAACGGCACGAATGCCCACACGGAGAGGTCCCGCTTGCCCGTTGGGGCGGGCGGCGAGAGAGCGGCAACGAATGCCGGCACGGACGTTGAAGGATTCATGATCGCGCGGGTCGCGGCGGTCGCCTCGCTGGCGATCGCGATCATCGTGGTGCTGCTCGTGCTCCTCGGCGGGAGCGGGCCCTACACGCTGCACGCGGACTTCCAGGACGCCGGCGGCCTCGTCACGGGCAATGACGTGCTGATGGGGCCGGGCAAGGTCGGCACGATCCAGTCGATCTCGCTGACGACCAACGGTCAGGCGCAGATCACGATGAGCATCGACTCGAGCGCGGCGCCGCTGCACGAGGGCACCGTGGCGCGGATCTACGAGAACTCGCTGTCGGGCGTCGCCACCCGCTACATCGTGCTCGAGCCGGCCCCGAGCGACGCGCCCGAGATCCCTAACGGCGGAACGATCGGCGAGAACCACACGTACTCGTTCGTCAGCCTCGACCAGGTCTTCGACTCGCTCAATCCGCTCACACTCGCGGGCCTGCGCGGCGTCATCAAGGGCGAGGCGGCGAGCATCCAGGGCAAGTCCGCGCAGGCGAACAAGACGCTCAAGTACCTGGCCCCGGGGCTGGCCAGCACTAGCAATCTGACCGCCGAGCTCGGCCGCAACGAGCCCGCGTTCGACGGGCTGCTGGTAGAGGGGGCGCAGACGATGCAGGCGCTGGCATCGCGCGCGGGGCAGCTGAGCGACCTGATCCAGCAGGCGAACACGACGACCGGCGCGGTCGCGCGCCAGAGCGTCGCGCTCGAGCAGGCCCTTCAGCTCCTCCCCAGCACGCTCAACCGCTCGACGAACACGTTCGCGGGACTGGACAGCACCCTCGACGCGCTCGATCCGGTGGTCGCGAAGTCGAAAATCGCCGTCGCGCCGGCTCGAGCCGTTCGCCGTCAGCCTCAACGACCTCGCCAAGGTCGCCATCCCGACGGTCGCCGCGCTCGGCGACCTGATCCACAACCCCGCCGGCACGGGCGATCTGACGACCCTGTTCCTCCAGACGCCGAAGCTCGCGCAGCTCGCGGCCACCGCGTTCCCGAACCTGATCCAGGCGATGAACGCCTCGCAGACGCAGCTCGACAATCTGCGCGAGTACACGCCCGACGTCATCGCGGCGCTCACGAACGTCGGCCAGGCGAGCGGCTACTACGACGCCAACGGCCACTACGTCCGGGTCCAGCCGACGTTCTTCGCGTTCGGGACCGACAGCCAAAACCAGCTCGTCGCGCAGTCGCCGGCCGACCGCTACCAGGGCCTGCAGAAGGTCACCTCCCGCTGCCCCGGTGGCGCCGTTCAGCCCGCCCCCGACGGGTCGTCGCCGAACCCCGTCGCCGGCTGCCAAGCCGGTTCGACCCCGCCCGGACCGTGAGGCGATGAGACGAATCGCGCTCCTCGCACTGGTGCTCGTGGCGGCCGCGGCGATCGCCGCGGTGGCGAGCGGCTCCGGCGGAACCGGCGGGGATCCCTACATGGTGCGGGCGATCTTCGACGACGCCTCGTTCGCTGTCCCGGGCGAGCAGGTTCGAGTTGCCGGCGCGCCCGTCGGGTCGATCGCGTCGCTCGACGTGTGCGTCGAGCAGACCGCGCCGTGCCGGCCTGGAACGCTCAACAAGGCCGAGGTCACGCTCCAGATCAACGACGGCCGATTCGCGCCGTTCCACGCCAACGCGACCTGCGCGATCCGCCCGCAGTCGCTGATCGGCGAGATGTACGTCGACTGCAATCCCGGCACCGCCGCGGCTCCTGCGCTGCAGAAGATCCGCAATGGACCGGGCAAGGGCGACTACTACCTGCCGGTCACGCAGACGAGCTCGCCGGTCGACTTCGACATCGTCCAGGACATCTACCAGGAGCCGGTGGCGCAGCGGCTCGCGATCATCCTCAACGAGCTCGGCACAGGTCTGGCGGCTCGCGGATCCGACCTCAACGCGGTCATCCACAGAGCCGACCCGGCGCTCGGCAACACCGACCAGGTCCTGAAGATCCTGGCCGGCCAGAACCGGGCGCTGGCCAAGCTCGCCACCGACTCGGCCGCCGTGCTCGGGCCGCTGGCGCGACAGCGAAACGCGCTCGCCGGCTTCATCACTCAGGCCAACACGACCTCACAGGCGAGCGCGGCGCGCGCCGGGGACATTTCGAAGTCGATCCAGCTGCTGCCCGGTTTCCTCAGTCAGCTCAAACCGCTGATGGCTGATCTCGGCACGCTCTCCGATCAGGGCACGCCGCTCGCGAGCGATCTCGGACAGAGCGCTGCTGCGCTCGGCCGCGAGTTCAAGGAGCTGACGCCATTCGCCAGCGCGGCGCGGACCGCGCTGATCAACCTCGGCGCCGGCGCGCAGCAGTCCCAGGCGCCGCTGGTGGCGACGATCCCGCTCGCCAAGCAGCTGAATCAGCTCGGCACTCAGGCGGTCCCGTCCGGAAGCGAACTCGCCAAGCTGACCTCGAGCCTCGACAAGACCGGCGCGATCAACCAGCTGATGGCCGTGCTGTTCAACGGCACGAACGCGGCGAACGGCTTCGACAGCCTCGGGCACTACGTCCGCGACGAACTGCTCGTGAGTGCGTGCACGGGCTACACGGTCAGCCCTGTCCCGGGCTGCTCGGCACGTTTCGCCAAGACCAGCGCGGCCGCGGACATCGCGTCGGTCGCAAACGTTTCGCCCGCGAGCAGAGCGGTTCTGAGCAGCGCCGTCTCCAAGGCGGGTGCGTCGGTGGCGCGCGCGTCGTCGGCGCCGCTCACGAGCCTGCTCGACTACCTGATCGGGCCGGGCGGATGAACACCCGTCGCAATCCGAGCGGCTTCGGCAATCCGGTCCTGATCGGCGCGCTGACCGTGCTCGTCGTGATCGTCGCGGTATTCCTGGCCTACAACGCCAACAACGGCCTGCCGTTCGTCCCGAGCTACACGCTCAACGTCCAGGTCGCCGACGCGAGCGAGCTGACCCACGGCGCCGAGGTTCACATGGGCGGCGCGCTCGTCGGGTTCGTCGACAGCGTGACGCCCGAGCGGGCACCGTCGGGCGAGCCGATCGCCGTGCTCGGGCTGAAGCTCAACAAGAGCATCGGGCCGCTGCCGGTCAACTCGACATTCGCGATCAGGCTCAAGGGCGCGATCGGACAGAAGTACCTCGCGATCGGCTTGGGCAACTCGAAGCGCACGTTCCAGGACGGCGCCAGCGTGCCGCTCGGTCAGACGAGCGCTGCCGTCGACCTCGACCAGGTGCTGTCGATGTTCAGCCCGCCGACGCGCCAGGGAGTCGTCGCCTCGACCGTCGGCTTCAGCAACGGCCTGACCGGCCGCGGAGTCGGCGTCAACGACGCGATCGGCGCGTTCGTCCCGCTGCTCGGGGACCTGAGGCCGGTGGCGGCGAACCTGGCTTCTGCGCACACCGACCTGGGAGGCTTCCTGCGCGGGCTCGAGGCGTTCGCCGGGACGCTCGCCCCGGTCGCGAACACCCAGGCCAGCCTGTTCGTCAACCTCGACACCACGTTCCGCGCGCTGGCGAGCGTGTCGGTCCCGTACCTGCAGGAAGCGATCTCGGCTACGCCACCGGCGTTCAGCGCCGTGATCGCCGGCAGTCCCACGATCCGACCGTTTCTGACCGACAGCGCGGCGCTGTTCAGCGAGCTCCGCCCCGGGATCGCGACGTTGCCGACTAGCGCCCCGGTGCTGGCGGACGCGTTCGCCGCCGGCGTCAGAACGCTCCCCGGGACCGCCGAGCTCGACCAGCGTCTCGTCAGCCTGTCGCACTCGCTCGCGACCTACGGGCAGAACCCCGCGGTCCAACAAGGGCTGAACCGCCTGACGCAGTTCGCCTCGAGCCTGCGCTCGCCGCTCGCGTTCCTGACGCCGGTCCAGTCGTCGTGCAACTACGTGTCGCTGTTCCTGCGCAACATCGGGAGCGTGCTGTCCGAGAACACGACCTCGGGCACGTCGCTCAGGTTCTCGTTGGTCGCGATCGACGATGTCCTCGGCGGCGAATCAGTCCCGTCGCAGAAGCCGTTCACGACGCCCCAGACCAACCCGACCGTCGAGCACGGCCCGCTGCACGCCAATTTCTACCCGAACACCGACTCGCCCGGCCAGACCGCCGAATGCGAGGCCGGCAACGAGCCGTACTCGGGCGCGGCGGCGGCCATCGGCAACGTCCCCGGCAACCAGGGCCTGCAGACCGAGCAGACCGGGCCGACCGGGCAGACGATCACCACCGCCACCAAGACCAGCGGAGGCTCCAAGTGAGGCGCCACCGCCGCCGGGGCATGTCGAGCTTCGCGGCCGGCCTCCTCGCCGCGTTCGTGATCGCCGCCGCGGTCTACCTCACGTTCGGCGGCCCTACGCCGTTCAGCGCCTCGCCGTTCGTCCTGAAGGCGGTGTTCACGACCCAGACCCAGCTGCACATTCCCTCGCCGGTCCGGATCGCCGGCGTCGACGTCGGCGAAGTGACCTCGGTGCAGCCGCTCGGCGGCAACTCGGCGGCAGCCGTGGTCACGATGGACATCAACAGCAACGGGCTCCCGCTCCACGCCAACGCCACCGCCGGGATCAACACCCGGATCTTCCTCGAGGGCAATTTCTACGTCGACCTGCACCCGGGCACGCCAAATGCTCCGATCCTGAAGTCCGGCCAGACGCTGCCGGCCGCCAGCACGTCGGGGCCGGTCCAGCTCGATCGCGTGCTGGCCTCGCTCACCTCCGACGCGCGAAGCAACCTGCAGACGCTCGTCCAGGGTCTCGGCGCCTCGCTCAACGGCAAGCCCTCCGCCGCGCAGGACGCCTCGCAGAACCAGGACCCGAGCGTCCGCGGCCTGACCGCGGGGCAGGCGCTGAACAAGTCGCTGAACTACTCAGCCGGGGCGTTCAAGGCATCCGCGATCGTCAACCAGGCGCTGCTTGGGACCCAGCCGCATGACCTCAGCGGGGCCGTGCAGGGCAACGAGGAAGTGTTCCGCGCGCTCGCCTCCCGCCAGAGCGAGCTCGCGAGCCTGGTCACGACGTTCGACCGGACGCTGGCGGCATTCGCCGCTCGCCAGAACGACCTGAGCGCCTCGATCGCCGCGCTCCCGCCGCTGCTGCGCACGACCAACACCGCGCTGACGGCGCTCGACGCTTCGTTCGGGCCGACGAAGACGTTCGCCAAGGAGATCCTCCCGGGCATCGAACAGGTCGATCCGACGATCGGGCAGGCGCTGCCCTGGCTGGCGCAGGCCACCGCGCTGCTCGGCCCGAGCGAACTCGGCGGGCTCGTGTCCGACCTGACGCCGGCGGTGCAGGCCACCGGGAGCACGATCCATTCGAGCATCGCGCTCGTCTCGCAGAGCAACGCGCTCGCGCGCTGCGTCACCCACAACCTGGTCCCGACGGGCAACACGGTGATCCAGGACCCGCCGAACACGACCGGGGTGCCGGTCTATCAGGAGCTGCTCGAATCGGCGGTGGGAATTGCTGGCGCCGGCCAGAACTTCGACGGCAACGGGCGGTACCTGCGCTCCTCGCCGGCGGGTGGAGCGACCGCCGTACAGACCGGCAACCTCGGGACGCAGGGCCCGCTGTTCGGCAACGCGGTGCTCGCCCCGCTCGGCACGCGGCCCGCGTGGCCGGGAAGCGCGCCACCGGTCGAGGGCAGCAAGCTGTGCTTCCAGAACGCCGCGCCCGACCTCAACCGCGTCAGCACTGGGGTAGGGCCGTGACCACGGGAGCAGGGCCATGAGTCGGGCGCTCAAGGCTCACCGCCGGGACTTCGTCGCGATCCTGGCGCTCGTCGCCGGCGCCCTCGCGGTCGCCGGCTACATCCTGTTCCACCAGCCGTCGTTCACGCTCGGGCAGAGCTACTACACGGTCCGGGCCGAGTTCGCGAGCGCCGCCGCGGTCACCCCCGGGCAGGGCCAGGCGGTGACGATCGCCGGCGTGCAGGTCGGCCTCGTCGGGGGCGTCCAGCTCGAGAACGGACGCGCCGTGGTGACGATGAACATCTTCAAGAAGTACGCGCCGATCTACCAGAACGCGACCGTGCTGCTCCGCCCGCGCACGCCGCTGAAGGACATGTACCTCGCGCTCGATCCGGGGACCAGGCAGACCGGCGCGGTCCCCGACGGAGGAATGCTGGGCGCCGGGAGCACGACCCCGGACGTCGATCTCGACCAGATCCTGGCGTCACTCGACTCCGACACTCGGAGCTACCTGCTGTTGCTGCTGTCGGGCGGGGCGGGCGCGTTCCAGAACAAGGGGTCGAGCGTTGCCGCGCTCCAGGGCACGTTCAAGCGGTTCGAGCCGCTGGGCCGCGACACGGGCACATTCGCGACCCTGCTGGCCGCGCGGAGCGACAACCTCAGACTCGCGATCCACAACCTGCAGCGCGTGGCGACGGCGCTCGGCGGCGTCGACGGCCAGCTCGCCTCGCTGATCCAGTCGTCGAACACGAACTTCGCCGCGATCTCCTCGCAAGCCGCCAACCTCGAGGCGGGGCTGTCACTGCTGCCCGGAACGCTCGCGCAGACCAACCAGACGCTCGGCAAGGTCCAGCGCTTCGCGGCCCAGCTCGGCCCGACGCTGACCGAGCTGCAGCCGTTCGCCCGTGCGCTGGCGCCGGCGCTCAAGGCATCCCGTCCGCTGTTCCACGACACGACGCCGGTGATCCAGAACCAGCTGCGGCCGTTCTCGACCGCCGTTCAGCCGCTCGCGACGGCGCTGAAGCCGGCGGCCACGCAGCTGTCCAAGGCGGTGCCGCCGCTGACCAGCTCGGTGAGCGTCATCAACAAGCTGTTCAACACGCTCGCCTACCAGCCGTCCGGCAGCGAACAGGGATACCTGTTCTGGGGCTCGTGGCTCGCCCACATCGCCGCCAGCCTGACGAATCTCCAGGACGCGCAGGGGCCGACCGTGCGCGGCATCTTCATGGCTACCTGTCCGGCGCTCCAACTGCTGGAGACGACGATCCAGGCAGGCAGTCCCTCGATCGCGCCGGTGCTCGACCTTCTGAACGCCCCCGACTACACCCAGATCAAGTCGTCGTACTGCCCGGCGGCGCTGGCCAGCGATTCGCGACTCGTACCGACCGCGGGAGGCACGGGCGGATGAACCGGCAGGCACCGAGCCCCGCCCGCATCCTGACGATGGTCGCGTTCGCGGCGTCGTGCATCGGCCTGCTCCTGTACCTGTGGATCTCGTTCGGCGGGACGACGTCGCTGAGCCCGCGCGGCTACGAGATCAGCGCGGAGTTCAACCAGGCCGAGAACCTCGGCAGCCAGGCCGACGTCCGGATCTCGGGCGTGAACGTCGGCAAGGTGATCAGCGTCGGCCTCGACCGCCGCACCGGACTCACGCGGGCGGTGATGCAGATCGACCCACAGTTCGCGCCGCGGCCGGCGAACACGCGGGCGATCCTCCGCCAGAAGACGCTGCTCGGCGAGACGTACATCGAGCTCTCCCCGGGCTCGGCGACCGGACCCAAGCTGGCGGACGGGGGCACGCTGCCGCGCGGCCAGATCGCCCCGACCGTGCAGCTCGACCAGATCCTCTCGACGTTCGACCCCGCCACCCGACAGGCGTTCGAGACGTGGATGCAGCAGCAGGGGACGGCGCTAACGGGCCGCGGCCAGGACCTGAACGCCGCCCTGGCTCAGCTGTACCCGTTCGCGACCAACGTCGATTCGGTGCTGGCGGTGCTCAACCGCGACAGCGCGGCCACGAGCACGCTGCTGAACGACGGCGGGCAGGTGCTGGCGGCGGTGACCCGCTCGCCGTCGGCGCTCCAGCAGCTCGTCAACAACGCCAACACGACGTTTTCCGCCACAGCGGCGCAGGCGGCGGCGCTCGCGGCCACGATCAAGGCGTTTCCGCCGTTCCTGACCGCGACGAAGACCACGATCGACCGGGTCACGCGGTTCGCCAACACGACCAAGCCGCTGGTCGACGAGCTTCGCCCGGCGGCGGTCAAGCTGAGCCCGGCGCTCCAGTCGGTGGCCGTGCTGGCGCCGGAGCTGAACAGCCTGCTCGTGAATGTCGGCCCGCTGACGAGCGCGTCGAAAGCCGGGGTGCCGGCGGTGCAGCAGTTCCTGAACGACAGCGTCCCGCTGCTCACCAGGCTGACGCCATACCTCGGCGGCGTGATCCCCGTCGTCGACTACATCAACACCTACCGGCGCGAGATCGCGGCGTTCTTCGCGAACGGGACGGCGACCACCCAGGCGACGCTGCCCGGGAACGTCACCTCGGCGAAGCTGCACTACGTGCGCGTGTCGAGCCCGCTCAATCCGGAGACGCTCACGGACTATTCGACGCGGCTCGAGAGCAACCGCGGCAACCCGTATCTCGTGCCCGGCGGCTACTCGAGTCTGGTGCAGGGGCTGCCCGTTTTTGCGAGCAATCTGTGCACGAGCAACCCTCAACCGACGATTGGTCCTACTATCTCAGCGTCTATCGCCGCGGTCCTGAGCAGCGTCTACTTCACCACGGACTCGAGCGGGCCGCCTTGCAGGGCCCAGCAGCCGCTGGGCGAGGCGACCACTGGACAGACCCAAGCATTTCCTCAACTACAACCAATCAAATGAGCATGGCCGGCTCTGCTTGCAGACACACACAGATCAAAGGAGGAGTCAATTGCGACGAATCGTCGTAGTTGCCACGGCAGTCGCCGTGCTAATCGCCGCAGCGTCGGCCCTGGCCGCCACGGGCGGTCTCAACACGTACACCGCGAGCCTCAAGTTCTCGCCTAACAAGACGGGCTCCGGCAAGGCGCCGTCGTCGATGGGCTTCGTGCAGAAGTACGTCGCCAATGGGACCGGCGGCAACCGCACCGCGCCGCTGACCAACATCAAGACCGTGATCTACGGCATGACCTCGGACGGGAAGGACTTCCCGACCTGTAGCTCAGCGAAGATCATCAACGCCGGCAACGACACCGTGTGCCCGAAGGGCGCGCTCGTCGCCAGCGGCGCGATCACCGCGATCCTGGGGCCGCTGACCGACACCAGCGCGTCGAGCCCCAACACCATTCCGTGCAATCCGAAGCTCGACGTCTGGAACGCCGGCCAGGGCAAGGTCGTGTACTTCTTCGTCGATTCGGCGCCGAGTCACACCTGCGGTCCGATCCAGACCGGCGGCGTCCCGCCGTTCCCCGGAACGATCAAGATCGTCGGCAAGAACCTCGTGATGAACACGCCGATCCCGAGCTACGTCTCGTTCCCGATCACGGGGATCGAGGGCTCGCTGACGAGTGAGACGCTCAACTGGAAGAACCTGAGCGCCAAGAAGAACGGTAAGACCGTGCGTTACGGCGCGTCGGTCGCCTGCAAGGGCGGCAAGCGCCCCTACAGCGTGACGTTCACGGCGGAATCCGCCCCCGGCGCCGCGCCGCAGTCGGACACCGTCACCGCCACGCAGAAGTGCCGCTGACCTAGTCGTATCCACCGCCGGCGCCCTCGCGACACGCGGGGGCGCCGGTGATAGGGCCTCCGAGCGAAGCGAGGCCCCGAAACCCGCTAGGCGATCTCGTATCGCTCGGCGCGCTGGGCGGAGCGCTCGGACTCGTTCAGCATCTGCATGAACAGCACGACGAGCGCGATCCCCATCACGATCGACTGCTCGAGCGCCATCACGAGGCCGGCCATCATCTGGTCCTCGAGCGGCGTGATCCCCCAGTAGGACGGCTGGTGCGCGTAGAACGGGTAGATCACTGTGGGCGCGAACGCGAGCGCCACCCCGAGCAGGCCGACGAGCAGCTTGCCGCCGGCCATGTATGCGACGGGGCCGAGGCCAGCGAGGCGCTGGCGGTTGCGGATCGGCGACAGCACGTGCCACCAGTAGATCGATCCGACGATGAAGAACGTCGTGTGCTCCAGCGCATGGATGAAGCCGTCGCCCTGGGCCTTGTCGTACAGGGCCGGGACGTGCCACATCCACAGCACTCCTGCGTACAGGATCACCGCGAACGCCGGGTGGGCGATGAAGCCGGCGCGGCGCTCGACCGCCTGCAGCTTTCGCGTCACCGGCCGCAGCAGCACCTTGGTTAGCCCGAGGATCAGGAGGATTGGCGCGATGTCCAGCAGCAGCATGTGCTGGACCATGTGCATCACCATCATCTGGTCGCCGAGCGAGTCCAGCGGCGAGACCAGTGCCACCAGGATCGTGAAGATCCCGGCGGCGAACAGGAGCAGGCGCCAGTGGCTGGGCGGGTGTCGCTCGGCGCCGCGAGCGCGGCGCCACCCGAGCGCGTAAAGCACCACCAACACGACCACGGAGACCAACGCGGTCCAGTCGAACGTCCAAGACGTCTCCGGGCTCACAAACCGTGATTATGAGCATCCACAGAGCGAGATGCTCAATCGACAAACGTCCGGCCGAGGACTACGCTAGTGCGTTCACGCACATCCATCCTTCTCAGCAAGGAGGTAGGTCGATGCGCATCGAGGTCAAGGGCCGGAACCTGCCAGTTTCCGAGGACCTGAGGGAGCACGTCGCCAAGCGCTTTCGCAAGGTCGACCGGCAGGTGTCGGAGTTCGCCGAGCTCGAGGTGGAGGTGTCCGAAGAACGTAATCCGGCCATCGCCGACAACCAGGTGGCCGAGGCGACGCTGCACTTGAAGGGGGTGACGCTGCGGGCCCGGGATGCCTCTCCGGACATCCGGACCTCGGTCAATCTTTGCGCTGACGAGCTTCACATCCAGGTCAAGCGCCACCGCGACAAGCGGCGCCGGCGGCGCGAGGCACGCGCCGCGGCGGCCCAGACTGCGGAGGCCGGCGCGACCACAACCGAGGACGAGGAGTTCATCGGCGGGGTGGCCGAAACGGGGCCGCCGGGAGTCTCCTCGGCGGCGTAGAACCGCCCCGGACCCACTGCTACGCTAGCCCTATGTCCATTCTGGACCGCGCGCTTCGCATGGGCGAAGCGAAGAAGTTCAAGGTCTACGAACAGCGGGTTGGACGGATCAATGCTTTCGAGGACGAGCTCGAGCACTACACCGACGCCGAGCTGAGAGAGGCCACCGACGCGCTGCGCGAGCGCGCCGCCGGCGGCGAGAACCTCGATGACCTGATCTACGAATGCTTCGCGCTCGTGCGCGAAGCGGGCAAGCGCACGATGGGCATGCGTCACTTCGATGTGCAGCTGATCGGCGGCATGGTGCTGCACGACGGCGCGATCGCCGAGATGCGAACCGGCGAGGGCAAGACGCTGACCGCGACGCTCGCTGTCGTGCTCAACTCGCTGGGCGGCCGCGGCGTCCACGTCGTGACCGTCAACGACTACCTGGCCCGGCGCGACGCGCTGTGGATGAAGCCGATCTACGACGCGCTCGGCGTCACCGTCGGCGTGCTCCAGAACATGCAGCCGTACGAGGACAAGCGCGCCGCCTACGCCGCCGATGTGACGTACGGAACCAATTCGGAGTTCGGCTTTGACTACCTGCGCGACAACATGGCCACCACGCTGGAGGAGAAGGTCCAGCACGGCGGGCGGCCCAAGCCAGAGGAGGGCAAGTCCCACTACCACACGTTCGCGATCGTCGATGAGGTCGACAACATCCTGATCGACGAAGCCCGCACGCCTCTGATCATCTCGGGCGCGCCCGAGCAGGCCGCGGAACTGTACGTCCGGTTCGCGAAGCTCGCCCCCCAGATGACTTCGGGCAAGACGCCCGAGGGGATGGACCCGCGGATGAAGAAGGAGTTCGTCGCGGACTTCGATTACGAGTTCGAGGAAAAGCACAAGACGATCTCGGTCACCGAGCAGGGCGTCGCCAAGGCCGAGCGGTTCCTTGGAATCGACCACCTGTATCGAGCCGAGAACGGCCACCTGGTCAACCACCTGATCCAGTCGCTCAAGGCCGAGTCGCTGTACAAGCGCGACGTCGATTACGCGGTGATCGACGGCGAGGTCAAGATCATCGACGAGTTCACCGGGCGCATCCTCGAGGGCCGGCGCTGGTCGGAAGGCCTGCACCAGGCGGTCGAGGCGAAGGAGGGCGTGCGCGTTCAGGAGGAGAACCAGACGCTCGCGACGATCACCCTCCAGAACTACTTCCGCATGTACGACAAGCTCGCGGGCATGACCGGCACGGCGCTGACCGAGGCGACCGAGTTCATGAAGATCTACAACCTCCCGGTCGTCGAGGTCCCCACGAACCGGCCGATGGTGCGTGAGGACAACAACGATCAGGTCTACAAGACCAAGGAGGGCAAGGCGAGCGCGATCGTCCGCGAGATCGAGAAGCGCAACGGCGCCGGTCAGCCGGTGCTGGTCGGGACGATCTCGGTCGAGGTGTCGGAGCAGCTGTCGGCGGATCTGAAGCGCAAGGGGATCCAGCACTCGGTGCTGAACGCCAAACCCGAGCACGCCGAGCGCGAGGGCGAGACGATCGCCGAGGCCGGCGCGCCCGGCGCGGTAACGATCGCGACCAACATGGCGGGCCGCGGCGTCGACATCAAGCTCGGTGGCAACGCCGAGCACCTGACCAGCCTCGAAATGGCAAAGCTCGGGCTCCAGCCCGGCGACCCCGACTACGACGAGCACTTCAAGAAGGCCCTTCCGGCGATCGAGGCGCGCGTCGACGAGGCTCGTGACCGGGTGCTCGAGCTCGGCGGCCTGTTCATCCTCGGCACCGAGCGACACGAGTCCCGCCGGATCGACAACCAGCTGCGCGGCCGTTCGGGCCGCCAGGGCGACCCCGGCGAGTCGCGCTTCTTCCTGTCCGCCCAGGACGACCTCGTGCGTCTGTTCGCCGGCGAGCGCATCTACAAGATCCTCGACCGCCTCGGCAGCGTCGACGAGGAGGGCAACGAGGAGCCGATCGAGCACGGGATGCTCTCCAAACAGATCGAGAAGGCCCAGCGCAAGGTCGAGGAGCAGCACTTCCTCCAGCGCAAGCACACGCTCGAGTACGACGACGTGCTCAACCAGCAGCGCGAGGTGGTGTACACCTATCGCGACGAGATCCTCGAGGGCCGCGACATGAGTGACGCCGCGCGCAAGGAGATCGGGAGCCTGATCGAGCGGCAGGTGGCGGACTACACCGCCGGCGACTTCGTCGAAGAGTGGGACGTCGAAGGCCTTCTCCGCCGGATGGAGGAGATGTTCCCGCCCGACGCCGATGTCCTCGATGTCGATCCCCACCGGGTCGACCGCGAGGAGCTGCTCGATGCCCTCAAGGAGCAGGCGGAAGATGAGTACTCCCAGCGCGAGGAGGAGTTCGGCCCCGAGCTGATGCGCGACATCGAGCGGTTCCTACTGCTCCAGATCATCGACCAGCGCTGGCGCGAGCACCTGTACGACATGGACTACCTGCGCGAGGGCATTCACCTGCGCGGGTTCGCCCAGATCGAGCCGCTGGTCGCCTATAAGAACGAGGCCTTTGAGCTGTTCCGCGACCTGATGAACAGCGTCTGGGAGGACTACGCCCGGCTGATCTTCCACGTCGAGGTCACCCCGGTCGCGCCGGGGAACGGCGGGCCGCCGGAGCCGCCGTCGACTCGGCGCCCGAGCCGCGCCGCGAGCTCATCGACCGGCGGGGGACGAGTGACCTACTCGGGCGGTGGCGGAGCCGCGCAGGGCGCGATGGCGATCGCCGCCGCGGCCGGTGGCGCGGCCGAGGAGGCCGCCCTCGAGGGGCCGGCGATGGCGCCGGTCGAGCAGCGCCGCGTCGATCCCGGGGAGCAGATCGGTCGCAACGACCCGTGCTGGTGCGGGTCGGGCAAGAAGTACAAGAAGTGCCACGGCGCATAGCCGCGCCGCCCACGCATAAGTCGACACTCGACAAGCGACGCCGCTCGAGAGTGTCGAAACCCGTGCTATGCGGGGCTTTTCGCGGCACTCGAGCGGGGCCGGGCGTCGAGTGATGAGAAAGTGGGCCGCGGGTCCGGCGGTACAGTCCATCCACATGCCCGACGCCTCGGATCTTCGCGTCTCGGACGAGCAACGCGATCGCGCGGCGCAGGACATTCGCGAGCACTACGCCGCCGGCAGGCTGACCGACGACGAGCTGAGCGACCGGGTGCAGGCCGTCTACAGCGCCCGCACCGAGGGCGAGCTCAAGGCGCTGACGGTCGATCTGCCGAAGCTCCCGGCGACCCTGGCCGAGCAGAAGGCGGAGATCGCGCGGCGCCGGCGGGAACTCCAGCGCCGGCTGCTCCAGGAGGCCGGGGGAGGGTCAGGCGCGTTCCTGATCTGCACGGTCATCTGGCTGGCATCGGGCGCGAGCGGGTTCTTCTGGCCGATCCTGGTCGCGCTCGGCGTGCTGGTCCCGCTTGTGCGCAACGGCTGGCGGCTATATGGACCGGCGCCCGAGTTCGACGAGATCGAGCGCGAGCTCGAGTCGCGACGGCAAAAGAACGCGGCCCGCAGCCAGATCCGAAGCGACGCGCGCAGCCGCGCCGGCCGGCGCTATGACCGGCACGGCGGCGGAAGCTCCTAGCTCTAGCCCTGCTTCTGGTGCCGGACGTGGTCCGGCGCGATCACGAACTTGACCCGCTGCTCACCGGGCTGGCGGAACGGGTACGTGTCCTGCCCGATGTACTTCTTCGTCAGTGCGTCGATGTGATCGTCCGCGCCCTCGGTGGTCTCGGATGCGGTCCCGCGGATCTCGACGTAGTTGTAGGGGTTCCCCTGCTCATACACGAGGACGTTGACGCGAGGGTCGCGCTCGAGGTTCGTCGGCCATTTCCGGCCGAGTGCGCTGTTGACCGCGACGGTTCCATCCTCGGCGCTGATCCACACGACCGTGTTGTGGATCGAGCCGTCCTTGTTGTAGGTCGAGATAACGGCGTGGTTGGGCTGCTCGAGCAGCTCGCGAACGGGTGGATCGTTGAGATTTGACATGGATCCTGAATCTAGCGCTGCTAGTGTGGAAGTAGATGACGACCGCGCCCTCAGAGCCTCTGTCACAGCGCCTCGCGGCGATTCGCGAGCAGCTCAAGCTGCTTGCGGACTACCTTTGACCCCGCTCAGCTGAGCGGGCGCATCGACGCGCTCGAAACCGAGATGGGCGCGCCGGGCTTCTGGGAGGACCAGGAGAGAGCGGCGAAGGTCAGCGCCGAGCACGCGCGCGCGACCCGAAGGCTGTCGGTCTACCGTGACCTCGAGCGCGATGTCAACGATCTCGAGCCGCTGGCGGAGCTCGCCGAGGAGGACCCGGAGATCGCCGCGGAGTTAGAGGAACAGGTCAGGAGCGTGCAGGCTCGCCTCGACCAGCTCGAGGAGCAGCGCCTGTTCTCCGGCCCCTATGACACGGGCGACGCGCTCGTCACGGTCAACGCCGGCGCGGGTGGGACCGATGCCCAGGACTGGGCCGAGATGCTGCTCAGGATGGAGATGCGCTGGGCCGAGAAGCGCGGGTTCGAGGTGGAGCTACTCGAGGCCTCGCCGGGAGAGGAGGCCGGGATCAAGTCGGCCACGTTCTTGGTCAAAGGCGAAAACGCCTACGGCCTGTACGCGAGCGAGAAGGGCGTACACCGGCTGGTGCGGCTGTCCCCGTTCGACGCCGCCCACCGACGCCAGACGAGCTTCGCCGGGATCGAGGTCTCGCCGGTCGTGGATGAGATCGACGACGTCGAGATCGATGACGACGACCTGCAGATCGATACCTATCGGGCCAGCGGCGCCGGCGGCCAGCACGTCAACAAGACCGACTCCGCCGTGCGGATCACGCACAAGCCGAGCGGGATTGTCGTGCAGTGCCAGAACGAGCGCTCGCAGTCCTCGAACAAGGCCGAGGCGATGACGATGCTGCGGTCCAAGCTGCTCGAACTCGAAGAGCGCAAACGGCGCGAGGAGATCGCCAAGGAGAAGGGCGAGGCCCAGGACGTCAACTTTGGCTCGCAGATCCGCTCCTACGTCCTTCACCCGTATTCGATGGTCAAGGACCACCGCACCGACTACGAGATGGGCGACACGGCGCGGGTGCTCGCCGGCGATCTCGACGGGTTCGCCCGCGCCTACCTCCTGAAGTCCGCGAAGTAGCCGACATCGGCTACTGCCCCCCGTCGCCCCTCGGGAGGCAGCCTGCCGGCAGAGGGCTATGACGGGCCGGTGCCGTCTGACTCCCTCTGAGTTTCCGTACGCGCCCGCAGCTACGTGCACGACGCCGCGGCCCATATTTCGTGACGACGCTACCGCCACCGAGCTGCTTTTCACAACCGTCCTGTACGAAACTATGCGTATCCTCATCCCGCGGATGAGTGCGCAGTCGGTGGCGGAGATCGTGGCCCGTGCCCTGGCCGAAGATGTCGGCGACGGCGATGTGACGACGACGGCCACGGTTCCCGAACAGGCGGGAGCCCGCGCGACGATCACCCAGAAGGCGCCCGGGGTCGTGTACGGACTGGACGTCGCCGTCGAGACCTTCCGCGCGCTCGATCCCGAGGTGGCCGTCGAGCGGCTGGTGCAGGAGGGCCGGTGGCGCGAGGACGGCCCGGTGCTGGAGCTCGAGGGCTCGGCCCGCGGCATCCTGACCGCCGAGCGAACCGCCTTGAATTTCCTTCAGCGCCTCTCGGGTGTGGCGACGATGGCGGCGCGCTGCGTCGAGGCGGTCTCCGGGACCGGCGCGGTGATCCTCGACACGCGCAAGACGACGCCGGGGCTGCGGATGCTGGAGAAGGCCGCGGTCGCGGCGGGCGGCGCCACCAACCACCGCGTCGGCCTGTTCGACGCGATCCTGATCAAGGAGAACCACGCGGCGCTCGCCGGCGGGGTGGGGGAGGCGGTGCGCCTGGCCCGCGCTTACGCTCCCGGCCTCCAGCTCGAGGTCGAGTGCCGGACGCTCGCCGAGGTGGACGAGGCGCTCGCGGCCGCCGCGGGCTTCCTGCTGCTCGACAACATGTCGGTCGACGAGCTCCGGTCCGCCGTGGAGCGGGTCGCCGGCCGGGCCAAGCTCGAGGCGAGCGGCGGGTTCACGCTCGACACGATCCGGGCCGTCGCGGGCACCGGCGTAGACTTCATCTCAGTGGGTGCGATCACCCACAGCGCCCCCGCGCTAGACCTGTCCCTCCTCCTTGAACCGATTCCATGAACCTGCCGATGTTCGGTGCATCAGACGCACCCTTGCTCCTGGAGAACATCCCCGCCCTGCAAGACGAAGTTCGCGCGCTCGCACAGGAGCGCGGGGCGGTGATTCTCGCCCACAACTACCAGCTACCCGAGATTCAAGACGTGGCCGACTACGTCGGCGACTCGCTCGGACTGTCGCAGCAAGCGGCCAAGGCCGACGCCGAGGTGATCGTGTTCTGCGGTGTCCATTTCATGGCCGAGACCGCCTCGATCCTGTGTCCCCACAAGCCCGTGCTGATCCCCGACCCCGACGCGGGCTGCTCGCTGGCGGACTCGATCAGCGCTTCGCAGTTACGTGACTGGAAGGCGGCCCATCCGGGCGCGATCGTCGTCATGTACGTCAACACGACCGCCGAGGTCAAGGCGCTCACCGACTACTGCTGCACGTCGGCGAACGCCGTCAAGGTCGTGCAGCACATTTACTCCGAACACGGCGAGGAAACCGAGATCCTGTTCGGCCCGGACATGTTCCTCGGCGCCTACGTCGAGAAGTCGCTCGGGCGCGCGATGCACGTGTGGGACGGCGAATGCCACGTGCACGCCGGCATCAAGCCCGACGACATCGCCGCGGTCAGGGCCGCCCATCCCGGGGCCGACTTCCTGATCCACCCCGAGTGCGGGTGCTCGACGAGCGTGATGGAGTACGTCGCGGCCGGCGACATCGATTCCGAGGGCGTCCACATGCTCTCGACCGGCGGGATGCTCGGGTACGCGCGCGGGATTGACGGCCCCCCCGCCCGGACGGCGATCGTCGCCACCGAGACGGGCATGCTCTATCCGCTCCGCGAGGCGGCGCCGGACGTCGAGTTCATCGCGGCCAACGAGGCGGCCCACTGCCGCTTCATGAAGATGATCACGCTCCCGAAGCTCCGCGACGCGCTGCGTGACGGCGTGCACGAGGTCAGGGTGCCGGCGGAGATCGCCGACCGCGCGCGGCTCCCGATCGAGCGGATGGTGGCGATCAGCTGATCGGGGCCATCAGGTCGATGCCGCTTTCGACCGTGTCCCTGACGCGCGGGAGCGTGACCCGCTTTCGCTCGAACTCGTCCGGCGTGTAGCAGTGGACGTCCGCGGGCGCGCCCATCTCGAGGCCGTCCCACAGCGAGCCGGCGTGGTAGACACGCTCGAGCCACGGCATGCCCTCGAATGCGTGCGAGACCAGGATCACGATGAACTCGGGGCCGCGCTCGCGCTGCGGCGGGGCGCCCTGTTCATCCGCGACCCGGGCGCCGCCGAGCATCGCGACGTCGATCGTCCACCGGTCATCGACGCGCGACAGGTACCGCTGCAGCTCGTGCCGGTTGACGGCGGTGGTCACCTCCACGCCGCGATTGTCCCGGTCCCGGGCGGTGGGCGCAACGGTCGCAGGCCCTTAGGTCAGTACTTGGCGATCGCCGCGACCATCTGATCGAACAGCTGGATCGCGGTCCAGTTGCCCGGTCCGTCGACCATCAGCGCGAAGGCGAGCACATGATTGTTCCGCGCTGTGCAGTACCCGGCGAGGTTGGTTACGTAGTTGAGCGTGCCGGTCTTGGCGATGCACCGCCCCTGGGCGGCGGTGTGGGCGGCGATGTTCTGCACCGTTCCGCTGAGTCCGACGACCGGCAGCGACGCGGACAGCATCCGGCCCGTCGGCGTGTTCCACATCGTCTTTAGCAGGTCGACGACCTCGTCCGGCGATGAGCGGTCAGAGCGCGACAGCCCCGAGCCGTCGACGATCCGCGGGTGCAGCCCGAACGACTGGATGACATTCGAGATCACCTGCGCGCCGGCGGTGATGCTCCCGCCCGCGCCGAACCGCACCCCCAGCTGCTTGGTCAGCATCTCGGCGAAGAAGTCGTCCGAGGGCACGTCCATCAGCTTCAGCATCACCGACAGCGGCGGGGACTGCACCGACGCCAGCTGCTGGGCGTTTCCGGGCGCGGGCAAGGTGCGGTTGAGCGGGCGAGCCGCGATCCCCGCGCCGTGCATGGTCAGCACGAGCTCCTTGGCCGCGAATGCCCCCGGGCTGAGCTTCTTGTAGGTCGAGCCGTGGTCATAGCTCAGCGCGGACAGCTGGCCGCCGAAATCGGGGATGTCGGGGTGGTAGCCGGTGGCCGGACCCCCGCGGAGCTCGTCGAACAGCGCGGCGTCACCGATCACCCACCCGGTCACGCGTTTTATTCCGTCGTGGGCGAGCTGGCCGACGAGCTGATTGCCGGTCGGGCCCTGCCCCTGCTCCCAGGTCTTATTGAAGCCGCCGTCGCCGAGTGTCGGGTCGCCCCCGCCGACCAGATACAGGTTCCCGTGCCATACCCCACCCGGCCCGAGGTGGCCGGCGCCGACCACCGTGGTCTTGAGGCGTGCATTCGGGCCGAGCTGGTTGAGCGTGGCGACGGTCGTGTAGAGCTTCTCCACCGACGCCGGGGGCCGCCCGACGTTGGCCTGTGCCGAGAACAGCGTCTGCTTCGCGGTCAGGTCGTAGACCAGCGCACCGGTTTGCGGTCCGCCCTTGCTCAGAGCGTTGGAGAGCGCGGCGCGGAGCGCAACGAGGTCTGGCGGGGGTGGGGGCGGCTTCGGCGCGCTGGCCGTCTGAACGTGGGTCGTCGTGGTCGCGGTGTGCGCGATCGGGGCTCCGACCGACGCATCAGAGCTCGGCTTTGGTGGGTGGCCCCCGCCGCCACACCCGGCGATCACCGCCGCCATGGCGATGCCCCCCACAATCCGGCTTTTCAGGCTGACTCGAGCTCCTCCACCGTGTGCGGGCCGACGCATGCGACCGACAACTCGTCGGCGACGCGGCCGGCCACGTCTCTGACCTCATCAAACGTTACCTCGTCGAGCAGAGCGATCGTCAGGTCGGGATCTACGTCCTCGCCGTAGACGACCGTCTGCTGCGCCGCGTGGCGGGCGATCGCGCCGGTGTTCTCGAACGCGATCGCGCGGGCGCCGGCGGCGTAGGCCCGAGCCCGCTCGACCTCGGCCTCGGTCGGGCCGTCGTCGCGTAGCTCGGTGACGATGTCGCGCATCCGGCGGTAGGCCTCGAGCATCTTGCTCGACTCGAGTCCCGCCGACAGCTGGAGGACCGGCACGTCGGAGTAGGCGTGCGCGATCGAGTGCACCGAGTAGGCCAGGCCGCGCTGCTCGCGGATCTCGTCGAACAGCCGGGACCCCATCGAGCCGCCGAGCAGCGTCGAGTAGATCGCGAGCGCGGCGCGCTGCTTGGGGTCAGGGATCTCGATCGTCGGGCGGTACGACATCCGCAGGTGCGACTGGTTCGAGTCGCGCTCGCGCACGAGGATGCGCTCTCGCTGCGGGGGCGCCGGCTCGTAGGGATCGGGCTCGGGGTGGCTCGGAAAGCGCGTGAACAGCTCGTCGACGGCGCCGTCCCGGGGCAGCTCGTCGAGGTTCCCCACCAGGAAGGCACCGCCGCGTTCGGGCGCCCAACGGCGGTTGCGGAACTCGATGATCCCCTCGCGCGTAAACGTGTCGCGAATGTGCTCGGCCGGGCCGAGGACCGGGCGCCCGAGCGGGTGATCACCGAATGCCGCCTCGTCGATCAGATGCTCGGCCATCACCGCCGGCTGGTCGTTCGCGCGAGCGATCTCCTGCACGACCACGCCGCGCTCGCGGTTCAGTTCGTCGCCGTCGATCCTCGCCCGGCCGACGAAGTCGGTGAGCAGGTCGGCCGCCTCGAGGGCCTTGTTCGATCGTGCGGTGATGTGGAACGCGACCAGGTCGTGGCTCGTGTAGGCGTTCAGCACGGCGCCGATCCGCTCCGCTGCCTCGTTGACGTCCCGGTAGGTGGGGTACTTCTCGCCCCCCTTGAACACCAGGTGCTCGAGGAAGTGGGCCATCCCGTTCTCGCTCTCGCGCTCGGTTCGGGCGCCGGCGTCGAACGCGACCAGGATCGTCACCGATCGCGTACCCTCGACTGCGATCCGGTAGAGAGGAAGCCCAGTTGGGAGGGATGTCTGCGTGATTGAAGGCACCGGGACAGAAAATAGCTGTTCGTGCAAATCCCGTTGCAGGGGGAGGGATCAGGCCGCGTTCCGGGAGGGGCCTCGGTAGGCTGCCCGCAACCTATGGCTAGAACTGAATCACAGCAGCGAACCAGACGGCGGCGCGAGAGCGCTGCCTCGGCAGTGATCGCACCCCGTCAGGCTCAGGCCGTCGGGCCCGCCCCGACCGCCCGATCGGTGATCGATTTCCGTGGCGTATCCAAGCGCTATTCGAGCGGCGACATCGGCCTCGACGAGGTCACGTTCTCGATCGACCGCGGCGACTTCGTGTTCCTCGTCGGGTCCACCGGCTCGGGCAAGTCGACCGTGATGCGCCTGCTGATCAAGGAGCTCGAGCCCACCGGCGGGACGATCCGCGTCGCCGGCCACGACCTCGGCGCGATCAGGCGCAAGCGAATCGCCTACTACCGGCGCAATCTCGGGGTCGTGTTCCAGGACTTCAAGCTGCTCCCGAGCCGGACCGTGTACGACAACGTCGCCTACGCGCTCCAGGTCACCGGAGGCACGCGCCGCGACATTCGCGACAAGGTGCCGGACATCCTGCGGCTCACCGGTCTGTCGACCAAGCTGCACAACTACCCCGACCAGCTGTCGGGTGGCGAGCAGCAGCGCGTCTCGATCGCACGCGCGTTCGTCAACCACCCGCCGCTGCTGCTGGCCGACGAGCCGACCGGGAACCTCGATCCCGAGACCAGCGTCGACATCATGCGGCTGCTGTACCGGATCAATCGGACCGGCACGACCGTGCTCGTCGCCACCCACGATCAGGCGATGGTCGACAAGATGCGCCGGCGCGTGCTCGAGCTGTCCGACGGACGGATCGTCCGCGACGAGGCCACTGGCTCGTACACGCGCGACGAGACCACGCGGGAGTTCGCCCGTCGGATGCGCCAGCCCTCGACGCGTCCGGACGGGGTGTAGCCGGATGTCGTTCTTCACAGAGGGCGTGGCCCGATGAAGGTCGGGTTCTTCCTCAAGGAGTCGATGCGGTCGATGCGCCGCAGCGCCGCCCCGAGCTTCGCCGCTCTCGCCACCGTGCTCGTGACCATGCTTGTACTGGGCGTGTTCATTCCGATCGTGCAGGCGACCAACGGGGCGGCGAAGAGCGTCCGCGGCCGCGTCGAAGTTGACGTGTACATGAAGCAGAACGCGACCGCCGCCGACGACGCTCGGGTCCATAACGAGCTGCTCGGGCTGGCGCACGTGAAGTCCCTGCAGTTCGTCTCCAAGACGCAGGCCTACAAGACGCAGGCGGCGGCGGATCCGCAGGCCTACGCGCTGCTCGGTTCGAATCCGCTGCCGGACACCTACCACGTGTATCCCGACAACCCGAGCAACGTGCTGGCGGTCCACAGCGAGATCGCGGGAACCGGCTCGGGAGGCACCGGTCAGCCGATCGACGCTTCGATTCAGACCGTCTCCAATAAGCAGAGCGACACCCAGAAGATCCTCGAGGTCACGAACCTCGTGACGATCACCGCCGCGGTGCTGACCGTGCTGCTCGTGCTGGCGTCGATCTTGCTGATCGCGAACACGATCCGGCTGTCGCTGTACGCCCGCCGCCGCGAGGTCGAGGTGATGAAGCTGGTCGGCGCCACCGACTGGTTCATCCGCGTCCCGTTCATGATCGAGGGCGTAATCGTCGGGGCGGTCGGCGCGCTGCTGGCGATCGCCGTTCTCGGCGCGACCAAGATCGCGCTGCTCGACCCGCTGGCGAGCAACTGGACGCTGATCGCGGCGCCACGGACGATCGGGTTCACGTTCCTCGTGATCGTGTTGCTGGCGGCCGGCACGCTCGTGTCGGCGGTCGGCTCCGGGCTGTCGCTGCGGCGGTTCCTGCGGGTCTGACGCTCGCGCCAGCCGCCAGCGCGCGCGTCTAGACGCTCGCGCAGCGGCGGCGCGCGGACTCTCCGTCTGCGGGTGGCGCCCCGTGCCCCGCGCCCGCGCCCGCGCTCTCGCCTCGGGGGGCGGTCGCTCGCAATGCACCTGAATTAGGGTCGCTAACGCCGCAGTCGGCCCTCCGCCGGGCTCGAGTGCGCCGAAAGGACCCGCATAGCGCCCATTTCGGCGATCTCGGCCTGGCTGTATCGGCGAGCGAGGGGTTAGTCCGGTTGCCGGCGCCCCCGACGTACTACATTTGGGGTCGCCCGGGTTCGCGGCGTCGTAACCTCATTAGTCATGTTTTCCCGCCGCTCCCGAAGTCCCCGGATCGCCCTGACCGTTCTCGCGGGCGTGATCGTGCTCGCGATCGGCATCTGGATCGGCGGCCACCCGAGCTGGCTTCCGTCGCCGGTTCGGAGCGCGTTCGTGGACAACAAGAGCGATCCGCTCGTGAACCAGGTCCTGGACCTGCTCCAGAAGGACTACTACCGGCCGCTCAACCGCAATCAGCTGGTCAACAAGGGCTTGGCCGGGATGGTGGCCAGCCTCGACGATCCATACTCGCACTACTACGACCCGACCAACTACCAGGGTTTCCTCAACGAGGACAACCCGCACCTGAGCGGGATCGGGGTCGACGTCGAGGCAGAGTCGCGGGGGCTGCTGGTCGACGACGTGTTCCCGGGGTCACCGGCGGCCAAGGCCGGACTCCAGCGCGGCGACGTGATCGTTGCCGTTGGCGCGACCTCGCTCGCCAGCCGTCCGGCCAGCTTCGGCTCGAAACTGATCAAGGGGCAGCCCGGAACCCGGGTCACGCTGACGATCATGCAGGGGAAGAACAAACACACGGTGACGCTGCAGCGCGCGGACATCGTGGTCCCCGTGGCGGCGGGGCAGATCGTCACCTACCACGGGGTCAAGCTCGGCGCGCTCACGTTGACGCAGTTCGTCGACGGGGCCGGCGCCGAACTACGAGCACAGGTCGAGAAGGTCCTGCACCGGGGGGCGCGCGGGCTGGTCCTCGATCTGCGCGACAACCCTGGCGGTCTCCTGAACGAAGCCGTGAACGTCGCCAGCATCTTCATCCCCGACGGCACGATCGTGTCGACCGACGGGCGCGCGCAGCCTCGTCAGGTGTATGTCGCCAAGGGCGGCGCGATCCCGACGACCATCCCTCTGGTAGTGCTCGTCGACCGCGGCACCGCGTCGGCTGCCGAGATCGTGACCGGCGCGCTCCACGACCGCGGCCGGGCGAAGGTCGTCGGCACGCGGACCTACGGGAAGGGCGTGTTCCAGGAGATCGAGCCGCTTCCGAACGGCGGTGCACTCGACTTCACTGTCGGCGAATACTTCACTCCGAACGGGACCAACCTCGGGGGCGGCGGGGTCAAGGAGGGCGGCGGTATCAAGCCCGACATCTACGCCGTCACCAATCCGGGCGCGAAGACCGACACGGCATTCACGGTCGCCGAACGCACCGTGGCCGCCGAGGTGCAGTGAGCACGGTCACTGACGCGAGCGCGCAGTGAGCGCGGTCAAGGACGCGGGCGGCGGCTCGCGCGTGGCGGTGCTGGCCCGGCGGGGCAAGTTCTTCGTCGCCGAGCCGTTCTTCGGCGCGGGTCCGCGGCCGGTGATCAGCCGCGATCGTCGGGTGTCGGTTGGCGACCTGATCGTCGTCCGCGCCGCCTCGGGCCGCAACGGACGAGGCGGGGGGAGGGCGACGGTCGTCAAGAGGATTGGCCGCTCGGACGTGGCGCGCGACGTGATCGAAGCGCTGATGGTCGACCGGGGCCTGCGGCGGAGATTCGATCCCGCGGTCGAGCACGAGGCTCGCGACGTGTCGGCGGCTTCGCTTTCCGGAGACGACGCCACGGGGTGGTCGGGCGACCGGCGGGATCTGCGCTCCCTGCCGACGTTCACCGTCGATCCGGCCACCGCGCGTGATTTCGACGACGCGATCTCGGCGGCGCAGGAGGAGGTCGGAACGCGCCGAGTGTGGGTACACATCGCCGACGTCTCCGCCTACGTGCGCTCGGGCTCGTTGCTCGACCGCGAGGCGTATCGCCGCGGGACCAGCGTGTACGTTCCCGGCGCCGTCGAGCCGATGCTGCCCGAGGCGCTGTCGAACCGTGCCTGCTCGCTCGTCCCCGGCCAGGACCGCCTCGCGGTCACGACCGAGATCGTGCTCGACGGTGCCAAGGTCCGAAGCAGCGCGTTCTACCGCTCGGTGATTCGCTCGGATGAGCGGCTCGACTACGGCGCGGTCGACCGGATCTTCGACGGCCGTTCGCGGGCGTCGGGGAGCTGGGGTCCCGCGCTCGAGGTCGCTCGGGCGGCGGCGGCCGCGCTCGAGGAGCGCCGAGCGTCGCAGGCGGCGCTGTCCCTGGGATCGGCCGAGCCGGAGTTCGAGTTCGACCACCGCGGCGACGTCATGTCCGCCGAGCCGGTCGAGCAGACCGAGTCGCACCGGATGATCGAGCACCTGATGATCTCGGCGAACGAGCAGGTGGCCCAGCTGCTCGTTTCCCGGCGCGTGCCGACGCTGTATCGGGTGCACGAGCGCCCCGACGGGATCGCGGCCGAGCGGTTGATCGACCAGCTGGCGTCGCTCGGAGTGCCGACGCCGCCGGTACCGAAGGGACACATCGCGCCGCAGCAGGCCGCCGAGCTGATCGGAGAGGCGTCGCAGCTCGTCGAGCGCTGGACGGCGTCGCGCGGCGGGCGCGGCCGGCGGGCGCTCACGAGCCTCATCCTGCGCTCGCTCAAGCAGGCCTATTACGACCAGCGCAACCGCGGCCACGCGGGCCTCCAGCTCGCAAGCTACTGCCACTTCACCTCGCCGATCCGGCGCTACCCCGACTTGATCTGCCACCGGGCGCTGTTGTCCGCGGTGACCGGAGACGAGCCGGCGCCGGCGGCGGCGTGGGTGGGGGAGGCGGGACCGTGGTGTTCCGCGCGCGAGCGTGAGGCGATGTCGATCGAGCGCGATGCCGACGACATCGCCAGCTGCTTCCTGCTCGAGCGCTGGCTGCGCGGGACGGATCCGGACGAGGCGCTCGAGGGCGAGGTCGTGGGGCTCGCCGGCGCTGGCGCGTTCGTGGCGTTCGGTCCGCGCGGCCAGTTCGAGGGACTGCTCCCGGTGCGGATGCTGCGCGGCGACTGGTGGGAGCTCAACGAACAGGGAACCGTGCTCGTCGGTACCCGCGGCGGTGCCACGATTCGCCTCGGCGACCCGGTACAGGTCCGCGTGGGCAGCATCGACGCGCCGCGAGGCCGGGTCGACCTGCTGCCGGGCTGGGAGGTGGGCTGAGATGGCCAAAGGGAGAAAGCGAAAGGCCGGCGCCGGCGACGTCGCCACCAATCGCCAGGCGTCGTATCGCTACCACCTGCTCGAGCGGTTCGAGTGCGGGCTCGTTTTGACCGGCACCGAGGTCAAATCGCTACGGGAGGGAAACGCCCAGCTCAAGGACTCCTACGCGGTCGTGCGCGACGGCGAGGTCTGGCTGATAGGGCTGTACATCGCTCCGTACGGTCCGGCCGCGCGCGAGAACCACGACCCCGAGCGGCCGCGCAAGCTGCTGTTGCATCGATCCGAGATCGAGCGGCTGATCGGGCGGACGCGGGAGCGCGGCCTGACGCTCGTGCCGACCCGGATCTACTTCTCGGGACCGCGCTCGAGGGCGAAGGTCGAGTTGGCGTTGGCCCGCGGCAAGGATCTGTACGACAAGCGCGAGGCGATGAAGACGCGCGAGATGGCCCGGGACGTGCAGCGCGAGTTGCGCGAGGCGCGCCACTAGGCCGGTCCAGATTTTGGCCCGCTGCGGCGCGGGGGCAGCAGCAAGGTCCTTGAGCTATCAACTGTCTCGGGCGGCCGGGACCGGAATGCGTAGCGACGCGAGTCGTTGGGTAGCCACTATCCATGACGATTGGTTCGAGCATCATCCTGATCGCGGTTGGCGCGATTCTGAAATGGGCCGTCACCGCGCAGGTGAAGGGATTCGACATCCAGACGGCCGGAACCGTGCTGTTCGTGGTCGGTCTCGTCGGACTTGCACTGTCGCTCGTCTACACCTTCTGGTGGGCGCGGCGCGACGCTGCTTACAACGAACCCGGGCGTACCGGCGCGATCCGCCGGTCGCCTGACGTGAAACGGGGGCGCGTGCGGTCTTAGCTGATCGTGCGCGCCACCAGCGTGGCGTGCATGCCGACCACCAGTAGCGCGACAAGGCTCAGGTAGACCGCGGCGACGAGCGCACGGTCGACCGGCCGGACGCGGTAGTACGTCTCTTGCGCGGGGCCACCCGAGCGACGCTGCTGCCAGCGCCTGTAAGTCTCGAAGCCCGCGAACACCAGGATCAGCAGGATGATCGGGTTGGGGAAGATGATCGCGAGCGGGATCATCGCCACGAACCCCACGAACCACATCCACGGCGCCATCGCCGCCATCGCCCGTCCGCCGTCGAGCGGCACCACTGGCAGCAGGTTGAAGAGGTTGAGGAAGAAGCCGGTGAACGCGAGCGCGCGCCACATGTCGTTGCCGGTGACGTGCCAGACGAGGACGCACGCGGCGGCGCCGATGCTGCCGAGAATCGGCCCTGCCAGCCCGACTCGCGCCTCCGCGGTCGCGTTGTCGCCCAGCGAGCGAGCCGCGATCACCGCGCCCAGGAACGGGATGAACATCGGTGCGCTGGCCTTGATGCCCTCGCGCCGGAGCGCGATGGCGTGCCCCATCTCGTGCACGAACAACAGCGCGATGAAGCCGGCCGCGAACGGCCAGCCCCACAGCAGCGCGTAGGCGGCAAGCGAGACCAGGATCGTGCCGGTCGAGGCGAGCAGCTTCACCTTGGGAAGGAGCACCAGGATCGCCTTGAGCTTCGCGAGCACGGCGACGATCGCCGCGCCGATCGCGGACAGCCGGCGGCGGATGGGGCCGTGCCGGCGCCGCTCGAACGCCGGGTCGGGACCCTGCGGGCGCGGGTCGAACGCCGGCTCTGGCTCGGGTCGTGGTCCCTCAGGCGCCCCGACAGGGGCAAACGGCCATCGCGCGTTCGTATCCATTACTACAGATTGTAGGAACGGCCATGGGTCGTCTCGGGGGGATTCTTATGACGTCCTTCGGTTGATCGGCTCCACCAGGGCTGCGGCAGTCCCGAGGCTATACTCGGTAGACATATATCTCCCGGGGACGACAGGCTTCGACGTGGTCGGTTCGCGGGGGTGGTTGCGAGTCGAGGTCCCGGGAGGCCTCGTAAAACACCCGGGAACAAATAAGTGCGAATCATTCAGATTCCCACACCTATAACCTCGCTGTCTAACCACAGCTGAGCGTTAGCCGGCCGCCATTCGCCCGCGGTGGCGGTCCGGTTCAATCAGCGGGATTACTCGGTGAGGCCCGCTCCAGCCCCGCCGGGGACATCTTCGGAGCTGGCCCCCGACAACCCCGCCGGCAAGGCGAGTCGAGGGTGAGATCAGAGTGCCGGCTACGCTCGTAGATGCCACCTTTCGCGCGACTGCGGACGCGGGTTCAATTCCCGCCGTCTCCACCTTCGCAAACAATTCGAACCGCCCTCCGCACCAGCGGGGGCGGTTCTTCTATTAGAGCAAGCGCGTCTAGGGTCGTGACGGCGCGGTAGCAGGGGCGGCCGATGTCCGGCGTGACGAGCTCCAGCCGGACGGGGCCGTTCGCTTGGAGGACCGCTCGGCGTTGGAGCCACGTTTGGTGCCGCCGGAGGATGAGGGGCAAGAGGGGCCGTCTATTCGTTCGGGGCTCCCGGAGCCTAGGGTATGAGGGGATGAACCCCGAGCTCCTCGGCGTCGTCCTCGCTCTGCTTGCGAGCCTGTCGTACGAGTCGAGCTACGTGCTGATGACCCAGCAGTCGCGTGTTGTCGGGCGATGCGGGCGGCCGGGTGGGCAATTTCTGGTCTCGCTGCTGCGCAGGCCACTGTGGTTGCTGGCGATCGCCATTGATGCCGCAGGAATCGTGCTCGAACTTTTTGCACTGCGCGAGGCATCGCTGATTGTCGTGCAACCGTTGATGAGCGTCGGGCTGATCGGGCTCGTGTTCGCAGCGGCGGTGTTCCTCGGTGAGCGGATCGACCGGGGGACGGTCCTCGCCGCCGCCGCTGTGGCGACCGGGGTCGTGTGCGTGATCGTCGCTGCCCCGTCTGACGCCGGCGCGGTCCGACTCGGTCATCCCGTGGCCTCGATCGTCGTGATCGGAGTGCTCGCCCTCGTCGTCATTTCGGCCTACGTGGGGCCGGGTCACGGGGCTCCGTGGCGCTCGGTCAGCGCGGCCGCGGCGGGCGACACACTCGTCGCGATCTCAGGCAACCAGATCGCGCGAACGTGAGTGCAGCGACCGCTGCTGGCGATCGCCTGGACCGCGGCGGTCGCGACGAGCGGGACCGGCTCGGTGACGGCCGAGTCCGCCGCGCTGCAGCAGCTCCCGGCGTCCCGGGTCGGGCCGATCGTCTCCTCGGTCGGCGCGGTGCTTCCCGTCGTGTTGTTGGCGCTGCTCTCGCCGCAGCGCTTCTCCTTGAGCCTCGACGCGGCGGCGCTCCTGGCGGTCGGACTCGCGTTGACTGGCGTCGGCGCGTATCGGCTCGCTGTCACCACTGGCAGCGGACCCCTGGCTGCCACTTAGTACCCCGGCACCTACGGCGTGGTCGTCGCCGACGCGATCGTGCGCTCCGCGACATCGTCTCGCGGAACTGACGGCGGCGACCCTCAGAACGTGGCTGCTCATATGGGCAATGGCGAGCGACACGTATCCCGGAACCGGACGGCTTCTTCGAGCCTCCGGTAATACTCAGCCGATGCTTCCCAGACGCCGGTGGGCGTTACTGTCGGCCATCGCGCTCGCCGCCGTGGTGGCCGTGGCGGTGCGAGTGGTGAACGCCGCCACCGGCCAGGGGCGCGTCCCCCGGCTGCTGACCCACGCCAGCGGCTCGGTCCCGGCGGACAGCTTCGTATCGCTGGTGCCCGCGTGTGCCTGCTCGCGCCGCACCTGGCTGGCGGCGTTCTCACTCCGGAACGGGCGCCGGCTGAAGACGTTCCTCTCGGTCGACACGTTTGACCAGCCGCAGATCAGCACTCCAGCCGCCGACGACCATCATCGTCTGTACTTCACGAAGACTGCCGGTGCGCAGTGCGCAGTGACCAACTACATGGAGTGTCCGCGATACGTGCCGAACTCGTGCGTGAACACGGTGCTGCGCTTCGTTCCCGGCGACACCACGCTGCCGACGGCGTTCACCATTCCTGGCTCACTCACGCTCGGCGCTGCCGCCCCTGATCCCGGCGGCTCGCGGATGGCGCTGACCCTGTCGCCGTGCACCACCCTGAACGGGATCACCGGGGTGTTCGTCCGCAACCTCATCACCGGGCAAACCAAGCCCGTGTTCACCACGGGGAACACCTGCGACCAGTTCATACAACCGACGTGGGATGCCTCGGGCCGACGGATCGCGTTCGTGTTCGACCGCTCACGGGGACTGCCGAAGCCCTCGCTCGGCCCCAGCTGCACCTCGGGCAGTATCCAGCGCGTGGCGGTGGTGCGTAGCGATGGCGGACCGCACCACATCGGCCCGCTCCTGTTGGCGCCCGACCGAGGATGCGTGTTCGCTGCGGCGGCCTTTGATCGCTTGGGCATTGTGGCCATGGAGGGCTGCCAGCAGGGGCATCCGGGTTGGCAGCCGCCAGATGGCTACGTCTACCTCAAGCAGTTCTCTTCAGCAGGCGCCTTTATCCGCCGGGTCCGGATCGGGATCGGCCTCGACGACGCCGAGATGGCGGGCATCCCCCACACCGGGAGCGTCCTGGCGACGCTCAACCAGGGCGCGAACGAACCGTGGCCCGAGCGTGACTGGGTGTCCGAGTTCAACGGAACGCAGCTACGGCCAATCGCTCACTACAAGGCATGGGACGCGAACCAGATCGACGCCGTGCCGTGGTAGACAACGGCGACGGCGAGGTTGCGACGCTCCCGCTTCCCGACATCATGGGTAGTGCCTACGATCCCGAGGTGCGCACGCCCGACCTGTCTCTGGATGATCGGCAGCGGAAGCGGCAACCGAGCGGAACGATTACCGCGTCCGTCCCCGGTAAAGATCCAGGTCCAGCGAGGTGATCGTTCCGCGCCAGTAGACGAAGGGTCCGTCCGGAAGTTCCCAACGGACCTCACCGCGGGTCGGTAACCGCGCGCCGTCGAACCGCTGGTAGTCGGCGTATTCCCCGATCCAAGTCGTGATCGCGTTGTCGGCTTCTAGGCGTGGGCGTTCGAGCCAGTTCCGGCCCCCCTTTGCGCTGGAGGGGGAGACCGAGCAAGCGCACCTCCAGCCTCCCGTCCGTCCCGTCGTAGCTGTCGATCACGCACATTGAGAGCGGTCCGAGCATCGGAAACCTCGCGCGCCAAGCGAACGCGACGCGGTCCACGGCGAACTCCTCGGTCGCGGTGAACGCGCGAGGCTTTGCTCCCGGCTTGAGGACCATCTCACCGGCCTGCCGGAGACGAACCGCCTTAGCCGGCTTTGGCTCGGCACCGAGGCAACGCTCGACGTACGCGCGCACAAGTTCCGGCAGACCGGATCCCATCGCCCCATCATGCCCGGTCACCCCCTAATCCCGCGCGGCGGCAAGTAGGCACGGTAGGAAACTTCCAGGGTGCTGCTCAAGGTCAGCGGTTCGACGGAGCGGCAATGCGCGCGTGCCGCCCCGCGTCGGCGACGATGCGGAAGCACGGCCCTGGACGCCAACGGGTGGCTAGGATTGCCACGATGCTTCACGTTCGGCGCGATACGTTGGCGCGGCGGAACCGCCTTGGCAGAAGCCTCGGCAGAAGGAAGCGACGGCATCCGCGCGTCTGGGTGGTCAGTCGCTCACACGCCCGGAAAATCGGCCACGGTGAACCTGCGGAGCGGTTCGGGTTGGTCACTGATCATGCGTCGCAGTTTGCACGACAGCCCAGCGCCTACGACGCTGAACGCCCCTCGGTGTTATCACGGGTTCCGTTTGGCTCGTCAATGGGCGAGGCGGCCGCGTTCTCCAGCGCGATGCTGTGACCGGACGCGGGTATGACGGCGCCGCGGACGCCTCCTGCTCGTCCCGTGCGAGGGCCTCGTCGCGGCCCAAGCCGGCTTGTGCATGCCTTGGCGAAGCAGGGCCCTCGGGGACGGCAAGAGACCGCAGCGAGCCCGGTTCGGGCGCGGCGAAGTAGCGCCGGGAAGCGCCGTTCCGTCGGAAAAAGCGCAGGCGAGCGACACCGGCATGGGCGGCTCCTCTTGGCGCTCACGAACTAAAGGGCCAAACTCACGGCGCCGACCAGAATCATCGCGGCACCGCTGAACCATCCGGCGGCATGACCGAACGGGAGGATCTTCTCCAGCAGCACGAAGACGGAGATGGCGGCGATCCATAGGAGGTTCATCACCCCGCCGACGAACAGCAGCCCCATCAAAACCCAGCAGCAGCCCAGGCAATATGCTCCGAGCCGCAACCCCATCTGAAACGCTCCGATCATGCCGCTGCGCCAGTTTTGGGAGAGGAACTGCGCCGGTGCGCGGCAATGCTTGAGACAGGCGTGCTTGAGCGGCGTGAGCTCGTAGACCCCCGCTCCGATCAGCAGGGCGCTCCCCAGCAAGGCGCTGTTGGACACCATCATCGGTGAGAGCAGCGCAGCCCGGTCGAGTTCCCACTGAGCGGCGGTCGCGCCGACGCTGAACAGGCTCCATATGACGATGTAGCCGGCAACGAACACGAACGTCGGCGCCACCGGATTGCTTTGGACCGCAGCCTTTCGGGCGACGGCTCCGTAGATAAGGGTCATAGGCGCCGCGGTGGGGACCATCATCGCGACCATCATCACGGCCCACATCAGCAACCGCAGACCGAACTCAGTTGCCGTCCAAGAATGCACCCCCACCACCGCGTGCATCGATGACGCCATCGAGCGGTCGGTCATCCCAATGGACATGTCGGCCATGCGGTGCGCCTCTAGGACTACGTAGATCCACGCCGCGATCGTGATGCCAGCCAGACCGGTCAAGATCGCCACACGGTCTCGGCGGCTTCCCGGCAGAGAAACCGAGTCTGCCTTCGCGATCGTGGCGCGAGCGAAGGTCGTCAGCGGATGACTCCGTCCTGATTCATATGCAGGACGTTGAACTGACCGTAGCTGTCCTTCAGATCAAGTTCGATGCCGGCGCGAACCGTCGAGTTCGCGTTGCCCATCTCCGCAATCGTGTATTCGAACCCACCCGGGAGGTCAATCCGAGACCTCACCGGCTCACCGCTGAACCGGCTGATGATCGGCCTGCCGGTTGATTCGACCAGGTCTCCGATCTTGACGTCGGCCGTTCGGCCGTCGACGTCGATGGACAACTCGATCGGCGCGAACAACGTCTCCAGGGCCGACGTCACACTGCTGTAGACGAAGAAGTGCGTCGCACCAGGCGCGGTCGCCTCGCCGTGGAGAATCTTCCGCAATCCGTCTCGCTGAGCCCGATCGGCTCGTTCATCGATGATGGCTTGTTCCTTGCCGTTGCCCTCGGCGATCTCACCGGGCCACCACAAAAGCAACGCCCAGTCCAGACCGTCGAGGCGCGTGTCGTTGAAGTGGCCCTCCTCGATATGGCCACATACCATCGCCTCGCAGTGTCCGTGTGTCGTCAGCGCGCCAAACTGGCAAGGGCAGCCCCAAGCGCAGTTGCAGTTCGCATACTCCGCGCCGTGAATCGTCCAGCGATCAGCCATCGCGGCCTCCCGGGTGTCTTTCAGTTGGCTGGCCCCTCCCGTCGACCGCGGACTACACAAATCTAGCCGAGCCTGGCCGCCTTGTGGTCATTTTGTGGTAGCGCGCCCGACCGCGAATCTCGGGCGCTCGGACCGCAGTCCTGCCGCCGCTTCCGCCCGGCGCGGCAGGCGTCTCGAAGATGAAGGACGAGCCTGCTGCTTCGGATGAGACGCGAGAGCGCACCGACCCCGAACCGCGGAACCGCGATGCCTGCGCCGCCCCCCGGCGGTGCGGCAGCGGCTACCCGATCCGCTCGTCGATGCGGACCTGGACGGTGTCGCCAGCTTCCTTGCCGATCGTCTTCCGCAACGCCGCCTTAACCGGGAGCCGGTGCGTGCCGTCTCCCTGCGCCATCAACGCGCCGGTGAACGGCTCGCCATCGATCGAACCGCGGATCTTCACGAGCCCGCGGGTACCGAAGAGCTCCGGCACATCGTCCATCACCACGCACGTCCAAGCGCCTGGGTTGTCGCCCTTCTGAAGTTGGGCGTCGAACTCTCTCAACATGCTTCTCGGACCTTCGCACGCGGCCGAACTCGGCGCCCGGCTCCGAAGCTGATTCCCGACGGATCAAATGGCGGGTTGGTCGTGGCGAAGCCTTCGGGAGTCGCCGGTAAATGGTGGCGGTCGTTCGTCCGGTTTGCGTCGCGTAGGGGCCGATCTCGGACCTTCAGAGCAGCTTGTCGAGGGTGATCGGAAGGTCGCGGACGCGGCGACCGGTCGCGTCGTAGACAGCATTGGCAACGGCTGCGGCGACGCCGGTGATCCCGATTTCTCCGATTCCGCGCGCACCCGCGGGAGCGTACGGGTCGGGGATATCGGTCCACATTAACTCGATCCTCGGCACGTCTAAGTGGACGGGAACGTGATATTCGGCAAGGCTCGGATTCATGATCCGAGCGGTCCGGGGGTCGAAGTTGGTGTCTTCCATCAGCGCGAGGCCGAGTCCCATGATGATCCCGCCGCGGAACTGGCTGGCGGCGGTCTTCGAATTGATGATGCGGCCGCAGTCATAGGAGCCGAGCACGCGGTCGACGCGTGTCTCCCCGGTGGTCGCGTTGACTCGGAGCTGACAGAAGATCGCGCCGAAGGAGTGCATCGAGTACGTCTCCATTTCCTCCGGGTCCGAGGCGGAGGCCACGACGGTCACCTCGTCATGGGCCGCCTGACGCAGGATCTCGGAGTAACTCTCCCAGCGGCTCGGGTCGGCCAGCTCGCACAGCCCCTCGTCGCGTCCTCCGACCTCGTCGGCAGTCAACCCGGCTAGGGGTGAGTCGTCACCGGCGAGTGTCAGCAGCTGCTCGACGAGTGCGCGCTGAGCTCCGATCACCGCGCCGGCGATGGACGCCGTCTGTGACGAGCCTCCTGCGAGCAGGTTGCCGGGGAAGGAGGAGTTGCCGTAGGCGACGGTTACCCGCTCCAGGGGCAGGCCGAGCCGGTCGGCGGTGACGATCGTCTGGGTCGTCGAGGTCCCCATCCCCATGTCGTTCGCCGGCACGTAGATCGTCGCGTGGCCTGTCTTGTCGAGCGTGATCTGCGCCGCGCCGCCGGGAAAGCGGTGGTACGGATACGTGCCCATCGCGCAGCCCGTGCCGATAAGCCACTCTCCCTCCCGGCGGCTGCCCGGCCGGGTCCGCGGCTCCCAGCCGAAGCGCTCGGCGCCGGCGCGCCACGCGTCGACGATGTGCCGCGAGGAGTACCGCCGGCCCGTGCTCGGATCCCTCTCGGGCTCGTTGCGGATCCGGAGCTCGATCGGGTCCATGCCGAGCTCGACCGCGAGCTCGTCGATCGCCGACTCCAACGCGAACGTGCCGACCGACTCCCCGGGCGCGCGCATGAACGAGTTGGCAAGCATGTCCATGTCGACGACCTGTTGGTCGGTCTTCAGCGTCTCGGTCGCGTACATGTGCCGCGCGGGAAATGTGAACTGCTCGGCGAGCGCGTTGTACGGAGTCATCGCCGATATCCCGGTGTGTATGAGCGCCTTGAACCGGCCGTCATCATCGGCGCCGATGGCGACTCGCTGCTCGGTGTTCGTCCGACCGCCCACCAGCCGATACACGCCCTCTCGCGAGAGAGTGACTCGTACGGGACGGCCCGCGAGCTTTGACGCAGCCGCCCCTAGGAGATGGTGGGACCACAGCGTCTTGCCGCCGAATCCGCCACCGACGTAAGGGGAGGTGACATGCACCTGCTCCTCGGTGATGCCGAACACCTGCGCGAACGTCCAGGCGTGTCCCTTCACCCCCTGGCTGGCGTCGTGGACGATGAGCTCGTCGCCATCCCAGGCAAGCGTCAAGGCGTGGGGCTCGATCGCGTTGTGGTTGTGGCGGGGCGTCCGGTACGTGAGATCGACGGAGTGGGGCGCGTCGATCAAGGCGGCCTCCGCATCGCCGACCAGAACTTCGACCGGCTGCCCTACGAGACTGTCGGGCGTCCGAGAATGCGCTCTGGCCTCCTCAAAGGTTCGCGGCGGCGACGACTCGTAGGTGACGTCGATCAGCGACGCCGCGTGGTCGGCCTGCTCCTGTGTCTCGGCCAGGACGACTGCGACCGGCTCACCGTTCCAATGGATGCTGTCGTCTTGCATCACGGGCAGGTCGGCGCCCCCGGCCGCCTTGGGCCCCGTCAGGAACAGCGGCGGGTGTTGCATCCGCGGCGTGTTGCGGTACGTCATCACGAGCACGACGCCGGCTGCTGCTTCGGCGGCCTCGGTGTCGAGCCTCGTGATGCGGCCGCGCGCAACCGTGCTGTGACGGAGCGCCGCGTAGACCATGCCCTCCATCACGTACTCGGCGGCGAAGGGCGCCGCGCCTTGGACCTTGAGCGGTCCGTCCAGGCGCGAGACCTGCGCTCCGATGATCCCGTGCTTGGCGCGCACCAACGGGTCAGGACCGGTGGCCGGCGTCCAGCCTTCGGGGACCGTCGCGACTGCGGGTCGGGAGTCTCCGGTGCTCACGATTGGTCCTCCTGGGTCAGCTGTCCCAGGACAGCGACTAGCGTGCGGCGGGCAAGCTCGACCTTGAACGCGTTCCCTGTGAGTGGGCGAGCATCGGCAAGCTCCGCGTTGGCCGCCGTCAGGAAGGTGGCCTCTGTCGCCGGCTGACCGCGCAGCGCCTCCTCCGCTCGCCGCGCCCGCCATGGCTTCGGAGCAACCCCGCCCAGAGCGAGGCGTGCACTGACGATCGCGTGGCCGTCGAGCTCGACCGCGGCGGCGACCGAGACCAGCGCGAACGCGTAGCTGGAACGGTCGCGCACCTTGCGATAGGTAGAGCGCTCGGCCGGATTTGGCGGAGGCAGCTCCACGGCGGTGATCAGCTCGCCGGGCTCGAGGACGGTCTCGATATCGGGACGATCCTCGGGCAGCCTGTGCAGATCGCAGAGCTCTACGTCGCGCTGGCCCGACACGCTACGAAGATGTACCACGGCGTTCAGAGCCACCAGCGCGACGCACATATCGGACGGGTGAGTGGCCACGCACGCGGGTGACGCGCCGAGGATCGCATGGATGCGATTGAAACCGTCTATCGCGTCGCACCCGTCGCCCGGGGCCCGCTTGTTGCAACGCGAGCCGTCGGTGTCATAGAAGTACGTGCAGCGGGTCCGCTGCAGCAAGTTGCCGCCCACCGTCGCCATGTTCCGTATCTGCGCCGAAGCGCCCGCCACGATCGCGCGCGCGAGCATTGGGTAGCCGGACCGGACCGCCTCGTGCTCGGCCACCGCGGTGTTGCGCGCCGCCGCGCCGATCATCAGGCCGCCGTCGGCGGTCGTTCCGATCTCACGGGAGAGACCGGTGACGTCGATCAGCGCCGAAGGCGTTTCCACCGTCTCCCGCAGCAGATCGACGAGGTTCGTGCCGCCGCCGAGGTACCGCGCTTGTCCGTCCGCCGCGCGGCGAACCGCGTCGTCCACGTCTGACGCGCGCGCGTAGGTGAGCTCGATCACGCGCCCTGCTCCACATATACGTCGGCGATCGCCTCAACGATTCCGTTGTACGCCCCGCACCGGCACAGGTTGCCGCTCATCCGCTCCCGCAACTCATCATTGCTGAACTCGATGTCCGTGGCCGCGAGGTCGGCGGTGACGTAGCTGGGGACGCCGCGGCGAAGCTCCTCGACCATCCCGACCGCCGAGCAGATCTGGCCCGGGGTGCAGTAGCCGCACTGAAACCCGTCGTCGTCGATGAACGCCTGCTGCAGCGGATGCAGCACGCCGTCGGCGGCCAAGCCCTCGATCGTGGTCACCTCACGCCCCTCATACTGGACGGCGAGCGCCAGGCAGGAGAGGACCCGCTCGCCATCGACGAGCACGGTGCAGGCACCGCAGGCCCCCTGGTTGCAGCCCTTCTTCGTGCCGAAGAGCTCCAAGTGCTCTCGCACGAAGTCCAGCAACGAGACCCGAGCATCGGTCGGAACCGGCGCCTCACGGCCGTTGATCATTATCGGCACAGCGGAATCCTCCTTTCAACCAACTCATGACCGGCTGGGTACCCGCGTTCCTACCCACGATGCAAGATCCTCGCCCGCACAGATCACCCGGTCGGCCACCCGCCGCCTCAGCTCCCCGCGCATCAGGAGAACCTCGGAGCCACGAGAGCCGAAAGCGGGGCGGCTGCGCTGGCTCGCCGAGCGGCAGGTCGCGCCGTCGCTGCCCCGCTTCCGATTCGGATCTATGCCCCGACAGGCGCGCCGATGGCCTGCTCGATGCGGTCGCCGAGCTCCTGGTCGATGTTCTTCCAGTATTCGAACGCCCGCGCGAGCACCTTCTCCGAGACGCCGTCCGCAAGATGGCCTGCGATGTTTGAGACCAACCGTTCCCGCGCGTCATCGTCGAGCACGTCACGCACCTGCGTGCGCGCCTGACCGTAATCGTCGTCGTCAGCCCGGAGCGAATAGGCGGAGCGGACCATATCCCCGTCGCTTGCCCATAGCCCGGCGTTGTCAGTCCGCGACGCATCGGCCTTCGGGCCGCCGTACGAGTTGGGGGCATAGACGGGATCGGTGACGTTGGCCGTGCGCATGACGCCGTCTTTGCTGTAGCTGTGCACCGGCACCTTCGGGGAGTTGACTGGAATATGCTTGTAGTTGACCCCGAGCCGCGCCCGGTGCGCGTCAGCGTAGGAGAACCCGCGCGCGAGCAGCATCTTGTCCGGGCTCAGCCCAATTCCCGGCACGAGATTATTCGGTTCAAAGGCGGCTTGCTCCATCTCTGTGTGAAAGTCGGTCAGGTTGCGATTGAGGGTCATCGTCCCGACCTTGACCAGCGGGTAGTCATCATGCGGCCACACCTTGGTCAGATCGAACGGGTTGAAGCGGTAGGTCTTGGCCTTCTCGAAGGGCATGATCTGCATGTACAGCGTCCAGCTGGGGAAGTCCCCGCCGCGGATTGCCTCGAACAGGTCCTGCCGGTGGTAGTCGGGGCTCTCGCCGGCGAGCCGGTCTGCCTCCTCCTGGGTGAGGCACTCGATCCCCTGATCGGTCTTGAAGTGATATTTGACCCAGAACTTGTCACCGCCGGCGTTGACCCACATGTAGGTGTGGCTGGAATATCCATTCATGTGACGATAGGTCTTGGGGATTCCTCGGTCACCCATCAGCCACGTCACCATGTGAGCTGATTCGGGCGACAGCGTCCAAAAGTCCCACTGCATGTCGTGGTCACGCAGGCCGTTGTCGGCGCGGCGCTTCTGGCTGCGGATGAAGTGCTGGAACTTCATCGGGTCCCGAACGAAGAAGATCGGTGTGTTGTTGCCGACCATGTCGTAGTTGCCCTCGGTTGTGTAGAACTTCAACGCGAACCCGCGAGGGTCACGCCAGGTATCGGGGCTGCCGCTCTCTCCCGCCACGGTGGAGAAGCGGGCCAGCATTTCGGTCTTTACGCCGGGCTGGAACAGGGCAGCCCGGGTATAGGCGCTCACGTCCCCGGTCGTCTCGAAGATGCCAAACGCTCCGGAGCCTTTGGCGTGCGGCTGGCGCTCGGGAATCCGCTCCCGGTTGAAGTTGGCCATCTGCTCGATCAGGTACTGGTCCTGAAGGAGGATCGGGCCGTCCGGACCGACCGTTAGCGAGAATTCGTCGCTGGCGACCGGGGTGCCGGCGTCGGTTGTCGTGCGAGGAGGCTTGTCGGTCATCTGGCGGTCTCCTTCTGGTCGGATTTGGCCGTCGCCTGGCAGGTAGGGCAGAGGCCCCAGAAAGTGACCTCGGCTTCGTCGACGACGAAGCCACCTACGTCTGCCGGTAACAGGCAGGGTGTTTCACCGACGAGACAGTCAACGTCGGTGATCGCGCCGCACGAGCGGCACACAACGTGGTGATGGTTGTCGCCCACACGGGTCTCATAGCGGGCGGGGCTCCCGGCAGGTTCGATCCTGCGCACGAGGCCGGCGCGGGTCAGCGAGCCCAGAACGTTGTAGACGGCCTGGGTCGAGATGGTCCCGATACGGCCGCGGACCGCCAGTGCCACTCGGTCCGCGGTCATGTGCTCCCCCTCAGTCACCTCAATAAGCACCGCTACCCGAGGTGCGGTCACGCGCAAACCGGCATCACGGAGGGCCGCGGCCGAGTCGACACGACTCATCGGCATCAGACCACCATACACCAGATTCAGAATCATTCCATTCTAGGTATCTGTCCAGAAAGCGCCCCGAAGCGACAACACCACGTCGCGGGCGCGCGTGCCCGACGGTTTGGTCAGGCTGCTGCGGGCTCGGGAAGCGGGAGCGCGGCGAGCAGCTCCTCGGTGGGAGCCCCGGCGATTGCGCCGTGGTCTGTCTCGCTGGCCTCCGAGGCCCTGACGATGTCAATCGCGATCGAACGCACCTGGCCGGCGATGTCGTTCAGAGCGATGGTCGGTTCGTGTGTCGCGGCGGCCGTGGCACGCCCCGCGGCCTGCAGCGCGCCGCGGAGTACATCACCGCCGCGCCACGGCTCTTCGAACTGGGCTGGCAGCTCCCATGCCGCCAGGCCGAGATCCCGGATCGCGTCCGCGAGCTCGCCTTGCGGCGGTCCGCCGGCGCGGACGTATTGGCGGACGTTACGCACGAGCACCCGCGCGCTGCGCGCCGCGAGGTCTGCGTGGTCCACGATGCGCGCGTAGCGCTCAAGCTCAATCCGCGCGCCGCGCCGCATTGGAGCCCACCGAGCCGTGTCCCTGCCCACAACCACCGCGTGCCTCAACTCGCCGACATGGATCTCAACCCTCTCGGCCGCCTGCGCAGCGGCCTCCCCGCGAACCGCATCGCCGCCGGTCAGCACCCCCGCCGCGTCACGCAACACGGCCCCCAACTCGCCGAAGACACCGCTCGTGGCGCGCGCGACGCCGACCACGGGATCGGGCGGGAATACGAGCGTGTGGACGGCAAGCGCCACCCCACCACCGATCAAAACGTCGAGCAGCCGCACCTCAGGCGTGGAGGACAGCGTCGCGACGAGAATCGCCGATACGGCCGCCTCGCCCACCAGCAGCTCCCCTCCCCCGAGGATGACCGCAGCCAACATCGCCAACACCACCAGCACCCCGATCTGGGGCAGCCCGGCTCCGATCACCCGTACCAGCAGATCGGCGAGCACGATTCCCAACATCACCCCAGCGATCAACTGCACCGCCCGCTGTCGGCGCTCACCAAACGCCGCGCCCAACGAGATCACCGCCGCGATCGACGCGAACGCCGGCCGATGCTCAACCCCCAACACCACCGCGCAATACCACGCCCCGACGGCGGCCACCCCCGTCTGGAGGATCGGCCACAAATGACCGTAAACCCGTCGCCGAGCCAATGAGATGTACCCCAACACGCTACAAACAACCCGCCGTTGGAAAGCCCGTTACACGCGCAGAGACCGTGTTCACGGGGCGCTAACACCGGCACGAGACCACCTTACGATCGCCGGCCCGCTAGAGCGGCGTGGTCACTGCAGCCTGATCTGGCCGGATGCCCCGCCTCATCGGCGAACCCGATCGCCTCTATCTCGACGGCGGAACCAAACGCGCGGCTCCATGCCTCCTCCGATGGAGGGCCGATCGCAGGGTGGCGAGCGGTCGGGACTCGCCTTAGCCACGGCGGCGCCACCCGTCCGTGAGAAGTTACTCATCTTGACCAGTCATATCTTCAGGCCAAAGGGACGCCGGCCGATAAAGGGGCTACTCGGGGTGGGCAGAGAACGGTGTTCTTCTGCATGCGTTATCTCAAGACGACCGAAGCGGCTGCCCTGCTCGACGTCGGGCCGAGCACGCTGAGAGCGTGGGAGCGGCGATTCGGTTTTCCCCAGCCTCAGCGTTCGCCGGGTGGGCATCGGGCTTACCCGCACGGTGAAATCGCGGCGCTGCGAGCGGCGCTCCAGGAAGGGCACTCGGTGTCCGCGTCCGTTGCTCGCGCTCGTGCAGCGCTGGCGGCGGACGCCGGCACGCTGATCGCGGCGCTGCTCGCGTACGACCACGAGCGCGCTGATCTCGCGATCGAGACAACGCTGTCGCTGAGGTCCGTCGAGCGCTCGGTCGAGGAGGTCCTGCTCTCCGGCCTGGAGGAGATCGTCGGCCGCATCGGGGTCGACTCGGCTGCCTGGGCGTTCTCCGCGCGCTGGGCGGCTGACTGGTTGCGCCGGGCCGAGCGCCTGGCGTCGCCACCGGTCGGTCGCACATCCATCTTGCTGGTCGACGCATCGCGGGACGAGCTTGATCTCGACGCCGTGTACATCCGGGCTTTGAAGGTCTTCTGTCTGCGCGCCGGCATCAAGGTTTTGAGCCTCTCCGCGCGAGCGCTCAACGGCATCGGCAACGTCGCCTCGGTGCACCGCCCCGACCTCACCGTCCTCGCCGGGACGCAGATGGACGAAACGACGATCGCCAGGTGGACGTATGCCATCGAACGGTCGATCGGGCCACGGCCGCTTGCGCTCTACCGCCACTCGACAACGCGGACCCATCACCCCGCCCTCCCCGCCGCACCTGGCCAGGCGCAATTGCGGCTGCTCGACCTGGCCGACGCTTCCCCTCCGGCACACGTCCGTCAGCTGGCGAGCTAACCCCTGCCGATCACGATCCGGGACAGGATTGCGGCACGTGGCGCAAGCCAGAGCGAGCCTGGGGCTCGGCGTCTTGCGCAGCGAACGATCGCTCGCTGGCGCCACCCGAGACGAGGCGATCCCGCCCGACGCCGAGCGCCAGTTCGCCAAGCGCATGGGCGCAACCACCATCGGGATCCCATCCAACCACTGCGCGATTGTCTCCCACCCCGATCAGGTCGCCGAGCTCATCGAGACCGCAGCCAAAGCCGTGACGGTCCCCGGCGAAGCCGTCGCGGTCTGAAACATCCCGGGGACCCACCACAACGGCGCTCGCTCTGCGACGGCGACCAGGAGCGAAGTAGAACTCGGCGGGAGTCCAACGGCGCCCGGCGACAAAGACGCTGGTCCGGTGCGGCGCCTCAGGCGACTCCTGCCGCCTCGGGCTCGGACACCCCATGCACCTCACTGACGACGTCGGCGAGAATTTCCCGCAGTCGCCGCTTGGGCCCGCCGCGCAACAGCCGTCCGTCCTCCGTGAATGCCTCGTGGGCGGTCGGCACGGCGAGTTCGTGGTCGAGCACGCGGGCGCCCGCTAGGCCGAGGGCCTTGCGCAGTTCCGCTTGAGCCCAGAGTGCGCCGAACGAGCCCGTGCTAGCGCCGATGACGGCGACCGGCTTGCGGGCGAGGGGAGAGGTCGCGGGGGTCGGACGCGAGGCCCAGTCGATCGCGTTCTTGAGCACGCCGGGAATCGAGCCGTTGTACTCGGGGGTAGCGAACAGCACCGCGTCGGCATCGCGGATCGCAGCGATGAACGCGTCGGCGCCGGGCATCCCCCCGCCGGTTTCGTGCTCGTCCGTCTCGTCGAACGGCTCCACCGCCTTGAGCTCCTCGAATACGACCAGCTCAACCCCGGGCGGCAGCTCATTGGCCGCCGCCCGGAGCAGGCTTCGGTTGTGCGAGTCAGGGCGTAGCGATCCGACAACACCGAGGACTCGCATCGTTCAGTCCTCGTCGTCGGCGAGCGCCAGCTCGAGCGACACCGTGATCGTCACGTCGTTGCCCAGTACTACGCCACCCTTGGGCAGCGGCGCGTTCCACTTGAGGCCGAGCTGCTCGCGATCGACCGTGGTCTCTAGATCGATGCCGATCTTCTCGATGTCGCCCAGTGTCACGGCCGGGCCCGCGAGCCTACCGGTGGCGATCACCGGGGTCGCCTTACCCTTCACGGTCAGCGTTCCCTCGCTCTTGACGGCGCCGTCCTCGACGACGAGCGACGACGACTCGTAAACGATCTCGGGGTACCGCTCGGCGTCGAAGAAGTCGGGCGCCAAAACGTGCCCGGTGAGCCGTTCGTCCTTGAGGTGCAACGACGCGAGCTTGACTCGGCCGACGAGCTTGCCGTCAGTGAGGCTGGCGTCGATCTCGCCGAACTCGCCACGGAAGGTGCCGACCATCATGTGGCGGACGGAAAAGCCGGCGACGGAATGAACCGGATCGACGGTCCACGTCCCGGCGGGGATCTCAGTTGCGTCAAGGGCTTCTGCGGTGGTAGCCATCTCGCTCCAATGTGTAGAGAACCGGACTGTAGTCCGCTTACGATCTATACTGTAGCGCAGAACCGGACCGCGGTCCGGTTGACACAATGGCATCCACAATCGACCCTGTTGAGCTACCCCAAGTAGACGTTCCTCTTGAGCGCGCGGACGCCGCTCGCAACCGCCAACGGATCCTCGACGCAGCGGAGCGCCTGTTCACGCGCGACGGGGTGGCCTGCACCTCGATGGACGCGATCGCGCTCGAGGCCGGAGTCGGGAAGGGCACGCTATTCCGGCGATTTGGGCACAGGTCATCGCTCGCGCACGCGCTGCTCGACTCATCCGAGCGCGAGTTCCAGGAGCGGCTCATCCGCGGTCCCGCGCCGCTCGGGCCGGGCGCCCCCGCTGGCGAGCGGCTGATCGCGTTCGGCCGCGCGCTGCTTGAGCACATCGCCTCCCATGCCGACGTCGCGCTTGCGGCCGAGCGCGGGACCGTTCCGGGTCGCCGCCTTGCCGCGGGCCCATACGGCGCTTACCACGCTCACCTGATGATGCTAATCCGCGAGGCGAACCCCGACCTGGATGGCGAGTACACCGCGGAAGCGCTGCTGGCCCCGCTGGGGGCGGAGATCGTGACCTACCAGCTGGACACCCGCGGCATGACGATCGAACGCATAGCCGAGGGATGGGAGGCGATCGCCCGCCGACTGGTCCTCACGAACGAAACGCAACAGCGACAGGCGGCTCAACACGCCGCGGAGGCCTCCGGGGGCCAGCGGTCCAATCCGACTCGGTCCGCCAGATCGTCGCGGTCCTCGCGACGCTGATCGGAGCACTGCTGCAAACGACGCATGTCTGGCTCTCCTTGCACCTGCCGCGTTGCTCGCGCTGGCCGCGGGGCTGGCGTACGTGCCCGCCGCCGCGCGCCGGGGTAGGCAACGGCCGTCCCTGCTTGCCAAACGGCGCCGTCGTCAAGCGCTCGTTCGGCGCCAGCGCGGAGAACGAGTCGCGCCGCCGCCTGCATCATGACGACCCTGAGCGCGTGGTCGATCGCCCTACTGTTCGGTGCGTCGGAGCGCCTGGACTGTACCGCTGCGCATCCAACGGTCCACGCCACCGGCAGGCGGATCCGCGAGCTCCCGATCACCCTGACAAGCTGGTGTAGCTCGCCGTTTCGCCGCGAGCAGTAGCTGGGGACCCCGACGATCGATCTGCCACCGACCAGGACAGGAGACCATGACGACCATCGCCGAAATCACGCCGACCGAGCAGGCGGACCGCCTGGCGATCCGCGAGCTGATCGACGCCTACGCGCATTGCGCCGATCGTCGCCTCGCCGAAGAGCAGAAGTCGCTCTTCACAGAGGACACCCACTTCGTCGTCTACATGAACGGGCAGGACTCCGACCCGACCCAGGTCCTCGATGGCCGCGACGCGCTGACGCCGGTGTTCGAGGACCTCAACCGCTACGAGGCCACACAGCACTTCAACGGTCAGAGCACGATCTCGCTCGACGGCGACCGGGCAACCGGCGAGAGCTATTGCATCGCCCACCACCTGTTCACCGAGAACGGCGAGCGCAAGCTGATGCTCGCGCACCTTCGGTACGGCGACACCTTTGTCAAGTTCAACGGTGGCTGGCTGTTCGCGGAGCGCAACCTCTACGTCGACTGGATCGAGACAAAGCTTTCGCATCCCTAGCGCTGCCTCGACGATGCTCCGCCCCGAATCGGGCCCGCGACGCGAGGTGGGGGAGTCCGCGACCGGCTGCCTATGGGTGTGACTGTCGGCGCATGCGTTGCCGGTCGCGGTGCTCGAGGACGGCGGTGCTGAGGATGCTGAGCTCGTACAGGGCGAGCATGGGGATCAGCTCGAGCAGGGTGGTGACGGGGTCGCTGCCGGGGAGTAGGAGCGCGAGCGCGGCGATCGCCACGACGGCGTAGCGGCGGTGCTTGCGGAGTTGGTGGGTACTGAGGATCCCGGCTCGGTTGAGCCCGAGCACGGCGATCGGGATCTCGAAGAAGAGACCGGTGGCGAGCATCGTGAACAGGATGAACTGGTAGTAGCTGCGCGCCTGTACGAGGGTGTCAAACGAGCTGGCGTTGAAGTGCAACAGGAAGCTGACGGCTCCCGGTAGCACGACGAAGTATCCGAACGCAAGCCCGACGGCGAACAGGAGCGGCGCGAGCGTGAGCAGCGGCGTCGCCACTCGCCGTTCGCGAGGCGTGAACGCAGGCACGATGAACGCATACAGCTGCCACAGGATCACCGGCAGGGCCAGCAGCAGCGCGAAGTACGCCGAGACGATCACGGTCTGCGAGAACGGTTCGCCGATTCCGAGGGTGACCGGACGGACGCCCGCCGGTGGGGCCCGGGTGGCGGCGAGATAGTCGGCATCGGCGTGGGCGGCGGACGCGAGCGCTTGGCGCTGTGTCACGGTGAGCGGGCTGGCGGACGCGGCGAGGAGCCCAAACGCGACCCGCTGGCTGTCGAGCGCGGCCGCCAGCTTCTGCTGGGTACCGGTGGTCGCAGACAGCGGGGCGCTTGAGTCGGTGTGAGCCAGGCCGGCTTCCACGGAGACTCTGAATCGAGGATTCTGTCCTCGGGAGAGGAGACCCTTCGCGGATGTCTAGAGGAAGGCAGTACTCAAAGGAATTGATGGATCGCGGCGTTCGGCTGGCGATGGAGTCCGGCCGTCCGATCTCCGAGGTCGCCCGCGATCTTGGTGTTCATCCGGAGGCGTTGCGCAAGCGGGTGCGCCGGGCGCAGGCCGACGCCGGCCAGCGCGGCGATGTGTTGACGACCGCGGAGCGGGAGGAGATCAAGCAGCTGCGCAAGGAAGTGTTCGAGTTGCGCCGGGCGAACTCGATCCTCAAGGAGGCGTCGGTGTTTTTTGCCAAGGCGCTCGACCCAGACCGTCCGTCGTGAGCGCGTTCATCGATCAGGGACGCGATCGCTTCGGGGTCGAGCCGATCTGCCGGACCTTGGACGTGTCGGCGTCCGCGTACTACCAGCGCGCCGCCGGCCAGCGGTCCGCGCGTGCGGTCGAGGACGAGCGGCTGCTGGAGCGGATCCGTGAGATGCATGGCGCCAACTACTTCGCCTACGGGTATCGGCGGATGTGGAAGGCGCTGCTCAGGGCCGGCGAACGGGTCTCGCGCTGTCGGGTGCAGCGGCTGATGCGCGCTCACGGGATCCAGGGCGCGAAGCGGCGCGGGAAGCCGTGGCGCACGACCAGGCCCGACCCGATGGCCGCCAGGCGGCCCGATTTGGTCAGGCGGGATTTCACCGCCACCTCCCCGAACCGTTTGTGGGTTGGCGATTTCACGTATCTGCGCTGCTGGGAGGGAGTCGTCTATTTCGCGTTCATCCTCGACGTGTTCTCCAGGATGATCGTCGGCTGGCAGCTGGCCGCCAACATGCGGACCGACCTGGTGCTCGACGCGCTGCGGATGGCGCTCGGGCTCAGAGCACCCGGGGCGGACTTCCAGCTCGTGAGCCACACGGACGCCGGCAGCCAATACACCAGTTCTGACTACACCCAGGTGCTCGACGACCACCGGGTGCTGGCGTCGATCGGCACCGTCGGAGATGCGCTGGACAACGCCCTGGCGGAATCTTTTTTGGACTCCTACAAAACGGAGCTGATCGCCGACCGCGTGTGGCGCTCGCGCGCGCAGCTAGAGCTCGCGACCGTCGAGTACGTCGGCTGGTTCAACCACGAGCGGCTGCACGAGGCGCTCGGCGACATCCCCCCGGTCGAGTTCGAGCAACGCCACGCCCTCACCGAGCCCGTGACCAGCTTGATTTCGGGCAACGGATCGGTCGCGACCACCTCGCCGAGCGCCGCAGACCGGCTTAGGATGCCCCGCTTCTCGACGCTCAGCGTCGATCTCGCCGGCAACGGCCCAATCCGGGCCAGAAACGGCACCGCGCTCCGGGGCGCTCCCGCTCAGGCCGCGCCACGCGTGCTCGCGCTTCAGAAGCTGACCCCCGGCCCTCTCCGACCGCAGGTTCAGAGACATACTCGCTGACAACAACATCAACGACCAAACGACAAAGGAACCCACCTAAAACAATCTCCGTGCAACCCGGTCCGGCTCAGTGAGCGACGAGGAGTCGACGCCGGCCAGCGGGCGGTTGAGCACCTGAAGCAGGGCATGGTTCTGCCAGAACGCGAACGCGAATGCGATCGCGAGCACGGCGACGCTGACGATCAGTCGTCCGCGTAGTTCGCCCAGGTGGGCGAAGACGGAGACCTCGTCGTGGTGGCTGATGGGTCTGACGGAGATCGCCATGGTGGGTCAACCGCGGATACCTGCGGTCATTCGACGGGACGAGTCTCGCTGTCGGGCGTGGCCGGAGGCAGGGGGGGCTGGTCTGGTGATTCGCCCCCGATCGAGGCCTTGAACTCCCTCAGGCCCTGTCCGAGGGCGCGGCCGGCGTCGGGAAGGCGCTTGGGCCCCAGGACGACGAGCGCGATCGCGAGCAGGATGATGAGGTGGGTGGGCTGCAGAATTCCGGTGAGCATCGGTGGTGCTGTCCTTTTGGTTGGGGTGAGCGGACCGGCCGCAACCCGGTGAGAGGTTGCGGCCGGCAGTGAGGTGCTCGTGGGCTAGGCGATGCCGCTTGGCGCGGCGTGCGCCGCGGTGGGCCGGCCTGGGAGCGCGACGGCGACAGGGGTCTGGGATCTGGTGGACATGTCCGTTCAGACGCCGCGCACAGCCGCATCAGCGGCCTGCGCGAGCGCCGTCGCCGCGGCGAAGAACGCGCTCGACTGGCCCTTGAAAAGCCCGGTTGAGGTCAGGAACTTGACCGCTGCCATCGCGCCCCCGTTCGCTGGAAGTGTCGGGCGGATGATCGAGCAGTCGGGGAGGCTCGGGGCGATGAACTCGCACGGCTGCGGGAAGATGTTGTTCGCCCGAGTGGAATTACGGCCGCTCGCGTCAAGATTCGGGAAGAATGTTCCCGTCTCTGGGTCCTTCACCCCCGCCAGCGGCGGCTCGATCACGTTGGCGGCTACGTCCTGCCAGACCCCGAAGTGATCGACCTCGGTCCCGCCGATACTGACCACTATCCGCAGGACCTCGAGGCTGGTCACCTGTAATGACAGCGTCGTGTACAGGCTTGAGCCGCCCTGCTCAATCATCGCGAAGTGGAATGCCGCGCTGTTCGCGATCGCCTGCATCCGTGACTCATGCCGGGTCTTCGGAGGCACCGGGGCAGACGTGTTCGGTGGCGTGTCGGTGTCGTTCACTGGGATCACCGGCTGGTTCTTGATAGTCACGGCCTGCCTGAACGTAGCGCCGAAGTCAGGGTTGGCCATCGACCGGTAGCGCAGATACCAGCTGGTGTCGACGTTGGTCCCTCCGAGAAGGTTCGTGAGCCGCCGCCGGGATCGGTCAGCGCCCTTCGCCTGGCTACCCTTTAGCGTGCGGAACGGCTCGAGGCTCACCGGCTCTGCGCCCTTGGAAACCAGGTAGGCGTTGATGAAGTCGGCATGGCTGCGCTCGTCACGCGTATTGCCGGAGATGTAGGCCGGCGCGTCGGAATCGATGTTCGACAACGCCGCCACGTATGCCGGGTTGCCACCGTGGAGGCCTCCCAGCTCGTTGTACTGCTCCCACAGGTCCGTCTCCAGAATCTCGGCCGCCGCGAGGAACCTCAGGATGGCGATGTCGCCATCGGTCGGCCCCGTTGATTGCGCGCTGGCGGACGAACTCGCGAGCGCCGAAAACGGCACAGCCGCGGCACCGGCGATGGCCGCCTGCTTCAAGAACGAACGACGGCCGAACACTCGCTGCCACAGCGCCTGCAGCTCGTGTTCCTGGGCAGATTCCTCCGATGATGCATCAGGGTGGAAGTCATGCACTGTCATATGTTTCTTCCTTTGTGAAATGGCGGTTTGACGGCTACTAACGGGCCGACGTCAGCGTCACGCGTCGACCCACCTCCCAGCGCACCGGACGTTGGTGAACCAGATCGGTGGAGAAGAGCCGAGAAGGTGCAACTGATAAGGGCCGGTGCCGGATGCTCCGACCGTTACATGCCCAAGACCCCTCCCTCCGCGCATTCCTTCCCCAACGTTTTTCGACACTCACCGCGACCGGCGCGCTCAACCCGCGACGCAACAGTGACCTTCCCAGCAGCTAGCGCGATGGATTCCCGACTCGGCTTCTACACGCTCGACGCCCTACCGGCCGGTGGCGGCGAACCGGGGACTGGGGCCGAGCGAAGGAGCACAAGCATGTTGGGGCGACCGGAGGGGCGACGAAGAGGAGCCGTGCGGGCGCCGGTCAGCCTCAATCCTTGTGCTGAGATGTTGCGTGGGGGTGACAGCACAGCCGCGTTCGACGGTCAGTTCCCACGCGCCGCGGGTTCGGCGTATTCGCCTGGCTGGAGCAGGTGCTGTTCGAGTTGGTGGCGGGACTTCACTCCGAGCTTGCGGAACGCCTTGCGCAGGTGGTAGTCGACCGTGCTGGGGCTGACGAACAGCTGCGCGGCGATTTCTTGGTTCGTTGCCCCCTGGGCCGCGAGGCGAGAGATCTGTGCTTCCTGGGGGGTCAGGTCGTCGCGGGTGTCGACGATCCGTTTGCGGGCGTGCTCGCCGGTCGCCTCGAGCTCGACCCGTGCGCGTTCGGCGAACGCTTCCATGCCGAATTCGGTGAACGACTGGTGGGCGGTGCGGAGTTGCTCGCGGGCGTCGAGCCGGCGGAGTTCCCGGCGCAGCCATTCGCCATAAACGAGGTGGGCGCGCGCGAGCTCCACGCGAACGCGGGTGCGGCCCAACCGCTCTATCGCCTCGCGATAGAGCCGCTCGGCCGCTTCCCCCTCGGTCAGCAGCGCCCGCGACCGAGCCTCGATGCCGAGCGCCCAGTCGGTTCCGCTCGCCGCGGTCGTCTGCGAAAGCCGGCCGAGCGCATCGACCGCCAGTTCGGGCTTACCGCTGCGGGCGGCCGCCTCGATCAGCTCGACCGACCCCCACGCTGCGACCCGGACCTCGAGTGGCTCCTCGGCGCCCTGCTGCGCCGCGGCGAGCGCCTCCTCGTGGCGGCCCAGGCCGTTGTAGAGCACGGCGGTCGCCCAGTGAATGAATGACAGCCCCTGTCCCTCGCCCCGACGCACCAGCTCCCTTGTGGCGGCCTCGATCAGCTGGACGGCTTCGGCTTCGCGGCCCTGGAACGCGGCCAGTATCGGTTCGATGTACGCCGCCTGGCTGGATCCCGTCGCCTCGTTGACCGCCGCCACCTCGTCGACCAGCGAAGCGGCCATGGCCAACCGCCCCGCGAACAGGCACGACCCCGAGCGCGTCGTCAGTGCCAAGGGGAGCACGCTCAGTGCACCGGCATCACGCGCTAGCTGGACAAAGCGCGCAGAGATCGCGTCCCACGCCTCGTCATCCCACAATAATGCGGCGACGTGGGCTGCGAGCCACATCCACCGACGACCTTCCCCTCGGGAGATGTCCTCGCTTCGGAAGGCGTTGACCGCCCTTCTCAACATCGGCGTTCCCGCGTCGTGTCCGTCTGAGATCAGCAGCGCCAGGCCATCCAGCAGCAGATCAGACCCGCGCGGAGGCTGCGAGAATGGAGGCGCTGCCGTGGCCGCCCGCGCGATCTCCAGCACGCTCGCGCCGCTCGACAAACGGCTGGCGAACATCACGGCGGTGAGCGCGTCTAGATAGGTTTCACGAGCGAGCCCCTGATCGAGTGGTTCGAGCCGTTTGGCTGCTTTGAGCAACAGGGGCGGAACGTCGCTACCGGGGCTCAGTGCGAACGCGAGCTGACCGCGCAGCAGGTCGGCCTGGGCGCGCTGGAGCTCGTTCAGCGGTCCGGACTCGGCGATGGCAACCAGTCGGAGTGCCGCGTCGAACGCGCCAGCTTGGTGCTTGGCCTGTGCCGCGGCCAGCGCCCGCCTCGCCCTGGGCGAACGCTCGGGCGTCAGCGCGGAGGCGCGCTCCAGGAACGCGGCCGCCGCCGCCCACCCACCGCGCGCGTGTGCGCGGCCGGCCGAGCGCTCAAGCTCGGACGCGACGTCCTCGTCTGACCCCGGCGTCGCTTGCGCGAGATGCCAGGCGCGGCGATCGGGATCGACCGCGGGGTCGGTCGCGTCTGCTAGCGCGCGATGTACGGCCTGCCTGTCCTGCGGCGAGGCGGCTCGGTACACGGCCGAGCGGACCAGTGGGTGGCGAAACGTCACCCTCGCGCCGATCGCGAGCAACCCGTCGGTCTCCAACGCTGCCTGGAGCCCGATGCCGAGCCGCCCGGCCGCCCGCCACACCAGCACCGGGTCGCCGACCGGCTCCGCCGCCGCGACCAGCAACAGCCGCTGGGTATCCGCCGGGAGCCCCGCCAACCTGCGGCGGAAGCTGTCCTCGATCCGCCCCGACAGCCCCGGCGCGTCCGGCAAACCGAACCCGCCCGCCAACTCACCCGGCGTCAACCCTCGCGGCAACTCCAACAACGCCAGTGGGTTCCCGCGCGTCTCAGCCACAAGCCGCTCTTGCACCCGGTCATCCAACGGCACACGCAACACCGAGCCCAACAAAGCGCGCGCATCACCATCACGCAGACCCTCGACCACCAGCCTCGGCAATCCCTCGAGCTCATCGCCCGGCTCACGCGTCACCAACACCAGCGCGACCGACTCCGCCAACAGCCGCCGCGCCACGAACACGAGCGCCTGCGCCGAAGCCCGATCAAGCCACTGCGCGTCATCAACCACACACAGAAGGGGTTGTTCCTCGGCCACGTCCGAGAACAGGCTCAGCACCGCCAACCCCACCAGAAACCGATCCGGCGCCTCCCCGGCACGCAGCCCAAACGCCACAGCGAGCGCGTCCTGCTGCGGGCCGGGGAGCCGGTCCAAGCGATCCAACAACGGAGCACACAACTGTTGCAACGCCGCAGACGGGAGCTCCATCTCCGACTCGACACCGACCGCGCGCACAACCCGGAACCCCGCCGTCGAGTTGATTGCTGACTCGACCAGCGCTGTCTTGCCAACCCCCGCCTCGCCGGTCACCACCAGCATCCTGCTCTGCCCACCCCGCACCCCCTCGAACAGCCGCTCCAGCGCCTCGCGCTCGCTGCGTCGGCCGAACAGCACCTCTGCCGGCCCGTCGGTGACCATGCCCGCCGACGATACCGTGCCCGCGGCCCCCGGAGCTACGAATTCGTCTGGTCGCGCACTACGCGTCGCGTGATTCGCAACCAGACGAACGCCTAGGCTCCGTCGGCCAATCCACCAAGCCTTTAGGAGCGGGTCCCGAGTGAGCAACGACGAACGTTGGCACCGGCAGTCGACTACGAAGTTTCCCGATCGTGGACTACGCGTTGCGTGATTCGAGTACTGCCCGTCGCTGCGACTGTCGATCTTCCCAACCGAAGGAGCTATATGACACGCAGCAGAGCCATCGCCTTCCTCGCCAGCGCCGCGGTGATACCGCTCGCCGGCTTGGCCGTCGTCGGCGGCACGCACGTTGCGAACGCGAGCACGACGCACCCGACCTTCGAAAGCGAACACACGGTCAACGCCGCCTCGGTGACTCGGAGCAGTCGGCAACCGACCGTCCAAGTTCGCCGGACAGGCTTAGGGAAGATCCTCGTCGACTCGCGTGGCCGCACCTTGTACCTGTTCGAGAAGGACACGGGCGGAAAGAGCAGCTGCTCGGGCAGCTGCGCCGTCAACTGGCCCCCGCTGCTCGCGACCGGAAGGCCCACAGCCGGCAGCGGAATCAAGGCCTCCAAGCTCGGAACGACCAGGCGGTCAAACGGCGAGACACAGGTGGTCTACAACCGTCACCCGCTCTACCGCTTCATCGGAGACGAGAAGCCTGGCAACACCAACGGGGAAGGGCTAACCGCGTTCGGCGCCCGTTGGTTCGTGGTCTCGCCGACCGGCAACGAGATCAGATGACGCGTCCTCGACTCGATCCAAACAAAGCCAAGGAGCTGCATGACGACTGCAGCCCATCACCTGCCTCGCCGGCCCACGGTGATCTCTCTGGTCCTCTGACCCTCGTGGCGTGTGGCGGCGGCTGGGGCGCCTAACGCCGCATCCGCCGAGCATCCCCACCGGACCGGCCGCGGGCCCCCTCTCCTTCCCGCGGCCGGTCCACGCCTAGGTGGAGTCGCCGGGCTCACGGCGGATCACTACTGGGTCTCAGCCGATTGGGGCGAAGGGCGCGATCACCGACCCCAAGACGGGCACCTTTCTAAAGGTCACCACGCACGACAAGCGCAAGCACGTCGCGTTCCTCCAGAAGGCACTCGGCAGGCACGCAGTCAAGGAGCCGAAGTTCAATTTTCACCGCACCACCGCCGACCAGGCGACCTTCAGCAGACCGCGTACGTGCTCGAGAACACCGGCGTTCACGCCTACCTCGGGCAGGCCGGGAACATCAAGACGCCCGCTTACCTCTCGCCGCCGCGTCGATCGTGACCATCGAGGCGCGCCGCTCCGGGGCGATCGGGTCGATCATCAACCAAGGCGATCAACCCAAACGGCGCGTTCGACAACGGCCTCCCGGCAAGCGCCATCCTCAAGGCCGTGAGCGGCACGCACTTCATCGTCTAACCGCGCACAACTGCCCGGTGCTGGGGGACTCGCCAGAACCGAGCACACGCGCTCTCGGACGGCCTCGCCATCCGTCCGAGAGCACACCGCGGTCGCGAACCTTGGCAGCTCGAATGCCAGTCGCACAGGTGTCGCGAAAGCCAGGCGCCACTCGACGCCAATGTCGAGATCGGCGAGATGCGAGAGCTCGGGCATGACGCCGGCCCACTGATCCTCTCGGACGGGGCGGAGGAGTTGCTGTTCGCCTGATGTGGCCCCCGAGGCTTGGCCTGCATCTCAACGCGTCGGCGTGCTCGCCGGCGCGTCTTCGGCCGTTGCGCTACCGGCGCGGCTCCTCTACTTGCCTCTGCGCCGACGCGCTGATCTGGCCGCTCGGATCGCGTGTGGGCACCACGGCGCGAATCAGCCGGTTACGCACGAAGCGAGCGATCAACCGCGCGGGCGACCTGCTCGCGTGAGCGGGCTCGGACCGCGCACCCCAGAGCAACGCGCCAGCGTTCGGGACTCCCTGCCGAGCACTCCAACCCCAGGTCAGCGAGGACCACGGCTTGATCAACGTGAATCGCGATCTGCTCGGCGCGGCGCCGGGCGGCGATATGTTGGGCGCGTGCCAGCGGCGTCCTGCCACGGTCCTGGGCAAGCCGGAGGAGATCTTCCGACACCAGCGGTACCGCGCGCCGCGCGCATCTCTCCCACGGCGCGTCAGCCGCCGAATCGACAACCACCTGACGCACGACTCGCCAACCAGGATGGTGCGAATCGCAGCGCGCAACGAGGAACCGCGCCAGCGCCTCGGCCACCCCCACAGCTCCGGGCTCGGACCCGTGACCGTCCAGGTGCCGCAGTGCGGCACCCACGTCTCGGCCGCCCTCAACCGCCCTGGCGAGCTCCCGGGCAGTCCGCCCCCGCTTTGAGTCGTTCATCATCGTGCTCTCTTCACCGTACTCGACCGGAAGGCCGCGCTCCATTGCCGGATTCCTGCGATTAGCGTCCAATCACCCTCAAGGTCGGTCACGGGGTCACCCCGCCTGCTGGAGCCGAGGCAGACACGGCCGGTCCCAGGGGGCGGCCGCCTGACGGCAGGGCGCAGGTTCGCCGTTTGCCCCCTGGCCCGGTGTTTCCCAGAGTGAAGCGTTGTTTCCACGCACGACGTCTGCTCCGCAGAAGATCGGGAGACAGAACTCCTTACTGCCGGTGGTCCTTCAGACCGGTGTGCACCGGGATGCCGAGTCCGTGTCCGATGAAGGCGCAGGCGGCAATAATCAGGACGTAGCCAGCGGTCGGCGCAAACGCGCCGGAAAGGAGCGTCAGCGCGAGGCCGGCGGCCAAGAACAGCAGGACCGCCCGCCATCCACGTGGCCGCCACCGCTTGCGCCTCGTGTATTGCCGCAGCAGGGATCGTCCACCAGTGGACATAGCGCCAACGGGTTGCGCGAAGCGCTGCCGCGACCTCGCCAGCTGCGTCGGCGCGCCGGGGTCTGTGCTGAGGGGGAGGATTTCGATGACGTCGGCGTCGATGTTCGCGGTTTCGAGGGAGCGCTCGACCGAGACACGGTGGTGTCCATCGATGACGTAATGCCAGCCGTGGAGCCGGTAGACGTAGATCGGTGGCAGTGAGTCTCCGCGCCGACGCGCCATCCACATCAGCTCCCAGCGACCGCGTGACCAGGCCGGCGGTCGAAATGCGTGGTCGAACGACACTGCCTTTTCCGGCTCGATCGTTCCAATAATCGAGTCGAGCGAGATCGGCTGGATACCCAGATGGCGGCGGTTTACGGTCTGTTCGAACTGGCTGGCAAGCAGCTCGAGGCGAGGATGGTCGTGGCGCCAGGGTCGTCGCTTGCCGAGAGCCTCACCGCGTCGCTGCCAGACCAGGCGCTGGAAGGCGTGCTGGGAATCGGCGCGCAAAAACCCGGTCACGGGAAAGATGACGTCGATCAGAAGTGCAACCGCAGCGAAGCCGGCAATGAGCGCGAGGAGCGCCACCCCGAGCAGTGCGGCAGCCGTCGATAGGCAACCGAGGGCGAATACAAGAAAGCAACGCGCCGCCGCGTCGTGCAATGACGATCGCCGGACGTGTCGCTTGCCGCTCGCGGGCATGGCCTTTGACCTCTCACCACGTTTAGCACGATGAGGAATCGCCTCGGCGGGCACACGCACCCTGGGCGGGAATCGCCGTCCGCCAGGCTCTCATTGGCTTCCCCGTGCCCGCTCGAGCAATCGCGTGCATGGGTGCTGCGGGCTGACGATTCCCTCATCGCGTTTGCGCAAGCGCGGCGTTCTGAGCCGGACCGGGTTGCACGGAGATTGTTTTAGGTGGGTTCCTTTGTCGTTTGGTCGTTGATGTTGTTGTCAGCGAGTATGTCTCTGAACCTGCGGTCGGAGAGGGCCGGGGGTCAGCTTCTGAAGCGCGAGCACGCGTGGCGCGGCCTGAGCGGGAGCGCCCCGGAGCGCGGTGCCGTTTCTGGCCCGGATTGGGCCGTTGCCGGCGAGATCGACGCTGAGCGTCGAGAAGCGGGGCATCCTAAGCCGGTCTGCGGCGCTCGGCGAGGTGGTCGCGACCGATCCGTTGCCCGAAATCAAGCTGGTCACGGGCTCGGTGAGGGCGTGGCGTTGCTCGAACTCGACCGGGGGGATGTCGCCGAGCGCCTCGTGCAGCCGCTCGTGGTTGAACCAGCCGACGTACTCGACGGTCGCGAGCTCTAGCTGCGCGCGCGAGCGCCACACGCGGTCGGCGATCAGCTCCGTTTTGTAGGAGTCCAAAAAAGATTCCGCCAGGGCGTTGTCCAGCGCATCTCCGACGGTGCCGATCGACGCCAGCACCCGGTGGTCGTCGAGCACCTGGGTGTAGTCAGAACTGGTGTATTGGCTGCCGGCGTCCGTGTGGCTCACGAGCTGGAAGTCCGCCCCGGGTGCTCTGAGCCCGAGCGCCATCCGCAGCGCGTCGAGCACCAGGTCGGTCCGCATGTTGGCGGCCAGCTGCCAGCCGACGATCATCCTGGAGAACACGTCGAGGATGAACGCGAAATAGACGACTCCCTCCCAGCAGCGCAGATACGTGAAATCGCCAACCCACAAACGGTTCGGGGAGGTGGCGGTGAAATCCCGCCTGACCAAATCGGGCCGCCTGGCGGCCATCGGGTCGGGCCTGGTCGTGCGCCACGGCTTCCCGCGCCGCTTCGCGCCCTGGATCCCGTGAGCGCGCATCAGCCGCTGCACCCGACAGCGCGAGACCCGTTCGCCGGCCCTGAGCAGCGCCTTCCACATCCGCCGATACCCGTAGGCGAAGTAGTTGGCGCCATGCATCTCACGGATCCGCTCCAGCAGCCGCTCGTCCTCGACCGCACGCGCGGACCGCTGGCCGGCGGCGCGCTGGTAGTACGCGGACGCCGACACGTCCAAGGTCCGGCAGATCGGCTCGACCCCGAAGCGATCGCGTCCCTGATCGATGAACGCGCTCACGACGGACGGTCTGGGTCGAGCGCCTTGGCAAAAAACACCGACGCCTCCTTGAGGATCGAGTTCGCCCGGCGCAACTCGAACACTTCCTTGCGCAGCTGCTTGATCTCCTCCCGCTCCGCGGTCGTCAACACATCGCCGCGCTGGCCGGCGTCGGCCTGCGCCCGGCGCACCCGCTTGCGCAACCCCTCCGGATGAACACCAAGATCGCGGGCGACCTCGGAGATCGGACGGCCGGACTCCATCGCCAGCCGAACGCCGCGATCCATCAATTCCTTTGAGTACTGCCTTCCTCTAGACATCCGCGAAGGGTCTCCTCTCCCGAGGACAGAATCCTCGATTCAGAGTCTCCGTGGAAGCCGGCCTGGCTCATTCAGGCCACGGCACCTGAGACGGATCGTCGCGCAGCCCGGCGCGGGGTGATCGCGTTCGTGGGAGGCTGTCGCAAAATAGGGGTCGGCCAGCCCATTCTTGTGGCGAGGTGACAACAGGCAGGGGAGCTGGATGAGCAACGGTCGGTTCAGGGAGGTCCGGCTCGAGAAAGCGACCACACAGGACGTTTTCTCGAGCCGCATCCTCGGTTCGCTTGGCTGACGCCAACCCGCTCGGTGTCGGTTTGTCGCTGGCTCACAACGCCGATTCTTGTGCGACAGCCTCGTGGACGTCCTGTGTCAAGTCCCGGGTGCGTTAGCGGATGTCGGCGTGCCGTCAAGCGCGTTGCGCTCGGCCCTGCGGGCCGCCCTTCGGGTGACGGCGGTGCCGAGCATCCGCTGTGTGGCGGCTGTGTCGGGCACAGGGCCCGACGAGGTGGGGATAGTGACCGTGAGGTGCCGTTGCAGGGCGCGGTGGCGGGCGGGGTCGTACGGCCTGCGGTCCTGCCAGCAGCGCCACACGATTCGGCACCACCCGCGTCCGAGGGTGCGGATCGCGCGGGGGTGGTCGTGCCCGCGGGCGTGGGCGGCGGCGTAGAGGTCGTGCGCCCACGGGTTGTGGTGGCGGCTGGTGTCCGCGAGCGTGACGAATGCTTGGCGCAGGCGTTTGTTGCAGGCCCACCGGAAGGTGGCCGTCTTGCGTTTGCCGGACTCGATCGCGACGGCGGCTTGGCCGGCGTCGGCGGCGAGCGTGTCGCGGGTGGGGTAGCGGCCTCGGCAGTCGCCGATCTCGGCCAGTAGCTCGGCGGCCGTGATCACGCTTCCGGGCTGCTTGAAGAGCGAGAGGAAGATGTGCCCGTCGGGGTGCTCGCGGATGCCGGTCGTGATCTGCCGCTCGCACTGCTTGATCTGCTCGTTGAGCGTCTTGATCGTCGCGACCATGCTCAGGATGAGCGTCCGGCGGGCGGCCAGCTCGAGCTCGCCGACCCGGGCGACAGGGGCACGCCGGAGCTTTGCCAGAAGCTGCGCGGGCTTCTGGCCACCGGTGTAGCGCTGGCGCGCCAGGAACGCCTGCAGACGCGCCGGTCCTAGCCCGCGCGCGTCCTCGGGGCTGGGATAGCGCTCAAGGAATGCAAGCGAGATCGGGCGGTGCAGGCTCGTGAACAGCCCGAGCGGTCCGGGCCAGAACCCCGCCAGCTGAGCGCGCAGCTGGTTGGTCAGCGCGGTCCTGCTGGCGACCAGATCTTCGCGTGCTCGGGTCAGCGCTCTGAGTGCCTTGGTCTGATCGCAGTCGGGCTCCAATACCCGGAAGCGGTGGTGATCGGTGCCCAGCTCGCAGAGCACGAACGCGTCGAACCGATCGGACTTTCCGCCCGAGGCGCGGAACCGATCACGCGTCGCCGCGACCTGGTTGGGATGCAGCGGCAGAATCCGCAGCCCCGCGTCCAGCAGCCGCTCGACCAGCAGCCCGTCGGGCCGCTCGATCGCGACCAGGCTCACCCCGTGGCGCACCAGGGCGCGGCACAAGCCGCGCACCCCGGCCTCATCGTGCGCGAACGTCGCGGCCAGGATCCGCTCGCCCGTCTCATCAGCGATCAGCACGTCGTGCTTCTCGGACGCCCAATCGACGCCCGCATAGGTCCTTCTCATCACAACTTCAACTCCATCTAGTTCAGGTGTTCTCAGCGCCCCGACCAAGGAGGTACCGTTGCGGTTGCCTATAGACAGGCCCTCAAAGTGGGGCTACGTCCTGTTGCCGCTAGCTCGGCACCTCACCACCGCCGAGAGGGGCCGGTCCACGCAAGGCCCTCCACAACGGGGGCAGGCAAAGCAAAGCCCTCTCTCGACGGCGGTCGAGGCAACAACCAGGATGACCTATAGGCAAAGCAGCAGCACGGCCGACCAGCGTCGTGGCGGTCGAGGCCCCCGCTTGTGCCTAGACCATATGGAGGCTGTCGTCCGGCCTTGGTTGTAGAGATTGGCCGGTTCCCCGCGATCCGTTCGTGGGGGTTTTGAGCCGTGCGGGTGGCACCCCGCGCGGCGTCCACAACCGCATAGGAGGAACCAGCCATGGCGAAGGCTAGAACCCTCGTCGGTCTGGATGTGCACGCGGCGAAGATCGTCGCGGCGGTCCTTGATGCCGAGACGGGCGAGCTGCAGTGGTTTGCGATGACCGGCGAGAACGCGCGCGCGGCCGCGTTCTGCGCCGGACTTCCGCGACCGGTCAGGGTCGCGTACGAGGCCGGCCCCACCGGGTACACGCTCGCGCGCGAGCTCGCGAAGCGAAGTGTCGGGTGCGTGATTGCGGCGCCGTCGAAGATCCCGCGCGCGACCGGCGACAAGGTGAAGAACGATCGGCGAGACTCCGAGCACCTGGTCGGGCTCCTGCTCGCTGGCAAGCTTCACCAGGTCCGGGTCCCCGGCCCCGAGGAGGAAGCTTTGCGTGATCTGGTGCGCGCCCGGGAGACGCTGAGGCTGGATCTGATGCGCGCCCGGCACCGGCTCTCGAAGATGCTGATGCGCCACGGCATCCAGTTCGATGACGGGCGTGCGTGGACCAAGCGCCATTGCGCGTGGCTGAAGACGGTGTGCTTGGAATGGCCGGCGGCGCAGACGACGTTGCTGGACCTGGAGGGCGTGATCGATGTGCTGGTCCACCGCCGCGAGCACCTCGAGCGCGAGATCGTCTCCAACCTGCCCGGCTCGCCGTGGGATCGGCAGGTCGGCCGGTTGCGGTGCCTGCGCGGTGTCGACACGCTGACCGCGGTCGGGCTGTGCGCCGAGGTCGGCGACTTTGAGCGGGTCGCGCGGGCTGAGCAGCTGATGAGTTACCTCGGACTCGTCCCGTCGAAAGTCAACGACCGGGACCAGCCGGCGGCTGGGGTCGATCACGAAGACCGGATCCGCGCACGCCCGCCGACTGCTGGTCGAAGCGGCGTGGCATACCGAAAGCCACCCGCGATCCGCAAGACCCTGACCGACCGCCAGAACACGGCTGGTGATGATGGCCGACGCGCCGGCGGCTCGGTGGCGCTCGGAGGTAGGGTTCTGGTTGTGGGCACCTCAGTCAGACCAAGCGCCGCGTGGGCGTTGCCGGCCGAGCCTTCCGCGGTCACCGTGCTGCGGCGCCGGGCGGCGGAGTTCGTATCCAGGGCGGGCGCTTCGGACGAGGTGACCCAGGCCGTCGCCCTCGGCGTATCCGAGACTGTTACCAACGCGGTCGTTCACGCCTACGATGCCCAAGAACGCGGGCAAGTCCGCGTCAGCTGCCACGCCGACGGCGAGCGCTTCATCGTGGAAGTGGCCGACGAGGGCGCTGGCATCTGGCTACGTCGGGACTCTCCCGGGATCGGGCACGGTCTGGCCATGGTGGGCGCGGTGGCGCACGCGCTCAATATCGCCCCTGGCCCCGACGGGCGCGGGACAGCCGTGACGATGGCCTTCGGTCCCGTCCCGCCGCCCGCCGGGCCACCAGGATTGGAGATGCTGTGCACGCTGGCTCTCGAGACCGTCGCGGACGTCTCGAACGTGGACCTCGTGCGCGAAGGCGTGCTGCGCCGCGTTGCCGCAGAAGTCGCGAACGATCCCGCACTGACTGCTTGGCTGCGCGCAGCGGTGCCTCCGGTGAAGCCCGGCACGGCGACGTGGTCGGCGCTGCACGAGGGCGGCGCGCGACTCGTCGTCCACGACCCCACCGTCCCGCGCTCGCCCGGCGGGACCGGAGAGCGCCTCAACCTCACGTGGTGGGTTGCGGTCGCACTCGAGAAGTCCAACGGATCGCCAGCCGCGATCTGGGGGCTCGGGGGCCGCGGGGGCGGATGTCCGGTACCGCGCGAGGAGGTCATCGGCATCTTCGCCGACGCCTCGGACCATGACCTCGCGCAGCCCGCCGAGCGCGCTGTGCTGCGCGGTCGGCTTGCGGTGGCTTGACGTGAGCGTGCTCCTCGGATGGGCCGGGTCTGGCTGCCGCCGCACGTCCGGAGGCTCCGAGACTTGCTCACGGTGGCACGGGTGCGATCCCGGTACGGCCACCATCAGCCGTCCAGGCGTGTTCTCCGCCCGAGAAGCGAGATCTCTCCGTGGGCCGCTCAGTTGCCCGTCGCACGCCGACGCAAACCGGGACCCCCAGCCAACGGCGCCCCAGCGTCAGCGCATTGCGGCGCGCGGGGACGCGATCTAGAGAACTACCGCCCTGCCGGGACCCGCGCATCCTTCGATGAGCCTGGACGGCTCCGGACAAGGCCGTCCCGCGAGTGGTCCTTCGAACCTCAGCGATCGCGCCCGCCTCGGACCGAGGCATCGACCTCGCCGGCAGTTCGCGTCATCGCTTTTGCCCTCGAGCCCCTCCGAGCTTGCCAGCGCATAAGTCGACCTTCCGCTCGTCCCGCTCACGGGCTGAGCGGGCATCGCATCGATGGAGACGCGGCTATCGCATCCTCGGGGCCCACCGGAAATGCCCACCCTCGCCACGAGGCGCCCGGTCCTCGTCCGCTGCGAGAGGACGGAGAACCGGCTTCGAGTTGCTCGGAACGCCAGGGATTGCGGCCTGACCGGTTCCGGCTCCTGGCTTGCGGTACTAGCCCGATCCGGGTGCGCGATCGGTGGTGGCGTTACTTCTCGGGTGTGCTGAGGTGCCTAGCCGGTTGGGGCCGTGAGTACGGCCTGAACCTCGCTGGCTATCTGCGCGGCGGGCGGGAAGCCAGGCACGTCGACCGCTGTGTCGGGGTCGAGGCCTTCGGCAATGCGGTGCCATCGGCGCACAGCAAGCTCGACGAACTCAGGATGGGGAAGAACCCAGAACCTGCCAGACGCGATCGCCTCGGCAACTAGATCAGCAACAGCAGCCGGGTCCATCCCATCGCCGATCGCACGCTCGTAATACGGCCAAAGCACCTCGGCGGCCGGGCCTCGGGACGGGCTGTCGCCAAGTCGCGCCGGCCAGTTTCGGTCAGAGTCCATGATCGCTGTGCGGACCCAACCGGGGCACAACACGCTGACCCCGACCGGAAGACCCACGATCTTCGTCGTCTTGAAAAGCTCCTCGCTGAGCGCCACCACTGCGTGCTTGCTCGCGGCGTAAATCGGGCCGGAGCCCGGGTTCAGGCCCGCGATGCTGGCCGTATTGACGATATGGCCCTCACCTTGATTGATGAAGATCGGCAGAAAAGCTCGGGTGCCGTGAATCACACCCCAAAGGTTGACGCCCAGAACCCAGCTCCACGCCGAGAGCGGACCGAACCACGGGTCACCGTGGCTGCTCACCCCGGCGTTGTTACAGACGACATGCACAGATCCGAAGCGGTCAACCGCAGCACTCGCTAACGCCTCAACCGCATGCTTGTCACTGACGTCCGTAGGCACCGCCAGCGTCGCGACGCCCAGCGCACCGATCCTGTCGGAAGCGCTCGCCAGAGCCGCTTCTTCTACATCCGCAAGGACTACGTCGAGACCATCCCGCGCGAACCGCTCCGCTAGCGCCAGCCCAATCCCGCTCGCCGCTCCCGTGACGACGGCGACCTTCCCAGCTTCAAGTTTCATGCCCATGCCTTTCCCCGGCAGACCTGGTCAATGCTACATATCGATCGTCGACGTGTGCACAAATTTGGCGGTCGCCTCGGGCCGATCCCCGAGCCGGGGGACGGCGCGGTGGCCGCCGCAATCCCTGGCGTTCCGAGCAACCCGAAGCCGGTGTACCTCGCTCCCGTAGCGGACGACCATCAGCACTCGGGCCAGACTTCCTGCTTCCTCTCGAAGGAGAGGACGGTGACCGCCGGGGCGGCCCATAGGCCCAGCTGTGAGCGCGCACCAAGTCCTTGACAGGACGAGTGCTTTTGTGATCCGGCCAGCTCGGGTTCTGCGCCTGCTTTGGCGACGACGCGGGGGGCCTCGTTAGCGCATAGTCGGTGCCGAGTAGCAAGCATTTGGCCGAGCGGGCGGTGCGAGCCGTCCGTACGCACGCGGCCGTCGGGGCCGCGGGAGGATCGTGGGGTTCGACCGTCGTCCAGAGGGGGACGTCATGGAATCTGTAGGACTGCTGGATCGTGCCGGGCGCCGCCGCTCTCAGGCGACCCTGTCTGGCTTTCACAGGGCCGCGTGCCGCGCAACAAGGGTCTTCGCTATCCGCCGGACCCCCCGCCACCCGTGGAGGAGATCATCGCCGTGATGCGAGCCGCGGGGGACGGACCGGAGGCGATGCGGCTGCGCGGATTGATCATCGTGCTCTGGCGTGCCGGGCCGCGGATCAGCGAGGCGCTGGCGCTGGCGGAGACCGATCTTGACCGCCAGTGCGGCGCCGTGCTGGTCCGTGCTGGAAAGGGTGGTCGCCGGCGGGAGGTCGGGATGGACCGCTGGGCGTAGGAGCAGCTCGATCCGTGGTTCGAGTTGCGCCGGACCCTGCCGGTCGGCGCGCTGTTCTGCGTTCTGCGCGGCCCGACCCGCGGGCGGCCATGCTCGCCGACCGGGATCCGTGCCCAGCTGCATCGGACCGCACTCGCCGCCGGAGTCAGGCGCCGGTTCGCACCCCACCGGCTCCGGCACGCCCACGCTGTCGAGATGTCCCGCGAGGGGGCCCCGCTCCTGGTCATCCAGCGTCAACTCGGGCATGCCGACCTAGGGATCACCTCCGCGTACCTGCGCGGGATCGACAACACCGAGATCATCCACGCGGTCCATGAGCGGCCAGCACCCATGATTCCCGCCGGCCCAAACCTCCCCGGCTGAGTCGGGCTCCTCTCTCGCACACCGGATGGGGCGGTGCCTACGACCCGGCAGCCCGCGCCTCAGGCACCGCCGCCCGTGCCGCACAGCACGGGTGCCAGCCGGCACGACCGGAATTCTGCGTCCGTCGCGGGATCCGCGAAGTGGTTGCAACGCAGCACCCGTGCTGTGCTAACGCAGCCTCAGCGAGTCGTCGCCGAAGCGAAACCCGGATCTCTGGCGGCGAGAACACAAATGCAATCGTGCGACCGGCTAGGAGCCCGGCACGTCCGGGCTCGTCGACCACGTTGCGGCCGCCTTTCGACAGACTCCTCCGCTTAGGGGAATCTGGTCGCGGCAGGTCGTCGACGCGCGCGGCGGCGTTACTCCCGAAGCAGGCATGGTGGCGCCGTGGCTTCTCTCGATCGCAAGCGGTAGCGACGTGTCGGCCGCCGCGGCCGACATAACGTGGTTGCCCCGGCCGCCCCGGCGCGGCGGCTAGGCGCTCGAGCCGCCGAGCAGCGTGCACAGGTCGGTGACTCTCTTGGCTTGCAAGCTGGTGATGACGTGTTGCGTGTTGAAGTGCATTACGATTGGCCCGGTGGTTATGAACTCTCCTGGCAAGCCAGTGTTGTGCCGGCTGTTAGGGCCGAGCTGCCACCATTGGTTGCCCCCGCCGGTTTGACCTCCGCTACCGTCGGGATAGTCGACCTCGTCGTAGGGGCCGCTGACGTCGCGTGTCACCGCGGCGCCCGTGTCCAGGTTGGTGAAAGTGAGGACGAGTTCGCCTCGGAAGTCGGTCTGCGTTGTTCCGGCCGGGGCCGGCGGCCCGACCGCAGTCGTTCGCTGCTGCTGTTGGTTGGCGACAACGCTGATGCCCAGCTTGAACGAGCAGTTCATGCCGGCTAGGCGCGTGACGGACCCGTTCGTGGTGCCGGACCCGAGCGGGTCGGTCACCGGGGTCCACGGCGAATTGGCGACAGCGGCTGGGGCGATGGCCGCCAGCGCGCTGATCGCGCTGAGCAATGCGGCGAACAATGACTTTCTCATCGAATACCTCCGGTTGCCGGTGATTAGCGACGCGGTACCAGTGCCACGCGTCCTCAGCGCGCTGCGATTCCGGCCATGTCAAGCATCGGCGCCGGTGCCGGGACGCTGGCGTTAGTTGCACGCTGGTGGCCTCTTGCCGCGGCTGCTCGCGCCCACATCGCGTGGCGCACAGTTAGCGACCGCCCGGGTGCCGCCGCTCTGCGCCCTCCCAGCGTGCCGGACTTCTGTTGGTGGTGGATGACGGGTGCTCGGTCAACCCCTAGCGCTGGCCTTGCCTACAGCTGTGCACGCACGTGGGAGAAACCGCCAACCTCGCCGTTACATGGAATTAGCCGTTCGGCGAGTGGAGCGAGCTGCCTTCTGACCTCGCTGCCCGGTGCAACCCGGACCTAACCGTGCAATGCCGTCGTCACGGAGGAGACGACGCAACGTAACGTATGCGCGTCATAAGCACACCCCACATATGGATCCGACGGAGTGGCGTCGTCCGGAATCCCGTGCAATGACTCCCAACACCCCCCGGCGTCGCGTGATGGCGGAAGTCCAATCCCCAATTTGCTCCGTGCTTGCCGAGCTTAACCACCCGAGCAGCGGAATGTCAACCCCACGCTTACCATGATTAACGACCCGTGCCCTCACGACCAAGGGCATCCGTGCACGGCCGTGTCTTTCTCACTGGAGCGTTCCGCCGATTGTCTCCAGTCGGCTTCCCGGATACGAGGGCAGTGCGCAATCCCCTGGGGGTACGCTCCTTGTTGGCGGATAGCACGCCGCCAGACAGGTCAGCGGGACGCACGGCCCGTCGCGCCGCGCCCACACGGCGACAGCCGATGACCGCTGAGGAGGTACTCCCGCGCCGTGCTTCGCTCAGCAGAGCTGGACCGCAGCGCTAAAGCTCACTGGTCGGCTACCGCGGCACCGGGCTTTGGCGAGCGCGTCGTGCGGCTGGCCACCACGGCCGAGGAACAGAGCCGCGCGTTCGATTCGCCGATCGTGAGGACCTCGCCTGGAGGCCCTTGTCCAACGCGTCGGTCGTTGGACCCAGTCGCGCGACCGTCGCCTCTGAGCGCTTGGTGGACGGCGCACTGGGACTTCCAGCCGCTCACGAGCCCCTGCGTGCGGGAGCGGCATTCAGAAACGTCGGACTGTGAGCACGACAGCCCCTCGCCCGCGCGGTCGAAAAGGACCGCGCGGGCGCGTGAGGCGCTATTTGATCTTGTAGCTGTACGGGAACGCCATCTGCTCGTTGCCCGTGTCGAGCCGCAGCCCGAAGTCGTCGACGTAAAGCGTGCCGTCGACCTTCGAGCCGCGCTTGCCCTGCGGGGTGAACGTCACCGTGATCGTGCCCGACTGCCCCGGCCCGAGGGTCAGCGGCGTGTATGCGGGCGGGTTCTGCTCGACGGTGTCGCGCCAGATGTCACCCGTCGAGGACTCCGTGTTGCGGTCGAACGCCTCGGTGTGGGCGAGCATCCCGGTGTTCACCGTGCCCGTCTGGGCGGTGTCGAACGGCCCGACCATCGACGGTGCCAGGCCCCATGGACCGTTGGCCACCTCGCGGGCCGAGTAGGACGCGGCCGCATCGTTGCCCTGACTCTGGCCGATCAGGTCGGGATCGCCCTCGCCGATCTCGAAGTAGCCCATCTCGAGCACGATCGGCCGGTTCGCCTGGGCGACGCCCAGCAGCGCGTCGGTCTGCGTCGGGATGACGAACTCGGACTGGGCGTTGGGCATCGTCGTCCCGGTCGCCGGGGGTGATCGGAAGCACCGAGTCCGTCTCGCTTTGGTGGTTCAGGCGCGGTCGGCGAACACGTCCTCGGTGCCCGGTCCGTCATTGTGGACCGCGATCGTCGCCGTGATCGGCGTGCCGCTCCGGACCTTGGTGTGGTCCGGAAGCCCGCGGGCCGAGATGTCCGGCGGGTCGAACGACACGGCGCCCTGGTACGGGGCGGACAGCGTTTGGCCACCGACTGGGCTGGCCACCGTGACCACGAACGTCCATCGGCCGGGCCTTGGCGACAGGGCCGTGGCCCGCAGCCCGTGGGTGAACGCACCCGCGCCCGCCCCGTTCACATAGAGCGTGCTCTGCGAGCCCAGCTGGTTGCCGCCCGGGTCGTTCAGCGTCCCGATCACCTCGGTGTTCGGGTCATCCGGGAACGCCAACGACACCGACAGCGCCTTGCGGCCCGGCGGGACATCGAACGCGAACGTGTTCTCCTGAGCGACGAACTCGCGGCCGTTGCCGCCGAAGAGCGTGCCCGCGAACGTGCCGCCGTGCCGGTCGACGGGGACCAGCGAGCGGAGCACCACCGGCACCACGGTCTGATCGCCCGAGCTGTCGGAGATGACCAGGTCGTGGCCGCTGTCGCCCGGGCTGGACGGCAGGCGGGTGCGGTACTGGAAGCGGCCCGTCTGGCCGGGCCCCAGCGAAAGGCTGGACGGCGTGACCGTGTCCACGGCGCCGAAGCGCTGGCTGGCGAATTCGAGGTGCACCACGCCGCTGTACGTGCCGTCGCGCACGAACACGATCGCCGTCCACGTGCCGGCGACCGGCTTGCGCACGTCCACCTGCCCGTGGTCGCCGTCGCCTGTGGCCGGGTGAAGGCGGCGAAGGCGCCGGTGGGATCGATTAGCGTCACGCCGACGCGCGCGTTCGGGCCGGGCCAGGCGTCGAAGGCGACGAGCCGGTCGACGTTGGCCGGCACGGTGAACGTCGTCTCGACATACGGCCGCGGATGACCGAACTGGTCGACGAACGTCGGCGCCGTGCCGAGCGTGACGTCCTGCTTGACATCGGACGCGACCTGGGTCAGCGCCCGGGCGTGCGCGCTGACCGTCTGCGTCGCCGCGCCGGTGTTGGTCACCGCGACGGTCTCGCTGTCCGACGAGCCCGCCGGCTGGGTGATCGACAGCTTCGCCGGGTCGAACAGCAGCCCACGGCCGATCGCGTCCGCCGTCGACCGACATGGCCTCCTGTACCGCCTTCAGGCCGTCGACCTCACCGGCGCCCTGCTCCTGGTTCGGGAGGCCGAGGTCGTTCGCCGTGCTCTGCATGATCCGCTTGACCAGCAGCGGCGACGGCGTGCGACCGCCGTGGGTGTTGCGGTACGCCTCGATGACCAGCGCGGCGACGCCCGCGTCCAGCGGCGTCGACTGGCTGGTGCCGCCGAATGCCTCGATCGAGGAGGGGGCGCCGTTGAACGGGTCGGCCTTGAAGTCCGCGCACTCCGCGTACAGCGTCTTGTCCGGGGTGCACAGCGCCCAGTCGGCCTCGGCCGGCGAGACGAAGTCCGGCGACGAGGCGTTCTGGCTGAAGCCGCCGCCGGCGATCGACGAGATGTTGTCGTTCAACCACGTGCCGTTGGAGAACTGGAATCCGTAGGACGTGGTCTGCGCGTAGTCGCGGAAGTTGGTGGAGCCGCCGGAGTCCATCACCAGCGGATCGGTCGCGGGCTCCGACGGGCCGGCTGTCGCGCCGGAGTCGCTCGAGCCCTGCGAGACGACGACGCCCGACCGGACGGCCGCGTCGTTGAATTGCTTGATGAGGTCGCGAATGGTGTCGGGCATCGTGAAGTCGCCGAACACTCGCTGAGCACGTCCGCGTGGTCTTGCGTGACGGCCCAGTCCAGGCCCTGGACGATCACGGAGCCGAACGCCCCGGCGGGGCCGAACACCTTCATGCCGATCAGCGAGGCGCCGGGCGCGACGCCGCGGATGGTGATGTTGCAGCCCGGCGGCAGCGGATGGGCGGGGTTGACGAAGTCGGCGAGGTCATAGACCTGGCGGCCCTGCGCGGCGATGTCGTCGCATCGCCAAACGCCTCCTCACCGCCGGTGGGCGCGTTCGGCCCGCGCCGGTGAAGTCGCGATAGTCGATGAAGACGTGCGAACCGTCCGCACGGATGAAGTCCGGGTTGTTGATGTCGAGTCCATCGGCGAAGAACGCCACCTTCACGCCCTTGCCCGTGGCCAGATTCTGGGCCTGCGGGATGCTCGGGTCGCTGTAGGCCACGTGCATGGTCTGCAGCGCCTCCGGCTCCAGAAGAGGCTTCGCCGGGTCGGACGGGCAGATGCCGGACTGCGGCGTCGTCGGGTTGCCCGGCGAGGGCGTGCCGCCACTGCCCGGAGTGGCGGTGACCGGCTGCGGCTCGGTCACGAGCGCATCCGGCACGACCCACGCGACGCTCGGATCGGACGCCAGCCGCGCCCGCTCGGCGCTCGACACCTTCGCGGCGAACGCGTTCAGCACGGTGAACTGATGCGTGACTGCGCCCCCGATCGGCTGACGCTCGCGATCAGCGGCCGCCGCTCGGCTCGCTGCTGTACCGCCCGCGCTCTGACACTCGCCGCGCTGGCGAGCCGGCCGCTCTGCTGGCTCTTGAGCACGACGATCACGCGGTTCGCCCGCGCGGCCCGCCGGATCTGCCGCACGCTCATCGCGCGATAGTGGTGCAGCCGCGGCGCGCGGTTGACCGACTTTGCCACCGTGTCCGCGGCCCCGGCGAGCAAAAGCACGGCCACCGCCGCGGCGGCCAGCTTGAACCCTCTAGACATCCTCAAACCTCCCCATTGGTGCTCCGGCGCGCTACCGGAAGCGATCTGCGGAAAGCTACCTCACGTCGTACCCGGCTAGGTGGTATTTCACGCTCACCGGAGAAGCCGACCCGCGAGCACCTGACTCTGCGAGCTCACGATCCCTCACGGGACCATCCCCTCTGAGCACTCGACCATGGGGCCGCGTCCCCGGCCTTGCCCGGAAGCTCAGCCCGCGCTGTTCTGACCGCGAGTCGGCCCCCACTAGTAGCGGCGGCCTGCGCGCGACCGCGAGGCTTCCCGCCGTTCCCCGCGCGCGCACGATCAGGCCGCTGCAGCGACCGGTTGGCACTCGCCGCAGCGTGACCGAGAAGGCCCGCACGCTGACCGACAGTCCGGGCAATGCGGTGATCTTCACCCGCTCGCCGCTCGGTGAAACGCGCGCCGTCGACACTGACGGGAGCGGTGCCATGAAGGGCCAGGGACGGGCGGGGCCAGGTCGCGGCGGCGCTGCCGGCGACGATCGCGCCGCGACAGCGGGCACCACAGAAACGGCAAGTCGGCGCGCATCCGCATGGTTACACGATGTCCAGCTTGCGGCCGCCTGGCCTTGCCAATCGAAACGCGTCAGGGAGCGGATTGCAAGGGCGGGCCATTCAATCCTCATCAGGATGCAAAAGGACGGCCTCGCCACGCATGCTTCCACGGATCTCGATACCTACCGCACCTACTGCATCGACCTCGGTGGCAAAAACGGAGGCGCCGTGCACCACAAGGCGCCCGATCCATTGCCTATGAACGGCCCTCGTGCGTCGGACCGCAGGCACGGGGCTCGGCATCCGGACTGCCGACTCGGATGCTCAGCCTGATCAGCGATCCGCCAGCCGACTAGGCCCAGGCCGCCGACACCGGCTCCAGCGCTCGCTGCTTCACCGTCGCGTACTCAAAGGAGCGACGCCCCTGGTTGTCCAGACGTTGCCGAATGAGCTGCGGAGCCCGGCGTTTATGTTCGAGCGGTACTTCTGCAATCGCGGGTGGGGTACCGCTCGGGCGGTGGGGCCTTGCGCAGCTCGTCCGAAGCGGGCACCTGGTGCGCCGCCTCCATGGCTTGCGCTCACACAGGCGAGGCGAGCGCCCTGCTATCCGCGCGAAGCGAGACCGCCGGTCTGTGTGGGGTCAAAGGCGCGTCCCAGCGTCAAAGAGGGAGCCTGTCGCCGGACTCGATGCGGCACACGTGTCCGGTCCACGCCCCCGCGAGAGCGACGCGCGATGCACGGGACTGGATACCGATCGCCCAGAGACCACGCGGCGTCAGTTTGGGTTGACAAACCTCCGTTGTCAGTCTAGACTGACGGTCATGAACGCTGAAGACATCGCCTCCGCGATCGCGTCCGACGACCCGGCGGTGGGGCTCCGCGCCTCGTTGGCGCTCCATCGCCTGGCTGAGCGGGTCGAAGCGGACCACGTCAGGTCGGCCCGGGAAAAGGGCTGGTCGTGGCAGCAGATCGGAGACGCCTTGGGCATCACCCGCCAATCCGTGCACACCAAATACAACAAGGACTCATCATGACCACCGAATCCGCTGCGCCAGAGACGCTTCACGCCTGGGCCATCTATCTGCGGGCCAGCGAGGAGGCTCGTCGCCGAGGTGATCGCCGCACTGGCACCGATCACATCTTGCTCGCCCTGTTCGAGGATCCCTCGATCGAAGCCGTGCTGGGCGTGAACCTGCAGCAAGCTCGCCAAGCCCTCGAGTCGCTCGATCGCGAAGCCCTGGACGCCCTCGGCCTGGGGGCCGGCGCCGACGCTCCCCCACTGCCGATGCGAGCCGTACCGAAGAAGCCGAGGATCAGAGACGTCGCGAAAAAAGATCGCTTCCGCATGACCCCCGCGGCAAAGAAAGTGCTTGAGGCAGCGTACAAGCCCAAGGGTCATCGGAGGCTCCAGGTCACCGGCCCCGAGGTGCTGGCCCAGATCCTCGCTCTCCAACCTCCGGATCCTGCGGCGGTGCTGCTGGGCGCGCTAGGCGTCGATCGCGCGGCCGCGCTGCACGAGCTCGCATCCGCGCTCGCTCAAGCTGACCACACAGGAGGCCGCGGGTGACAGCGGTCGTCAAAGCCGAGTCGCTAACGAAGCGCTTTGGCGAGGTTGTGGCGGTCACGGATCTGTCGTTCGTGCTGGAAGCGGGGACGATCACGGGCTTCCTTGGACCAAACGGGGCCGGTAAGACGACGACGCTTCGGATGGTCATGGGCCTGGCGTCGCCGACGAGCGGGCGGGCGCTCGTGTTCGACAGCCCCTACGCCGAGCTTGAGCGTCCTGCACTGCGGATCGGCGCTGTGTTGGAAGCGACCGATTTTCACCCCGGTCGCTCAGGCCGCGACCACCTGCGGATGCTTGGACGCGCTGCTGATGTTCCTGACTCGCGCGTCGATGAGGTGCTGAGCTTGGTGGAGCTCACCGAGGCGGCGCGCCGGCGCGTGAAGGGGTACTCGCTGGGGATGCGCCAGCGACTCGGACTCGCGGCGGCGCTGCTCGGCGACCCGGAGCTGTTGATCCTCGACGAGCCGGCCAACGGGCTTGACCCGGAGGGCGTGCGCTGGCTGCGTGACTTCCTGCGCCGGCTCGCGTCGGAGGGCCGCACGGTGCTCGTCTCAAGCCACGTACTCGCGGAGGTCGCGCAAACCGTCGATCAGGTGCTGATCATCAGTCGCGGACGGCTCGTGATCGAGTCGCCGCTGGCAGAGCTGACCGCCCGCGCCGGCGGCGCGGTACGCGTTCGTAGCGCCGACCCGCAGCGGCTCACGGCCGCACTGCACAGCAACGATCTACAGGTCACGACCGGTGCCGACCATGTGCTGCTCGTGCAAGGAGCGTCGAGTGAGCGGGTGGGTGAGATCGCATTCGCCGCCGGCGTCCCGGTTCACGAGCTGGTGACCGACGGCGGCTCGCTGGAGGAGATATTCCTGCAACTGACGTCGGAGGCGCCGGCATGATCGCGCAGACCAGAGCCGAGCTGCTGAAGATTCGCTCCACCCGAACCACGATCGGGCTGATCCTCGGGATGGTCGCGCTCATCCTGCTGTTCACGCTGCTGACCGGGTTGCTCAGCCATCCAAGCGGACTGGCGAGCAAGGAGGACCAGCGCTCGTTCCTGAGCCTCGGCAGCCTCGCAGGCGTGTTCTCGGCGCTCGCGGGTGCACTGCTTGTGACCAGCGAGTACCGCTACGGCACCATCCGCCCAACGGTCCTGTTCAACCCGGCACGCTCACACGTCCTCAGCGCCAAGGTGATCGCCGGCGCGCTCGCGGGAATCACGTTCGGGGTCATCGGCGAGGCGATCGGCTGGGCGATCGGCTACGCAATCCTCAACGCGCGCGGCATAACCGTCGCACTCAACAGCAGCGACATCGTGCTGCTCACACTTGGAGGACTCGCCGGCGTCGCGCTATGGGGCGCGATCGGCGCCGGCCTCGGCGCGATCATCCACAACCAAGTCGGCGCAGTCATCACCCTGCTCGCCTGGGGGCTAGTCGTCGACAACCTCCTATTCGGCCTCGCGCCTTCCGTCGGGCGGTTCATGCCCACACGCGCGTCTGACGCGACGATGGGCCTCAAAGTCCATCACCTACTATCGCCCGGCGCCGGCGCCGTCATCCTGATCGCCTGGACCGCCGCACTCGCCGCCGTCGGCATCGCCCTAACCGCCCGACGCGACATCAACTAACGCCCAGACCCGGCTGATCTCAGATTTGGCGAACAGACCGATGCCGCTGGCGACCCGCCGTTCGCAGCCGTCAACAGCGAACACCCGCGCGAACACGAACGCAGGTGTCGGCCCGCACTTCGCAAGAGTCGCGCTTGTCGCCAACAGCAGGGCGCTCCGCGTCGGGCCGGGCGCGATCACGAGCACGCTCGCCTGGTCGCCGGGCGCGGGCCCGCGGATCGTCGCCAAGGAGTGGCGCGACCCGCCTCGAGCGGAGCACGAAAAGAATCGTGCGCGCCGACGGTAGCGGCCTCGTGCCTGCGGTCAGTCGGCGTCGTCACGTGGCCAACACAAAGCTGCCCCTACGCATGGAGGCTGTCGCACAACTACGGCCGGCCAGCGCATTCTTGTGGCGAGCTGACAACCGGCGAGGGAGGTGGAGGAGCAACGGTCGGTTCGGGGAGGGTCCGGCTCGAGAAAGCGTCCACACAGGACGTTTTCTCGAGCCGCATCCTCTCGGTTCGTTTAGCTGACGCCAACCCGCTCGGTGCCGGTTGTGGCTGGCTCACAACGCGATTCTTTGTGCGACAGCGTCCATGGAAACCAGAAGCGAGCCGCGGCGGCGATGACCGCCTATCGCTGCGCCCGACGTGCCTTCTCCCTTCAGCCCGAAGCGGAAGCGGATATCGGCCATTTCTGGCTGCCGCGCGGTTCTACCGTCCGAGGCGGTGATGCATCTCGTCGGGCATGATTGACGGCCACATATCTGGAACTGACGGATCGGTCTTCTCAGGGGATAGGTCCGGTTCGGTGAGAATCGCGGAGATCAGATCGTCCGAGCCGCCGACACCTGCCCACGCGTCATCCCAGAGGCTCGACAGGAGCCAGCTGTGATCTACCGGGAACATCAGCTCGGGTTGCGCGGTGTGCCACCGTCCCTCGTCGCTGCGCCAATTCCTGGCCTCCTGCGGCCCCGCTTGTACGAGGACGTACGGCCAGTCGCTGTACACGCGCACCCGTGGAGCTTCATCCAGGACAACATCGCTAGCACCGGTCTCAAGGAACCCGAGCCACCACGGTTGTGGTTCAGTGTGCGCGGAGAGCACACGCAGCAGCGCGTCGTCGAAACGGTCCTCGCGTGGGCGCAGCCGCTCACGTGGGGCGTCGAGGTCCAAAGGGAAGGCAAGGGTCGCGTAGGCCGTGAACACCGGCGGAATGCTCGCTGTGATCGACATCCCCCTGGTCACACCCGCGTTGATCCAGGCGACCTCATCCTCGGTACCAACGGGCCAGGTGCTGCCGTCCCTAAGTGCTGTCTGGCTTTGTCGCGGCGCGAGATCAGCCTACTTCGATTATGCGGTCCACGGCAGCGGCGGCCCGAGAGTGTCGCAATGATCGAGAACCAACACTCTCGGTGACGCCCCCGCCCGCCGGTGGCGGCGATCCTCTCAAGACTGTTGCTGATCGATCAATCCGGCAGCATGCTCTGCGGTGGCTCACGACCCGCTGCAAGGTCTGAGACGACCTCGTCAATGAGCCTGCCCGACTTTCGCCACCCGGTGACGCGCCACTCAAGCTGGCGTCCAGAGCCGAGGGAGTCTGAACACGTAGCCTCGATCACCAGCGGGCGCCGGAGCAAGACGCGGCCGACGATCCCAGCAGCCAGTAAGACACCAAGAACGATCAGCTCAAAGCCAAAAAACAGAAGCGGAATGAGGATGGCAATCGCCGCCATGACGCCAACGGCCACGAGCACTCCCTGCTCGCCGAAGTCGACGCCGCCGAGCCCCTGGCCGAGAGTCGATAGCCCGTCAGCCGCGACGCCGCGCCGCTTCCACGTCCATCCAAATCGGTGTGTGAGCCACCTGCGGCCCACCGTCCACTCCACACCATCTACGGTGACGACACGCCTCGGCCCCAATTGAAGGGACATACTGCTTCACATACACGACGCGGAAGTCGTCGTTTCGTCGCTACTCGGGGCCGATCAAACCGACAATCCTGCTCCGGGCTACGAGGAGGAGGCCGACGGGGGCGTCGAGGGCGTTTGCCCGCTGAGCGGCCACGGCTTCTGCATTCGAGGCGGAGCGGTCACGATATGAGGCGGCAGTCGTCCACGAACGCGGCTCCTCTCGGGACACAGCCAGCCACGACGTCGTGGACCTGATGCCCGCGCGAGAACGAAGGCAGGGCGCCTCGCGCGCGCAGGTCGCGCCTCCAACTCGCCAAACCCAGAGCAACACCATCGACCGCTGCATACGCAAATGGGGGTTTCTTGGGGGGTGTGACCTGGGCTCTGGATCCGGCGACGTCCGAGCCGGGTGCTCCATTCTGCGGCTCAAGACACTGCACCGGGTGGCCGCGGACACGCGCTGTCCGGTGATCTCGCGAGTCAGGGCGGCGCCGACGATCTATCCCAAGCGCAAGTGCGCCAATGCGCTTCTCATCGGCCGCTCGTTCGTGGAGGCCCCGCGCGAGGAATCCGGCCGGGCCGACGCCTCGATTCACGCGGACGGAGCAGCGGGTGGCCGGGGATGGGACCAGTGCGACCGTTAGCGTTGTGGACGCGGCGTTGCGTGCAGGGCTCGCTGTGTGGTCCGGGCTACCCGGGGGGTTCTTCGAGGGCGTAGGCGATCGCGGCCTCGAAGGTGAGTGCGCAGCCTTCGCGCGCGGCGGCATTCCATGCGGCTGCTCCGTAGCGTGTGCGGGCGGGCTCGAAGAACGTCGATTCGAGCCTGGCCCCGACCGGATCCTCGGCGTTGTCGTAGCGGTGTATGTCGGCGGCGCCGACGAGTGTCGCGGCACGCTTGGCATCGCCGTCCACTGTGGCGATGGCGGCGAGGCCACGGAGGCCTTCAAACGCCACGGGCCGGACGACCGTTTCGCGGCAGAGCGTGAGTTCCTCGCGGAACGCCTGCAAGGCGGTGTCGGTCTCACCGGTCAGCAGCGCGGCCAGGCCATGGTTGCCGCTGTTGATCATCCGTGTGTACCGATTGTCCAGCGCGCGGGTGATCGGAGTCGCGCGGGCAGCGAAGACGGTTGCGTCAAGCTCACTGCCGAGACAGAGCGCGGCGTAGGCCGCGGCGGTTAGGAGGTTCGCGAGCTCGTGGACATTGCCGACGTCAGTGAGTAGCGAGGCGGCTGTTTCCACGCGCTGGCGCAGATCGGCGATGCTGGACGCCGCGATCGCCTTTCCGCGGGACGCTTCGGCGATCTCCCAGTCGTCGTCGGCGGCTCTGGCCCAGTGGAGCGCCTCGTCGGCGAGTGCATCTGCGACATCGAGCCGCTCGGCATCGATCTCGTGATGGACGCGGCTCTGGAGGGCTTGGGAGAGAGTCACCGGATCGTCAAGCCGTCGAGCGATGGCCTCCATCTCGGCCACGACCGCGGGTTGCTCGGCTCCGCGTCCCGCTCGCCAGAGGCACATGGCCTTCGTGCGCAGCGCGCGGACGCGCAGCGCCGGATCGGCGTCGGCGCCCGGCAGGGTCAGGGCCTGGTCGACCCAGTCGACAGCCTCGACGTAGCGGTCTCGCATCTCCCAGTAGCAGCCGAGCGCCGCCACCATCGCGACCGCCTGCTCGGCGCTGAGCTGCGCGACCGCCCATCCGAGGGCCGCGCGGAGGTTGTCGACCTCGGGGTCCAGCCAGGCGAGGTGCGCGTGGGCGCTGGCACCCCGAAGCGCGTGATCGGTTCCGTGTCGCCGGGCGAGCGCGAGGTAGTAGCGGTAGTGCTCCGCCCGCACGGCTTCGACATCGGCCGCGGAGGCGAAGCGCCCTTGGGCATAGGCGCGGATCGTCTCGAGCATCCCGAGCCGGGTGGGCGCGAGCGCGTGCCGCCGTCGCCGGAGCAGACTCTTGGTGACCAGTCCGTCGAGCGTCTCCAGTCCGCCGGCGGTGATCGTCTCAGCTGCCTCGATCGTCGCGCCGCCGGCGAACACCGCAAACCGCGCGAAGCACCGCTTCTCGGCGTTGCCGAGCAACTCGTGGCTCCAGTTGATCGTGGCGCCCAGCGTCTGCTGACGCGCAGGTGCATCACGCATTCCGGCGCCCGGGGCGCCGAGCGCGGTCTCGAGGCGGTCGGCGATCTCGGTCGGCGACAGCAGACCGCAGCGGGCCGCCGCGAGCTCGATCGCCAGCGGCAGCCCGTCGACGCGTGTGCAGATCTCGGCGACCGCGGCAGCGTTGCCGTCGTTGAGGTCAAAGTCGGGGTCGCGGGCACGCGCGCGCTCGCAGAACAGCGTGACAGCGTCCGTGTCGGCCAGTACTCTCGGGCCCTCGGGTGTCCCGGGCTCGGGCAGCGCGAGCGGCGACACCGGGTAGCGCTCCTCGGCCTGCAGAGCGAGCGGTTCGCGACTGGTGGCCAGGACGGTGAGTGAGGGACAGGCCTCGAGCAGTCTGCCGATGAACGGAGCGGCGGCGAGCAGCTGCTCGAGGTTGTCGATGATCAGCAGCAGATGCTTGGCGGCCAGGAAACGTTCGGCGGCCTGGTCGGCGGACTCGCCGGAGAGCACGATGATCCTCAGCGCCTTGAGGATCGCCGCGGGAACGTCCTCGGGTCCGTCGAGCGCCGCGAGCGAGACGTAGTGCGCGCCATCAGCGAAGTCCGCCCCGACCGCGCGCGCGGCCTCGACGGCGAGCCGTGTCTTGCCGACCCCACCGGGCCCGGTGAGGGTGAGCAGCCGCACCGACCCCGCCCGCAACCGCTCACCGACCGCGACGACGTCCTGGTCGCGACCGATCGTCCGATTGGGCGGCACCGGCAACCTGCAGTCGCCCACGGCGTTGGGCATCTCCGGCCCCGGCTGCTCGGCGCGCGTTGTCACGGCTGTCGTCTGGGAGGGCGGTGAGAGCCCGGCGGAATGCTTCAGGACGTCCTCGTGCAGTTCACACAACGGCTGTGAGGGCTCGATACCGAGCTCGTCGAGAAACCGTCCGCGCGCCGCGTGAAAGGCGGCCAGCGCGTCGGCCTGTCGTCCGCAGCGATACAGCGCCGTCATCTGCAGCTCCACCAGGCGCTCCTTGAACGGATGCGCGATGACAAACGCCTCCAACTGCCCCAGCAGGTCACCGTGACGGCCCAGCTCCAGGTCGAGCTCGATCGCCTCGATGACCGCGGCCAGCCGTTCTTCCTCCAGCCGCGCGCGCTCCCCAGCGAGCAGACTGTTCGTGCTCACGCCCGCGAACGGCTGTCCGCGCCAGACAGACAGCGCCTCCTCGAACCCCTCACGAGCCACCCGCGGCTCATCGTCCACGCGCGCTCGACGCGCCCGGCCGAGCGCCCGCTCCCAGTGGTCGACATCACGCTCGCCGAGTCGCACCTCCAGCAGGTAGCCGCCCGCGTAGTTGAGCAGCCGGCCGCGGTCGGCGCCCGCCTCCACTAGCCGCTTGCGGAGCCGCGAGACGTGCATCTGAAGGCTGTCACGCGCCCGCGCGGGAGGCTCCTCGCCCCACAGCTCATCGATCAGCTGGTCGATAGCCACCACGCGACCGCCCATCAGCGCCAGCACCGCGAACAGCGCTCGCGGCCGTTGACCCCCCAGCGCCACCTCTCGGCCATCCACCCACGCCTCAACCGGACCGAGCAACTCGATCCGAAACCCGTTGGAGCTGTCGGCCATGCTGGACAACACCGTGTGTCCTACGTCACCTGTGCTCCGGACTCTACGCCCGATGGGTCGCCGCTTGTGGGCGAACGGTTGGTAGGCGGTTACCGGCCTGTAGGACGCTGTCCACCATGAGCACACACATCGCTCTCGCCGTCGCCGACGCCCGCGTCGCTGACCTGCAGGGGGCCGCAATCCACAACACGGCGAACCCACCGCCTCGCCGTGCCCGCCACCTCTTCAACCATCACGGCGCGGTGAGCGTGATGACGAACCTCTGCGTCCGAGCGGCTGCAGTGTCTGCCGTGGCGCTCGCGGCGCTCGTCGCGTCGGTGGCGCCCGCGCGCGCCGATACGGTGACAGACTGGAACGCCAACGCGTCAACGGCGATCGTCGTCACCGCCGGGCAACCGCCACCGGCCGCGGTGTTGAGCTTTGCGATGGTGCAGGGCGCCGTGTATGACGCGGTCAACGCGATCGATCGCGGCCATCGTTCCTACCTGCCCCAGCCCGCGGCCGCGCCCGCAGCTTCCGAGGATGCGGCGGCGGCGACCGCGGCGCACAACGTCCTCGTGTGGCTGTTCCCGCTTCAGCAGGGCACCCTGGACGCCCTCTATCAGACGTCGCTGGCCGCGATCCCCGAGACACCCGCGGGGAGCAAGTCCGGCGGGATCGCGGCCGGCGGGGCCGCAGCGGCAGCGATGATCGCCGCCCGGACCAACGACGGCCGCAATGGCCCGTTCACGCCGGTGATCGGCACCACGCCGGGCGTGTGGCGCCCGACACCGCCGCTGTTTGCGTCAGACCCGACACCATGGGTCGGCAACGTCCGGCCCTTCCTGATCCCCAACGTCGAGATGCTGCGCAGTGCCGGTCCCAACCCGCTGACCAGCCGCGCGTACGCCAAGGACCTCAACGAGGTCAAGGCGATCGGCGCGCTGCACAGCTCGACGCGCACCCCCGATGAGACCGACGCGGCGATCTTCTGGCAAGACCACGCCTTCGCGCTGTGGAACCGCGTGTTCCGCTCGCTTGCCGCCGACCACCATCTCGCGATCGCCGACAGCGCGCGGCTGCTGGCCACCACCAACCTGGCCGCCGCCGACGCGGCGATCGGCTGCTGGAATAACAAATACCACTACAACTCCTGGCGCCCGATCACCGCCATCCGCGAGGCCGACACCGACGCCAACCCCGCCACCACCGCGGACCCCACCTGGACGCCGCTGTTCGATCCCGCCACGCCCGTGGCCGCCGGGCAGCTCCCCCTCGCCACGCCGCCGTTTCCCGAGAACCCATCAGGCCACAACTGCGCAGCCGGCGCCATCCTGGGAACGCTGCGCTACTTCTTTGGCACCAACGACGTTAGCTTCACCGCAACCAGCAACAAATCCGGGACGACCCGGACCTTCCACAGCCTCTCAGACGCGCTGCAGGAAAACATCAACGCTCGCGTCTGGGCCGGCATCCACTTCCGCACCGCGGACCTCCAAGGCGTCAAGCTCGGCACCACGGTCGCCCGCTACCTCCACCAACACTACTTCCAGCCAGCCCACCACCACCACGGCGACTGACCCACCCGACCCCCGGGGGCGCGCGACCCACAGCACGTCCCCCACGCCACCGCACCGGCGACGAGCGACACCGCTCGTCGCCGGGGCCGCGTCCGGCCGCACCGATCTCGCGACGCGTCGGCCAAGGGCCGTTGCAGGGCGACGCGTCGCACCCAGAATGCGCACCCTGACAGCCAGGCCGAGCAGGGATGACAGCGTCGGCAACTCCCGCTCCCACGCACAGCCCGAACTGCCCGAGGGTCCAGGTCGAGCTCGGGACGGCCCTGTCGCGACGATGCGATCGCCCGTCGCAGGCCGAATGTGACGGCAACATACGATCGTTTCGAGGCGTCTGCCCGCCAGCTGCGCGCGACTGCGCTTCCCCGGGCCTGATGTCAGCTGCGCCGGCATAGCCGAACCAGGAACGCAGCGACCCGCGACGGCGGCCGCCAGCCTCCGCTTCACCAATCGGAGGGGCGACCACCCAGGGCTTGCGTAAGCACCGCCGCGATTCTGCAAGACTCGAGCCGAGCCCTGGTATCGGCGATGAGCGCGTCTCCGACGCGGCCGGTCTGCGCAATCGCATTCGTCACGGGCGGGCAGCTGCGGCCGGCTTGCGCTTAGGCGAGAGGGTGTCGCATAAAGCTGAGCCACCGGAAACTGGTTGTGATCCATTAACAAATACTGACGCACGACCCGTAGCCGGGGGCCGAACTTTGGCGATGGAGCCACATATATGTCAGCTGAATCGCCAAAGTTCGCGCGGGGCGCTTCGGCTGGTTGTGTGCCTCCGACAACGGCGATTGTTTATGCGACACCCTCGCGACATCTGGATCGCCCGGCCGGAGTCGGGTGATCGCCGCGGCGGACGATCGGATTCGCCGATCCAAAACACTGCAGTCGTCGTCGCGCGTCAGCGGCTGCCGGCACGCCTGCATATGTACGCTGCCGGCCTTGCCGGCCTTGCCGGCCTTGCCGGCCTTGCCGGCCTTGCCGGTCGCGGTGCGGGCCCTGCATCGGACCACTGGTGCCATGCGGGTGGCCGGGGGAGAGGAGCCCGCGCGACCGGACGTGTCCGGGGCAGAAGCCTGGCGGACACGGGCAAGGGCCTTGCAGATGACTCCTAGCTCGTGAATCCGGCCGTCTAAGTTGAGGTCGTGGGTGGCGTTCGGGTGACGTCGACCGGACTGGCCTGCAATGGTCTCGATGCCGGTCGCTCAGTACCTTTTGGGTGTGTTTGAGGCGTTCACAGAGCAAGCGCGCGAGGCGATCGTGCGTGCGCAGCGCGAGGCGCGCGGCATGGGGCACGGGGCAGTCCAGGTGGAGCATTTGCTCCTTGGCCTGTTCTCAGATGAGGACGACATCGTTGACCGAGTCTGGGCGGATTTCGGGCTGACCATTCAGCCCGTCCGTGAGATGGTTCGAGAGCGACTTGGCGTCGGCCCCGGTTCGCGCCCCGAGGGGCAGTTGCCGTTCTCGCCGCCTGCCAAGGACGCTCTCAGGTCCGCCCATCGATTTGGGATGGGCGAGCCGGGGACTGAGCACATGCTGATCGTCCTCACAGCTCGCGGCGAGGGTGGCGCCAGCGAGATTCTTAGGGCGCTCGGCGCGGATCCGGACAGGATTCGGTTTGAGACGAAGAAGCGCGCTTGGCCGTCGAGCGTTCCAGGGCCACGGGGACAACTGCGGGCAACGATCTGCGAGGGCCTCCTCGACGAACTCGACTTTGGGGACTGAGCCGACACGCGGCGAGGTTAGATGCTGGTTCGCCGCCCGTGTGGCCACGACCGAGCGGCTTCTGCATCCGGCGCTCGCCGGCCAGAAGGGCAGCCAGATCACGGCTCGCCGCGGCCCGCCTCGCGCCCGGTCATTCGTGAAAGCAGCAGGGCCGACTGGCCGGGCTTCGAGGATGGCAAGACTTATGAGTTGGCGTGCCTCGCTCTTGATCCGGCTGGCCGTGTCGTCTGATCACGGTGGGCTTGCCCACCGTCTCGGCCGATTCAGGTCGCGGCGCCGTCCCGGGGTCACGCGCGGCGGCGATTAGTTTTGCCGTGGTCTGCGGTCGGAATGCTCGACCCCGATCAACCGCCCGTGAAGGAGGCATCATGACCGCTACCTATACCTTCGACGTTTTTTCCAGCCTCGATGGCTTCGGTGGCGTGAGCGACGGCAGCTGGGGCGGCTACTGGGGCAAGCAGGGCCCCGAGCTGCTGGACCATCGCCTCGCCTCGTACGGCGAGGAGCAGCGGATGGTCTTCGGGGCCAACACCTATCGGGCGTTCGCGCAGATGCTGGCCTCGAGCACCGAGGAGTCCGAGGTACGTGACGCATGGGTCACCCGGATGAGGAGCCTGCCGGCAACGGTGGTGTCGACGACACTGAAAGGACCCCTCGACTGGCCAGACGCGACCGTCGTGAGCGGTGACGCCGTCGACATCGTCGCCCGGCTCAAGGAGGAGTCCAAGGTGCCGTTGCGCTCGCACGGCAGCCTGTCGCTCAACCGGGCGCTGATGGCCGCCGGCTTGGTTGACCGTGTCCAAGTAACGCTCTTTCCAGTGATCACCGGACAGACCGGAGATGAGCGGATCTTCCATGGTGCCGCTGACTTCGACCTCGAGCTGATCGACAGCCGGATACTTGACGGCAGCATCCAAGAGCTCATCTACACGCCCGCACTGCATGTCTGAGTCCGTCCATTCGCTGCCACCGTCAAGCAAGCAGCGGAACTCGGGTAGCACACTGCTCTCTTGTCGCCGGTCGGAGAGAGTCACCCACGGCTCGTGCTCCGAGGCTCGGATAGCGTGATTTAGGGACTGTTGAGGACGACAAACGCGGCGCCAGCCTGAGCTGACTTCAGCATCCTCGGCACAAAGTGTGCGGGTTTTCTTGCCGTGCCTGACCAGGATCGGCCCGCGGCGTTCTTCCAGATCGGTCTCGTCGAGCGAGAGCGCCTCGTTGATCCGCAGCCCGGCCCGCCAGAGCACGACGATCAACCCGTTGAGGCGATTGCCGCGCGTGACCGGCGTGGCGCATGACCGTGATGATCTGGTCGACCGTCGGCGGGTCAGCCGCGTGGCGTTGCCCCTTGTTCCCGGGTGCCCTACCAGCGTGAAAGTCCGGCAACGTCGCTGGCGAGCGGCGGCGGCCGGCAGCATCGAGCAACTGCACAGCAGAAGACATGGCTCCCTCCCTTAGAGAGCTGGACGTTGACCATCCCAGCTCTACCGCCCGGAAGCCCACCCATCGAACCTGCGATCGTCGAGCACAATCGCCGAGACCGCGATCGCGATCACGCACTACCGCATCCTCACCAAGGAGCAAGCAGCCGCAAGCGCTCGGTACGTGGCAACTGAATCTCCCGGTCGTCGGCGCACCGCGTGATCGCTATTCGCGAAAGAACTCGTACTCCTCGCCCCCTCAGGAGTGGAGCGATCACGAGGTCGGGCTTGCTCCGCTGGGCCACGGCGGCGATCGCGCCGGCGAGTGGTTTCACGCGAATGCACAAGCGCGCGTGCGAGTCACGATGTACTCCTATATCGGCGCGGACGGCCGCAGCCGCCTGAGTTCAGTGCCGCGATGAGGTCGTCGAGTCATCACAAGGGCGTGGCTCTCCAGCCGTGGCTCGTCCCCTATCGGATCGTAGAGCGGTACTGGCGTCAGTCGTGGAGGAGTAGCGTCGCGCCCAGCTTGGCTGCCAGGCCCTTTCCTCCCTGACGCATCACGACGTCATGGTTCCAAGAGAACGCGGGGCTTGCGAGGGGCCCGAGAACGTTCATCCACCGTTTCGTCGTGCGGACACGCCAGTCGTACAAGACCGCAACGCCATCTCCCTCGTACAATCGCCAGGTGCCCACGCCCTCAAGCTCGCCCGAGGCGCACCCCTCGATCAGGTAAGGGCGCTTGACCCGCGTGACTCGTACGTCGAAGCCAAGCGAGTAGGGCAGCACGCTGCGCCAGGTGAAGTGGTCGAGTTCACCGACGCCGATCTCATCGCCTTCTTCCAAAACCTCAACGCTGACCACGCCCTTCCACCAGCGCGGGTACCCCGGCGAGTCATTTAGGACATCAAAGACCGCCTCGATCGGCGCGTCGATGCACCACGTCGTCAGGAACTGATAATCCGCCACAAGCACCCCTCTCCGGTCCGTTGGCCACGGTGCATCCCAACCCTAACGCTGCTCGCAGGGCGACTATCGAGGAGAAACCAACTCTCGAGGGTCCGCGATGTCGAGGGCACGGGAAGAGCGGAACCTTCGTTTTGCGCGAAAAAGGACTTGCCGCCGCCGGTCGCCGGCATACAGCTCGCCACGTTTCCGATCACGCGGACGACGTCGCGGGCGCGATCGCATTCGCGTCTAGCGCCGTCGACGCCTCGGTTATAGCTTCGGCGACGATCGTGCGTAGGCCTCCGGGCAACCCATGGCGGCGGTCGACGCTTTGCCCAGGGCTGGCGGCGCCGATCCGGCCTAGAGCACGTGTCCCGTTGCTCGGTAGGCTGCCATCTCCGACTCGAAAGGCTTCTCATGATGTTTCCCGATGCGACTCCTACTCGCGGCCGTAGTCTGCGATCGACCATCTCTTCCAACGGCGAGTTGCGGCTGGAGTTGGCCGAGCGCGATGTTCCCGAGCCTGGCGGCAGTGAGGTGGTCGTGGCCGTCGAAGCGTCACCGATCAATCCCTCGGATCTTGGTGTGCTGTTGGGTGCGGTGGCGCCTGGCGCGCTGCGGCCCGACGGGCCTGATCTCATGGGCGCCGTTCCAGAAGCGGCGTTACCGCTCTATCGCGACCGGCTGGACAAGCCGTTGCCGGTTGGCAACGAGGGCGCCGGCACCGTGATTGCGGCGGGCCCGGGCGCGGCTACGCTGATTGGGCGTCGCGTCGCCCTGTTCGGCGGGTCGATGTGGGCTGACTACCGCGTGGCCGACGCATCCGCCGTCGTGGAGCTACCCGACGACGTGAGCACCGCCGAGGGCGCGGCGCTGTTCATCAACCCGCTCACCGCGCTATCGATGGTCGAGACAATGCGCGCCGAGGGACATAGTGCCCTCGTCCACACCGCCGCCGCCTCCAACCTCGGGCAGATGCTCGTTCGGATCTGCGGCGCCGACGGCATCGGCCTGGTGAACATCGTGCGCCGCGCCGAGCAGGCCCAGGTGCTGCGCGACCTCGGCGCGGTCCATGTCGTGGACTCCTCAGAGCCGGACTTTGCCAACCGGCTCACCGACGCGATCCGCGACACCGGCGCAACCCTGGCCTTCGACGCCATCGGCGGCGGTTCATTGGCGGGGGACATCCTCACCGCGATGGAACGCGCGCAGCCGCCGCTCACGTCGTATACCCCCTACGGAACCACGGTGCACAAGCAGGTCTACATCTATGGCTCGCTTGATTTCTCCCCCACCGTCATCGATCGCAAGTTTGGCCTGGCCTGGGGCCTCGGCGGATACCTCCTGACGAACGCGCTGGCGCGCCTGGGCGGCGAGACAATCGGCCGGATGCGCGCTCGCGTGCTGGCCGAGGCCAAGACGACGTTCGCCTCGGGCTACGCGCAGACGATCGGGCTAGGAGACGTCCTTCAGCCCGAAGTCCTCGGCGTCTGCGCACGCCGCAGCACTGGAACGAAGTACCTCATCAACCCGTCCAGCGACCGTCCAACCTGACCGACTGCCTCCAGGCCCAAACGGCAGGTGTCATGTCAACCGCTCAACGCAACGGTCCCGATCGCCGCACCGAGTCGAGCCGCCGGATTCTGAGCAGCTGCGGTATCCGACACAACGGTCAGGGTTGACACTCCTGAAGCGAGATCCGCAGGCGCTCAAGCCCCCCGCCGGCGACGGTGCCATGACGTCGCATCCATCACCCACACCGACCATTCCGGCGCGACCGCTTCGGCGACCTCGCTCGGCCATGTCATCAGTGCTGGTCCGCTTCAAGGTTGTTGTGCAGTCGCTTGGCGGAGCGGCAGGGCTCAGACGCGCAGGGCGCTGCTCTGACGAGCGGGAGTTCTCGAGCGCGTTCGGGACTCCCGGCTGTTCCGTTACCCGGACGTCTCGAGATCACTGGCCGCCGCCTGACGTGACGATCAGCTCACGCAGGATGTGCTCCATGTTCCTCGCGGGCCCGCTGTGGCCTTCGCCGCTCCAAACGATCAAGCTTGCGCCGGGGATGGCGTCGACGAGCCGCTGGATCGCGGCCAGCGGGCCGTTCTTGTCGTCATCGCTGTGCCAGAACGTAACCCGGCACGTAACGCGGCCAAGCTCGATGCCCCAGTCATCGCCAAATATGGATACCGAGTCGTCGACCCATCCGTGAACTCCAGGACGCAGCGCCTCGAGCATCGCTTCGCGGCGCACCCTCTGCACGTCTTCGCGCTGGTTCCACTCGACATCGGCGGTCGGGGCATCGGCTAGCTGGGCCTGCAGCGTCCCAATCACATCGGCGAGGAACTTGTTGCGCAGCGCACCGAGGAAGTCGACCATCCCCGGCCGTCCACGCTCGGCGAGAATCCGTTGGGCCTCCCGATTGACGCCGATCAGGTCGTCAACCTCGGCTGGGACCAGCGGTGCTGCTGAGGCCACAGCCGCACAACCGAGCACACGATCCCCAAGTTCAGCCGCGCAGGCGAGCGCGTGCGGACCGCCGCCCGAGCTGCCAACGACCAGGAAGCGCTCGAAACCGAGCGCATCTGCCACAGCGGCAACGTCGTGCGCGGCATGGCTCACCTGACGTCCTGGAAAAGCCGCGGACTCTCCGTAGCCCGGCCGGTCGAGCGTGACCACGTTCAGGCGCAAACTCGGCCACAGCTTCGCGTCGGGATGTCGGTTCAACCGGCAGCCTGGCGTGCCGTGGAGGAAGAACATCGGTCGGCCGTCGAAATCGCCCCACCGCTCATAGGCAACGGTTCGACCATCTTCAAGTGCAACTGCCCTCATGGCGCTCTCTTGTCAGTAGTTTGCCTATCGGTCGGGTCTGCGCTCGCGGGGATGAGCAAGAGATGGGCGACCTTAACATCGGGGGTCTGGTCTATCACGTCGAGGCCGAGATCTCCGAACTCGGCCCGGTCACCGAGCCGGCCAGGACCGCGGTCGCCCGTCGGAACTTCGACGCCGGGTCTGGCAACCGGATTGTCAACCAGGCCCGCCAGCGGAGGGATGCAACCTATGCCAAGCGATGCCAGCCGCCCCGGTGGCGGCAGCGTCGGAGCGGACGAGCAGCGAGTGTGGGCGAGCCGTCACTCGACAGGTGACCCCTTTCCTTAGGTGTGGCGCCGCGCTGGGTGTTTGTCTGCCGACAGTCAGGCCTCTGCGCTGACGGCCGACTTCTACTTCTGCTGGGTGTACTGGTACTGGATCTTGCTGTAGCTGAGGGACAGGGTCTCGGTCGGTTTGCTCGATGTGCTTGTTTCCGAGTAGGACGAGATCAGCGCGTCTGTCAGCTTGACCTTCAGATAGGTAGTGCCAGCCTTGCGGAGAGTCAGCGTGGCGGTCTGGAAGTGCTTTCCGCTCGCGCACGCCTTCAGCAGCGTCGGCGAGGACTTATCGATCACCTTGGTGACCTGCAGCTCGCCCGCGGCGTGCCGGCCGGAGCCCCTCGGGCCGGCGCCCCCGGTCGCGCCGACGCTCCAGCCGAGCACGGTGAACACGGTCGAGCCCGGTCCGGAGCCAAGCGTCAGCTCGCCGAGCGTACGGCCCTTAGGATTGGCCTGCAGCACCGGCAGCGCGCTCTCGACCGTGCCGGTCGCCTTCAGCCCCGAGATCGTGAATGTCTCACCGTTGATCGTGATCGTATGCCCGTCGGCGCCAGCCGGACCGCTCGGCCCCTGCGGTCCAGCCGGTCCGGACGGGCCTTGCGGACCGACCGAGTTCCATGTGACCGACTCCTCGGTGGCCGGCGCGCCCAGCCGCGCTGGTGCAACTCTGGCCCGCGCTCGGGTCGATGATCTGCACGTTCGCCCCGGTCGTGACCGGCACGCCGTTCTGCGCCGTCGTCACGCACGCGTGGATCACGCCACCCGAGTCCGGCACCGAGGCTAAGGCCACGGCCGCCCCGGCACCAACTGCACCCACCGCAATCAGAGCCACAGCACGAGTCGGTCTCGAGATCCACTTCTTGTTCCCCACGGCCGGCCGGATCCTACGAAACGGCCGCGAGAAGATCAACGATCACGGCGTCGCTATCGCTCGCGGACGCCTCTGCGCCGGCGATCGGAACGTCGCCTCGCTATCGCGCGTTGTTCAGGCCACGAGACGCGAACGCGATCGTCGGTCCACCGCTTCCGTGATCGCGCGCGTGGCGAACCAATCGCGGCGCTAGCGGGCGCCCGGACGGCCGAAGCGATCGAGCCCGACGCTCGTCGTCATTCATGCGCTCTGCCGGGCCTGCGCCTGAACCGCGTCCATCGTCTCCATGATCGAGATCGTCTCATCCAGCGGCATCACCGGGCTCTCAAGGTCCCCGGCGGCCAGACGGCGGGCGACCTCGTCGGCTTCGTGGCGCAGGCCCCGACCCTCATGTATCGATTCGACGGAGGTCGGGTCGCCGTCCCTCGGTATGAGCGTTATGTCCGTGGGAGCGTAGAAGTCGCCATCGATCTCGATCCTGGCGTCGGTGCCGACGATCGACGCTCTCGTTGGACTCTTCGCGCGCAGGGTGCACGTCAGCACGGACTGCGCACCGCTGTCATAGCCGAACAACATGGATGTCTGCGCGTCGACGCCGGTGACCGCCGGGTCGCTCATGGCCACGATCCGATCCGGCTTGCCGAGGACCATCGACGCAAATGACACCGGATACACGCCGAGGTCGAGCAGTGCGCCACCGCCCAGTTCGGGTGCGAACAGGCGGAACTCGGGGTCCTCGGCAAACCACTGACCGTGGTCCGCGGTCACCGTGACGATTTCGCCGAGCACGCCCCGCGCGAGCCAGTCCCGGATCACGACGACGTGCGGCAGAAACCGGGTCCACATCGCCTCCATGGCGAACCGCCCGTTCTCCCGCGCGACCTGAACGATGTGGCGTGCCTCGACAGCGTTCATCGTGAATGGCTTCTCGACCAACACATGTTTCAACGCCCGCAGCGCGAGGATCGCGTCGTCATGGTGCATCGGGTGCGGCGTTGCGACGTAGACCACATCGACCTCCGGGTCAGCCACGAGTGACTCGTAGCCGGCATGGCGGTTCGGGATGCCGAACTCGTCAGCGAAACGGTCAGCCGATCCCTGACTTCGCGACCCCACGGCGATCGCAACGCCGGAATGGCTCAGCTGCAGGTCGGTCACGAACGTGCTCGCGATCCCACCCGTACCGAGAATCCCCCACCGCACTGGGCTCCCCTCCATGCTCCGTCCTTTCGACTCGAATCGGTGAAAGGCTAAATGCCCCTGGCACTAGACGTCTACGCGCCGCCCGGACTCGACGTTCGCCGGCGAACACGCGCACCTCGGCGCGACGATTTCCACGCGCGGATCCGATCCCAGCTCCAGCGGCTTCCACAGCACGGCAACACTCCCGCGACGGGTCGGCGAGCTCCTGACACGAATCGCGAACGCGATCACACGGCTGGGATGGCACTGACGATCCAGATCGTGGCGAAGGGATCGCCGGGCGTCGGCGATCGCGGCGATCGAGGCGTCCCAAAAAGCAGTACGAGAGGCGCGGCGGCCCTCGCAAAGCGGCCGCGTCGTCTATACGCTCGCTGGCGCCTGCTTCTCGGCGGGAGGCAGAACTATCCCGGCCCCGGACAAAGGGCGTCTCAGGTCTGGTTCTTCGTGCATGCGAACGCTTCATCTTCGTTGCGCGGAATCCGGTCGAGTAGCCGGTCAGCCCGCGCTTCAGCGCCGGTTCTCACTCAGACCATTGGGATAATGGCCATATCTTGCCCGGAGCAGCTGCTGGCGATCTGGGGGTGCCGGGAACGCTGCCTCGGGTCATCGCCGTGCGCGGGGCACGGCATAACAACCTGCGGGACGTCGACGTCGATGTGCCGCTGTGGCGTACGGTCGCCGTGGTCGGGGTGTCCGGTTCGGGCAAGACGTCGCTGGCCATCGGGACGCTGTACGCCGAGGGCATGCACCGGTTCCTGGAAGGCCTGAGCACGTACAGCCGACGGCGGCTGACCCAGGCGCAACGACCGGACGTGGACCGGATCGACTACCTGCCGCCCGCGCTGGCGCTGCGGCAGCGCCCGCCCATACCAGGGCCGCGCAGCACGGTCGGGACGATGTCCGAGGTGCTCAACGTGCTCCGCCTGATGATGTCGCGGCTGGGCTCGCATCTCTGCCCGAACGGCCATCGCGTGGCTCCGTCGATCGCTACGCAGGCGGAGGAGATCATCTGCCCGGTGTGCGGCGCGCATTTTGAGCACCCCAGCGCCGAATCCTTCTCGTTTAACTCCTACGGTGCGTGCCCAGCCTGCCAGGGCCTGGGCGTACGCTCCGAGGTGGACGTCAGCACGCTGGTTCCCGATCCGGACAAGACGATCGAGGAGGGCGCCGTGCTGCCGTGGAATTCCGGCGGTCGGCGGCTGTCGATGTACGCCGCGGGCGAGCAGGGGGTCCGGCTTAACGTCCCGTACCGGTCGCTGACCGAGCGCGAGCGCGACATCGTGCTGCACGGTGAACCGGTGAAGCGTCGGGTGACGCTTGAGTCCGGGCGGACCGGACGGTCCGTGCAGCTGTCAGTGAACTATGACAACGCCGTCGCCGCGGTGGAACGCTCGCTACGCAGCGACAACGAGCGCACGCGCCGCCTGGTGGAGCGGTTTCTCATCACCCGCGTCTGCTCGGTATGCCACGGCACGCGGCTGCGGCCCGAGGCATTGAGCTCGCAGCTCGGCGGTCGCAACATCGCCGAGATCAGCGCCCTAGGCCTGGGCGAGCTGCGCGGATTCGCCGAAGGGCTGCCCACCGGGCTTCCGGCCGAGCTCAGCCGGATGACCACCGGTTTGCTCGCGGAACTGAACGGCACGCTCATTCCGCTGCTCGACGTGGGTCTCAGCTACCTGACACTAGATCGGTCCGGCGCCTCACTGTCGACGGGTGAGCGGCAACGGATCGAGCTCACCTCGACGGTACGCGCGAGCACCACGGGAATGCTGTATGTGCTGGACGAGCCGTCTGTCGGGCTCCACCCGACCAACATCCAGGGGCTGCGCAAGACGATCACCGCCCTGGCTGCCAACGGCAACTCCGTCGTGGTGGTGGAGCACGAGCGGGAGATCGTCCAGACCGCGGATTGGGTCATCGAACTGGGTCCCGCCGCAGGAGCCAGAGGCGGCCGGGTGATCGCCGAGGGTTCTCCCGGCCAGTTGGAAACGGACCCACGCTCGATAATGGGCCCGTTCCTGGCCGGCGCTCCGGCCGTGCCGGTTGACCGGGCGCAGCGGCGCGGATCCGGCGGCCAGGTCACCCTTCAGGTTGGCGACCTGTACAACCTGCACGACGTTACCGCCGACTTCCCGGTGGGCCGGTTGACCGCGCTCGCAGGGCCGTCCGGTGCGGGGAAGACCGCACTCATCCTGGACAGCCTCATCCCGGCCGCCCGGGCCGCCCTGAGCGGGTCGACACCGCCCCCGCACGTCCGCCGCCTAGATCTCGACGGCATCCGCCAGGTCGTCCAGGTCGACGCCTCGCCGATCGGCCAGAACTCGCGTTCAACGCCAGCGACCTACAGCGGGGCGTTCGACCAGATCCGCCGCGTATTCGCCGACTCCGGGTACGCGCGGCGGCGGCGCTGGAAGCCCGGACACTTCTCGTTTAACACCCGCGAGGGCCAGTGCCCGACCTGCCGAGGGCTTGGGGACATCGACCTCGACGTTCAGTACCTGCCCGACATCACCGTCCAGTGCCCGACCTGTCACGGGGCTCGTTTCAACGACGCCACTCTGGCGGTGAGGGTCGACGGCCTGACGATCGCCGACGTGCTCGACCTCAGCGTGGATGACGCGTTGCAGCGGTTCGCTCACCGGGCGCCGGTCATCGCGGCGCTGCGGCCCGTGAGCGAAGTCGGGCTGGGTTACCTACGGCTCGGCGAGCCAACGCCGTCCCTGTCCGGCGGCGAGTCGCAGCGGCTGCGGATCGCCACCCGGCTGCGCAGCAGCCAGCGCGGCGCGCTCTACGTCTTTGACGAGCCGTCCACCGGCCTGCACCCGCTCGACGTGGCCACGCTCGTTGGCGTCTTCGACCGGCTGCTGGACGCCGGTGCCACGATCATCGTCATCGATCACGACTTGGACCTGCTCGCCGCTGCGGACCACCTCATCGACATGGGGCCAGGCGGCGGCCCGGACGGCGGTCACATCGTCGCGGCGGGCACACCGGAGGATGTTGCGCGCGCCCCAGCCAGCGTGACCGGCCCGTGGCTGGCCGACCACCTGGGCCTGCAAGAGACCCGGCCAGCCCGTTGAACCACGAGCCTGCACGCGCGTTCCACATCGCCCCTGGGACCATAGGGGCGAACAACGAGTTCAGCCACGACCAGCAGAGGAGAGCCGAATGGCATTCGCCGATTTCAGGAACGCGCTGAACGACACCAACGAGATCGAGCTGAAAATCACCGGTCGAATCTCTGGACGCCAGAGTTCCCGGCCGGTGTGGTTCGTACTGGAGGGCGAGACCCTGTATCTGCTACCGGTCACCGGCTCGGACAGCCAGTGGTACAAGAACGTGCTCAAGACGCCAACCATTCGCCTGGCCGCCGGAGGAACCGAATACTCCGCCCGGGCCACGCCGCTCACCGATGCCGCCAAGGTAGATGAGGTAGTCGAGAGCTTCCGGACCAAGTACGGCGCGCGCGACGTCGAGGCGTACTACCCGAAGCACGACGTTGCCGTCGAGATCGCGCTGGCCTAGCGCCGCCTAATCGCCAGCCAGACGCACCCGCTTAGTCGCCGACAGGGCATTCAGCGAGAGAGTTCTGCATCGGCTCCCGGGGGGCTAGACCATTTGGAGCTTCTCCCGCCGTTTCTCCACGCGCGAATGGCAGAGAGCGCCCGACCGCTGTCTCGTGGTCAGGGTGCCCGGCTAAGCGATGGGCACCTCCTCGTCCGCACGTGCTCGGTCGGAATTTTGTGGCTGGTCACCCGTGACCGTGGCTTGGTGCGGTCCCCGCCCGTGGTCTCTGTGACGCCTGGCGGTCCCGATTCCGGCGGCGGCAACCAGGCCTAGCGCGGCGATCGACAGGACGATCAGCTCCCACGGAACCTCGTTCTGTCCGCGAGTGGCCGGCCTGTGGGCCGTCGGCCGGGCCGGCGCTGCCGCGGAATGCGGTCCACCCGCGCTCACGGTGAAATTGCGTGTGTCGATCACCGCCCGAGTCATAACACCGCTGTCGACGTCAAGCGTCATCCCACCACGACTGAGGCTCAGGTGCGCGTTCCCGGCGTCCGCATTGGCGAGCGACGGGAGGTCGATGCACACCGCTCGGCGACCGGTCGTATCCAGGGCGTGGACGAACGGGCCGCCCGACGGGCGGACGTAGAGCGTGTACGCCCAGCGACCGTTCGAGCTCATCACGCGATTGATCGGAACGCCGGTCATCGCCTCGCCTCGCTCGCGCGGATCTACCACCGGCTTGGCGATCAGGCGGCGCGCAGGCAGGTCGTACGCCAGGACCTCATACCGACTGATGTCTGACGGCGTGTAGTGGATCAGGTAGAGCCACCGCCCGTCTGGGGAGATCGCGTCGACCGTGGACCAGCCAGGCAGCATCAGCCTGGCCCGGACGGCGACCGGCCCCGTATCGAGCACGAGCAGCCGCGTCACGCGCGGAGGGGCGTTTTGAGGAATCTCCGCGACTATCAGCGTGCGGCCATCCGCCGAAAGGCCCGTCATCGAGCCGCTGTAGTCGACACCCGGGATCCCGTAGTGGCCAGACACCCGTAACACGGACACAGCGGGCCCAGCCCCCGCCTCGCGGCGCTTGACGACCGTGCTGCCGCTGGCATCGAACGCGGCGTATCGGTACGAGCTACCGGGCACCCCGATGTAGCTGCCCTGCACCGGTCCGACCGGCCCGCCATCCCCGAGCGCAACTTCCGGGACCGTCAGCGCCAGCCCCAACGCGATCGGTGCTGCCAACCAGATCCGTCTCATCGCCACCCTCCTCGGCGGAGATCTTTATCCCCATACGTTTGAGCGGCTCGAAACGGTCCCTACGGGCGCGGGATCAGGCCGGCGCGGGGGACCTGGCGCGGATCCGCTCGAGTGCTTTCGGGTCGCCATCGAGGCGAACGCCGGCGGCCTGGGCAGCGTCGAGTTCGAGCAGCCCGAGCAAGAGGCCCATGATCGGGCGGGGTTCGCCGGTCAACGTTGTGTCGGGGTCGCTCGCGAGTCCCAGCGAGGCGCGGATGGCTCCGTCGTGGGTCCGGATGAGGATCGGCTGGTCGCCGGTGCGAACCTCGATTTCTACCGGCGGCCGGTCTGGGCTGTGGTCGGTCAGTGTCTCCTCGAGCGCGCCGGCGAGCCAATGGCTCTGGACCGCGTCGCCTGGCTTCTGCTCGGTCATCAGAGGTAGCCCCCAGCGGAACAGGCCGTCGAGCACGGGTCGGAGTTCCTCGCCGCGAGGTGTGAGGTGAAACAGGGTCGTGGCGATCGGCGGAGGCGCATCCTCTCGGGCGACGACGCCGGCCTGCTCTAGCTCGCGCAGCCGGTCGGCGAGCAGGTTCGTCGCGATTCCGGGCAGGCCGTTGCGCAGGTCGGTGTAGCGGCAGCGGCCGCGGAGCGCGAGCTCGCGCACGATCAGCAGCGTCCAGCGATCGCCGACGACGTCCAGCGACTTGGCGACCGAGCAGTACTCGTCGTAGGACCTCACTTGAGCAAGTGTAGCAGCTAACGGATAATCGCGTTCAGTTCACTTGACTTTCTTGTCTATCTGCTTTACAACTCCGTCCAACTCCGTCCACGCTTTGTTCGACCGCTCCTACTGGAGGGACGTATCTGATGCAACGCAAGCCCCTGATCCTCGGCGCGCTGCTGCTCGCGGCGTTCGCGATCAACCTCGACACGACGATTGTCAACGTGGCGCTTCCCTCTCTCGTGCGCCAACTGCACGCGTCCAACTCGCAGCTGCAATGGGTCGTGGACGCCTTCAACCTGCTGTTCGCCGCCTCGGTGCTCGCCGCGGGCAGCCTCTCCGACCGCTTCGGTCGCAAGGGGATGTTGCTGGCCGGTCTGTCGGTGTTCGGCCTGGCCAGCCTGGCGGGCGGCCTGACCGGCGACCCTACTCAGTTGATCATCGCTCGCTCCGTGATGGGCCTGGGCGCGGCGATGGTGTTCCCGTCGACGCTCTCGATCCTCACCAACGTGTTCACCGAGCGGAGCGAGCGCGCGCGGGCAATCGGGCTGTGGGGCGCGATCACCGGGGCGGCGATCGCGCTCGGGCCAATTGTCGGGGGCTGGCTGCTTCAGGCGTTCGACTGGCGCGCCATCTTCTTCGCGATGACGCCGATCGCCGCGGTGGCCGGCCTGCTCGCGGCCCGGTATGTGCCGACCTCGCGCGATCCGCGCGCGCCGCGGACCGATCGAGGGGGATTCGCGCTCTCCATATCGACAGTCGCGCTGCTCACGTACACGATCATCGAGGCTCCGACCTACGGGTGGGGCAGCCTGCGCACGCTAGGCGGGTTTGCGCTGACCGCCGTGCTGGTGACCGCGTTCGTGGCCTGGGAGCGGCGGGCTGATGAGCCGATGCTCGACGTCGAGCTGTTCCGCAACCCGCGGTTCACGGCGGCGAGCGCCTCGGTGGCGATCTCGTTCTTCTCGCTGTCAGGGTTCATCTTCCTGGCCACTCAGTACTTCCAGTTCCTGAAGGGCTACGGGCCGCTGTCGACCGGCGTCCGGCTACTGCCGGTCGCCAGCATGGTCGCGATCTCCTCGATCGTCGGCACGAAGCTCGCCGTGCGCCTGGGAACCAAGCTCGTGGTCGCGTCCGGGCTGTTGTCGATGGCCGCGTTTTTCGTGTGGGTCACGAACGCATCGACAGCCTCGGGCTACGGGACGATCGCCGCGCAGATGGTCGTGCTCGGCATCGGCATGGGTCTGACAAGCGCACCCGCGACCGAGGCGATCATGGGCGTTGTCCCCAAGGCCAAGGCCGGGGTCGGCTCCGCCGTCAACGACACCACCCGACTTCTCGGCGGCACCCTCGGCGTGGCCATCCTCGGCAGCGTCTACGCCTCCCTGTACTCAAGCGGCCTCACCCGTGCGCTGCCGGCGGGACTGCCAGCGACGCTCACCAGGACCGCGCACGCGTCACTCGGCGCCGCGCTAACGGTCTCAGGCGGGCTCGCGCACGCCGGACACGGCGCGCTCGCGACCACCGTCCACAACGCCGCCAGCACGGCCTTCTTCCACGGCTTCCACACGGCCGACGTGGTGGCCGCTGCGGTCGCTGCGGCCGGAGCGCTGATCGCACTGGCGCTGCTGCCCGCTCATCCGACCATCGCGAGCACCGACAGTGCAGAACCGCCCCTGATTGCCGCGACGTCGGCGGCGACTACCAACTAATCGCACACCCACTCTCTAACACAGCCAGGAGAAACCATGAGCATCACCACTGAGCGTCACTCACTGCCACTGCGTTCCGGTTCACCGAACCTGCCGATCGGGGGTGTGCGCTCCGCGCCACCGCGCCGCAGCCGGTCCCGGCCGATCAAGCTTCGGCCGTCGGGTTCGCCGGCGGTCATGGGATCGCCGAACCACGCTCCCGGCGTGCCGGTCATGGGCGCTCCCAGCCCGGCCCTTCACCTCGCGGTGATGGGAGGGCCTGATACCGGCCCGCGCCTGCATCCGATGGGCGGTCCCGATTCCGGCCCGCGCGTGGACCCTATGGGCGAGAGCAACCTCACGTTCCTCGACTCACTGTTCACACAACGCAGAGGTGTCCTCTGACAAGCGGCCAGCACTCCCGAGGGTCGCTACCGCCGGGGCCGCACGACCGCCCAGCCCGCCGCTGATGCTGCCGGGCCGCTGGTACTTGCCCGGTCCCTAACGAGATGGCTGCCTCGGCGACTCGCTTCACCCTTCGCTGCTCGGTGCTGGTCTGCCTGCGCTGCGGCGCGTCCCACGCCGAGACCTTGCCGCGCGGCCGCGCGATCGACGCCTAGTGCGGCGATCAGCTCGGCGGCGGGATCTGGCGGCTCGAGCTCGAGGACGGCGAGGAGCACGTGTTGCGTGGGGATGTGACCACGGCGTCTCTCTTTCCACGTTTCCTCGAGCGCTTTCTTGGCTGCGGGTGTCGGTGCCGACCTTGCGGTCACCGCGGCGCCGTGCTTCCTCGCGAGCGTCGATGTACGTGCTCCAGCGGTTCCACGCGTCTTCTGGTTACGAATGCTTGGTCATGGGAGTCGCTTTCCGTATTTGGCGTGGACTGATTGGCGGGTAACGCCGAGCGCGTCACGATCTGCTGCCACGACCACCCTTGCTGGCGGGCGGTCGCGACGTGGTCCGCCTCGACGCGTTCCGCGAGGCGGTGCAGAGCCAGAGCGGCGCGGAGCCCCAGAGACGGGTCGTTGGACGTGATCGCAGAGCGATGTCTTCGCCGCGTGGTCTGGAGGCGTCCCGCTGATCGTTCGCCGTACGCGACGATCTGAGTGTTCCGTGTCGAGAAGCGCTGGGCCGCTCCGCTCGTCAGGTGGAGGGCCGCGAGCGGCGCGGCCCACGACACCAGAGGACCACGATGCCGAAATATCCCAGGACCACTACCCGTGGCTCCACCGATTCCAAAGAGAGGAAGGTCATGGACCCGCAACAGATCACCGAAGAGCCGCAGGATCGGACCGGCTCGTGGGTACGCAGGCGCGACGAGTACACGCCGCAGGAGCTGGCCGGAGGCCGTTCATGACCGTCCAGCGCCTGGAGCACATCGGGATCGTCGTCGACGACCTCGCGGCGGCGACCGCGTTCTTCGCCGCACTCGGACTCGAATTGGAGGGCGAGGCGTCCGTCGAGGGCAGCTCGGTGGACCGCATAAACGGGCTGGAGGGCGTGCGGGCGGATGTCGTGATGCTGCGGACCCCGGATGGCAACGGCAAGGTCGAGCTGGCCAAGTACCGCTCGCCCTCCTACGAGGGCGACGCCGGGCCGGCGCCGGCCAACGCCCCGGGCATCCGGCACATCCTCTTCGTCGTCGACGACATCGAGGCATCCCTTGCCGGCCTGCGAGCGCATGGCGGCGAGCTGGTCGGCGAGCTGGAGAACTATGAGAACAGCTACTGGCTCTGCTATGTGCGCGGCCCGGCGGGGATCATCGTCGAGCTGGCGGAGAAGATCGGCTGATGAGTGTCCCATTGTTCGGTCAGGAGCACGTCGATAGATACCGCGAAACCGACGGCGAGGAAGGCCACGACTGGCAGGGCACCACGGTATTGCTGCTCACCACCACCGGGCGCAACTCGGGTGCCAAGCGGACCACGCCGCTGATCTACCAGCGGCACGGAGACGACTACCTAGTGGTGGCCTCCAACGGCGGCGGCGATCCACCCGGCTGGTTCCTCAACCTTCAAGACGATCCCATCGTCAGCGTGCAGGTCAAGGCCGACCACCGCACCGCTCGAGCGCGGGTCGCCACGGCCGAGGAGAAGCCCGAGCTGTGGCGCATCATGACCGCGACCGGGGCGCCCTACGACGAGTTCCAGGCCAAGGCCGACCGCGAGATCCCGGTGGTGGTCCTCGAGCCGGCCTAGGTGTAGATCCTGATGACGTTGTTCCGCCGATGAGTTAGCCATCCGGCGCTCCTTGGAGGCTGAGAGCTGCCAAGCCACCTCGGTCCCAAGGAGGACACCGGATGAAGCTGCACCGTAACGCCAAGCTCAGCGAGGGTGTCGCATAAAGCTGAGCCACCGGAAACTGGTTGTGATCCATTAACAAATACTGACGCATGACCCGTAGCCGGGGGGCCGAACTTTGGCGATGGAGCCACATATATGTCAGCTGAATCGCCAAAGTTCGCGCGGGGCGCTTGGGCTGGTTGTGTGCCTCCAACAACGGCGATTGTTTATGCGACACCCTCTCAGCGTCAAGGGCCGCGAGCTCCTGATCGATCGTGTCGAGCACGCGGGGTGGTCGCTGACGCAGGCCGCCGAGGCGGCCGGAGTCCGTGACCGCACCGCGCGCAAGTGGCTGGCCCGGTACCGGGGCGAGGGCGCATGGGGCTGGTGGATCGCTCATCCGCTCCGGTGGTCGTGGCCGACCGGACCGATGACCACAGGATCGAGGTGATCGCCGCGCTCCGCCGGCTGCGGATGACCGGCGCGGAGATCGCCGAGTAGCCTCGGGATGGCGCTCTCGACCGTGTCGGGGATCTTGACCCGGATCGGGCTGGGGAAGCTATCTCGTCTGGAGCCGCTCGAGCCCCCGAACCGGTATCAGCGCGAGCGGCCCGGCGAGCTGATCCACATCGACGTCAAGAAACTCGGACGGATTGGGCAGCGAGGCGCCGGCCATCGCGCGACCGGCAGCAGAGGACCCGGTGAGCGCTCTCGCGGCGCCGGCTGGGAGTTCGTGCACGTCTGCGTCGACGACGCCACCCGCCTGGCATATGTCGAGGTGCTCACCGACGAGAGGGCGCCGACAGCCGTCGGGTTCCTCCGACGCGCGGTCGCGTTCTACCGCGCTCGCGGCATCACCGTGCAGCGCGTAATGACCGATAACGGCAACCCATATCGCTCCGCTCTGCACGCGATCGCCTGCCGGGGCGGGTAGGGGTTCACGCCGAGAAGCAACAGCGGTATCTGCAGCTGATCGCGCAGGGGGTCAACAATGCGGAGGCGTGCCGGCTGGTCGGGGTCAACCGCAAGACGGGCACGCGGTGGCGGTATGGCCGTTCGGTCCGGAATTCCGTCGGGGAGGTCTTCCACTATCCGCCGGTGAAAGCCAAGGACGTCAGGCCGCGGAGCCCGCGGTACCTCTCAGAGCAGGAACGAATCCGGATCGCCGATCTGCTTGTGGCGAAGGCGACGGTTCGCGGGATCGCCACGGAACTGGGGCGCGCACCCTCGACGATCAGCCGCGAGCTCCGTCGCAACCGCGACCCAGATGGCACGTATCGCCCGCATCACGCCGAGCACGCCGCGAGGCTGCGGTCTTGCAAGCCGCGCAAGCGACGGATTGCCGTCGACGGTGTGCTGGCTGAGACGGTCCAGGGGCTGCTGGCGAAGCGTTGGAGCCCGGAGCAGGTCGCGCACGAGCTCCGGGTCTTGTTCGCGGGGCAGCCGTTGCGGTGGTTGTGCAAGGAGTCGATCTACCAGGCGATCTATGACGCTGCGGTCGCGATCACGCGGCCGGCGCGTCGTCGCCGGCGCCGACGGCGTCTGTTCGGCCTGCAGCGCCGCGGGCGGCTCACCGCGATGCGGATGATCGACGAGCGACCAGGCGAGGCCCAGGACCGCTTGCAGGCTGGCCACTGGGAGGGCGATCTGATCATGGGCGCCGGAAACCGCTCGGCGATCGGGACGCTCGTGGAGCGCACCACCAGGTTCCTGATCCTGCTGCCGTTCACCGAAGGCATCGCGAGCACCGAAGGTGTCCGCCACGCGATCACTGCCTCGCTGGCGGAACTGCCGGCCGGGTTGCGGCGGACGCTGACGTGGGATCAAGGCAAGGAGCTTGCGCTGCACCCACAGATCACGGCTGCGACCGGCACGGACGTGTTCTTCTGCGACGCGCACTCACCGTGGCAGCGCGCCAGCAACGAGAACATGAACGGGCTGCTTCGCGACTACTTCCCGAAAGGCACCGACCTCAGCGTTCACGCGGCCGAGGACGTCGTGAGGATCCGCACTCAAACTCAAGCCCCTACGCACACGCCCATACCGGCCACGCACCAACGGCAAAGCCGAAAGTTCATCAAGACACTCCTCGCCGGCTGGGCCTACGGCGCGATCTAGCGCAACAGCCGCGAACGCCAGGCCGCCCTTCCCGGCTGGATCGACAGGTACAACACCCGACGACCACACGGCTCACTCAGCCACAAGCCGCCCATCGCTCGCCTCAACGAGCTGAACAACCTCCTCGGGTCCTACACCTAGGCCGAGCGGCGGTTGCCGGTTCAGCTCTTGCGGTGCATCCGGTAGTGCAACACCATGAACGGAAGGCCGAAGACCCAGAATGCGTGCTCCGCGCGTAGGTCGCCGTCCTCCAAGTACACGTCGAGTTGCTCGGCGAAGCCTTGCACGGCGGCCGTCGTCAGCTCCCGCGTCTCAGCGTCGATGTACGTGAGGTAGTGGCCGGGGTGTTTAAGCTCGCTGCGGCTGGTGAGGATCAACCCGCCGCCCGGCCGTGCCTTCGGTGCGAGCGTCGCGGTGAAGCTGGCGTGGGGGAGTGGGAAGCCGACGCTGACGTAGCCGCGCTCCTCTTCGCGATATGTGGTGTAGATGCCGATGTAGATGGGTTCGTCGTTGTCGGTGAACGACCGGATCCAGCCACGCACCGCCACGACGTCCTGGTCGGGAGCGGTGATCGTGTCGATTCGGCTACGGATCCCGCGCTGGGTTTCGCGCTGGTTCATCGGCACGCTTGCCTGGCCCAGCGGTCTGGCGAGCAGGTTGCGGTACAGCAGGTAGCCGGGACGTACCCAGAGTCGCCATTCGGGGACGATGTCGAGCGTGAACCGGGTCGTGTGCTCGTAGAACTCGCGTACCAGCGAATCCACTCGCGCGGGATCGAGCTCCGGGCCGGCCAGCGAGTCCAGCGAGGCGACGATCCCGACATCGGCCGCGTCCGCGGTGTAGGTGCCGCCGAGCACGTCAGCGAGCTGTCTGACGTAGCCCGTGCCGACGTACCGACTGCGTGACTCCAACGGCACGACGAACGGCAGGTCCTCGGCTTGTACCCGTTCGGCCAGCATGCTGACCTGCGGGTCGCGGAACAGCAGCGCCGACAGCACCCGGAAGGCCACGACGCTCGTCGCCGCCACCAGGGCCGGTTCCGCGTCCCGGTCGCGCAGCGCAAACACCCTGCCCACCGCGGCCCCGAGCACCGGACCGAGCGCCACCTTCTGCGGCCGCAGGCCGAGCCCCCCGGCCACCCCGCCGCTCACGGTGCCAACCGTCATCGGTCCGGCCTTGCTCAGCCGTCCCCCTGCCCAGCCCGCTGGGGCGGCCACCGCGCCGCTGGCAAGGATGCGCGACCACAGCTCAGGAATCTCGTCGGGCCGCTGCCGCGCCCGCGACACGGCTTCCGCGGCCCCCAGGAAAGCCGCTCCGGATGCAGCGCCCCGCACCGCGGCCCGCGCTCCGCGGTGCCCCGTCAGCGCCGCCCCCGCCACCGCGCCGAGCACGCTCGCGCTCAGAACCTGCTCCTTACGACTCGGCCCCGTCCGGGCTCCGGCGCCTCGCTGGGACGCACCCACTGCCTCGGCCGCCATTGCTAACGGCGGCGCCCGGAGCGCTTCTTCTTCTTACCTGGGGGCGGTGGCGGCGGGCCGTCGCGGCTGGGGCTCGCTCGGCTGGTACCCACGCTGGCGGGCTGCTTGGACCCCTTCTTGCCGGCACCCGATCCGTTGGGTTCCCCCCGTGCGGCTCGCACCGCGCCGCGGGCCGGCGGGGGAGCCGGACCCGCCGTTGTCACCGGCGTCACCGGTCCGACGCGCCTGCGGATCACGTACTGCTGACCCATTGTCCAGGCATTCGTGGTGATCCAGTAGAGGATTAGACCGGCCGGGAAGCTAATGATGAAGAGCACGAAGACGAGCGGCAACAGCAGCACCAGTCGCTGCTGGTTCTTGTCCATCGTGGGCGTCGACATCATCAACGTCGACGCGATCTGTGTGCCCACGTAGAGCAGGATCAGGACGACCAGCGTGATGCCCGTGGCGGTGTTCGTCAGGTCGGGGATGAACAGCCAGCCAGCGCCGCCGTGGTAGAAGTGGGCGTACGCCGGATTCGTGCAGTACGTCGTCTGCCCTGCCGCGGCGTGAAGCGAGACGTGATGGGCGGCGGCATAGGTCGCCTGAAAGGCATGCTGGACGCCGGGGCAGATGTCGTTTCGCAGGCTGGTCCGGAGCGTGTAGAAGAGCCCGATGAATACCGGCAACTGGAGGAGCAGCGGAAGAAACGAGGCGAACGGGTTGATGTCGTTCTCCCGGTAGAACTTCATGACCTCCTGCTGCTGGCGCTGCTTGTCGTCTTTGTACTTCGCCTGGATCGCCTTCAGCTCGGGCGCCACCCGCTGGAGCTTCTGCATCGAGTGGAATTGCTTGAAGGCCAGCGGCAGCAACAGCGCCCGGATCACAACCGTCAGCGCGATGATCGACCAACCCCACGACCCGCCGATCACGCTGTGGAAGAAGACCAGGACCGGACCGAAGATGTCGATCAGCGGCTGGAAAATGTTGGCTAGGACCATCATCAAGTGGTGGACGGGGCCCGCAATGTCCCGTGTCCCCCCGAAAACGGTGTCACCCACAATGGCGGCTGTCCAGCCCGGTAGCCGGAATCGCGGCGGGTACGGCTAGCTGGTAGCGGCACGGATCGTCACCGGGTCGCCCCCCCGGGCGCCTTTTTTGCGCGATGTGGCCGGGATCGATCTGGGGACTCACCCCGAGGCAGAGCATCGAGTTGGAGTCCGCGAGACGCCGGCGCGAGGCAGTAATCGACGGATGCATCGCCGTGCTGCGAGGCAACGCGGACCGAGTTGACGACACGCTGATCGTCGCTCTCGGGGCGGACGATGGCCCCCCTACGGGCGGGTCGAGCGCGCCACCACCCGCGGGTCAGGCGAGCGCTGGCGCGGCCGGCTGTGCGACGCCGATCATGCAGTCGCGCGTGACGAGCGCAGCGAGGTGCTCCTCGCTGAGCCCGTCGGTCCCTGGCGGGCGGCGCGGGATCACCAGATAGCGGATATCGGCGGTCGAATCGACCACGCGCAGTTCGACGTCGTCGCCTATCTCCAGCCCGAACTCGGCGAGCACCCCGCGCGGGTCCGAGACCGCGCGCGAGCGGTACGACAGGCTCTTGTACCAGGCGGGCGGTGGACCGAGCAGTGCACGGGGATAGCAGGAGCACAGGGTGCAGACGATCATGTGGTGCACGGTCTCGGTGTTCTCGAGCGCGACGACGACCGGCGACGGGCCGGGGTCGAGGCCGAGCACGAGCGCCGCCGAACGGGCGTCGGCAAGCAACCGCCGCTTGAACTCCGGGTCGACCCACGCACGCGCCACGAGCCGCGCGCCGTCTGCGGGTGTGCGCGAGACGAGCCAGTCAATGCCGACTTGGATCTCCGCTGGGCGCAGCACGCCCTTCTCGACCAGCAGCTCCTCGAGCGCGCGGGCCCGCACGGCCGCCGCGGGTTCGTCGCCATTGGCGATCGGCGTGTGGTCGTGGTCGTGCTCGCTCATTTCGCCTCCTCCAGCCAGTGCTCGAAGACGTCGACGTAGACGCGGTGACTCCCGCTGGCGTCGGCGTCGGGCCACAGATCCGACTGGGCGAAGCTGACCAGGTACAACGGCATCTCGGGGAGCCCGTCGTCGCCGTACGCGCGGGTCTCCGGGTTCCGGAACGTGGCGTGCAGGCGCTCAATCCGCCCCGTCTTGCCCTTGATGTACGAGGGCGTCCGATGGTGCCCGCGGTGAGCTCTGGCGGCGACCGTGACCGGCTCGCCGACCCGATACGTCATCCCGCGGCCCTCCGATCGAGCTCACCGGCAGCAAGCACACCCTTCTCGGTCAGGATCGTCTCCATCGAGAACAGCCAGCGCTCATAGTAAGACGCCCGCTCGTACTCGTTCCGCGGCATGCTCTCGATCCCGCGCCGCAGCTCGTCGACATTCATCAGCCCGCGCCGGGCGAGCGCGCCAGCGAGCGCGTCGGTCAGGACCTCCCAATCCTCGAGCGTGTGCTCGGCGCGATCGATCAGCTCGCCGGTAGGCAGACCGCCACGATCCTGGACACCGCGCTCCACGCAACCGATCCTACCCACCCGATGCGATCCGCCGGCTACCGCTGCCGCGAGCAAGTTTCATCCGGCCCCGAGTGGGCCGGCGCGCGTCAGGATGGAGGTGCATGTCGGTTGTAGTCTGTGGCCGTCCTTGCCCTCGCGGGCCGTTGTTGTGTTCTTCTTGGAGGTCGACATATGCCGGGTCCGTTGCAGGTGATTGCCATGAGCTTTGGTCCTGGTTCCGACTTCCATGGTCGGGTGTTGGCCGAGGTCGATCGGCTACAGGGCCGGGGAGTTCTGCGGCTGCTCGATCTTCTCTTCGTCTCGAAGAGAGACGACGGCACGATCGAGCGCACCAACATCGGGGATGACGACTTTGGCGCGCTGCTGTCGAGGATCGTGCCTTTGGGCGGCGCTGGCCTGGTGGAACGCACGGCGGCCGGTTCGGCAGGGTTTGATCCGACTGACGCATTGGCACTGGCACATTCCCTGCTGCCTGGGACGGCGCTGGCGTTCCTTCTCATCGAGCACGGTTGGGCGCAGCCGCTGTTCGATGCGATCGCGGAGACTGGAGGGGAGTTGCTGGGGGAGGGTTTCCTCACCGCCGAAGCTGGGCTGATGGTTGGAGCTGAGGTCGCGGCGATGGACGAGGCGGTGGAGGTGATTGCGGCGGCGCACGCCGCCGAGGCCGACGCGACGCTCCGCGCTATCGAGGCCGAGACGCGAGCAGCCGACGCGATCGCCGCCTCGGAAGCGATTCGTGCCGCTGCGGCGGCCGACGCCGTCCGAGCGCTGATGAGGGCAGGCATCGTCGAGGAGGAAGCCACCCACGAGGCTATTGACGCCCTGCGCGCCGCCGGTCTCATCATCGCCGCAGCCGATGAGGCCACCGCTCAGGCGGTTGCTGAGGACGAGGCGGTGGTCGCCGTGGCCGATGACGCCACGGCTGAGGCGGTTGCTGAGGACGAGGCGGTGGTCGCCGTGGCCGATGACGCCACGGCTGAGGCGGTTGCTGAGGACGAGGCAGTGGTCGCCGCGGCCGACGATGCCACCGCCGAGGCCGTAGCCGAAGCCGCCGCCACCGTCAGCGCGGCGTCCATCAGCTTGGCTGAGGAGCGGATCCTCCGTTATTTGCCGTCCCCGTTGACCTTCGCGCTGATCGCAGACAAGCTGGGGATCTCCCGCTCGGCAGCGAAGGACCGCGCCAGGCGCCTCTACCAAAAGCTCGGGGTTCATACTCGTGCCGATGCGGTCACCCGGGGCCGTGCGCTAGGGCTCATCGACTGATCTTGAGAATGTCCCGCTTTGCGTGGATCCCAGCGCGTCAGCGTTGTGGTGTGGACGCATACGGTCGCTCTCCTCGACAAGGGGGTGGCGCCGTGGCTGGCTGGCGGAAGGCCTGGCTGGTCCCGTTCGATTGCCCGACGCTGAATCGTTCGGGATCAAGCTCGCGCGCCACCCGCTGGCGAGCTCGGTAAAGCCGCGTCGTGATCGTTGCCGCCGGCGCACCCAGGGCTCGCGCCGCCTCCCGATATGAGAGACCGGCGATATCGACTGCCACCAGGGCCTGGCGAAAGGAGTCCGGCAGCCGGGCTATCGCAGGGAACACTTCCGCGGTGATCACCGCTTCCTCCGGGCCAGCGGCTGTGCGACGCTCGGCGGGGTCAAGCTCCTCGATTGTCGTGACGACGCGCGGGCGGCGGCCCGCCGTCCTCATGCTCGTCACGAAGGTGTTGCGCAGCGCTTGCATCAGATACGCGCGCTCATCGTCGCCGCGTAGCAATCGCGGCCGCGATAACACCCTCGCGACTGTGTCCTGGACGAGGTCCTCCGCGCTCTCCCGCGAGCCACACAGCGCCCACGCGGCCCGCATCATGTAACCCAGGTGCGCGACGACGGCCTCGGGATCAAGCCGCTTCAGCCCGGACCCGGAAACGCTTCCGACCACGCCCGCACGCCGCTCGTGCGCACCCGCCCCCCTGGCCTCCCGCGCGGTCGTCGACGCGATCGGCCACTGTCCGAAACGAGGTTGCGGCCTTCGAAGGCGAGAATCACGATCTGGATGCGTCCGCGGGATCGTCATCGGCTTGCCACCCGCCGCCGATACACGGCGCAGCGCATGTGGACCAGCGCACCGTGGACGCTGATGGTCGGTTCGCCGCTTCCGATCCGGGCGCCGCAGGCAAGGCACGACGGTCGCTCCTCGGGAGCCACGCCGCGTCTTACCGCTTCGGTGGCCAGGGACGTGCTGGTTGCGGTGCCTGTCAATGTCGCTCCTTCGGTTGGGGAGATCGACAGTCGCACCGACCAGCCGTCATCGAATCACGCAACGCGTAGTCCTCCACCCGAAACCACGTAGTGGCGTCATGCAGCCGGCGCGCTGTGACCGGCCGTGCCTGGTAAGGACCAGGTCAGCATGACTGTTGCTTGTCCCGTCCTGGACCCGGCGGTCAATGCCAGTGCAATTCTCGCCGCCGGAGCCCTTACCGGCAGCGGGCGAGTCGCTCCTGACAAGCCTGGGTCACCGCATATAGCCGCTCCAGGTCGCGGGCCGCCGCCTCCTCACGATCGACCGCTGCACGATATGCCAGGTACGCGGTGATGCGATCAGGCGCCACGGCTTCGAACCACCCCCGGAGTGCGAGTTCCGAATCGACCTCTGCGGCGATCCAATTCATGTGGGCGTCGTCGAGCACACGGACGCCGATTACGGCGAGGTCGTGGCCGATGCTGCGATCCGCGTTCGCTGGGGCTGCCATGGGAATACTCCTAAGCTTTGTTGGCTGAGTCGGCGCGAGAGTAGGTGCGCTGCGGATCTCTCGAATCACCGAACGCGTAGTTCGCGACCGAACGAGCTCGTAGTGCCGCTTCCAACCGGATGGGGGGCCGAACCGGTGGGTCGGGGAAACTGACCCGGCCCTAGGGACGCTCCAGGTCGCTCGAATCGGTCAACGGATAGTCCGCGACCGGACGAACTCCCAGTCGACCGGGGGTGTCGACACGGGCCGCAGGCGGCGGTATGGTCGGGGCTGCATGGTCACTGAGGGGCCGGCGCAGGTGTTGCACGACCGGCGCGAGGAGCGCGAGGCGCTGGAGCGGCTGCTCGAGGCCGTGCGGGGTGGGCAGAGCCGGGTGCTGGTCGTGACCGGCGAGCCGGGGGTTGGCAAGACGGCGCTGGTGGAGTCCGCGATCGGGTCGGCGCCAGGGTTCCGGGCCCTGCGGGCCGTCGGTGTGGAGTCGGAGATGGAGCTCGCGTTCGCGGCCCTGCAGCAGTTGTGCGCACCGCTGCTGGATCGTCTGGACCGGCTTCCCGCCCCTCAGCAGGACGCGCTCGGGGTGGCGTTCGGGCTGCGTGCGGGAGACGCGCCGGATCGGTTTCTGGTCGGTCTGGCCGTGCTGAGCCTGTTCTCCGAGGTGGCCGAGGAGCAGCCGCTTGTGTGTCTCGTTGACGACGGGCAGTGGCTTGATCGCGCTTCGGCGCAGGCGCTCGTGTTCGTGGCGCGGCGGCTGTTGGCGGAGTCGGTCGCGCTGGTGTTGGTGACGCGCGATCTGGGCGAAGAGCTCACGGGACTGCCGAAGCTAGTTGTCGAGGGTCTGCGTGATGGTGATGCGCGCGCCTTGTTGGGCTCGGCGGTCCGAGTGCCGTTGGACGAGCGGGTGCGCGAACGGCTCGTGGCGGAGACGCGCGGCAATCCGCTGGCGTTGTTGGAGCTGCCGCGGGGTTCGACGCCGGCCGAGCTCGCTGGCGGGTTCGGTTTGCTGGACGCGCCAGGCCTGTCCGGGCGGATCGAGCAGAGTTTTCAGCGCCGGCTGGAAGCGCTCCCTCCTGAGACCCAGCGGTTGTTGGTGGTCGCGGCGGCGGAGCCCGTCGGCGACCCGGTGCTGGTATGGCGAGCGGCGAAACGGCTCGGGATCGGAGTGTCGGCGGTCGAGGCGGCGGAGTCCGATGGGTTGCTGAAGATCGGCGCGCGGGTGAGCTTTCGTCACCCGCTGGTGCGCTCGGCCGCGTACCGAGCGGCGTCCCCGGACGAGCGCCGGGAAGTGCATCGCGCGCTAGCGGAGGCGACCGATCCTGACGTGGACCCCGATCGCCGCGCCTGGCACCTTGCCCAGGCGGCGACCGGGCCTGACGAGGACGTCGCCTCCGAGCTCGAGCGCTCGGCGGGCCGGGCGCGGTCCAGGGGAGGGTTGGCCGCCGCCGCCGCATTCCTGGAAAGAGCCGCCGCCTTGACGCCTGAAGTCGCGCGCCGGGCGGAGCGCGCGCTCGCCGCGGCGCAGGCGAAGTACAACGCCGGCGCGCTCGATGCGGCACTCGGGCTGGTAGCGATCGCAGAGTCCGAACCGCTGGACGATTTCCAGTGCGCCCAGCTTGACGTGCTCCGCGCCAGAGTCTCATTCGCCGCGAGCCGCGGCAGCGACGCTCCGCCGCTGCTGCTCAAAGCCGCGAAGCGACTCGAGCCGCTGGATGCCGCGCTCGCGCGCGAAACCTATCTGGATGCCCTTTACGCGGCGGTGGTCGTCCACCATTTGGCGACCGCCGGCGGCCTGGTGGAGGTGTCAGAGGCGGCCCGTGCGGCGCCTCCGTCCTCACAGCCCCCGCGTGCGCCCGATCTTCTCCTGGATGGCTGGGCGCTGCTGATCGCCAAGGGCTACCCGACCGCGACGCCGACCTTGAAGCGTGCGTTGAGCGCGTTCCGTAGTGAGTCCATCTCCCAGGATGAGGAGATCCGCTGGCTCTGGCTCGCTTGCCACACCGCCTACGAGCTGTGGGACGACGAGACCTGGCACACGTTCTCGGTCCGCCTGGTCGAACTCGCCCGTGATGCTGGCGCGCTCACCGGGCTCCCCATCGCCCTCGATTCACTCGCCGCGATGAAACTATTTGCGGGCAACTTCGCCACGGCCGCTTCGCTGATCGAGGAGGGGCAGGCGATCAGTGAGGTGACCGGGAGCGACCCCATTCCCTACGGTCCCGTGCTGCTCGCCGCGTGCCAGGGGCGCCGAGCGACGGCTTCCGAACTGATCGAGGCCAGCATCAAGGAAGTGGTGAGCCGGGGTGAAGGGATGGGCCTCATTGTCATTCAGTGGGCGAGCGCGTTGCTCTACAACGGCCTCGGCCGTTATGAGGACGCGTTCGAAGCGGCGCAAGAGGCCAGCGGGCACCCGCACGATCCCACCCGAGCGCTGCCCGAGCTGATCGAGGCGGCCGTCCGAATCGGAACGCCGGGGGTCGCGGCCGATGCGCTCCGGCGGCTCTCGGAGACGACCCATGCCAGTGGCACCGACTGGGGGCTCGGCGTCGAGGCCTGCTCGCGGGCGCTGCTCAGCGAGGATGAGAGCGCGGAGGCCCTCTACCGAGAGGCGATCGAACGCCTTCGCCGGACCCGCGTCCGCATTGCGCTCGCCCGCGCTCACCTCCTCTACGGAGAGTGGCTGCGCCGCGAGCGCCGCCGGCTCGACGCCCGCGAGCAACTACGCACCGCCCACACGCTGTTCACAGAGTTCGGGATGGAAGCGTTCGCCGAGCGCGCCCGGGTCGAGCTCGAGGCGACCGGCGAGCACGCCCGCAAACGGACCGTCGAGACCCGCGATGACCTGACCCCCCAGGAAGCACAGATCTCCCGCCTCGCGGGAGACGGTGCCACCAATCAAGAAATCGCGGCCCAGTTGTTCATCAGCCCGAGCACCGTCGACTACCACCTACGCAAAGCGTTCCGCAAGCTCGGAGTGAAATCCCGCCACCAACTCAAACAGCAACCGCTCCGGCCGGACGCGGGGGCCGAACCGGTGGCTCGGGGAAACTGATCGTCGAACGGATCGGGCGTCTTTCCCCGTTCAGGTAGAGGGGTGTGCGCGGATCTCGCGTCGCCCTCCGAGTGGCGGTGGAGTTCGAGCGCGCTGCGGGATCGTAAGAGCACGCGAAGAATTCGCGCCGCTCCGGATTTGATCGCGTCGCATCCGGGAAGCAGCGAAGAGTCCTGAAGTAGCCGTGGGTAGGGGACGGCCGGGTCACTCGCGGCGTCAAGCATCGCTGGAGGTCCTACATGCTCAAATCGTTCCACCTACGCCGTCCCTCGGCGCCGTTGCTCCTCTCGGTGATCGCGCTGTTCTTCGCCTTTGGGGGAGCCAGCTATGCGGCCATCACGATCCCGAGCAACTCGGTCGGGACCAGACAGATCCGCAACAACGCGGTGACCTTTCAGAAGATCGCGCCGGGCACGATCGGCTCGGCCCGGATCAACCAGACCCTCGTCCAGACCCGCGTGACCGGCACCTGCTCGGGCACGAACGGCGCGATCGGCCAGATCACTCAGTCCGGACACGTGGTCTGTAACCCGAGTGCGCCGCAGGAGTTCGGCAGCTCGTCTACGGGAACGGCAGTGACGGGAACGCTGGCTACCGTAGCGAGCCGGTCGCTTGGGGCCGGGAGCTTCCTCCTGCTCGGCAACGCCTACGCAAACAACACCGGCGTCGGCGCCTCGACGCTCAGCTGCGCGCTGGCTGTGCCGAGCGGTTCGAGCCAGGCCCGGACGATCACTGTACCCGCGGGCCATCAGGTCGTCCTGCCGATTGATCTCGCCTCAACGGTCCCGAGCGCCGGTGCGACATCGACGCTCGCCTGCACCCAAACAGGCGGCACAGTCACTGTTGACGGGCAGATCAACGCGATCGGAACCGCGAGCAACGGCTAGCTGCGGTCTGCGCGCGTGACCCGGCCTCGCGCCCTGCTCGGGGCCGGGTCGCACGAAAGAACCGTATTACGGGTCGCACGAGCATTCGTGCTCCCGGCCGTGTCGAGCTGGCTATCGCGTCGGCGACCAGGGGATCACGCGCGCCGGCGCTTGCTGGGCAATTGCCGCTACGCTCGCGCGGGATGAGCAGATCGGGTGATGGACTGGGTGCTCGCCTTGTGGCTCGTGCGCGCGGGGTACCGACCGGACGCCTCTGGGAGCGGTCCGTTCTGCTTGAGCCGCGGTACGCGCCACGAGCGCCAGAGCTGATCAGCGACGCGGGTGGACTGGCGTTCCATCCAGGCGCTCTGGACGGGCCATTGGAGCCGCTGGACCCGAGAGACCCTGCCGTGGAGAGGCTGGCGGCGTGGCTGGAGGGCCGCGCCGGATCGAGTTCGGTGCGCAAGAGCCAGCAACGTTTCGAGCCGCGCCCGTCGTCATCCGCTTTGGAAGGGTGGCGGCTGATCGCGCGGACCGGGGAGGAGGCTCTGTTCGGCCTCGGGACGCTCGCCGGACCTGGTGATGGTCGCGGTGCTGAGGGATGCCCGCCGCGGCACCTGGTCGCGCGCTGATCAGACGGCGGGGCGACCGCTGCGCGTGACCCGCGATGGGATCCGTGCCTCCTCCTGGCGGCTGGACCCCACGCACGGGCTGCGGGCAGACGACACGGTCCTGCGAATACTGGTGACCGAGCAGACGTACGCGGGCGGCAAACGCGCCGACGGTCGGGTGCTTGACCCAGACCTCTACGAAGATGAGCACCAGCTGATCCTGACCATGTTCGTCACGCCGCTCGAGGGCTTCGTGATGCGCACACCGAACCCGGAGACGCCGGTCCGGGTCGCGCTTTCGCAACCCGTCGGCAGCCGGGAGCTGATCGACGGCGCGGTGTACGAGCACTCGCAATAGCTCACCACTGGCGCTCTAGATCGCTGCGTGCGCTTCCAGGCAGCCGCTGGTCTGCGGCCATGTCCGCGCTTGTCCTCATCGTCCCCGGGTGTGCTGAGGTCTAGACTGCGGACCGATTGGGCGTGAAGCGGATCGAGCTGACGTACCTGAACGGTCCCGACATCGCCCGGCTTGAGCCTTCCGATGAGCTGATTGTGGTGGCGGTTGAGCGGGGGTTGCGCGCGCAGGGGCGCGGTGAGGCGGTGATCGAGCCGCGCGTGCATCTGCGTGCGGATCCGCTCGCCGACGGACATTTCAACGTGTTGCGCGGTTCGATTCCGGCGCTGGGACTGGCCGGCGTGAAGGTCGTGGGCGACTTTGTGGAGAACTACCGGAAGGGTCTTCCGTCAGAGATGGCGCTGCTGTGCCTGTTCGATCCCTCGACCGGGATGCCGAAGGCGATCGTCGATGCGACCGCGATCACGGAGATGCGTACCGGGGCGATGACCGCGATTGGCGCCCGGCATCTCGCGCGGGGCGATGCACAGGTGCTCGGTCACGTCGGGGCGCGCGGAACCGCCTATTGGAACGTGCGGCTGCTCGACGGGCTGTTCGACTTCCGCGAGATCCGGGTGCATTCGCGCCGCCGCGAGAGCAGGGACGAGTTCGCCCGGCGGCTGTCGGCGGATCTTGGCAAGCGGGTTCGAGCTACCGAGGACTGGCGCAGCTGCGTCGAGGGAGCGGACATCGTTGTCGAGGCGTCGCGGCTGAGTCAGCCGGATCCGCTCTTGAAGACGGAGTGGATTTCGCCGGGCGCGCTCGTTGTTCCGTACGGGACGATGAGCGCGGTCGAGCTGTCACTGACCGAGATCATGGACAAGGTCGTGGTCGACGACTGGGGCCAGTGCGCAACGGGCGAGCTTGGTGCACTTCGCGCGCACGTCCAGACTGGCCGGCTGACGCGCGAAACGTTGCATGCGGAGCTGTGTGAGATTGTCGTGGGCGACCGGCCCGGTCGAGAGTCCGCACGCGAGACGATCCTGTTCTGGCATCGTGGGTTGTCGCTGTCGGACATTGCACTGGCGCATGCGCTGCTCGAACAGGCAGAGCGTGAGGGAGTCGGAACCAGTCTGCGATTCGCGTGATCATCGACGGCTACAGCCTCACCCCAGCCGTGGTGGCGGCGGTGGCTCGCGCCTGCGAGCACGTTGAACTGGACGCTGCGGCGCGCGGGCGAGTGGAACGCGACCGCGCCGTGGTCGAGGATGCCGTCGCCCGGCAGCTGCCGGTCTACGGTCTGACAACTGGCCTCGGAGCACGCGCTAACTTCGTCCTGCCCGCCGAGGAGCTCGCGGGCTTCAGTGTGCGAACGATCCGGGGCCGCGCCAACGCCGTCGGTCCTCCGCTGCCCCGCGACGCCGTTCGCGCTGCTTTGCTGGTGCGCTGCAACGGGATCGCCCATGGTGGCAGTGGGCTGCAGCCGGCGGTGCTTGAGTTGCTGCTCGCGATGCTGACTCTCGGTGTGCATCCGCTCGTGCCGGAGACTGGCTCGATCGGCGCCTCGGATCTCGGGCAGATGGCGCACGTCGCGCTCGTAGCGATCGGAGAGGGGCGCGCCGAATACAACGGCGAGCTGCTGCCGGCCGATGTCGCACTCAAACGCGCCGGCTTGTCGTCGGTCGCGCTCGGGCCAAAGGACGGTCTGGCGTTGTGCAATAGCAGCGCGCTCAGCGCCGGCCTCGCCGCGCTCGCGTACGACGACGCTCGCAAGCTGCTCGCCGCCGCTCAGCTGGTCGCGGCGCTCAGCTTCGAGGGATTCCGCGCCAGTACAACGCCGCTGGACCCGCGCGTCCAGGCCGCTCGGCCGCTGGCCGACGCGCAGCAATGCGCCGCCCAATTGCGCCAACTGTTGGCGGGCGGCCAGTTACTTGATCCCGCCGCTGCTCGCCGCATCCAGGATCCGCTCAGCTTCCGATGCGTCGCCCACGTGCACGGCGCATTTCAATCGGCAATGGGGCTACTCGCCGCATCGTTGAATCCGGAGCTCAACGGCGCCGGCGACAATCCACTGGTGCTCGGCGAGGACCGCGAGATTCTCTCGACCGGGAACTTCAACACCGCGGCGCTAGCACTCGCGCTCGACACCGTCGCGCTTGCGCTATTTCAGACCGCCAGCATCTGCGCGCAGCGCACGCAGCGGCTGTTGTCAAGCTCGCTGACGGGCTTATCGGAGAACCTGTCGCCGCACGGGTCTGAGCGCTCGGGGTACGCGCCGTTGATCAAAACGGTCCAGGCTCTCGTGGCGGAGATGCGGCACCTCAGTTCCCCGTTCTCCACAGACCCCCGACCGGGTGCGGCACTCGTCGAGGACGACGCCAGCAACGCCCCGGCCGCCGCTGGACGGATCGCCTTGATGCTCGACCGACTCCGCTACCTGCTCGCGATCGAGACGCTGGTCGCTGCCCAGGCGGTCGACCTCGCCGCACCCGGACGGATCGGCCGCGGACCCTCCGCGCTCCACCAAGCCGTCCGGGAGCGCATCGCACCGCTCGACGAAGATCGCGCATCCACCGAGGACATCGAGCAGATAGCCGCCGAACTGTTCGGCCAAGCAGTGATCGGGACACTCCTCGACCAAAGCGGAATCGGGGCTAACTGGTCGCTTGGCGAAGGCGGCGGCTGGTAGCCGCGCCGGTTGTGCGATCGGATCGATCCCAGTCTCGGCTCACGCCGCGCCCGACAGACTGCTGCTCTTTGCTCGCGAAGGAGAGGCAGCCGATGACGGCCGCCGGATCGATGCCCTCAAGCGGCCAGTGAGGCGGCGCGGCTCCCTTTCATGACAAGCAGGACCGCCCGACCCTGGGGAAGTGAAACGGCGGCGTGCAGGTGAACGACCAAACCCAGCCAGTGCGGCAGCCGCATCGTGAACGAGAGCTGGCTCACTCTCACCCTCAGCAGACCGCTCGCCGGCCGCCATAAATGCTTACCAGTACAAGGCAAACGCATATTAGGATGGGGCTTCCGCGAACAGGAGGAGAACACATGAGCTCTACCGAGACCGTCGCACCGACTGCTCTCGTTCGGAGCATCTTCGAGCGGCTCAATGATCGCGACGCCGAGTCGCTCGTAAACGAGTTCGCGGCGGACGGGATCGTCGAGGACTGGCCGATCGTCGGCCGCTTGGAAGGCCGACGCGCGGTAAAGGATCACTTCGCGGCGCTGTTCGCGGCGATGCCGGACGCGCATATAGAGCTCGACCGCATCGCCGCAGACGGCGAGACGGTGTTCGCCCACTGGCACCTGACCGGCACCTTCTCTGGCGCACCGTTCCAAGGGATCGAGGCGACCGGTCGCTCGATCGACATGCGCGGAAACGACTGCTTCACGATTCGCGCCGGAAAGGTCGCAGCGAACTTCATCGCCTACGACGGGATGACCTTCGCCGTGCAAGCAGGCGTCTTGCCCCCGCACGGTAGCCGTCTGGACCAGATCATGACCGCCGCCACAAACCTGATGACACGGGCGCGTAGCCGTCTTCGAGCCTGAACACCCTTGACGGCGATCGGCGTAACCCACCACTTCGCGGCTCCCTACCACTCGGTCCCTGCGTCTTCGAGTTGGGTCGCGGCCCCACCAGCCCCTGAGCCGGGCGCTACGGGAGGAGCGGCACGCCGGCCGCGAGGACCAGCACCGAGCTGCGGGCGCTGTTCAGCTCGTTGCGCACGTCCCCGCCGATCACGACGTGCCCAGCCGGTGCGCCCGGCTGTGACCCGACGACGATCAGGTCCACCGGCTCGGCGCGTGACTCGCGAACCGTGGCCCCGAGTTTCGCGGCCAGCGCGCCTGCGGTCTCGCGGGCGACATCGTTCGTCGGGCCGGCAAGAGGCACGGCGATCGATCTGATTGCGCCTTCGAGCTGAGTTCGCAGACCGGCGGCGGCGATCGCGACCGCGACCGAGCCACCGTCGAGGAGATGCTGAGCGGACGTGCCGGGCTCGACGTGACCGGGTGTGGTCCGGTAGTCCGAGCCAAACACAACCAGCGACGCTCCCTCGCTCTCGGCCAGCTGCCCCAAGCTGTCTCCGGTGGAGGCACCGATGACGACGTGGCGAGTGATTTCCGCATCACCCAACGTTGCGGCGCCGCGCCCCAGGCGTCGCTCGGCATCGTGCTGGGCCACCTCTTCTCGGCGCGCGTCAAACTCACGCGAATGGCGCACGTACGCGAGCGCCAACCCGAAACCGGCCCGCGCCAGCATCTTGCCCAGCGCAAGCGCATCGTCATCGTTCGGAGTTCCGTCATAAGAGATGATCACGTTGGCGGCCATCGGTCAAAGCATCCTCGCAAACCCAGTATCCCGCACCCACTCGACCGCACGGATCGTGACCACGTCCCAGGTCGCGCCCACCGCTCGTCGGATCCTCTGGGCGGCGGGCGCAGTCCACGTCTCTGACGCCGTCGATCAGCGGCCACACCGGAGCGCCTCAGCGACCGGGGGCGCGCTCGCCCGACATTCCGAACGCAACGGCGGGGGCCACCGAGTGGCGCGCGACGTCGGAGCCGGAACGTCGACGGCTTCTCAAACCCAGGTGGGGGCAAGCGAAGCCATCGCTCTCCCGTGGCGGTAGCCGCTCGCTCTGATGAATTCGTCTTTGGCCCGGTGGCCAAAGACACACGCCGCGCGCGGATGCAGAATTGGTCTCGTGCAGCTGAGTGGTTTGTTGCCCGGGGGGTGCTCGCTGCAGCCTCTGGTACTAGGCTGCACCGTGTCGGATTGGCACGTGCCGCTGGCTGTCTGCGGCAGAGGAGCCGTTCGGTCAAGCTCGGATGGTGCAGGGCCGCTTGAAGCCACCTTCGCAGCGGCGTTGTGGTCTGCCTGATGCTGGGCCTCGCGCGGCCAGGACGGTTGAAGTCTCGCGCCTCGTTACAGCCTGAGCGCCGTCCGGCGTGCGCCGGTGAGGATTGGGTCTCGCATCTGCCAGAGCTCATCGATGCTGTGTGCGAGGAGTGGCGTCTGTCACTTGATGATGAGCGGGTAGCCGCAGGCGCGTGGGGGGTCGTGGCGTGGTGTCACACCGAGAGCGGCCTCGAGGCGGCGCTGAAGCTGTGCGCCAACGAGCAGCGCCTGTCTGCCGAGACGAACGCGATGCTCGCCTGGGGCGGGCATCCGGCGGTCCGCGTTCTCGCGCATCGACCAGGCGCGCTGCTGCTGGAACGCGCCCGTCCGGGACGACCGTCGCGGCTCGCCCCTACGCGGTTGGCGCTCCTCCTCGACGCACTTCACCGACCTACGAGCTCCAGCCGGCGAGGACTCGGAGACTGGCGTACGAGCATCGACGCCGCCGTCACGCACGTACCTTCCTTGCAAGCGCTCGGCCAGGCGCTGCTCAAAGAGGGAGAGGGCCGTCCGGTCGTCGCCCTGCACGGCGACCTCCAGCCGGCGAACATCCTTGAGCACCGCGGCACGATCGTGGTGATCGACCCAGTCGGGATCGCCGGCCCCCGGGAACTCGATGTCGCGAACGCAGCACTCCAGCACAATTGGGGCGAGGACTCATCAGCGCGAATCAGGCGGCTGGCGGACCTGACCGGCACCGACCAGGCGTTCGCGGTCGCCTTCGGCCAGTTCAGCGCCGTGTACGCGGCCCTCGCGCCGAGACACTGACGCGCGGGAGCGAGAGCGGCAAGACCGTCGGGGTGGACCGACCACAGCCTTGAGTGGCCGTCAGGCGGTCGCCGTGTGGCGTGGGCCTGTTGGGGCCCCGATCCTGAACCCAAATCGCGCGGCGGTTGTACGGCTGTGGGGAGTCTGGGAGGCTGACGGTGCCATGCCGGTGACCGTCACGGCACCTTCGCGCGCTCGGCGTCTCGCCGGTGCGGAGCGCGTCGCGGCGAAGCCCGAGTCTCGCGCCCCGTCGCTTGCTCCAGCGGCCGACCGCGTCGTCGCGCTCCAGCGGCGGGTCGGCAACCGCGCGGTCGCGGCCCTACTGGCGCGGGCCCCGCTCACGGTGCTCGCCGTCGACACCAATCCGGACACAGGGGCGCCAACGGACTCGACCGTCGACGCGGGACAGCTGGGCACCAAGATCCTCGCTTCGCCGCTCAACGCACAGCTCAGTGCGAAGGAGCGCCAGAAGATCGGCTCGCTCGGACGGGCGAACCTCCAGGCGGCGCACGTGCCGGCGCTCGCGAGTGCTGTGCTCACGTACCTCGTTGGCGCCACCCGTGCCCGGCACCTCCAGCAGCACATCGAGGGTCTGATCAACGCGATCGCGGAGCTGGCCACGACCAAAGCCAGCGAATCCGAAAAGTCGACGTTCCGCCGGATCCGGCACGGGGCCACGGTGATGTCGCGGCTCAAGGGCACGCCAAATCAGGCGACCCTCGTGAAGATCGCCAGCGCGCAGGGGATCGGCGCGCTCGGGACGAAGATCACCGCTCTGACTACCGACATCCTCAATCGCAACAACGACCTGCACAATGTCGCCAACTACGCCGCCAACGATCCCACTACGGGCGTCACATCGCGGGCCAACTTCGGATTCGCTGGCATCCGCTCCCCGCACATCAACGGCGCTGGCTGGCTGCCCGTGCACGTCGTCGCCAACCCCGAGCCCGCGCTAGACGTGGCCGCTCGGGCATGGCTCGCCCATGTCGCCGCGAACGGAACTCTTGCCGAGCAGGCCGACGTGAACCAACACTTCCCGCCGCCGACGCACGCGACCGCGACCTCACAGCAGGTGGAGGCCAGCGGCCTGTCCCAGGCTCTGCGCAATCAGTACCTCACCGGTCCGTTCGCGCTAGTCGTCAATACGCGCGCCCTGCGAATTGCGCTCGGGTGGCAGCGGTATGCCGCCGGCAACGGGGCGCCAACCTGCCCATACATCGAGTTCACCGCGACCGGAGCCGCGGGCGTCAGCCGCCTGGTCTGGGACTACGTCAACGACAGCGTCTTCGCGTCCGTTCACTACAACTGGGTCGACGGCTTCAACCCGTTCTTCGAGATCACCGACGCGCCGGCCACCTGACCGGCCCGGCGGCCCTTACCGAGTGGTCTTGCGCATCCGGCGCCGGACCCAGATCCCAATCCTCTCGCCCCATCCTCCCCTCGGACGGCGGACGCCCACCTCGCGCACCAGCCCGAAGGTTGTCCCTTTCCACCCAGCTCCCGACGATCTCGCTGTCGCACCACTGGTCGATGCCGATGCCGGTCGCCGCGACGCGGGAACGATTAAGACCTTGGACCCGCTCGGCGGGGTCAGTCGTCGCCTGCCGTTCTGAGCACCCACGACGCGTGGGTGGTGTGATGCCGGGCCGTCGGATCGCTTAGGGATTGCCGAGCGCCGTGCTGAGGGCGTTGACGAGGGCGCGCGCAGCGGTCGGCGAGATTGCCTGATCGCGCTTGGCTTGATCGAAATCGCGACGGACGTAACGGAGTAGCACGGTCGTCACGGTGCTCATCGGGACGCCCCGCGACGCGGCGATCTGGGACAGTGAGCGGCCGGCGCTGAGCTGATCGGCGAGCGTGCGGTCTGTGAGCCCGAGCCTGTGGGCGACTGCGGTCACATCGTCGGTCCAGCTCTGCTTGAGGGTCGCGTCGGGCTTGACGCTCCCGGCGGCGAGTTGCCCGAGGAACTCCATCCCGTCGTTTTGGAGGGTGCTCGTCTGGCTCGCTGCGGCTGAGCCGTGGGCGTGCTGTGGATTGCGCGCGGCGGGAGCCACCGCGACGCCGATCGCGATAACCGAGGCGGAGATGACGGCGACGAGCGCCTTGAGGAGAGGGAGGTGCATTTATGTATTCCTTTCGATGTGACGCAGCTGGAGTTGCTCGGCTTCGGCGGCGATCGCGCGGAGTGCGGCCCCCAGTGCGCCCGCTGCCAGCACGGCGCTGGTCGCGCGCGAGACCAGCGCGCCGGTGATTCCTTCAGCCTGAGTGAGCGTGATCTCGGCCTCGATCAACGTCGCCGCCACACCGGGTGTGAGCCGGTAGTCGACCTCGAGCCGCACAGGGCCGCTGGCGCGCAGCGAAAGACCGCGGCCATCGGCGGTGAAGACCTCGACCTCGAAGCTGACATTCCGGCCGGCGACTCGGCCCTGCAATCTGGTTCGCGTCCCGGCTTGCAGGCGTTCGCCAGGTGCTTGGTCGGTGGTGAACGCGATCGGTGCCCAGCGCCCGCATGCGGCAGGGTCGGTAAGCACTCGGAGTACGTGCGCGGGTGGTGCCGTCGCGGTCTGGGTTGATCTGTGGGTGCTCATCTCGGGCTCCTGGTCGGGCAGTTGGTGAGGCGCGGATCCTGCCTCGGAGCCGCCGTGCTGTCGTCGTCCGGCGGGCGGCTCTCGACGTGCTGCGCTCGGCGTAGCCGCAGTCGTGCCCTACACCAGGAGGAGTAGGAGCCCGTCAGACTGTCGGGCTGTCGCCCGGCGCGACCAACCCGCTTTGATAGGCGATCACGACCAGTTGCCCCGGTGTCGGCTCGCTCATGTTTAAGATTCGGAAACCAGAAGCCCTGGTCGCATCCTGGTCGGACTGGCGAGTCGAATCGAGAAGGAGCAGCGACAGCGTCGTGCCTCCTTGAGGCGTAAGGCGCTAACGCGGCTCGACGACCTCGGCTCGTGCTCTGAAGTGCCGGGGCGCTCGGAGCTCGCGATCGCTTTCCACGAACCGGCGGCGCAAGTGCGAGTGTTGCTCCGGGTGCTGGTGCTCGCGCGGGCGCCGGCTACGGCGCGATCCCGATGCCAGGCAGGCATCGCCAGGAGTTGCGGCAGCCTGCGTTGGCTGCCCGTATCAGCCCGAAGCAGCACTCTCCGGTAGACCCCGTACGCCTCACGCGGCCGGAGTGGCGTGAGTTGCTAGCGGCTGTGGGTCATGATGCGCGCGTGGCGTCAGAGCCCGACGCGAACGGGGCGTCTGGCGAGCAATCGGTGGTACTCGCCAGCTTCGCTAGTCGGCGGGGTGCCGAGCACATGGTTGCGTCGCTCGGACGTGGATTCCGCAAGGAGCATCGCAAGGGACATGCGACGGCTCTTGTGGTCAGCGGCAACGAGGACGGGTCGCTGAAGCTCACCCAGTCTCGGGTCCTGTCGGCCGGCGGTGTTGTGTACACCGGGATGCGGATCTCCCTGTCGGTGGCGATGGGCTTCATGGGCATGCTCTCGTCGCTGCGAGGGGCCAAGGGCGGGATCAAGGAGGTTCGCGAACGCGGATCGCACGTGGGGCGGCATGAACAGAAGGCCCACGCGATACTCGCTCGCGTTGGTTCGCACGCGGCCCTCGTGTTGGTCGTGTGCGATGACCACGAGACGCGGCAGGCGGCGGTGGCAAGGCGGCCGACCAGGCACGCGAAAGCTGGGACTTCTCTCGCACGGAATTCCTCGCCGACCTCGATCCGGGCCCCAAGCACGATTGGGTTCGCACTGCTCCCGGGGAGCCCTCCCGCACGAACGACTAACGCGAAACGCAGATCCCTTCCGGTGGTGAGTGGCGATCTGATCCAGTAGCTACAGCCCCAACGCCCGTAGCTCCTTGCAATCCCGCGTCGAGGGAAGATTGGCGGCCGCCTAGGGGCGCGACTCACCGACGATCGTCGAGTTCCTTCTCGTAAACCACGAAGCCGAGCTTAGGAGACATCCCGGCGCGCTCGTAGAGGCGGAACGCGCCCGTGTCACTCGCCGCATCGACCCCGAGCCCGATGCTGTGCTCGCCGCGCTCCCAGAAGCGCGCGAACGAGTCGCTCAAAAGCGCTGTACCGACGCCGTGCTTACGCCACGCCCGACGCGTGAACAGCACGTGCACCCAGCCGCCCCCGTACGTATCATCGGCGCAGATCGTTCCGGCGGCAATCTCGTCTCCCGAGCGAACGACGCACCAGAGCGTCGGGTCAAAACGCTGGCTGCCAATGTGGCTCCTCGACCACAATCCGAACTCGCGCGGGGTGTGCTCCCAATGATCTGCAAACGCCTCCTCGCACGCGGCGTGGAACTCGAGCGCGTCCCGTTCGACGTCGAACGGGACCACTCGTAGCCCGTCCGGCCAGTGGGGCGCGGGCGGCGGCGTGTGCAGCTCGATGCGCATCTCACGGAAAACGCGCACGGCGCTGTAGCCGAGCGACTGCAGCAGCCTGCGCGCGGCCGAGTCGACCTCAAACGCGACACTGTGAATCCGGCGCGCGCCATAGCCGGCCGCGTGCTCTTCAAGCCCAGTCGCGATCAGCGCTCCGACCCCCCGCCCGAGCGCGTCGGGATGCGAAAATCCTTCGGCTTCCCAGAGCTCGCCTTCTTGGCGCACCGCCCCAAAGCCAACAACGCGCTCGCCGTCGCGGACGACGCGCGCGTTCCGTTCCAGGTCAAGGTCCAACCACTCGTCCTCCACATCGGCCTGCGAGAGCGAACTCTGGCCATACAGAAACGTCTCAAGCGCCACCCTGACCGCCGTCACCGCGGCCGCGTCAGCGGCCACGGCCGCGTCAACCCGGAACGACGTCATCGATCCTGTCCGCGACGGGGGCGACATCTCGCCACATCGAGAACCCTCACAACCTGCATGATGTGATTGTCTCGCAGCGCGACCACCGCTGGATCGCGCTCCGCTACCGCAATGATCGGAGGCTGTCGCACAAAGAATCGCGTTGTGAGCCAGCCACAACCGACACCGAGCGGGTTGGCGTCAGCTAAACGAACCGAGAGGATGCGGCTCGAGAAAACGTCCTGTGTGGTCGCTTTTTCGAGCCGGACCCTCCCTGAACCGACCGTTGCTCCTCGAGCTCCCTCGCCGGTTGTCAGCTCGCCACAAGAATGCGCTGGCCGGCCGTATTCGTGCGACAGCCTCCGTCGAGAGGGGAAGCGACCGGCCCTGTCGTGCGCGCGGGCACCGGATGTAGAGATCGCACACATCGAGGCTCGATGCTGGCGGGGGACGGCGTCACCGAGCGCGACTTCCGCAAACGTGACGAGCAGAAGTCCGGCTCCATCTCGATGTAGTTCCCCAGCTCGTCCCGAGCGAGAGCGCGAGACTGGACCTGCCCCGGTTTGCGTGATACCTGGGGGGTTGGTTGTTGATGTTGATTTTGTCTTGTTCGAGCCATTGTTCTCAACCGCCGAGCGGAGAGAGTTGGAGCTGTTCGTAGTTGGCTGGGGAGAGCATGTTCAGGGTGGAGTGCCGGCGCCGGCGGTTGTAGAACGCCCCGGTCGCCCCGGTCGCCGGCGACGATGCCCGGTCATCACGTCCGCCGGCCCCCGCCGAATAGGGGCCGTCGTTACCCGGCGGATCCGCCGATGGTCGACGAGATCGTTGCGGTCATGCGCCAGGCCGGAGACGATCGTCACGGCCGCCGAATGCGGGGCCTGATCGTGGTGCTGTGGCGCGCCGGCCTTCGAATCCACGAAGTGCTCACGCTCACCGAGACAGACCTCAACGAGCGGCGAGGCAGTCTCCTCATCCGCCACGGGAAGGGCGACCGCCGTCGCGAGGTGGGGATGGACCCCTGGGCCTGGTCGGTGCTGGCGGCCTGGATGCCGGACCGGATAGCGCTGCCGCCGGGGCCGCTGTTCTGCGTGATCGGTGGGCCAACCCGCGGCCGCGCGTGGTCCGCCACCGCGGTCCGCGCCGAGCTGCGCCACCTCGCGATTGAGGCTGGGGTGCGGCGCCGGTTCGCGCCACACCAACTCCGCCACGCGCACGCCGTCGAGCTCTGCATGAGGGCATTCCGCTCCCGTTGATCCAGCGGCAGCTCGGGCACGCGTACCTCTCGACCACCGGCACCTATCTCGAAGGGATCTCATCGGAGGAGATCATCGGAGCGATCCACGGCCGAAAGGCACCGATGATGCACGCCAGCGCCGGGCTCGAGCTCTAGCAAGGGCCAGTTCCGCGGGAGCGCTCCGGCGCTCCCGCACGGCCGACGCTACTCCGCACACAATCACGAACGAGAAGCGCGAAGCACAGCGTCGCTGGTCGTCCAAAGTGCTATGACGTGCTAGACGTACTCGAGTTAGCACGGGCTCCTCCCTTGGCGACGAAGCAGCAGTGTCGCCCGCGACCAGGCGCGGCGGCAGGTGGCGTTCCAAACGAGGCGCCAGGCGAGCGCGGGATCGCCGGATGCAGACTTCTGTTTGCCGTGGAGGCGAAACTCAGGCTTTGGTCGTCAAGGCTGCGTCCGAGCTGGATGCGAGCGCGATGCTCGTCACGAACGTCCACACGAAGCCGAGCACCGCCGCGAGAAGGAGCACGCCGTACCAGGCTGAGCTGTTGTTCATTGGACCGAGGAGGATGCCCGCGGAGAGCACCGAGAAGACGACGGCGGAGACGCCTAGCCAGCCAGTCCAGCGAGGCAGCGTGGGTTGCCGCAGAGACCTGATCGTGACCGCGATCATGAGCGCGAGCGGCACCGCGACCGCGGGGCCGCCGGCGAGATAGGAGATCACCACCAGCGCGTGCGTCAACGCCGCGTTGCGTGTTACAGCCGGTTCGGCCAGGGTGCGGTACATCAGAGCGGAGAGGAGCAAGAACACCGCTGCGGTCGCGCCGCCGGCAAGCGCGGTTGCCGCCGCTCCGGCTGACGATCGCTTGATCTCGCTTATGCGCTTCTGCAGATACAGCGCGAAGCAGAGGAGGGTCAGCGCGGCGAGAACGTGGAAGAAAGCAAGCGCGCGTACTTCGAAACCGTCGTGCAGGAAGTAGCTCCGAACCTTCGCCCCGGGCGCGTTGAGGGCCGGATAGTTGGACGACGCCAGCAGGTCCCCGAACAGGAGGCCGCAACCGAACAGCACAACCGCCAGCGCGCCGCTCAATGCCCAGAGTCGCTGCAGGCTCAACGGAGCGAACCTACTCGCCGCGATCGGTCGGAGTGAGGATCGACTCGCGCGCCGAGCGGGCTCGCCGAGCTCGAAGCCGGTCCTGAGCGCTCGGATCGAACCAATCCGCGCGGCCCTCGTGCGTCGTATCAGCGAGGTCCCTAGGAAGGGTTGGCCACTCTTGGCCTTCGGGGTGGTCTTGCTTGATTTCGGGAGTAACCGCGGTTGTCATGGTGTTTCGTCTACTTGAGGGGATTGGGTTTGTTCAACGGTTCGAGCTGCTGAGCTGTGAGCGGGGAGGACCGTCTCCACCAAGCCGGTGATGACGTCGTAGACGTGCCCGGAGACGGTGACGCGCGGGGAGATGGCGGGTGCGGAGCGGAGACGCTCGACGTCGCGCGTGACGGTTGCCATGGTGTCGAGGACGGCGTGTTCCTGCAGGGTCGACTCTTCGGCGCCGATCCGCTGCGCGTAGTCGCGGCGGAAGGTGTCGTCGGCGAGCGCGCCGGTTCCGCACTGGGTGTGGTGGATCACGGCGACCTCGAACAGCGGGCCGTCGGGCAGTGCGTTCTCGGCGAGCTGGCCGATGAACGCGACATCGTTGATGACCTCCGGGGTTACGCGCCCGCCGACGTTGCGCAGGACGATCGCGTCGCTGAGGCCGAGGCCGAGGAAGTGCGCGGGGTCGACGCGCGGGTCGAGGCAGGTGATCACGAACAGGCTCAGGTTGGGGAAGACGACTGCGCCTTGGTGGCCGCCGACGGCGGCGAACGCGCGGTTGCGCTCCAGTGCGACCTCGACGTTGGCGGCGCTCGGCTGGCCCGGGCTGGCCAGCTCAAACCCGGTCGTCCGGCCGATCCCGGAGCCGGCGGCGGTCACGCGCGGGGCAGGTTGCTGGGTGCTCATGGTGTTCTGTCTCCTGTCGCGTGGGGGTGGGTTCAGCTGTGCGCTGCGGCTGTGGCGGGCGTGCCTAGTGCCGGCACCTCTGGCGTGTCGTCGCGGCTGGTCGTCGGTTGGGCGGGCAGCAGGGCCAGCGCCATCACGGCGCCGGCGGCGGCGATGCCCGCGGCGACGTAGTTGGCCGCGTGGAAGCCCTCGAAAAAGGCCGAGTTAGCGGCGTTGTGGACGGCTGACGCGAGCAGCGGATGGCCGGCGTGGGTCAGCTTGGCTGCGACTGTGAACGCGGCACCGACGGATGCGTGCGCGGTCCGCGCGACACTGGCAGACAACCCCCCGGGGAGCGCGCCGGTGAGCCGGCTGGCGTACAGCGACGCGTAAACGCTGCCGATCACGGCGACGCCGAGGGTGCCGCCCAAGAGGCGCGTGGCGTCGTTGACCGCCGACCCGACGCCGGCTTTCGCTTTCGGGACGACGCCCATGATCGCCTCGGTCGCGGGCGCGCTGGTGAGACCCATGCCCGTCCCGAGAACGACCATCTGGGCGGCGATCGTCCCGTAGCCGGTCGTGACTGATGAAGTCGAAACCCATAGGTAGAACGCGGCCATCAGGAACAGACCGGAGGCGACGATCAGCTTCGTGCCGAACCGCACGGCCAGCTTGGTGCCGAGGATCGAGGAGATCGCGACGAATGAGGCGACCGGCAGCAGGCGCACGCCGGTTGACAGCGGGCCGTAGCCCTTGAGGAACTGGAACATCTGGGTGGCCAGGAAGATGAACCCGGACAGAGCGAAGAACGAGATCGCGACCGAGGCGCTCGCGGCGGTGAACCGCGGGTTGCGGAACAGGCTGACGTCGAGCATCGGCTGCTCGGTGCGCCGCTCCCAGGCCACGAACGCCGCCGCCAGCACGGCGGTCAGGGCGAAGCTGCCGAGCGTCCGGGCGCTGCCCCAATCGTGGTTCGGGGCCTCGATGATCGTGTAGACGAGCAGCCCGATTGTCGCGGTGGACAGCGCGAACCCGGCCCGGTCGGTCCGGGGCGCGTGTGGGTCACGCGAGGTGGGGACGTAGCGGGCGGCCAGGACCCCGGCGCCGGCGGCGATCGGGACCATCGCGAAGAAGATGCTGCGCCAGTCGGAGAGCTCGAGCAGCCAGCCGCCGACGATCGGCCCGAGCGCGATCGCCACGCCGGTGATCGCGCCCCACAAGCCGATCGCCCGGGCGCGCTCGCCCCGCTGGGTGAACACGTTTGTGATCAGTGACAGCGTGGACGGGAACACCATCGCTGCGCCGACGCCCATCACCGAGCGCGCCGCGATCAGCGCGCCGGGGCTGTCCATCAGCCCGCCGGCCAGGCTCGCCAGGCCGAAGACCGTTAGGCCGGCGAGCAGCATCCCCTTGCGCCCGAAGCGGTCAGAGAGGCTGCCCGCGGCCAGCACCGAGCCGGCGAACAGCAAGTTGAAAGCGTCCACGACCCACTGCAGCTGCGAGTCCGACGCGTGCAGCTGGCGCACGAGCGACGGCAACGCGACGTTGACGATCGTCGTGTCCAGATTGATCAAAAACGCCGCGAGCAGCAGCGAGACCAGGATCAGGGGCTTGCGCTTCATGACTTTTCCTCGGGAACGGGTTAATTGGATGAACGTCGCGGGAGGCCGCCTTCAGCGCACAACATGTCGGGCGAACTGCTCGACGAGTCAGCGCTGACGCTGGTGTCCGGTTGCACATCGAGCTGGCGCGCGCACGCACGCAACAGGTCGGCTACGCCCGCGGTCAGATGGAAGGGATCGGCTACGAGCGAGTCATCGTTCAGCGGCAAGGCCGCGCGAAGCTCACCCCCGATCTCAGGGACTACCACGGGCTGATGTGGAGGCTTGGAGCTATCGAGCTCCGCGATACGGGCGAGCGGACCGTGATCCTCGGCCGAGTAGCGCCGGAGTGTCACTGCCTGCGCGGGGGTAGCCAGCTCGGTCGACAGACCGAAGCGCCGATGACCCCGCGCCCTCGCGGACCGGCGCGGCTTCGCGGCTCGCCGGGGTTCCGCGGCCCGTCGCGCGACGGCGGCGTCTCGGTAGAGATCGTCCGTGCGAGCCCGGGCGAGCAGCATGTTCAGATAGGGATGACTCATGGGTCGAGGATCGGACCACGTGGGGTGAGGTGTCTTCACCCCGATCTGACTCACCCCGCGTGAGCCGATTCTTGCGCTGAGGTCAGAGGAGGCCGAGTTCGCGGCCGCGCGCGACCGCTTCGCGCCTGCCGGTCGCGCCGAGCTTGCGGTAGAGGTTCTTGCTGTGGGTCTTGACCGTGTTGCGGGACACGCCCAGCTCATGGCCGATTTCCCGCGCCGAGAGACCCGTTGGCAGGAGGCGGAGGACTGCCGCCTCGCGGACGGTCAGCTCCTCGACAATGACCAGCCGCGAGCCGTGTAGCTGGGAGACGAGCCGAAGGCTGCGCTCCGCCTTGTCAAGCAAGCGCGGCACGAGGGTCCCGGGGTCGGGAGCGTGGGCGCTCAGCTCTCGCGCCTCTCGCACCAGCTCAATCGCGCTGCGGCGGTCGCCGAGTTCGCGGCGCGCCTCGGCGACAGTGACGAGCACGTATGCCAACCCGACCCCCCCAACCCCGCGTCGCGCGAGGGTCACCGCCCGCGTGAGCTCCGCTTGCGCCTCGCTCGTCTTCCTCTGCTTGCCAAGCAGCCTCCCCTTCGCGAGGTGCGCGAAGGACCCCATCCAGTACTCCTGGAGCTCCGACTCAGCGATTAGGTCGAAGGCTGTCTTGACGTTGACGTCGCACGTCTGCCAGTCGTTGTGGTCAGTGGCGATCAGCGCCAGGTGTCCGTACGCAGCCACGGCAGCGACCGGATCGTGCTCGCGGCCAAGCTGCCCGGCCCGAGTGAGGAAATCGACGGCCGCGACGTCGTCGTCCAGCCATCGGGCGGTCGCTCCGAGCACGCTCCCAGCAAGCGCGTGGTCGCGCGAGCTGCCGTCGAGGGGCATGACCTGTTCCGCTAACTCTCTACTGAGGCGCACGTCGCCGAGCAACTCCCAGGCAGCAGCCCGCCGCACCGTCGCCCGCGACGCGAACCTCGGGTCCCGATCGAGCCTGTGGTTCGGGGCCCGTTCAGCGCGATCCAGCCACGGCAGGATCTCATCGTGGCGACCGAGCGCCAATGCCACGCCGGCCTTGCCAACGCACCAGCGGGCGTCCGCGACGACGTATTCGGCCGGAAGCGCGTCGAACCATTCAGCGACCGTAAGCGCCGTCTCTCCGCCTCGCTCGCCGGTCGCGAACGGCGCCGCGTACGCTGCGATCAAATCGGCAGCCTGGTCGAGGTCCCCGGCTGCGACCATGTGGGGGACGGCCTCTGAGATCATGCCGGCGTCCGCGAGCCACCGACCAGCACGGCGACGAAGCTCAACGGAAGATCCGGGCTCCCTCCGCTCGAACTCGTGGCGCAGTAACTCAGCGAACAGATGGTGGTAGCGATACCACTCGCGCCGCGGGTCGAGGGGGATCAGGAAGTAATTCGAGCGCTCGACTCGGTCAAGCATCTCCCGCGCGTCGCCGGCGCCGGTCACCGCGTCACACAGCGGTGCGCAAAATCGCTCGAGCACGCTAGTGGACAGGAGGAACCTCAACACCGCATCCGGCTGCTGGTCCAGCACCTCCCCGACCAGGTAGTCCACGATCCGGCGATCGTCCCCCGAGAATCCGGCGATCAACTCATCCGCATCGCGACGGTCGCGCAGCGACAGCGCCGCCAGATACAGCCCCGCGGCCCAGCCCTCGGTGCGCTGATGAAGGCGGCTCACTGTCTCGATCGCCAGACCGAGCTGGTGAACTTCGTTCAGCAGGTACTCCGCCTCGGGCTCGGAGAAGCCCAGCTGCTCGGGATCGATCTCGCTAAGACTTCCACGCGCGCGCAACCTAGCGAGCGGCAGCGGCGGCTCTGATCGCGAGGCGATCACGAAGCGATGATTGCCCGGCACGTGCTCCAAAAGGAACCCCATGCCCGCATGGATCGCCTCGTGCTCAATCACGTGGTAGTCATCGAGCAAAAGCACCGTCTCGCTGGCCGTCTCGAGAAGCTCGTTGATCAAGGCCGGGACGGCCTCTTCCATCAGATCGACACCCGGAGCCCGCAGCAACGACAGCGGCCCCTCGCCAAACTCGGGAAGCACCGAACGCAAAGCCGCGATCACGTAGCTCCAGAACCTGACGGGCTCGTTGTCACCCTCGTCCAACGAAAGCCACGCGACCTTGCGGTCGCTCAGTGCCGCCAAGCGCCACTGCGCCATCAGCAGCGACTTGCCGCTGCCAGCCGGACCTCGGATCACCGTCAGCGGTCGCACCAGACCAGCCCCTAACGCCCGAACTAGCCCATCCCGGGGAACGAGCTCCCGAGGCACAGGAGGCTCAAGCTTCGTCCTCAGAAGCAGGAGCCTGGGTTCCCCGGTCGCGGCGCTCACAGCCGAATTATCGGTCGGGACGTCTCTGCGTTACGCAGCCCGTCTGATCGCGCTCGCGTGAGCGAAGTCAGCGAGCTGGTCGGGTCGATCAATCATCGAGAACGTCGTCGCCTGGCCAACCACCTCCAGCTGCGAGTT